>JAFZGW010000013.1 GCA_017555205.1 Akkermansia sp. | reverse complement strand
GGATAGCGTTGGCCGAAGCGTCAACTCTAAAGCCATTCAACCGTTTAGCCAAAACTCTTTCTAGGCATGCACAGCAGGTGCTTAACTTTTTCCGATATCGGCTGACCTCGGGACGAATTGAAGGGATAAACTCTATGATTGTCCGCATCCAACTCAAAACTCGAGGTTTACCTTCCGTTGATTACCTACGGCTCAAACTCAGGCAGCTAACATCTCCGTCATTCACGCGACTTTTTTGACGCAGTGCCTTTCTTTGCCCTGATTTTTGCTGTTTTGCTATCCTTTCAGAAAATCTTTGGGACACATGTGGGGCATTATGCTCGGCTGTAAACCACTAAATCAAATCCGTCGAATTGTTCTTTTGGTTCGCGGTGGCTGAATTGCTCGCGGAATGGCGGAAAATAGGTATCCGCCTCCCATTTCCCATGCACTTCGGATACATAGATACTGTTCATGTGGGGTAGCATGAGCTCATATATTTGAGCACCGCCGATTACCATAACTTCTCTGTTTTGTAACTCAAGTTGCTCGAGTTGGGCAAGGTCGTTGATGACGGTGGCACCGGGAGCAACGAAGTCAGTATCGCGGGTTAGTACGATATTCTGACGACCGGGCAGGGGGCGTCCCAGACTTTGCCATGTTTTGCGCCCCATGAGAATGGGGTGCCCCATAGTCAGCGCCTTAAATACTTTGAGGTCGCCGGGCAGGTGCCATGGCATGGTGTTATTCAGGCCGATGGCTCGGTCGGCGGCCATGGCTACCACTCCTGTGTAGGTTATATTCATGGTGTAAGTTTATTTTTTTTCGAGCAGAAAGAGAAATTCGGTGACTTTGATATCGCGGTTGCGCAAATTGCGGCAGCCACGGAAGGTGTTGTACTCCGTTTGCAACACCGTTACTTTACCGAGTTTTTGCAGGTGGCTTATGAAATTCTCGTATTTCACAAAGCCTTCTGAGTTGTACGATATGAGGATGAACCGAGCCGGGCAGTCCTGCACCAGCTGGAAAAGCTCTGCCTGCGCGGACTGGGGGCGATTGTATGCCGAGCGATTCCAGTCTCGGGGAATGCCGGATTCGGTTGACGTCTGTTCCGGTCGCTTATAGTTCGCTACCAGATTGAGCATGAAATAGTTCGAGCCGTAGGGATGCTGGTTGTAGGGTGGGTCGAGATAGGCTAAATCCAGCTCGGGTAGGGATTGCACCAGCTCATTTGCCGGGGCTTGGAAAATGTGGTTTTCCGTTTGGTAGCGGGAGAATATCGGCAGTTTTAATTCAATGTCGGTCAGAATTCGGCTCAGGGCATTGCGTGCTTCTCCGCCGAACTGGCCGATGCCGTCGCGGTTTTTGTAAAAGCCCTTGAATACTCCTGCCGTGTTGGTGTGTACTGATGCCTCACAAAGCAAGGGTGCTAAAAAAAACGCTTGCATATCAGCCGGTAAGGTAAGTATGGCGCGGCAGGCGGAATCCAAATACATGGCATTGCGCCGTGTGTAGAATGCACGCTCACCGGGGCGGATGTCGTTGTCATCCGCCGGGGCGTAAAGTTCGGTTATGAAGCCTGGGCTGAGCTCTCTGAGTTGCTGTTGCAGGTAGCTTAATTGTGCAGCGAGTTCTCGCTTGTCTATCGATTCTGCATTGGCAAGGTAGCAGGTGGCAATAGTGCGGGCGTAGTCCTCCAAATCATTGACGTAAAGCTCAGTGGCGTGCTGTTTAAGCATGCGGGATACAATGCCGGAGCCCGAGAAGGCATCCAAACAGCTGAGCTTGCGACCGCCGAGCCTCTCGCGCACACTCCGTACCCCTTGCCCGATGAGGCCTAGCAAGGCTCGTTTATTGCCGATGTAGGTGATTATCTGCTCGCTCAGATAGGCGGGGTTTTCTTCACCTTTCATCGGGTCATTCATGGCTGCAAGCTGTTGGCTCACACCGATATAGGGGCTTTGATGTGCGGGTGCGGGTCGTAATTTTCGAGCGTGAAATCGTCGTAGTCGAATCCGTCAATCTCCGTTATCTCAGGATTAAGTCGCATGGTGGGCAGGGGGCGTGGCTCGCGAGTGAGCTGTAGGCGCGCCTGCTCCAAATGGTTTTTGTAGAGGTGTAAATCGCCGAAAGTGTGCACAAACTCTCTGGCTTCGTAGCCGCAGACTTGAGCCACCATCATGAGCAACAGTGCATAGCTGGTTATATTGAAGGGTACTCCCAAGAACAAATCGCAGCTGCGCTGGTAGAGTTGCAGACTGAGACCGTGTTTTTCACCCTCGCGCTGCGCGGGGATGACACAGAACTGGTACAGACAGTGGCAGGGCGGCAGTGCCATATTGTCTACCTCTGCCACATTCCATGCCGTGACGATATGGCGGCGGCTCCACGGGTTGTTTTTCAATCCGTCAATGAGCTTGGCTATTTGGTCAATACTGCCGCCTTCACCATCGGGCCATTTTCGCCACTGGCTGCCGTAGACCGGCCCCAAATCGCCGTTTTCGTCAGCCCATTCGTCCCAAATAGAGACGCCGTGCTCCTGCAGGTAGCGCACATTAGTGCTACCCTTCAGGAACCAGAGCAGCTCGTAGATGATGGAGCGCAGGTGCAGCTTTTTGGTCGTCAGGCAGGGGAATCCCTTCCGTAAATCAAAGCGCACCTGCCGACCGAATACACCGATGGTACCTGTACCGGTGCGGTCATCTCGCCCCACACCGTTAGTCAGCACATCTTCGAGCAGCTCGAGGTACTGTTTCATGAAATTATTTTAAGTTCAGAGAGAAAGAGCGGCGCGAATTTGCAGCGCATACTTCTCGGCGCGCTGGGCAAAGCTCAACTCGGGTTCGTTGTAAAGGATGCCGCGGGATACATTGATGACGGGCGGTGCAACACGGTTCCCGCCGGTCAATGCACTCAAATCACCGCCCTGTGCACCCAGCCCGGGGATGAGCAGGGGAGCATCCGGCAGCTCGGCCATCAGTTCGTTGCTGGCGTTGGTCAGACCCATGACCATGCCGACCTCGGTCGCAGCACCTTCGCTGCGGGCGCGTTCCACCATGTCACCAACCAGCTGGTAGACCTTGCGACCGTTTGCCAGAACTTGGCGCTCGATGTCGGCAGAACCTGCGTTGGAGGTGACGGCAAGCAGGTATACAGCCTTGCCGGGGTGGTTGAGGAAGGGGGCAAGTATGTCGTAGCCCATGAAGGGATTGAGGGTTACGGCATCCACCTGCATGCGTTCAAAATAGGCCTGAGCATAGTATTTCTGCGTTTCGCCGATATCGCCGCGCTTGGCATCGAGAATAACGGGGATATCTTTCGGCATGTCAGGCAGTAGCTCTTCGAGCACTTTCAGGCCGGGCAGCCCCATGGCCTCGAAATAGGCGATATTCGGCTTGTAGGCCGCAGCGTAGGGGGCGGTTTCTGTCACCACTTTGCGCAGCCAATCGGCCAGCTCATTCATGTTTTCGGTTTGCGGACGGGGATCCAGCCCCACGCAGAGAGCAGAGCGCGTGGCCTTGATACGTGCCTGAAGTTTTTCGGTGAATTTCATGTTGCACTTATACTACCACATAGTTGACTCGCTGGCAAGTTTAAAAACCCCCGAAGCAGCTGCTTCGGGGGTTTTTCGGAATATGCGTTATTGAATTGTCTCGTGCGGGGTTAAGCGGTGATGACCTCCGCTGATTCCTCTTCTACCTCTTCGGCGTAGTCATCATCATCGTAGGACGGGGTATCTTCATCATCGATTTGCTCTTCCTCCTCACCATCTTCATCGTTCATGAGTTTTTCCTGCTCCAGAACCTTCTGCAAGAGTGCTTCGGGATTGGCGAATTCAAGCTCCACTTTTTCGAGTGCTGCTTTTTTCTCGCGCTCAGGGTACGTGTGATGAATGATTTTGACGAAACATGCTTTGACTTTCAGCACATCATCGACAGTCTTTATGCCGGCCTCCTGTATGGTGTTGAGCTCAGCAATCAGAATATCGGAGATTTGCGGGCGAATCCAATCGCAAACGGCTCGGCTTTCTTTGTTGAGCAGGGATTTGAGGTGGCTTACCTTGGCGTCGGTGCTGCTTATGCTGTCGAGTTCGGTACGGATTTCTGCTATACGGGCGTAGTCGGCTTCTGTGTGCTCTACGATGTCCTGTTCGTGTTGCTCAGCGGCAACATCTGCAGCTATCTGTTCATTACGAGCTTGTTGAACCTGTTGCAATATAGCCGCCGGATCGGCAAACTGAAGTTCTATTTCAGCCTTGGCCATTTCTCGCTCTTCATCATTCGGCATCATGTCGATGAGCTCTATGACCAGAGCCTTGGCTTTGAGAATGTCCGCCTCTTTTTCAGCTGTCCTGAAGATGTCATCAAGCATCTTGTTGATGACCTGGGCCTTGATAGCTCGCAGTAGTTGCTGCGTTTCGCTGAGCAAATCCCGAGTCAGGCAGTCATCTAGCGCTGTCAGCAGTTTTTCCGGCTTGCCTTCGTACTGAGCCAGTTCTTTTTCGATGAGTTCCCATTCCTTCAGGGCCTGGGGGGAGAATCCCGTTGCACCATCGGGCGGGAGCTGTTCTGCCCGGGGTGCATCTTGCTGTTCCTGTGCGGTAGCCGACAGGGACAGGGTGCTCAGGCAGAGAGCAGTAAATAGTTTGCGGAGCATAAATTACTTGAGGGGAGCTGCCTTTTTGGTGTGTGTGGGGGCAACGGGTTTCAGTATTGCCGCAGGGTTGGCAAAAAACTTTTCAATTTCGGCTGCGGCTTCGGCTCGCTGTGCTTCGGGCACGCAATCCAGCATTTGTTCTGCGATGGGCTTTACGGCGATGACGTCTGCCTCCGTCTTGGCGTTCTTCAATGCCTGATTGACGAGGTGGGTGATAATGCCGCTCTTAAACTGCAAAAGCATGTCGCGATTGGCACCGCTCACCTTGGGCAGAGTTTCATTGATAATAGCCAGAGCAGCTTCGGGATTGCGGCCGACCTTCATTATTTTTGCCTCGGCTTCCTTCATGGTTGCCGTTTCTTGCATCTTGCTCTGTATACCGGTGGCGTTATCCGTATCGAGTTCAGCGATTTTCTTGGCGAGCGCATCAGCGGAGTTCTGCAAATCAGCGGGCAGGCTGCTGTAAACCTCCATCAGGGCTTTAGCTTTTTCAACACCCTGCAGCGCAGCGGCAGCCTCAATTTTGGCAGCGTTTGCCAAGGCGGCATCGAGCGGTACTTGCGTGGCCTGCAGTGAGGGTTGTCCGCCCACGAAACCACCCAGTACATCACCCGCAGGATTCAATACCATGATGGTCGGGAACCCGCTTACTTTGAACTCTCGGCACAGGGCTTCGTTCTTAGCGTAATTTTCAGCACCGCCCACGCGCTTCACATCACGGGGTACATCGATTTCCACCAACACGAACTTGTCGGCTGCGTAGCTCTCGAAGGCAGGTGTGTCAAACACTCCTTTTTTCAGCCGAATGCAATACCCGCACCAGTCGGAACCGGTGAAATCCACCAATACGGCTTTGTTTTCAGCCGCAGCTTTTGTTTTGGCTGCCTCGAGGTCAGTCATCCACTCTGCTGCAAATGCCGGCACCACAACGGCTGCCAGCCCGGCAAGGAACAAGTTCTTGAACATAGCTCTATTATGCTTTAAATCTAACGGGTATGCAAGTCTATTCTACGCCATACGCGGGGATATTGGGGGATTATTTGCGCCCGCTGCGGCGCTCTTGTACTGTGCGAAGCATGGCTTCCGGGTCGGCAAAGGTGGATTTCAGAGAGTCAATCATTTCCGCCTTGATGTCATCCGGGTAACTGATTTCCGCTTCACGGAGTACATAGTCCCTCGCTTTGATAATGTCGTCTACGGACTGCGCATTCAGTAGCATTACATTCAGGCTGGGGAATATGACGACGGAGCGCTTGCGCTCCATAATTCGGTCGCGGTTGAGCGGGTGCGCGTTTGCTAAGTAGCGTTCGAAAATTTCCGTTTGTTTTTGGTAATTTCGGTGATAGGCGCGCACCTCTGCCATGAGCTCCTGCATTTGCTTATCGGCGGAGAGTGTTTCGCGTATGCCGAGCGTATCGTCCGGGTCGTAGGTGGCGATTTCCTGTTGCAGTGCTTCTCTGGGGCCTTTGAAGTTTGCGGGGAAGTTTTTGTAGATTTCAAAGAGAGCTTTGGCGCGTTCGGTACCGTCGTGCTCGCGAGCGATGGCGAGTTGGTGCCCGCGCTCCAAGGCATCATCGAGCAAGACTGCCGTGGAGCCTACATCCGGGCGACCTCCGGTGAACCCGCCCAGCACTTCGCCGGCGGCATTTAATACCAAGAATGTGGGGAAGCTTGTCACGCTGTATTCCCGGCACAGTTTTATGCGCTCTTCGCGGTCTTTCGGCATGAGGTGGCGGGGCAGGTCAACTTCGAGCAGTACAAACTTGTCTTCCGCGTAGGTGGCGAACTCCGGTTTGTCGAGCACGTCTTGCCGCATGCGGATGCAGTAGCCACACCAATCGCTGCCGGTAAAGTTTACCAAGATGGCCTTCCCGCTGTTTGCTGCTTCCGACTTCGCCTCTGTTATGTCCGTCAGCCATTCCGTTGCCAATGCCGGCAGCGCCAGGCATGCCAGCCCCACTGTGAAAATCGTATGCTTGAGCATGTTTTCATTCTGCTCTACTTTTTGTTTGACTTCAAGCTAAAACCGCTTCGGCTGCCGATATTTTTGCAGAAATCAGCGTTTACCGGGGGAATCTTGCTCACTAAGCGCCGTTTTACCGCGCGCCGGCAGGGGGCGTTGTGTGGTAAAGGTGGGCGCCAAAAGGGGATTTCATAGGGTGGGTATTTTAACGTTTTCCGAATCGCCGCTGTCGGCTTTGGTACGACTCCAGCGCGGCATCCAGCTCGGTTCGGCCGAAGTCCGGCCAGAGCACATCCGTAACCCAGAGCTCGGCATAGCTGATTTGCCAGAGCAGGTAGTTTGATATTCGCATCTCACCCGATGTGCGTATGAGCAAATCAGGGTCGGGCATACCGGCGGTGTACAGGTTGGCGCTTAACAGCTCGGGGGTGATTTCCTCCGGTTTAAGCTCACCGCGTTGCACCATTTCTGCCAGTTTGCGGGCGGCTGCGGTTATTTCCTGTCGCGAGCCGTACGAGAGTGCCAGCACCATGTTCATGGCGGTGTTGTTTTTGGTCTTTTCCAGGCACTCTTCGAGCTGTTTCCGGCAGCTCTTCGGCAGCATGTAAAGTTCGCCGATAGCATGCAGGCGCACATTTTTTTCCATGAGCTCGGGCAGGCGCTCCTTCAGGTATTTCGCCAGCATATTCATGAGGTAGGTTACCTCAATTTTCGAGCGCCCCCAATTTTCTGTCGAGAAGGCGTAGAGCGTGAGCCATGGTATGCCTTTTTCGATGCAGAGGTCGAGGGTGCGCTGCACGGTTTCACCGCCGCGCTCATGGCCTTTGGCGCGTGCTACCTTGTGCTGTTCGGCCCAGCGGCCATTGCCATCCATAATGATGGCAATGTGCTGCGGCATTCCGGTGGGGGAATCAGAGCTCATATTCGCCGTATTCTGCCAATATAGCCTCCACGCGCTCGATATCTTCGGGGGAGTCTACACCACTGGTGGTCTTGCGGCCACGGTAATCTACCTCTACCATTTTGACTCGCAGTCCGTTGTAGAGGAATCGCATCTGCTCCAAGCCTTCAACCGCGCCGATTTCGTAGTCGCTCTCGGGCAGCTCAAAGTAGTTCTTGAGGGCGGAGTAGGTGTAGGAATACAGCCCCACATGGCGGCGCACCGGGCTCTTGGCCAGCGTGGCGCGTGCTTTTTCGGGCTTGCGAATAGCGGGGATTGTGCTCTTGGAGAACGCCATGGCGTAGCCGTCCTTGTCCACCAGCACGGTTGTACCACTGTAGGGGGTGGTCTTCTTGCTTTCTACCAAGCGGTCGTACTCATTCCAGTCCAAGTGAATGCAGGGGGTGAATACATCGGCGGGGGCTGCCTTCCATGCATCAATGAGCTGCTGAATAACCCACGGCGGGCAAAGCGGGTTGTCGCCTTGCAGGTTGATGATGAATGCCGGGGGCTCAGCCTGCTGGCTCACGGCGTCCCAGCAGCGCTCCGTGCCGCTGCGGCAGCTCTCTGCTGTCATTACCGCCGGTATCCCGGCACCGTTACAAAAGTCGAGTATGCGCGTGTCGTCCGTCGCCACTACATACGAGCAGTCGGCATTGTGGCGGCAGATGGATTCGGCAATGTCCGCCACGCGACGTATCATTTCTTTGCCGGCTATTTTGACCAAGGGCTTGCCCGGCAGGCGGGTGGAAGCATAGCGAGCCGGTATGACGATAAGAATGGAGTCTGACATATTCGGTGTAATGTTCTTCAGGCATCATTCTACCTGCTTGCAGCTCGTTTGCCAAGAAAAAACGTGCGCCTGTGCCGTATAAATGCACTATTTCCGCTTGACATGAGCGCTGCGAGGTTCTAATATTCGCAGTATGAAGTGTGCGTATACTGTATCGGCTCTTTTTGCGCTGTCTGCTTGTGTGCTGCAGGCCGCAAGTGAAGAAGATGTGAGCGAGGCTCTCCTGGCTGCTCTGGAGGAGCAGGTCGAGCTGCTCACCGAGGTGACAGATGCCGCAAGTGCCGCCGCTGCGCTTCCTCGCCTGAAGGAAAATATGGCTGCTTTGGCGGCTCTCAACGGCCGGGTTCCGGAGAATCAGCTCTGGCTTTATATCGACAACTCTCCTGAGGTTAAAATTCCGCTCATTGAGCAGTTGCAGCTGCTCAGTGTTCAGCTTGTACGGCTGGAACAAGCCGAGTTTTACGGCAACTCTGCACTGAGTGCGCAACTGCGTCCCGTGTTCACGAGCGGCGAGGTCGCACCGTAACACTCGCCTCTTTCTGTCGCAGCAAATCTTGCAGGTGCGCCAACTCCGAGTCCATGTACTCCGGCAGGTTGTCGCGGTGTAGCGCCATTTGCCCGAATACTTCGTCCCGGTAGTGGATGGCTTCCCGGTACGAGTCTTCCTCAGAGCCGTACTGCAAATCTGAAAAATAGCGGGTGATGATACGACCACAGCGCTGGATGCTCACTCTCCAGCCTTGGAAGTCCGTATTTTCGTAGGTGTAGCGGGTGATGTTTTTGTCTTTCATGGGGGCTGAGTTCTTATGTGTTGACACCTGTTGTATAAAAAAGATTCAATAACTTGTAGCTGCCTTGTAAAATCGGTTTGACTTTGCAGGGCTTATGTGGTAGCTTCATAGAAAAATCATTATGAGTGATATGATACGCCACATACGCCCCGTTCTGTTTGCCTTGGTCGCCGCCTCGGTGCTGACTGTACCCTCTGTAGCTGCCGATGATAAGAAGGATAACTCCCCCAAGACCCGCGCGGAAGAGCGCCGCGCGCTGCGCGAGGCCGAAAAAAAGGCTAAGGATGAATTGAAAAAAGCCAAAAAGGCCGGCGATGAGCAAGCTATCGCTCAGGCAGAGGCCGAATTGGCTGATATTGAACTGGCTAAAAAAGGCGGCAATACCAACGTCGACCTCGATAAGGAATTCAATGCCCTGAAGGAGGCACAAGCCCTGTTGGCCGAGGTGAAGGATGAAAAGTCGGCGGAAAAAGCAGCAAAGAAAATCTGCTCCACCTTCGGGCGTCTGCCTGCCCCCATTTCCATGTCCGATAACGATATCGAGCAGTGGTCTATCGAGCAAAATAAGATTAGCGCCCAGATGGATCGCTTGCGTTCCCAGCCCTATTTCGAAAGCTCCGGCTTGCAGGAGGCTTGGACCAACGTGACCGACCCCTACTCCCGCAAGCGTGCCCAGCGCGATAAGAAGTAATGCGCGTTTTCTCCTTTATTCTCCTGATTGCTCAGCCTGTGCTTGCTGCTGACTTTGGCAGCAGCATTACGCTCGACCCGGCTGAAATGGAGAATATGAAGCGTCTTATTTTCGGCGGCGCTGCTCTTTCTCCTTCTGCTCAGCAGGGACATACTGCGAACCTTGCTCCGGCTACGGAGCAAGAGCAGCTTTGGCTGCGCGCCATGAAGGCTCAGGGCGATGTGCAAACCATCCTGCTGCTCGCTCTGCTGCAGCAGCTCAATCCCGGCTTGCCGATGGACGCATACCCCGGTCTGTATGCCGATGCTTTGGCGCTGCACCGCAGTGCCGCTGCGGCTGAACCCATGGCCGTGGCCAATTTGGAGTCTTGCTTGCGCAGCGGTGCTTTGCCCGGCGGGCTCGCGTTCCTGCGCTCCGATTATTTGGCTCAGCAGTTCCTCCAATTGCTCGCCGATAAGCATTAGGCTTTCGTATCGACAAACTCTTGCCAACATTAAGCCCCCACAGCCAAGCGGCCATGGGGGCTTTACCACACATGTAATTGTTTTTACATGAAGCTTTACTTGCGTCTACGGCGTATAGCCAGAGCTGCCAGTGCCAGCAGGCTCAGCGTAGCCGTGGCAGGCTCGGGTACCACGTTGCTGACGCCTTGCAGGTATACCACGTTGGCGGTGCTGTCGTAGTTCAGCGTGGTGCTCTCGTTAATCCACTCGCCCGTGAAGTAGTCGCCGGCATTCACGGTATAGACGATTTCGTCACCGGATACGCCGAAGAGGTCGTCCATGAACAGGTAGACGGAGCCGACATTGCTGAAGAGTACCACCTGCGAATCCAGGGTGTAGTTGGCACCCAGTGTAAGTACCAGATTGATTTTTTGCTCCTCGTAGCTGTCGATGGTCAACTCGGCGCCGTTCATGTCGATATGAGCTCCGTTTGCTATCAATGTAGAACCGGCAAACATGTTCAGGCTGTTGGTCTCCAGTACGCCGCCCACGGCGGTATGCACGGCCACGGTCGGGTCGTAGCCTTCAGCAGCTGCAGTGGTGTAAACGGCCATCTCGTTGCTCATCAGGCTGTTCAGCTCCACAGCGGCACTCACATCGTCTATGCTCAGGGTAGCCCCCTCCTGAATGTTGATGTTGGTGGCTTTCACCGTGGCTTCATCGCTCACGGCCAACTGTCCGCCTTCTTCAAGGGTAATGCCGCCTCTGGTTTCGAGTGTGAGCTTGCCGCCCTGTACTGCTACCGTGCCGCTTCCTTTATAGCCACCTTTGGTCACGGTAAGTTCCGTATTGCTGCCTTCCACAATGAGACTGCCGTTACCGGAAAGTGTGCCGGTGGTGGCATCAATGCCGTTGATGCGCAGAGTGCCGTTAACTATGCTGTCGCTGGCTGCATAGTTGCCGCCCTTCATCACCAAGGCGGCACCTTCGTCGATTTCAACCGCACCGGCGATGTCATTACCCACCGCGGCCAGCACCATCTGACTGCCGTTTTCTACAGTTATGGTCGTACCTTCTGCGGCAATGAGTGCGGCTTTGCCCTCTGCCGTGGCTCCCAGTGCCGTGCTGTGCTGTATATTGAGTGAGCCTTCCTGTAGTTCCGTATCACCGGTATGGGCATTGGCGGTTGCCAAGGTCAGGTTGCCTGAACCTGTTTTGGTGATGCTAGTGCTGCCCACCAAACGGCCACCGCCCTCAGCCGCGGTGAAGAGGTAGTTCGAGTTGCTATTGACGCTGATACTGCCCGGCGCAATATCTCCGGACAATTGTACTGTTCCGGCTCCTCGGTCGGAGAAGAGAACATCCTGCCCGTTGCGGAATACGGAACCGCTGTTCCAGTTGGCATCTTCACTGCTCCACACACCGCTACCGCTTGCATTGCTCCACAAGGAGCTGGCTACGTAATAGAGCACACCGTCTTGCCACAGTAAATCGCCAAAGCTCGCCCCCTCAGCAGCGCCGCTGCCATGGAAGGTGATGTTGCCGGATGTCCAACCGCTTACATCATACTTCGAAGAATCCGTAAGTGAAATGATTTGGTACATGCCTTTAGCATGCTCGGTTTCCACATTCAGATTGAGGTTCAGTGCTCCGCTAATATTCAGGTTACTACCCAAATTCAGGGCTGCCTGTTGCCAGTTGGCGTCAGTCAGCGTTGCTGTCAGGGTGGCATCGGCATTCAGGGTAAGTGAAGAGGTTGTAAGGGTGTTACTGCCCTGCAGTTCCAGCTCGGTTCCGGTGGCGAAAGTAAGACTGTAGCCGGTATGGCTCATATAGCTATCGCGCATCAGCAGCTTGGCTTCGCCGCTGACCTGTAATCCGCTACCATTCAGGCGGGCCCCGTCTACTATCTGCAAGGAACCATTTTGCAAATATATGGTGTCCCTAAATTCACTCGTCTGCGAGTTCTGGATTTCTTTAGCCGTAGCCGTGCGGTTTTCATTGTTTGCTGCCAGAATTTCATTCAGATGCTGCTCGGCATATTTGCCGCTGAAGATGATGTCACCACCAGCGCTTTGTGTGTTGCCTTCCGCATCTGTGTAATTGCGGTTTAAGTAAGTAGCACCGTATGAGTATACGGAATCATAGAAGGTGATATTCCCGCCGGTCTTGGCAGAAAGTGTCATGCCTTCATCACTATAAATACTGCTCAGGCGGTATGCCCCATTAGTATTTTCGTAGTTCTTTTCAAATAAGACACTATCATTACCTTGGATGGTCAGACCACTGGAAGCATTGATAGCGCCGCCGTAGGAGTAGGCTGAGTTGCCTGAGAAAGAAACATCGGCATTATTGCTGATGGTCACGTCTCCGTAATCAGCAAAGATAGCGCCGCCGTAGGTGGAGGAGTTGCCTGAGAAAGAAACATTGCCATTATGGCTGATGGTTAAGCCATCGTAAGCATTGATAGCGCCGCCGTAGGTGGAGTCGTCGTCGTAGGAGGAGGAGGAGTTGCCTGAGAAAGAAACATTGCCATTATGGCTGATGGTTAAGCCGTTGTAAGCATAGATAGCGCCGCCGGCGGAGTAGTCGTAGGAGGAGGAGGAGGAGGAGTTGCCTGAGAAAGAAACATCGCCATTATGGCTGATGGTCACAGTGGAAGCATAGATAGCGCCGCCGGCGGAGTAGTTGTAGGAGGAGGAGTTGTCTGAGAAAGAAATATCGCCATTGTTGCTGATGGTTAAGCCTTTGCGTGCATAGATAGCGCCGCCGTCGGAGGAGGTGTTCTTTATATCCTCAAACAATACGTCCACAGTGTCACTTTGGCCATCATTAACATTGGTGATGGTTAAGCTACCGTTATTAGCTAAGCTGATGGCAGCACTTCTTCCCGTTATCGTCGAGAACGTCAGGTTGCTCAAGGTATCGAAAGTTAAAGCGCTTTGGCCGTAGAAAGCCGAGCCGGATCCGTCTTTGAAACTCAGGGCAACGGGGGAGTCTGAATTGTAGGAGCCAAAGAATACATGCCCCCCGCTGACGAGAGGGGTGGATGAAGTCCAGTAGTCTGCACCGGAAGGTGTGATTTCCTGAGACCTACGCAGGATAAATGCGATGTATTCTTCTGCCGTAAGCTCTGAATACGTTTCCAGAGTACCGGGGCTAGTCAGGTAAGTGGTAGTGTAACCTTCCGGGGCTTCTACAGCTTGGGCAGGCAGGGCGATAAAGGTTGCCAGAACGGCAGTTAACAGAGTGAGAGGTAGGTGTAATTTCATAACAAAAATTTAAGAACTTCTCACACTCTACGCTTTTCGAAACCTCTAGTCAAGCATAAAGCTGCGGCACTTCCGCAGCTATAGCGAGTTGCAATACGAAATGGGCCACCGCGACAGCACCTTGCTGCGCACGCGCTATGTGAGCATGGGAGCAGTGGGAGATGCCGCGAAATTCTGGGCTTGAAACGCGCTGAAATCAATTTCCGCGAGCTGCAACGAGCTCGGTGTAGCATACTCCGGTTCCGCCGAAGAGATCCAGCGCACTGCCGACCGTGGCATCGATACTACCGCCGGACAGCGAGTCGATGAGGTCGAAATCGGCGAGGGTGGCAATACCGCCGGCATAGGTCATGGGGCAGCCACGCCAAGTGCCGAGCATGGAAACCAGCTCGCGGTCAATACCGCGGCAGCGCCCCTCGACATCGGCGGCGTGAATGAGGAACTCATCACAACAATCGGCGAGAGCCGAGAGCGTGGCAGGATTAACTGCTAACTCGGTAAGAGTTTGCCAGCGGTTCATGGCCACGACCCAGCCATCCTTCGTGCGGCGACAGCTCAGGTCGAGTACAAGGTGCTCCTTGCCGACACGCTCGACGAGCTCGCGGAGCACGCTGCGGCGAAAGCGCCCCTCCTTGTCGAAAAGCACGCTGGTAACGATGACGTGTGATGCCCCGAAATCGAGCCATTCCTGAGCATTCTCCGGGGAGATGCCGCCACCAATCTGCAAGCCGCCCGGGTAGGCGGTGAGTGCGGCGCGCGCAGCGGCATCATTGCCGGGACCGAGCTTGATAACATGGCCGCCGCGCAGATTATCTTGCCTGTACTTGGCCGCGAACCATTCGGCAGGATGCTCCGCTACAAAATTGGTGTGCAGGCCGGCGCCGTCATCGGTGAGTGTGCCGCCGACAATTTGTTTTACACAGCCGTTGTGCAGGTCAATGCAGGGGCGAAAGCGGGTCATGAGCGTTCGAATTTATCTACTACATCCTGCAGGAAACCATGAGCCACCAAGTTAAGCGCCTCGGTGCGGGGAATACCGCGACTGAGCAGGTAGAAGAGTTGCTCCTCATCCATGGGTGCGCTGGCGCTGCCATGTGAGCAGCGAACCTTGTCGGCCAGAATTTCGAGGCCGGGCAGGGAATGCACCGTGGCTTTTTCGCTCAGCAGCATGTTGCGATTGGTCTGGTAGGCATCCGTGTTGTGTGCGCCGGGGGCTACATAGATGTTGCCGGCGAAGATGGCTGTAGCATCATCGTCCACCACATTCTTGTAGAGCAGGTTACTGCCGGCGCCACCTGCATGGTGAATCTGGCGCGTGTGCTGGTCCAGCACCTGATTGAGCAGCAGTTTGTTGGCTGAGAATAACTGAATATCGGCACCGGGGGTGTAGATTTCTGCCACAGTTTCCTCGCGAGCCCAGTCGCAGGCGAAGAAGTGGGAGTAGTGTGCGACCTTACCGCCCATGTTCTGGATGTTGGTGATGACCATGCAGCGGGCACAGCCGTAGGGCTGGAGCTCCACCTTGAGCTCAGCTCCCTCTGCCACCTGAATGTTGCGCGTAGCAAAGATAGTGCCTTTTTCGCTGCCGTAGTGTTGCTCGATAACATGAGCCTTCACCCCGGGAGCCACCATGATGAAGGTGGCGGGTGTGTAGAGCGAGTCCGTCTTGTAGCTGATAATGATGGGCTCTTTCGTGTCCTCTTCAATATAGAGCGCGTAACCGTCGCCGAAGCGCTGCAGGTGGAGACCGAGCAGGGCATCCGACCCGATGGTGGGCATGAGTTGCTCCGTTTGTCGCAGGTCTGCCTCGTCCTCACTGACGCGGACGGCGGCATCGCCGGCGTTTTTCACCTCGGCCTCGCCCTGAGAGGGAGCGGCACTCTGTAACAGCTCGGCCAGGGCGGCTGCGTGCTTGTGGGGACGGCCGAAGCGCCAGTCCTCGTTGAGACGGTTGGGCAGCACGGCGTTATCGAAGCGCTCTTTGCTGGCGTTGAGAGCCTGCTGCAGCTTAGCCTCTGCCTCGGCGAGGGCGAAAGCTTCTTCCATGCTCATATTCTGCGGGAAATCCATAATCGTGTGCGGTGCAGGGGGTTAGCCGATGGAGTCTTCCATTTCGAGGTCGATGAGACGTCGCAGTTCTACGGAGTATTCCATGGGGAATTCCTTGACGAGGTCATTGATAAAGCCGTTCACGGCCAAGCTCATGGCCTGAGCCCGTGTGAGGCCGCGCTGCTGCATGTAGAAGAGCATTTCTTCGTCCACCTGCGATACGGAGGCCTCGTGCTGCACGGCGCTGGCGTTGCCATTTACCGAGATAGCGGGGTAAGTATCCGTACGGCTGGCGGGGTTGATGAGCAGGGCATCGCACTCCGTGTTGTTCTTGCAGCCCTTCATGCCCTTGAGCACATTCACCTCGCCGCGGTAGCTGGCTCGCCCCTCGCCGATTGAGATGGACTTTGCCACTATGTTTGATGTGGTTTCGGGGGCAGCGTGAATCATGCGAGCGCCGGTGTCTTGCAACTGCCCGCTGTGCGCGAGGGAGATGCTCACCACCTCACCGCGAGCGCGGCGCCCCTGCAGCACAACCGCCGGGTATTTCATGGTGAGACCGGAGCCGATGTTGCAGTCAATCCAGCGGATTTCGGCATCCTCCATCGCGAGACCACGCTGAATAACGAGGTTGTAGACGTTGGTCGCCCAGTTTTGCACGGTAACATACTGGATTTTGGCTCCCTTGAGAGCGACGAGTTCCACCACGCCGGAGTGCAGGGTGGCACTGTCGTATTTGGGGGCGGTGCAGCCCTCCATGTACATGAGCTCGGCGCCTTCATCTGCAATGATGAGCGTGCGCTCAAACTGGCCCATGCTCTCGGAGTTAATGCGGAAATAAGCTTGCAGCGGTTGAGCCACCTTCACCCCCTTGGGTACATAAATGAAGGAGCCGCCGGAGAAAGCCGCATGGTTGAGCGCGGAGAACTTGTTGTCGGTGACGGGGATAACCTTACCGAACCAAGGGCGGAAAATGTGCTCATACTCGCGCAGACCCTCGGTGGAGTTTACGAAAATGACGCCCTGCTTGGTGAGCTCCTCGCGCATGTTGTTGTAGGCGGTTTCGGAGTCGTACTGAGCATCTACACCGGCTAAGAAAGCGCGCTCCTGCTCCGGCACGCCGAGGCGTTCGAAAGTTCGCTTTACGTCATCCGGCACGTCTTCCCAGCTCTTGTAGGGCATGGTGCCGTGGGAGAGGTAATAGCGAATCTTATCGAAATCAAGATTATTAATCCCCTCGGGAGCCCAGTGAGTGGGCATGGGCATTTCGTTGAACTTGCGCAAGGCGTCCTTGCGGAATTGGCGCACCCAGTCGGGTTCGCCCTTGGCATCGCAGATATAGTCGATGGTAGCCTCGGTCAGGCCGAAGCCGGCATCGAATTTGTGGTTCTCGGGGAAGGAGAACTCACCGCGTGTGTCTACTTGAAAGGGTGTCTCGTCCATCACTGGTCAGCCTTCAGGAAATCAAAGCCGTTTTGCTCAATGTGCTCCACGATTTCATAGCCAGCGGTGCGCACGATTTGCCCTTTGTAGAGGATGTGAACCACATCGGGCTTGATGTAGTCGAGCAGTCGCTTATAGTGGGTAATGACCAAGAAGCTGCGGAAGGGTGCGCGCATGGCATTCACGCCCTCGGAGACAATGCGCAGGGCATCGACATCGAGGCCGCTATCAGTTTCATCGAGAATGGCATAGCTGGGCTCCAGCATCATCATTTGCAGCACATCATTGCGTTTTTTCTCGCCGCCGGAGAAACCCTCATTGACCGCACGCGCCGTGAACTTGGTGTCCATGCCCAGAGCGCTCATCTTGCTGCGCATCGTCTTGTAAAAGCTGACGGCATCGAGCTCTTCGCCCTTGGGGAGTCGAGCCTGCAGAGCCGCGCGCATGAAGTTGGCATTGGTCACGCCGGGAACCTCGACCGGATATTGGAAAGCAAGGAAAAGGCCGGCGCGGCTGCGTTCATCGACACTCATGGCGAAGAGGTCCTGGCCATCGAGTTCGGCCGTGCCGGAAATGACCTCATAATCGGGGTGGCCGCAGAGAACCTTGGAAAGAGTGCTCTTGCCCGAGCCGTTGGGCCCCATGATGGCGTGAACTTCGCCCTTGGGAATTTCGAGGTTAATACCATTCAATATCTGCGCGCCGTCTTTTACGCGCGCACTCAGATTTCTGATTATCAGGCTCATTTTTCGTTTTCTGATATGCAGTTTTCGGGAATCTCACCACGCAGGTAAGCCTCCATGCTTTTAATGTGAACGCCTTCCGGCAGTTCGAAAACATCCTCGGGGGATAAGCCCTCCTTTAGTTGAACGTCGATTACACGGTTTGTGTTGTCATCCATCACGTGAACATGGGGCTCAACATTCGGGCAAAATCGGCAGGGGCCGTTGTCAAAGTGCAGCTGGTTGATGAGCCTTTGCGCAGCCAGAGACTCAATGCAGTTGTACACGGTAGCCAGTGAGATGCCCGGTAGCTTCTCCTTTGCACGTTCGTAAATCTGAGCAGCGGTGGGGTGGTCGTAGGATTGCAACAACACATCAATGACGGCACGGCGCTGGCGTGTCATCCGCACGCCGGCCTTGCGCACCATAAATGCAGCGGTCGCGGTGCGTCTGGTTGTTTCTTTGCCGGTGGGGTCTTTTTGCATACTGTTGAACCGGGGCTTATTTCACCCGCGCGCTTATTATAGCGGCAGCCGTGGGGGATAGCAAGGCAAAATCACGTCTCAAAGTGCAGGTGATGTCATCTTCCTGCGTTTTTATGCTTGCAGAATGGGGCGGAGTGTGGCAAATTGGTGTGGTAAAGAGTAGAAAATCTTTCATATTAACCATGTCAGAATGCTCATTTAAGGAGATTGAGGGTGGCGTGACCGCTGCCAAGGGATTTGTGGCCAACGCGCTCAGCTGTGGTATTAAGAAGCCGACCGCCACGCGGTTAGACTTGGCGCTTGTATATTCCACCGAGCCGACTACATCCGCCGGTACCTTTACCACCAACCGAGTGCGCGCCGCCTGTGTGCGTGTGAGCCAGAACCACCTGCGCCGAGGTAATGTGCGCGCTATTGTTGCCAACAGCGGCAATGCCAATGCCTGCACCGGTGCTGCCGGTGTGGCTGTTGCTCGCAAGGAGTGCACCATCGTGGCAAAGGAGCTGGGGCTTAAGGCTTCCGAGGTCGCTGTATGTTCCACCGGTGTGATTGGCCTGCCCATGCCCATGGTTCGCATTGAACCCCGCTTGCCCGAGCTGTGCCATGACCTTTCCGCGGAGAAGGGGCACGATGTCGCCTCCGCCATCATCACCAGCGACACCCGCGAGAAGGAGGTCGCCGTGGAGGTGAATATCGGCGGTAAGATTGTGCGCATCGGTTCCTGCTGCAAAGGCGCCGGTATGATTGCCCCCTGCATGGCTACGATGATTTGCTTGGTGTGTACGGATGCTGCCGTGAGCCGTGCCGACCTCGATGCTATTGTTCACCAAGGGGTTGAGGAATCGTTCAACCGCATCACTATCGATGGTGATATGAGCACGAATGACACCTGTTTGGTGATGGCCAATGGTGCCTCCGGCGTGGAACTTGCCCCAGGTAAGGAGGGGTGGGAGGTCTTCGTGAAAGCTCTTCACTATGTGATGATGGAGCAGGCTAAGCGTATTGTGCAGGACGGTGAACGCGTGACCAAGTATGTGACCGTGCGTGTGGTGGGAGCCCCCAACCGCGCCGAGGCTCGTCGTGTGGCTGAGGGCGTGGCAAAGTCCTCGCTCGTTAAGAGCTCGTGGAACGGTGGCGACCCGAACTGGGGGCGCATCATTCATGCTGTGGGCTATAGCGGCACCCGCGTGAAAGAAGAGAAGGTTGATATCGATATCGCCGGTTTGCCCGCCTGCCGTGGCGGTGAGCAGACGGATACACCCAGCGATGACTTGCGTGAGCGTGTTCAGGCCCGCGAATTCGAGGTGCTTATCAACCTCAATCTCGGTGCCGAGGAATATGTGGTTTACACCACGGACCTTTCTCCGGAGTATGTGGACTTCAATCGCTCGGAGTACGCCTACTGGAATCAGGCAAAACAAGATGGCCTGACCAAATAAAAAATGTTTCAGCGGCCGCCTCAATCGGGCGGCCGCTTTTTTTTGAGGTATCGACCGCCGCGAAAGCAGAATTAACTTGCAAGACGGTGGACGATATGCTATAAAAGGTGAAGAAAGCAATGTCAAGGACTGCAATTATCAGCGATATTCATTCGAACTATCATGCACTTTGCGCGGTGGTAGGCGATGCGTTGGATTGTGAGCAGTGTACCGAATTTGTGTGTATAGGCGACATTGTAGGCTATAATGCCTACCCTTGTGAATGTTTGGACTATATACGCCAGCTCGCATGTCCGGTGGTGAAAGGGAACCATGACGAAGAGGTTGTTGCTCCTTCCGCTGCCAAGATGAATCCTGTTGCTCGCGAAGCGATGAAGTGGACAATTGCCCAGCTTGGGGATGTACGCCGCGAGTGGCTGAGTGGTTTGCAGTATCAGCGCATCGTCAGGCCGCGCGGTTCCGAGCGCTCATTTACGATTGTGCACTCAACTCTTGATCAGCCTAAGATTTGGAGTTACATTGTAAATGCAAACGATGCTGCCGGTAGTTTTACTCGCCAGATAACGCAATTTTGTTTTAACGGTCACACCCATGTACCCAAGGTTTACATGTGGAACGGACGCTCTGCGGCAGAGGATTATGATGCCCAGCATAACCTGATTATGCACGGCTACACTGAGGTGCTGCCTGTTGAGGGGTATAAGTACTGTATCAATGTAGGGTCCGTAGGTCAGCCGCGAGATAATGACCCGCGTGCGTGCTATGCTATTTATGATTCCGAGGCCAACATGGTAATCATTAAGCGCGTGGTGTATGATGTAGCCTCTGCACAGGACGCTATACGCAGTGTGGGGCTGCCTGAATATCTGGCGGAGCGACTGGGGCGCGGGTGTTAAGTGAATGTTGTCGGAAATATAGATTTTATATCATGCTGAAAGAGTTGATGCAAAGAGGCCTGCCTGCTATCGTGTTGTTTGCATTCGGCACGTTGTTGGCGTTGTACTTGGTGCCGGTTGAGCTGGAGCAGATGCAGTGGGAGGTGCCGGGTATGCCGGAGAGCTACCCCATTGAGCAAATGTGCCGCCCGGTCTTTCTGGCCTTACTCTGTTACCTGCCGTTCCTCGGTGCTGTGGGCTACTCGTTCATGGGTACGATGGATCGCTACATGAGCCGTAACTTTATCAGCTACTTTCTGATGTGTACGGGCATATTGCTGCTCATATACATATTGGCGGACTTTACCGACAATATGGAGCGTTTTCGCTCACGTTTTGATGACCCGGTTATTCAGGCACTGCGCTTTTACGGCTCCCAGTTGCCCATGTTCCTGTACCAGATTTTGCCCTATACGCTTATGATGGGCACCATGTGGTGTCTCAGCAAACTTTCCGGCACCTGTGAAATTACGGGCATGATGCAGTCAGGGCGTTCCCTGTTGCGCTTGTGCATGCCGGTGTTCTTTTTCTCTGTTATCGTGGCTATGATATATGGCATATTCGGCTTCCACTGGGCTCCCAACGGCTCCCTGTATCGCCAGATTATCCTTAAACAGCAACGAACAGAAGACGGCTCCGCTCCCCCAATCATTTATAGAAGTGATACTTATAATCGAATCTGGCGTGTAGGTAAGCCCTCTACCATCGCTAACCCGGGTGCGCCGCTTCGCCAACTGGTTATCGAGCAGTTTGACGATGATTCCCGCTTGTCCCGCCAGTACACGGCCGAACAGGCAGTGTGGAATAAGCAGGAATCCACCTGGACTCTCCACAATGTTTATATCCGCAATATCGCCAAGGCTTATGAACGCCCGCAGGACGAGCAGTTCGAAGCTGAGCTGGTCTGTGATTTCGGTGAAAAGCCCTATCAGATTATCAGCCCCGGTGCAGGTGGGCGTATTGATGCCATGGGTACCTCCATGCTGTATGAGTACATAAAATCCGGCGCCGGTTCACGCGAAGACAGAGCGAAGAAACGCACGGAGTGGCATGTGCGCATAGCGAGGGTATTCAGCTGTCTGGTGTTGGTTTTGCTGGCTATACCGAGTTCTGTGACGTTCCAGCGACGTGGCACGATGAAGGGAATCGGCATTGCTGTTGTGCTGGCAGCCTTCATGTTGTTCCTGTATCGCGTGTTCCCGGCATTGGGCGAGGCTGGCATTATTCAGGCTTGGATCAGCGCATGGATTCCCAACGTGCTCTACGTGTTCGTCTCCATTTATATTTTCCGCAAGAACCTGGCTCACCGCTCATTTAAGGAGTGGTTGCAGGCAAAATTGAAGGGTGAATCATGAGGCGCCCCCGTGGTATTATTTTTGATTTTGACGGAGTACTGGTAGATACGGAATGGGCTATCTACCAGTCGTGGGTGCAGTTGTATGCTCGCGAGGGGCAGGAGATTTCCATAGCCACTTATTCGCCTTGCTTGGGTGCCGGGTATTCGCATTGGAACCCGGCGGATTATCTCGAAAAGCTTACCGGTAAAAAATATGATTGGGAGGTGGAAACACCTGCTCGTCAGGCTGTGCTGGAGGCTGATTTGGCGCGCAGCGGACTGATGGCCGGTGCCGTGGAGCTGCTTGATTGGTGTGAGGAGCAGGGGATAGGCGTCGCGGTTGCCAGTTCGTCTTCACGTCGATGGGTGCAGGGCTGGCTGGAGCGTCTGGGCATATACGAACGATTTGCAGGTGTATTTACACGTACGGATGGTTACGCCGTGAAACCCTCTCCTGACCTTTTTCTTGCTGCTCAGCAGTGCCTCGGTCTATCCAAGGAGGATTGCCTGATAGTTGAGGATTCGGAGAATGGTACGATATCCGCTCAAAATGCAGGTATACCCTGTGTGGCTATACCCAACCGTATGACGGAGAGTTCGAACCTAACGCGAGCGGCATATAAGCTTCCCTCACTTACTGCATTGTTAAGTGCGTTGCAGGGGGCTTAAACTCCTTCTTTACTATAAAATATATGAACTTCTTACCGCATATAGCAATGGCAGCGCTTACCGCGCTCTGTTTTGGTGAAGACGTATACTTGCTGCGTGAAGCGGAACCCATTGCACTGCCTTCCGGATATGTAGCCCCGGGCCCCGGCAGCAAGTTGTCGCGCTTTGACCGTACCGCTCAGGCGCCGTATTGGGACTCTGAAAGCGGAACCCTGGTATTTGAGTGTTGCATGCCGCCCGTTCGTGCCAAAAATGGAGTAAGTCATTTTTATTTGCGGCAATACAAACTTTCGGCCGACGGTAAAACCTTAGAGCGCCACACATACCGCTGGCAGAGCCATGAGGTTCCGGCTAAAGGTCCATATATTACAATCACAAAAGAACAGACGGACACCCCATTTGAGTTCCCTCGGGGCAGTCAGCGGTATATCGTGTTTACCGTGAATCCTGATGGAGAAATCGTGAAAGTGGTCGAGCAGAAGCGCTCGGAGCAAGGACACGAGAAAGTGCTGTATCCGGCAGATTCGGCACCTTCTATTGTGCACAAGCTTTTCTGAGGTGAAAAACGCAGTTTTTGCTTGATTATAAGCTATCAATAAATTCCATTGCTTTATTGAGGCGTTCCGTGTACGTGGAGCCGCTG
Organism: Akkermansia sp.; assembly: GCA_017555205.1. Lineage (GTDB taxonomy): Bacteria > Verrucomicrobiota > Verrucomicrobiia > Verrucomicrobiales > Akkermansiaceae > Akkermansia. Next base: position 401,039 of record JAFZGW010000013.1, on the reverse strand, counting down.
ATGGTATGGAGTCGGAGAATTTTGCCCTGCTATCTCCCTCATTATTTTCTGCGGAGCGCAGGTTGTCCTACACGAAGGGGGCATCTGCCTCCATAAACAGAATAAAATCAAAGCAATCTGCTCCCGATTGGTATAAATGATGCGGGTTTCGGGATAATACCTTTCGTATGGCGCTGGGGGGCTTGCCTGATAATCAGAGCCGCAGTAAGTGGCGTTGAGCTGTTTTACTTGCTCGGTTCCAAGCAGACAAGAGGGGGATTTTATGATAGGGTAGCAGATGCTATTACCCCGCCGCGAATTAACGCGGCGGGGATAAATGAGGTGGGTTACTTACCGAGCCCGAGTTGCTCGTTGAGGAAACCATCCATATAAATGGGGGTGAGCAATTCGGTGGTGATAGCAGGCTCTTTACCGGGCATGTAGAGCACGTTTACCGGTACGGATGAGCGGTTCAGTCGACGCATTTCGGCGTCGATTGCTGCATCGGGTCTTGTTTTGTCTGCTCTCATGAGCACAACCTTGCCTTTCTCGAAAAGGGCGCACACGTCGGTAGTGTAAGCGGTCTTCTTGTTCATTTGGCAGGTGGCGCACCACTTGGCGGTGAAGTCTACATAGACGGGGTGACCGTCGGCGAGGGCTTTGTCCATGAGAGCTTTGCTCCAAGTATTCCAAGTGGGGTGTTCGCCGGTGGCAACGGTGTAGCCGACCGTTGCCGCCTGCTCGGTGGTGGAGGCTGAGGCTGTTGCGTTCTCCGATGCCGGGCGGGGCATGGAGCCCCATACACCCAAGGCAACAAGCAGAATGGCAATGCTGCCGCCGATTGCGCGAGCTGATTTGCTTTGGTAAATCGGGCACCAGCGACCGTATACCCAGAAGGCGGAGCAGAATACCACGAGCGACATGAGAATCCACGGGCGATCAACGCTGAATTCCTCGGGCAGGAAGGCGAGGTAGACATCCAGCATCCACGCTGCGGCGGCAAAGAGCAGGAAGGAGAGCCCCTGCTTAAGTGACTCCATCCAGGCGCCGGGGCGCGGCAAGATGTTCACCAGAGAGGGGCAGGCTCCCATCACAATGTAGGGGAAGGCCAGACCCAACGCCATGAAGGTAAGCGCGAGCAGCATCCACACACCGGGCAGAGACATGGCCGCGGGCATGGCAGCACCCAAGAAGGGCGCACTGCAGGGGGTGGCTACTACCGTTACCAACAGGCCTTGGAAGAACGAGCCCCACAGGCCCTTCTTCTGCTGCAAGCCCTGACCGGCTGAGGTCGCACCTACACCGATTTCAAACAGCCCGAACATGCTCAGCCCAAGAACGAGCAGCAGCAGCAGAATGGCGTAGACTATCCACTCATTCTGCATCCATACGGCCCAGCTGCGGGTGTCGGAGCCGGCGTCATTCCACAGTGTTTGCAGCCATTCAGTCCAGGGGGTGGCAGACAATACCTCGAGGTTGGATACCACAATCAGCGCTGCTGCCAGTGCCCAGAATGAAACGAGTATGCCCATTACGAATATGAGCGAGTGCATGAACACCTTGTGACGCTCGCCGCCGCCCAGTTCCACAAAGCTCATAATCTTGAGACCAATGACAGGGAATACGCAGGGCATGAGGTTAAGAATGAGGCCGCCCAGGAAGAGGGAGCCGAATATACCCCAAATGCCTGCCGGAATGTCCCCCGGTATTTGCTGTTCGGGCTGTTCCTGTGTTGTTGTTTGTTGCGTTACAGTCTGAGCAGGAGCAACGGCACTCACGTTGAGGGAGGTCATTTTGCCGTCAATTACCAGAATGCCGCTCAGGGCGGGAAGTTCTTTGCCCACCAGAGATTCATCCTTAACGGGGAACATGCTGTCTTTGCCGTCATTGCGAGGCAGTGTCAGGCTGTAGCCGTTCTCAGTTTTGGTCAGTGTTTGAGCGGCAGAAGGATTGATGGAATTGTCGTCCGAGAAGAAGTAGGCCTCGGTTACAGCGCCATCTGCTGTGAAGTTTAATACCACGCTTTCAGCTGTTTGGGTGATAGTGGCTGTGGTGGGGATATTACCCAGTACTTCCACCTGCTTTTCGAGCGCATTCCAGTTGGCGGCTGCTGCGCCATCGCCGGCGCTCAGGGTGATAGTTGCAGACTTGGTTTCGGGCGGGTTGCAACCGGTGTCTGAGCATGTCTGAGCAGTGGCACTTACTGTGATTTCAGCCTGCTGCGGAGCAGTTGCTGCCGGGGTAAGTTTCCATACTACAATGGGGGTATTGTAGGTATAAGCTACGCCAAGCATACCCTCGTGGCGGTGAGGTGCAGACCAGTAGGGGCCCTCAACGGCAAAGCCTTCGGGGGCGGAAAGGGTGGCTGTCATCGGCTCACCCACGGTAGCGGGGTTGCGGTAGTAGGCGTGCCACGGTTGGGGAATATCAGCTTGAAGTGCTACATAGAAGGATTCGCCCACCTTGTAGCTGCTCACGCTGCTGCTGCTGCTTATGGTCATTGAGGCCGCTTGCTGAGGGCCTGCACCGAAAAGTCCGCCACCGAATCCGCCATCGGTTGCGCCACTGACGGTGAAGCCGCCGATAGCTGCACTATCTGCCGGTGTGGTGGTGTTGTCGGTGCTTTCTGTAGCATCTTCTTCGTCCTCCTCGGTAGTTGCATCTTCTTCGTCTGCTTCTTCCTCCTCGTCGCTTTCTTCCTCGTCCTCATCAGCCTCTTCTGTAGTTGCCTCGGCCGGGGAGGGGGGCGCCACGCCATCGAAGGTGACTTTTACGACAGCGTGTTTGCCATCGAAAGTAAGAATACCGTTGAGCGCAGGCAACTCATGCCCTACCAGCGCTTCATCCTTTACGGGGAACATGCTGTCCTTACCATCATTGCGGGGCAGTGTCAGGCTATAGCCATTATCTGTTTTAGTGAAAGTTTGAGCTGCAGAGGGGTTGATGGAGTTGTCATCCGAGAAGAAGTAGGCACTTGTTACCTCGCCTTCGGCGGTGAAGTTCAGTACCACACTGTCAGTAGTTTGTGTTGCGCTGATGGTGGTGGCGGTATCTCCCAGTTGCTCGACCAGCTTTTCCTCTGCTGCCCATTCGGCGGCAGCTGCACCGTCGCCGGCATTCAGCGTGAGGGTTGCTGTTTTCGTTTCGGGCGGGTTGCAGCCTGTGTCTGAGCAAGTTTGAGCGGTGGCGCTCATGGTGATTTCGGCTTGCTGCGGGGCTGTGGCTGCGGGGGTAAGTTTCCAGATTACGGTGGGCTTGTTGTAGGTGTATGCTACACCGAGCATTCCTTCGTGGCGGTCGGGAGTCTGCCAATAGGGACCTTCAACTGTAAATCCCTCGGGGGCAGTGAGTTCAGCTGTCATGGGCTCGCCGATGGTGGCAGGATTGCGGTAATAGGCATGCCACGGCTGCGGTATATCAGCTTGGAGTGCTACATAGAAGGGTTCCCCCGCCTTGTAGCTGCTTACGCTTGCTTTGCTGCTAACTGTCATGGAGGCAGGTTGTTGCGCAGAATCGGCTCCGAAGGGGAGCCCGCCGAACTGTGCCTGAACCGTGCCGACCAGCAGAGCTGTCGCCATTGTCAGAAATCTAGCAATGTTCATGTCGGCAGTTTACCTGAATTTACACCGCACCGCAAGCTTAAATCTGCGCTGTACCTATATTAATGGTATAATTTTATGGGTGTAAATAGGGAGCGACGCCGGCCGGAATCCAATCTGCCGGTGGTTGTTTGCCGGCTTGCAGTGCCTCGCGTATAGCGGAGGACGAGGCTGGGTGGTCACCTGCTATGAAAATGGCTCGGGCTCCCTGACGGGGGGCGGGGGCTGTTCCCCGGTGATAGACAATGAAGTGGAGCTGCTCGCAGAGGTAATCGTATTTTGCCCATCGGTGCAGTTGTTCCCACTGGTCGGTTCCCATGAGCCAGTAGAGCTCGTCTTCCGGGGATTGTTCGCGACAGGCTGCCACTACTCGCCAGCTGTAGCTGGGCGGGGGGAGGGTAAGATCCAGCGTGCTGACCTCGGCCTGTGGTATGGGGGCAACTGCGGCACGCAGCATGGCCAGGCGCTGGGTATCGCTGAAATAGTGCTGCCGCCCGGTCTTAAATGGTGAACATGCCGCCGGCAGAAAGAGAATGCGTTCCAGCCCGGCAGCCTTTATCGCCGCCGTGGCAATGGTCAGATGCCCTGTATGTATAGGGTCAAACGAGCCTCCGAATAGGCAGGTTTTCATTACAGCCCTTCTGTGTCTTTGTAAGGCAGGAAACACCCGATAGGGAGTTTAACGTACTTGCTTTCCGGGGCTAAGCGACGATAATGATTGATGAATGCCGAAAGATTGCCGTAGTTTTTGGCGGTTTTCGGTATACCTTGTTGGCCGCAATTTACCAATATGTTGAAGTGCAGCTCTGCGTGCAGGTGAGCAGGGAACATGCCGCGATTGGTGCCGATGGTACCCACCTGATCACCACGGCTTACCAGCTGCCCGAGTCGAACATCAATACGGTCGAGGTGGGCATAGAGGGTTTGGCAGCAGAGTACTCGTCCGCTCTTGGGCTCGCGGAATGCGTGACGTACTATCACTACTTTGCCCCAACGGCCGCGTGCGTCTGCCGCATACGTCACAAGACCATGACCGATGGTGTAAACGGGGGCGCCCAAATCGGTGTTGCCGCCACCATTACCATTCCAGTCTTCGCCTAAGTGACGAGGCGTTTTCAGTCGCAGACCGCGAGCTTTGTAATAACCGACACCGTTTGGCTTGCCGACCGGATAGTCGAAACCATCCGCCAGTGGTACGAGCGCCCACTTGCCGTCAGCTGTTTTCTGAGCCATGGTTACACCGCAGGAGGTGCTTCCCAGCATGAAGAATAACGCCAGTGTTACTACGAAAATCCGGTGGTAAAAGCGAGCCATATTGCAACATATATCATATATCCCCCACTTATGGCAAGCACCAAAATTGCCATAACGTGTCAACGTGTACTACACGCCGCTCGTTGTTTAACCGGTGTGCTTGGGGAGATGCTGCTATGTTAACTGTTTTGCGGCGGTTCTGCGCTGATTATTTCGAGGGCTTTGCCTGCCATCAGGAACCCGAATGTGCCTGTAATGTGCGTGGCGGAACCGAAGCCGGAGGCGCAGCCGATGCCACCCTTCTGCCCGGCTTCTCTCTCGGTGCTCACGGAACCATCGCAGCGGGGAAATACCGGACGCTCGCTGGAAAATACGCAGGGAATTCCAATTTCAGGGCAGCGGTCATAGAGGGGGAAGTCATATTGCTGCCGCAGGTTTTTGCGTAACTGGGAGAGCATGTTGTCCCCGCAGGTGCGAGCAAGGTCAGCCATTGATATAGCTGCCGCATTGGTGCGTCCGCCTGCGCCGCCGCAAGTTACGATGCGAATGCCGCGCCTGTGGCATTCGGCAATTAAGTGGGTCTTCGGCCGCATGGAGTCAATAGCATCTATCACCACATCGGGCTTGGTGTCGAATAAGCGTTCAGGAGATGATACGGTATAAAACGACAGCAGCTGCACGACTTCGACGGCGGGGTTGATGAGTTTGAGTCGCTCCGACATGACTTCTACTTTCATCTGGCCGTAGGTGCCTTGCATGGCATGTATCTGGCGGTTTGTGTTGGTGATGCACAGGTCATCCATGTCCTGCAAAATAATCGTGCCAACGCCACTGCGTGCCAACGCCTCCGCCGCCCAAGAGCCCACCCCGCCTATGCCGACAACCGCCACTCGGGCATTTGCCAAGCGCTCAGCACCCTGTAATCCGTACAGGCGGGCTATGCCGCCGAATCGTTCCTCATCTATCATAGTCTAAGTTAATCGCTTGTATACTCAATGCCTTGCCTGTGGTCGGGTCTATGTCTATTACGGCGCCACTTACTCTTGCCGGCCAATCCCCCACGGGGTATTTGCAGGGCATAGCGCTCAAGCAACCTTGCAACACTGCTGCTACATCTCGCCCTATAATAGCATCTCGCGGTCCGCACATGCCAACATCGGTCATGGCGGCTGTGCCGTTCGGCAGTATTCGCGCATCGGCCGTTTGTACATGGGTATGGGTACCCAGTACGGCACTTGCTGTGCCGTCCAGGCAGTGTGCCATGGCTATTTTTTCGCTGGTGGCTTCGCCGTGTATATCCACCAGCACAGCTATTGCTCCGGCATCGCGCAGTCTCCGGGCTTCGGCGAGTCCCGCTGTAAATGGATTTTCCGGTCCGGGTGCCATGAATGTGCGCCCGCACAGGCTTATCACACCTATTTTGCCTTCGGCGGTATCAATGAGTACACTGCCGTTGCCGGGGGTACCGGTTTGCAGGTTAAAGGGGCGCAGTACACGGGGTTCGCTGTTAATCCACGGGGTAAGTTCCCGTTGATCCCAAGTATGGTCGCCGAGCGTGATAACATCTACACCGTTGGTAAAGAATTCTTCGCAGAGCCAAGGGGTTATGCCGCGGCCTCCCGCGGCGTTTTCTCCATTGACTATAATCAACGCCGGTGCATATTGTGCCCGCAATTCCGGCACAGCCCTATACAGGGCAAGCCTTCCCGGCTTGCCTACTACGTCTCCCAGAAAAATCAGCCTCATATATTCACCTTAGGCCCGCAAGGTACCACGGTTACGGGGATTTTTGCGGCGCGTACCAGTTTTTCCGCTGTGTTTCCTAACAGCAGTGAAGAGATGATGGAGTGATGGCGGTTGCCTATGACAAGTATGTTGATGTTGTGGCGGTGGCAGAAGTTGTGCACGCATTCTACGATGTCGTCGGCTTCTTCTGCTTTGCCATAAATCGGAATGCCCCATTCCTTGCTGATTTTTTCGGCCAGAAGGTGGGCGCGCTTGTCTGCCATGGCCAGTACGCTTGTCGTCTGGTCATCACATTCCATTGGCGGCATGGTTGAAAAGCCGCCCAACATGTCGTCTGCGGCCATACAGCCTGCGGCGTCCATCATGCAGGGTTCCACGGCGTGCAGAAGGTACATCTTGCCGCCGCACTTCTTCACCAAGTCGGCGGTGAAATCCAGTACCGGCTTGGCTTCCTCTGAGAAATCGGTTGCTGCGAGTATTCTTACCATACCTGCATTGTAGCAGTATTTGGGCATTTAGCCAAGAATAAAATTCAGATAACGTGCGTATAAGTTACTCTAAATGGTATTCAGCGGGCGACATATCGGTGCGAAGCCGTAATTTGGGCTTGAAATAGCGGGGGGGAGTTGCTAGTATAGGCGCGCAATGCTGTTTGAACGCGAACCACTGACGCCTGCGGGGCGCAAAGAAGTGCTGATGCGCCTGTTTGGCGCAGCTGCGCGGCGTGGGGATGAGTGGTCAGCGGTAAATCATGTGCCGGTCGAAGTGCTTGCTGCACATGGTGATTTTGCGGCACACGTGCGTTACATACTCGATTCTGCTCGGAATAATCGTGCTCTTTCGCGAGAGCACCAGCGATTATTGCACAAGGCGGAGCGATTGTTGGATTCGCTGCCTGAATGTATCATTGAAACCCTGCCTGCCGGTCCGGAGGATAACTGGTTGCAGTTATACCGCAAGTTGGTTGATATTCATGGGCTGTTGGAGGATGCACTGCCTGACCTTGATGAAGAGGAATACATGGCTATTGTGCAGAAAATGGTTCAGTTGGCCGAAGCCGTGGCGGCCAGTGCTGCGGTTGAGGTGAGTGCCGGCTCTATGTTTGCGCTGATGTTGGTTCAGGTTCACCTCAATAAGTACGAAAATCCAAAGCCGGTTCGCCGCAGAACTGTGCGCCGCAAGCGCAGCCCAAAGAAGCAACAGGCTAAACCGGCGGCGGGCGAATAAGTGCTGTTAGCGCTGAGGTCGGGAGCTTATCAGCGCCTGCGTTTCATTTCTGTGGGGCGTAATACGCAGAGTGCCAATGCGAGCGTGAACCAAGTTGCTACGGCGGCTGTTAAGTGGAACCAATAGCCGAGCAGCAGTTGCTGATAGGCATAGTAAATGATAATGCCCGGAAGAACTGCCATTGTAAGTTTGCGCAGGCTCACCGGGAAGTATGGCAGCACACGCACAGCCAAGAGTGCCACTACTGCCATGATACTGAGTTTTAACCAACCGGCGGCCGGATTGCTGTATTGCAGGCTTAACCCGGGAGCTCCTTTTTGCGTGTGATATTCTGTAATTTCCGTAGCGCAAAGCTGAGAGATGGTGGCTGCAATGAGCGCCGGGCGGCGCCCTTCGGCTTGGCCGTCGGGGGGGATGGAAAGCAATGCTATAGGGGCCTTGGCGGGAGCGGTCGATTTATCGATTACGCTTTCGGGCTTAATGTTGTTTGTTACTGCCTGCGCTAAACGGGTTCGACCCCGCTCATCGAGCGGCAGCGTGATTGTACCCAACCGAATGTCCTTACCCATACGCACTTTGATGTCTGCGGGCTTCAATCCTTTTATCTGCATGGCTAAGCGCAGGGGGAGCGTAGGTAAAATCTCACCGTTCCAGCGAGCCAGCAGAGGGAAGGAACGCTCACTCGAGGCTGTTGGATTTTGCGTTAATCTCTCATCGTCGAATCTGTCGGGAGCCCATACCAAGTTCTGAGCCTCGCTGAGGTAGAGCAGGTCGTTTTCAATAGCGCGATTGGCAGCGGGTAGCCCCGTTGTATCTCCTTCGACCTGTTCGGAGGGAATGCTGCCCGACAGCAGGACGGCGGGGGTAAAGTCGGCATCGGCTGCGGTGCGTCCGCGCATGCCGATGGCGGCACTGTGAAAGCGGGAAATTCCCAGTGCGACCATTTGACGAGCAATGGGAGCGGTGTCGCCCTCCCAGCTTAGCGGTGCACTGACTGCCAAGTGTTTGGTTGCACAATTTTCACTGAGTTTGTGTAAGAGTACGGCAAAGTCCTGCGCACCGAGCGGCAGCGAGGCAAAACAACGACCTGCGGTGGTGTCATCCAGCTCAACTGCGGCAACTGTCGGGCATTCAATCCGGCGGGTTTCTACCTTGGTGTCGGGTTCGCTGGGTGCGGTTTCTCCCTCGTGGAGTAAGTGAAGCTTGCGTTCATCGGGAACTAATCCAAGTGCCTTGCCCGCTAGGTTATAGAGCATGGAATCCACATGCTCCGTGCGGCTGCCGACACCGGTGGCTACTGCTACCAGTACCAGCAACCAGAAAAAACTGTGCAGCTTGTTCAGTCTACGTTTAGCAGCCATGTTGCGACGTCGGTCAGGGGTGAATCATTCGGCACGCCGGAGGCTACTTGTCGTAGCTTTTTCAGGCCGGTGGGTATAAGGTTGAGGTACCATTCTTTTTGCTGATTATAGCCAATGTTGGCGAATGCGCCCAGGGCTTGCATGAGCCGTTGCATGGCGCAGGCCGCAAAGATATGGGGAGTCAGTTCAATACCACTCAGCTCTATGTAGAGTTCGAGTAGCTCGGCACTTTCTTGCTCGGTGAAATCCATGTAGGGGTCGTATATGAGCGAAGCAATGTCGTATTCGGCGCGCCCGTAGCGCATGCCTTGAATATCAATAAGCCAAGCATGTCCGGCGTGCAGCATGATGTTTTGACTTTGGCAGTCACGGTGAACGGGAACTCGCGGTAGGGCTGCCAGGGTTTCCGCCATTTGCATAAGTCCCGGGTGAGCTGTAAAATCGGCTGCCTTTTTTCCCAGATGTCTGCCTACAAAGTGCTCGGCGAAGTATTCCTGTTCCCAGCGGTACATGGCAGCATCGAATCCCGGCTGTAATTCCCAGTTCGGTGTCAGGCGGTGAAGGGGAATGATGGCTTGCATGGCTTTGGCGTAGGCTGCTTTTCGAATGGGCCATGGGGCTGATTTTAGACTGAGCAAATCCGTATTTCCCAAATCCTTTACCAGGCATGCTCCGCACCCGCTGCCATAGTCTGCCGTGCTCAATATGGCTGGTACGCGCAGACCTGCTGCTGCTAAGCCCTGTGCTGCCGGTACGAATGATGCATTGTCCGCGCGATCAGCTGTCCAATATATGCCGAGTATACCTTGCGTTTGCTGCACGTTGGAGCGCATGATACTGCGACCGGATGCTCCCGTGGCAATCAGTTGCAGAGACTCGACCGGTACCTCGCAACGGAGGTGCTGTTGCATGAGTTCTGCCAGCGCTGTAGCGGGATTAAACATGAGGTTAATCTACGCGGAAGAAGTCCCGAATTTCTTTTTGCTGGTCGTTTTTTTCAGTCGGAACCGGTTTGGGGGTGGTATCGGGAGTTGCCGAACTGTGAACAAGAGTTACAGCCTCTGCATTGAAAAAGTCATCGGCGGATTGTTGAACCGCTACCTTCTTACGAGCTGCGGGGACGGGTGTTTTCGTTGGCGGGAACGCCGGCGGGAGCCCCGGCTGTTGTGCGAGATTGAGCAGTATGTTATTTTTTTGTAGTGCTACCAAGATTTGGGTCAACAGAAATATGATGGCTGCAATCGCCAGAGGCATAGCGGCTGCTGTAAGGCCGTTTACGAATTCCAGTCTGGTGGTTTGTTGCGATAACCCGGTCAGGTATATGGCGGTGCTGACTGCCCCGCAGGTTGCAAAAGTGACTGTAATCATGTACCCGAGTGTGACTGCAATAAACATGCCCTGATTTTACCAGATGGGCGCGAGCTGTCAATTCTAATTGCGTATTCTGTCGGTATTGGCATTGTGTCATATTCCCGCGCTTAGCTCGCATTTTAATCAAGGTATGCTATAATGCACTTAAAATTATGTCTGAAATGCAATATCGCAGGTGTGGAAAGAGTGGTGTGTTGCTGCCGGAGATATCTCTGGGGCTGTGGCACAACTTCGGTGAAGGCGCAGAGTATTCGGTATGCCGGGGGATGATTGCGCGCGCTTTGGAATTGGGAATTTGTCATTTTGATTTGGCGGATAACTATGGTCCGCCACCCGGTAGTGCTGAGCGTTGTTTTGGGCAGCTCCTTAAAAATGATTTTGCCTCGCACCGAGATGAGATGTTCATATCAACCAAAGCCGGGCATTTGATGTGGCCCGGGCCTTATGGCGATTGGGGCTCTCGTAAGCACCTGCTTGCCGGGTTGGACCAGTCCTTGCGCCGTATGCAGCTGGATTATGTGGATGTTTTTTATTCACACCGTCCGGACCCCCAAACCCCGTTGGAGGAAACCATCGGTGCGCTTGTGCATGCCGTTCGCAGTGGTAAAGCTCTGTACGTGGGGCTCTCTAAATATCCGCCGGCTCTTTTTAATCGAGCCTGTGAAATGCTGCGAGAGGAGAAGGTGCCGTGTCTGCTGCACCAGTTCCGTTATAATATGCTGGATCGCAGCTGCGAGAAGGCCGTATTGCCCGAGGTGGATGAGCAGCAGACCGGAGCTATTGTGTTCTCTCCGCTGGCTCAGGGTATGTTGACCGGTAAATATCTCAATGGGGTTCAGTCCGGCACTCGCGCTGCAGATGCCAGCTCGGTGTTCCTAGATGCGGATAAAGTAGCGGCAGATAATGCCCGTGTAGCTGCTCTTCAACAGATTGCTGAGCAAGCCGGTATGCCATTGACGGAGCTCGCCTTGCGTTGGCTGCTGCGCCGGGAGGAGATTACTTCCGTGCTGATTGGTGCCCGTACGGTTGCTCAGCTTGAGCAGTGTGCCGCCGCTGCCGGGCAGGCTCCGTTGCCGGAAGACGTGCTGGCTGCAATTGATGCCGTTGAGTAATTTTTTGCGTTATTTTCATACGGAAAAGCCGCAGTCCCAAGATAGGGACTGCGGCTTTAAATATTTCAGCTTTTGGGTGCTTATGCCTTAGCTGCGAAGGTGTCGCAGCAGGGGCATTCGCCCATGGTCCAAGTTGCCTGCCCACTCTCGGCAATGTGTACGAGAGCGTGGTAGGTATCCTCCTCATCGGCTCCTACTTTGGCTGCGATTTCGGCAGCTGTAGCGGGAGTGCTGCTCAGAGCAGCGGCTGCACTGGCCAGCAGCTTAAGGAATACGTTTGCGGCCAACTTGCCGGCTTGTACACCGGGCTGGTGGTATGCGTTGATATGAATCAGGCTGGCATAGAAGCTCACGGCACGCTCAAAGAGAGCGATGAGCATACCGAGCGTGTATGCGTTTACCGTGGGGATAGAGATGGTGATGCTCTGACGACCGCTCTCGCTGAGTGCCTTGCGTGTGCCACGCAAGAAGCCCTGCAAGTAGTCCCCGGCGGTGAAATTGCCCTCGACCTTTACGGTGTCGGTGGGAGCCTGGCGCACCTCGATGAAGGTCACGAAGAAGTTGTTGAGACCGTCGCGCAGCTGCTGTACATAGGCGTGCTGGTCGGTGGAGCCCTTGTTGCCGTATACGGAAATACCCTGATTTACGGTTTTGCCATCAAGATCCAGCTCTTTACCCAGAGATTCCATGATGAGCTGCTGCAGATACTTGGAGAAGAGCACCAAGCTATCCTTGTAGGGAAGCACTACCATGTCCTTCTTGCCTTTACCTTCACCGGCTGCGTACCAAGCAAGGGCCAACTTCATGGAGGCGTTGGTGGCGGTGTCTGCCACGCGGGTGCGGGCATCCATGTCGGCAGCACCCTTCAGCAGCATGTCAACATCTACACCCTGCAGGGCGGCGGGTACCAGACCTACAACGGAGGTCTCGGACGTGCGACCACCTACCCAGTCTTCCATGGGGAAGCGCTTAATCCAGCCCTCGGCTACGGCTACTTTGTCGAGCGAGGAATCTACACCGGTCACAGCCACAGCCTGAGCGGCGAAGTTCAGCCCCTTCTCGGCGAAGTAAGCCTGAGCGCACACCATGCCGTTGCGGGTTTCGGGGGTGCCGCCGGATTTGGATATGACAACGGCGAGAGTCTCGGTGAGCGGCAGGGTGTCGAGCACCTTGTACATGCCATCGGGGTCCGTGTTGTCGAGGAATGCCATGTTGAGGCCGTTGGCGGGCAGGGCGTCGGCCACGAGCTCAGGCCCCAGTGCAGAGCCACCGATGCCGATGACCAAGCAGGTGCTGAACTTCTGCCCGTTGGGCGCAAGAATTTTACCGCTATGCACATCGGCGGCAAAGGCCTTGAGGTCAGCGAGCGGGCCGTCAATCTTTGCTTTCAGCTCGGCGGTGGGGGCAATAGCGCTGTTGCGCAGCCAGTAGTGGCCGACCATGCGGTTTTCGTCGGGGTTGGCGATGGTGCCGGCTTCGAGTGCGGCAATGTCGCTGTATGCACGCTCAATGAGCGGGTTCATCTCTGCCAGAAACTCAGGTGTGAGCGGCAGTTTGGAAAAATCGAGGGAAATCCCCATGTCGGGGTAACGCAGAAGCTGTTGAGCGTACTGTTTCATAACGGGCGCGGATTATACGCCTCTCTTGTCGGTTTGACAAGCTTTTATTCTGTATGCCAACTCGGAAGTGAGTTTTTGAGCTTTGTTAAATATAACAGAAATGGGCAAGGTGCCGACGTAAACAAGCAGGGCTTGTAGCTCTGTTTGCGCCGGGCACCATCGGTTGAGGTAGATAAGTACCAGCACGTGGAAGTAGTATACGTTAGCTGAGTGCTCGTGGCCGATGTTGCTGAGCATGGGCAGTGTAAAATTGTGGTAGCGGCAGCAAGCCAGCATAAGTGTTGCTACCATTGGCCATGTGGATATGAAGAAGATGCTGCCACCGATTTCTGTGTACAATCGTAGCGCGTACTCAGCATATATGAGCCCGGTTAATAAGGCAAGGCAGGGGATAATGCTCACTTTTTGCAGTATTGAAGCGTGGTATTTATGTGCCATATATCCCGTAGCAAGGAATGGCAGCGCCGTTACAATGGCGTTTGCTCGCAGTATAAAGAGGGTGTCGCTGCTCAGCTCGGGAAATAAAGTTTTGCCGTAAGCCCTCAGTACATAGGCGAGTAGGTAAAGCAAAGGCGCAAAGTTGATGAGCCCAGGGGCATAGCGCCTCAGTAACCACATGAGCAGTAACCCCTGCCATACCGCGGTCAGGTACCATAGGTGGGTGCTGATGAGGTGCCCGGTGAATAAATTGATGAGTAATTTTTCGCAGCTGTAGTGGGTTAATGGGGTACCATCAATTAAATAAAAAGTCAGATAGAGTAGGTTGCAGACAATGCTTAGAAAAAAGCATTTGCGAGCCCATTTTGTGGCTTTGCCGAGTTCACGCTTACAATCGGCCGAGTATAGTAGAAATCCGGTGATGGCCAGAAAGCAGGGGGTGGCTAATCCAAGCAACGGAGTGAGCGCGCTTTTGCCCCACATCTGAGCATGCACAATTACCACCATTACGGAGCAGAGCGCCTTCAGGACGTACAGTGACTCAATGCGCTTCTTGTTTTCCGGCTTGCTGCTCATGCGGCGCGCAGTATAGATTATGCTTCTTTCTTTGTCAATGCTGAACATGAAAAAAAGCGAGGGACTCCATGGCTCCTCGCTTTTGTCGGGAAATTGTTTTCCGCTATGTTTACATGTAGGGATCCGGGGTATTCAGGTAATCCTGAACATAGCGGCGCACACCCTCTTCGAGCGGGGTCATAGGAGTGGTGAATCCCAGCTCGCGTAATTTACTGATGTCGGCCTTCGTGTAGTACTGGTATTTGGGGCGCAGCGACTCGGGCATGTCTTTGTAGCCGATTTTGGGTTCAAGCCCAAGTGCCCGGAAGGTGGAGGCAGCCAAATCGTAGAACGAGCGGGCTTCGCCGGCGCCGATGTTGAACAGGCCGCTTACATGCGGATTCTCCAACAGCCACATGATGACATTCACTATATCGCCCACCCACACGAAATCGCGCAACTGCCAGCCGTCTTTGTAGTCCGGGTGGTAGCTCTTAAAGAGTTTTACTTCTTCATTCGCTTTCGCTATCGGGAAAATGTGAGCAATCACACTCTTCATGGAGCCTTTATGGTATTCATTCGGGCCGTATACGTTGAAGAACTTGAGCCCTGCATACTGCGGCGGGGTTGGGCGTTTTTCATCGCGCTCGCGCGCAACTTTTCGGTCAAATACAGCTTTGCTCCATCCGTAGCAATTGAGTGGGCGCAGGGCATTGAGGTGCTCTTGGGTATCGCAATCGCTGAACCCTAATTCACCATCGCCGTATGTAGCGGCGGATGATGCATAGATAAAGCTGCACTTGTTGTCTCGGCAGTACTCCCACAGCTTCCAGCTCAGCACGAAGTTGGAGCGGTTGATGAGATCGGCATCCGTCTCGGTTGTGGAGGATATGGCCCCCATGTGGATGATTGCCTCGACTTCTCCCTTGTGTTTTTCAAGGTAGGTATCGAAGTCATCCGGGTGCACGCAAGCTGCCAATTCTCGCTTGGCTATATTTTTCCACTTTTCATCGGTGCCGAGGTAATCGACCACGACGAGGTCTTTCTTGCCGGCCTCTTGCAGGGCGGCCACTATGCACGAGCCGATGAATCCGGCTCCTCCGGTCACAATAATCATGGTTTAATGGGATAAGTAAATTGGAACTTCTGTTCACAGTATAGCACAGGAATGTAAGTTGGCGAGCTTTTTTTACCAATTTCTGAGGAATTTGCTCGTGCGGCGGGAAATCGATTGCCTTTTAAGATTGACTTGAGGGGAGAAATGCGGTAAAGTTATCGTCAGTAATAACGGGTAGCTCACGTATATGCCGATAACAAATTTATATTCCTATGTGGATCTCTTTCCCACCATGCGTGTGATGTGTGTGGGTGATATGATGCTTGATATTTTTGTGTACGGGAAGACGAATCGTCTTTCGCCGGAGGCTCCGGTGCCTGTATTGCTCGAGCAGCGTTCACGCCGCATGCTGGGCGGTGCCGGCAATGTGGTAGCTAACCTTTGTAGTTTGGGTTGCCGAACTTCATTTGTAGGTGTGGTCGGGCAGGATGCCGACGGCAATGCTCTGCGTGAGTACATTACTCAGTTGGGGGCTGAGTGCGATACCCTGCTTCAGTTGTCCGGGTACAGCACATCGGTAAAAACCCGCTATGTGTCTGGACGTCAGCATTTGCTGCGTGTTGATAGAGAAGAGCCGTTGGTGCTCCCCGATGATGAAATGCAGGTTTTGCTAGGAAAAATCGAGGAGCGCCTGAAGGATACTGATATGGTGTTGCTTTCGGACTATGGTAAGGGGCTTTTCGATGAACGATTCACCCCGGCGGTTATCGAGCTGAGTTGCAAGGCCGGTTGTCAGGTTATCGTTGACCCGAAAACAACCGACTACACTATTTACCGTGGCGCTACTTTGGTGAAGCCCAACAAAAAGGAGTTCGAAGGTGTAACAGGCCGAAGTTTTGACCCCGCGGCTCCCGGTTTTGCAGAGGAAGCCGTTGCCGCCGGTCGGGAGGTTTGCCGCCGCTACGGCGTGAAGAATCTGTTGGTAACTCTTAGCGAGTATGGTATGCTGTACATACCCGGCGATGAGTCGATTTCATATAAGTGGATACCGACGGAAGCCCGAGAGGTGTTCGATGTTTCCGGCGCCGGGGATACATCTCTGGCTGTGCTGGGGGCTGCACTGGCCACCGGCGTTTCCATGAAACAGGCCATGAAGATTGCCAATGCCGCCTCCGGAATCGTAGTTGGTAAGTTTGGTACGGCATGTGTTACCCGTGAGGAACTTAAGAGAAAACTTGAACATAAGGAGCAGGCCGGTGTATTGACCGTGGAGGCTGCTACTCAGTTGGCGGAGGAATTGCGTGTGCAGGGAATGACTGTAGGGTTTACCAATGGGTGCTTCGATATCTTGCACCCCGGTCATCTCAGCTCTTTCGAGCGTGCCCGCGACCTGTGCGATGTGCTCTTTGTCGGGTTGAATAGTGATGATTCTGTGCGCCGCCTCAAAGGTCCGACTCGACCGGTGAACAATCAGCAAGCGAGAGCCGCCATGGTGGCCGCCCTCAAGCCTGTCAGTTATGTGGTGATTTTTGATGATGATACCGCACTGCCGCTTATCGATAAGTTGCGCCCCGATGTCATTGCCAAGGAGGGGTACCCCTTGGAGCGCTGGCCGGAAGGTCAGTTGGTGGAATCCTACGGCGGTAAAGCTGTGGAATTGCCGCGCGTAGATGGTTTCTCAACCACATCAATCGTAGAAAAAATTAATAGCTAATTAAGTATGAATAAAGAATGGATTAGCACAGAGCTGCGCTTACTGGCTGAGGATATGAATGCTTTGGCCGCCAATGCCGATGTGATTTTGGCAATAGCCGAGGCTTGCACCCGTGCCCTGAAGGACGGCGGTAAGGTAATGTTCTGCGGCAATGGCGGTTCTGCTGCCGACTCCCAGCATTTGGCTGCAGAGTTTGTGGGGCGTTATAAAATGGAACGTCCGGCCATGAACTCGGTTGCTCTGACTGTAGACACCTCCATACTTACCGCAATCGGCAACGATTATGGCTATGATGATGTGTTCCGCCGTCAGGTGGAAGGTATCGGCAAGCCCGGTGATGTTCTGATTGGACTTTCCACCAGTGGTAACAGCCGCAATGTGCTGCTGGCTTTCGAGCAGGCTGCCGCCATGGGGATTACAACGGTGGCTTTTACCGGTTGCGGTGGCGGGAAAATGAAAGAGAAGGCCAACCTCTGTTTGGCTGTCCCGGCCGGGGTGACCAACCATATTCAGGAGCAGCATATCACTTGCGGTCATCTCATTTGCGAATTGGTCGAAAAAGCTATCTATGAGTAAACGGCGCGTCCTTTTCCTCGACCGTGATGGTACGATAAATGTCGATAAACATTACGTTTATCGGCCAAGTGATTTTGAATGGGTGCCGGGTATTGTGGATTGTTGTCGTGCAGCCGTTGCTGCCGGTTACGATATCGTGATTGTTACGAACCAATCCGGAATTGAGCGGGGCTATTTTTCGGAGGCTGATTATGCGGTGTTTACTGCCTTCCTTCGAGAACAGTTTGCGGAGCAGGGCGTGCCGATTCTGGATATCCTGCATTGCCCGTGGCTCGTTCATGAAAACCGTAAACCCAATCCGGGGCTTTTTTTGAAGGCCGCAGAGCGTTGGGGAATTGATATGTCCGCCTCCCTTTCATTGGGGGATAAATCTCGTGATGTGCAGGCCGGTGTGGCTGCCGGTGTGGGTAGAAACTTTCTGCTTGCGCCCGGAGTGGTGGAGCCTACCGCTACAGCCGTGTTGAATTCCCCGACAGAGTTGATTTCCTATTTTGAGCAAATTGATTGAGCATGAATAAGATTCTTGTTATTAAATTAGGTGCATTAGGTGATTTTTTTATATCCATCGGTGCAATGCTGAAGTTGCGCGAGCGATTCCCCGAGGCGGAGTTCACTCTCATGACCCACAAATCGCTGGTTCCGCTTGCTAAGCAGATGGGAATGTTCAGCAATTTTATCATTGATAACAGAGGCTCATATTTCAACCTGGCTGAAATGCGGCGCATATTCAGTGAAGTTTTGGCCGGCGATTTCGATGCTATCTTTGATTTCCAGAAAACGGCTCGCACCGATAAGAAGTATTTTTCGGTGATTCGCTGGTTAATGCCTCATTCTTTTCAATGGATAAAACCCTACAAGAACCTTGTTCGCCGAGTGCAAAAAAATCGCTCTTGGAGCTGGGGCTCTTCGACAGAGGAGCCTTATGAGGTGGAACATCCGGTGACGGATTTGTCGTTCATGCATGGTGAAAATAAGCATTTCGATGAATTGCCGGAGCGATTCGTACTCATGATTCCCGGCTGTTCTCCCACCCACCCCTATAAGCGCTGGCCGGTGGAGAATTTTAAGGCGATTGCTCAGCGTTTGGCCGAGCGCCAAATCCATTCTGTGGTCATGGGGACTGCGGCAGAATCCGCCGAGGTGGAGGCTATCGTTTCCGCTACACCTATGGCTGTCAGCATGCTCAACAAGACCTCTCTGCTCGATATCCCGGACTTGGTGCGCCGCTCATTGGCCGCTGTAGGCAATGATACCGGGCCTTCGCACATAGCCGCATTTTCCGGTAGACCCAATATCGCCATTTTCGACCAGCGAACCGCCGCCAGCATTACCCGTGGAGCTCAATCCATAAATTTGGTCTCTCCCTCAACTATCGATTTAATTACAGTTGATATGGTGTGGGATAAATTACTGCCCATTATCGAAAAGTGTGAACAGTAAGATATTACCCCCTCGTTTTCTAAAAGCAGGAGAACCACAAAAAAAGAGAAGGGGTGGAAATCCCCCTCCCTTTTTGATGTTTTTGCCGTACATTTGTTACGTTTTTTGATTCATGCTTGCCTTTTCCTGTTTTTTTGATATAATCAACGAGTCACAATACAATTTGAGATGAGTATGAAACTTGCGATGATTGGAACCGGTTATGTGGGGTTGACCACGGGCACCTGTTTTGCCGAGGTTGGACACAAGGTTATTTGCGTGGACAATAATGAGGAAAAGGTAAAAGCTCTTCGCGTAGGGAAAATGCCCATCTACGAGCCGGATTTGGAGGAGATGATTGTGTCGAATGTCTCCGCCGGACGTCTTGAATTCACAACAGATTTAACCATGGCGGTGAAGGAGTGTGATGTTATCTTCATCGCAGTGCCGACCCCGCCGAATGAGGACGGCTCCGTAGATTTGTCGTACATTGAGGGTGTCTCGCGCGAGATTGCTTCTGCACTGACTCCTGAGTTGGGGTACCGCGTCGTGGTAGACAAGTCCACCGTACCGGTCAGCACCGGTTCGAAGGTGTACCGAGTGATTGAGCGCTACGCCCAAAAGGGAATTGATGTGGATGTTGTGTCCAATCCCGAGTTCCTGCGCGAGGGTAGCGCCGTCTCTGACCTGATGAACCCGGATCGTATCGTCATTGGCTCCGATTCCCAGCGCGCCATTGACGCGATGAAGCGTGTTTATCAGCCCTTCAATGCGCCCATTGTGGAGGTGGACCTTGCCTCTGCCGAGCTGATTAAGCATGCTGCCAACTCCTTCCTGGCGCTGAAGATATCCTACATTAACGCTGTATCCGCTGTGTGCGAGAAGGCCGGGGCGGACGTCGAACTGGTAGCCAAGGGCATTGGTATGGATAAGCGCATATCGCGTCATTTCCTGAGTGCCGGTTTGGGCTACGGCGGCTCTTGCTTCCCCAAAGATGTGAAGGGGTTCATCAACGTGGCGGAGCAGTTGGGCGCACCGATGGAAATTCTTAAGGAGGTGGAGCGCGTGAACGCTGCTCAACTTGAGCGTTTCTTGGGGCGTATCCGCAAAAAGCTCTGGGTGCTCCGCAATAAGAAAATTGCTGTGTGGGGTATTGCCTTCAAGCAAAATACGGACGACGTTCGCGAATCTGTTGCCGTCAAGCTTATTAAGCGCCTGTGCGAAGAGGGAGCCAGCGTCTCCGCTTATGACCCGAAGGCTGCCGAAACCGGCGCTGTGGCGTTGGCCGGTTACGATGTAAACATCTGCGACGATATGTATGATTGCGTGCAAGATGCAGAAATTCTGATTGTTGCTACAGAGTGGAAGCAATTTGCAACGGCAAATCTCGTGAAGGTGCGCGAGCGCATGCGCTTGCCCATTATCTTTGACGGCCGCAATATCATACATGGCGAAAATGCCGTGCATGCAGGTATGGAGTACCACTCTATCGGCCGCAAAAATCTCTACCCCGAAACTCAGGCGTAAGCCGTAATTTCATATTGTAAGTAAAAAGGGCGTGGGGGTAATTCCCCGCGCTTCTTTTTTTGGGGCGAATACTTGCTTGAAAAAGTTCGAGTGGCAAAGTCACGGACCTTGCCACTCGAAACGGTAATTCCTATGCGTAAGCGTTAGGCCATTCGGGCGTAAGCATCTGCCTCGACCGCTGCCCACAGGCTATCGATACATGCCTGTACAGCGGCTTTGGCGGCGGAGAGCTCAGCACCCTTTTCGCCGTGGGCGAAGAGGTAGTACTTAATCTTGGGCTCCGTGCCGCTGGGGCGCACGGCAAAGCTGCGACCGTCTGCCAAGTCGATAAAGAGCATCTTCTCAGCGGGGATGGGGTCACCCTCGGCATCCACCAGAGTACCGGTGGAGAAGTCACGAACGGCTGTGACTGCGGCACCTGCCATTTCGGCAGGCGGGTTCTGCATGTAGCCGGCAGTCAGGGCTGCAATCTTGGCGGCACCATCTGCGCCTTCCATTACGATGCTCTTGCCCAGCTCCATATAGTAGCCCAGCTCGGTGTAAATGTTGTTCAGGCACTCCAGCAAGCCAATACCCTTGGAGGCAAGGTAAGCGTTCATCTCGGCCAGGCAGAGAGCAGCTGCGTTGGCATCCTTATCGCGCACGAAGTCCTGAGCGAGGTAGCCGTAGCTTTCCTCACCGCCGAAAATGAAATACTTGCTGTACTTCAGGCGCAGTTCGCGGGTCTGAGCCTCTGTCATATTGCGGTAGTCCTCGCGCTCGGCGGCAGGTATAGCCTGCTCATACTTGCCGAGCTTGGCTGCGATATACTTAAAGCCTGTGAGAACATTCACGGTAGAAATGCCGAACGAAGCCGCGATAGCATCCTGCAGCGGGCTGGTCACGAAGGTCTTCACCATGACGGAGTGGTCAATGTTTTCAGGCGTGATGATGCCCAGCTCAATAGCGCTCATGCAGCGGTACCATGCCAGCAGACAGCCGGTCTGGTTGCCTGTGAGCAGCTGCATCTTACCAGTGGCCGTGTCGCGCACGGCAATACCCATGCGGTCACTGTCCGGGTCGGTTGCAATCACAAGGTCAGCATTTTCGGCATCCGCCTGAGCAATAGCCATGTCGAGAGCAGGGGCGTTCTCGGGATTGGGGCTTGCTACCGTGGGGAATCGGCCGTCGAGCACATCTTGCTCTGCCACAGTGCTTACGTTGCAGCCAATCTGCTTCAGAATGGGTACAATGCAGCGCCCGCCCGTGCCGTGCAGGTTGGTGTAAACAACTTTGGCGGCGGCTTTCTCGAAAACATCGGGACGAAGGATAATGCCCTTGAGCTTCTCGATGTAAATGGCATCGAATTCCGGGCCAAGGATGCTCAGCGTGCCCTGTTGCTCTGCGGGCAGCGGCTCGTAGGTGTCCCCGGAAAGTGCATTTACCTCAGCTATCACGGCTTTGTCGTGCGGGGCAATAAGCTGGGCGCCATCGTTGAAATAGGCCTTGAAACCGTTGTCGTGTGCAGGGTTGTGAGAGGCGGTAAGCACCACGCCGGTATCGGCATTCAGCTCTCGAATAGCAAAGGAAACCTCGGGCGTGGAGCAGGGACCGTCAAAAAGTGCGCAGTCGCAGCCCAAATCCGTGGCAATCTTGGCGCAGTATTCCGCAAAATCGCGCGAGAAATGGCGCGTGTCGTGACCGACGACAATGCGGGGCTTGCGGCCGCAGCCTTCCGCCTCCACAAATCGGCTCACATAGGTAATGAGACCGCGCATGGCTCGGCCAACATTAAAGTAGTTCATGGATGCAGTGCCCACGCAGGGGAACTCCGGGCGGCCATTCACACCGCCTTTGCCCTGTTCGGACGGTGCTACCACCATGCCGATAGTACGGCCACGCAGGCCACCGGTACCGAAGGCGAGTGTCTTATAGAAACGGTTGTTGAGCTCTGCCCATTCTCCCG
This sequence comes from Akkermansia sp., assembly GCA_017555205.1. Lineage (GTDB taxonomy): Bacteria > Verrucomicrobiota > Verrucomicrobiia > Verrucomicrobiales > Akkermansiaceae > Akkermansia. The sequence goes on along the minus strand of JAFZGW010000013.1, from coordinate 378,540 downwards.
CTGCGGCAAGTTCGGCTATGGCGGCCGGAGCTACAGGGTCTTGCGTGCCGGCCAGCAGCAGTTGAATGTTGGTAAGGGAATCTGCAAGCAATTTGCCCTCGGCAACTGCCTGCTCAAGCGTGGAAAGAAGTGTGCTATCCATCATACGTGCGCGCATTATACAGCACCGCGCGCCGTATGGCAAGACTTTTCGCCAACGTGTCGTCGGTTGCTCCCGGCTGACAATATCAACCTTTTTGCTATGGTCTGAGCGGCATGCAAAACAAATCACAAAACCGCCGACCTCGATTTTCTCGTGGTCGGCGGTAAAGTTATTCTGCACTTGTTAATGTTGTGCTGCTTTTATTTGGCTTTTCGGCGGGCTCGCACACCCTCGGCCAAGGTGTCGAGGATAGCAAGAGTGCCTTCCCAGTCTACGCAGGCATCCGTTATGCTCACGCCGTAGCGCAGCGATTCTCTGTTGACGCATTTCTGGTTGCCGCTGTAGATGTTGCTTTCAATCATGACGGCGCCGATGTGGTCGTCGCCGGCGGCGAGCTGAGCTGCAACGGATTTGGCAACTTCGTGCTGCCTTTCCCACTGCTTATGGCTGTTGCCGTGTGAGCAGTCAATCATGATGCGATTGTTGATGCCGGATTTCTGCTGAATTTCCCATGCTGCGGCGACATCTTCTGCCGAGTAATTGGGACCGTCAGTAGAGCCGCGCAGGATGATGTGGCAGCTGTCGTTGCCGCTGGTAGAGACGATAGCGCTCACGCCCTGTTTGGTAACGGAGAGGAAGCAGTGCGGATGTGCGGAGGAAACGATGCCGTCCACAGCAATCTGTACGCAACCGGTTGTGCCGTTTTTAAAGCCGATGGGCATGGAAAGACCGCTGGCCAGTTCACGGTGAACCTGGCTTTCTGTAGTGCGGGCGCCGATTGCCCCCCAGGCAATCAAATCGCTGATGTACTGGGGGGTGATAACATCCAGAAATTCCGTAGCCGCGGGTACCCCCATTTCTGCTAAGCGCAGCAGGAGCCCACGGGACATGCGCAGGCCGCTGTTGATGTTGTAGCTGCCATCCATGAAGGGGTCATTGATGAGGCCTTTCCAGCCAACTGTTGTGCGCGGTTTTTCAAAGTACACGCGCATAATCAGCAGCAGGTCCTCCCCATATTTCTTTCTGGCTTCCGCCAGTCGGCCGGCGTAGTCGATTGCGGCTACTGTGTCGTGTATGGAGCAGGGGCCTACCATGACCGCCAAGCGGTCGTCTTCCTTTTTCAGAATGCGGCGGAATTCCTGGCGAGCATCGTATACCACTTTGCTGGCTTCGTGGCTCGCGGGGAAATCCTGCATGAGAATGGCAGGGGATATCAACGGGCGAATGTCCGTTACGCGTACGTCATCTGTGATGAATGAATTCATTAGTTATTTGCTGACCTTTTTCCAGGAGTAAATGTTGTCGGCGATAGCCTCTTCCGCTTCCTCCTCAGCAGCGGTCATTTCAGTGTTCTTATTGTTGCTTCTCTTGCGTTTGCGGATGGTATCGGGAGCTTTGCCGGTGCCATTAGAACCCAGAGAGTAGACTATGCAGTTTTTGCCGCGCAATTTCTTGCCGGTGAAGGGGTCGGTGCAGCCGTCGTTTTCTTCGCACATCAGCACATAGTAGGGCTTGCCCCAGGGGTCGTACAGGCCTACGAGGTCACCGGTTGCGGGGTCTTCATAAAGGCCGTCGGCTTTCTTATCCTGCACGTCGGAACGGATGTAGTAATCTTTGTTGGTGTTCATGCGGTTGTCGTCATCCTCCTCACGATTGGTGAGGATGGCAAGCATACCGGCATCGCTACCGACTTCGGTGGTAAGAGAAACTTGGTAATTGTTGGCCTCGTTGGCTTCTGCCTCATCGGGGCGGAAGGGGAGCTGGCCGTAGTCCGTGCGGAACCGAGTGGCGCCCTCCACAATGTCCATACAAGTTTTGCGTGCGGCGGATTCACGAGCGGCTTCCATCTGCCCCATGATGATGGGGGAGGAAATACCGGCAAGGGTCGCCAGAATAGCAATGACGACGAGCAGCTCAATCAAAGTAAAGCCTTTTTTGTAGTGAGTGGTGAAAGTTGTTTTCATACGTGATTATTCTAGCATATTGCCCCTGCGCAGCGCAAGCAAAATCAGCCATGGTGGCGTAACAAACCATATTTGGGCGAGAAAAGCCACGCCAGTAGGAAGATGCAGCCTAATACGACGATAATTGTGGCTCCGGGGTGCCAACCCAGGGGGTAGGATAAAAAGAAGGCCAGAATTGACCCACCGCTGCCAATGAGGCCGCCGCCCCAGAACATGAGCGAGGCGCGGTCGGAAAGCAGGTACATGGTGGCCGCCGGTGCAACCATAAGCCCCAGTGTAAGGAAGGCACCTACAGCTTGCAGCGAGGATACCAATACCAGAATGATGAGGGTGAAGATACCGTAACTGTAGGCGCGGGTGGGAATGCCCATGGCTGTGGCAGCTCGCGGATCAAAGAGGAAAATAAGGAGCGGGCGGTATAATATGGTGATGGCGGTTATGGCGAGAGCCCCTGTTGCCCATGCTATCCACAAGTCCGTGTCGCTCATGCTCATGATGTTGCCGAATAACCAATCATCGACCTTTTGCTGCAAGCCTAAGCGTATCAGTATGATGTAGCCCAGGGCAAATGCTGTGGTGTGCAGTATAGAGAGTGCGGTGTCGTGGTCGGCTTTCCCTCGGCGGGATATAAAGAGTGAGCCCAGCCCTACCAGTAGGCCGGCAATGACGGCGCCAATGAGTATGCTCAGTTGCATGAAGCCGAAAAGCAGTATGGCGAGTGCTATGCCGGGGAGCAACGCACAGGAAATAGTACCGATTTGTAGCGATGAGCGCCGCAGTACCACCAGTGCGCTCACAAAGCCATTCGCAAAACCGATAACCGCACAGGCCCACAGGCTGCGCAGGGCTATCGGCTCGGTAAGAAATTGTAGAAACTCATTCATGGTGCAACGGTGATGTGGCGCTTGCCGAATGCGGTGAGAAGGTTTTGCTCATTGAGTACATCGGTTGTGGCGCCATAAGCAATGGTTCTGCCGTTGAGCAACAGCGCTTGGTCGAAAATCTGTGCCGCCGTGCTCAAGTCATGATGAGAGGCTATAATCAGCCTGCCTTCTGCTGTGAGGGTGCGCAGGAGTTCCCCCAGCGATTCCATGCCCGGTACGTCCAGTCCGGTAAAGGGTTCATCGAGCAGGAGAATGTGGGCCTCTTGAGCGAGTGCCCGCGCTAGGAATGCTCGCTGTTGCTGGCCGCCGGAGAGAGCACCAATTTGCCTGTGCTGTAGGTTGGTGAGGTCGAGCGTATGGAGCGCTTTTTCCACAATTTCGGTATCGTGGTGTTGCAGGCGTTTCCAAATTCCGGTGGAGGGGTAGCGCCCCATTTCCACCAGCTCTCGCACGGTGATGGGGAATGCCCAATTTACTTCGGTGCGCTGGGGCATGAAGGCGGTTTCGTGCCTGGCTGCCTGCAGGGGGGTGTCGTTCCATTTCATACTCCCGTCGGTGGGGGGCATGAGGCCGGCTAACAGGTTGAGCAGTGTGGATTTGCCGGCTCCGTTCGGGCCGATGAGTGCCAGGGTTTGGCCGCAGCTGGCTTTGAATGAAATGTTGGTCAGTACTTCATTCTTGCCGTATGCTGCGCAGATGCCCTCTACCGCGAGTGTATGCCCGCCGCAGTGGTGGTGGCCGCCGCCCCAGCATATGTGGTCGTGCTCAGTTACCATTTGAAGTAAAAAATGTCGTACAGTTTAGTATCCTCGGGCATTGACCACATAGTTTGGGCTTGGCTTTCGAGCCCGTCGGGCTCCAAGTAAAGAGTTACCCCCTTCATGCCCGGTGTATTTTCCGGCCACTCAACCTCGTATTCTATTTCCGTGGTATCTACCATCGGCAGTTCAAGGGCAAAATGGCAGGGCGTTTTGGGGGCATGGAAAACGGCAATTTCATCGGCCTCGTGGAAGAGGGTGATTTTGATAGGTTCTCCGCTGAAGTAAAGGCTGGCGTTGACTTGCTTAGTTTTTGTAGCGGCGGTGGGGGGCAGGGGCTCCACTCTGTTGGGAGCCGGGGCTGTGAGCCACAGCAGGGGGAGGGCGGCAGTAAGTACTCCGACCAAAGCAAGCGTGGCTCTCAGAATCGGTGTCATTTACCCAGATGTTTGCTGATGGTATTGATATTGTGCAGGAATATATCCTTGTAGCTTTGCGCTGAGGGGTTAATGCCATCCATGAACAGCGGAGCGGTCGGTATGTTTAATTGCTCGGCTATGACTTGGAGCTCGCGGGGAGTGCTGCTCACATCCGTGAATATGCAGCTTACTTTCTTTTGCCGCAACTCCGTCAGCAGGGCGGCAAGGGTGGCAGGATCTCCTTGGCTTTCGCGTGCTACACCTTGTATGGCAATGGGGGTAAGGTTGAAGGCCGCGCAGAAGTGGCACATGGCAGCATGACCTGTGACGAGATAGCGGGCATCGCGCGGAATTCGGCTGAGCTTCAGGCGGGCGGTGCGGGTGAGCTTATTCATGTCGGCGGCATATTGAGCATAGCCGTTGTTGAAAGTTTGAGCGTGTTCGGGGGCAGCCTGCTGCATAGCGACCAGCAAGGTGCGGGCTGCGCGTTTCATGTTTTCCGGCGTGTTCCACCAGTGCGGGTCATTGTAGGGTGTGCCCGGTACCTGTACGTTGGGCAAGGAAGTGCCGACTTCAATGATTTGTGTTTCGGCACGCACGCTGTCGCGCAGGTCTGTCAGGTAAGGCTCAACCCCCTTGCCGCATGCCAGCAGCAGTCGGGCATCTGCCGCAGCGCCCAGCTCGCGCATGGTTGGTGTGAATGCGTGTAAGTCGCCTTTTTCCGGGAATAAATTGACTACTTCCACCTGCTCGCCGCCCAGAGCTATTGCCATTTCAGTGAGCAATGGGTGTAGGCTGGCTATCTTCATAGGAGCTGCTTGTGCAAGGCTTATACCCAGCGTGAGCAGTAGCAGACAGAGCATTTTTTTCATGCGCCCTATTATATAGTGCTGTCACTGCGGCGTCAATCCCACACCGAGTCAGTAGGCAAAACTGTTGTGTCTTACTTACTGCGGCGTAGGCGCGCGGGTAGTATCTTCATTTGCTCGCGGTATTTTGCAATAGTGCGGCGCGCCAGATTTATGCCTTCCGCTTGCAAGGCACTTTCAATAGCGGCATCGCTGAGTGGGGCTTGGGGCGGTTCATTGGCGATAAGTTCGCGTATGCGAGCCATGGCGGCATTCACGGAGATGTCTTCCCCGTCTGTCATTTCTACAGCCGCGCTGAAAAACCGGCGCAACTCAAATATGCCATGGGTGCATTTGAGGTATTTGGCTCGGACGGCGCGCGATACGGTAGAGGTGCTGACCCCAATATCGGCGGCGATGCTGTCCATTTGCATCGGTGCTAATTTGTGGGGGCCGTGCCGGAAGAAGTTCTGCTGGCGGTTTACGATGGCCTGTGCGACTTTGAGTATAGTTTGCTGGCGCTCAGCGATGGCGCGTATGAGCTCGCGCCCATCTCGGAAACATTTCGACAGGTAGCGCCGCAGCTCTGCATCTTCGGCATGCTCCGACATCATGTCCCTGTATTCGGCTGAAATTGTTAGTCTTGGTATGTCCTCGTCGGTCAGTGTGACAATCCATTCGTCACCCTCTTTTTGGACTAATAAATCCGGAGTGATGATATTGAGCTCCGTTTGCGAGAACCCGCTACCCGGATCCGGATTCAGTCGTGCAATATGGCGGGCGGCTATGCAAACAGCTTCTTCTTCTACATCGAGCGCTCGTGCAACATCTGCATAGCGGTGGTCAACAAGCTCCTGCCAGAATCGCCGCAGTAATTGCATGGGGATGCCGCCGTGCTCGCCAAGCCGCTCCAACTGAAGTATTAGGCTTTCGCGCAGATCTTGTGCCCCTACGCCGGCCGGCTCCAAGTCTCGTATGGCTCTCAGTGCTCTACGAAATGTTTGCGGGGGCAGCTTGAGCGCGGATTGGAGCTCTGCAAGTGGTTCCGCGAAAAAACCGTGGCGGTTCAAGTAGGGAATTAAAGCAAGGGCTGCTTGTTCCGTTGCCGAGGGAAGGGCACTGCGGCGTATTTGTTCCTCCAAATGCTCGGCCAGGGTAATGATGCCGGTCTGATTTTCCAGCAGTCGATCATGGCGAAGAGTTGCTTCGCGATTGAGGGGGGCACCCGGTTCATCGTCCTCCGGTTCCGGTGGCGGGAGTTCTTCCAGCGCCGGATTGGTAGCCATAGCCTGTGCCGCAATTTCCGCCAGTTCCATTGTGCCGGCTTGTAGGGTGCGCATGAAAAGCTGCATGGCGGCAGTTGCTGCCATGCTTTGCTGCATACCCTGTGCCATTCCGGCGCTGCTCATGCCACTCTCTTAGCAAATTTTATTTCCTTTGGCAAGCGCAAACCGTGTGTGCAGCTGTCTGTTGGCTGTAGTACAATATCCCCCCGCCGTGCAATTGCATGGCGGGGGGATGGAAGAATGTTACTCGTGTAGATTATACGTTGTACATCTTGGTGTAATACTCATCGGCCATGCGGTCGGAGTTGAAGGCTGGGCTGATGTCCTCCATGGCATTGAATACGATGTCGTTCCATGAGTCGCGGTCATCGTAGTAGAGCGGCAGCACCTTCGATTCGAGTATGTTGTAGAAATGGTCGCGGTCAGAGCGGTCGCGAGCCTCCGGGGAGAGCCCTTCTTTCGCTTCGGGGATGATGAAGCAGTTTTGACCGTCTTTCGCAAACTCACGAACCCAACCATCATTGGTGGAAATTGTGATGGAGCCGTTCATAGCGGCCGACATGCCGGAGGTGCCGGAGGCCTCGCGTGTGACGACCGGGTTGTTGAGCCAGATGTCGGAGCCGTTCTTGAGCAAGCGGCTGAGTGCGAGTTCGTAACCGGTCAGTACGGCGCAGCGCGGGTACTTCTCGCTCAATTTATTGAGCTGGTTAAAGATATCTACCGCCGTGAAGTCGGTCGGGTAGGGCTTGCCTGCCCAAATCATCTGCACCGGGCGGTTGGTGCGCTGCAACATGCGCTCAAACATGACCGGGTTTTCGGTGATGAGTGCAGGGCGCTTGTAGGCTGCAAAGCGGCGTGCCCATACGATGGTGAGCGTGTCCTGGTCAAAAAGGTGCCCGGTTTGCTCACCCACCATGCGGAAGAGGTCTTTCTTGAGGGCGCGCTTGCGAGCCATGAAGGCGCGTTTGTCGCGTGCGGCGAAAGCCTCCGCCAGCTCGGCATCTTGCCAGTAGGGAACATTCTGAGCATTTGTCACATGGGTGATGGGGCAAATATCGCTGTAGCCCTGCCACATTTGGCGGGATACCTCACCGTGCAGTTCGCTTACACCATTGGCCATGTGCGAGAGTCGCAGTGCTGCCAGTGTATAGTTGAAAGTCTGCTCGTTGGGGTCGAGCTTAAGCATACTGCGCACCTGATCGAGCGAAAGACCGTCGAAGAAGGAGAAGTTGGCCATGAGGTTGATGTCCATCTTCTCGTTACCGGCTTCCTCCGGGGTGTGCGTGGTGAATACGAATCGTTTGCGTACTTCTTCCACATTGCCGCCGTTACGGGCGAGCATGTTGAAGGCAGCACCGATAGCGTGAGCTTCATTCATGTGGTAAATTTCGGGCTCAACGCCGAGCTCTTCGAAAAGACGGGCACCACCTTGCCCCAGCACGATGTACTGAGAAATGCGGGTCATGGGATTGCTGTCGTACAGTCGCTGAGTAATGGAGCGGCTGATGTCGTCATTCTCGGGCAAGTCGGTGGTCAGGAAGAACATCGGAGCTGTGTCAAATACCTCCGGCCTCAGGTAATAGGCCTTTACCCATACAGGGGTGTTGCAGATATTGATGAGGAATTTGATGTTGTGGTCTTCTAGGAAAGCGTAGTCTTTTTTGCGGTACTGTACGGCCATGGAGCCGTCTTCTGCACGAATTTGGTTGTAGTAACCATAGGACCACAGAATACCCACGCCGACCAGATTCTGGCGCAGGGCTCCGGCTGACCTCATGTGTGAGCCGGCCAGGTAACCCAGACCGCCGGAATAAATTTTGAACACATTGTCAATAGCATATTCCATGCAGAAATAGGCTACTGATTTGCTGTACTTGGGGTCAATCTCGTACGGGTGTGCGTACTGAGCCGGTAAAAAAGAGGTGGTGCTCATCTTTTGAGGTTTATTTATCTTTTTCGCGTTTTTTTTCATTGTGGAGCCGGGCGCACACATCAGCGCAACGCTCACCACAGAGCGTACTTATACACCAACACCGCGGCTCGGAAAAGAAAAAAATGTGCCATTGTAAAAAAAACAATCGCAGGTGTTCGGACTGCTCCATTTCCCTGCGATTGAATAATGATTTAGGCTACATTGGCAAACTTTTCGCCTCGACCCATAGCATCGATTTCGTGTACGAGTTCAAAGAGGTTGAGGTCGCTGATTTGCTTTTGTTCGGCGAATGCCAGGAATTCCTCGAGTGCCGTGGTTATAAACGATGTGCGGTTCGTTTCATCGAGGTAAAGCATGGCTTCCTCCAACCGGCAAAGTTGGGACTGCGAACAACGGAATGTGATTGATTTGAGCTTCATAGCGGTTACACTTTAACAGGGCGTGCCACGAAAGCAAGTGCTGTTGTATGTATTACGGGTAATTTTTGTTGATAGTTGTTTATGAATGGAGTATGCTGCGCATCGTTATGAAACCCATACGCAATATCACTCGTTTTACATACGAGTTTACGTCGTTCCAAGGCTGGCGGGTAACACTTTGCCGCAATCAGTTGCACTTCACCCGCTATTTCTCGGATAAGCAATATGGCGGGGAGCGTGAATCATTGGCGGCGGCTGTGGCTACCCGCAATCGGGTACTTGAGTGTTTGCGCCTGCACCCGGGTGAGCCGGAATTGGCTTTTGCCGAGTGCCGGGAAGAGGAGCCGCTGACTTGCTATCCCCGCGGATTGCGGCCGCGAAAGTGTTCACGTGATTGAAGTTTGTTTTTTCCCTCTTCACCCGGTATCATGGGGTCGGGTGAAGAGGGGGCTTTCACTGACGTCAGGTGTGTTTGAACACCATGGCGTCTTTTTCCGCCATATGCTTGGCAGGGGCATGCTCGGTGAGGTAATCCATGGCTCGTTTTACATCCTGCATCAGCAGGTTAGCCATATCCATGGTGAAGCCGCGGCGAACCATCACGCGCATGACTACTACATCTTCCACATTGGCCGGTAGGCTGAATGCCGGAACTTGCCAACCGCGCATGCGCAGGCGGTCTGATAGCTCATAGAGGTTGTAGCCGGGGTTGTACCCTTTCTTCATACTGAAGCAGACTGCCGGAATGTCGGTTTTCGGGTTGCCGGTGGCGATAAACTCAAACTTACCGAGTTTTTTAAACTCTTTGTGCAGGTAGTCTGCCACTTTGTAGGCGGCTTCGTGTATGCGGCGGTAGCCGTCTTTCCCCAGTCGGCAGAAGGTGTAATACTGTGATATAACCTGACCGGCCGGGCGCGAGAAGTTCAGTGCGATGGTGGGTACGCTGCCGCCCAGGTAATTTACGGCAAAGGTGAGTTCTTTGGGCAGTTCTGCTACATCTCGCCAAACAACCCAACCACAGCCCACCGGCGCAAGACCGTATTTGTGGCCGCTGGAACTGATGGATTTGACGCGAGCGAGCCGGAAATCGAACGGTATTTCCGGTGCGGTGAAGGGTGCCAAAAAACCACCGCTCGCCGCATCCACGTGCACATCAACATCGGGGCCGCCATCGGCCGCTAATTTATCGAGCACTTTGCAAATGAGTTCCGGGAACTCGTACTGTCCGGTGTAAGTTACACCGAATGTGGGGACTACGCAGATGGTGTTTTCATCCACTCGCTCCAGCATGTCTTTTTCGGTCATGCAGTAAGAATCCTCGTTCATGGGGACTTCGCGCATCTCCACGTCCCAATATCGGCAGAACTTGTGCCAGCATATCTGCACGGGGCCGCACACAAGATTCGGTTTTGCCGTAGCTGCTTTGTTGCCCATCTTTTTGCGCCACCGCCATAGGGCTGCCATGCCACCGAGCATGCATGCCTCGCTGGAGCCGATGGTTGAGCAACCTATGGGCGTATTTTGAGCCGGCACATTCCACAAGTCGGAAATCAAACGCACGCAGCGTTGCTCAATTTCCGCACATTGTGGGTATTCGTCCTTGTCTATCATATTTTTTGAAATGCTGATATCCATCAGGCGGTGAACGAATGAGTCGTCCCATGTTTGGCAGAATGTGGCCAAATTCTGGCGTGCGTTACCATCGAGCATCAGTTCATCTTTGATGAGCTGGAAGGCGTCTTCCGGGCGCATGGCCTGCTCGGGGAATGTCTGAGTGGGCAGGGGATTAGCAACATCAGCTGAGCCGAATATACTAACTGTATCGTTGTCTGGGGGGGATTTTTTCATGGTCGTAGGGTGTGATGCTCCGCTTTGCTCACTTGTGCAAAAACAGCTGTATTTTCGGAATATATGCTGTTTTTGAGTCAGTGGGTGAGAGTGAGTGTCATTACTGCGAGATGTGGAGTAGATTGACAATTTCTGCGACGGCGGCACTGCTGCTCTGTACTTGTGGCGAGGATGGCGGGCAGCAGTCAGCCGCCGCGCAGTTGCCGGTGTATACGGTGAAGGTTGAGCACCCCAAATTGGGGGATGTGATGGAGTATCGTGAGTGGGTCGGGGCGCTGCAAGGCCTTGTTAGTGCAGCAATAGAACCGCAGGTAAGCGGGTATGTGACGGAGCGTTTGTTTACCAATGGCCAGCGGGTAAAAACTGGTGAATTGCTTTATAAAATCGAGCCGACTCGGTATCAACAGGCTCTTGTAGAGGCTGAGCAGCGTGAACTTCAGTCTCTCGCCAATGAGCAGGAGTCTGCCCAGCACCTTGCGTACAATGAGCCTTTGGTGAAAGCCGGCGCCATTTCTCGGCAGACCTTTACCGATGCGCAGCAGCAGTTGCAAGCATCTCAGGCCGCTCTGGCTGCAGCCAAGGCCGCAACTGCACAAGCCCGTACTAACCTGAGCTATTGCGAGTTGCGCTCTCCCATAGATGGGTTGGCCGGTTTTGCTCAGGCTGATGTGGGTAGCTATGTTGCCCCCGGTAATAGTGCCATGGTGTTGATTAACTCGGTGGACCCCATACGGGTGCAGTTCAGCATTAGTGCTAATGATTGGCTCGCACAAGGCGGTGAAGGCGGGGTGTTGCACCCCGGGGCTCAGGTGGAACTATTGCTGCCCAACGGTAGACGGTACGAGCATTTGGCCACTATTGAGGGGGTGGACAATACGCTCAATACGGACACCGGTTCCCTGCGAATGCAGGCACTTGCTCCGAATCCGGCTGCATTGTTACGGCCCGGCATGTTTGTGACGGTGCGGGTGCGCATGGCGGAGCAGGTGCAAGCTTTGATGGTGCCGGTGGGGGCTATTGTCAGTATACAGGGAGCTCAGTTTGTTCTCGTTGTTAATCCGGACTCCTCTGTGCGTAGCGTTTCTGTGAGCACAGGCATACAACAGGGCGGTTATGTGGTAGTCACGGGTAAACTTTCCGCTGCGGACTCGGTTGTGGTCAGCGGTACTCAGCGTGCGCTGATGGCGGCAGAGGGGCGAGCACGCCTTAATATTCAGCCCTGAACAAACGTTTACCCCCGGGAGTTATTCGCTCCCGGGGGGCGTACGCAGTGGTTATTGTTTTATTACTTAGAGAAATAACGCTTGAGCAGGCCGTCGAAGCCCTTGCCGTGACGTGCTTCATCCTTGCACATCTCGTGTACGGTGTCGTGCACCGCATCGTAGCCCAATTCCTTGGCGCGTTTGGCAATCATCAGCTTGCCGTTGCAGGCTCCAAACTCAGCCTCAGCTCGCATTCTTACGTTCTTTTCCGTGCTGTCGGTCAGTACTTCCCCCAGTAGCTCGGCAAACTTTGCAGCGTGCTCGGCTTCTTCGAAAGCATAGCGGCGGAAGGCTTCCGCTACCTCGGGGTAACCCTCGCGCTCTGCCTGGCGGCTCATGGCAAGGTACATGCCCACTTCGCAGCACTCGCCGGTAAAATTATCTCGCAGACCCTGCACTACTTCGGGATCCAGCCCCTTGGCTACACCTACTCGGTGTTCATCTGCATATACTTTTTCTGCCCCTTCTTCGATTTCAATGAAGGTGTCTACGCCGCATACAGGGCATACTTCGGGCATTGTCTCGCTCTCTACTACTTCACCGCAGATAGTGCACTGGTACTTTTTCATATTCGTGTATGTTTGTTTGTGTTGTCTGTGTTCTGTGTTGTCCCGTTGGCGGGTACAACGAAAATATATCACTTTCGTAGGGATTTGTCAACAGGAAAATTAGAATAATTCTAAAAATAGGTAATTTTTTTGTAAAAAATCGGCACAAATTACATAGATTTGACTAAAAACTTGCAAGAAAGTGTGAAAAATAGTAGAATGAAAGGCGATGAGAAGAGCACCTATACCCGGGTTGGTACTGGCAGACGGATGGCTGGCACCTTATGAGCGCGAAATTAAAGGCCGCATGCGGCTATACGACGGCCGAGTGGAGAGCCTGTGCAGGCGCTATGGCTCACTGATGGAGTGCGCGAACGGATTTACGCGCATGGGGTTCAACCAAGACCCCACGAGTGGCGAATGGATGTACCGCGAGTGGGCTCCCGGAGCTCGTGCGTTGTATCTTATCGGTGATTTTAATGGTTGGAATCGCTCGTCTCATCCCATGCAGCCCGGTCGAGACGGCGTATGGGAGCTCCGGTTACCGGCGGGGTCATTGCCGCACGGCAGTCGGGTAAAAGTACATGTAGTGGGGGCGGATAATGTTGGGCGCGATCGAATACCGGCATGGATTCGCTATACATACCAAGACCCTGCCACATTTGATTACAGTGGCGTAATCTGGGCGCCGGAGCAACCCTATAAGTGGCGCAATACCCGCTGGAACCCTGCGAATGTGAAGGTGCCGTTTATTTACGAGGCACACATCGGCATGGCAGGGGAAGAGGAACGCGTGCACAGCTACCGGGAGTTTGCAGACAATGTGCTGCCGCGTGTGGCCGAATTAGGCTACAATGTAGTGCAGTTGATGGCTATACAAGAGCACCCGTACTATGGTTCGTTCGGCTACCATGTGTCGTCTTTCTTTGCTCCTTGTAATCGTTTCGGCACTCCGGAAGATTTGAAATATCTCATAGATACTGCGCATGGGCTCGGTATTGCTGTTCTACTGGATGTGGTACACTCGCACGCTGTAAAAAATGTAGCCGAAGGTCTGAATAACTTTGATGGCTCCGGTGGTCAGTATTTCAATGCTGGTAAACGGGATGCCTTCCACCCCGATTGGGATAGTTGTTTGTTCGATTATGGGCGTACGGAGGTGATAGAGTTCCTGCTCAGTAACCTGCGCTGGTGGTTGCAGGAGTTCCATTTCGATGGTTTCCGCTTCGATGGTGTGACCAGCATGCTCTATTTGCACCATGGCCATGAGCCGTTTACGGATTTAGGGTGCTACTTCAACACGCAGGTGAATATAGATGCCGTGGTATACTTGCAGCTCGCAGCAGCCATTGTACAACAGGTGCGCCCCGGCGCGTTCGCCATCGCGGAAGATATGTCAGGCATGCCCGGATTGTGCCGCCCTGTAGATGAAGGTGGTTTCGGTTTTACGCACCGATTGGCAATGGGCTTACCGGATTACTGGATTAAGTTGCTCAAAGAGAAAAAAGATGAAGATTGGAGTGTGGGCGATATATGGTACACGCTTATTAATCGCCGCTATGGCGAAGCTAATATAGCCTATGCTGAAAGTCACGACCAGGCATTGGTGGGCGATAAAACTATTGCATTCCGCCTGATGGATGCTGAAATGTATACTCACATGAGCTGCGACTTACCCAGTTTGGACATTGATCGCGGTATAGCCCTTCACAAGATGATTCGCTTGGCAACACTTGCCGCAGGTGGTGAAGGTTGGCTCAACTTCATGGGTAATGAATTCGGTCACCCGGAGTGGATTGATTTCCCGCGAGAGGGAAATGGGAACTCATACAAGTATTGCCGCCGCCAGTGGTCATTGGTCGACAACAAGCTGCTGCGCTATAGGCACCTGAATGCCTTTGACCGCGCCATGCTTGAGCTGGCTAAGCGTACGGATTTGCTCTCTGCTGCGCCTGCTCGACCGCTTAACATGGACGAAAAGAACCAAGTGATGGCCTTTGAGCGCGCCGGGTTAATCTTTGTTTTCAATTGGAACGGCACACAAGCCATACCCGATTACAAACTCCCGGCTCCCGCTCATGGTGAATGGAAGGTGGTGCTTGATTCCGACTCTTCAACTTTCGGCGGTTTGGATAGGCAGGACCATACGGTTAATCATTTTACCGACAAAATCCAACAACTTTCACTTTATTTGTTGCCCAGAACTGTTACCGTACTGGCTCGCGCATACCGTGGTGGGGCGAACTTCTGATGTTCTCCCATCCGGCATAAAAAAACACGGGGCGGATTTTCCTCCCCGTGTTTTTGTGTTTTGGAAAAAACGAGTTAATGGCGGCGGCGGCGCATGGCCAGAGCCGAGAGCCCCAGCATGCAAAGTGCACCGCTTGTGGGTTCGGGTATGCTATCATTACGGCGCACGCTCCAGCCCAGCAGTTCCAGGGCGCGCAAATCGCTTTCTGAAAACTCTGAGTTCATGCGGCCACCCGGCCCAAGTACGTTCGAGCCGTCTTCGGCTGAAATATGCACCAATGTATCACCTTCCAGCAGCAAAGCGGCAATGTGTACACCTACTTCTCCGTTCAGGCTTAAACGGCGGTCAGGGTCATATTGAATCTCATCGCCTGTATAGCTGTCGGATTTGGTGGGATCCTTGCCTTCACCTACCTCCCAGGCTGCATTGTGAAGTGCTGTGAGGGTTTCGAATGTCGGTTCAGCCTGCCCATTTGTGACTGTCACAATGTTTGCGCCATCAAGGGTTAACAAACTATCCCACGTAGTTACCATGCCGCTGAGGGTACCGCCGGCTTTGTACAGCTTTGAATTCATACCCATGCCGTGGCCAATCTCGTGAGTGGCAACATTTTGCATTTCTTCAATTGTACGAGCGGTCTGATTGTAGTAAAAGTTTCCATACGCATCGAAGCCATACTCTGTGCTGACAACGGGATTAAGCACGATTGCAATGTCAATACTATTCCATTCGTCACTCAGTACGTCGGTTTCCCAATAGGTGCCGCTTGCCATATTTGAAGGAGGGGCAAGGTAATCTGTTTCGTTATTATCTCGCCATGCCCATTCGGCGACGGTATAGCTGTTCGCTGATGTTCCGTATTTTTCTTCGTCATTGGTTGAAACGGTTTGATAGGCTGCATACCCGGCCATTCCGGTCTGCATGTACCCGCCAGCCGTGCTGCCGTCATCCAAGAAAAAACCTATGCGGAGCTTGCGGTCATGTTTCTCCGTATCATACGGGGTTGCTATGGCCGATGTCCATGTGTTAACTGCATTAAGCATGGCTTGTTTCAAATCATCCGACCAGTAGTAGGTGGAGCTGTCTTTCACGTTGCCGGTTGTTTTTCTGGGCTCATCTTGCCACGAAATTCCGGTTGTCGTGCCAAACAATCCGTTTTCTCCGTTGCCGAAGAAGTATAAGTCAAACACATCGTTCCCTGTATTGTTAACGTCAAGAGCAGCCAACGGGCCACCCATGCACATGCTTAATACAGTCAATGTCCGAACTATCGACGAGTATGGTCTCTTCATACATCTTCTTCAATAACATTTTTAATTCGGGGTGTCAAGTGAAAAGTCTATAATATAGGTATGTTTTTTATTTGAGAAAAAAATTAGAGCTGAAAAATATTACCACCGGAGATTGGTGAGCAATCTCCGGTGGGTGGGTAGTGGAGTGAGCGGGCACTAAAGAGCCGGTACACAGCTGTGCAACTGTGCGCAAGGATGTGATTTAGTGACGGGCTGCACCCGATGGGCTCAATTAACGAGACTCAGATAGAGAGTTTGCGTAATCAAAAACGCATCAATATACAAAAATCATTGAGCTTGTGTGCGACTGGCGGTACCTCACATGGCACCCGTTGGCGGAACAAAATTTAGGTCGTCGCGGTTAATGTTGCGCTTAAGTGCGCGTGGCCGAGTGTTGGGCGGTGTTGTAGAGTAGGGGAAGTAAATCAATTCTCTATGATTGAGAACAGGTAAGTGCGGGGAATGCGTTGACGTTGCCGGGGTAAGGGTGGGCGGTGATTGAGTAGAGGTGACCGGCGAATCGGAGGTGGGAGGTGGTGTTGTGTCGGATGTTTGCGGAGAAAGCGCTTGTGGGGGGCTTGTATTGTGCTCAGCTGTTTGTGGAGCGGTGGGAGGTGAGGCCGGCGGGGGAACCGTAGGAAGGGGCTCTGTGCTTGGTGCGTGTCCGGTGGCGAATTCTTCAAAGCCGGGCATGCCGACCTGGCGGCCTATGAACTCGAGATGGTTGATGATTTCATATAAGGTGTGTGCGTGTTCCCGCTCGGGAGTGCTATCATCGACAGTTTCGATTCTCGGCATTCCTGGAGGCTCTGTTTTTGCTTCGCTTACCGTTCCGTATTGTATAGCAAATAAGTATAATGAAAGCTTGAGTACACTGGCGGTATCGAGTTTCAATTTGTTGCATAACTGCTGTAAGATGTTATGCAATACCTTGTTGCTACGCATGCTGCACGCCGTTGAGTTTTGTTCGCCCTCGGGCTTGGTAGTGGTAGAGGGTTTTAAACCGGCAGGATATAATTTCTTTTCCTGGCTACGATAGCTCGCCAGAATTTCCTGTGTGCGGTTCGGTTGTAGATTTAATTCCCTTAGCACTTCATCTCGAAAGCTGATTGCTTGCGAAAGAGCTTTCTCCGAGTCACCATACTGCTTGTCGGAAAAGTAGCGGGCCAGCGCTATTCCCTGCCGATTGATGGCTACTCTCCAACCTTGGAAGTTTGTGAACTCGTAGGTGAACCTTGTGATGTGGCGCGTGTTCATTGCGATTTCAGTATATGAAATATGAATTTAGTTAGCAAAACTTATTAGTTGTTGTCGCCTAAATTTACAATAACCGTAAGTTTCGCAGCCGCATTTTATCCTCACTGTATCTCGCCGTCAAGCACGAAAATGCAAAGCGAATAAAAATTGTATGAATACACCAAACCTACTTGATTCGGGGTGACTGCGATATGTTTGTGTAGTTGTTGTAATGCGCTGATAATCAGATGTAAATCAAAAATGTTTTTCCCTTTGTTAAAAGGGGATTTTGATGGCAGTAAAAACGAAACAACCGCTCTTGTTTATGACTAACGCGAGTCTACAAGAGCGGTTGTTATGTGTTGCCGAGGTTTAATATTGAGTTTCGACGAGGCGCACGCTTCTTTCGGTCGCTCCGGAGTGCACACTCAGCGCATTGAACGCGCGCTCGCATCTGTCAGCGGCCTCAGTGGAGTTCGTGAGAATCTCTTTGAGAGTGTCTGCCAATTGCTCCTGCTCGCACTGCCATACGCTGTTTTCTGCTTTCAACAGGGCCACCAGGTCGGCGAAGTTCGTCATGTCGGGGCCGAATACAACGGGCACGCGCGCCGCAATGGCTTCCACCGGGTTTTGACCGCCGCGAGCCAGATAGCTCTTGCCGATGACTGCTACATTTGCCAGCGCTGTCCAATCTCGCAGTTCGCCTGTTGTATCAGCCACATAACACAGGTTAGCGGGCAGGGGGGTGGGTAGTGTGCCGGCGGTTCGCAGAACGGGGGAGAAACCGGCGGCTACCAAATCTTTCACTACATCTGCCCGGCGTTCTGCATGGCGGGGAACGATAAGCGGGAACGCGCCGACTTGCTGAATAGCTGAGGCTATGAGGGCTTCTTCTCCCGCGTGTGTACTTGCGGCCAGTACAACCGGCTTTCCTCCTGCAATTTTGGTGAGGAGTTCGCGGAACTCTGCGCGAGGTTCAGCGGGGGTATCTCCCAGGACATCGAATTTTATGCTACCTGTTACGGTGATGATGTCTTCATTTACACCAATGCCACCGAAACGGCTTTTATCGTTGCTATTCTGAGCACCTAAGGCGGTGAGTCGGGAGAACAACAGCCCGGTGATGCCGCGAACCTTGCGGTAACGGCCTTCGCTGCGCGGACTCAGGCGGGCATTGAGCATGAGCATGGGAATGTGCATGCGGTGACAGGCCTCCGCAAAGTTGGGCCACAACTCAGCTTCGATAAGTACTACGGCTTTCGGTTTGAATCGTCGCAGGCATCGCCCGGATAATCCCGGCACATCCAAGGGTGAGTAGAGGGCTCGAACGCCGGGAAGTGCTGCATCCCTCACTACCTGATGGCCGGTGGCAGTGCTGGTGGCCAGTACTACCGGTTCGCTATGGGTTTTAATCCATTCGCGTATGAATTTGAGTGCGATGAATACCTCACCCACACTCACGGCGTGAATGTAGAGCCCGCCCGTGGGTTCCGATGAGGCTGGAACTTTGTAGAGCCCGAAACGCTCGCGCAGACCGGTGCCGAACCCGCCGCGCTTTTTCATTTTAATGAGATACCCCGGTATGGAGAGAATAAGAAAGACCGGCAGTAAAAGATTATAAATCAGTAGAAAAATAAAGCGTTTCATACGTCTTTGCGGTAGAAAAGAATGGTATTTTTACCGTAGGTGCGTTCATCGACAAGCTGCCAACCGGGGAATTCGCGGGTGTGAATATCGCCCACACCGTAACCGAGCTGAGCTTCGGCAATGAAGTAGCCGTCATCCTCCAGTAGTTCGTGCAGGCGGTCAGTCATCAGCTCTGCTATCATATCTCGGTCTCCTATGGCTTTGGCATACGGAGGGTCAGCAAAGATGATATCGTACTTTCCGGCATCTCGCTTCACGAATTGCAGACAATCGCTTTGCGCTACGCTTCCGCCTGTCAGTTTGCTTTTTTCGAGGTTGGTGCGTGCCATGGCGCAGGATTGCCGAGCAGCATCGACCATACGCACACTGGCAGCGCCGCGACTCAGTGCCTCCAAGCCCACAGACCCGGAGCCGCAATACAAATCGAGCACACGAGCTCCTTCAATTATGGGGCCGATGATGTTGAACAGTGCCTCGCGCACTCGGTCCTGCGTAGGACGTACCTCGCCTTGAGGTACCTTAATGATGTATCCTTTGGCCTTTCCGGCAATGATTCTCATATATGGCGGTGGTTATTTTCTGCGGCGGCCCTTGCGTTTTTGGCGGCGGGGACTCTCCTCTTTTTTAACTTCTTTTTGTGAGTCGTCAGCTTTTGAATTTTCCGTTGGCTGGGCTTTTGCCGTAGCCGTTGATTCCGGATCCGGTGCAGCCGGGCCTACGCGGAACCTGAGTACATAGCGCCCCTGTGCGAGCATCGTACCGCTACCGGTGGTGCGTTCGCTGAAATTATATGTTAAGTAGAGGAATTCCCCGTTTGTGCGGCGGGTGATACTCAGCGATTCCTGTATGATTGAAAGGGAGTCTTCTTTCTTTAATGTCCAGATTGTACCGGTGCGAGCTCCGTATACATTGTCGGAGGTAGTCTCCACACTGCTGGGGGTAAGCTCACCGTTTGTGGATACCCACACGTTGGAGTCTGCCTTGTAAATCAGGCTGCTGATGGAAAGTGGAGAAACTCGTCCGGCAAAGGCATTGATGCTGACGCCGTGCAGGGACCATTCGTTGTTCTCGCGGTTATAGGCTCCGAGCTGTACTTTTTGTATAGGATTGATTGTTGTTTTTTTCCACTCCTCTTTGTACTTCTCGTAATCCTCGCGCTTGGGCCATATATGAGAGTTGTAGGCAATGAGTGAGTCGGGGTTATAGCTCTTAAAGAACTTCACCAGCTCTTCGGGCGGCAGTTTTTGCAATTTTGCAGAAACGTCCTTCTGCATGGCTACAAACTCAGGGGTAGGGGCGATAGATACTGATTCACCGGTGAGTCGCATGCCATTGCCGGGAAAATTCATGAGAGCAGGTGGTACAGCATCGGCTCCGAATGCGGTTGCTGTCAACAACGGAGATGCTGCCAGGGCAATAATGGATATGATTGATTTCATGAAACTACAGCGAGCATTCTATCACGTTTTTTTTGATTTGACAAGCAGGAAAATACGAGAAAAAGCCGCAGTTTGTAAACTACGGCTTTTCCTCAAGAATTGAGTTCTATTTAGCGGCTGCCGGGCATGCCCATGTTCACCTGAGTGCTGCGCAGCGGGAACATCAGCGTGTAACCACCTTGGGCAATAACGGTGTTGGATATGGTGGAGCGCTCGCTGAAGGAGTAGAAAATGTAGAATGCCTTGCCATCCGTGTTGCGAGACACGCGGATAGACTCGGACATTTTGGAGAGCGAGTCCTCCTTCTCCAGCGTCCATTCCTGACCGGTTTGAGCACCGTACACATTGTCTTCTGTGGCTTGGTAATCCTTAGCTGTAAGCTCGCCGTTGTTGGAAATCCATACGTTCTTACCTGCATCGTACGAGAGGGCACTGATAGTTAAGGGTGCCGAGCGTCTGGTTTGGGCATCTGTAGTCAGGGAGAGCACGGTCCACACATTGTTGACGGCATGTCTCAGCCCCACTGCAACTTCGCGTACGGGTTGTATTGTAGCCTTTTTCCACTCGGCCTTGTATTTGTCGTACTCGGCTTTATCGGGCCAGAGCTTGGCATCATAGGCAATGAGGGTGAGAGGATCGTATTTTTCCATGAAAGCCAGTTGTTCTTCGGAGGAAAGTCCCTGAAGTCGGGTGAGCAAGGCTTTCTGTAGTTCTAAGAACTCAGGGCTGAATTGGGGATTTACGGCTACGCCGGCCTTCATTGTGCCGTTGGTGGGCAACAAACCTTGCAGAATCCCCGTGGCTTCGGCACCGATTGCATGGCAAATCAGCGCGGGAGCTGCCAACAGTGTAAGTATGGAATAGATTGCTTTCATGATTGTTGCTGTTAATCTATCACTGTTTTTTTTACTTGGCAAGCAAGAAATTTCGTGGTACTGTCATGACTGTATGAATGACGTAGTGAAAAGAGGGCTGAAAAAGCTTATTGCCGGAGCTCTGCTTTGCCTGTCGCTGGTAGGTTGCCAAACTCCCACTCCGGCTGATAGAATCGCAAAAAATCCCGCTATGTTTAAGGCCTTACCCATAGAACAGCAAGCCTTAGTTCAGCAGGGTAAAATCTGCGAGGGTATGAAAGAGGACGCCGTATTTCTTGCATGGGGTAAGCCCGATACTCCGCTCACTGTCGGCGAAATGGGTGGAAAGAAAATTACACGCTGGATATACCGCGGGTATGAGCCGATTACGGTCGTGAATGATTCGCCCTATCCGTATTGGGGTCCCTATGGGTGGTATGGATATTCCGCCCCGTACATTTCGACTGCGTACATTCCCCGCGAAGTCGGATATGTTGAGTTCGTGAATGGGCGGGTCAAGTCGTGGTTGAGTAAACCGGCACCGCAAAATTGAAAAGTTTACATTATGAATACGATGAAAGAAAAGACTGAGATATACACGCTCAGCTCAGATGTGCTCCGTGTACGAGTGTGCAATGTAGGTGCACGCGTGCTGAGCTTTGAGTATGATGGTACCGATATGCTTTACGGCCCGAAGACTCCGGATGAGCTGCGGGAAGATACTTGTTACTGCGGAGCCGTGTGTGGGCGAGTTGCCAACCGCATAGCCGGGGGGCGTTTCTTGCTGGATGGGCAGGAATATACTTTGGCTGTCAACAATGGTCCTAATCATCTGCATGGTGGTAAAATTGGTTTTTCAGATATACCTTGGGAGGTAGAGAGTGCGGATTCATCGCGTATTGTGCTTAGTCTGATATCGCCGGATGGCGATGAGGGGTACCCCGGTACGGTGACGGTGCGTGCTGTCTACACCCTGCAGGGGAACAAGCTGACGCTGGATTTGCAGGGCGTGACGGATGCCCCGACCTTGCTGAATCTCACTAACCATGCCTATTGGAATCTCAATGGTCAGGGGACAATGGATGACCACTACTTACAGGTGCATGCTACGGCCTATACACCTATGGTTGCCAATATACCCACCGGAGCAATTTTGCCGGTGAGCGGGTCGTTGTATGACCTGACAACACCTGCCTGTTTGGGTGAACGCAACGCACCCGATACTATTGCCGGAGGGTATGATGACAACTATGTGCTCCCGACTGTTGCCGGGGTGAAGGAGGTTGCCGTGCTTTCCAACGGTAAGTATACCTTGCGCCTTTCTACGGATGCACCCGGTCTTCAGGTTTATACCGGTGATTACCTGCCGCTCAAACGTGGCGGTGTGGCTCTCGAAGCTCAGAACTTCCCGGATTCTCCCCACCAGCCGCATTTCCCCTCCATTGAATTGCGCCCCGGTCGCTTGTATGCCCGCACGATTGTGTGGTCTATTGAGTAAGTAACTGTTTATATCTATACAAAATAAGGGATGGTTGCAGCTGCGACCACCCCTTATTTGTCTTTTGAAAAAAAATGAGGCTATCTGCCGGAGGTGCGCATGTTGTGCAGAATAGAATCGGCCATGTTGCGAACCGTTTCCTCTAATATGTTTGAGAGGTGGCTGCCGGCTCGGAAATCTGCCGGGGCGAAGAAATCCACTCGGTGCTGCCCATTTTTGAGATTGTAGCACTTGCGGAAACTTGCTCGTGTGGAATCGTCCGGGTTGTAGACGGCAACACTCAAGCCACCTTGCTGCCGCATGACCGTGAAGCAGGGCACATCTGTGGGGCCATCCCCCAAGTAAATCATGTGCTTGAAGGGAATTGGTCTCAAATCGCTGTCCATGTGGTCATTCACGTCTTCCGTGTATTTAATCATACCCTTGTTGATACGGAAGAGGAATTGCGTTTTCGTGGTATGAGAAATGACGCGTTTCGGGAAACTGATACAGCCATTCTGCTCACTGAATTCGCAGGCGAATACTTCCTTCATATAGGGGCGAATGACTGACCCGTCAATGATTGATTTAATGCCGCTGGAGATAATGTAGAACTCGACATGAATGCCGGCAAAACGGTGCTCTGCCGACAGAGCGCGCGTTTCGAACTTTTCGAAGAATTCCGGAATCCCTTTGAAGAAAGTAAGCTTTTTGCCGAGACTTTTGAGGGTGTCATTGCTCACACCGTCGATGCTGAGAGTGTCGAGCAGCTCTTTGAGGTAGCTCAGCTCGCCATCCCATCCCTCATTGTGACTGCGCTCATTGCACTTTTTCCAGAACAGCTCGGCGTTGATGCCGAACTCCGGAAAGATGGTGTCCTCTTGCATGTTGTGAGGACTGAGAGTTTGGTCAAAATCGAAGATAAGCGCGATGGTATTTTGCGGAACTGACATAGCAGGAGGAAAATCAGATAAGTTCTTTCATGCGATTTACAGTAATGCCGGGAACCGTTACACTGGTGCCGTCCGCTTTGCGCAGTACGGGGGAGCCATCGGCTTCAATCCCGGCGAAATATCCACAAATACGCTCTTTGTCGGTAATGGCAACAACGGGCAGGGATTTGCTCCAAGCTGCCTCCAGTTCTTCGCGCAGTGCTTCCAAACCGTGTTCTACAAAGGTATTGAAAGTAGCGGCGAGAGCGTTTGCTATCAGTGTGCGCATCTTGCTGACTTTGGGGCAGGCGTAAAGCAAATCCTGCAGTCGGGTGGGGCGTTCTCCGGTCAGGGGGGCTATTTTTTCGATGTCGTTGCTGACATTGAGCCCTATGCCGATGGACGCCATGCCCGTGGCCGGGCGCTCCACCAAAATGCCGGCCAGTTTTTCGCGACCGACCAGCACGTCATTCGGCCAGCGTAGACGTAAGCCACGGATTCTGTAGCCATCCAGGGCTCTGATTATGGCCACACCTGCAACCAGCGGCAAGAGCCCCCAGTGGCGTGTGGAATTGGGCTCCAGCGGCAGGTTGTATGTGGCCCACAGTCCCCCCTCGTCGCCATACCAAGTGCGGTTAAAGCGACCTCGTCCCTTGAGCTGTCGCTTGGCGCTCACTATGGTCCAAGGTCCTTCCTTGCGGGCCACGTTGAACGTAGACTCGCATTCTTCCAACTCTACGACTTTCCATTTTGTGCTCACGACACTATAATAGCGTAGTGTGGCGGGCTCGTCCATAAAATAATGAAAATTACAGCAGTTAACAACCTATTTTTCTTGTCTTAATCCGCGAAGAAGGCTAACATGCGGTATGATTCAGGTTGAGAATATACGCGATTGGGCACAAGTGTGGGCTTTGTATGAGACTGCATTTCCTCGGTGTGAACGTCGCTCATGGGCGCAGCACCGGAGGGCTCTTGCGTCCGACCCCGAGTTTTGTTGCATGCAGATAAGTCGTTCGTCTCAGTTGGTGGGCTTACTGTTTTACTGGCGCTTGTCAGGTTTATTGTTTGTTGAGCATTTGGCTGTGGCTGAGCATTGCCGCGGGCAGGGAGTAGGGCATGCGGTGTTGCAATGGTTGCAGCAGATAGGTAAGCCCATCATTCTGGAAATTGAACCGGTGGTGGATTCTGTTACCGCTCGGCGTCGCCAATTTTACTGTTCTGCCGGTTTTGTTGAGTTGCCTTATGAACATGTGCAATTGCCTTATCATGCAGATACTCCCGCTGTACCTATGCGTTTGCTCAGCTGGCCCGAGGGGGTGTCTGAGCAAATTGTCGCGGATTTTGAAAAGGAGCTTCACATGCGGGTTATGCGCTATGCGGATGCAGTGACTGACTGATATTGAGCAGGGGGTGGTGCAGCGGTGTCTCTCCCTCATGGCTGAAAATGGTGACAATCCTCGCTCTTGGTGGCATAGGCTGTTGAGCTATGTCTGGGGGTATATGGGTACATTGTCGGCGCTCGGTTTGTTGCTCGGCGTTTTGGGAATGGGGGTATACCATGTGTTTACACCTTCTTTTGGTGGCTTACCGGTGCGATATTTCAGTGGGGTGTACAATACGGCTGGGGCGGATGCACCATTCGGCGTTGGCGAGATTTATGCCCCGCAAGAGGGTGTGGGAGTTCCTCATCTTCGGTTTGAATACGGGCATGGCGGTCAGTTGAGCCGGCTTGTTTATTGTAATGCTGAGGGGATGGTCAGTCCGATGCCGGGTAGCCGGGTTGCGGAACAACGACTGATTTATAACAAAAATGGACAGATTGCGGAGCGGCGCAATTTTGACGAGTTTGGCAATCCTGTAGCGGATTCCGCCGGTATTGCTGTTCGTGAATTTAAATATGACCCGGCCGGTCGTCTTGTGGGGCGTATTTTTCGCAATGCCCACGGGCAGAAGATTGTGCCGCGTATGCCCGGTTTTGCAGAAGAACGAATTTCATACGATGATAGAGGTCGTATGCTTAAAGTGGAATATCTTGATGGGGAGGAGAAACCCATTGTCAACGCTGCCGGAGAGAGCAGAGTGGTCTATACCTACAATGACAGGGCGCAGGAGCGCTTGCGCACGAATTATGTGAAAGGGGTGCCGACGGAAAATGCTGATGGGGTTGTAACGGAACAGGTGCGCCGTACGGAAGATGGTTTGGTGAATCATACAACTTGGCTGGATTCGGCAGGTAAAGCCGTTGCCAGTGCGGACTCTGTTACTACTTCAATGTTGGTCGAGCAGAAGCCGGAGTCCGGACTGCTGAGAACCAGGTTTTTCGGTCAGGATGGGCGTTTGCGAGATAGGGCCCGGGTGTGGTCGGAACATCTGGTGCGGAGTAACCCGAACGGTCGCGTGGAGTGGGAGTGTTTCAATGGTGCGGATGGTCGCCCTTGTCTGAACCCGATTTACGGCTATGCTGAGCGCTTGTGCGAATACGCACCGGATGGTAATTTGGAGCGTGAGTTCTTTTGGGATTGTCGAGGAAATCCTGCTGACTGCTATGAAAAACGCCACATTAGCGATGGCTCATCGCACCATGTCATATCACTTCGGCGCGATGGCTCTACCGAGCTTACACGCACCCGATGATGAGAAACGCCCTGCCGTGTGCTGCGGCAGGGCGTTAATCGATACAATGTGCAAACTCTTTACGAGTAGGCGGATTCTACCTTCTGGGCAACATCGCGGTAGCCGTAGTCTACTTCGTATATTACCTTGAAGCTTTCGAGCGCCTTTTCCTTGTTGCCGGCTTTCTCGTACAGGCAACCTATCATGTAGAGGATTTCCTTCTTGGTGTCATCCATGGCAACGAGTTCCTTGTCGGCATCTTCGAGCTGACGGATGGCCATATCGGTCATGTTCTTGGAGGCGTAGCACTTGCCAAGCATGAGCATGGACTTGATGCGCAGGTTCGGGTTGGTGCGGGCTCGCTGCAGCGGGGGAATAGCTTCCGTGTACTGCTCGGCATCGAAGAGCGCCTGGCCGTACTTGAACTGAAGCTGAGCATCGGTGGGGTTGGCTTCCACACGTGCTTTGGCATCGGCCACAACAGCCTCGGCAATTTCCTTCTTGCGGGCTGCGAGAGTTGCCTTGGCTTCCTCGTTTTCCGGGTCAGCGGCCAATACCTGCTCATAGTAGGCGATTTCAGCCTCCATGGCTTTCTCGTGCATTTCCATAGCTTTGTCGTTGATGGAAAGGTCGGCGCCGCCGCTGAGTTGGAAAGCGTACGCGTAGAAAGAGTAGGAGTTGGCGTAGTCTTCCATCTGCTCGTAGATGGAGGCTATATCCTTCACTATCTGCAGGTTGGTATTGTCGACCGCATATTGCTCGGAGAGCTGAGCAAGGCGCTGCTCAATCTCAGCGCGGGTAAGCCCCATCTTGTCGGCGTTTTCGAGGTCGGTGGTGGCGCTTTGGCTCTTGAGCTTGGTGCGGAAGTCGCCCTTGCCTTCCCAGTTACCCTGTTTCATGGTTGCACGGGCGGCACAGTCTTTCTCGCCTCGCTGAGCAATAGCATCGGTACGGTCGATGTTGAGAATTCGGCGGTAGGTCTCAGCTGCTTCGGCAAAGTTTTCGTTTTTGATGTAGTGGTTGGCCAGCATGTGCATGTGCTTCTTGGCATTCGGCTGACCTTCGCAAATGGTTTCGAGTGCAAACGCTGCCAGCTCAGGCAGGTTCAAATCGTTTGCTGCTGCAAACAAAGCTTCATTGGCCGTTACGGAGTAGGGGTCCTTCTCCAAATCATCCTCAACGGATACAATCGTGGTTGCAGGATCTTTGCGGCCGGTGCTTATGCGCATACCACCAAAAAGTGAGGAGCGACGTCCGGCATCGGGGGTGGTCTTTACTTCGCAGCGGCGCAAAATTTTGCGTCCCTCCAAGAATCCGGGGGCTCGCTTAACAAGCGTTTTGAGAATGCTGACGGCGTATTTGTAGTTTTTGGCTGCAACTGCCTGCTGGGCTTTGAGCCACAGACCTGCTTCTGCTTGCGGAAGCTGTCGTTCAGTAATGATGGTAATCATAGTCGTGTGAGAGAAAATTAAATTCAGTCACAATTGACCTAATGTCAAATGTGCGCGCACTGTTTAGAATACAATTACCACAAAATGAACACGAATTCAACCTTGTTTTTTGAAAAAATTATGGCAAAATGACGCAGAGATGAGATTAGATGCTATATTGAGTCGATTTGGATACTGTTCGCGACGCGAAGCTGCGCTGTGGATTAAGCGAGGGCGTGTGCAGGTAAAGGGAACCGTGGCCAAATCTCCGTCCGCCAAAGCGGAGCCGGATGAGGTGTTGGTGGATGGCGAGCCTGTGGAGTTCCCGGGAGGGCTCTATATCGCTTTGAATAAACCGCTTGGCTGCACATGCAGTCACCGTGAGGAAGGTGAGCTGGTGTATGACTTGTTACCGCAGCACTGGCTCAACAGGGCGGATGGCGTCAGCACTGTAGGGCGACTGGATAAGGAGACGGGTGGATTGCTGCTGATAACCGATGACGGTGCGTTTGTGCATGCTCTTACAAGCCCCAAGCGCCATGTGCCCAAGGTATACGAATTTGAATGTTCCGCCCCGGTTCCGAAGTCGGCTGTTGAACTTTTTGCCGGTGGTGAGTTGTTGCTGCATGGCGAGACTACGCCCTGTCTGCCTGCTGAGTTGGTGCTTACCGGGGAATGTAGTGGCAGACTTACTCTGCACGAAGGACGCTACCACCAAGTGCGCCGCATGTTGGCCGCCGTGGGGGCGCCTGTTACGGTGCTTACTCGCGTCGCTATCGGGCCGCTTCAGTTGGCCGAGTTGAACTTAGCTCCGGGAGAGTGGGCTGCTATAGACCCTGCTATATTCGCATGAGTTTTGACATGCCCATAGCCGTGCAGGCGCATTTCGAGGTGCTCTATGAAGATGCTGATGTGCTAGTTGTAGACAAGGCAGCGCCGCTGCTTACGCATCCCACAGGCGAGAAGAATGAGCCTACCTTGTGGCATGGTGTGCGAGAGCTGTTGGCTTATGAATTGGCCTGCGGCGGTCAGGTGTCGTTTATCAATCGCCTTGACCGCGAGACGAGTGGCATCACCCTCATTGCCAAGACTGCCACAGCAGCGCGTGAGCTGGGAAAGGCTATGCAGCAGCGCTTGTTGCAGAAAGAGTATTTTGCTGTAGTGCAGGGGGCTCCCCTATGGGCTTGTGCCTGTTGTGATGAGCCGATTCTGCGCATGGAAAGCGTGGCCGATACGCGCATACATGTGCGGCAGTGTTGCCACCCGCTGGGGAAAGTATGTTGCACGGAATTTGAGGTTCTGCAGCGCGTGCCTGCTCGCAATGGTTTGCCGGAGCTTGCCTTGTTGCGTTGCGTGCCGCATACCGGTCGATTACACCAAATTCGTGTGCATGCGGCATATCTGGGATTTCCATTGCTGGGGGATAAAATATACGGAGGGGATGAGAATAATTACTTGGACTTTATTGCCGAGGGATGGACTCCTACGCTGGCGGCTCGACTTCACATCGAGCGCCATGCGCTGCATGCCTGTTCATTGCGCTTTCCGTTCGGGGAGCACGAAATTATGGTAAAATCACCCCTGCCGCATGACCTTTCCAAGCTTATGGCTTGATTTTTTCGCCCGCATGCGTTACAATCCTGAGCGTCATGAGTAACGCTAAATCTGAACTTCTGCAAATCTTGTTGGATAAGTCCATCAAGACCGGTCATTTTATTCTTGCCTCCGGTAAGGAGAGCGATTTGTACTGCGACTGCCGCATCACCGCGCTCGATGCTCGCGGCGCCAATCTTATCGGTCAGGTAGGCTGGCAGATGGTGCAGGAGGAGATTTTACCCAAATTCCCCGAGGCTTGCTCCATCGGCGGTATGACCATGGGTGCAGACCCCATTTCGCTGGCTATCGGCATGTACTCCGCCGAGGCTGATAAACCGCTCTGCGTGTTTACTGTGCGTAAGGAAGCTAAAGACCACGGTCGCGGTAAGCGAATCGAGGGTAATTTTGCTGCCGGTCAGCAGGTGATTGTGGTGGACGATGTGATTACAACCGGTGGTTCTACCCTGAAGGCTATCGACGCCATCGAGGCTGAAGGCGGCAAGGTTGTTGCTGCACTTGTGCTTGTTGACCGCCAGGAGGGCGGTCGCGAGGCTATTGAGAGCCGTGGCATTCCGGTGTTCCCCATGTTCACCCGTGCCAGCATCTTTGGTGATAAGTAAGTATCCCTTTTGATTGCACCGGGTAGTTATGGTCTACATGCTGCCCGGTGCTGCTTCTTTTAGTCATGTTGCCGGTTATTGTTGGTATAGAGGGAATTATGCTGACAGCGCAGGAGCGCGAGCTTTTCACCCGTTTGCAGCCGGCCGGCTACATTCTTTTTTCTCGAAATATTGTAGACCATGAGCTCACTCGTGAACTTACGGATGAGCTGCGCGCACTCACAACCGGCCCCGACGTGCCCATTATTGCTATTGACCAAGAGGGTGGTCGGGTGGTGCGAACTGCGGAGATTTTTGTGAACCACCCCTCAGCGGCTGAACTGGCCGCGACCGGTAACAGTCATCTTATTACGCAAGCCGCGTGGTACAATGCGCAGTGTCTTTACACACTGGGGGTGAATACCAACTTCGCCCCGGTGCTTGATATCGGTTCGCCCCATGCCAATGCTTTGCCCAGCCGATGCTGGGGATACGATTCTCAGGCTGTAACAACTCATGGCGGTGTGTGGAATCGTGCTCACCTGCGTGCCGGAATTGCAACCTGCGGCAAGCATTTCCCCGGTATGGGAGCGGCAGAGTGCGACCCTCACTTTGATTTGCCGGTTCTCCACGGTAGTGGCGATTCATTTCTGATGGGGGCGGCTATTCCCTTCAATGCGCTCATGCCGGAGCTGCCTTCCATGATGATAGCGCACCTCCTTATCCCGGAGATTGATGCAGAGCTGCCGACGTCGCTTTCTCCGGCTTTGGTTCAACATTTCCTGCGTGACCGCTTGGGGTACGAGGGAGTTGTATTCACGGATGACTTGTGCATGGGGGCTATTGCTAAGCGCTACAGTCCGGCGGAATCCGCCGTGATGGCATTGCGTGCCGGCTGCGATTTGCCGCTTATTTGCCACAATGTCTGCGATTATCTCGAAGAGGTAGCACACGCTATACATTGCCTGCCGGTTGATATTTTGCAAGCCGCCGAAGCACGAATTGAGCGCTTTCGCATGGCACTGCATACACGCCCGCCTATGCCTTTCATTCAATGGCGAGAGTATTTGGCCGACCTGCGTGAGTTCAATGCGCGTATTCCTGCGTTGGGCGGCGCTGTACCCGGTTCCCCTGTGCAGGATTTCTGAGCGGTTCCGGAAATTACGCCATATTCACCGCCGGAATCGGCTTTGTGCTTGCCTGTGCGCGGGTACTGATGTACAATGTGCGGCATGAGCAAGCTTGATGATCTTTTTGCTTTTTTGAGTATTCCCAGTGTATCCGCCGTTGCTGAATATGCTCCCGAGGTAGAGCGCTGTGCAGATTTTTTGGTAACGAAACTCAGCTCCCTGGGGTTCGATGCAGTGAAGCACATGACTGATATCCACCCCATCGTGGTGGCTCATAGCCCGAAGTTGGAGGGTAAACCTACGGTGTTGATATATGGTCACTACGATGTGATGCCTGTTGACCCGATTGATGAGTGGCATAGCGACCCCTTTAAGCCTGAAATTCGTGAGGGGCGCGTATATGCTCGCGGGGCCTCCGATGACAAGGGGGAAATTATGGCTCACATTCTGGGCGTTGAAGAAATTATTCGCAAAGATGGAGCATTGCCTCTTAATGTGATTTTCTTGCTTGAGGGGGAGGAGGAGCGCGGTAGCACAAGTTTGTTTAAGTTCATGCAGCAGCCCCAGGCTAAAGAGTTGCTGGGATGTGATGTGATTGTGGTGAGCGACACCGGTATGGCTGCGCCCGATGTCCCCTCTCTTTCATACGGCTTGAAGGGGCTGTGTTGCTTTGAACTCGAGGTGAGCGCACCCGCCATGGATTTGCACTCAGGGGTGTTCGGTGGTGCAGTTGCTAATCCCATTACCACCCTGTGTGAGATGGTGGCTTCCACCCATGATGCTGATAATCATGTGACGGTAGAGGGCTTCTATGACGGCGTGAGCGATATCGCTGACTGGGAGCGCGACAGTTGGCGCCGCGTGCCCGGTATGAGCAATTCTGAGCTTGCCGAGCTTACCGGTGTGCCTGAGTTGCGAACCGAAACCGGTTACAGCGGCGCTGAGTGCGTGTATGCTCGTCCGACTTTTGAGCTCAACGGTATCTCTGGCGGTTATGAGGGCGAAGGCTCAAAGACCGTTATTCCCACCAAGGCTATTGCCAAGATGAGCTGCCGTCTGGTGCCCGGTCAGGACCCCGAGGATATTCTTGACAAAGTTGAAGCTCACTTCCGCAAGGTGTGCCCCCCCAGTGTACGCATGAAGTTCACCCGCCAGCATGGCGGCGAGGCTTACCTGAGTGACCCGCACTCCGCATGGGGCAAGGCTGCTCAGCAGGCTCTTGAGATGACTTTCGGCAATCCCCCTGTGCTGGTGCGCGAGGGTGGTTCCATTCCCATCATTGCCGAGGTTAGCAAGGTGTTGGGCAAGGATGCCATTTTCCTTGGTATGGACCTGCCCGATGCTCGTATTCACTCACCCAATGAGAATATGCGGGTTGAGATTTTTGAGAAGGGCATCGTCATGGCTGAAAATCTGCTGCGCCTGATGGCTGCTGCTGAGTAATTACGACTGCCAGCGCTCATGAACGCCGTCGAGATTGAAGAAATCCACAAAACTTTCCCCGGCCATTGGGGGAAGGGTGGTGTGTATGCTGTTAAAGGTGTCAGCCTGAGCATACCACAGGGCGGCGTTTATGGGCTCATTGGCCCCAACGGCTCAGGTAAGAGCACTATCATGAAGGCTCTTGTCGGCCTGCTCGCGCCGGATACCGGCTCATGCCGCGTATTCGGCCGACCGGCTACTTCGGCCGCTAATCGTAGCGAAATCGGTTTCTTGCCCGAAAATCCTTATTTTTACAAGTTTCTTACCGGCGAGGAAACTGTGCGCTTCTACGGTCGTCTTTGTGGGCTGCGCGGTGCAGAGTTGCGCAATCGCACTCAGGAGATGCTGGAGTTGGTCGGGTTGACGGATGCTGCGCATCGCCGCTTGGGTGGCTATTCTAAAGGAATGTTGCAGCGCGTGGGGCTGGCGCAGGCAATGGTGCAACGCCCACGCTTATTAGTACTCGATGAACCGACGGCCGGTGTGGATCCTATCGGTTCTCGTGCTATTCGGGATATTATATTGAATCTTAAAGAGCAAGGAATGACCGTTTTTCTTTGCTCGCACTTGCTGGAGCAAGTTCAGGAAATCTGTGACCGCGTGGGTATACTGTACCGTGGTGTCATGATTGCGGAGGGCTCGATGGAAGAGCTCACACGCGACAACACCCGCACGGAAATAACCTTGCGTAACCCCTCGCCTGAATTGTTGCAGCAACTGCGTGAGCTCGCCGGCGATGCTTTTATAGCAGCCGCGCCGGCGCGCAATTCTCTTGAGCGCGTATTCTTGCGCGGTATTCAGGAAAAACTCAAGGAGCAGCAGTAATTTGAGCCCTCTGCGCTGTTTTTTTATCCTCTTTTAACGAGATGTCGTTGAAAAATGATAGCATGCGCAGATTGAGCGTGACAAAAGGCGCTAAAAGGAGTAAACTTCGGCATGCACTACACTCCTTACACACTTTATCCCGTGGGCGCTCTGAGCGCTCGTGCTGCCGCTCAGCCGCGTGAAGGCGTGCTTCTGCGCGGTGATAACGGCGGTTATGCTTGCCTTCAGTCTTGGCCTGAGCTGGGAGATTCCCCGCTTGAATACGAGTTGGACGCGCTTCGCGATGGTACTCCTCTGCGCCTTGGCGAGCGAGCTCTTAAGTGTATTGAGTTGGACGGTGAGGCCCGCGCTAAGGGGGTGAGCCTGTTCGAGGGGCTTACCATTCCCCGTAGCCACGCTACTCTCACCGTGAGTGCCACTCCCTCTCAGGTGTATAATCTGCACCAGCGCGGCTTCCGTGTGGGCAAGATTAAGGTGGTGCCTAAATTGGCAGCTACTGTGGAGCGCCTGACCAACCTTGCCTCGATGGTTCCCGATTGGAAGTGGCGAGTTGATTTCAACTGCACTCTTTCTTTGGATGCTGCTCTGAAGTTCTGGGATATGCTTTCTGATGCTATGAAAGCCCGAATTGACTTTGTGGAGGACCCTTGCTACTATGATGTAGAGACATGGCAGACTTTGCAGGATGCCGGCATGCCCCTGGGGTACGATACTCCCATGCAGGAAAGCTCGATTCCGGCTCGCACCAGCACGCCTATGATGCGCTTGGTAAAACCGGCACGCCACCACAGCACCAGCGGCTTGCCCGTGTTCACCACCTACCTTGACCATCCCCTTGGTCAGTGCTGGGCTGCATACAATGCCGCAGTATTCTACACCGGTAAGCCCGCTGAAGAAGTTCCGCTTTGCGGCTTGGTCACTCAGCATGTATACCGTCCGAACGCTTTCTCCGAGGTATTGGGTACAGATGTGACCCCCGAATTCCGCGCTCCTGCCGGTACCGGCCTTGGTTTCGATGCTCTTCTTCAGGCGTTGCCTTGGAAGAAACTGTAAAAAGAAAACAGCTTGTAAGTTACGATAGATTTTCGAATCTATCGTAACTTTTTTTGTTTTATGCGCTTTCTTCTTGCTTTATCTGCTTGGCTCTCTACATGGACAGCGCCGTTTATCATTGCGGTAGCTGCTCTTACATTTGTGTTTCCCGGAATGTTTGAGTGGGTTCGGGGGGATGTTCAGACCTGCATATTGGGGGGAATCATGCTCAGTATGGGGATGACTCTCACCACGGCGGATTTCCGTATTTTGGCGCAGCGCCCGGCTGATATTTTGGTCGGTGCTCTCGCCCAGTATACCATTATGCCTTTGATAGCATTCTCTTTGGTTCATTTTTTCAATTTGCCGAAGGGAATTGCGGCCGGTTTAATTCTGGTAGGTTGTAGCCCGGGCGGGGTGTCCAGCAACATTATGAGCTTGCTTTGCAAGGGGGATGTGGCTTTTTCGGTCGGTATGACAACGGTATCCACCCTTTTGGCTCCTTTTGTGACTCCGGTGCTGGTGTTGTGGCTGATGGGGGAGAGTATTGCGGTTGATGCAGCGGGATTGTTTCGTAGTATATTACTGGTGACGCTGTTACCGGTAGGTGTCGGTACATTAAGCAATTACCTCTTCGGTAAGCGCGCCGGGTATGCGACCGTCTGCCGCCTGATGCCGGGGCTTGCTGTGTTGGGCTTGGCTTGCATCGTTGGCGGCGTTACTGCTTCTCACGGTAGCAAGTTTTTCGAGAGCGGTGCTCTCATCTTCCTGTGTATTTTCTTGCACAATGGTTTAGGCTATGTGCTGGGATTTTTCACCGGGCGCGCCGTTTCTATGAACCAAGCTAAGTGCCGCACTCTTTCCATCGAAGTCGGCATGCAGAATGCCGGCTTGGCAACGGTGTTGGCCGTTCGGCATTTCCCCCTGCTGCCGGAGGCTGCGCTGGCCGCAGCCATCTCCTGCGTGTGGCACTCTATCTCAGGTACTCTGATAGCAGCCCTGTTCTCGCTTTACGATAGGTTCCGCGCCAAATAAAATCCGAAATTTGCCCCAAAAGAAAAACTCGCCGACAGATATGTGCTGTCGACGAGTTTTTTTAAGTTAAGGTACGCGGTGTTTATTTGATATTGATGGTGCGGGTCTCATCCTTCTTCATTTCGATTTCCGGGAAGAGGATGAAATCGTTGGTGAAGACTGCGTCTGGCGCATCACAGCCGGTAGCATCTTTGCCGGTAGCTGTGGTGGGGAACCAGATGCCGAGTCGTCCCTTATAATCCCTGTTGGCTGTTATGGTAACAGTTTTTGCACCTTGCCAGTTAAGAGCCAGCGGGCGGGGGCTTTGTGCCGTGTCTACGGAAGCACTCCAAGCCGGGTCGCCGTAGAAGGCCACAACGTCGCGGTCATGAACCAACCCCAGTACGTCTTGGGCGTTGAGATTGCGTAAATCAACACCACTTGAGAAGACGGCTCTGTAGAGCTGATGGTCGAGGTTCTCACCATTGAAGTTGATTTTCAACAACGCCGGTGAGATTTTTTGCGTGTTGTGGAGAATGAACTGGTTATTGAGGAACCAGGCTTCTGCCAGGGTTGTGTGGTCCGCCATGTCAACGAAGCTACCCAGGGTACCCCAGCCGCCTGCGCCGTACCAAGAGGGAACGGTGTAGCCTACGACCTGATTACAGGTATAGGCCGAGAGCGCAGTGATAGCCATGCTTTGGTTAGTGTTTTGCGCATTACCGAACAAGCAGTTGCCGGCAGCAAGCCAAACGCGGGTTTTACCATCAGGCTCGATGACGGAGGCCGCTTTTTGCTCGGCCAACTTGGCGAGTAGTGTGGTGTCGCCGCGCGAGGCATGGCTGAGCGCTTGCCCGAACTCATGCATTTCATTTTGTTTCAACTGATAGAAGCGATTACCGCTGGGGAAGATAAGCCCGCGCGAGAACGGCATTTCCAAGTTGAACTGAGTAGCATGACTGGAGGAAACAACCAGTTGGCAACCGCCTTTGCTCAGGCGCTCTGCAAAGAGGCTCTGCAAACCGTTTTGCCCTTCCGGGGTATCTTGCCCGTAGGTTGTGGTGGTGGGTTCTTTGCCACCGTCTTGTTCAAGAACCGGTGCGTTTGTCCAGTCGGTTATGCAGTAGCTGTATTCGAAAGGATGCCACCCTACGTTGGTGGTTCCCAGTGTGCGCTTAATGACCAGCGGTTTGTCGTCCGTCGCGATACGCAGAGCATCGGCGGCACTGTAACCGGTTACCATACCCCACATGCAGTCACCCCACACGTCATCATCAATTTTGCGAGCGGCGCGGTGCAGGTTGTTGACCGTTACTCGGTTGATTTCCTCGGGGCGTAGTACGACTGCCGCGTAGTGAGCCTGAGCGGTGCGCAGAGCTTCCGCCAGTTCTTCCTCGTTGAGCTCATTTACAGCAACGGCTTTTGCACCGGGGTATTTTTTCATGAGCGCGGCGATTACCTCCTGCCATTCGGGTTGCTGAAGAGTAGCCAGCGTAGTGAGCACGGTATAGCCCATATCAGCCCCTATGCCGTTTTCGGGGGCCGTTGCCGGCTCCGGGGCTGTTTCTTCAGCAGCTTTTACTTCAGTTTGAGCAGGGGCTGCATCTGCCGGTACCGCTTGTTCCGGCATGGTGAAGTAGAAGTTTGCGTTATCTTTGCCGAATACTTCTTTGGCCAGTGCCTTAATTTCGTCGAGGGTAATAGAGCGCAAATCCGTCAGCAAATCGCGAATGAGCCCGATTTGTTCAGGGTCACTTTGCAAACCTGCCAGACTACCGCACCAGAACCCATTTTGGCGCAAGCCTTTTTCGGCGGAAGAAATAATGGGGCGAATGGCGCAGTCGAAGTCCTCCTGCGAGATGTCGCCGTTACCCATCGAGGTGAGGATGCAATCCATAGCCGCACTGACTTTTTCGCGGTTTGCTTTTACACCGGCGCTGGCAGCTGTGATAGTTGCGGCATTGGCATACTCCTGATTGATTTCCAGGCGAACACTGGGAGAGTAGGTCTCGCCCATTTCGGCACGGATGCCATCGAACAGCTTGGCGCGTGCGATGGAGCAGAGCACCGTGAGTCGACGATTACGGTGACGATCCATGCCATTGCCGGCAGGACGAACGTGA
This sequence comes from Akkermansia sp., assembly GCA_017555205.1. GTDB lineage: Bacteria > Verrucomicrobiota > Verrucomicrobiia > Verrucomicrobiales > Akkermansiaceae > Akkermansia. Next base: position 341,254 of record JAFZGW010000013.1, on the reverse strand, counting down.
GTTACAATCGTCTTGTCAATCTCTGTGGGGTAGGGGAAGAATTTACGCTGCCCCCAGGGCTGGATATTAATGCTGCGCTGTGCTTCTGTAGGCTCGGTAAACTCGGTATTGCGGGCGGGCATGGCGCCGAAGGTGCGCTCAATGATGGGCAGGGTTGCCTCCAAATCAAAGTCGCCAACCAGTGTTACTTCGATGGCTCCCTTCTGCAGGAAGGGTTGAACAGCGTTCTTCACATCTTCAACGGTGATGGATTTTACCTCCTCCATTGTGGGAACGTTGAAGCGAGGGTCATCGCCATACAGTGCTTTGGCAGACTGCTTGGTATATGCGCCGTTGGGGGTAGTATTCAGGCGGCTGTAGAACGCAGGCAGTTTGCTGTGCAGAAGAGCCAGTGCCTCCGGTTTGTAGCCGGGGTGCAGAATGTTGGCAACAATGAGCTTGCACTGCATTTCGAGGTCTTTCTGGGTAGTGCCGCCGGAAACTGTATAACGACGGTCACTTACACCGAAGTTCAGGTCGACATTGTGCCCCATCATGATGCGTTTAAGCTCATCGAGGTCGTGTGCCTCCAGTGCGCTCATGCTCATCAGATTGCTGACTACCAAAGGAAGACCGGCCTTAACGGGCAGGTGCATGCTGCCGCCGTCTATAGCTGCGCTTACTGTGAGTCCACCCTTGCTGAAGTCAACGGGTTTGAGGTTCACTCGTATGCCGTTGGAGAGGGTCAGGGTTGTCACGCCCAAATCTTCAATGTACTCTTTTTTAACGATGCTGCCGGGCTCTCCGATTTGCTCATACGCAAAGGGCTTTGCGGCTTTGAGTTCCGGCTTTTGTACCGGTGTTGCAACGGATTCTTCAAACGTGCCGCGCAGACTCTCTGCCTCAGTGCCTTCAGGGATTGCGCCCGACATGGTGAGTTTTACACGGTTGTAGTCGAATGCGGCTTTCAATGCCTCTCGACAGCAATCGGGGTGGGCGGAAAGGTATTCCACGCCGGCCTTCAGCACGCGCATATCTTCCTCCGGTGTGGTGGGCAGGGTATCGCTTCTCAGGGCAGACACCAGGCGGTCGGCCATAGATGCCGCCGGTACGGTTTCCCAAGATTGTGTAGCGTGGTGTATACCTGATGCGATGGCAGAGAGCGTCTCTTGGAACTCGTGAGGTTCAAATCCGAACTCAATAGCTTGGCGCAGCTCTTTTTCGACCGTCATCAGCGCTTCTTTCCACTTCTCGGGGCGAGCGCTCAGGTTGAAGCCGAAGGTGTCGACCACGCGGCACATGTCGCTTTCCTCCACATCAGCGGAAAGGAAGGGGGCGTCTGCTCGCTGGGCTATGCGGCTGAGTCGGTTATTGAGCATTTGGCATGCGAGGGTCAGGGGGAAATCCTTCACTCGCTGCTCGAAGGTATCGGGCTCGTCTACCCAAGGGGATGACACCGTGCCCATGATACTCACGTTTGCCTGCTCCTTGTTGGGAATCAGTCTGTCGCTGGGGCCGGGGTTGGTGAGCTTACCGTTGTCCGGGCGGGTGGGAGCAGGGGCTGCCACCATGCTCTCGAAGTGTTTACGAATCCACGCTTCGGCGGTCTCGGGGGCGAAATCACCCGTCACAATCACGGTCATGCGTTCGGGTATGTAATTTTCCCGGTAGTACTTGCGGAAAGCGTCGTAGGGGGCATTGCGTATGACTTCTTCACGACCGATTGGCATGAACTTAGCTATACGTGCACCCTCTGTAAGCTGCTCAATCATGGCCAACATGGCGCGGTAGCTCTCCGAATCGCGGCTCTTAAGCTCGCTTACAATGATACCGCGCTCGTGGTCGATGGCCTCATCTTCCAGTGTGGCACCATCAGCAAAATCTCGCATAATGGTGAAGGCGAAATTAATCGTTTCGTCTTTCAGATTCGGCAGGTCGAGCATGTACACCGTCTGTTCGAGCGAAGTGTACGCATTGGCATCTCCACCAAAACCAAGACCGAGTTTCTGCATGGCAGGGATGAGTTCGCCGCGTTTGAAATTGCGGCTGCCGTTGAATACCATGTGCTCCAGAAAGTGAGATATGCCGCTCGTTTCCGTTTGCTCATCGAGGGAGCCGGTGGAAACATATAAGCGCACGCTTGCGCGACCTGCCGGCTCTTTGGTCGGGCGGATAAGATAGGTAATGCCGTTCTCCAGCTTACCGCTGACAATTTGAGGGTCTTGTATCAGCTCCTGTAGCTCTGCGCCGGGCTGCTCTGCCACTGCCTGCTGCGTGGTTTCTGCCGATGCCGGGCTTTGCGCATACGTCGGCGTGACCGTGAAGGCCAGCCCCAATAAGACGGATGTGGTGCTCGTTTTCATATTTTACTTGCCTATGAATAGCATATCTGTTACCTCTTGTCGAACTTTCTTTTCGCTTTTCCGTGATTATGTCATGAAATCCTAGTGAAATACTAAGGTAAAAATAGGCTTGTCTCATCGTTCTGGGTGAGGTACAATAGTGAATCATGCAGTGTCTGACTCCCATTATTCTTATAATTGGCAGTTTATATTCTTTCCTCCAATTTACCTATAGTTGGTGGGTTGCGGGCTGCAGTAGCGAGACTGAGGCGGAGAAATTGTGGTTTAGTGCGTGGGCGCTGGCCGGTGGGGTGCTGTTTTTGATGAGTCTGCTCAGCTGGGTTGCATACGTTGTTGCCTTGTGGCGTCGTAGGCGGGTGACGGTGTTGGGATTGACGTATATTGGCCTGTGGGTGTTGGTGCTGGGTGGTACTTGGTTATGGGGAAAATTCTTCTTGATGGGCTAAAAAGTGAGATTTTGCTTGATTTTTCAGGCATTTTAGTGCATAACGCTGCGCAGTTATGACTGACGAACGCGCGCGGAAGCCCTCCTGGTTGAAGGTGAAACTGCCCAAAGGGCAGGCATTCAAGCATGTGAATAATCTGGTGAAGGGGAATTCCTTAGTTACTGTGTGTGAAGAGGCAATGTGCCCGAACCGGGGTGAATGCTGGAGCCATGGTACAGCTACATTCATGGCGTGTGGTGATGTCTGCACGCGCGCATGTGGATTTTGTGCTACTCGTACAGCTAAACCGAAGCCGCTCGACCACGCTGAACCTGGCAAGATTGCGGATGCTGTCAGCCGTATGAATTTGAATCACACCGTTGTAACGATGGTAACTCGCGATGATTTGGCAGATGGTGCTGCTGCACACATGGCCGCCATCATTCGCGAAATTCGCAAGTCCAGTCCGCAAACGGTTATCGAGGTGCTGACGTCGGATTTCAATGGGAACGAGGATGCTCTTGCCATGGTGATGGATGCCCGCCCGCATATATTCAACCATAACCTTGAGACGGTGGAACGCTTGTCGCCCATAGTGCGCTTTCGTGCTCGTTATCGTAAGTCTCTGCACATGTTGCAGCGTGCTTTGGAAATGGCTCCCGGCATGGTGGTTACCAAGAGTGGTATCATGCTTGGTTTGGGTGAAACCCGCGAGGAAATTGAGCAGACGATGGATGACTTGCGCGCTCATGGTGTGACTGTGCTGACTATGGGGCAGTATCTGCGCCCCTCGGCTCGTCACCTGCCGGTTATTGATTACATACATCCCGAGGTATTTGAGGAGCTGCGTGAAGTGGCACTCGGGAAGGGGTTCCGCCATGTGGCGAGCGGTCCTCTCATTCGCTCCTCTCACCACGACGCTAACTTCCGCCCCGAGCTGGATATCATGGATGCTATCAACGCCGATTTGAGAGCTCGCGGCGAAATAAGCTGATTCATTCTGCCCATTGCGCTTGACACCACACGCCAAAGCCGCTAAAATTACGCAACACGCATCTTTTTATACCACATTTTATGCCAACTGAGATAAAGACCGACGCTGAGTCCGCACTTAACGCCCTGTATGGTTGCGATACCTTCGGGATTAAAACCATGGAGAAATACCTCTCCAAGAGCGCATTTAAGAAGATGATGCTCACCGTGCAAAAAGGCGGTAAGCTTGATATCAGCATTGCGGATGAAGTTGCGCAAGCGATGAAGGTTTGGGCTCTGAGCAAGGGTGCTACTCACTATACCCACTGGTTCCAGCCGCTCACGGATGCCACCGCCGAAAAGCATGACTCGTTCGTAGAGCCCGATGGTAAGGGCGGAATGATTTGCGAATTTACCGGCAAGAATCTGATTCAGGCCGAGCCGGATGCATCGTCGTTCCCCAGTGGCGGTATTCGTGCTACTTTCGAGGCTCGCGGTTACACGGCATGGGATCCCACCAGCCCCGCATTTATTAAGCGCACGGAGCACACCGTGACCCTGTGCATTCCCACGGCATTTTGCAGCTACACCGGCGAGGCTCTCGATAAGAAAACTCCGCTGTTGCGTTCGATGGCAGTCGTGGCTCACCACACCACGCGTGTGTTGAAGTGCTTCGGTATTGAGCCCAGTTATGTGGTGAGCAATCTCGGGGCTGAGCAGGAGTACTTTCTTATCGACCGTGATTTGTACCTTAAGCGTCCCGATCTCATTGAGACCGGTCGTACTCTTTTCGGTTGTTTGCCGCCTAAGCACCAGCAGATGGAAGACCACTATTTCGGCTCCATTAAAGAACGCGTGCTTGAGTTCATGATGAGTGTGGATCGTGCTCTGTGGGCACTTGGTGTGCCCGCTAAGACTCGCCACAATGAAGCGGCACCCGCTCAGTTTGAGATTTGCCCTCTTTTCGAGCCGTGCAACGTGGCGGTTGACCATAATGTAATGATTATGGATATCTTGCAGCGTCAGGCACTCAAGTACAACTTGGTATGTTTGCTGCATGAAAAACCCTATGCCAGCGTGAATGGTTCCGGTAAGCACAACAACTGGTCGCTCTCCACGCCTGAGCTTGGCTCTTTGTTCTCGCCGGGTAAGACCCCGCACAGCAACTTGCTGTTCCTGACTTTCCTTTCGGCTGTTATCATGGGCGTGGATAAACACGCTGACCTGCTGCGCGCTTCTATTGCCAAGGCCGGCAATGATCACCGACTGGGGGCGGCAGAGGCTCCCCCTGCCATTATATCGATTTTCCTTGGCGATCAGCTTACCGATATTATTGAGCAGATAAAAGCCGGTGGTGCTAAATCCTCCGCAACCAACACCATGATGGAACTTGGTGTCGATGTGTTGCCCGAGCTGCCCAAAGATACGACTGACCGCAATCGTACTTCGCCCTTTGCCTTCACCGGCAATAAGTTTGAATTCCGCGCAGTTGGTTCCTCCCAGACTTGTGCTTGGCCTATGGCGGTGCTCAACACCATCATGGCTGAGGCTCTTGACATCGTGGCTACCAGATTGGAGCCCGTGGCCGGTAAGCCGGAGTTCAAAAATTGTGTGCGTGAGCTTATTCGTGAGCTCATTACACGCCATGATCGCGTGATTTTCAATGGTAACGGCTATTCCGATGAATGGGTGCAGGAGGCTGAGCGCCGTGGTTTGCCCCATATCAAAACTACTCCCGAGGCTCTGGATGTGTTGGCGCGTCCGGATATTATCGAGCTGATGGAGAAGTATGGTGTACTCAACCGTTCCGAGCTGCTTGCTCGCCGTGAAATCCAGATTGAAAACTTTGAGAAGCTGATTGATATTGAGGCAAAAACATGCTTGAATATGCTGCGCACCATATATTTGCCGGCTGTGGCAAGACAGATGTCAGAAATTTGCAATACAGTCAGTTCCATTGTTGCTGCCGGTGTGCCTGCCGGGCTGAAAGCTGCTCGGGCTAAGGCCGGTGAAATCGGCTCGCTTTACGATGAGCTGGTGCCCAGAGTTGATGCGTTGGAAGATGCTATCAACTGCGGTGAACCTCTTGTCATGCGTGCCGCTATGCAGGATGCTCGCTTAACTGTGGATGCGCTGGAGGCTATTGTGGCCTTTGATTTGTGGCCGGTACCTACCTACGCCCAGATGCTTAATATCCACAGTAGATAATAAAATCAGAGAATAATCTCTTTCATCCAAGCAATGACTCCGTGGTCTTTGCTTGGATGTCTATTTTTATTTAATTGTGTCATAATTGCGATTGGGGGGTTGACGCGTAAAAATATTGAGATATACTTCATTCGCATTTTGCTAAATACTTGACAAAATGCGTAATGGGTGGAGTATCGCTCAAATTCACGGATATCATCATGTCTACACCAAAGAAAAAAACGGAAGCCTCCAAAGCAAAAGCTTCTGCAACAAAACCAGCCAAAGCATCTGCCGGAGCCGGTGCTGAAAAGAAGACGAAAGCTGCTGCTACAGTGGCAGATAAGCAGACTGCTAAAACTGCTGCCAAAGCAGGAGCTGAAAATGCAGCAAAACCTGCGAAAAAAGTAGCTGATAAACCTTCGGCTGCTCCCAAGGAAGAAAAGAAGAAGCCGGAGAAGGGACGTAAGGTTTCGGAACCTATAGTTGAAGAGTTTGACGTAACTGAGTTTGAAGTGGAAGAATCTGAAGGTGCTCGCAAGAAGGGCTCTTCATCCCGCCGCAAGAACTCTTATACCGCTCCGCGAATTACTTCGAAGGAGTTGCAGGATTTCTTCCCGGATGATATCACACTTAAGAATGCGTTTAAAAATCTTTTGGCTATAGCCAAGAAGAATAATGGGTACGTTACGGATGATGATATCTTTTCCTCATTGCCGCTGGATGGCTACGAAGAGCAGGATACCGAGCGCCTGTTTGAGCGTTTGCATTCCATAGGAATCGAAGTTCGAGATGAATCTGCCGTAATTGCACCCATTTCGTTGGCTGACATTAAGGGACAGCGGGGCAAGAGTGTTCGCTTGGTCGATACTCCTGTTGTTCAGGAAAAAGTTCGTGATTTGATAGTTCTTGCAACGGATCAGGGGTATTTGACATACGATGATATTAATGATGTGTTGCCTAACGACATGATTAACCCCGCCGATCACGAGGAAATCATGGAGCGTTTGCGTGACATGAACTTTGCGATTATCGATGCCTCGGATGTTGATAATTACAGCGAGCGCAAACGCTTGGAGGAATCCGGCGAGGAAGATGCCAACGAGAAGATGGAGGCTAAGCTCGATATTCTCGATGACCCGGTGCGTATGTACCTTAAGCAGATGGGACAAAAGGATTTGCTTAAGCGTGAACAGGAAGTGAGCCTTTCCATCCGTATCGACCGCGCCGAAAACGAATTGCAGAACCGCTTGCACAAGTTTGGTATCGTTTCGATGCTTTATCTTGAAACAGCTCAGAGAGTGCTCCAGAACAAAGAGCGCTTCGACCGCGTGGTGGCAGATAAGAATATCGATCATCGTGAACAATACTTTAAGGAAATTCAGCCTCTGATTAACAAGGTGTATGAGTTGCACGAGGATGCTCAGGCTGCGTACAACAATCTGCGCCGTGCTCGCCGTAGAAACAAGGGGGTGGAAGCAGCTCAGAAGGAATTCGACACCTTGCTCGAATCGCTGGATGCTCTCTACCGAAAGTTCAGTTTCAAGGGTAAAGTTTATGAGGATTTTGTTGCACGCATGCGCGAAGTTCGTCAGCGTGTAATGAAGTTGCGCCGTCAGTTTGAGGGCGATCACGATAATAAGGACTACAAGGGTATGATTGCTGAACTGGAAGTGCAGCTCTGGATGCCCATCAGTGAATTCCTTGAGAATTATCAGGCCATGAAGGAGGCCATGAAAGAGGCCAAGGCTGCCAAAAAGGAAATGATTGAGGCAAACTTGCGTCTGGTGATTTCTATTGCAAAGAAATACACCAACCGTGGCTTGGCGTTCCTGGACTTGATTCAGGAGGGTAACATGGGGTTGATGAAGGCCGTTGAGAAGTTTGAGTATCGCCGTGGTTACAAGTTCTCCACCTATGCCACATGGTGGATTCGCCAGGCTATTACCCGCTCGATTGCTGACCAGGCTCGCACGATTCGCATTCCGGTGCACATGATAGAGACTATTAACAAGCTGATGCGTGTGCAGAAGAAGCTTGTGCAGGAATTGGGGCGTGAGCCTTCGCCGGATGAAATTGCGGCAGAAAGTGGTATGCAGGTCGAGCGCGTGCGCAGCGTGCTTAAAATGGCTCAGCAGCCTATTTCAATGCAGCAGCCTGTCGGCGACTCCGATGATACCTCGTTCGGTGATTTCTTGGAGGATAAGAGCGCAGAGAATCCCATGGATGGCGCGGCGTTTAACTCCCTGCGTGAGAAGCTGTCGGGCGTTCTGAATACACTCAATGAGCGTGAGCGTGCCGTTATCGAGCAGCGTTTTGGACTTAAGGACGGAAATCCCCGAACTCTTGAAGAGGTGGGGCGCCAATTCAATGTTACTCGTGAGCGTATTCGTCAGATTGAAGCAAAAGCATTGCGCAAGTTGCGTCACCCCACGCGTATTGGCTGCATAAAAGGATTCCTCGATACGACGGTTTCCTGACGCGGCTCCGATAGCCGTTTTTGCAGTGCTGCTACTTGCCGGACGAGTAGCAGCACTTCTTTTTGCTTTTTTTTATCCGTTGTCTCACTTTATGAGTGACTTTGCGTGTGTATTCTGATATGATATGTGCACTTACCATGATGAGACCGTTTACTCGAACTGCAATTTTCTCTCTGTTAGCCTTGGGAGCCCTTTCAATGGCTCCGTGTTTGTATGCTCAACAGGCTGGTACTGTTGAGGCTGCAAAGCGTAAAATGGCCGCCCGCGATGCACGTCAGCTTGTGCAGGAGGCTCGTTTGGCGTATCAGGCTAAACGTTACAGTCAGGCTGTGGAGCATTATCGCAGTGCTCTTCTCACGCTGCCCCAGTCAAGTGATAATGCCAAATTTGCCGAGTTTATTCGCCTGAGTCTCTCCGATGCGCTCATTGCCAAAGCAATGGATTACCGCACGGTGGGACGTTATGACGAGGCTATTTCCTTCTTGCAAGAGGCTGTAAAACTGGCGCCGGATAACAAGCGAGCAGAGCAGGAGCTTATTTATACGGCAGATCCCGCACGCCATAATCCGGCACTTACCCCGCAACATGTGGGGGATGTGGCTGAAGTTACGCGACTGCTTGAGCTGGGCTATGCTCAAATCGATCTTGGTAAGTTTGATGAGGCAGATAAGACTTTTCGCAGTATCTTGAAGATTGATGCTTATAATACAGCAGCAACACAAGGTATAGAAGTTGTAGCCCGTGAGCGCATGCGTTACTACAAGACTGCACGCAATGCGAATCGGGCAAAAATGCTCTCGGCAGTAGATGCTGAGTGGGAAGAGAAATCGGTAGATAGCGCACCGGAGGATAGAGCGACGGAGTCAACTTTCTCTCCCGGTATAGATGCTGAGTTGCAGACGGCCTATTCTGATAGCCTTGCCGAAATGGTGCTGCCATCGATTGTGTTTGACGATGCGCCCATCACCGATGTAGTTGATGCGTTGCAGAACCAGATTACCCGTTTTGAGAGCAGCGGTGTGCGCGCCAATCGTCACATCAACATTACGACAAACTTCGGTTCCCCGGAATCCCCGGCCTATAAAGAGCTGATGGCTCAAACAGTTCGCTTGAATCTCTCCAACGTTTCCGTAAAGGAGATTCTTGATTTGCTTGTCAGCCAGCTTGGTATTAGTTACTACTATACCTCCACAGGTGTGGAACTTTCATATTCAGGTAAAGATTTCGGTCCATTGATTGATCGCACCTTTATTGTGCCGCCTCATTTCTTTGACCCGCAGAAGGAGGAGGACGAAAGCGATAGTGAGGAAGATGGATTTAGTGATGCCGGCGGTCGCATGGCTGTTCGCCGAGTTAATCCCGTGCAGGTTCTTAAGGGGTTCGGTATTTCTTTCCCCGAGGGGGCAACTGCCCGTTATTCTCCATCCACTCGGCGCCTTGTTGTACGCAACACGGCTCATAATCTTGAGGAAATCCAAGATGTCCTCAATATGCCGCTTGAAGAAGCACGTCAGATTGTACTCAATGTCATTGTCATGGAGGTGTCGGAAGACGACCTCCACCAGTTGGGCTTTGACTGGTTGCTCAATATTAATCTCAACGATGAGAACTATATGAGCGGTGGAAGCGAGGTTACCTCCAGCGCAACTGGTATGCCCATTTTTGAAGGTTTCGTGCAAGAGCAGGGCAAGCAAGACAATCACGCCATGACCAGTGGTTTGCGAAGTGGTAAGAGCGTGTTTGCGGCCGGCGGTGCTGCAATGGAAAGCCTCATTAGTACCGGCTCCGCATCTTCTTTCAACGGCCATAGTTCTAAGTATTCACCCGGTATTTTCGGTATTCGCGGTGTATGGAAGGCTATCGATGTCACGATGATGATGCGAGGCTTGGCTCAGCGTAAAGGAGTTGATATTTTGCATAATCCCCGATTGATTTTCAGTCCCGGGGCTGAAGAACAGGTCGTATTTGCCAATGTGAACGAACTCTTCTTCCCCGAAACTTGGGAGGCTCCGGAGACTGCCTCAAGCACAGGCGGTGGCAATTACAATAACAATTACAACAATAACTATAACAATAATTACAATAATAATTACAACAACCAAGGCTCTTCCGGGAGTTCCTCGGTCGCAACCGGCGCCATGCCCAGTGATTTTGTGCGCTTTGGCATGACGGAAGATACCATTGGAGGTATAGGTACCATTTTGCAGGTTCACAGTGCAGAGATATCGGATAATGGGCGCTTTGTGACTCTGGCTCTCACTGCAACAACGAACGAGTTTGAAGGGTTTATAAATTGGGGTACACCTATCAATGCCGCTATGTATGCTGGCACCGGTGGAGATATTGAATACTTCCAGATTAATCCCAACTATATTCTTCAGCCTATGATTAAGCGCTACGTGGAAAACACAAAGATAACCGTAGTTCCCGGCAGTGTTATTGTAATGGGTGGATTGAAAGAGGCAAGCCTTGTGCGATTTGAGGACAAAGTTCCTGTGCTTGGCGACCTGCCGCTTGTAGGAAGACTTTTCCGCTCTGAAGGTGAGCAGAAACGACGCAAGGCACTTATTTATTTTGCCAAAGTTGATGTCGTTGACCCGACCGGTCGAGATGTTGTAACCGGAGAACGTCCATCGATGGCAACTGAAAATCAATAAATACGCTACATATGAGTGATAAAGAAGACCCGAAATACACGAGTGAGGACGACCGCAATTCGCAGGTTCGTAATATTATTAATCAGCTCAATGCTGATAAACCCTCTCGCGAGAAGTCGCGTGAGGTTGTGGTAAGACCTGATGGTACGAAGGTGGTTCGCGTGGTCAAAAAGCGAAAAGTGATGATGACCCGAGATGAAAAATATAAGCGAGCCCGCAAAAATTTTGTTTTTGTATTGCTGGGCGTGTTTATGCTATTGGGTGTTTTGGCCGGCATCATTGCGTACCGTTTTTCTCAAATGTCGAGTCAGGACTTCTATGACAAGCTCGCGGTGGAAATTAGCCGTGGCCTCGGCGCAACGCATGTTCAGTTGAATGGTGCCGAACTGCGTGGGCTTGAGCTGAGTATTGCCAATGTTGTCGCCGATTTCCCTGAAGGGAATATGGTTCAGCGCTTGGAGATGAGTAACATTAGCTGTGAACTCGATTCTTCTTCTTTCTTCTCCGGTAAGCTCAAATCCGAAGAATTAACGATTGAGCGTGCCACGCTGATTGTACCTACTACGGCCGATAAAGTTGCCATACCTTTCTGGAAGGGCGATGATGTTTGGTCTATTAAGCGCATGTCCTGTAAGGATTTCACCTGTGTTTATGGGGATCAAGAATCTTCGCCGGTATCTGTAATGCACAGTGAGGCTTATATGTACTACCCGACTACTTCCGGTAAAGTTCGCATCCTTTCTCTGAAGGGGGGTACTTTCCGTATGAAGGCATGGCGTCCGCTTGAGATTCTGGATGCCAAAGTTCAGGTGTCATCCGGTTTGGAAAATATTAAGATGCGAATGACGGCTGATACCTCTCGAGAGAAGGGGAAAGAACCGAGCTCCTACATAGAAATCAGCGGGCATTTGCAAGACGGTGCTTCTCTCAGCTCTGCCATGTACATGGAATCTTCCAATATGGACTTTGCTGATTTCACATCCGGTCGTTTCGCTCGCATACTTGCCGCTCGCACGGATGTAATTCCCGGTCGTAAACTTAATACAGAAACAACGATAGTACTTCCCTTTACCTCGGAGAACCCGATATTCAATGGTACTTTCCTGCTTAAGGATATTAAGATTGCAACGCTTCCGGCTCTGTTGGGGATTATGGAACACATCGAACCGACAAAGCGCGAGAGCTATTTGCCGCTTAAATTGGAGCGAGGTCGCCTTTCCCTTAAGCGGAATGGCGAGGATATGCAAATCAATTTCACGGAAGAGGACTTCAATAAGATTGATTTGATTCGCATGAGTGGTGATATCTGCGTCAATGCCTCCAATGAAGTCAGTGGTACCCTCACGTACGGCATTCCCTCATTGCTCACCTACGTTGAGTATCCGGACGGCAATTCCGACCCGATTTTCCGAGATGATGGTTCTACCGCATGGGTAACTACTACTCTGAGCGGCATGGGTAACAATCCTGCTGACAATATCGAAGAGCTTGAAAGGCTCGCAGATGTGGCTCGTCGCGACAGACCTCAGCGCACCCCCTTTGCTAACATCGACGTGAATTCCATTGCTGAGCGCGTGTTGGGTGATACTCCGGCCGCTGATAATGCTCCCGATGCAGGCAATAGCGGTGATTCTACCTCTACTCAACATCAGGAACCCAAACCCATCAATAATAGCGGTAATCCGTTTGAGAAGAAATCCGAAAATCCGTTCGGCAATCCTTTCGAAGAGAACTCCAATGACCCGTTCTCTTCGGGGGGGAATAATTTCGGCTCTGGCGGCTTCTCATCTGAGCCCGCTCAGGGCGGCGGTAATCTGAGTATGCCTGTCGATAAATCAATTTTTTCCACAGGTAAATAAACAACGTAGCGCGGTTGTCCGTTATTGCCTATGTCCAATGAAGTTAGAAAGAAATGGTGGACCGTTCCGGTAGGTAATCTGGTCTGGGCTTTCATTGCCGGCGTGTGCAGTACTCTTCGCAAAAAGATAGTCAATCTTAACGGACCTGATGACCCGTGGGGTGATTATCAATGCATCATTGCACTTTGGCACAACCGCGTATTTGCTCCTTGCCATGTATACCGCTATGTGGTGAAGGGACGCCTTCCCATGAGCATGCTTACCAGTGCCAGCAAAGATGGCGCTATGCTTGCCACCGTCGTTAAGAACTACGGCATGCGCGCCGTGCGTGGCTCCAGCCATCGGCGCGGAGCTGCCGGTTTTCGCGACATGGTGCGTGAGCTGGAGGACGGCTGCTGCATGTGTATAACACCGGACGGCCCGAAAGGTCCTATCTATAAGTGTCGTCCGGGTGTGGTGCGCCTGGCTTCCTTGAGCGGCTACCCCATCATACCTGCTTGCGTGAGCTATTCATCTTATTGGCGCATTGGAAAGGCTTGGGATGGTTTTGTTATCCCTAAACCTTTTTCCAAAGTAACCATTACATGGGGAAAGAGAATATATGTGCCGGCAGATATCACCGACGAGCAGCAGGAGGAGTACTGCCGTATGGTAGAACAGGCGTTGGCTCATGGTTCCCCCGATTTCGGTCCGCTTGAAATTGAAGAAAATAAATAAGTTTATGTCTACGACCATTATTGACGGCAAGGAAGTGGCTTGCAAAATTCGTGAGAAGCTCGCTGAGGAGATTGCTGAATTGAAAGCACTGGGCAAGACCCCTGGTCTTGCCGTGGTGTTGGTGGGGGAAGATCCGGCCTCTCAGGTGTATGTCGGTTCAAAGGTGCGCGCTTGCGAAGAGCTCGGGCTTTATTCCCAGAAATGGGAATTACCGGCTGATACCACTCAAGAGCAACTTGTGGAGCTCATTCATCAGCTCAATGCAGATGAGCGCATTCATGGTATTTTAGTGCAGAGCCCGCCTCCTGCTCACATTGATGAAGAGGCCGTTATTTTGAACATTGATCCGCGTAAGGATGTGGATGGATTCCACCCTGCCAATGTAGCCAAGCTTGTGCTTGAGGATGAAGAGGGGTTTGTGCCCTGCACACCATTGGGTTGCATGGAGCTGCTGAAGGCCTACGGCATATCTACGGCCGGCAAGCATGCCGTTGTGATTGGGCGCAGCATGATTGTAGGTAAACCTATGGCGAACTTGCTGGTGAGCAAGAAGGCAAATGCCACCGTTACTATTGCACATTCTCGTACGGCTGATTTGCCCGGGCTGTGCCGCACGGCGGATATTATTGTAGCTGCCGTCGGACGTCCCGAGATGGTAAATGCGGATTATGTGAAGGAGGGCGCCGTGGTGTTGGATGTCGGTATCAACCGTATAGCGGATTCCTCCCGCCCGCGTGGTTACCGCATTGTGGGCGATGTGGATTACGAGGCTGTGAAGGACAAGTGCTCCGCTATCACTCCCGTACCCGGTGGCGTAGGTCCCATGACTATTGCCATGCTCATGGCAAATACGGTGAAGGCCTGCCGCCAGCTTACACGCTGATTTTTTTCTGAGTCGCCACCTGTCCCTTTTGTGACAGGTGGCTTTTTTATGGGCCTATGTCTAAGTTGCCGACTCTAGATGCTTGGGAAAAAGAGGAGCTTGCTTTGCATGAGAGGGCGGTTGCCCATGGACTGAACCTGGGGCGCGAAAAACTCGCAAAGTATCCTATAAGGGAACTTTCCCCTCGATGGCTCGATTTGCTCAATAGACTTGAGAGCGCTTTTCGCACACGTACCTGCCCACCGCGTATCGATTTATTGCTCGGGGGATATGCCGAGGATGATTATCGCCCGGTAAAGGTGAAGGCGCATATAAATGCCCGAGATACCACGCCGCGCACCTATTGGCAAGCCATCAGGCCTGAGTTGTTGTGGGCTTGCGAAGATTGTTTGTCGTACTTAGAACCCGAGGCCTTCTGTTATCTGTTGCCGGCCTATTTGCGTGTTGTCATTCAGCGTCCGTATTATTTACCCGTAGAATCTATCTTTTTCCACCTCTGCTACGACCCTATGGGCAAAGGGCGGGTACAACTGGCACCTCTTTCGAATGCTGAACGAGAAGTGGTGTCTGATATTGTGAATGAGCGCAGGTGCGAGGCTATTTTTGATGATATAGACCTTTTCGACTCCGATTTGCTACCCTGGGAGTATGAACAGATGGTGGCTGAAAACCCTCAGGCTACGTGGCATGATAGACACCACTTCGCCGAAAATTTTGCTCTCGATTACGCTGACCGTACCGCTTTTCTGGATAAAAATAAAGTTTAAAACAAATAAAAATTAAAAAAATAAAACTTTATTTGAACAAATGGCCGTTTACATGTGTCTTTGAATACAGAGGCCCACGCTGAGGCCCGCAACAATAAACAGATAGAAAGACACAGACAAATGAAAAAACAATTCGCAAAGTTGGCCGCTGTAGCGGTAATGGTACTGGGTATGGTAAGCATGCAGGCAAGCGCCGCAGAGGTATCCCTGAAACTGGACTTAGCCCACGGTAAGGTGAATGTATCTCTGAATGAAGATGACTGCTGCCACCATGATTCCCATAAGAAAGTGGTAAAAGTAGTAAAGAAGAAAAACCTGCGCCACAACGACCACCGCAAGGTTGAGGTTCGCCGCCACGATGACCGCCACCACTTCGTAGCCCGAAAGGATGACCGTCGCAACCGCCGCTGAAACCCCTAACTGATTACACGAATGGAAGACCCACCAACAACGGCTGACATAGCCACAACACGGAACCGCTGAGCTTTTACCGACTACCCCGGTTAGCTCAGCGGTTCTTTTTTGATTTTACATGAAACTGTAGGCATCTATATCGAGCGTGATGGTGATATCATCCCCAACGTTGAGTCGGGATATTTCCCTCGATACAATGTCTGCTATATTTCTGGCACTCAGTGCATTGAGTGTGCATTGGAATCGGAATTGCCCATGCGCCTTGGCTATAGGAGCCGGAGCCGGGTCGGTTATTTCCATTCCCGGCGGCAATACCGCGAGTAATCGCTTGTGGAGGGTTCGCAGGGAGAAATCAGCCAGCTCCTCCTGAGGTGAGCGCACCGTGAGTACAGCTAAGTGGCGGTACGGCGGGAAATTGAATTGCCTGCGCAGACCAAGCTCGTTTTCTGCGAATCCGTCCGTATCGTGTCGGCGCGCATATTGAATAGCCGCTGCGTGCGGTGTGTAGGTTTGAATAATCACTTCGCCGTCTATGTCACCACGTCCGGCTCGACCTGCCACCTGAGTAAGCAATTGGAACGTTCTCTCAGCGGCACGCGGATCCGGTATACACAGGCCCAAATCCGCATTCAGCACGCCCACCAAAGTCACCCCGGGGAAATCCAAGCCTTTTGATATCATTTGCGTGCCCAGCAATATGTCGATACGGTGGGCTCGAAAATCAGCCAATATGTCACGCAGTGCATTTTTACGAGCCGTCACATCGGCATCCACTCTTTGCAATCGGGCTTTGGGGAAACAGTTTCGCAGTACTCGTTCAACTTTTTGGGTGCCGTACCCCTCCAGCAGTATATTCTTTTCGTGGCATTCGGGACAGCTGCGCGGCACTACAGCGCGGAACCCGCACAGGTGGCAAATGAGCCTGTTTTCCGTTGCATGGTAGGTGAGGGGGAGCGCGCAGTGTTCGCAGGCTACAACGTGACCGCAGTCCGGGCATTGAAGAGCACGGGCAAAACCTCGCCGATTGAGCAGCAATATTGTTTGCTCACCTTTGTGCAGTCGGTCTTCAATAGCCATGCGCAGGCGCTCCGACAATATCCCCAAATTCCGCTTATCCTTTGGTTCACTGCGCATATCGAGCACTCGGGTGAGCGGCAGTCGTTGACCATCTGCTCGCTTTTCCATGCGCAGCATTGTATATTTACCGCAGTTGACATTGTGCAGGCTTTCGAGTGAGGGGGTGGCAGAGCCCAGCACAACGGTAGCGCCCTCCATGCGAGCTCGCAGTACTGCCAAATCTCTGCCATGGTAGCGAGGGGCGTTTTCCTGCTTGTATGAAGAATCGTGCTCTTCATCCACTATGATTAGCCCGAGCTTTTGCACCGGCGCGAATAGAGCAGATCTGGGGCCTATGGCTATGCGGGCGCGCCCGCGGTGAATGGCGTGCCATTCGTCAAAGCGCTCACCATCGCTCATAGCGCTGTGCAATATGGCAACTGCTCCCGGTGTGTCGGCAAATCGGCTCTTGAAGCGTGCCATTGTTTGGGGGGTGAGCGATATTTCGGGTACAAGTATGAGCACACCGCGCCCACTCTTCATGACATGGGCGGCCGCTTGCAGGTAAACTTCTGTTTTTCCCGAACCGGTGACACCTTGCAAGAGCATCGGTTGACTTTCTGCCTTATCACATGCGGCTATGATACTCTCAAGGGCTGCGGCTTGTTCTTCGTTCAGCTCCAGCGGAGCTGAAGGGGCAAATTCTTCATTGCCTGCCGGGTCACGGTGTACCGCTTCCTCTTCTATACGTATGTACCCCTTGCTTTCCAGCGCCCGGCAGGCGGGCAGGGCGGCAGTACCGCCAAGATCGGCCAAGGGTTCGCGCTTGCTCTCACCGTTGTGCAGGTAGCGCAGTACGGCGGCTTGTCGAGGTGCGCGCGCATTGATTTTGTTGAGCGTATCGTCATCCGGCCATTTCAGCAAAACAGCCACCTTGCGCGTCTTTTCCTCATGTCGCTCGCGTCGTACCGGTTCGGGAACAATGCAACGTATCATTTGCTCCACCGGCACTGCGTAATATCGGGCCGCCCATTCGGCTAAATCCATGAGCTGCGGGCTGACGGCAGGTGTGTCATCTATCAGCCGTGTCAGGGGTTTTAAGCGGTGCCCCCACTCAGCATCCGGTTCTACTAAGTTGATAACTGTGCCGGTAGTGGAGCGGCTGCGCAGCGGAACCTCTACTCGACTGCCGCGTGCTACCCCATTCATATCGGCCGGAATAGCGTAGTCCAGCACCATATCATTCATGCCGTCCATCAGCACTCGGGCGGCAAGGTGCACGGCATCATCTTGAAACAGGGCCTGCTGCATGGCCGTTAGAAAACGTGGTCAGCTTGCCTCCTCCAGCTCTTCGCGTGAGAGAATGTGCACAATCACTTTGGCATTTGCCTTATCGCCGGCTGCTTTCGCCAATGAGCGAATAGCCGAGGCCGTCATGCCGTTTCTGCCGATGATACGGGCAATATCCACCGGTTCCAGAACTAAGCGCAGGCGCAGAATTCGCTCTTCTTCATTGGCGGCTACGCGGAGCTCTGCCTTGTCCGGGTTCTTAATGAGCGGACTGACAACGGCGAGAAGGTACTTGCTGATGGATTCTGTGAGTTTCTGCATGAACGGGGCGAACTGTTGCACTTATGATAGGATAAATCACCTCTTCTGTCAAGTACCCACTGCGTGCAGCGTAAAGTTGTATAAAATTGTCCCTTTGTACGATTCCCCCTTGTTGTATTTCCGGGAATTCATGAACCAGCTTTTCGCGGCGGCTTCGAGATATTTAATTTTTCCGTATCTTCTATGTTGACATGTGAGGATGAGAGGAGTAGAATAACCGTCATGAAATCGCGCATGGATGAATTCGCTGAGTGGGGCACCGAGGTGGTGTTCGGGCGGGCGCATGGTTTTCGTGCGTGGTTGATGAAGTGTGTGCTGCGATTTGCAAGCTTCTTCTTTTATATATTGATTAAGACTCGTCTTTTTCTGTTCCGCCGGCGTTTGAAGACGGTGCATTATCTGGGAACATTTGTGGTAAGTGTGGGCAATATTACGGCCGGTGGCACGGGCAAGACCCCGGTTGTAGAACTGCTGTCGCGCACCTTGGCTGAGCGTGGGCGCAAATGTGCAATATTGACCCGCGGTTATAAGAGTGAACCGCTCGATGAACCTCAGGAGTGGTTTGACGCCGCCGGTAAACCTGTTCATAATCTCCCCAAAATTGCCAGTGATGGTGTGACTCGCTATCTGAGCCCGCTTTACGCCGGTGATGAGCCTTTCATGCTTGCCCGCAATCTTGATGGCGTGGCGGTGCTGGTCGATAAAGACCGCGTGAAATCCGGTATTTTTGCTATTGAGCAGTTGGGGCGCAACACCCTCATTCTCGATGACGGTATGCAGTACCTTAAGTTGAAGCACGAGATTGACATCGTGCTGGTGGATTGCGGTTTCCCCTTCGGTACCGGCTCACTACTGCCGCGTGGCACCATGCGTGAACCCCGCACCAGCTTGGCGCGTGCCAGCTACATCATTCTGACCAAGAGTGGTGGTAAACCCCAGGGCGAGTTGATTTCCACCATTCGTAAGTACAATAAAACCGCCGATATCGTTGTAACTAACCACGGTCCCTCTTACCTCGAAAATATCTTTACCGGCGAGCGCAAACCGCTTTCCTTCCTGAAAGATAAATATGTGGCCTGCATGAGCGGTATCGCTCGTCCCGAGAGCTTTGAAGGCTTGGTGGAAGAGCTCGGAGCTCATGTGGAAATTCGCCGCCGATATCCTGACCACTACTGGTTTGATCAGGCTGATTTGGAAACCTTCGTCGAGCGCTGCGCCGACCGCGCTATGGATTTAATCGTTACGACGGAGAAGGACGCCGTGCGTTTCCTTAAACCCGGAGAGATGGAAGTTCCCATCTACTTCCTGCGCATTCAGATTGACATCGAGCAGGGACAGGAGTACTGGGATCGCATGATTGACCGTATTTGCGGCTTAGCCGAGCCCCAACCCGCTCCCCAGTGGAGTAACAACGTGCTTTGAGTTTCGATTTTGCTTAAACTTGGCACACGCCCGGCGTATTGCAGCGTAGTCCGAAGTATAGACCGCTGAGCGCAAAGAGTGAGTAAATGCCGGCAATCCACAGCTCCGGGTGCGGTAGTTGCATGACCGGGCTGGCTGCCCAAGCCAGCAAACCACCGCCCACAAAACCCATACCTTGTGCCATTCCCGACAGTGCTACCGTTGTTCCTTCATCCGCCGAGCTTTCCACAATCAATGTCATGCCCAGCGCAAAAATACTGCCCAATCCAATCCCCAGCACTATGGAAAAACAGGGCCAATAGCTCAGAGGTGCAGACAACAGCCCCCAACACCCGCCAACTGATAGCGCAACTCCCGCAACCATTAACCTGCCGCGACCGCCCAACCATTCTGCTGCATGGCTGCTGAGCAAGGCTGCCGGAATCTGGAACGCTGTTGAGAGCGCCAATACCAGGCCGGACTCCACCAGCGGCAAACCTCGCCGCCGCATGAGTGCCGCCAACCATACGATTAATAGCCAGGCTCCGGCTACTCGAAAAAGGTAAAATAAGCTGACGGACCATGCCTTTGCTTGCCGAAGCAAAGGCGTAATCGGGGCTCGAACCGTGTGCTGCACTTTACGTTGTTCGGGGGTGGTGATAATGAACTCTGCCCACAATACCCCGGCTACCAGCAGCGGCAATGCCCAGAATAACAACCCCGGTTTCCACCCGCCCAGCGCTAGTGCTACCGGGTCAGCCGCACCGGAACCTACTGCTGTGCCCAGACTCACGCAGGCGGTGTAAGCTCCCATGAGCTGCGGTATATCATTCGGTAGTTCTTGTTTGACGATGCCGAGAATAATCGAGCCTGTTACCCCCAGTCCCAGTCCAATCGTAATGGTGCCGCCATACAGCCCCGGTATTCCTCCGTAACTGCGCCAAATTACCCCGCCAATTGCTGCGGCAAGGGAATAGACTATCAGGCACCGTGGGCGCACTAGCTCAGCAAGCCTTGCACCAAGCGGAGCCGCTATTCCCAGCGCCATAATCGGCAGCAGGCCGAACAGACCGCTCCCTCCCACCCCCAGCCCCAAATCTTTTCGCAGCAATACCAACAGCGGGTCGGCCGCGGAAAAGCTCATCCGTAAATTGAAACTGACCAGCAGAAATATAATGACAAAATGAACTCTCTTCCCGTTCTCCATAATCCCACATTCTACACGCCGGCAATTCTGCCCGCAACCTAACCCGCTAACCATTTGCAAACAAATGACGGGTGCTTTGATTTTCGATAATTTATTGTTGTGCCGCAGTGGGTGGTAGCGCTGCTTTTAGCTCAATAATCAGTCCGGCGTCAACGTAGATTTGAGCGTAGATACACACATTTGGCTTTATCTCTGCCAAAAAAGTAGGTAATATAGGGGCATGACACATGAGAGCGCGGAGGGAAATATTCGCATACGCGGAGCTAAGGAACATAATCTGAAGGGGGTAGATGTTGATATCCCTTTGGGAGGAATGACGGTGGTGACAGGGCCGAGCGGTAGCGGAAAGAGTTCTCTGGCGATGAGTACGCTGTATGCGGAGGGGCAGAGGCGCTATGTGGAGACGTTTTCGCCCTATGTGCGCCAGTTCATGGAGCGTATGGATCGACCGAATGTAGAGGCGGTGGAAAATGTGCCGCCGGCGATAGCGCTCGGGCAGCGCAATTCGGTAAAGAATTCGCGTTCGACCGTTGGTACTATGACTGGTATCAACGAGTACCTGAAGCTTATTTTTTCACGCTTGAGCGAGGGGCGTGACTCTGAGGGGCGGGTGGTGCGCCCGGCTACACCGCAGGGGGTGGCGGCGCAGCTGTTATCGGAGAGTGGCGGTGGTGAAGTATTGGTGTGTTTTGCCCTGCGACCGGTGGGTTCTTTTGATGAAATGGTACAGGCACTGCAGGGGCAAGGTTACTTGAGGGTGTATGCGTGTGGCGAGGTGCTGCGGTTAGATGAGGCTACAGAATCACAGCTGGGTATGGAGCGATGGTATGTGGTGCAGGACCGCATCAAACTGCGCTCCGAAACCAGCCTGCGCTTAACCGAGGCCGCAGAAACAGCTCTTCGGCTGGGGCAGGATGTCATGTATACGGTTCTGCGCACTGATGCAGGGTGGGGCGACCTGCGGGAGTTCCGTAGTGATTGGTACCCCTTGGTTGAACCCAGACCCGGTCTTTTCAGCGGAAATTCACCATTGGGCGCTTGCCCGGCCTGCAAAGGCTACGGGCGTGCCATAACCTATGATTATAATCGAGGTATTATTCCGGATAAGAGTATAGCCGAAGGTGCGCTCAAAATGCTCAGTTCGCAAACACTCTCGCTTTGCTATGGCGATTTTGTGCAGGCTAACAAGCGGCATCGGGCCGTGCGCATGAATGTGCCTTGGAATGAACTCTCTCAAAAGGAAAAAGACTGGGTTTTTTACGGTAATTGCGGCGATATTGACCCCTATACGGCGGCTGACCATAAACTGTGGTATGGTTACAAGGGGATTTTTGACGACATGGAGAAGCACTCGCACAAGATGTCTGTACGGGTATTTTTGGGCTTTTACCGTGTGTACAGCGTGTGCCCTGAGTGCCACGGCGGGCGTTTACGTGCCGAGGCTTTGGCATTTACCATTGGCGGATTGACTGTGCCGCAGGTTATGGCTTTGCCCATGACGGAGTTTCTGCAGTGGTTGGATGCTCATGTACTGCCGGCTACGGGTGACGACCGTTCGTTGACTCAGGCGGTGCGAGAACTGCGCAGTCGTGTTGTTTACCTGTGCGAAGTGGGGTTGGGATACATGGCTGCCAGTCGTTTAACTCGTTCGCTCTCCGGCGGTGAAATTGAGCGAGTGAGCCTGACGGCTTGTTTGGGCGCAGCCTTGACGGAAACCCTGTTTGTGCTCGATGAACCGACGGTGGGCCTGCACTCCCGCGATACAGCCCGGCTGATTGCAGCCATGCGGCGTCTCGCGCAGCGTGGTAATACGCTGGTTGTGGTTGAGCATGAGGAGGCGGTGATGCGAGCGGCTGATTATTTGGTTGATATGGGGCCGGCCAGTGGTGCCGCCGGCGGTGAATTGGTTTATGCTGGAGCGCCCGGCGGAATCGGGGCTGTTGTGAACTCCCTTACCGGTCAATATCTCAGTGGTTCCCGTTGTATTGCTGTGCCGCGCCGCCGCCGCAGGTGGAAGCCGTCCATCAGCATCTGCGGGGCTGAGTGCCATAATCTGCACAATTTTGATGTGGAAATACCGCTGGGGGTGTATACCTGCCTGACCGGCGTGAGTGGTAGTGGTAAGAGCTCGTTGGCATGTCAGGTGCTTTACGGTTCTGTGCATTCCGAGGCTCTTGATGATGAAGATGAAATGAGCGTGCGCTCCATTAGCGGGCTTGATAAGGTGCACGATGTGTTGCTGGTGGACCAAAGTCCGATTGTGCGCACACCTCGCTCTACCCCGGCAGTGTATATCGGCGTATTTGAGGACATTCGCGCACTCTTTGTTGCTGAACCTGCGGCACAGGCACGAGGTCTTAAACCCGGGTATTTTTCGTTCAATAGTGGTGAGGGGCGCTGTCCACGCTGTTCCGGGTTGGGACAGGAGAAGGTCGAAATGCAGTTCCTCTCAGACATATTCGTCCCCTGCGCCTTGTGCCGGGGGTCGCGTTATACTGACCGCGCTCTCACTATCACCCTGTTGGGGTATAATATGGCAGAGATGCTGGCTCTTGATATATGCAGCGCACAGCGCTTATTTGCGCGAGAAAAGAATGCCCGCGCTCGCCGCATTGCAGAGCGCTTGCAGGTGTTGGTGGATGTCGGTTTGGGGCATTTAGGGCTGGGGCAGCCCCTCAATACGCTCTCCGGTGGTGAAAATCAGCGCTTAAAGCTGGCACATATTTTGGTGGATGCCCTTACGGGAGAACAATCGGAGAAGGGGCATTTGCTGATATTGGACGAACCCGGCACAGGGTTGCATTTCAGTGATTTGGAGGTGCTGCTGGGCGTGTTTAATCGCCTAGTGGAGCAGGGGCACACATTGCTGGTGATAGAGCACAACCTTGAGCTCATTAAATGTGCTGACCATATCATTGACTTAGGGCCGGAGGGCGGTACCGGCGGCGGTAAAATTGTGGTGCAGGGTACACCTGAGCAGGTCGCCGCAAGTAAGTCGGGCTACACCGGGGGATTCTTGTCTCAGCTCTTGCACGGAGAGGGTGAGGTGACAACTGCACCACCCGCGGCGGGGGCCGATGTCAGTGTTCCTCAAGGGGTAATAGCCTTGCGCGGTGCCCGGCATCACCAGCTGAAAAATATTGACGTGGATATTCCCCGCAATGAGATGACGGTAGTAACTGGTTTATCCGGAAGCGGTAAGAGCACATTGGCGTTCGATATTATATTCGCGGAGGGGCAAAAGCGGTTTATGGATGTCATGAGCCCCTACGCCCGCCAGTTTACGGAGCAGATGGAAACGCCGGATATAGACCGCCTGACCGGTCTGCCGCCCACTGTGGCAATTGAGCAGAACCGCTCGCGCGGCGGCAGCAAATCCACCGTGGGTACCGTGACTGAAATCTGGCAGTTCCTGCGATTGCTCTATGCCAAATTAGGTCAACCTCATTGTCCCCGCTGCAAGGTGCCGGTGGGGCGTCGTCTGCCGGATGAAATTCGGGCTCTCGTAATGGCCGAAATAGACAAACGCCCGTCATCTCTCATGATAGCGGCTCCGGTGGTTCGCAATCGCAAGGGGCACTATGCCGATTTGGCTCGCTGGGCGGCAAAGAAGAAGTATCCCTTCATGATAGCAGACGGCGTACTTTGCCGAACGGAAGAGTTCAGCCCCTTGGATCGTTACTCGAATCACGATGTGGACATTGTGCTGGCTGAGGTCTGTGTGCAGGGAAATCACATCACGATGAATGGCCGGGATTGCGATTTTGCAGCCTTGCATGAGTGCGTGGGGCGCGCGCTTGAAATGGGCGATGGTTTTTTGCGCCTGCGGCAGGGAAGTAAAAGCCAACTGCTTGGCACTCGCCTGACTTGCCCTCAGTGTGGCGAGAGTTATGCTGAGCCGGAGCCTTCCTCCTTCTCCTTCAATTCACCTCGTGGGTGGTGCCCCGTGTGTGC
Organism: Akkermansia sp.; assembly: GCA_017555205.1. Classification (GTDB taxonomy): domain Bacteria; phylum Verrucomicrobiota; class Verrucomicrobiia; order Verrucomicrobiales; family Akkermansiaceae; genus Akkermansia. The sequence continues at coordinate 316,322 of JAFZGW010000013.1, read as the reverse complement.
CGGTCATGGTAGAGTGGCCTCAGTTGCCGGGAATCGGCGCGATGATGAAAAGCTCAGCGAGTTGGAGCGTGAATTACGCTATGACCGCGAGGTCGAACGCGCAGCCGCAAGGGATGGCGAGAGCCGCCCATGCCCTGCATGCAATGGCTCGCGACTCAATGAGTTTGCTCTTGGGGTTACACTATTCGGCAAGAATATCGCTGAGGTGGGCTGTTTGGATGCCGTCAGCGCTTTGGAACTGGTGAACAGTTGGCATTTTGATGGGCGCGAGGGTGAGATTGCCCGTAATATTCTCGCAGAGATTGCTCCCCGATTGCGATTCTTACAGCGCGTGGGCTTGGGATATTTATCGATGGATCGCTCAGCTACAACATTATCCGGCGGTGAAACTCAGCGCATACGTTTGGCCGCTCAGCTGGGGTCTGAGTTGCGAGGTGTACTTTATGTACTCGATGAACCGACCATTGGTCTGCACCCGCGCGATAATGAACGCTTGCTTTCAACTTTAGCGGAGCTTAAAAATCGCGGAAATACCCTGCTTGTTGTGGAGCATGATACGGATACTATGCGCTGTGCCGATCATATTATTGACCTCGGCCCGGGTGCCGGTGTGCATGGCGGCGAGATTGTGGCTCAGGGAACGTTTGACGAAGTGGCTGCCAATAGTCAATCGGTCACCGGTCGGGCTCTGGCAGAGCGTTTACAGCACCCGTACTGCGGAAAGTGGTTGCCGATGAAGGATGTTGAATGGCTGGAGCTGACGGGATGTTGCTTACATAACCTGAAAAATGTTACCCTGCGTATACCTCGCTCGAGGTTTACGGTCGTTACCGGCTCCTCGGGTGCCGGCAAGACCTCGCTTATCACGGGAACTCTTGCCCCGGCGGTGGAGCTCGCGTTGGGCGGCAAAATCAGCCCGGAATTGCGCGCTTGCTGGAAAAAATCGTCCGGGCTTGATACCGTGCGCGCTCTCTACAGGGTAGATCAATCCCCCTTGGGCAAGACACCACGCTCGACTCCCGCTACCTATATAGGTATATTCGATGAAATTCGCAAGTTGTTTGCTCAGAGTGCGGATGCACGCCGATTAGGCTTTGATGCCGGGCGGTTTTCTTTCAATACGGCTGCCGGTCACTGCGAGAGCTGCAAGGGTAGCGGCTATCAGCGGCAGGAGATGGATTTTCTGCCCCCGTGCAGCGTGCCTTGTGAAACCTGCCGTGGTGCCCGATACAATTCGCGCACGCTGCAAGTGCGATACAAGGGGAAGACGATAGCTGAGGTCCTCGATATGAATATGGAGACGGCGGCAGAGTTTTTTGCAGGTCAGCCCCGACTGGCTGACCCGCTGAAGTTGCTTTGTGAAACCGGCTTGGGGTATCTCACTCTCGGCCAAGCCAGTAATACCCTCTCCGGCGGTGAGGCTCAGCGTATTAAGCTGGTGGCGGAACTGATTAAAGGTCGCCGTGCTGCGCTGTCGGCCATACGTCGGGGGCGCGCATTGCCGCAGGACCTCTACCTTATCGAAGAGCCCACCATCGGCCTGCACCCGCACGATGTCCGCTTGCTGGTCAGTGTATTAAGGCGCTTGGTAGAGATGGGTAATACTGTTGTGGTGATAGAGCATAACCTTGAGCTAATCTGCGAGGCTGATTACGTTATCGATGTAGGTCCCGGGGCCGGGGCTGATGGCGGAACTATTGTGGCGCAGGGGACGGTCAAGCAGGTTGCTCGTAGCAAGCAGAGCATTACAGCTCCCTTCATTCGTGCAGAACTCGAAAAATAGTGCTTGAATTAGTGCCCTCTAATAGCTAGACTTATACTCATGAATGCTAGTCAGTGGATATCTGCCGTTTTCAGTCCTACAGGAGGATGTGAGAAAATCGCCGCAGCCATTACTCAGGGAATGGCTGTGCGCAAGGTCGATTTGTGTGCCCCGATTGCTACAGAGTCGGTGCAGGTGCCGTTGCTTGCAGTTGTTCCGGTGTATGGTGGACGTGTGCCCGAGATTGCTCTGGAGCGTTTGCGAGCCCTGAAAGGGAATGGCGGTCCGGCTATAGCAGTTGTTGTTTACGGTAATCGTGCGTATGAGGATGCTCTGCTGGAGCTCCATACGGAGTTGACGGCAAATGGTTTCAAGGTGGTAGCCGCCGCTGCGTTCATAGCGGAGCACTCTATCGTGCGTACGATTGCAGCCGGGCGTCCGCATGCCGCTGACTGTGAGCAGGCTGCTCAGTTCGGGCGTGCTGTGGCGGATAAGTTGGCCACGGGCGAAATGAGTACCGTCTGCGTGCCCGGCAATATGCCGTATCGCGAGCGCCCGCAGATGCCCGTTACCCCGCTTACCTTGGAGAGCTGCCGAGGCTGTGGGCGTTGCGCCCGACTCTGTCCGGTAGGGGCCATACCGGCTTCGGCTCCGCATACGACGGATGCAAGCAAGTGTATACTCTGCATGCGTTGTGTGGCAGTGTGTTTCCGCCGTTCTCGTTTGCTGCCTCCGCCCATGTTGGAGGGCATGACCCAGCGTTTGAATATGGTCGCAAGCGAACCGAAACTGCCCGAGATATTTATCTGAGCCGGTGCTGTGGCGATTGACCGGAGGCTCAGGTAGTCAGCAGGGATTCAATACGGCGCGCGCGTGCGCATTTTAGCGGTTCCCAGAGATAGAGCAACTCATTGCGTATGAGCTCCAGTGCCGTATCTCCTTTGCTGCTGCGAGTGTTTGGAGCGGCACCGTGCTGAAGAAGCAGCTCGACGAGCTCCGGTGCAAGAGCCTGAACTGCACTCATCAGCACGGTGTTTCCTTCATTATTTTCAGGGGCATTTACATCTGCCCCTGCGGAAATCAGCTCTCGCGCAATGGCCAAATGGTTGCCGGTCGCTGCATCGTGCAGAGCCGTAGCTCCGCTCTGTGCACACCGGTGGTTTACTCGTGCGCCAGCCGCTAAGAGTGCCTGCACGATAGGTAGATTGTCAGCACATACGGCTCCCAGTAATGGTGAGTAGCCTCGGCTGTCAGTCGCATTTACATCCGCCCCGGCAGCTATCAGCTGCGCACAGATATCGGCGCGGCCTTCAATCGCGGCCACCAGCAACGCCGGTTCATCATCTTCACCGTAGCATTCGTTTGGGTCGGCACCAGTAGCCAACAGTTTGGCTACTGCATCTGTATGCCCTGTAGTAATGGCTCGAAAAAGCGGAGTACCTGTTTGGAATGCTTCGTTGTCCATGCCTGTGCTTAGTTGGCTGATAGCTATCCGGATTAGCGGGGGCGGATTTATTGTATATTGAGTTGTCGGCGGAAGTAGGCGATTGTCATGTCGAGACCATCGTTCAGGCAAATAGTGGGTGCCCAATCGAGCATCTCATGAGCCAGACGGATGTCGGGTTTGCGCTGGGTGGGATCATCGGCGGGCAGGGGGCGCTGCACCAGTTTGCTCTCTGTCGGAATTTTGGCCAGCACCTGATCTGCAAGCTGGCGAATGGTGAACTCGCCGGGGTTGCCGAGATTGACTGGGCCGATGAAGCCTTTTTCGTTCTCCATCATACGAACCATGCCTTCAATCAAATCGTCAACATATTGGAAAGAACGAGTTTGCTGCCCCTCACCGTAGATGGTGATATCCTCACCTCGCAATGCCTGACAGATGAAATTGGAGACCACTCGGCCGTCATCCGGGTTCATGTAGGGACCGTATGTGTTGAAGATGCGAATGACGCGGATGTCGACACCCTCGTGGCGGTGATGGTCGAAGAAGAGCGATTCGGCGCAGCGCTTACCTTCATCGTAGCAGGCTCGTATGCCGATGGGGTTTACGTTGCCGCGGTAATCCTCCGGCTGGGGATGGACTTTCGGCTCACCGTAAACCTCAGAGGTGGAGCTCAGGAGAATGCGGGCTCCCTTGCGCTTGGCCAAATCAAGCATATTCAGCGCACCGAGTACGCAGGTTTTGGTGGTGAAAATAGAGCGATTGCCCTGATAAAAAGGCGGGGATGCCGGGCAAGCCAAATTGTAAATACGATCCAAAGGTTCATCGCAGTCCCATGGTTCGATGACATCGTGCTCTACAAAGGTAAAATTGGGGTGAGACAGTAAATCCTCTACATTTGAGAGGGAGCCGGTGTAATTGTTATCCAAGCAGATGACTCTGTGACCTTCGTTGATGAGACGACGGCAGAGATTGGTGCCAATGAATCCGGTACCACCGGTGACGAGTATGTGTTTCATGCTGAGGCGCATTATAGAAAAAAATTATAGAATATGCAAGAAAACTCTGCAAGATAAAGGAAAATGGCGGTCTGTTCCGGATGTTTAGCTTGCATTTGAGGGTGAAATGTGATAGGCTCGGCGCATGCCTATTGCTAGTTTACAGACCGCCTTTGATGTTATTTCACAAGATTGGTCCGCTTTTTTGTTGGATGCCGGCATGATTGTCGGTATTTTGGTGTTGATTGAAGGTTTGTTGTCTGTTGACAATGCATTGGGGATAGCCGCAATGGCATCGCACCTGCCGGAGCACCAGCAGAAAAAGGCTCTGCGCTGGGGGCTTGTGGGAGCATACGTCTTCCGTGGTATTGCATTGGCTCTGGTATCTTGGCTCATGCACAACATGTGGGTTAAGTGGTTCGGTGCGGTGTATCTCATTTACTTGGCCTGTGACCACCTGAAATATAAAAAAGCTGTTCAGGTTGAAAATGGGGCTGAGGATTCCAAGCGTTTTGCCGGAAAAGGTTTTTGGGCTACAGTGTGCAGCATTGAACTGATGGATTTGTCGCTTTCTCTTGATAATGTAGTAGCTGCTGTGGGTGTTGTGGCCGGTTCGAAGGGTATACCGGAGGAGCTCCACCTGTGGGTCGTGTGTTTGGGTGTTTTCATCGGCATTGCTGCGTTGCGAGTTGTGGCCGGTTGGTGCATTGGTATTATTAAGCACTACCCTGTGCTTTCGAGTGTTGCATTCGTACTGGTGGGCTTCGTCGGTTTTGTAATGACGCTGTCTCTTGTGCTTGAGTCGGCTTGGGGTATTCACTGGCACATGCCGGTTGGGCCTAAGTTTGGCATTATTGCTGCAATTTTAGCACTGAGTATATGCTACGATAAATACAGCAGCGTGTACAAAGCCGTCCATCCCGCAGTGGTGGTATTCCGCTGGCTTTGCACAGCTTTTGCTGCAACGGTGCACGCTATTATCACCCCTTGGACCCTCTTCAAAAAACAGAGCTAAGAACAAAGGATTGTTAATATTATGACTCAACCTGAATTATCACCCGCGCTTGTACGTGCGGCTCTCACTACGGTTAAGTATCCCGGTTTCAGCCGCGATATCGTCTCTTTCGGCTTGGTGAAGGATATCACCGTCTCGCCCGAAGGTGCCGTGGTTGTTGAGCTGCTGATTGAGAGTAAGAACGCCGATGTTCCCCGTTTCATCTACGAAAATGTGATGGCTACGGTGAAGGAACTGCCGGGGGTGAAAAAGCTGGATGTTAATATCGAGCACCATGCGCCCAAGAGTAACCGTGTGGCTTCCAACGATGACCCCGCTGACTGGAAATCCAGTGTGCCCGGTGTGAAGCATGTGATTGCGGTTTCCTCCGGTAAAGGTGGTGTGGGTAAGAGTACCGTCTCTGCCAATTTGGCCGTTGCTCTTTCTCGCTTGGGCTATAAGACCGGCTTGCTCGACCTCGATATTTACGGCCCCTCCATGGCGCTGATGTTCGGCACCAAGGAGCGCCCCGGTTGCTCTGAAAAAGAGCAGTTCCTGCCGGTGGAGGCTCACGGTGTGAAATTGCTTTCCATGGGCTTGATGGTGGACGAGGCCTCTCCCGTGGCCGTGCGTGGTCCCTTGGCAACTCGCTATGTGCAGCAGTTCCTGCGCGATGTTGAGTGGGGTGGTTTGGATTTCCTTATTCTCGATATGCCTCCGGGCACCGGTGATATTCAGCTGACTATTGTGCAGACTGTTGATTTGTCCGGTGTTGTAGTGGTGACTACTCCGCAGGAGGTTGCTCTTATCGATGCCCGCAAGGCTGTGGGGCTTTTCCAGCGTGTGGAAACTCCGATTCTCGGCATCATCGAGAATATGAGCTATTTCGTATGCCCGAGTGATGGCTTGATTTACAACATCTTTGGTGAGGGCGGCGGTGAGCGCGAGGCTCAGAAGCTTGGCGTGCCTTTGCTTGGTCGCATTCCGCTCGACATTGAGACTCGCTCTTGCGGCGATGAGGGGGCTCCGGTGGCGCTTAAAGACCCCGGCCAGAGCATGGTTTCCGCTGCATTCCAAGGCGTGGCTTCTATGCTGGCCAGTGTGTTGGGCGAGTAAGTTCCTCCCCTGCAACATATTCTTGCAAGAAAACCCCCGACCGAATATCGGTCGGGGGTTTTCTGTGAGCATTTTTTTTGAATGAAATATCAGAACTGGTACTGCTCGCCGTAGCCGTAGTGCTCGGCAATGTAGTCAACGTCTTTATCGCCGCGCCCGGAGCAGTTGGCCAAGATAGCACCTGTTCCCATTTCGCGAGCCTTGCGCATGGCGAAAGCTACGGCGTGCGAGCTTTCCAGCGCGGGGATGATACCCTCGTAGCGGCTGAGCTTAAAGAAGGCGTCCACGGCCTCGGCGTCTGACACGCCATCGTATTTCACGCGGCCGATGTCGCGCAGGTAGGCGTGCTCCGGACCCACGGAGGGGTAATCCAGCCCACTGGCGATGGAGTAGACGGGGGCGGGTTCGTCGTTTTCACCCTTGAGCATGATGCTGTTGAATCCGTGCATGATACCCTCTTCTCCATATTTCATGGATGCAGCGTGGTCGCCGAGTTTCTCGCTCTTGCCCATAGGTTCAATGCCGTAAATGTCCACCGGGTCATCGAGGAAGGCAGGGAACATGCCCATGGCGTTTGAACCACCGCCGACGCAGGCACAGACGACATCGGGCAGAATGCCGGTCATTTCCAGGAACTGATCGCGCGCTTCGGCACCTACCACCATCTGGAAGTCGCGCACCATCATGGGGAAGGGGTGCGGTCCCAGTACGGAACCGATACAATAGATAGCGGTTTTGTAGTCACGCTGATATGCTTCGAATGCCGAGTCCACAGCCTCTTTCAAAGTTTTCAGTCCGTGTTTTACACATACAACGTTGGCTCCCAGCATCTTCATGCGGGTGACATTCGGTGCCTGCTTGGCGATATCTACCTCGCCCATGTGAATTTCGCATTCCAGACCAAAATAGGCTGCTGCCGTAGCCAATGCCACGCCGTGTTGGCCAGCTCCCGTTTCGGCAATGATTTTCTTTTTGCCCATGAACTTTGCCAGAAGCCCCTCACCCATGCAGTGATTGAGTTTGTGGGCCCCGGTGTGGTTCAAGTCTTCGCGTTTCAGGTAAATCTGTGCACCACCATTGAGGCGGGAAAGACGCTCACAATGATACACTGGCGTGGGACGGCCTTGGAATTGCTTGCGAATGCGGCGCAATTCATTGATAAACTGAGCCGAGTGGCAGATGCTGTTGTAAGCCTCAGTAATTTCCTTGAAGGCGGGTTCCAGTTCGGGCGGCAGGTAAGCACCGCCAAAACGTCCGTAAAAACCGTTTTTATCCGGGTGATGTCGAAGATATGTTCTGAAATCCATAGCTTGAAAACGTTGATGCTGCGCCTATTCTAATTTAAAACAATAGCCATGACAAGCTAAAATCATGTCGTCATTGCTACAGTGGGTAACTTTTTTTGATTGTTGGCAAAATCGTGACTTGTCATTTTTGGGTGAAAGGAGTATAATATCCGCGATAATGAAGTTTCCGTTCATTCCAGTCGGTGCAGCCATCCTGCTGGGGCTAAATGCCCCTGCGGGTACGATTGACGACGCGACTCCGGCGGAACGTACTTCACCACGTCCGCAGTTGAAGGGGAGCCCCGGGCAGGAGTTGCTGCGCGTTACTAACGAAATGTGGTTTTTGCTTTCCGGTGTAACCGACCGAAAAGGGGCAGATGCAGCTGCCGCCCGCTTTGGCTCCTTAATCCAAGAAATGGAGTACATTGGCTATTTGCTGCAAGGGGAGGAAAGTTTGGCGCAAGATTTGGAGGCACTCGACATGCTGCACTACAGTATTGCGGAGGCTCTGGATGACCTGTGCGCTGAGTTTGAAAGTCTCTGTCGCGTGAATTGTTATGGTTCTCTCTCTCTCATTAAGGAATTTCGGAGAGCCGTAGACGCGGGAATTGTTGGTGAAGAGGTGGTAGAGGAGTTGGTTGAGCCCAGCCCTCCACTTACCGAGAAAGAAGCTCGCGAGGAAACAACGCGTTTTCGCCGCCTGCTGGAGCCGGATCGTGCTGTGCTGGCTACTTTGCAAAGTGTGCATGATGTCGAGTCCGCCAACCTTGCTATTGAGTCGCTCCGTCAAATTACTGAGCGACTCAATGCGCTGCTCCCTCGGAAAGAATGCAAGGAACGCGCGTTTTCTCAGTCCACCCTCCGCGCTGCTCGGGAGGCTTATGCGCCAATTGAACCGCTGCTTTGGGGGATTCGTACCGAGTTGGTAAGAATTGCATCGCTGCCCGGTTATGATAAAGCCGCCTACGATAAGTTTTCCGATGTGCTTGACCGCGTGTATGAGAGCTTGGCCAATACGCATAGCTCTTGGTTTGCGGACGTGTTCGATGCCTCCTTCAGGATTGACCTCGACGAAGCAATGCTCGAGAATGTAACAACTTCAAACTAAATAATATAATAAACTCTACGCTTCATTACCATGCCTGTATCTGATTACCTGGTAACTATCGGTCTGGAAGTTCACTGCCAGATTAAGACCGCCACCAAAATGTTCTGCTCCTGCAAGGCCGGTTTCGGCTATGAACCCAACACCAACGTGTGCCCTACCTGTTTGGGTATGCCCGGTGCTTTGCCTGTTCTCAATCAATTTGCCATTGAGCGCACTGTTCTTACCGGGCTGATGCTTGGCTGCTCGATGCCGCCGGTTTCTAAATGGGACCGAAAGAATTACTTTTATGCCGACATGCCCAAGAATTACCAGACCAGCCAGCTGGATTTGCCTCTTTGCATCGGTGGTGAAGTTCCTCTGTATTCATGGGCTTACCCGGCAGATTATAAAGTGAAGGCCGAGGGGGCTGTCGTGCGAACCGTCAAGCTTGATCATATCCACCTCGAGGAGGACGCTGCCAAGCTTACTCACTATGGTTCCTATTCCTTGGTAGACTATAACCGTGGCGGTACTCCGCTCATGGAGATAGTATCTGCCCCCGACCTCACCAGTCCCGAGGAAACCTACGCCTACCTGAAAAGCTTGCAGCAAATTCTCATCTGCGGTGGAATATCTGATGCCGATATGGAAAAGGGGCAAATGCGCTGTGATGTGAACGTCTCCCTGCGACCCAAGGGGCAGAAGGAATTGGGGGCCAAAATCGAGATGAAGAACATCAACTCCATGTCTGCGGCTCGCCGTGCACTGGTTTATGAAATTAACCGTCAGGCGGATGAACTTGACCGTGGCATTGCTCAGGTGCAATCCACTCGCCGTTGGGATGACGACTTGGGCGAGAGTATTGTGATGCGCACCAAGGAGAATGCTCATGATTACCGCTACCATACTTGCCCTGACCTCATTCCGGTTCATACGGCGGAGTATGTGGAGAAGATGCAGGCCGAACTGCCCGAGCTGCCGGATGCTCGCCAGCAGCGACTTATGAATAGCTATGCTCTCCCTGTGGCGGATGCGAATACGCTGGTTGCAGATGCTTGCCTCTGCTCCTATTTCGAGGCTGCTGCCGCTGCTACCAAGGCTCCGCGCAAAGTTGCCAACTGGCTCATCAATATCTTCCCCTCCGTGCTTGCCGAGAAGGAGTGCGAGATTGAAAACTGCCCGGTGGCTCCCGTAACTCTCGCCGGTTTGGTGGATGTGGTGGAGGAGGGGATTTGCTCCGTAAGTCAGGCTCGCGAGGTGCTTGAACTGCTGTGGAATAATACAGCCCTGACTGCTGCTGCTGCCGCTGCCGAGCTGGGGTACAAGAAGGCAGACAGCAATGCACTGGAGGCTCTGGTAGATCAGGTCATAGCTGAAAATCCCGATATGGTGGAACTGGTGAAGGGCGGCAATATGAAGCTCGTCAACGCACTTACCGGTAAGGTGATGAAAAACAGTAATCCCAAACCGAATCCCAAACTTGTTACGGAAATTCTCATGGCCCGACTCGGCCTTTGAGTGTTGTGTACTTACTTTTTGACTGTAACAATTTTTTCGCCAGCTGCGAGCAGGTGTTTCGGCCCGATTGGCGCCGACGCCCGCTCGTAGTTTTGTCGAATAACGATGGTTGCGTCGTATCGCGTAGCCAAGAGGCGAAGGCTCTCGGCATAGCAATGGGGGAGCCTTTCTTCAAATGCCGCGAACGCCTTGAGGCGGCGCAGGCTGTTGTTTGCTCGGCTAACTTTCCGCTCTATTCCGATTTGTCGGAACGAATCATGATGTTGCTGGAAGAAGCACTTCCGACCGTGCAGCAGTATAGTATAGACGAGGCCTTTGCCCGCGTGGATGACTCCCGCGATTGGGTTCCCTTTTGTCGGGAGCTTCGGGCAGCTATTCGACGTGGCACAGGGGTGACTGTCAGTGTAGGCATAGCACCCACCCGAACTTTATGTAAATTAGCCAACGAAACGGCTAAGCATACCCCGCAATATGAGGGGGTGCTTGCTCTGACTTCCCCGGAGCAGTGGGAGCCCCTACTGGCGGCTACTCCCGTGGGAGACGTATGGGGGGTGGGGCGTCGCCTGGCCCCCCGCATGAAGTCACTCGGCATACATACGGCTGCCGGGTTGGCAGCCTGCGGGCTGCATTACCTGCGCAAGCATTTCGGTGTGCACGGTGAACGTTTGGCGCTGGAGCTCAATGGCACCTCGTGTCTGGATGCCGAAGACCCGCCGGTGCGCCAGCAGATTATGGTATCTCGCTCACTCAAAGAGGGAGTGCGCGATTTTAATTCCTTGCGCGAATCGCTCTGCCGTTTTGTTGAGAAGGCTGCTCGTATATTGCGCAATGAGGGAATGATGGCCGGGGCGCTTTATGTGCTGTTGCGTACTTCTTGTTATCGAGATGAGCAAAATTTCTATTCTGCGAACCAGGGGGGTGCGTTGCCTTGCTTAACCGATGATACTCGGGAATTGACCCACTACGCTGCGGCTTTGCTCGAAAATCTATACCGCCCTGGTTTAGAGTACAAGAAAATAGGCGTTTTATTCACCTCTCTCGAGAAAATAGAGCACATTCAGCCCACTTTCGAGCACCCGAACGTTGCCCCAAGCAAGCTCATGGCCGTGCTGGACAAACTGCAGCAAGCCGGGCACAATATCCACTTTGCCAATCGCGGTGCCACCGAGCCGTGGCACCGCTCCTTCGCCTCTCGGGCATATACTTCGCGCTGGGAGGATATACCGGAAACCTCCCGGCGCTGAGTTTTTAAACCGCTGCTTTCTGGGGCTCTTTTCGATTGATGACAGCCGGCGCTGCCGTCAGTATCACCAACAACAGACAGCCGATAACAGCCCAGTCACCCAGTAGGGCGTAAAGTGTAAAACCGGCCTCTTTGTCCACCGGCAACACGGCATAGCTGTAACCTGCCATGTGCGGCGTGCCGTCGGCCTTCAGCAGTGCATCAATAAAGGCACCGTTGGGGGCAATGGAACAGCAAACACCTCGGTTCGCGGCTCTGACCATGGGGCGACGTAGCTCGATACAGCGGAAGGCGGCATTGCGCGCCTGCTGTACCCCGCATACAGAATTGCGGAACCATGCATCATTAGTTACATTGACAATTACCTGCGGACCTTTACGCACGAACTTGGTGAGTAGGGCTCCCACGGTATCCTCGTAGCAAATAGCCGGTATGACCCCTACTTTTTCATCGGTTCCGGGAACTTGCAACTCTATAGGCTCATCACCAGTTCCGGGGCGGATACCTTCGCCCACCTGAGTGCCGGTGATTTGGGAGTAAAGCTCACCAATCCACCGGACGGATTCAACGAGCGGAAGATACTCGCCGAAGGGCATGAGATGCTGTTTCGACACGGTATGTATGCTATCGAAATCGCCCGTAATACAGGCCATGGAATTGTACTGCCCACATGGTACCAAGTACCCGTCTTCCGGGGCAAGCAGCACTTCATCGACCCCGGTGAAGAGGGTGAATGAACGCCCCCCCATTTCCTCCACCAACTTGCGCACCATCGGGAGCTGCTCCTCGCCGAAGAATACATCGTGAGTGTAGGGGTCAATGGGGGCTTGGAAGAGCTTTCCATTAGTCTTATCGCGCCAGATAGGCAACCCCATGGCACTCTCCGGCCATACCACCCATACCGGCAGCTTCTGTATAATCCCAAGTTCGGGGTGCTGCGCGGCCAATTTAGCCGTATTGCGTTGAATGGAGTTGAAGGCATCCATCGTGCTGCGCAAATAGATTCCGTTTTGGGACAAGCCGTTTTGAATACGTCGGGCACGCGGCTCAGTGGGGGCGTTCTCTGCTATATGGTCGCTCTGATCTTTGTTGATTTGAACCGCTACGACCGGTAATTGCAGCGTATTCTCACGTTGCAATAGATTTGACGGTGAGTATACTTTGCTTATTGTCAGTCCCCCCGCAATGAGCAGGACTAAAATTATCACGGTGCCATAAAAATCCCAAGGCCGTCCGGCACGACCAACTCCTTTGAACTGCAGAACACTGCGACGCACCGAGCCATATATGACTACCGTGGTGAAGACCGGCAGGAAAGACAGCGCCGCCGTACCGACGAACTCCGCCCACTGAGCCAAGGCTAAGCCACTGTAGAGCGCCATGCCAAGACTGTTCCAGCTGAATCCCAGGGTTCCATTTGCTCTCAACCATTCAATGCAGACCCAGAGTGCTGCGCAGCCCAGCGCGCTGCGCAGGGTGGATGCCATATCCTGCCAAGCCCAGCTTTGCCATGTGCTCTTGCGCTCGTCTAGCGACATATCCGTAGTAACCGGACCGGGGGAAAGGCGCGGGCGCAACAAGGTGGCTGCTATTGCTGCCCAAGCTCCTACAAGACAGGAATATACCGCCATCAACGGTATAAAGGCAATAGCCAGAAAGACCGGCGCCGGGATGTTGAAGGTGTGGCCTACTTCGTTAATCCATGAGAAGGTTGTGCAGTAGTAACCCATGCCGTAGAGCCACCCCAAACGAAATGCCCGCCACCACTTAGCAGGCCCGCTCCACAATACATAGAGCAGGGGAAGCAACGCTACCCATACAAACTCGGACTGATCGTACGGCAGGAAGGCGAACGCCATCGCCACGCCGCCCGCCGGGCTCAGCAGCCAGTGCCACCACGGGCTCTTGCGCTCCGGCTCTGCGATTTCTGCATATTGCTGCAATCGTTTTTTCATGATTTATTCAGCGGTGGGGCTGATAGTGCAAGAACCAAGATAGTAGGTTGTATTGTTTTCGCTGGAGCGTTGGAATATCTGCACGCTCCACAAAGACTCCTCTTCATTGAGCTGGTGCAGCTTGTAGTCTGCCGCCTTGGTAAAACCTTTTTCGAGCAGTAGCACGCCGTTTTTGCCCTCTGCCTGTATGTTGTAATCTTTGACCGGCAGGAAATTACCCTCACGATAATGAAGAGCCAACGTCGCGCCCTGTACTGCTCGGCGTGAGTTAATGAACTTAGCAAAAATAATACCGCTGCCATTCCCTTTCCCCAGCTTTATCCTTAATTGGGGGTAGTAGGCCGTGCGCAGCTCCAAACGTTTGTTGCCGGCTGAGCTTTTCCACTCCGCTTGCAATTCCTCCACCTCTATGCCATGACCGGTCATGGGTAACCCCGTGCAATACTCTCGCCAGTTTGAAAGCGGTATGTTACGGTATGTGTAGAGTATCGCGCCCAGTACTATTGCAACCATCCCGCAGAACATCACCATGCAAATCAGGTTCGTTAACCCAATTCTTTTCACAAAACTACCCTTGCTTTCGGCTTTTTTTTCTTGCATGCGCACATTTTGTACCGAAAAGTGCTCCGTTGCAATAAAAAAAGATTGCATTCCTGAGAAAAATTGTAAAAATAGGCGTGGGTAACCATTTCCCGTACACATTATGGCCGATATTGACTCCAAAAACGAAAAAAATGTTCCCGGTAAGTTCTATGTCGATAGCAACTGCATCGATTGTGGTCTTTGCCGTGAGGTAGCCGGCGATTTCTTCGCCGCTGATGAGGACGAGGGCGTATCTTACGTCTGCAAGCAGCCTGAGACCGATGACGAGATTGCTCTCTGCACGGAGGCCAAGGATGGCTGCCCCGTTGATTCCATCGGTGATGACGGCGAGTAAATCCCACCGGGAAATCCCGATTTTCTACTAAACCATATCGGCCCCGGCACATTTGTAGGCCGGGGTCGTTCTTTTTCTTTATGGCAGCGCCCCGACGTCGTACCCGAAAAGCTACACCGATTGAGCCGGTGCCGGTTCCCGATGTGCCCGCTACCGTACGCCGGGAATCCCCGGGCTTGTACCATGAGGAGTCATTTGCGGATGGCTCCGTGCGCCCCGTGCGCAATACCACCCGCGCCGAGCGCGAGAGCGGCCAAGCCCTGGCCGATTTCTTCGGTGTGGAACCCCAGCTCAATCCTGCTGCCAACGTCCGCAGCATGGAGTCCGTGCTCGCCACCCTCATCAGCAAGATGGATATCTCCATAGCTGAGCATGCCCCCGAAGTCTTGGCGGATGCTTGGGCAAAGGCCGTCGGTCCATTCCTCGCCACCAAAGCCGAGCTTATTTCTGTCGCCCGCAAGCAAGCGCGTATCCGTACCTCACACCCTGCCGTACGATTTGAACTAACGCGCCAAAAAGCCGCTATCATTCGCGCTCTCAATGCCACACTGGGCGAGGGGGCTGTTACCTCCGTCGTCATTGTACACGGCTGATTTCGACGGCTGCATTCCGCTGTTTGTAATTTTTCCATTCCTCTCAGTCTTGAGATAGAGATTGACAAGGCGGAAATGGCATTTATAATGGGTAGCATGAGTGAGGTAAATGACTGTGTAAATACGGGCCATGGTACAATGGAGGATAGTGGGGAGCAAAAAGTGGAGCTGACAATGCTGGGGACGGGGAATGCGGCGGTGACGCGGTGTTACAATACATGCTTTACTATACGGAATGGTGGGCAGGTTTTGCTGGTGGATGGCGGCGGCGGCAATGGGATATTGGCTCGGCTGGAGCAGGCCGGAGTGGCTCTGGCAGATGTGCATGATGTGTTCTTGACTCATACGCACACGGATCATATCTTTGGCGTGGTATGGGTACTGCGTATGGTGGCTCAGGCAATGAACGCCGGAAAATATAGCGGCAAGCTGCATATTTATGGGCATGGAGAGGGCTTGCTGGCGCTTGAGACAATCTGCCGTTTGACCTTGCCGGGTAAGGTATGCCGACATATTCACGATGATATATTGCTGCATGGGTTGGCAGATGGAGAAGCGTTTATGGCTGCGGGCATGTCGGCGCGGGCTTTTGATATCGGCTCGACGAAGGCTAAGCAGTATGGGTTCTGTATGCAGTTGCCGGATGGTCAACGTTTGTGTTGTTTGGGGGATGAACCGTTCAATGAGCGGGCAGATGTATATGCTCGCGGGGCGGATTGGCTGCTGTGCGAGGCTTTCTGTTTGTATGCTGACCGCGAGCGTTTTAAGCCTTATGAAAAGCACCATAGTACCGCGCTCGATGCCGGGCGGCTTGCGGCCGGGCTGGAGGTGCGGAATTTGTTGCTGTATCATACGGAGGATAAGACTTTGCCTACCCGCCGTGAGGCATATTCCGCCGAGGCGGCAGTGCATTTTCTCGGCTCTGTTTATGTGCCGGAGGATATGGAGCGTCTTTCGCTCTGAGGTGCGGTTGGCGTAGATTGCTAAAAACAATACCGACCGGCTCCTGCTCGGAATGCCGGTCGGTATTGTACTTACACCTACTCTATGAAAAACAGTTTACTGTCTTCTCTCGGCCGGCTCTCACCCCGGCCTACATATAAGAGAACGCAAAGATTTCTTAAAATCTACAGAAAAAATACATTTTTTTAATCTTTTTTTATTCTTTTATATTGATGCGTTGAATATCAATGTTTTCCAAGTCTGCATTAATGTCGGAACTTTTTGAGTCGGTGAATTTTTCGCCAAAGATTCGGGAAAAATTGTCGCTATTGATGAAATCTGCCAGTTGCTGGTTGCCAAAGCAATCGTTTTCGGCGATGTATTCGAGGGTCGGACCGATGCGGTAGGCTATGGTGCGAGCCATATCGGCGGATTCACCCCAGCAGTCGGGCCAAGGAGCTGTGGTCGCGAAGTTGGCGAGTCGGGCGGCACCATTGACTAATCGTGGTGTGAGTTGCTCGTGGGTTTCGGGGGTACAGGCGGCGATAGTGTGCAGCAGGCGCAACAGGGCGTTGGAGAGGGGGCTCTCGCAGTAGCGCGCCGGGAGTTTGGGCTCCGGTCCTGTGGTGGATGGGGCGAATTGAGTGAAGAAGGGGCCGGTGGTCTCTGCCAGCAGGGCAGTGCCCATGTCTGCGGCTTCGTCTGCTACATCGATGGTGATGAATTGTACGAACATCTCGCGCTCGGTTTTCTGCCAGAAGCAAGCAGTGCGCTCCATGTGGCAGGAGATATGAAGCTGGTACTCAGCATGCTTACTTCCGTTGGGGCGGCGCACGTAGTTGACATCCCCAATGCCGACTACCCATGTAGCTCTCAGGTGAGCCCACTCGCTGTGCAACCGGGGCGGGGAAGCTGACACCCGCAATTTGCCGTCTTCGCAGTATACACGAATGGGCCACTCTGCGGGCGTGAGTTGCGGATGAATGGATTGCTGTAGTTGCTTGGAGAACCAAGTGCCACGGTGCGGGTTGTGCAGTTGTATGGTATGAGTGAAGGCAAAGTTGCTATTTTTCCGGTGTTCGGGCAGGGGGATTTCGCAGCTGAAGTGCTTAATTTCCTGCACATCGTTGGGGGTGAAAGCCGGGCGCAGTCCCAGAGCCACGGTGCCGAGAACTCCCAGGGTCAGGACGCATAGTGTGCGCTTATGCCATTTTTTCATGGAGTTGATTTTATATGATAATGATGGCTAATTCAAGGCTTGTCTTTGTCCATGACAGGTATTATAATTGCGGGCGAAATCGCAAGCTATGAGCAATATCTCTCAATATGCCAATCAGTATGTGTTGGAGCTGGTCGCGTATCAGCCCGGCAAGCCTATAGAAGAAACAGCCCGCGAGCTGGGGATGAAGCCGGCTGACATAGTGAAGTTGGCCAGTAATGAAAATTCTCTGGGACCTTCGCCCAAGGCTATTGCCGCTATTCAGCAGGCAGCTGCCGGGGTTCACATTTACCCGGATGGCGCATCGTTCACCCTGCGCAGCAAGATTGCGGAGCGTTTTGGTGTTGAGTTCAATCAGACGGTTGTGGGTAGTGGCAGCAGCGAGCTGATTGAACTGTTGTGCCATGCTTGCCTGCACGAAGGGATTGAGCTGATTGCTGCTAAGCACAGTTTTTCGATGTACCCGATTATGTGCAAACTTTTCGGTGCTAAGTATGTGGAAGCTCCCATTAAGCCGGATTTCAGTTCTGATTTGCAGGCCGTATTGGCAGCTATCACACCGCAGACCCGCTTGGTGTTCATCACCAATCCGGCGAATCCGCTTGGTACGGTTGTGACTCAGGCGGAGATGGATGCCTTCATGGAGGCCGTGCCTGAGCATGTTATCGTTGCGTTTGATGAGGCGTATATCGATTTCGCAGATGTGAAGCCTGATACCCTCAAGTATGTGAAGCAGGGTAAGAATGTCATTCTTCTGCGTACGTTCTCGAAAGCATACGGCCTAGCCGGTTTGCGTGCAGGGTACGGTGTAACGATTCCCGAGATTGCCGATCTGCTTAATAAAGCTCGCACTCCTTTCAATATGAACCTTATGTCGCAGGTCGCCGCTGTCGCTGCATTGGATGATGCTGAGCACCTCGCGGCTTCCGTTGATATGGTTAACCGCGGTAAGCAGCAGTACTATGAGGCCTTCCGCGCATGGGGAATTGAATATGTTCCCAGTCAGGCTAACTTCATATTGGTGAAAACCGGGCAGGGGCGCAAGGTGTTCAATGATGCTCTGGCAAAGGGGGTTATTCTGCGCCACATGGATGGCTACGGTCTGCCGGACTATGTTCGCATTACCGTCGGCACGGAGCGTGAAAACGCTCGTTGTTTGGAGGTGCTTGCCGAGTTGCTCGGTGTTTGATTAATACCTGATTTTAATAGATAACAAAGAGCGGGGGCTGATTCATTCTGCCCCCGCTCTTTTTTATAACCTTTTTTCTGCTTTACTTGTTCTCGAGCAGTTGTGCAGCTACGCTGACGCATTGCTGGCAGGCCACACGCTGTGCACCGCCCTTGAGGTCGCAGCATTTCCAAGCACCATTTTGGGCAATAAAAGCAGACTTTAATTCCTCTGCTCGCTCGGGTGCTACCTGAATAGCGCCGTACAGAGCACCGCACATACCCTCGGGCGCACGACCGCCACCACAGGATTTCATGGGTTCGATGAGGTCCTCTCTTCCGAATGCTGCGCAGACTGTTTGTGCGCAGTTGTACATGCAAGGTGGCTCGCGGAATGTGGAAAGTGCTTTTTCTGCTGCTGTCATGGCTGGAATCGGGGGGGGGATTGGTTAAGGGGTTAGATGAGGTGACCCATGCGATTGCGCTTGGTGTCGAGATAGTGCTTATTATCTTCGTGGGCAGGTATGTTGATAGGGAGTTGCTCTTCGATAGTCAGACCGTGCCCGGTCAAGCCCACAATCTTGCGCGGGTTGTTGGTGAGCAGGCGGAGCTTGCGCACGCCCAAATCCCTCAAAATCTGAGCTCCTACGCCGTAATCACGCAAATCCGGGGCAAAGCCCAGCTGAATGTTGGCGTCCACTGTGTCGAGCCCTTGTTCCTGGAGCTTGTAGGCATGCAACTTAGCGGAGAGCCCGATGCCGCGCCCTTCCTGTCGCAGGTACAGAATCACGCCGCCTTCTTCTGCAACACGGCGCATGGCTGTGTGCAGCTGGCTACCGCAGTCACAGCGGCGGCTGGCAAATACGTCACCGGTCAGGCACTCACTGTGTACCCGGCACAGCACGGGTTTTTCGGAGTCTATTTCACCGTGTACCAAGGCCAGGTGGGTTTGACCGTCAACCTTTGAGTGGTATGAGTGGCAAATAAACTCGCCGAAGTCTGTGGGAAGCTTTACAACCTCTTCTTTTTCGATGAGTGTTTCGGTGTGCTGGCGGTGCTCAATGATTTGAGCCAGCGAGCAGGCTTTAAGTCCGTATTTCTTTTGGAATGAGCCCAGTTCACCAAGGCGAGCCATGGTGCCGTCCTCTTTCATGATTTCGCAGCATACTCCTACGGGCTCCAGCCCGGCAATGCGCAGCAAATCAACCGTTCCCTCAGTATGTCCGGCGCGGCGAATTACACCACCTTCAACGGCACGCAGGGGGAAGCAGTGGCCGGGTTGCACGAAGTCATCGAGTCGGGCGCGCGGATCCGCCAGTTTCATGGTCGTGATGGAGCGTTCGAATGCGCTGATGCCTGTTGTGGTTCCTTCGAGGGCGTCCACGCTCACGGTAAAGGCCGTGTGGTGCTTTTCCGTGTTGTGCTGTGCCTGCATGGGCAGGCCGAGAGCATCCACACGCTCCGGTGCCATGGGCACGCAGATGAGACCGCGTGCGTGAGTGGCCATAAAATTGATGTTTTGCGGCGTGGCAAACTGCCCGGCACACACGAGGTCGGCTTCGTTCTCGCGGTGAGGGTCATCTGTCATCAGCACGAGTTTACCCATTCGCAGGTCGGCGAGTACTTCATCCAACGGGTGGTATATGATGGGGTCGGTACCGTCCGCCACAGGAACTTCTACAACCGGTTCGGGTTGCGGTTCGGGAGCAGGGGCTTGTTCTTTCTCTACGGGGAGCGGCTCACCGCTTACGGCGGCGTCGCATTCGCAGATAAAGCTGCTCATGTCAAATACGCCGTTTTTGGAGGTAAACTCAACGTTCTTCATATCGCAAACTCATCAAAACAACCCGGCGGCTTTACCGCAATCAAGCGGCGAAAGCCGCCGAGCTGAAATTTATCATTGTTAATTTATTCGGTGATTAACTTACTTGTTCATTTTTGCCCATGAGTCGCGCAGACCTACGGAACGATTGAACACTGGGTGTTCGGGGCTGTGGTCGTAGCGATCCGCCACGAAATAGCCCGTGCGCTCAAACTGGCACAGGAACTCAGCAGGAGCCTCTGCCAGTGCGGGCTCCACCACGGCATCTTTCAATACTGTGAGTGAGTCGGCATTCAGCGAGGCAAGGAAACCATCCGGGTTGGCATCGGGGGCTTCGTCCTTGAACAGGCGGTCGTAGAGGCGAACCTCTGCCTTGACACCGTATTTTACGGAAACCCAGTGAATGGCACCCTTGCAGCGTATACCCTCGGGCGGGTTGGAGCCGATGGTGCCCGGCAGAATCTCGGCGTGAACCTCCGTCACCTTGCCTTCAGCATCGGTCTCGTAACCGGTGCATACCACGCAGTAGCCACCGCGCAGGCGCACACAGGCACCGGGGCTCATGCGCTTATACTTCTTGGGCGGTTCGACCATGAAGTCGTCCTGCTCAATCCATACCTCTTTCGTGAGGGTGAGTTTGCGGTTGCCCAGCTCAGGTTTTTCGGGGTTAATCACGACCTCAACTTCTTCCTCGTGCCCATCGGGCAGGTTGGTGAGAACGAGCTTGAGCGGATTAAGCACAGCCATGCGGCGCTCGGCATTGGTGTTGAGCTCGGCGCGAACAGCGTTTTCCAAGCGGGCTACATCGGTGTTGCCATTGAACTTGGTAATGCCGACGCCTTCACAGAAGTCAACGATGGCCGGTGCGGGGTAACCGCGGCGGCGCATACCACAGATTGTGGGCATGCGGGGGTCATCCCAGCCGGCAACGTGACCTTCTTCTACCATCTGGCGCAGCTTACGCTTGCTCATGACGGTATAAGTGATGTTGAGGCGGGAGAACTCGCGCTGCTGAGGGCGGGAACCTGCGGGAATGGGGCAGTTCTCAATTACCCAGTCGTAGAGCGGACGATGGTTTTCGAACTCAAGTGTGCAGAGCGAGTGCGTGATGCGCTCGTAGGCATCCTCCAACGGGTGAGCAAAATCGTACATCGGGTAGATGCACCATTTGTTACCGGTGTTGTGGTGGTGCTCGTAGGAGATGCGGTAGATGACGGGGTCACGCATGTTCATATTGCTGCTGGCCATGTCAATCTTAGCGCGCAGAACGGCCCCGCCTTCCGGGAATTTGCCGGCCTTCATTTCCTCGAAGCGAGCAAGGTTTTCTTCTACCGAGCGATCTCGGTAGGGAGAGTGAATGCCGGGCGTGGTGAGATTGCCGCGCTGTGCTCGCATGGTTTCGCGATCTTGCTCATCAACATAGGCCAAGCCGTTCTTAATGAGATGTACAGCGCACTCGTAGTAGAAATCAAAGATGTCGGAAGCCCAGTAAAGGTGCTCGCCCCAGCTGAACCCAAGCCACTTGATGTCTTCTTGTATGGAATTGACGAACTCGACATCTTCCTTGCAGGGGTTGGTATCATCGAAACGCAAGTGGCACACCGCCCCTTGCTGCGCGTACTCTTGAGCTACACCGAAATCAAGGCAGATTGCCTTGGCGTGGCCAATGTGCAGATAGCCGTTAGGCTCGGGGGGGAATCGCGTGATAGGAGTTTCGCAGTGACCTTCTGCAAGGTCAGAGGCAATCCACTCACGAATAAAATCCTTTTTAGTGGTGGTAATTTCTTCGTTCGCCATGCGCGCGATTCTACCCTGAACTGCGCACGAAAGCAAGCTTCATTGTAGCGGCTGACGCACTTTCCGCCTGCAATTCCCGCACTCGTGCACTTTATTCTGCTTTAAAGCTTGGGCGAGTTGTTACAAATATGAACAACAGACCGATACAGACACTCAGCACACCGTAGAGCGTGAAAGTTTCGGCAGAGGCCGGAGCATCGACCAAGCCGGTCAGGTAGATGACAAGGAAATTACCCATCGTGCTGGTCAGGAACCAGAAACTGGATACAATGCTCTTGAGCTTATCACCGGCGGCGGTATAGGCATATTCAATACCGGTGGTGCTGACCAGAATTTCTGCTATGGTAATGACGAAGTAGGGGAGAATTTGCCAGAGAATGCTGAGCTGCTCACCCGCATCGAGACGGGTTTGTAACCAAGTTACGATGCCGTAAGAGGCACCGGCCAGCACAATGCCGATACCCATGCGCCTGAGCGGATGGCTCCATTTGCCGATGTATGGGTACACCAGCAAGGTGACAAGGGGAACCAGTGTCATAACAAAGGCCGGATTGATGCTCTGCATCTCTTCCGCACCGAAATAGAAATTGATGCCGAAAAGGGTGAAACGAATTTCCTCCATCGAGCGACCTTGCAGAATCCAACTGGTGGAGGTCTGGTCGTACAGGCTCCAGAAGGGAATAATCATCAGAAATACGGTGAGCACGCGCAGCATGTTGCGGGCTTCTTTGCGCTGCTCATCGCTATAGAGTTTCTCCGTTACTTCACGCTTGTTGAAAATCATACTGCCCGTGGTACCGAAGAAGTTTTGCATGCCGAAGACAGCAGCTGCTTTCAACCCGGCAAGTACCAAAGCTGCCACGTAGAGTAACAGCGCAGCAAGTCCGCAAAAGCCAGCGGCTGTGCTCCCGGCTCCGCAGAGCGTGGCAAGTTTGGTAGCGCCATCTTGTGCCCATATCGCGAAACTTACAGCAATGGGGGCGAGAACGATGAAGGCTGCAATTTGGAGGGCTGTAGTTGTGGCTCGGCTCACGGCCGCTCCGCCAAAACGATTACAGGCAACTGTCGCGCCCCGGAAAATACGGCACATGAGTGCCGGCAGAAACTCAGGCTGGGCAGGGGCTTTGTGTTTGTACTGATGACGCCCGCACCAGAATACAAAGGTGGCAAGTGCCATGAATATGCCGGGAATGCCGAATGCCCAGCTATAGCCCCAGTTTTTATGAACCCAGGGGATGACGAGGAAGGAGAAGAATGAACCGAAGTTGATGGCCCAGTAGAATGCCGCGTATACGCGCGTCATGGTCTTACTGTCGAAACCACCGACTTGGTCGCCCACGAAGGCTGAAACGCAGGGCTTAATGCCACCCGCGCCCAGTGCAATGATGAAGAGACCCGTCAGTAGAATCCAGCGCTTAATCTCCAAGCTTTCTGTTAAATCTGCCGTGGCCAGTACGCCGTGCCCAAGGCAGTAGAAGAGTGATACGTATAATATGGTGCGGTAGCGCCCCAAAAAGCGGTCGGCTATCCAAGCCCCAAGCAGAGGGAGAATGTAGATAAGAGCATTGAAAAGGTGTGCCACTTCCATGGCTTCGCTCTCGCTCATGGCGAGAGCGTTTACCATATAGAGCACAAGAATGCTCTTCATGCCATAGAAGCTGAAGCGCTCGCACGCCTCATTACCCACGATGTATTTTGTCTGCGGGGGAAAAGCCATGTGTTTGACGGGCTTTACTTAATGTTGGTCTCAACGTACTCAGCCAACTGTACGTTGTAGCGAATATAAGCGGTGTTGAGCCAATCGAGCATCACTTGGTTGCACAGCTGAGCATTGCTCATGGGCAGCTGGTAGATGTGCTTGCTGAGTGTATATTGCTTGTCGTCGGTGATGGTGCGCTCCGTAATGGTGCTGATGCGTGCGCCATCGGTCTGGATAACCAGCGGGCAGAGCTTGCCGGTAGCGGTGGTGAGCAGAGCCTGAGTGGTCAGCCCGGCGGGTAAATCGGAATCGAGTCCCAGCGTGCAGGGTCCGAAATCGCTGACCTCAGCACCGGCGGCAGCAGCCTTTGCAAAGAGCGAATCAGTGCCTTCTCCCTTGGTGGCGGCCTCGCTCATTTCTTGGTAAAGTTTTTCTGCCGCCAGCTTCAGCGCATTGTCTGCACGCTCCGCATTCAGGTCGGCCAAGGCTTTTTCTCGAGCCTGTTCAAAGGGGAGTACTGTAGGCGGAGAAATGGCCTCAACTTTAATCAGCACGGCTTTGCCGTCTTGGGTAAGATAGAATCCGCGCAGCTGTTGAATGGTGCAGAGCTTGTCAACGGTGCCGTTCTTAACGGCTGCTTCATAGTCCGCCAGAGTGGCGCCAACCTCGATGTTATTGAATGCGATAGCGGCAAGCGTCGTGCTTTTACCATTGTGGGTAACCACAGTCTTCAGCGCATCGGGGGCAGCAGCTTCTGTGCAAAGAGGCAGGGTGATGTGGGTGCAGCCGTCCTCATTCTTGTAGGTAAATTCAGCGTTTTCAGGAGAGTTGGCGGCATTTTCGAGGATGCTGTCCATCCCGATACCGTCTGCCATCGAAAAGTCCTGCATGATGACGTCGGCTGTGTTCATGAGCGAATCGGTAGACTCATTTTTGCCGGGGGTGAGGGTGTAGATGGAAACGATGCGCTGCTGTTCGCTCTTGTACTTATCCTTATTGGTCTCCCAGTACGCTTTAAGCTCGTCTTCCGTGGGGGCGGCAGGTGCAGCTACTTTGTCTGCTGCAAGCCATGCAGTTTTACCTTTCAGGTTTTGATTGCCGGCATCGATAATAGCGGATTGGGTCTTGGTGTTGTAGGCGACATCGGTTGTAATCATAGCGCCGACAGTCTCCCAGATGATGATGTCGGAAATAACACTGCGGAATGCCTGCTCAGCAGGGTTATTAGCTACGCCATCGTAATAGCCCGTCAGGTTTTGGTAAAGTTTATTGTCAAAGTTACCGTCTTCCTTGCGGAATGCCGGCAGTGAGGTGATATATTTGTCAATCTGTTCTTTGGAGGGAACAATACCCAGAGCCTTGGCTTCCTCGCGCAGCATGGCGCGGTTGATGGCGATATTCTCTTCGCTGCGTTTGCAAAGACCATAACACCAGGCGTTCAGTACGTATTGCAGGCGGGCAGAGGCCGCTTCCACCTCCGGGTGCTGTTCGAGCCATGCGTTCAGTGCAGCTTGCTCATCGGCGCTCAAATCATCATCGTTGTTGGTATCAAAGCGCTCGCGCAACTTGGTATAGTTCTGGCTTACCAGCTGCTGGATGGTGCTTTCTGCGCTTTCTCCGAGGTTGTACACATCGGGGGTCTTGTAATTAGTGCCGTTCACCTGAATGTGGAAATCTCGGGAGAAAGCACTGCCCTGATTGCTGTAATCCATCATTATCAGGCCGGCAGCGATGGCGACGATAACGATAAGGACTAACAGTGAGTTTTTGCGGATGAATTCGAGGAATGTCATGGCCTGATATGTGATGGTTGTTTCCGCGCCTGCGCGCTGAACTTGCGCATTCTACCGCATACTCCTCTGTCTGACAAGTTAAATCCGTGTCTTATTGCTTTATATCCGCACAAAAAAAGACCCGAGGTTGTTTACCTCGGGTCTTTTAACATCCCCACGCGGATTCGAACCGCGGTTCTATGACTGAGAATCATATGTCCTAACCCCTAGACGATGGGGACATGTAGTACGCAGACCGGGACTCGAACCCGGGACCAATAGATTAAAAGTCTACTGCTCTACCGACTGAGCTATCTGCGCACTGATGTGTGCCGTCAACGGGCAACGCTGAGATTATATATGAAATTATTGGGGATGTCAAGCGTAAAAGTTAAAAAAAGTATTTTTTTTGGAGAAAATGTAAAACTTTACGAGCCATATCGGGGAATTCGATATGGCTCGTTGAAGTAAATTGATGGTTAATTTCAATGAGGCGGCGCCGAAAAATTACTCGGTCACAACCTTAGCGGCAGCTTCCTTGAGGGTTTTGCCAACCTTGAACTTCACCACGGAGCGGGCGGGGATGGGTACATCCTTGCCGGGGTCCTTGGGGTTACGACCAATCTTGGCCTTAACCTCCTTTACGGTGAATGTGCCGAAGTTGCGAAGAACGACGCGGTCGCCGTTGCCCAGAGACTCGATGATGAGATCGACGGCCTTCTGGATAACCTCGAGGACATCGTTCTGCGTCAGGTTGCTGCGAGTCTCGGCGCAAATCTTGTTGACAAGCTCTCGTTTTGTAATCGTATTAGCCATAAGTTTTTTGCTTTGTTGAAGAAGCCGGAGGGAATATAGCGTATTTTCTCACGTTATGCACGCAAAAAAAGCGTGTTCAATGTTTTTTTTGCGTCAACAGGGGTGAAAAAGCGAGGAAATGTGGTATTTTATATTGACGAAAGTTCAGAATCGGGGCATTTTAAGGGCGCTATGGCCAATCAACACACAGTTCAGCTTAGTCCGACAGAGGCACAGCAGTTGCGAAATAAGTTGCAGCAACGTGCCGGATTTCAGGAGAGTAAACGGGATTTTGCTGATTTTTGTTTTGAGGGGCCGCGCGTGAATGTTGCGTATTTCCCTAAAAAGGGCAAGCTATTGGTGCAGGGCGCCGGGGCTGATGAGTTCATGGAGTTTGTGCTGCTTGTGAACCCACAATCCGGAATATCCGCAGTTACGGGAAAAAACACCACGGTGGAGTCTCCAAAGGTACTGCCCTCGACTCTTGATATTACACCGCACTTCGGTGTGGATGAAAGTGGTAAAGGTGATTACTTCGGCCCATTGGTGATAGCCGGCGTGTATTCGGATGAGCGCACGGCGGAGGCCTTGGTCAAGCTCGGATGCCGAGATAGCAAGTCTATACCCGATGACAATAAAATAGCAAGCATGGCCGCAAAGGTTATGGCCTTGCCCGGTGTGGCGTATGAAGTAGTTTGCATAGGCCCCAAGCGATATAATGAACTATATGCTGAGTTCGGTAATCTTAATCGCCTGTTGGCATGGGGGCATGCCCGGGTTATTGCAGCTCTGCACGAGAAGGTACCCACATGCCCGCGCGCGCTGAGCGACAAGTTTGCCAATGAGTGGGTTTTGTACCACGCTTTGAAAAAACGCAATGTCCCCGTAAAGCTCGAGCAGCGTGTGCGTGGTGAAAGTGATGTTGCCGTGGCTGCGGCTTCCATTCTTGCTCGCGCTCGTTTTGTGAAATGGATGAAGGATGCCGCTGTGGCCAGTGGATGTAGTTTACCGCTTGGTTGTTCACCGCATGTTACGAAGGCGGCTCGCGTTTTCGTTTCGACTCACGGCCAAGAGCGCTTGGCCGATGTGGCCAAGCTTCATTTCAAAACTACTGCAAATGTACTGAAGTGACTTAGCTCATGCTTTGACTGAAGCCGGAAATCCAGCGCCCTACCATTGTGAGTAGAATCATGACAATTGATGCCTGGATATTTTGCTTAATCAACGCAAGAATTTGCTCTGACAGAGTTCCGCTGTACGAAAAATCCATTAGGCCGGACATTGCTCCTGCTACTAGGGGCAGTAGTATGCTGAGCAGTAGCGGCAGCCCCACGCAAATGTATATTGTGGAAACGGAAAGTATATTGCCACGTTGTATCCATAACCAGAAGACGGCACACGGAATGGCCGGTAATGCCATAAAGAATTGAGTTAAGCCGGTTTTGAGAGGTCCTGCATCCATGAAGGTAATCAGGAGAATAATGGCTGGTATGAGTATGGAGTAAGCGATGCAGTATTGTGCTGTTTTGTTTTTCATGTTCGCTTTTTAAGACGTATTGCAGGGGGGGATTGTTCTAAAAAAACTTTATTTTCGGGAATTGATACCTCGCCCGATGAAATTTTGAATTGTAGATATAGTATGGACTAAGTCTGTCGTTAATTCTTTGCTTAGCTAATGGCTAATGTGACCGTCCGGCTTTTAGCATTTGCAGCAGCGCAGCCGAATCCCTGAAGTAAGATTTTATAAAATGGCGAACTTCTGCCGCCTCCTCAGCCGGGAGCAAGGGGACTAGTTCTTCGAACATTTTGCGAGTTTTTTCGATGTCTTCCGTAGTCTCGGCCGTTCCCAGCGCATATTGACAGCGCTCCATAAGCACTGAAGGGCGATTTTCAGGTAAAGCTTCTTTCAACTGCCTTTCCAGCAGGGTGCCCATTGCAGGGCTGTGCATGCGGGTAGCGTTGCGCTCTTCCAGAAAACGCTGAGCTTGTTCTTGTACTGCAGCGTGGTGGTGTATACCGGTCAGGTTATCCGGGTCTGCCTCTTGGGTCAATTCTCTCAGCGCGTTGGCATGTTGTGCAAAACTCTTGCTTGTGGGATAGTTGGTGTAGATGCTGTAGAGCAGGCGTGCTCGTTCAGTGCCGCTTGTTAGCTTTGCCTTGCTAAACTTCGGCGCGGCGTCGATAGCGTGTTTCAATTCCGCCACGGCATCCGCTGTGCTTTTCACAAATCCCTCAAATCCGCCCATAACTTCCCCCTGTGGATTGAGTACCATAACGGTGGGGAATGACGCTATACCGTAGCTTTCGGCTACGGTTTTGTTGTGCTCTAATTGATTGTCGGGGAGTGTTTTGCTTTGCGGTAAATCAATTTCAACAAGTATGAATTTATCTGCCGCCCAGTTGCGAAAATCTTTCGTATCGAGCACGTTTTTGCGCAGTGCGATGCACGCTGTACACCAGTCTGACCCGGTAAAATCGACCAAAACCAGTTTGTTTTCGCGTTCGGCTTGCTGCAGAGCCGCAGGTAAATCCACCTGCCAGCTGTTGTCTGCGAGCAAGTGCGAGGCAAGAACACTCAGGGTGCAGAAAATGGAGCGGTGAAATTTTATCATGACTTGTGTAGTGTTTATGCTATTTCCTGTTGTGTGATGCAATGGATTGCTCCACCCTCGATGACAAGTCGGCGGGCATCGAAGCCGATAACCTGTCGTCCAGGGAAGCACTCACGCAATATGCCCAGCGCACGGTCATCTTCTTTCGCTTGGTTGAATATCGGTACGATAACAGCCCCATTGCAGATGAGGAAGTTCGCGTAGCTGGCCGGTAACTGTTCCAAGCGCCAATCTGTTGCCACTAAAGGCTGTGGCATGGGAAGGGGGACGATTTCTACACGGTGCCCGGCAGGGGTGCGCAGGTCTTGCAGTCGTTCATTATTTTCAGCCAGATTGCGGTAGTGTGGGGAGCGTGGATTGGGCTCAACAATAGATACTGCCGCCTCGGCATTCACAAAACGCACCATGTCATCGATGTGGCCGTCTGTGTCGTCGCCCTCAATTCCGCAGCCCAGCCAGAAAACCTGTTTGGTGCCCAGAATGCGGTGTAGCTCAGCTTCAATTTCAGCTTTGCTTATACCGGGATTGCGATTAGGGTTGAGCAGTACGGCTTCCGTGGTAATGAGCAATCCCTCACCGTTGCCCTCGATTGCTCCTCCCTCCAGAATCAGATTGCTGCTCAACCGCGGCAGGTTCAGGCTTTCCGCTATGCGGGTCGGTACTTCATTGTCGAGATTCCACGGGGCAAACTTGCCGCCCCAGGCGTTGAATGTCCAGTCTGCCAGCTGTCGTGTGCCGTCTTGACGCTGCACAAATATGGGACCGTGATCGCGGCACCATACATCGTTGGTCGGATGGTCGTAGAGCGCGTAGTTAAGCACGCCCCGTTGTTGCAACAGGCATTCGATTCCGGTATGCAGCGCAGCGGCTGCATTTATTCGCACTTGTGCGTGTGGGGCTATAACTGCAGCCAAATCGGCATAGTGCCCGGTCAGTTCCGCCAGACCTCCTTGCCATAAGTCTTCTCTGTGGGGCCAGGAAAGCCAGACCGCCTGTTGTTTTTCCCATTCGGCAGGCCAGCGCAACTGTTCACCCTGCATTGTAGTCAGTGTGCTCATATTGGTGTCAGCTGTGTTAAAAATTGGGTAATTCTGAGAGTGGGCCATCGTAGGTGCCATCGTATGGGGCGTTGAGGAAACTTTGCAAATCGGGCAGCTCGTCGAATTGTTCGCGTTTGTCTTCTTTTTGTTTGCCAAAGATGCCCACTTCGATGAGGTTGTAGACGATATTGCCGAAGTCACTCGCGGAGTGTATACCCCAGAACCCCAGAACGTCAGCCGCCATAGGACCGTATTCCTCGAGTGCGTAGGCGCAAGCTCCTAAGTAGACTTCCTTTGCGCTCAGGTGCGGGCTTTTGTCATCTTTACAGAACCGATCGGCTGCGGCATCGAGCCCGGTTCGCATAAACTCGTACGCCTCTTCCGGATATTCCGGATAGCGCTCTACCAACATAGCCACCGCTTTTTCAAAGCCCTGCTTCATACCACATCATTTTATCATGCTGTGAATGTGACTGCAATATCAAAACGCGCCATTGAACTTTTTTGCCGTTTTTCGGGTATATTGAGCATGGCTACCGGATACACTTTGAGAAAGTCAGCGAGTTTCGACAATATTGCAAGCGCGTCGTACTTCATCGAAGCTGAAGCTGCGCTGTTGCATATTTCTCAGCCACGAATCCTGCTCCGGCATCTTGTGAACACGGGCAAAGTTTTGCGGGTTAGTGATGCGGGTGAAAATGAGGTTATGCATGCGGCTCAGCGGGGTGCTCTTTATGCCGAAGCCACCGGGTTTGTTGGCTGACCAGTATTTTACATGCAAGACTCCGTTTGTTTTTTCGGTTCCTAAGTAGACAACAAGATGACCGCGTTCTTGAACTCCGATTTCCTTTGTCCAGAAGAATTTGAGGAAATCACCTGGTTGTGCAAGTTGCAAATTGCTGAAATTAACCCCGGCTTTCAAATCGTGTACAAGCTTGGCCAACCCGGGGCCGTTGGCGTTGGCGCGTCCCCATGCACCTATGCCGTCTGGTTGATTTTCCTGTACATCCAGCGCCTGCCATGCGGCATGTGGAAGTCGCTGTCCGGCGTAAACTTCCCAGCGTTGCAGGCTTCGCAGTAGTACCATGTAACATGCGGCTGAGCAGAAGGTTGGCGTGGCAGCTCCCGGGTGTATAACAAGTGATTTCAGTTGTGAATTCCACTGTACACCGCGTTGAGCCAAGCGTTCTACATCCAGTGGCGTCGCAGAATAACCGCCGCTTTGGGGCATGTCGCGACTGATTGTTTGCAATACCAAATGACTGAATAAAATCTGTTGTTTTTTCACTTGCTGCACAGTAGCCGATTGCGGGCGGCGCTTAAGTTCAGCCGCAAGGGCAGGGAACACCCCGGGCATGGATATCAGAAGTGTTAATGCTAGGATGTTAGTTCCGTTCAGTGCCATGGTGCCTGTTTATTATGCCAGTGACGGCTTGGGCTTGCAAGGATATTTTGCACATGGAAAAAATGCAATCATGTCTGTTCGGTACTTGCCAATCTGTCAGTGCTATGGTATAGTGTCGTCACGACCAATAGTCCTTATGTCTCAGACCACTGAACTTTATCGGCCGAATGCCGCTATCATTTATCAGCGTAATGATGGTACGGTGCTGGTGTGCGAACGCGTGAAACCTGCGGGTGCTTGGCAGTTCCCGCAAGGGGGTATTAAAAATGGTGAATCACCGCTTTGCGCTGCTTGCCGCGAAGGTATGGAAGAAACCGGTTTTCGCCCGAATGAATACGAGGTGATAGCTGAGCATGGCCCCTATCGCTACGATTATCCGCCGAAAGAACGCGAACGCGTGTTGCGCAAGCGTGGTATTCCCTACGCCGGTCAGGAACAGCATTATTTCCTGTGCCTGATGCACAGTGACGAGGCTGAGCCCTGGCTCGATAATAAGGAATTTCGCGATTATAAGTGGGTTCGTCCTTGTGATTTTGATTTCAGTGCTCTGCCGGATTTCAAGCGCGGCGTTTATGTGCAAGTTATGCGTGATTTCTTCGGAGTGTGATGGAACCTGTGGCGCACATTCGGTCTCCTTTTGCTGATAAATTCGGCGTGCCGAGACAGCCAAACCTTGCTCCGCATGTTATCAGTGAGATTGTTTTTGCTCCGGCGTACTCTAGTCCGGAATGTGTGCGTGGTTTGACCGATTTCAGCCATTTGTGGTTGATTTGGGGCTTTCACTGCAATGATGGGGCAGCTTGGCACCCTACGGTACGTCCGCCTCGCTTAGGTGGGAACACTCGTGTGGGGGTATTTGCTACTCGCTCACCTTTTCGTCCAAACGGATTGGGTCTATCGGTAGTTAAGTTGATATCGGTAGAGCCCGGGCCTGTACTGCGCGTGAGTGGGGCTGATATGGTAGATGGCACACCCATATACGATATCAAACCCTATATTCCCTATGCCGACAGTTTGCCGACGGCTACCGGCGGCTTTACAGAAACTCCGCGAAATATGCTTGCAGTGCAGTTTGATTGCAAGCTGCCGCACCATGCCCCGACTGACTGGGTGATAGCAGTGAGCGAGGTCTTGGCTCAGGATCCGAGACCGGCATATCAGCATGACCCGGAACGTATCTATCACATTATCTATAAACCGTTTGAATTGAGCTTCCGTGTTGTTGACGGCGTGGCTCATGTCGTTGATATTCACCCCATGCCGTCATGAATAATCGTCTCCGGAAGGCATTTGCTCTCAATATAGAAGACGGGGTATTGTGTGGTGGTGGTGTTTGTGTCTGGAAAAACGGTGAAGAACTATGCTCGATTTGTGGTGGCGATGCCACGACCGGCGTGCCGTGGACGGAGCAAACACTGGTTCCAATATATTCGGCTACGAAACCGGCAGCCGCAGCTTGTTTGTTGCAGGCTTTGTATGATTGCTGTCGTGACCCGGAGCTACCGGTGGGGGTGCTATGGTCAGCGTTCCCTCAGCCGGAATTGACGATAGGTGAGTTGTTGTCTCACCAAAGCGGCCTTGCCGCACTTGCAGAACCCGCACCAATTGATGATTTGTTGAAGTGTCGGCAGGTAATTGAGCGCAGCACACCGCTGTGGAGCCCCCCGCAACATGGGTACCATCCCCAGACATTCGGTCCAATGCTTGATATCCTCATGCTCGAACTTACCGGCATGCGCGTGTGTGATTATTGGGAACAATGCGTGCGCCGCCCCTTGAACCTGGATTTTTATATCGGGCATTTTCCGTTTGAACAGGAATCGCGCGTGGCTGAATTGAGAGCCCCCAGATTGCAAGGGCGCATTCCCCGCTCGCCGTTCATGAGTGCCTATTACGAGCTCGGTAGTGCGGTGAACCGCGCTTTTCACAGTATAACGGGCTTTGAATCACCGCGCGAGATGAATAGCTATGCTGCTCACAATTGTGGTTCACCGGCTAAGGGCGGCGTGGCTTCACCCCGGGGGGTGGCCATGTTTTATCAAGCTTTGCTCCGTAAGTTGCCCGGTTCTCCTTTTGCTGCTGAGGTTGCGGAGTGGATGAGCTGTCCCCTGTGCAGCGGCTTTGACCATACCTTACTGCAACACACCTCCTTTAGTTGCGGCGCCATGTGTGAGCCGGAGTCATTTTTCCCGGGGGGCGGTTTTGGGCATGCCGGTGCCGGCGGTTCAATTGGTTTCTGCGTGCCGACTACAGGGTTATCTTTTGCCTTTGTTATGCGTGATATGGAAACGGGGGTATTACCCGGCGAAAGAGCACTTCGCTTGTTACGAGCTCTGGGAACGCAAAGCAATTCGACACCCGAGAAGTTGTAACCCGAGTGTCGAATTGGATTTTCTATTTTACTGTTTATTCTGTAGAAGGTTGCGCAGTTGTTTATCGATGCGAGCCGCGTAATTCTGCGGGTCACGCCACCAATCCAAAGCCCAGATGTGGCGAATGTTCCAGCCTAGGCTCCGCAAAACACTTTCGCGCAGAAGGTCGCGGTCACGAGCTGTGGCGGCTGCAGCATAGGTCGGGCCGTCCAGCACGATGCCGGCGAGCATATTGCCCGCTTGCTCCGGGTGTGCAATTGCGATATCGATTCGATAGCCGGATACGCCCAGATTGTTGATGCATTGCCAGCCATAGGCTTGCAGCGCTTTGCAGATGGCTCGCTGTAACCCGTATTCTGCGTTTTGATTATTCTTGTCGTTCTGTTTGAAGTATGAACCGGCTCCCATGCGAGCGCATTCGAGGAATCCTCGCAAATCAGCCGCTCCGCGAGCACGGGTGCGATTCAGGTCAATGTCCTCCGGCTTGAGGGAACTGAATACTCGCATACCGGTGCGGGCTCGTGTGATTGCTACATTCAGTCGGCGCTCGCCACCGGTGAGGTTCAGCGGACCGAAGTTCATGGAGATGGCTCCCTTTTCATCCGGGCCGTAGGTGGTAGAGAAGTAGATGACTCCGCGCTCGTCGCCCTGTACATTTTCGAGGTTTTTTACGAAAATGGCTTCGGGATTTTCTTCATTGAAGAACGGTTCGAGCGATTCGTCTTCTGCACGTGCGCGGTCCAGCATATCCTGAATAAGATTTTGCTGCTGAGCGTTGAACGTGACAATACCAATGCTGGTTTGCTCGTTGTAATCGAACCCCGGGCTGCGCAGTACACTCAGCACATGGTCAATCAATGCCTGAGCTTCCTTTTTGTTATATCGCTTGGTGGCTCCCTTCTCATAAACACCGGCTACATAATGGTACTGTAGAGCTGTGTCGTTTTCCACCGGGGCCGGGAATGTCATCAGCTTATTATCATAGTAATTGTGATTGGAATAAGCAATGAGACTTTCTGACTTACTGCGGTAGTGCCAGTTGAGGTTCATTTGCGGAATTCCGCAGGCCAAGCACTCATCGAGAATGCTCTCCAAATCCTGTTCCACTTCTTCGTCTCCCGCATCTTCCGGTTTGCTGCGAGCGAAGAAATTGGTGGGCGGCATCTGTCGCGGGTCGCCTACGATGACGGCACTCTTGCCGCGACCAATGGCGCCGATGGCATCCCATACGGGAATCTGAGAGGCCTCGTCGAAGATAACGACGTCGAAGGGCTCGGAATCCGTAGAGAGATACTGCGCAACCGACAGCGGGCTCATGAGCATACAGGGCTTGAGCATGCGGCTTACGTTCGGAGTAAGGGACAGAAGTTTGCGGATGGATTTATGCGCGCGCTGTTTATTGAGCTCGTGATTAAGTTCCGCCATTTCTTTTGCATGCGTAGTGTGCTGCTGAGCACGCTCCTTAAGCAGGACCTGAAGATGAGCTCGTGCACTCTTGAGCACCTGTTCATCTTTGCTGCAGAAGTTATCGATATGCCTTTCGTGAGTGGGCGCGTCGAAATAAGTGAGGGTTCGGCTGGAGTCTACGGCTGCGCGTAATCGTTCACGCGAGTAATTGACTCGTACAGCAATCTCTATATCCGTATGTTTAAGTTCTCCGGATTGTAGTTTGCTGACCAATGCTCGTGTAATTTCACTGTCGGCTTTGGCTGCGCATTCATTCCAAATGATGACCTGACGCCATTTGTTACGTTGAGCCAGTAGCTCGTGAGTAATGGCTGCCACAGCCCCTTCGCGTTCTGTTTCCGTTCCCTTGAGCGGAGCTCCCAGCAGCTTGGCAAGTTCTGCCAGTATTGCGTGGTATTCTTCGGTGCAGTGCCGTAAGGTCGCGGCTTGCTGAGCCGCCGGGCTGCCCGGGGTAATGGGGTTGCCTTCAACGGATAGATAGAGCTTGCAGAGGGATTCAATGGAAGCTAGTTTTTGCAGCTTTTCTGCCATTTGGCAGGCGGCTTCGTAGTCATGCTGTCCGATGTGTATACCTTTGCGGAATTGCGGCAATGCGGGCGCTGTCAGCGCGGCAGATGTTTTGTAGCGCTGCATATCAGTCAGATTTTGTAAATCTCGCTCTATATTGGGCTTTTTGTGGCTGAATGCCAACATTTGCAGCGATTTACGAATCTTTCTGTTTGTGAAGAATCGGGTGATAAAGTTGCTGAACAGTGCTTCTTTCCACTGACGGTACAGAGCCGGAACAGCCGGCGCATCTTCCGTTCCTTCCGGATAGGGAAGAGTGAGCTCTGATTGGCATTGACGGTAATTTTCTGCAGCACTCAGAGCTTCTTTTAGCTGCAGAAGCTCAGTTGTTGCCGTTGCGGGGAGCAGGGGGGTGTTATCCTGACCATGGGTTTGTGCCGCCAGCAGAAGCAGTTCTGCTATGATGTGGC
This sequence comes from Akkermansia sp., assembly GCA_017555205.1. Lineage (GTDB taxonomy): Bacteria > Verrucomicrobiota > Verrucomicrobiia > Verrucomicrobiales > Akkermansiaceae > Akkermansia. The sequence goes on along the minus strand of JAFZGW010000013.1, from coordinate 280,303 downwards.
GTTTATCTGCATAGTCATCTTTGACCAATCCGACTTGCTCCATCAGTTTGTTGAGCGCAGTATCCCATCTTTCCGCAGCTCGTGATACGCGGGGCAGGAGCTCTGCCAGCGTGTCATCCCACTGCATGGTGTAGTGGGTATTGACCAAATACTTTATATAACCGGGGTAGAGTTCGCAAACCGAGCTGAACTGCATGCTCAATTCGCGAGTGTAGTCCAGCAGTTTGCCCATATCTGACTCCGTTACATTAAGCAAATCCTCTGCCTGTTTCGGGAGCAGCGGGACAATGGGGGCTTCTGCAAGCAAATTGATGTCATCGTACAGGCTAGTGGCATCGGGGTACAGGCGGTGCAGCTCTTGCGGTAGTAAATTGAGCCCGGTGCGTATGCTGAGCATATCGCTGACTGCTTTTTCCCAGCTATTTCCCCCGGTGTTCTTTTCGGTAACATTGTCGATAGCCGCTTTGAATTGGGCAAGTACTTCCTTCTTGATTGCCTTATTGGAGTGCAATTCCAAGCAGAAATCCCCCAAACCAATTCGTTTGAGTCGGTTATATACTACGGAAAGAGCTGCTGCTTTCTCCGCCACAAATAGCACAGTTTTACCATGTCCCAGGCAGTGCGCTATCATGTTGGAGATGGTCTGGCTTTTGCCGGTTCCGGGTGGGCCAATCAGCACAAAGTTCTTACCTCGCCCGGCTGCGAGAATGGCCGAAAGCTGTGAGGAGTCGGCTGAAAGCGGGGTATATACCTGTTCGGCATCTACGGAGGAATCCAGCTCGTCGGGGGCTGGGAAACCTACTTGTGCGGGGAATGTTTCGCGATTTTCATCCGCCAAATGGCGAACGATAGGATTGGTCATCAGCTCGGCTTGCCTATCGCACAAATCTTTCCACATCAGGTATTTGGCAAAGGAGAACACACCCAGCGTGCAGGTGTTGAGTACCTCCCATCCCTCGATATCCTTAATCGCTCGGCGTACAATTTCGAAAATGCCGGCAACATTGATTCCGCTGTTGTCTGTGGGCAGCTCTCCGGCAAGCTCGGGTATGGTAAGGCCATATTCGGTCTTTAGCAATTCGAGCAGGGTGAGATTAAGCCGAGTCTCTTCATCCGTCGTGCGCAGGGTGAAGGGACTTTTCACGCTCTTTCGAGATATGCGTACCGGGATGAGTAGCAGCGGGGCATGGAGAACCTGGTTTTTCTCCTTGCGCACCCAGCGCAGAAATCCGCAAGCGATATAAAGTGTGTTGTAACCGCTCTCCTCCAGATTTTTACGTGCAGTGAGGTAGAGTTTGTAGAGCTTTTTCTGCAATTCCTCATCAGAGATAATGCCTTTCGAGCTCATAGTCAGCAGCTCATTTTTGGCATACATCTCAGTAGCATGGTGTTCAATTATGGCATTGGCTTCACTCTTGTCTTCTTTTTTAAAGGCCTCTTCGAGGGTGTAATTGAGGGGGAGCCCACTCAGGCGAAAGACTTTGCCATTAGACAAATCGTCTTCAAACTTGGCGGCATTTTTCAGAATTATCTCAACTTGCGACTTATCTATGTGGCAGTTCAGCAGATTATTGCGCATGGAGAGATCCAGCAGTTTGAGCTGCCAGTTTTCCATGCGAGTACGCTTCCTGTCGGTTACGAGCGATTGTTCTCTTTCGAGAACGTCTGCCGTTTCTTCAGGAAGAAAATCTGCTACGTTTGCGCTGCAAGTGTGTTCGTTGACGATGCTCGGTGCGTTTTCCGGGCGTTCGGTACTGATGGGGCGCACACCGCCGGACCATATTCGAACGATGTCATAGACTCTTACAAAATCCGTATCGCGCAGCGTTTGCTCCGCCTTATCGCGGGCGGCCTCAAAGGGCAGCAGTAGATTCCCCTCGGAGCGGGTGAGCATCGTTGTTTCGAGAACCAGAATGTCGCCCAGTTCCATGAGGGTTCTGATGGTCGCGCAATCTTTTACTATGGGTTGCGGGAGATTCTCATCTTTCAGGAATACGCCAACAAATGCGTGTCCTTTCGTTTGTATGACCAGCGGATTAAATCCGGCCTGTGCTATGACTGCTGCCATCAGCAGTGTAGAGTCCAAACAGGTCGCACAGCCACCCTGCATGATTTGTGACGGGGTGCGCACTTTTTGGTGGGCTCCTCTATTCTCCAAATCGATTTCACCACGAGCAGGAGTCGCATAGTTTATACCATAATTGCTGAGTGTCAGCCAAATGGCGTGTAGCTTGTTGAGTATATCATTTGGGGTGCTGCGGTAGCCGCTCCAGTCCGGGCTTAACCCCATGTTGGCCAATAGCTCGCCGGCATGGTGAAGCACTTTGTCTACTGCCGGGTCGTTCGGCTGTACAAGAGCTGCCAGTAGCTCAGGATATTTTGCCCCGATACCCATTACCCACACATTGGCCGGCAACCATGTGAGCTGGCCGCTTTCTTTGCAAAGCAGGTTTTCTCCCTGATAGAGGGAGAAATGGATTTGCCCCGGTTCTTCCTCTGTTAAGCTTTTCAGCGCAGCTAAATCGTAATTTGTTTTTGTTGCAGGGGTAATGTCGAGCGGGCTGTTTGCCGTCAGTTTATTTATTTCATAACGCTGCGGTTCAATGTATTCGGGAGTGGTGGTTACCTGCAATGTCAGATTTTCAATATCTGTATCGCTCTCGATAGAGAGCGTGTCAAATAGCGGCTTGCCGTTGCTGAAGTATACAACGGAGAGGTAAGGACTGAAGTCCGATTTTATTTGGTAAGCCATATATAAGCGTTGTAATTTAACGGTTATTGAGATATTCAACTATACCTCGACCAACGGCTTGAGCAAATCGCACGGCATTGTCGTGGTTATTGAGATAGCGTGCGTGCTCGGGGTTAGAGAGGTATGCTACTTCAGTTATGACGGCAGGAACGTAGGATTCGTTGCAAGAATTCAACCAATCACCTCCACCTTTTCTGCCATCGGTGCGTAAAACCACGCCGCAGGGTTGCCCATTGTTGGGCATTCCATTCTCGGGATGGTCGAGTATATCGCGGTTCATGACCTGCGCCATGGTATAGGCCATTCGTACACCGACTTCATTGCAGTAGAAGGCTCCTTTGTTGTAAACTCGCCAGGTTTCGGAGTTACTGTTATGGTGCAGGTAAACGACTGCTCCGGGTTGCTGGTCAAGGGCATAGTTCGTGCTCAGCATGCCAACCGCTATGCGGTGAGGGTGGTGTGTAGAACGATAGATGGCTGTAGGGATGGGGGATTTTACATGGTGTACACCTGCTTGCCGTGCGGCTTCCGCCAGTTGCGGGTTGGTGGGTACATCCCCTCGGTTACAGATGTGACAGGTGTAGCCTGCCGCTTCCACTACTTTTTTCACTTCTCCGGCATAGCGATACCAGAATTCTGTTTCCTCAATCGTGCCGCCTTTGCGGGCATCGGGCGTGCGGGCTCCCTGTCCACCACGGGTGGGTTCGTAATAGTGACCGATATCGAGCACCACAACCTTTGAGTTGTAGGCAATTTGCTGCATCTGCATCTGATGGCAGGCCGGGAACAATAAGGTGACTGCCGCTGCTGCGGCAATGAGCAGACGTTTCATTTTTTTTAACTCAATTGTTTTGTGTAGTTAGAGGGGTAATTCACCCTGAGCGCGGGTGAGCGGTGCGCCGATTTTCTGGTAGGCTGCGGGCATAGCCTCGCGCCCGCGTGGGGTGCGTTTGATGTAGCCCTGCATGATGAGGAACGGCTCGTGCACATCTTCGATGGTACTTTCGTCTTCACCCACTGCTACCGCAAGTGAGGCCAAACCAACCGGACCGCCGCCGAACTTGTATATCATGGTTTCCAGCAGGCGCTTGTCCATTTCATCCAGCCCGTCTTCATCTATGTCTATCATACTCAGGGCGGCCTCGGCCACATCATCGGATATGCGACCATCGCTCTTGACTTGCGCGTAGTCTCGCACCCAACGCAGTAGGGCATTTGCCACGCGGGGGGTGCCGCGCGAGCGCCGGGCAATGGCTAGAGCTCCGCCGTCTTGCAGGTCGATGTCGAGCAGCCCGGCCGAGCGGTGCAGAATTTGGCACAGCTCTTCCGGTTTATAGTAATCCAGTCTATTGATAAGGCCGAAACGCGAGCGCAGTGGCCCGGTGAGCATGCCGGCTCGCGTGGTGGCTCCCACCAGAGTGAACTTTGGCAGATTGAGTTGAATAGAGCGAGCATTCGGGCCTTGGTCAATGATGATATCGAGGCGGTAGTCCTCCATTGCCGGGTATAGGTACTCCTCTATAGCCGGGTGCAGGCGGTGAATTTCATCGATAAAGAGCACATCGCCCTTTTCTACGTTAGTAAGAATACCGGCTAAATCGCCGGCTTTTTCTATCTGAGGGCCGGATGTCGTGTGCAGTCTGTGGCCGACGGCGTTGGCTATGATATTGGCAAGCGTGGTTTTTCCCAACCCGGGCGGCCCGCTGAGCAGCACATGGTCGAGCACATCTCCGCGCATGCGAGCGGCTTCCACCATGAGCAACAGGCGCTCTTTTACTTTATCCTGACCGCAGAACTCACTGAATGCCGGCGGGCGCAGCGACACATCGTAGCTGCCCGTTGTTTCAGCCATGCGGGTGTAGACGGAATCTGCCATTGTTTTATCGTAACTCTTATTTTACGCCGCCTGTTACTTGCGGAGGCAGCGGGGCTCCCGGAGGGGTCATACTTTGTTGCTGTTGTTGCTGCTGGCAAGCAGCCAAGGCTGCAGCCGTTGCGACAACTGCAGCAACTTTTACGAGTGTGGGATATTTCGGAGTGGATTCTGAGGAAGATTCAATTTTCATAAAACTCGAAGAATCAATATATGATATGCAGATTAATCGATGAAAACGGGAGTTGCGGCCTTGACGGTCGACTGGTTTTTAACAGGCTGATATTAGCACATATCACTCCGAAATGTCAATGCCGTTTTCTTGCATGAAAATTATCATTTCTCTGAATGGAATATAGTTGTTTTCGTCTGTACTTGTCCCATTCGTTTCTGCTCTACATATATAGTTGACAAGTACATGTAAGGCGAGTTTCATACAGCTTTCGCAATTGCCGAGCTTCGAGTTGACAGGGAGAGTTGTGTTTTTTTGTCATCATTGCTTGACAAAAAATATTAATGCGCGTAGACTGAAGCCGCAACTGCCCGTACTATATCACTATTTCTGTCGTGAGACAGAAAGCAGACCAAACTAAATAACTATTAATCATCATGAACTTGAAAATATACACCGATGAGGTGGAAGAATTGGCGCTGAAACAGATTTCGCGTCTATTGGCACAGCCTGCATTTGCAGATGCTAAAGTGCGAATCATGCCCGATGTGCATGCCGGTAAAGGCTGTGTGATTGGCTTTACGGCCGATTTGGGGGATAAGGTAATCCCGAATATCGTAGGTGTCGACATCGGCTGCGGTATGCTCACTATCGCTCTCGGTAAACAGAAACCGGACTTCAGCGCGCTGGATGATATTATGCACCGTAATATTCCCAGCGGCATGAATGTGCACAGCAAAATTGAGGCTCCGTTTGCAGAGTTTGAGGGGCTTCATTGTTTGGAGCATCTGGAGCGCCATGAGCGTTTGTTGCGCTCCCTGGGTACGCTGGGGGGTGGTAATCACTTTGTCGAGGTTGATGGTGATTCTCAGGGTAACTATTACCTTATTATTCATTCCGGATCGCGCAATCTCGGTAAGCAGGTGTGCGAATACTACCAGAGCGTGGCTGTTGACCGACGTTCCGGGATAGGTGACCGCGCCGCGGCAGAAGAGGCGCTCATAAATGATTTGAAGTCTCAGGGTAAACAGCGTGAAATTCAGTCGGCCATTACGAATCTACGAGCTAATTGGAGCGAGCTGTCACCCGACACACCGGCTGACCTTTGCTATCTGGAGGGCAAAGACCGCGCGCACTACCTGCAAGATATGAAAATATGCCAGCTTTTTGCCCTGCGTAACCGCGAGGTGATGGCTGATATTATCGTGCGTCGTCTGGGGCTTTCGGTGCAGGATATGTTCCATACTACGCACAATTACATTGACCACGATAGCAATATTGTGCGCAAGGGTGCTATTTCTGCCCGCGATGGCGAGAAATTGCTTATTCCCATCAACATGCGCGATGGCTGTATCTACGGAACCGGCAAAGGAAACGATGATTGGAACCAGTCAGCGCCTCATGGTGCAGGGCGTCTCATGAGCCGTGCACAAGCTTTCCGTGAGCTTTCTCTCGCTGATTTCGAGCAGCAGATGCAGGGAATCTACACGACTTCCGTTACGCAGCGCACGCTGGATGAGTCTCCTATGGCATATAAGGGAATGGACGCTATCCTTAAGCACATCGGTCCTACGGTGGATGTGCTCGATATCTTCAAGCCTCTCTACAACTTCAAAGCTGAGGAGGCTGAACCCTCATTCCGTAAAAAGAAAGAGAATTGATAATTAATGGTATTTTGCCTCTACTGCGGAATTCAGCCGCATACTGCGCTCGTCTGAGGTAACTCCCTCAATGCGTAAAAATGAGCGGGCTGAATTGATTGCTGCAGAAAAGCGGAGCGGATTGCCATCGCTGTCTTTTTCTATGTCGGATATGCTCAGCGAATCAATCATAATCTGCACTTCAAAGGCATTGTTCGATGTTCCGTTGCTGTAATTGAACGAGAGGTCATTCATGGTGCTCCCGCTGGTAGCAGCATTCTGCTCCCAGCGGCCGGAGCCTGTCGATGAACTTACTTGCACGCTCTTATCCTTCGAGCAAATGGTGCAGTCGCTGATGATTCCACCTCTCCCACATTCAAAGATAACAGTGTATTCGTTAAAATCGGAATCCGAAACAGTATTGATGGTAAATGTGCAGCTGTTATTTTGACTCTCGTCCGGTATCAGTTTGGCCGGGGCATCGTTGTTGGTTGCGGGCTTTTCTGTATCCTCTGTAGCGGAGCCGCCGCCACCGCCACCACTACAGCAGGTCAGTGCAAAGGAAAGGCATGCGACAAACGTAAGAGTTGTAAGTGAAAATTGTTGGAACTTCATAGCAAGGTGAGAGAGTGTGCTTACCATGAGTATATCTATACGTGCTGGTTTTACAAGTAAAAAATTATTCGCATTCGAATAGTTTGTAAGTTGGAGCCCGTAAGAAAACAAATCCCCGAAGCCATTACAGCTTCGGGGATTTGTTTTAATGGTTAATTTATGAGGCAGGGGGCTTACATCATGCCGCCCATACCGCCCATGCCGCCCATGGCGTCTGCACCGCCGTGGGAGCCGCAACCGCAACCCTTCTTCTCGGGCAGGTCGGCAATGAGGCACTCGGTGGTGAGCATAAGACCGGCTATGGAAGCTGCGTTCTGCAGAGCAGAGCGAGTTACCTTGGTGGGGTCAACTACACCGGAGGTGAGCAAATCCTCATAAGCATCGGTCACCACGTTGTAACCCATGGTGGGGGATTCCAGCCCCTTAACTTTTTCTACGATGAGAGCTGCCTCGCGGCCGGCATTCTCAACAAGTTGACGCAGGGGAGCCTCAACCGCACGATAGACGATAGCGGCACCGGTCTTCTCGTCGCCGGTGAGCTCGAGAGCGCAAACGGCCTTCTGGGCACGAATGAGAGCCACACCACCGCCGGGAACGATACCTTCTTCCACAGCAGCGCGGGTAGCGTGCAGGGCGTCGTCTACACGATCTTTCTTCTCCTTCATCTCGGTTTCGGTAGCAGCACCGACCTTGATGACAGCTACGCCGCCTGCAAGCTTGGCAAGGCGCTCCTGGAGCTTCTCGCGGTCGTAGTCGGAGGAGGAATCCTCAATCTGCTTGCGAATCTGAGATACGCGGGCAGAGATATCGTGAGAATTGCCGGCACCTTCGATGATGACGGTGGTATCCTTGGTGATAACAACGCGCTTGGCCATGCCGAGCTGGTCGATTTCAACATTTTCGAGCTTGAGGCCGAGATCCTCGGAAATGCACTGGCCACCGGTGAGTACGGCGATGTCCTGAAGCATGGCCTTGCGGCGGTCGCCGAAGCCGGGAGCCTTCACTGCTGCTACGTTGAGCGTACCGCGCAGACGGTTCACTACAAGGGCTGCAAGAGCCTCGCCTTCAATGTCTTCAGCGATGATGAGGAAGGGCTTGCCGCTCTTGGCAACTTTCTCGAGTACGGGAAGGAAATCCTTGAGATTGGAAATCTTTTTCTCGAAGATGAGGATGTAGGGGCTCTCAAGAACAGCCTCCATGGTGTCTGCGTTTGTCACGAAGTAGGGGGAAAGGTAACCCTTGTCGAACTGCATACCCTCTACAACATCGAGAGAGGTATCGATACCCTTGGCCTCTTCTACAGTGATGGTGCCGTCCTTGCCTACCTTGTCCATAGCCTCAGCGATGATATCGCCGATTTCGGAGTCCCAGTTGGCGGAGACAGTGGCAACCTGAGCGATTTCCTTGCCGGAGTCAACGGGCTTGGAGATGTTCTTGAGCTCTTCTACGATAGCGGCAGCGGCCTTGTTGATACCGCGCTGCAGGGAGATGGGGTTGGCGCCGGCTGTTACGTTGCGCAGACCCTCGCGGTAGATGCTCTCGGCGAGAACGGTGGCGGTGGTGGTACCGTCGCCGGCGATGTCGTTGGTCTTGCTGGAAACCTCGCGAACAAGCTGAGCCCCCATGTTCTCATAGGCGTCCTCCAGCTCAATTTCCTTAGCAACAGTTACACCGTCTTTGGTGATGTTGGGGGAACCGAATTTTTTGTCGATAACGACGTTGCGACCGGCCGGGCCGAGGGTGCTCTTAACGGCTTTGGCAATTTTGGTTACACCGGCCAGTAGGCTCTGGCGGGCGGCTTCGTCGAATGCAAGTTGTTTAGCCATAGTGTGATTGTTATTTAAGATTTAGATTTAATTGAAGGAATAAACTCAGTCGATGATGGCGAGGATATCGCTCTCGTTGAGGATGGTGTAGGTGGTGCCATTTACGGTGACTTCGGTGCCGCCGTACTTGGTGATGAGCACTTTGTCATTTACTGCTACGTTGAAGGGAATCTCTTTGCCGTCCTTATCACGACCGCCGGTGCCGAGGGCGCGAACGATTGCCTCCTGCGGTTTCTCTTTGGCGCTGTCGGGCAGGAAGAGACCGCCTGCTGTTTTGCTCTCAGCTTCCACTCGCTCTACGAGTACGCGTTGTCCGATGGGTTTAATCATGGTATTATGTATGGTTTATTATTGGTTAAAATGTCCAAATAAAATATGATGGTGGGTCTGCGCCGTGTGGGCGCAGACCCGGGTGAGATTTTTAGTCGTTGTCAACAACTTCTGCGTCTACAACCTTTCCTTTACCCTTGTTGCCGGTGGGCACTTGGGTTTCGGCCTCGCAGCCGGCGCCACCGCATCCGCCCTGCTGTGCGGCGGCCTGCTGGGCTGCCTGCTGCAGGTTGGCAAGCATGGTTTCGAGCTCCTGAGTAAGAGTCTTGCACTTGTCGACATCCTTGGCTTCAGCAGCCTTCTTCAGTGCATCCACCTTATCTTGGATGGGCTTAGTTACCTCGGCGGGAACTTGTTCGCCCATGTCCTTAATCTGGCGCTCTACGCTGTGGGCAAGGGAATCGGCCTTGTTGATAGCCTCGATTTCCTCGGCCTTGCGGCGGTCTTCTTCGGCGTGCATTTCTGCGTCGCGCTTGGCGCGTTCGATTTCCTCCTTGGAGAGACCCGAGGAACCCTGAATGGAGATATTCTGTTCCTTGCCGGTGTCTTTATCCTTGGCGGTAACCTTAAGGATACCGTTGGCGTCGATGTCGAAGGTAACTTCGATCTGGGGTACACCACGGGGGGCGGGCTTGATGCCGTCGAGTTTGAAGTTGCCCAGCAGCTTGTTGTCGTTGAACATCTTGCGCTCACCCTGACAGATGCGGATATCTACAGCGGGCTGATTGTCTGCGGCGGTGGAGAATACCTGGCTCTTGCGAACGGGAATGGTTGTGTTGCGATCAATCATCGGCGTGGCGATGCTACCCATGGTCTCGATGGAGAGGGTGAGCGGGGTTACGTCGAGAAGGAGCACGTCTGTCACGGAGCCGGAGAGCACACCACCCTGAATAGCGGCACCTACAGCCACAACTTCATCAGGGTTTACGCCCTTATGGGGCTCCTTGCCGGCCAAGCGCTTAGCCATTTCCTGCACAGCGGGCATGCGGGTCATACCACCCACGAGCACAAGTTCATTGATTTCGCTGGTGCTCAGGCCGGCTGCCGAGATGCAGTTGCGAACGGGGGCTGCTGTACGGTCGAGCAGGCGCTCTGTCAGCTGCTCAAGCTTACTGCGGGTCAGGTTGAGCATGATGTGCTTGGGGCCGGTGGCATCCATCGTGATGAAGGGAAGCGAGATATCGTAGCTCTGGGTGGAGGAGAGGGCAATCTTTGCCTTCTCGGCCTCTTCCTTAATGCGCTGCAGGGCGTCCGTCTGGCGGGAAATGTCCATGCCTTCCGCGGCTTTGAACTCAGCAAGAATCCAGTTGATAATTGCGTTATCCCAGTCGTCACCACCCAAGTGGGTGTCGCCGTCGCTGGCTTTTACTTCGAATACGCCGTCGCCGATTTCAAGCACGGAAATATCGAAGGTACCACCGCCAAGGTCGTACACGGCAATTTGTTCATTGCTGCCCTTGTCGAGACCGTAGGCCAGTGCGGCTGCGGTGGGCTCGTTGATGATACGGCGTACTTTCAGACCGGCAATCTCACCGGCGGCTTTGGTAGCATTACGCTGAGCGTCGTTGAAATATGCGGGAACGGTGATAACGGCCTCCGTGATTGTCTCGCCGAGCTTGCTCTCAGCATCCGCCTTCAGCTTGCTGAGTACCATGGCGCTGATTTCCTGGGGGGAGTATACCTTAGTCTCGCCGCCTACTTCAACCTGAATGTGTGCGTCACCGTTAGCTGCCTCTACGATGGTGTAGGGAACCTTCTTGTCGTCTTCGGTCAGCTCGGCATATTTGCGGCCGATAAGGCGCTTGGCGGAGAAGATGGTGTTGCGGGGATTGGTTACGGCCTGGCGCTTTGCAGCCTGACCGACGATGCGCTCGCCGCTCTTGGTGAAAGCAACAATAGAGGGAGTGGTGCGTGCACCCTCGCTGTTTTCGAGTACTGTTGCCTGACCGCCATCCATGACTGCCATGCAGGAGTTTGTGGTACCAAGGTCAATTCCGAGAATCTTACCCATTGTTTTGTGTCTTTCTATGTTTGTTGTTTGTTTTATTAAGTGTTTATGGGCTCAGGCTATGAGCCGTCTGCTTACCCTTAATGTTGCAAATGCCATGCCAATCCCATGCTTAGTATGTCAAAAGTTGAAAAGCTTCTAAAATAAATGGGTTACGCATTTTGTAGTTTTGTGTTGAAGTTGCGCATTGTGCGGCAATATGCCGCATGTGACATATTGTCGCATTTGTTGCTGCGGCAAATTACCGCACGCTTGATGCTGAGTTACGTTTTAGGGGTAAAAGACTCCCCCCGTCAACGAGAGGTTGACGGGGGGAGTCGATATGAAGAGCGTTTAGGGATTATTTTTTCTCTTTGAGAGGGGCTGCGTGGTAGGGCTGCGGCTTGGTGCCTTTGAATCTGGGACTCATGGAGGCGATGTGCTCGTTTGAGATAGTGAAGGCGAAAGTGCCACCTTCTGCTTTGTCGGATGCGTCTATAATGTGGTCAAATACGCAAATCGGGCTATTTCCGGGTGTTTCCGGCGCTACGAAGAGGCCGATAGCCATAGAGGGACGCTCCTGGCCGGCTTTGTCAGTTATTTTGTAGGAAATAGTATTGAGCCCGCGCTTGAGACCGCCGGAAATGACATCGGCTCTTCGCTCGTCTTCAAATTCATGCATGGAAACGCCATTGATGGTCATTTCGATATTGCGACCGGGGCAGTCCACGAATACCTTGCCAATAAGAACGGGGGCGCTGCAGGCCGGGGGCGTGGTGGGTATACGGTCATAGGGCTGGAATCCATCCTGCTCCTGCAACAGCGTAAGGTCTTTTTCGCGAAGTCGCTTGCGTACATCCGGCAGTTGGCTCAGGTTGAACATGCGGGTTTGATCCAGTTTCCAACGTCCGCCTTCGAAAACAAATTCAAGAACAAAGGCATTTTCCGCAGCCTTGCCTTCTCCCAGCTTAACGTTGCCGATATAGGTGCTGGCCATTGTATACCCGTTGCAACCTAACAGCGAGCCTACGTATGCAAAATTTTCGAGTTTCGGTGCTTCTTGCGTTTGGTTGAAAAAATCCCGGGGGAAAGCTCCGCGCTGAGAGACTATGAAATTGCGCACTTTCATTTGGCGCGAGTTGGAGGTCGTGGACCGCCAAGCTTGCTCACTGCCGCGGATGAGGCTAAGCCTCCATGTGTTGTAAACAGTTTCTGTCGTAGTGCGCGATTTCTCCTGATTGGGGATGATGAAGCGCTTCTCCGGGGCTGGTAAAGTAGTCTGCTGTTGTTCTGTTTGACGTGCCGCCCGGCGCTTCAGCTCTGCCTCGATGGCAGCGGGGGTTGCGGCCTCGGCTGCTGCACTCAGGAGAGCGCTCAAGGCAACAATTGTGGAAAAAAATGCTCTCATAACTGCATATACTCTACATCATGCTTGCATTTTTTGCAAGAAAATTGCATACTAGTGCTACGTTATGACGCCTTTTTCAGAGAGTGAAGCAAATGCAGAGCCTAGTGACATGCGCCGCATGTTGGAGGCTGCTCCTACTTTTGTGTGGAAGCGTTTTTCTGACGGAGTGGAATTGAAGACGTATTTATTTGCTCCCCCGGGGCATACTGAGACGGCGTTTATGCCCGCCGTGATGTTTTTCCATGGTGGCATGTGGTCGATGGATTTTGGCGAGGAGTTTGTATCATGGGCTGTGCATCTGTCTGCCCGCGGCATCGTATGCCTGCTGCCGGAGTATCGTACACATGCGAACTTTGATGTGACTGCCGAGGATATCATACAGGATGGGCTCGATGCTTGGCGCTGGTTGCAGGCGAATGCCGGTGGTTTAGGGATAGACCAATATGCAATTACGCTAGCCGGAGCAGATGCCGGTGGCTTGATGGCGCTCAATGCTGCGATGCAGCCGATGTTGCAGACCCGCCGCTGGTGGAAATTCGGCAGTCGCGATGAATTGCCGGAACAGCCTGCAAGCGTGGCCATATTTCGCGGGGTGGTAGATGTCAATTCGCCCGAGGCTCGTTATCTGAATATTAAGGCCGAGGTCAATAATCCCGAGCGCGTAAATCCCTGCGCGCTGTTGCGCCGTTATTTGCCGCCCTTATTCTGTGCTCAGGGAATGGCTGACCCTCTGCAGGATTACGGTATGCGCGAGTGGTTTTGTGAGGAATGGCGGGCTCTGGGGAACGATGCTGAGTTGGTTCTTTGCCCGGGGGGGGATCACACTCTTGCTCATTTTGCTGTAAATCCCACCGTTTTTGAGCAGGTGCTGCTGGCTTGGGAGAGTTTCATGGCAAGGCAGGGAATCTGGCCCTTGAGTGTGGTCGAGGATTCTGCCCTGATGGGCTGAGTTTTATAATTCATCGGTCCTGATAAGGCTATTTTGTTTCGATACTAAAAGGCTGAGCTGCTTTTGGCGGCTCAGCCTTCAGTAGTTACATGAATTGTAGTAGTGGCTTACTTACGCGGGCGTCGGCGCGGTTGCTCCGGTTTGGTGGGGGCAGGGGCTGCATCGCCCTTGGGGAACCAAATGGAGTTGTCGCTTGTTACAACGACAAAACCTTGCTCCAGCAGCCAAATCATATCAGCTGCGTACGGTGCGTAGGCTTCCGATGCTGCTTTGCGGCTTTCCTCATCCGTGCCGGCGGGAACTCCGGAAAGGTCGGCAAACATGGTCTCTACCTTTTCGCCGGAGTGCTCCTTGCTCCAGTTCACAATGGCCATCATTCGGTCTGCCAGTACGGTGTCCGCCGGTATGGCACGCACTCTGCTGGGACCGGTAAAGTGATTTCCCTGCCATTTGTAGATGGGCATGTGGTGGCGAGCTAAGCCATGGCACAGGTTCGGGATGAGCATCTGCGGGGAACGTCGAGTCTTGTCGGTCAGTATCGACAGGTGGGCGGCCAAACCGGGAGAGAGCATCTTGCGCGGAGTAGCGCCATTTATGAAGACCTTGTCTACCGTCTCGTAGACTTTGCCATAGAAGTTGGCGGTGAAATCTGCCTCCACAGCTTTGGCATCCTCAAGCACTACTTCGTCAGCACCTTCTCGGTTCGGTTTCCAAACGGTTTTCTTGCCGGCATTTTGCAGCCAGTTCTGCACAGCTTCCTCATCCTTGTTCAGGGTGATTCGATTTTTGAAGGCATCCAGCGCCATGTTGCTGTACTTGGAGCGGTACAGGTTCATGAGTGCTGCTTGGTATCCGTGCCAGTTTACCGGGCCAATGACTTCACCCCCCATCTGGCATGTAGCAATGGCGGTAAAGTTGCCTTTCGGTGCTTCGGTCTCGACCTCTTCGGCTGTGTAGAGCTCACTGAACCACGGAGCTGACCACAGGTAACTCACGGCTTCGGCCTCTGTCAGCCAGCATGCACCGTCACTCTTGAGGGAGTGAATGAGCATGGGGCCGTTCTCGAGTTTCATGAACACTAAGTCGTAGCGTTCTTTGCCGCCTATCACGACACGGGAAAGATCCAACAACGGGAGAGCTCGTTTCTGTTTTGTTATTTCTTTGCTGAATAACTCCAAGATGGCGTTGGTAGGACGCAACTCCACGCGGAATCCGTCTGCCGGCTGCGGCAGTTCGCGGCGTGGTGCTTCGTCTCGCCCGGAACGTCGATCGCGCCCCTGTCGCGGACCTCCCTTGCGGGGGGCCCTGTCACTGCGGGCGTTGGCGTCATCCCTGCGCGGGCGGGAATCTCGGCGGTCTGTACTGGGTCTGCGCGGAGCACTGCGTCGCTCGGGGCGGTCTGCGCTGTGCATCTTGGGCAGGGTTGGTGCAGTATCGGCACCCGGCTTGGCCCATGCAGGACCAAACTGGAAACCGGTCAGCTCGGAAAGGTCAAAGGGCGTGTTGCCCCCCTGTGTGCTGTCTTCCATATAAATTGATTCAGTAAAAAATCTGTAACTGTAACTAGACTACCGCTAAAATCGCTTGATTGCAATCTTTTTTTGCTCCAAGTGAAAGAAAAATAGGCATTTGGCGAGCTTTTAGGCAAATAAGTGTGAGGTTTACATTAATTCTTCGGTAAATTCAACGCCTACAAGGCAAATATCGTCGTCTTGTTCCGGGGATTGAGTAAAGCTGTGCATACCGGCGAGCGCGAAGTCCAGCATTTCTTTTATGTTTTGGGGCGTGCTTTGTTGCAGGTAATCCATGATATGGCTTGCCCCCATTTCATCCCCGGTCTTATTTCGTGCTTCCGTGAGGCCATCGGTAAAGAGCATGAGTTTCATGCCGGCCTCAAGTGCTATGTCGCTTTCTCGGTAGGTGCTTTGCTCAAGCAGGCCGAGAGCAGGGGAGCGGCGCATGAGGGGTTGGAATGCCTTGCCGTCTGCTCCCAGTATGATGGGCGCCGGGTGGCCGGCGGTGGTGATAGTCAGTCGGCGGGTTTGCAAGTCAAAATACACGTAGCAAGCCGTGGTGAACATGGTTAGTTTGGCTCGCTCGAAGATACCCCAGAGCTGGCGGTTCAGGTTTGAGAGGAAAAGGGTGGGAGTATTGGCCAAGCTTGCGAATTGCTCGAGTAGCCCGCGTAGCATGGAAGCAATCAGTGCAGCTTGTACACCATGCCCCATGACATCGCATATCAGCATGCCAACACCACTTTCGCTTACCGGGAATACCTCGAAGCAGTCGCCGGCAACTCCGGTGCAGGGACTGTAGATGTGGTGGAAATGTGCGGTGCGCTTTTGGCGGCTCTCTTCATGCTGCCATACTCGCGGGGGGATTCGCTGCGATTGCAGCGCAAATTGAATTTGCCTTGCCAGGTTAATTTCTTTCTCCAGTGCTTTGTTGCGCTGATCGAGCTGCTCGGCCATTCGGCGGTACCGCTGCTGGGTTTCCACCAGTTCCGTAACGTCTGACGATATGCCGACAATGCCCTTGACTGTGCCATCTGTGGCGTACCATGGGAACTTTGACAGTCGACACCACGAACTTTGACCGCCCTTCCAGCTCTCTTTGTGGATTCGATTGGTAATAGGCTGGCCTGTTCGCATGATTTCCAGTTCTTCCTGGCGAGCTACATCGGTGGTGTCGTCGGAGAAGAAGTGGGTGTCTTTACACCCAATGAGGTCGGAAGGTGTGCGCACGCCCATTTTGCGAGCGGTTGCTTCGTTTGCCATCACAAAGCGTGATTCGCGGTTTTTGTAGTAAATGTTGTCGGGCAGGTGGTTGATGAGATTGCGGAACAAATCTCGGTCTTCCATGGCGTGCATGTCTGCCATCTTGCGGCGGGTGATATCCACCCACACTCCTACAAGCTGTACGGGTTTCTTATCGCGCCCTTTTTCCACTATGCCATTCACTCGAATCCAGCGCCAGCCTCGCGACCTTTGATTGAGCAGGCGTAACTCTATACGCAACGGCGCGGTCGTGGGGCGATCCAGATATCGCTGCACCGCGTTGATGAAGTAGCTGCGGTCATCTTCATGGATTGTCTGCTCGGGGGAGGTGAAGATGTTGGGGGCAAACTCCCGAACGGGAAGCCCCATCATCCGAATGCACTGCTCGGTGTAGTAGATGTCGCCGGTTTCAAGATTCCAGCAATATACGCCTTCCTCGGCGGCGCGCAATGCGCGGCGCACTAATCCCCAGTTGAAGACGTCCGGTACGGAGCGTCGGGGTTGGCTGTTATCGGAATTTCGGCTCATCTCTATTGTTTTTACGCTTTTCTTCATCGTTTTTCAAGTCAAAACTTTAATTGCCGATGACTTTTTTAGCGGTTGTTGCCGAATGGTGCTTATTGAGGGCGATATGCGGTGATAACAGATTTGCCGGGATGGGGTATTTTGCTGTTATGTATTAAGATTGGAAAAATGTTAAAAAAGCAAAATAAGGCTTGATTTTCCTGTTGGTATGGGTATACTGCCTTATGTATTCTTCATTTCACTAACGGCTGGTTAAACTGTCGGTTATTGAGTGTCTGAATTTGAAAGCAATGAAAGCTCCGTACCTCGGGTGAGGCTACGGAGCTTTCATTTGTCCGGGCTGATGGCAAATAGCTTGCTGTGCCAATTAACTGATTGTAAGTGAGTGTTATTGTTTGAGCGCGTGGCGTAGGGTAAGCGCGTGATGAAGTGGGGCGACATCGTGCACTCGGTGCAAATCCGCGCCGCGCTCAGCAGCCAATAAGGACAAAGCAACCGTAGGTGTGGAATCTGTTTTCGGCGGGGCATTTCTCCCCAACAGCTCTGAGATGAAGCGCTTGCGCGACAGCGCCATCATGATAGGCAGATTGTTGATTCGCAGCTCCTGCAGATGCGCGATTAGAGTGAGGTTATGTTCCGTCGTTTTTCCAAAACCTATACCGGGGTCCAGGCAAATGCGCTCGGGGTTAATACCTGCTTTCACCGCCAAAGTGACTTGTTGGTTAAAAAATGCTCGGACCTCAGCTACAACATCTTGGTAGCAAGGTGATTGTTGCATGGTGGCCGGCGTTCCTTTCATGTGCATGAGTATAATTCCGCAGGGCGTCGCAGCACATAAACGGCGCATGGGCTCAGACGTTAATCCGCCGATGTCGTTTACAATGTCAGCGCCTGCATGCAGAGCTGCTGCTGCAACTTCGGCATGACGGGTATCTATAGAAATCCGAAGTGTCGGGTGTTGATTGCGCAAAGCGGAGATTACGGGCAGAACTCGCCTTGTTTCCTCACATTCAGATATCGGTTCAGCACCGGGGCGGGTGGATTCTCCGCCAACATCGATAATATGAGCTCCTTCTCGTACCATGAGTTCCGCATGCGCAAGTGCGGATTCGATGGTATTGTGTTGGCCTCCGTCCGAGAATGAGTCCGGGGTGACATTTAATATACCCATGATGCCACCCGATGCGGGGAGTTGCCATATTTCATTTCGCAGGTGCCAAGTTCTCATAGCCTGTGGGCTGAGTATAGCGCCATTTCAACGGCTCGGCAAGGAAAAAGAAAAGTCTAAGATGCGAAGTTGTGCAATTCTTTTAGTTGACATTCGTGCGGTTTCTGTCAGAATAAACGGCGAGATGAGCACATTCGGCTATTACAGATTAGCGGCTGCAGTGCCTCGCGTGCGCGTGGCAGATGTTGATTTCAATACAACGGAACTGATAGCAGCCACTCGTGAGGTGGCTCAGCAGGGTGCCACAGTTGTGGTGTTTCCCGAGCTGTCTATAACCTCAGCCTCATGTGCTGATTTGTTTTTTAACCCGACTCTACTGCGCGCGGCGGAGACTGCTTTGACCCGTTTTGCTCGCGAAACCGCAGATTTGCCGGTGATTTCGGTTGTAGGGTTGCCTATTCTGCTGGATGATATGCTGTTCAACGTAGCGGCTGTTGTGCAGAATGGTGTTGTGCGGGGATTTGTGCCCAAGAGTGTTATACCCAATAAACGTGAGAGCTACGAGCGGCGCCAGTTCAGCTCTGCTTCCATGATTACCCGGACAGAGGTTAATGTCTTCGGGGATTTCTTCCGCATTCCCATTGGGGCGGATTTACTTTTCGATGCCGGAGCCGACTTCTGTTTTGGTGTGGAAATCGGTGACGACACGGCGGCTCTGCTTCCACCGTCCACTCGATTGGCCATGCAGGGGGCTCGTGTGATATTGAACCCCTCTGCCGCGATTACACTGGCCGGGCGTGCTGACTATACACGAAATCTGTTGGCAGCACGCAGTGGAAGTTGTGTGGCGGCGTATGTGCACGCCGGCGCCGGGGTGGGGGAGAGTACTCAGGATGGCGTGTGCGGTGGTTCGGCACTGATTGCTGTGAATGGGCGAGTGGCGGCTCAAAATGTGCCGTTCAGTCGTGAACTCAGTGTCATTTATGCAGATGTTGATATGCAGCGTTTGGGTGCTGCACGTTTGAGTGAGAGCACATTTACAGATACTTTATTACAGGCGGATTGGCCTGCACCTCGCCGTGTAGTTTGCAGTTCCGTTGATATTGATAGTCCACCTTGCGACCTGCGCTATGCTTATCTGCCGGCGCGCCCGTTTGTGCCTGCGCCTGAGGTTGCAGCTGAGCGCTGTGAGGAAATTCTCAATATTCAGGCTGCTGCATTGGCTAAGCGTGTGGAATGTGCCTATGCTAAAACTTTGGTAATTGGGGTATCGGGCGGCCTAGACAGCACGCTGGCTCTGTTGGTGTGTGATCGTGCATGCAAACTGCTGGGGCGTAGTAATGACTGTATTCTGGCTATTACAATGCCGGGATTCGGCACGACCGGGCGCACATACAACAATGCCGTCAAGATGATTCAGTTGCTGGGTTGTTCCTTTAAGGAGGTGAATATTAAGGAAGCTTGTCTGCTGCACTTCAAAGATTTGGATTTTGACCCCTCGCAGCGTACCAATACCTACGAAAACGTGCAGGCGCGCGAGCGCACTAAGTTGCTCATGAACTTGGCTAATAAGACCGGTGGCATGGTGGTGGGTACCGGCGACCTTTCCGAAATTGCTCTTGGCTGGGCTACTTACAATGGTGATCACATGAGCATGTATGGCGTGAACTGCTCTATTCCCAAATCTCTCATTCGTTGTTTGATAGAATACGCTGCTACTAAGTCTGAGCCTGAGCTTGCTGCCGTGCTGAGGGATGTAAATGCTACGCCTGTGAGCCCTGAGTTGCTGCCGCCTTCCGATGACGGTAAGATTGATCAGAAGACTGAGGAAATCCTCGGGCCGTACGACTTGCATGATTTCTTCCTCTACCATTTCATCAAATATGGCGCCGAGCCCGACAAACTCCGCGCGTTGGCTTTGCATACCTTTGCCGGTGAGTACGATGAAGCTCTGGTGGAGAGCACTTTGCGCACGTTCCTGCGCCGCTTCTTTACTCAGCAGTTTAAGCGCACATGTGTGCCGGATGGCCCCAAAGTGGGCACGATTGCTCTTTCTCCGCGTGGAGACTGGCGCATGCCGACGGATGTGTGTGGAACATTGTGGTTCAGGCCTTGATATTGGTATGCAAAAACTGCTTCGAGCTGCCGAGGCCGGTGACGTTGATGCCTTGTATCGGTTGGGGGATGCCTATCGCTATGGGGGCTGCGGGGTGCGTCAGGATGCTCAGAAGGCATTCTTATACCATAGCAAGGCTGCCGCTCTCGGTTACATAGAGAGTGCTTATGCTTTGGCGCTGGATAGTTTGTTCTACGGGCATTTCTGTCCTTGGCCGCAAGAAGAGGGTGCGCGTGTATTGAAGGACGTTGCGGAAAAATCTCTCAATCCGGACCCCTGGTATTGGTATGCGCGTATTTGTTTTGAGGGGATTGGGATGCCCCGTAATTTGTACTCGGCCAAAGAATGGTTACAGCGTTGTATCGATTACATGGGTGGGCACGATTCGGATGCCGAAGAGCTTTTGCAGGAGGTTGAGGCCGAACTGGCTGCTGAGAGCTGAACTGTTCTGCTTTTAGCCGAGCAGCTGTACGGCAATTTCATCTGCCAGCAGGCGCCCGCGCAGGGTGAGCAGTAGACTGCCATCCGCTCGCAGAGTGGCCAGCTCTTCCTGTATGAGCATCTCCACAAGCCTTTTATCCTGTGGTCGGAGTAGTTCGGGCGGCAGACCTTCATCTGTGCGCAGACACAGCCCCAGTAGCTCGGTGCGGCGAGCTTCGGGGCTGATGATTTCGCTGCTGTGTTCCGGCAGGTGACCTTCTTTTAGAGCAGCAATGTAGGCTGTGGTGTCTTCCGTATTGCGGTAACGGGAGCCGTTGATGGTGCCATAGGCACCCGGTCCTAGACCATAGTAATCTTCCCCCCTCCAGCAGGCGAGATTGTGGTGCGATATTTTCCCGTCTCTGGCAAAGTTTGATATTTCGTAATGGCGGTAACCTGCGCTTGTGAGCAGAGAATCCGCCATGGTGAACATGGCCACATCGGTGTCTTCATCATTGGCTTCCGCGCCGAATGTTTCGAAGAAAGCAGTATCTTCCTCGTAGGTGAGATTGTATGTGGACACATGCTCCGGCAGCAATGCAATGGCGCATTCCAGTGTATGCTGCCACTGCGTGAGGGTTTGCCCGGGTAGGGAGAACATGAGGTCTATATTCACCTGTGGTATGCCTGCCGCTCGTAGCATCGCCACGCTTTGTTCAATCTGCTGCGGGCTGTGTGTGCGCCCAAGCAGCTTCAGCAGCTCAGGTTCAAAGCTCTGCGCTCCGAGGGATACGCGCGTTATACCCAGCTTGGCCCACTGCTCAGCCTTGGCTGTGGTGAAGGTGGCAGGGTTGCTCTCAAAACTCCATTCTCGTACCTGTGAGAAGTTGACTACTTCTTTTAGTCCGTCTACAAGGATATCGAGGTGTTTAGGGGAGAGTAGACTGGGCGTTCCCCCGCCAAAATAAATGGTTTCCGGCGCATAGCCTTGCGGGAGTCTCAGGCGAGCTTCCGCTGCTACCGCGCGTACAAAGCCTTCCAAATCCGTGCGTCCCAACATGTGTTTGTAGAAGGCACAGTAGGGGCAGATGCGTAGGCAGAAGGGTATGTGTACGTAGAGATGCACGGAGCTTGAATTAGTAGGATGAAAGAAAAAAAAGAGCCGGGGTTTTTGACCACCGGCTCTTGAAAAGGAATTCTGTGCTCGGCTTTACAGCTCAGCGGCAGCCGGGGTGTCCAAGAAGTACTTGGCGTCCGGGTGCTTCTGCAGGTAGGAAGCGGCCACGTCTACAGTCACAGGGCCATTGATAGCCTTGTTCACGATGGAAGCCTTCTTCTCACCCCAAGCCATCAGGCGAACCTTCTTGGCGCCCATGATGGTAGCTACACCCATGGTGATAGCGGTGCAGGGCACGTTCTCAAAACCGCCGAATGCAGGAGCTGCGTCGGTCTTGGTCAGGTCATCGAGTGTTACCTGACGGGTGATGGTGGTGTCATCGGAACCGGGTTCGTTGAAGCCGATGTGGCCGGTGCGACCAATGCCGAGAATCTGCAGGTCGAGACCGCCGCAAGCCTTAATCTTGTCCTCATAGGCCTGGCAGTGAGCGGGAATCTCCTCCTGTGCCAGAGTACCGCAGGGCAGGTTGATGTTTTCGGCGGGGATGTCGATGTGGTTGAACAGATTGGTGTGCATGAAGTACCAGTAGGACTCCACGTGCTCGTGGGGCAGACCGGTGTACTCGTCCAAGTTGAAGGTGGTTACGTTCTTGAAAGACAGACCCTCTTCCTTGTGCAGGCGAATCAGTTCAGCATAGAAAGGAAGGGGAGTTGCACCTGTGGCCAGGCCCAATACTACACCCTTGCCTTCAGCGGCGCGGCTGCGGATGAGTTCTGCAACTTCTGCAGCGAGTTGCTTCGCGGCAGCCTGCGGAGTTTCGAAAACTTCGTATGTCATAGCAGAGTTATTTTAGTCTCTTGTACGCCTAAAATCAATACTAAAATGTAGACTCGTAAAAAAAATTAACTTTTTTGAAAATTTTGCTTGCATAGTTGGATAGCGTGTGCTATACTGCCCCTGCACACAGCATCTGCCGCTGTAGCTCAGGGGTAGAGCAACGCATTCGTAATGCGTGGGTCGTCAGTTCAAATCTGACCAGCGGCTTAGGCTCTCTCTTCCGAGGTCGAACAGATGCAGGGTGCTCACAGACAAAGTGCCTCCTTAGCTCAGTTGGTAGAGCAGTTGACTCTTAATCAATTTGTCCGCGGTTCGAGTCCGCGAGGGGGTACTAGCCTGTGAGCAGCTTGAAGTGATGCACTACAGAAAAGCCTCCTTAGCTCAGTTGGTAGAGCAGTTGACTCTTAATCAATTTGTCCGCGGTTCGAGTCCGCGAGGGGGTATTGAAAAGCAGCCTGTTGAAGGCTGCTTTTTTTTGTGTCAATCTCGGGCGTGTGGCAACACTCCCGATAAAAAAAACACCCGCAGCGTTCTTGCAGCGGGTGTTTTTTTGAAGATATGGTACCGATTAATTAGTACACGTCTTTCTGGTAGCGCTTGGCTTTTTTCATATCGGCCAAGTAGGCAGCGGCTTCTTCTTCGCTGCGAGCTCCCTTGGTTGCAATGATGTTAAGCAAGGCCTTTTCAACGTCTTTTGCCATGCGGTTAGCGTCGCCGCACATGTAAACGGCTGCACCCTGTTCAAGCCATGCCCAGATTTCATCTGCTGCTTGCTCCATCAGGTTCTGTACGTAAATCTTGTAGGCCTGGTCACGGCTCCAAGCTACGGAGAGCTTGAGCTTGCCGCTCTCGACAAGCGGAGCCAGTTCGTCCTCGTAGCAGCTGTCGGTGGCCTGATAGGGGTTGCCGAAGAAGAGCCACATGGGACCGGTGGCACCATCTGCCACGCGCTGCTGCCAGAAAGCGCGGAAGGGGGCGATACCTGTGCCGGGACCAACCATGATGATGGGGGTATTGCCATCCTCGGGAAGGCGGAAGTTTTTGTTGCTGTGAACAAACACGCGTACCTTGTCGCCTGCGGCAATGCGGTCTGCCATGTAAGTGGAGCATACACCGCCGCGCTGACGTTCAGCTGTAGTGTAGCGTACGGCGCCCACGCACAGGGAAACCTGGCCGGGGACTGCATCCGGGCTGCTGGCAATGGAGTATAAGCGCGGCAGCATTTTACCCAAAATGCCAACGAAGGCGGCGGCATCGCTGAACTCTGCCTTCATTTCGGGGTCAGTTGCCACATCGAGCAAATCGCGCCCCCAGCAGAAATCCTTGAGTGCGTCTTTGTCTTCGAGAATCGCAGCAAGTTTGGCGCTGTTTGCTACAGCGTTCCACTTGGTCAGAACAGGTTTCTTGAGGTTAGTGATATCGCAGGAGGTTGTAAGAGCCTCTTTTAATGTAGTCGTTCCGCAGGGGGTAGGCACTTCGGCTTCGGGATTCAGGCCGACAGCCGCGATGAGGGCATCTACCAATGCCGGGTCGTTGCAGGGGATGACACCCAGTGCGTCACCGGTGACGTAGCTCATGCCGGAACCTTCGAGTGAATAGTCCACATGAATGGTTTCTTTGGCGCTGCCGGGTTTGGTGACGGGGCGAACTCCTACCACCGTGGCAGGAAACGGGTTTTTCATGCTGTATGCTTCCATAATTCGTTTTTTGAATAATTGTTATTATTGAATAGCTTTGAGTCTTCTGGCCTGAAGTAAGGTGGGAGCCAGTATTTTGCGAACGGCATGGCAGAGCTCAATGTCCTGCTCGGCTGCAGCAATGGAACGGCCTGTTTGTTCGGACTGTTCGTATGCTGTTAGCTCACCGGACATGATGTTTTCGAGCGCGTTCACGCGGGCAGATACAAACATATCAAGAGCCTCGCCGACTTTGCGTTTCCAGGTATCCAGTCGTGCTGCAATGACTTCACGCCCGGCACGTCGCCATTTTGGTGCTGTTTCATTGTAGCTGCAACGGCGGTTAATCATGCCCATAAAGGCTGTTTCTTTAAGTTCACCGAGCGAAATCGGGCTGCAATCGAGCTCAACATCCTTCCAGGCATTGAGCACGGCTTTAATGTAGTCCTTGCGTATTTCATCCACACTCCGTCGTTGGAGCGTATCTGCACAGGCCTGCAGTTTTTCTTGTTCGAGTTCTGTAAGCTCGCATATTTTAGCCGGGGCTAGAATATGGGTTTCTTGCTCAGCCATGAGGTCGCCGAGATCGTTTTCTGCCTTGGTACGCGCGGCATTGAGTTCTTGTGCCGGCATATCTGTGCTCATCCAATCCTCGTGGAAATATCCTTCAACGGCGAGGTCGAGAATGGCGTCCAATCTCGTGTAGAGCGTTTGCTTGGCTTGGTCTGCTAAATAGCCGCAGCGAATTCTTCCTTCGTGCAGGTTGTTGCTTTCTACAGCCTCGCGCAGGCGAGCTGCATCCATCAATTTGCGAATAGCAGCCTGTACCGCGTGAATGTGGGAAATGTGGCTTTGGCTCTTTTGTATGAAATCTTTGAGCCGAGTATCTATGCTTTCGAGGGTCTTGAGCAGGTAATCGGCTGAATTTCGGCGTAGAGTTGCCTCCGGGTTACGTAAGTCTGCCAGTATTTCATCCTCCAACGCGCTAAGGTGCGAGTCTCGCTGCATGGCTTCGCTGGTATCGTGCTCCGGCGGAGTTGGGCGGAAGGTGTTTTCGTGCTGCCACCATGCGAGCCCTGCATTTACCCAGCTGCCGGGAATCACCTTGCGAATGAAGTCGCTCATCTGGCGCTGGGTGTTGTACTGCTGTTTTTCCTGTTGCTGTTGTTGCTCTTCGTGGCTGAGCCAATGTTGAGCTTCGATACGGTTTTGTACCACGCGAATAGGGCGTTGCGAACGCTCCATGGCTGTGCGCAGGTAGTCACGAGTATCGGGAGTAAGTGCGGCGAATGAACTTTGAACCAGCAGGAAATAATCTGCATTCTCATTCATCCATTCGTGTAATTTTTCATCATGCCAGTTGGAGGTCAGGCCATCCATGCCGGGCATGTCGACAATACCGATACCGGCTTGGAGCAGGCGAGCTGCGGGTTCAACTAAGAAGATAGCCGCGCAGCCGGCACTTGTGTGCCCTTGAGCCCATGCGTCCAGGTTGGCTTGGTTGATATTGCGACGGTCGATGGAAACCTTCTCGTGGAAATCCTCGGGAGCAACTTTGCGCAAGTAATCAATGACCAGCTCAAATAGTTCCTGCTCGCCCAGTGAGCCCGCTGCCAAGGGGGAGTATAGCTCCATTCTTTCAGTGCCATCGTCACTGGTCAATATGACCATGGGCAGTCTTGTGGTTTCTATGCCCAGCTTTGTGGCGCAGAGATTTCGGTGCGCCAAGCAGTTTGTGAGTGTTGATTTGCCGCTCTTTACTGAGCCGATGGTAGCCATGAGCAGCAGGTTAGAACGAAAGCGTGCCAAGCTGCGCTGAATTTCACGCTCACCTCGCGAGGTGAGTTGTCGCAGTTCGGGGGAAGCGTTCGTTAGCGCGGAGAGCTTTTTGCCGAATTCGAGTGATTCCTGACAGATTTTGTCCAGTTCTGCATCCATTGCGGTCATTATACACGCAGCTTTTGTGGCCTGCAAGCAAAAACCATGCTATCTTTTATGGAAATGCCGGGGGCGGTGGGGTTAAACAAAGTCAGGCGCAAAGTAGAATTTCAGCAGCTCCAATTGGTCTTCTTTGGTTACTAGGTAACCGTCTTTCGGATCCAGCCACTGGAACGAGTGTATGGATGTGCGGCGTGAGCCCATGGGTTGTGACGAATCGAATGCCGGCAAACGGTCAAGTAATTCGGGGGCTATGATTTCAGCAATTTCTGTTGTGGTCAATGGCGGCATGGCCGGTATGATAGCCGGTATACCCAGTGGTATGCACTTTTCCACGTCGCCTAATATGCGCTGGGAAAAATAAAGTTGGTGCATTTCCATCGGAGCAAGGGGGAGCGTGCCGCTCGTCGGGGGATTTTTCAATACGTCAACGACTTTGCTAAAGCCGCTATGGGTGGTCGAGGCGATTTCGGGAAGGTGTACATTGAGCACTCTTCCGTACTGTCGATTGAGTTCCCTATACAGGTTGATGCGGTTTTGTACGTACGGGTCATCACTCTCTGTGAGGGTGGGCGTCGTTTCATCTGCGTTCTCTGCCAACATATCGCATGTTGTCACAAAAACCGTGAACTCCGGCTTAATGTCAGCTAAATGGTTTATGAGGTAATTGGTGGCTTTCGTGTCGGCTTCTACATCATTACGTGCATTTTCCGTGCCGTTGGCTACAGCGTTGTCCAAGTAGACCATCATGCGGAAAGTCTTGCCGAAGGTCAGTCGGAAATTATCTTTGTTGATGAGATAATCGAAAAATCTGCGCTTGGTCCAGTACTGACCGAGTACTGTGCTGGCGCCAAGGAAAGCCGTATCGTGTGCCATGTGTAGAAATCGTTTGATGGTTACTCCTTGAGCGCTATACTAGCATATCCAACGGGGTTTTGGCAAGTTTCAAGCGAGTGTGAACGAAAAATTATTGCTTTTTGGGGCGTATCTATAGTGGGTTTTGTCATAATAGTGTTTGTAAATCTTCGTTTAAGCTTGCTCCGGGCTGTTTCTTGTGATAGATAGCCCGGTATATGAAAGCCGGTATCGCACAGTGGATTGGCAGTCGGGCAAAGCAGGAAGATGTCTATCGGGTGAAGTTTTACCCCGCCGGTTTGCTTGTTCTTGTAGCAGAGGGTGGGCAGGGAGCTTCCTGCGGTGAATTGCGTTCTGCCGGGTTGATTAATTCATTTGAGGCGACGTTTTCGGAGTTGGCGGATTATCCGCTTGTTACAGAAAAGCTGAGGCAAGCGTTTACGTCGACTGCTGAGGTGGCTGATTCTCTATCTTTACTGGCGGTATTTATAAGTAACGGAACGATATCTTGGATTTGTAGTGGCGAATCGCCGTTGTTACTTTGGCGTCGAGGTGAGTTATTGCATCTGAATGTAAGACACGCTCAGGGAGCGTATTCGCTGATGCCCGGAGATTGCATATTGGTTGCCAGTGATGGTTTATTAAGTTTGCTGACTTCCGGCAAGGTAAGCGATGTCTTGTTGACAATTCCGGTGGAACTCGGCGGGAGTCCGGCTGTGAGTTTGGTACAGGCCTGCCGTGAGTTTGCTGAGGAAAACGCCGATAATGTGACCGTGGTGAGCGTAAGTTGGCCCTAGCTTATATTGAATGGCGTGAGAGGAGGTTGGGTCTTATCCTCTGCTATGAATAGTTCATGTCTACGGAATGCATATGCGGAAGGACACTATGTGTTGCCCCCATTGCCATACGGAGATGCTTCGTTGGAGCCTCTCATTTGCGCAGAAACCTTGTACCTGCACCACGATAAACACCATGCTGCGTATGTGGCCGGGGCCAATGCTGCGCTTGAAACTTTGCAGTTAATAAATGCCGGGGAACTCAGTACGGCTCATGCTTCTGCAGCGTGTCAAAATTTTGCCTTTAATTTGGGCGGGCATATTTTGCATTCTCTGTACTGGGAAAATCTGGCACCCAAAGGGGTGCACCTCAGAACGGATTCCTTGTTGTCGGAGGCCATTGATGCTGAATTCGGAAGTTATGTAGCTTTTGAAAAGCTATATACAGCTGTGGCGCTAGCTGTGCAAGGGAGTGGTTGGGCTGTCTTAGGGGTTGACCCCATTAGCCGCCGCCTGATTATTTCCGGTATATGTAAGCATCACGAGGTATTGGTGCCATCGTTTTCTCCGCTGCTTGTGTGCGATGTGTGGGAACACGCCTACTATCTGACTTGGAGCAATGACCGTAAGGGCTACATAAATGCCTTCATGCAGCATATTAATTGGACCGTTGTAAATGAGCGTTATGAGAAAGCATTGCGAAATGAGTTCTGATTGTAAAACCGCAAGGGTACTCCGTAGTCCTTGGTTGGCAGCAATCATAGCTATTATGGAGCTCGTGCTTGGTTTTGCTATGCTGAGTTTTCCCTATATTCTGGGGGCATCCGCTGTATGGGTCGCCGGCTTTGTATTTGTTGTTGTCGGTATTCTGCACTTTATACATGTCTTCACCCGGTCCAGTAATAGGTGGTGGAATTTGCTATCTGCTCTCATATTTGCAGTGATTGGTGCCATGTTGTTGTCGCAGACTGCGGAATCTATGGTAGCAATCACACTGGCAATAGGTTGTGCGCTGCTGGCCGGTGGTATTATGCGGCTTATTGTAGCATTTTCGATGCGTGGTGTACCCGGCAACGCATGGAGGTTCTACAATGCTGCCATATCTCTGCTACTGGGGGGGATGGTGTTGTGGACCTGGCCGGAATCCTCGCAGTGGCTTATAGGAACCGTCATCGCGGTTGAGATGATATTTTCAGGCTGGGCTTTGATATTCCTTGCCTTTTCTCAACAGCGCCCTTGCTCATAAAACCCCGTACTCAACGCCATAATACTACGGCTCCGTCAGTCATAGTGACCGACGGAGCCGAATGCTGTTGTTTTGCTGGGAAGAGAGGTTTAGTCGTTCAGTCTGTGAGCCACGGGGAGGGAAATGCGTTCCTCGGGGCGATCAACGCGCAGAATCATAGGAAGTTGGGTTCGCTTGAGTGCTGAGGCTATGATTTTACGCTGTACCATGCGTACCTTGTTTTCATTGAGCGGGAACGTGTGCTCTTGCAGCAGAGCTGTCGCGCCAATGTTGCGGTCCGCTATCTCGTGAATGATTCTGTCTGTTTCGTAATCATCAGGCTCTTTAAGTGTGCCGAACAAATCGGCATATTTTTCACTCAAAAGCTGTCGCAACAGGTGTATGTCCATTTCATACAGGTTGCCCAGCGGGGCGAATAAGCCACAGCTCTCACCATATAGGGTGAAGCTGCCTGTCATGATTTCGCTTCTTGTGAGAGAACTAAGGTGCATGAGCCCGCGTTTTTCGGCAGCTGTATATTGAAGAAGTGCATTGAGGCGGGGTAACAGCTCGTCGCTATCTTCTCCCAGATATTGAGTCGCCTGGGCGATTAGTTCGTTGAGCGGGCGGGAAATGCTGGTTATTTTGAGCGCGTTCGCAATGTGGTTCGCTTCCTGCGAACTGCTCATTCCCACCACGTTGGAGCGCCCTAGTGCTTCTATGCTGAGGGCTGCCAGCAAGTCGGCATTCGGGGCATCGAGGTTCAAGCTCACGCCGCTGTAGCCGTTATTGCGTACGGTATCACGAATACCGCGTTGCAGGGCTAAGCAGAGTAGTTCCTCTTCGGCCGGAGCTGCTTTTGCTCGGGTTTTCGATTTGAGCGAAATGACACGGTTGGCACTTTCGAAGAACGGTAATCGTGCCATGGCGCTCCCATCTTGATTGTATACTGCTGAACCGCCGGCATGGATGTTGTCGTCTGCTGCGCCGACATGATGGGTGCAGACTACTACTGCATTGTTTTCTTGTGCGACCCATGCAAAATGCTCGTCCTCTGCGGAGACTGCACCGGCATGCCATGGTGTTTCACTAAGTTGAATGATTAACTCGACCTCGTTATCGTCCGGCTCAGTGAACGTATCGTTGATGTTTACACAAATCGTTGTATCGCAGATGTCGATTGCTTCCATTTCTTCCAGCTGTGTTATTTCTCCCTGTTCCAGCAGGTAGGGAGTTAATACACCGACCGCCGGGCCGATTAGCTGCGGTTCATCAAGGTCGTAATCATATTCCTCAAATAATGGAGCATACGCTGCCAGTATGAGAGGTGTATCGCCCAGTTCTTGCGAAAGGCTTTCGAGTGCGGCCTGAGTTTGCGTTAAAAATGATTGCCTGTTGCTTAAGGCCTGCGGGTTGGCACCGCACAGTGAATAAGCTGAGGCTATAATCAGATTTGCGCCGTGGTCCAGGCATTCGCGATATCCCTGTACAATCTGTCGGAGGTTGTTGGGAAGGTCTGCAGTCAGTGCTGCATTTTGAATAATTCCTATTTTTAGATGAGTGTACATGGCGTTTTATGTCTTCTGAAGCTATGCTGCCTTCTTTTTGAACAAATAGCAAGCCTAAAATTTGTATTACAATGTATTTTTGTGTCCTGAAGGGTAAAGTTTGCTATATTTTGCGGGGTAATTGTTTCTTTTCTTCAATTCGAACCCCCATCGCTTGTGTGTAACAAACGATGGGGGTATTTCTTGTTGGGTTGTATCAGAAGAAGCTGACGGGCAGGGCGGTTCCGGTTTCCGCCAAGGTGAAGGATACCCCGAAGCCGGTTTCTTTCTTGCCGCCGTTGTCTCTCAGGAACAGTGTAGCCCCCATATACCATGCACCTGTTTTCTTGAAGAGGGAGTATTGCTGAATCGGCACTCGCTTATGCTCGATATCCCAGCTCCACTTACAGGCTGCCGAATATTTTTCGTTGATTCTGAGGTTGGCTTGCAGGGTTACCTGTTCGGCATCGTCTTGTATGGGGTGGCCTTTGAGGGTTCGGTAGCTCAGGCGCGTCTCCAGAGCCGCTAACGGCTGCCAAGCTATACCGTAGCTGTATTCGCGGAACCCATCACCATTGTCAATGGTCGGCGTCTGTGTGTTGCAATACAGTGTCAGCTCGCGCGTGGGCTTAAAGGAAACCAAAGAGTAGAGATTTGAGAACTTGTTGGGTGAGTTCGGGTTTGTCTCGTTGTAGTCTATAAAGCAATTCCACTTGAATAAGTTGTGAGGCGAGCCGTCAACCGTTGTGTTGAATGTGTTGCTGATACCGATTCGCCAAATGCTCCATGTGCCCCAGCTGTCGATACCGGAGAAGCCCATGAGATCCAGGCTCATCGGAGTGCTACTGGTGGTACCGAATTCGTTTGACCACACATCTATCTG
Organism: Akkermansia sp.; assembly: GCA_017555205.1. Classification (GTDB taxonomy): domain Bacteria; phylum Verrucomicrobiota; class Verrucomicrobiia; order Verrucomicrobiales; family Akkermansiaceae; genus Akkermansia. Next base: position 248,891 of record JAFZGW010000013.1, on the reverse strand, counting down.
CGGAACTCTGTTATTGGACGAAGATATATTGCAGTGGGAGAGGGTGGTGTAGGGCTTGATTAGGTGTGTCAGCCCCTTGTAACCAAGGGTTGGAATATTGAATGAGTTGTAGTGTTTGTGCAGCTTGAAGTTTGCATCCACCCCCAAGAAGCCGAGGAATCTGTTGTCGGAACCTACACCGTCCACTCCGTAGTAACCGCTGTAACCGACACCGGCTTTGGGGGTAATGTTGAGGAAGTTCAGCACGGTGAAATTGGTGGAAAATTCGTGCGTGCTGTTGGCTCTTGCATAGGTATGAGTATTGAGCAAGCGCTCATAATAAGCTCTGGCGTCGGGGTCGGTCAGGCTATCGAGCTCGGCACGGTAGGTTCCCATTTCCTCTGCCGGAATATACTGGCGCATGACCCCGAGTCGATTCCAGGTTTCATACGTTATACCCGTTTTGCCGATAGAGGAACGCACTCGGTAGTACGACAGTTCGGTTCGCTCATCGGTAGTGTAGTAATCGTTGGGCGCAAAGCGGGTCATCAGCATTGTTTCGCTGAGTCTGCTTCTGCGTGTTACTCGTACCGTATTATCCGGCTTGTCGTTAATTTCGCTGATATTCTCGAAGTAATCGCGCAGCATGTAGCGATCACTCAGAATGTTGATATTAGCGGAGGTTGTCCAAGTTGTTTTGGGGGTAGCCTCTTTGATAGGTAAATCCCATTGTCCCGTTATCGCTATACGGTAACGTTCGTGGTCAACCGGTTCGCGTTCCGTGTTTGTGGGGTTGATATTTGGAGATTCGTCGTAGACGTAGTAGGATTCCCATTTGCCTACCGAAAATGTGTTTTCGCTCCTCTTTAAATCCTCAAAATCAAGACCGGCAGCAAAACCACGGCGGGTGCGGTAATCCAAATGAGTGGTCAGAAGGTAGTCCGATACAGGCAGGTTGCCCTCAACTCGACGATTGCCGATTAGTATGCCGTAGCTGTTAAGGAGGTAGCTGCCCCATGATGACTTGGAACCCAAATCAGGCAGGTAGCCTTCTCGAGGATTCAGGGAGTGGGAGAATGAGAACCATCCCAAAATCGGAACAGCAATGTCGTAATCTCCCGTTGCTATGCTCAGGCGGGAAACGGTACCGTAGTCTCCGGGGTATACGGTCATCTCTCCGGTGCCTACCCAAGTGTCGGGCTTTTCGGAATCATCTGTTGAGGCATACGCATCCTGCAAGTAGATGCATGACTTTCCTTCGTCGTCTTTTTTGAATTCAGCTTTTGAGCCGCGAATGATGATGCCGGTAACTTTTGATTTGATTTTTTCGGCACTCATGGTGGAAGTGGCCCAGTCGTAGCTGCCTCTTTCAGCCAGAGTTAAGCTTTCTCCCTGATAAATGGAGAGCGGACCTGAGAACGAAAGCTGTTTTTTCTGTAAGTTTACTACTATCTCACCGCAGATAACTTCTAACCCTTCGCTGGTCAGCATGCGTATGGGGGCTCCTTTACTGCGGTAGGTGATGGTGCGCTCTTCTGTATTGTAAAGAATATCTCCACCTTGGTTGTTGATGGTCAGATTTTCCGGTATTTCCGGTTCAAGGGTCAAGCCAACATTGCTGATGGCTCGGTCGGTGATATCCATAACAGGGTTGGTATCCGGCGTTTGCTTGCCGAATATATCCGATGGCAAGGGGGTAATTTCCTGCGCATCGACATTACATATAGCACCGGCGGTTACGAGAACTGTTGCCAGTTGCGTGGCGCGCCTGAATCCGGAGTTTGAAAATCTGCTGCCCATTACGTCCTTTATACTGCACTAATCGCCCGACTTTGTCAAGCAACTTTCGCTCTATGAGCAGGTAAGTGGGGCTGTTGAACGCTCTTTTTTTTATGTTTGCTCTCCAGCCTGATGCGATAAAATGCGCACCATGGCGAAAAATCTTCAATTTTCGTGTTGCAAGTTTGCTCATAACATGCTATTTTATGGGCACCATGAAAATTACTGGTACAACTCACAAGAAGGCTGCCGAGTGGGTGGAGCAGATCCGCCAGCTCTGCAAACCCGATTCCGTCTACTGGTGCGACGGTTCCGAGGAAGAGAACACCCAGCTGTGCGACATGCTGGTTGAGAAAGGCACCTACATTCGCCTGAACCCCGAGAAGCGCCCCGGCTGTTTCTTGGCTCGTTCTACTCCTTCTGACGTGGCTCGCGTTGAGGAGCGTACGTTCATCTGCTCTGAGAAGCAGGAGGACGCCGGTCCCACCAACAACTGGAAGTCTCCGGCTGAGATGCGCGCCATCCTCAACCCCTACCTCGATGGTTCCATGAAGGGCCGTACCATGTACGTTATCCCCTTCTGCATGGGTCCGCTTGATTCTCCCCTGGCTAAGATTGGTATCGAGATTACCGACTCCGCCTACGTGGTGACCAACATGCGCATCATGACCATCATGGGTGAGAAGGTGCTCAAGCGCCTCGAGGACGAGGTGAACGGCGGTGGCAACCCCAAGCGTGACGGCTATGGCGACTTCGTTCCCTGCCTGCACACCGTGGGTGCTCCCCTTGAGCCCGGTCAGGAAGACGTAACTTGGCCCTGCAACAACGAGGAGAAGTACATTTGCCACTTCCCCGAGACCGGTGAGATTATCTCCTACGGTTCCGGTTACGGTGGTAACGCTCTGCTTGGTAAGAAGTGCCTCGCTCTGCGTATCGCTACCGGTATCGCTCGCAAGAACGGCTGGATGGCTGAGCACATGCTCATCCTTGGTATCACCGATCCTCAGGGTCGCAAGTCCTATGTGACCGGCGCATTCCCCTCCGCCTGTGGTAAGACCAACCTGGCCATGGTGGTTCCCCCGCCCGCTCTCGCTGAGAAGGGCTGGAAGACCAGCATCATCGGTGACGATATCGCTTGGATTTGGCCTCATGAGGACGGTACCTTCCACGCTATCAACCCCGAGAACGGTTACTTCGGCGTGGCTCCCGGCACCTCCTACAAGTCCAACCCCATCGCTATGGACACCATCAAGGAGAACATCATCTTCACCAACGTAGGTCTGACCGACGACGGTGACGTATGGTGGGAAGGTATGGACGGCGAGCCCCCCGCACACGCCATCGACTGGCAGGGCAACGACTGGACCCCCGATTGCGGCCGCAAGTGCGCTCACCCGAACAGCCGCTTCACCGCTCCGGCTTCCCAGTGCCCCACGCTGGATCCCGAGTACTACAACCCCGAGGGTGTTTCCATCAGCGCATTCCTCTTCGGCGGTCGTCGTGCTACCACCATGCCGCTCGTATTCCAGTCCAAGGATTGGAACCACGGTGTATACGTAGGTGCCACCATGGGCTCCGAGATGACCGCTGCTGCTTTCGGCCAGATTGGTCAGGTTCGCCGCGACCCGATGGCCATGAAGCCCTTCATTGGTTACAATGTGGGTGACTACTGGCAGCACTGGCTCGACATGGGTACCAAGACTTGCGCTTGCAAGCTGCCCAAGATCTTCAACGTGAACTGGTTCCGCAAGGACGCTGAGGGCAACTTCGTGTGGCCGGGCTTCGGCGACAACATGCGCGTGCTCGACTGGGTACTGCGTCGTTGCCGCGGCGAGGTTGACGGTGTGGAGACCGCTCTGGGTATCTCCCCCACCTATGCTGAGCTCGACACCGATGGTCTGCAGGGCTACGACGAGGCCGCCTTCAACACCAACATGGCTCTCTCCGAGTCTGAGTGGAAGGCTGAGCTCGAGTCCCAGACTGAGCTGTTCAACATGGTTGGTGACAAGCTTCCCGCCGAGCTCGAGGCTCAGCGTCAGGCTCTCATCGCTAAGTTCAACTAAAGCTTCGCAGCTTAAGCTGCAACAGGTAGATGTATCACTGCCGTTCCTCTGTGTGGGGAACGGCAGTTTTGTAAATTTGATTTTGCCCCATAGGCATAGCTCTCCTTATAGGTGGAGTAGGGGGGGAGTAAAAAAAACAAAGAGCCGTTCGGGTTCTGTAAGCCAGATTCTGTCCACCCTTTCGAGCTGTGTGGCCATTTTTCTTACGGGGAGACCCCGTACCCGACGTTTATAGTCAGGTGCAACTATTACCCGGGGGACTTTAGGCGAGCAGGCGACCCTCCCCCTGTTTGTCTTGCATCGCGCGGGGTTTACCGTGCCTCCGTCGTTACCTTCGGAGCGGTGGGCTCTTACCCCACCTTTTCACCCTTACCCTTGCGGGCGGTTTGTTTTCTGTGGCACTTTCCGTCCGCCCGGCCTTAGCTCCGGGCGTCTCCCCCTTTCAGAGGACGCGCTGCCTTGTGATGTCCGGACTTTCCTCTATGCGCCGAAGCGCACAGCGACCACCCGAACCCGAACGGCGCAGCTAATCTACAACGTAGTTGCTTATTTTGCAAGCGCAAAATGTGTTCCTGCTTGCAAAATGCGATAAATAAGAGTATAGTTGGCGCAGACATGAAGAGAAAAAAGGTAGTAATACTTGGTTCGACAGGTAGCATAGGAACCAGTGCGCTGAAGGTGGCGCGAGATATTCCCGAACGCATGGAGGTAGTGGGACTGGCTGCCCACAGCAGTGTTGATGCTCTGGTGGCTCAGGCGGTGGAGTTTGGTGTGAAGGATGTTTGCATTTACGATTCATCGAAGGCTGCAGAGTTGCAGCGCCGCTTGCCTGCCGGTACTCGCGTGCTTACCGGGCCGGATGGGCTGTGTGAACTGGCTACTTTGGCTGAAGTCGATATGGTACTGGTCTCCATTATTGGTACGGCCGGGCTCAAACCTACCTTACAGGCTATTGAAGCAGGCAAAGATTTGGCAATTGCGTCGAAGGAAATTCTAGTTATGGCCGGTGAGGTTGTAATGAATCGAGCTGCTGCCAAGGGGATTAATGTATTGCCCGTAGATAGCGAGCACAATGCCATTTATCAATGCCTGCAAGGGCACAGAGGTGGAGCTGAACAGGTGAGTAGGCTTATTCTCACCGCCAGTGGCGGCCCGTTCCGCACGACACCTCGCGAAAAACTTGCCGAAGTAACTCTAGAACAGGCGCTTAATCACCCAACGTGGAAGATGGGGCGTAAGATTACTATTGACTCAGCAACTCTCTTCAACAAGGGGCTTGAGATGATTGAAGCTCGCTGGCTTTTCGGCATTCCTATGGAGCGCGTGGATGTCATCGTGCATCCTCAAAGCATTGTTCACTCGCTCGTGGAGTATCAAGATGGTTCCATACTTGCCCAGTTGAGCAGCAGCGATATGTGTTTCCCCATTCAATACGCTGTAACTTGGCCTGACCGGACTGTTAACAGTTTGAAGAAACTTGATTTGGCTCAGATTGCTTCGCTGAAATTCGAGGCTCCTCGCTGGAATGACTTCCCGGCTTTGAATCTTGCACGTCAGTCCGGGTTGGTGGGCGGCACGATGCCGGCTATGTTCAATGCCGCGAATGAGGAGGCTGTGCAGGCCTTCGTAGACGGTAAGCTCGGTTTTACCGGCATATGGGAAACGGTGGAGAAAGTGCTCTCCAATGCCAGACCGCGAGATTACCAAGGTCAGCTCGATATGATACTTGAAGACGATGCCTGGGCTCGAGAGGAAGCTCGTCGTGTGATTTTTGCCTAAGTAACTTATGGCTCAGCGCATATATTCCATTGATGCCGTGAGAGCAACTGCTCTTTTCGGTATATTGATGGCTCATGCCCGTAACTTCTTCAATATTCACCAGCCTGAGGTGCCGGTCGGGGCTCTGGATGGTATATTGGGGTGGCTGCACGTGGTGCTTTTTACGGAGAAGTTTTTCCTGATATTTTCGTTTCTGTTCGGGTTAAGCTTTTTTCTGCAGATGGATAGAGCCATGGCGAAAGGGCTCGATTTTCGAGGTCGCTTCTGCTGGCGCTTGGTGCTGTTGGCAATTTTTGGGCTATTTCACAGTTACTTTTACTGTGGGGATATCTTGTTGATATTTGCCATTACCGGGTTTATACCCGTGTTGCTATGGCGCTGTCCCACTCGCTGGTTGGTGGTGTTGAGCTGTATATGTTTGGCTCAGCCTTTGGCTCTGTATCATAACGTCATAGGTGCGCCTGATACCATGAAACAGTGGTACGATGGAATTCGGGAGTCCTATGGGCTTACATGGGCGCCATCGTCACAAACGGCGCCGTTCATTGATATGGGGTGGTGGAATATCACCAATGGTGTGTGGCATAGCTTGCTGTATGTGGTGTACAGCTACCGTATTTGGGCGTTGGTAGGTATGTTCCTGCTGGGAATGATAGCAGGGCGTTTGCGAGTGTTTGAGGGGGAAATAGGCAGCCGCCCGTTGGTTATCAGCGCCGGTTGCGTGTGGGGTGTGGTGGTCCTGCTGAAGACTTGTTACCCCGAGCTGGAGTACTCGCGAATTATTGAGCCCACACTATTTGTTCTGTGGTTTGTGCCGCTGCTGGCACAGTTGTACGAGTTGAGGTGTATGCAATGGCTTGCCGCCCCGCTGGGTAAGTTGGGGCGCTGTACTCTCACTTGCTATATCACACAAAATATCATTATGGTATGGCTGATATGCGGCTATGGCGGCGGGCTGGTCGGTCGTTTGAGTATCGGCGAGGTGATGGGCTTAGCCGTTGTGCTCTACCTGCTACAACTTGCCGCTTGCAATGTATGGTTGCGCTATTTTTCCTACGGCCCCTTCGAGGGCGTGTGGCGCTACCTTACTCGACTGGGGCTTGCAAAGAAGTAGCAGTATCTTCATACTGCGGTAGCAATCCCTCTTGTCGTAGCTCCTGCAGCAACTCGGGATTGCATTTTTGCATAAAAAATATACAGTCTTGTTTGGTCTTGTCACTTGTGGGAAAGCCGTGCCTCAGAGCCCAAGCTGTTGATAAGCCCTTGTCGTTTGACTCCTGTTCGGCCATGGGGAGCAATATATAAAGTTCTGCTAATTTAGAATTCGGAACCGTGTCTATTTTTCCGCCGTGGCTGTGCATGAAGTTCAGCAAGTCGAGTCGCTCGTCAGCCGTTCGACGTTTTTCGAAATCAAGCCCTAAGTTTTCGAATGTTTCTATCATGAGGTTAGTTTCGCCTCCATTCGTCATTTCTACGGGAGAAAGCCAGCTTATATAGGCATGATTCGGATTACATCCGCGGCGTATGAGTTCTTTGAGTAGCTCATTTTTGTGCATTTTGAGTGCAAAATCCGCTACAGGGATGCCAGAAGGCAGCTGCACATTGCCTTTGCCGCTGCGCATAGTTTCATGGAGCGCCGCTCGGGCCGGCATGCAAAGGTCACGCCATCCTAACAACAATGTGGCAGGGGTACACCATTTGTGCTTTCTGCACCATTGGGTAACAGGGGAAAAGCCTTCCTCTATGAAAAAGAAGCTCAATCCTCCGATTTCAGCATTATTTCGCAGGGCGTTATCTATTGCCAATAAATCAGCTCTTTGTTCTGAGTTCCAGCTTTCGTGGAAAGCCGGCGGTTCTATATTGCGCCATGATGCCGCATAGGTACAGAAAATGTACCAACCGGCGACTATTGCAATCAACAGGCCTCCGAATATGACTAATATACGAATGAGAACTCTTTTGAACATGTGCAGCTTATATTACATGCGCCTTGGTTTGCTGTCAAACAGAAAATCAATCAGTCGGTTGTCGCAAAAATCACTTGAAGTCGGGCAGGGGTGTGGCATATAATGTGCTATATGAATCATCACCTGTTTATTCTTTCGTTGGTTTGTATCGGCGGTATTTGTCCGATGTCCGTTCAAGCCGCACCGGCAGTTGTACAAGCGCCGCAGAGCTCCTTGTCGACCATTTTGCGTGATATGGTTAAGCAAAATAGTGATGATTTTTATAATGCGGCCGCTGCTGAGTATGACAGCGGTGGAAATATGCTGACATTCAGCAGTAAAATGATTGCAGAGGCCGGTAAAGGTAATCCGGCAGCTTTGCTTTGGCAGGCTAAATATCTCAATATGTTTGCGCCGACTGAACCGGAGCAGGTGGCTTCTTCCCTGAAATTGCTCGAAAGGGCTGCAGCCACTGAGTATGTGCCGGCTATGGTTGAATATGCGGGAATGGTATACGCGCAGACTGACTCCGATGCCGAGCGCAAAAAAGCTATGCGAGTGCTCATGCAGGCGTGCAAAAAAGGTTCACCGAAAGCCAGAGCTCTCTATTTGATAGTGTCCGGGCGCATGCAGTCCGGCGGCATTACTGCGCCGGAAATTGTATCGGAGCTCAAGAAGAAAAATTACTACCTTGAAGAGATGATTGCCGCAGCTCAGCAGGAAGAATCATCCTTCCTGATGTGGATGGAGCGCGCCGCCGAACACGGTAGTGCTTTTGCTGCCTTTACCTTATGCGATTTTGTATCGCCGGATAAGGTTGAAACGTTTATGAAATTAGCGGAGTCGCGTCATTTACCCGCGGCGCTTGGTCATAAGGGATTGATGACCGTGCGTCAGCAGGCGGCACGTATGGAGCAGTACGATGCTGCCATTGCTGCTGAGGGGTTGCGTAAACTGCATATCTCAGCCATGATGTGTACTCCCGTAGCGATGAATTCCTTAGCCAGTCTTTATGCGGAAGGTTATGGGGAGAAGTTTTCCAAAGAGCTTGTTTGTGAGCTGTTCAGATTGGCACACCGATGCGGTGACCCGAACGGCACTGCCGGTCTGGGGTATTGCATGGTGCTTGGCGCAGGGTGCAAGCAAGATGCCGCCGCCGGGCTTGCACTCATGGAGTCGGCTCGCGATAAGGGGGCTCAGTGGGTGAATCAGGCTCTGGCCAGTATGTATTTCAACGGGGATGGTGTGCCCGCCGATATGAATAAGGCTATTTCTGCGCTGACGGAGGATTATGTGAGCGGTTCTCGCCATGCTTATGCAATCATGGCTGCCATTACAAAACTGGGAAATGCTGCCGCCAAACCCGATGAGCGCCGCGCTCAGCTCTACCTCGAAATGGCCTCGGCAAATGGTGATGCTCAGGCACCCATCTTTTACGATCTTATTGTGAAAGATGGAAAATGGCGGTTTTTGGAAACCCTCGCAAACTGAGTCAGCCGTGGCAAATTAGCCTAAAGTTTGCTTTCGTAGTTAATTCTTTTCCATATCTCTTACCGTTAAAATAATTTTTTTGTTTGCCGGACTGACTTTAAGCTGGAAAGGCGGCAGCGAACGTGCTAATATGTTGAAGATAACATGAGCGATACATACATTTTCGATAACGTCAACCAATACCTTGCGGCGAGCCGTAGTATATACAGCCCCTCATTGTACTTGGGTGTAGGGCTGCAGCCCTATTGGATGAAAGCTGCCGCTTATGAGCCGATGGCTGTTGATGCTCCGGCTCTGACAGAGCAGGATACCGTAGCTTTGGTCAATAGCTGCACAACGGAGGAGCAACGTGCCACCCTTGATACTGAAGGTGTGGTGGATTTTATCAACGATTCTCCTTCCGGTAAATATCACGCATACATTTATAAGCAAGAGGTAGGGTATCTCCTTATTCTGCTCATGCTTAATGTTGATAGCTTCCTGAAGCAGGGTATAGATGCCAGTTGTTCCGACTTGCACCTGCCGGCTTCCTGTGCGCCCTCCTGGCGCCGATTCGGTAATCTGCAACCCATGTGGGAAGGCGCCCCGTTGCTCACGCGCGAAGATGCGGAGGCTTTGGTGGACAGCTTCCTTGGTGAAAAAGAATGGGCTCGCCTGAAGGAAAAGGGCGACGTAGACTTTGCCTATAAAAACGAGAATGGCCGCTATCGTTCGTCCGTTGTAGACCAGCGCTTGGGCTATTCTATGTGTTTCCGTATCATTAGCAACAAGTTGCTGACGATGAAGGATATCAACCTGCCCGAGGAATATGTGGTGCCGCTCACCCGATTCACCAACGGTTTGATTCTTGTAACCGGCTCCGTGGGTTCCGGTAAATCCACTACCTTGGCCTCCATTATTGACTTCATTAACAAGGATCGTCACGACCATATTATCACGCTTGAAGATCCTATCGAATCCGTTTTCGAACCCATCGGCTGCCAGGTAAACCAGCGCGAGGTTCACAAACATACGGAATCGTTCGGGCGCGCTCTGCGCGGCGCCTTGCGTCAGGACCCGGATGTTATCATGGTGGGTGAAATGCGTAACCTGGAGACTATATCATTGGCACTCTCAGCAGCAGAAACCGGTCACTTGGTACTCGGTACGCTGCATACAGGTTCCGCCGCACGTACCATTGACCGAGTGCTCGATGCGTTCCCCGTCAGTGAGCGTGAGCATATTCGTATCATGGTGTCGGAATCGCTGCGCGGCGTGCTTTCGCAGCAGCTTGTGCCCAAGAAGGATGGTACAGGCCGCGTAATGGCGCTCGAAATGCTGGTGAATACATCGGCTATCGCTAACTGTATTCGAGAGGGTAAGACGTTCATGATTCCCGGTCTTATTCAGACCGGTAAGGCACAGGGTATGAAATTGATGGACGACTCCTTGCAGGAACTTTACCTCAAGGGAATCATCAGTGCAGAAGAATGCACAACACGCGCAACAGATAAGGTCATGATGGATAAATTCCTCAAAGACCATCCCGAGCCCGCCGCTCCCGTCGCTCAGTAAAAACTAAGCCCCCTATAAACGACATGAAAAATCGCATAGATACATACTTCACAGCTCTTGTAGAGAATGGTGGCTCAGACTTGCACCTTTCGGAAGGACAACCGCCTAAAATGCGAGTGCACGGTGATATTGTGCCCATTGAAGAGACGGTACTTACGCATGAGGATATGATTGAACTCATGCAGCCTATTTGCCCGCCTCGTCTGTGGGAGGAATATACCAACGGCGGCGATGCCGACTTTGCTTATGAAATGGATGCCCAGTCGCGCTTCCGTTGTAACTTCCTTAAACAGGAGCGTGGTTACGGCTGCGTGTTCCGTTTGATTCCTACCAAAATTCTCACCATGGAACAGCTTAATGTGCCCGAGCAAATTAAGCAGTTTGGTGAGATGCGCTCCGGCCTTGTGCTGGTAACCGGTCCCACCGGTTCCGGTAAATCAACAACCCTCGCTGCGCTTATTGACTACATCAACACGAATTTCTCCCGTCACATCATTACTGTTGAGGAGCCTATCGAATTCGTGCACCCCTCCAAAAAGAGTATCATAACCCAGCGAGAAGTGCCTGTTAATTGCCCCACTTTCGCGGATGGTCTGCGTGCCTCTCTGCGTGAGGATGCCGATATCGTACTCGTGGGCGAGATGCGCGATTTGGAGACTATTTCTCTTGCTCTTACGGCAGCGGAAACCGGTCTGTTAGTCTTCGGAACACTGCATACAAACAATGCACGCAAAACCATTGACCGTATTATCGACGTATTCCCGGCAGAGCAGCAGGCGCAGGCTCGAACCATGTTGGCCGGTTCCTTGCGTGGTGTAGTTGCTCAGCTCCTGATGAAGCGTTGTGATAAACCCGGTCGCGTGGCGGTGAATGAAATCCTCTTCTCAACCCCGGCCGTGGCAGCTATCATTCGCGAGGGTGCAACTCAGAAACTCGCCGATGTAATTACCGGCGGCAAGCAGCTGGGCATGCAGTTTATGGATGATGCCATCTGGCAAAAACTTCAACAGGGGCTTGTTACTCCGGAGGAGGCTTATATGAAAGCTATTGATAAGGCCAGATTTAAGAACTTCCTGCCGCCCGATAAGGCTATACTGGCCAATGCAGGTGGCGCCTGATGAAATAATCAACGATAAACACCGACAGGCGCGGCAGTGGAAGTATCCTGCCGCGCCTCTCACTATGTAAAAATAACATGAACGGAAGAGCCATCTACGCGGGAAGTTTTGACCCGCCAACCAATGGGCATCTGTGGATGATGCACCGAGGAGCTCAGCTCTTTGATGAGCTTATTGTGGTGTTGGCCGTAAATCCGGAAAAACGTGGTTTCCTTCCAATGGAGCAACGTAAGGCTCTGTTAGAGGAAATGTCAGTCGGTTTACCCGGTAAAGTGCGCGTTGAAATTGTACCGCAAGGTTTTTTGGTGGATTTCGCATCGCAGGTTGGCGCCGATTACTTGTTGCGCGGTGTGCGAAATACAATAGACTTTGAGTATGAAAAGTCAATGGCGCGAATGAATGCCCGAATGCAACCCGAAATTCAAACCGTTTTTCTTATGCCCCCATCCGAGTTGGAGGAAATCAGCTCGTCAATGGTGCGTGGTTTTGTAGGTTTACCGGGGTGGGAGCGTTGGGTGCAAGCATGTGTGCCTAATTGTGTTGCGGAGGCAGTTTCTTCCATCTCTTCGGTAAAATAGCTTGACTTAGCATTAGCTATGTGGCAAGATGCATTTGAGCTTATGAAACAGATTGCATATATGATGTTGTTTGGCCTGTTCGCATGCACCCCTATGGTGTTTGCTCAGGATGATGCACCCGCAACCACCGAGGCAACGGACTCTGCAGATAATGATACTGCCAAGGAAGATGAAGAGGCTGAGCCGGAGGTTGATGAAAAGGCTTTGAAGAAGGCTGCTAATCGTTATTGGCAGACGAAGATGGCCAAGAAGAAAAAGGCTCTTTCCATCATTAAGAAGGTAAAGGACAAGAAGTCCGGCAAGAAGGCCGGTAAGTCCCTTGTAAAGCTTTACAATCTCGACGGTAAATCTAAGAAGGAGGAAAAGAAGCCCGAGGACAGTGAATATATGGATGCCGCAGAGAAGCGCTTTGCCCCTCATATTGAGAAACTTGATGAGCAGATTGAAGAAGAGAAAACTCGAATTTCTGAGCTTGGTAAAACCGCTTTCGGAACTCCCGGTGATGCTTCGAATGAAGCAATGAATCCTGACCTCGAGAAAGGCATTCAAGCTGCCCTCAATTAATAATGATTTATTGGGATAACAACGCAACAACGCCTCTTGCACCTGAAGTGCTCGAGGCGATGTTGCCTTTTATGCAGGGGCTGTATTTTAATCCCTCTGCGGCATATGGCCCGGCGAAGGAAGTTCGCCGAGCTATTGAACAAGCCCGCGAGCAAGTTGCTGCTCTGCTCGGCGTAAGTGCATCCGAGATTATTTTTACGGCCGGAGGAACGGAGGCCACGAATACTGCTCTGGCTCAATTTCACAATGTGCTGACGTTGGCGACTGAGCACCATGCAACCTTGCGTACTGCAAAAGGGGAGTCTGCTCCGGTTCTCGCCAACGGTTTAGCAGACGTGCCGGAGTGGAAATCTGCATTGCCCGGTCGCGACGGCGTGAGCTTTGCTTGGGCAAATCATGAAACCGGAGTCATTCAGCCGGTGCGTACCCTTTGTTCCGCTGCAAAGAAGGTAGGAGCACGTGTACATGTAGATGTGGTTCAAGCTGCCGGTAAAATACCGCTCAATTTACACGACTATCCTATAGATTTTGCCTCTGCATCGGCTCATAAGCTGCATGGCCCCAAAGGTATAGGGTGTTTGTATGTGCGCACCGGGACAGAGTTTCGCTCTCTCATAACGGGTGGTGCCCAAGAGGATTATCGCCGTGCCGGCACGGAAAATGTGGCTGGTATCATTGGCTTTGGCAAGGCGGCGGAGCTGGCTCTGGCGGCCACTGAACAAATAGCAGCCATGGGCGCCAAGCGTGAGCTCTTTGTGCAGTTGTTACGTGAATATGGCGTGGTTGTCGAAGTGAATGGAGCTGCCGCGCCTCGCTTACCGCATGTGTTGAACATGCGAGTACCCGGTTGCAGTGCTGAGTCCCTTACTCTGCTATTAGAACCTGCCGGGTTTATATGCTCCACCGGTTCCGCCTGCGCGAGTGCCGAGCCGCATCCGAGTCATGTCTTGACGGCTATGGGATTACCTGATCTGCAGATTCGTGAAAGTTTGCGACTGTCACTCAATCGCTTTACTACTGAAGACGAGGTAAAACAAGCCGCTCAGCTTTTCTCGACCGTTGTCAAAAAGGTGAGGGCGGTACAGTCCTCTATCACAGGTCCCGTGATGGTTTACCATTGATTTGCGCTCTGCGCCCGCTGCTCTTTATGCACAGGGACGACTCATTACAACGCACGCTTAAACATTTATGTTTGAGCGCGCCTTTTTTTCTGCCGTTGATGTCGGTGGTGGGAGCTTTGCTGGGCGGTCAGTGTTGGGGTATTACGGTGACTGCTTTCTTTATTGCCCATACTCTGAAATTGTGGCGACAACTTATCTGTGCCATCTTATGTACTGGAATAGCCATTGTGCAAGCCGACTTACAACAGCGCAATCGTGAGCAGTTGCTGGCGGACTTGCAAAAGAATGGCTTCGTTTACCTAGTCGGGACCGTGGAGCGCACGCTGGCAAGCGGTTGCATACTTGATACCGGGTGGCAAGGGGTGCGAGTGGCTCTACGCGGTGATATTCCCGGTAGTACCGGGGATTGTATAGCTGTGTATGCAGATGCTCGCGATATACGTTCTGCGCCGATTAAGGGAATGTTCGATACGGAGCGATGGCTGAAAAGCCAAGGCTTGGCTGCTGATTTGCGTGTGCAGACCGCCGAATATCTAGGGATGAGTACTTCGATTCACGCTGTTAAAGGTATGGCTGAAGCGGTCAGAGAGAACCTGATGCAAAATATCATGCCGCCGGGTACAGAGCTGGATGAACGCCGGCAAATCCTTTGTGCTCTTGCTTTGGGGGACAAGAGTGGAGCCGCGCCCGAGGTCATGAATACATTTAAGCGAGGAGGGTGTCTGCATGCTTTTGCTGTAAGTGGATTGCACGTTGGTATAGTGGCCGCCTTGCTGTATATGCTGGGGTATTACCTGCGACTGCGTCCTCGCACCCAGATGCTGTTGGTCGTGATAGTAAGCGGGCTATACGTGCTTGTTACCGGGTTGGCAGTTCCGGCGCTCCGGGCGTACACAATGGTAGTGCTAGTGATACTGGGGAGAGTTCTTCGCCGGCGAGTTTGTATGCTCAATATATGGAGTTTATCTGCGCTGGCTCTGCTGTTGATAGAACCGTGGCAGCTGGGAAACGCCGGGTTCGTGTTATCCTATGCAGTATATGCCGGCATAGGCATAGGGGTAAAATTGTGCATGAGCCATTCACCATGGTTTCATCCGGATTCTTATTTGCCGAGGCGATTATATACGGTTTGGCATGATAGATTGTGCAAGTTTGATTATTCAATTCGCGGTACAGTGGCTGTTTCTTTGTCGGCTTGGTTAGTTTCCGTGCCTATAACGGCTGCATTTTTCCACACGGCCACACCATATAGTTTCCTGACTAATATAGCGATTGCGCCTTTGCTGCCCATCGTGATGGGGACCGGTTTGGCGGCTGCCATTGCCGGCGGAGTGCCTTGGCTGGGGTGGGGGCTCCAATGGGCCGCATTGAAGTGCAGTTCTGTTCTTTTGGCTGTGGTGAGCTTTTTTGGTGAGTTGCCTATGGCTTATGTGCCATTTACTCCACCGGCTGCGAGTGATACCACAATAGTGTGCTCAAGCGGCGCCGGAGAGAGTTTTGTTATGTTGGGGACTCCCGGTCTTCTAATCAATCAGGGAAGTGCTGCCACAGCGCGATTTAATACTGAACCCGTTTTGTTTTTCAGTGGGTGCAAACCTGTGGCACTGTGGCAGATTGGAACGAGCAATGAACGCCGGGCTGCAATTAAAGTGCTAAAGTCCAGCTGGCCTGATATGATTATTCTGGGCCAGAATAGGTACAAGCAGCAAGTGTTGCACCTCAATACCTCCGCCGGAAGATTCGATATTTACCCTCCGCCGATTGAATCCGCGTATGATTATAATCCGCTTGTCGTCTGGAAGCGGAATGATGGTACCAAGGTGCTTTGTGTTGGAAATGCAGCACTTCAGACATACAATAACGTACCGATGGAAGAAAGAAAGGCTGACGTGCTCATATTGGGGACTAACAAAATGTTGTCTCCTGAGTTTTCGGCCGTGTTAAAAGATAGCGGTGCCTCTCAGTGCATATTGCTGCCCGGAGTAACCATAGATGATGAGAGCGGCAGTAATGGTGTCAGAATAATGAGAGTAAGCGATTCAGCACCGCTGATTCGCTTGCCGGAGGCCATTAAAACTGAATACCTTCCCGGTTTTACTCTACACCCATGAGCAGGTTTGCTATGTGCTGCAGAGCCTTTGTCAGCTCTTCGGCGCCGTAGCAGGGCGGGTCAATCAGTGTCATGAGGTCAATAAGTTTTCCCAACGAGCGCTCCGCAACCTCCGCTGCATTCACCTCTGCTAGTTTTTCGCTGACAAAAAGCTGAATATCCGATGTAGGTGGGGGCAGTTCACGTGCCTTGGTCATGAGCTCTGCAAGACGGTTAGCTAGCAGTTCTGCCTGTGGAGCAGCTTTATTCGCTGAGCTCCAATCAGTGACGGAATGAAGTACAGTGCCCAGTTCTTCGCATATCTTAATGCTTTCCATTGCCAATTCCAAGTGTGCAGCGCCGGGATGTTGCGGCTGCTCAGGATGGTTGACAGCTACCCCTGCAGGCTCGGCTGCGGCTGCTTCGGGCTCTGCGGAATGTACTGCGCAGGCAATCACCAAGGGGACTGTAAGTACATATATAGATTTCATGATACCTTTGTGGATGAACTGAGACATCCCGGACAATTCCTGACAAAATGTCCGGGAGAAATTTCGATGAGGGGCGGTATGCTTTCTGTCAGGCAAAGCTCGGAGTTCCCTATGATATTGCGTGGCTTGAAAGCACAGCCGCTAATAGGTTTCCGTAAAGTTGGCGGCAGTCCGGGGATTGTTTGCAAACGATTGCCGCGTGATTGCATGCCGGGGATAGAGGCCATCAGCGAGCGTGTGTAAGCGTGCTGTGGTTTTTCGAGTAATTCATCAGTCGGAGCACTTTCGACTACACTGCCTGCGTACATTACCTGTATGCGGTGAGCATATTGCCGCACTACGCCTAAATCATGAGTAATGAGTATAATTGCTGTTCCTAATTCCTGTTGGCGTGTGCGCAGTAAATCCAGCACCTGTTTCTGAACTGTGACATCGAGGGCAGTTGTTGGTTCATCCGCTATTAGCAATTTCGGGCGAGTGATAAGTGCCATGGCTATCATCACTCTTTGCCTCATTCCGCCGGAAAACTCGTGAGGGTATGAATTGGCTCTCTTTGCCGGGTCTGGTATACCGGTTCGCTCGAGTTCTTCAATCGCAAGTTTGAGCGCATCTTTGCGGCGCATTCCTCGGTGTATGACAAGAGGCTCTGCAACCTGTTCCCCTATAGTCATGCAGGGGTTCAAGCTTGTCATCGGATCTTGAAAAATCATGGATATGCGGTTACCGCGCAACTCAGCAAGTTTGCGCTCCGGCAAGCGCAGTAAATCATTCCCCTCAAAATATGCCGTGGCTTGTGGTGAAATATGGGCGGGCGGACTGGGCAGCAAGCCCATCAGTGCCGAACATGTTACTGATTTTCCTGAACCGCTTTCACCGACTATTCCCAAAGTCTCACCTTGATGAAGGTCAAAACTCACATCATTCACGGCGTAATTGACTCCGGCGCGGGTGCGAAATTCCACGCTCAGATTACTCACTCTGAGAAGAAGCTGACTCATTTACAAAACGAATTATACAACTGATATTCTCCGGCGTCAAGAACGGCTTGTGTCAGGTGCCGGCAATATAAATGAAGTCGTCGGAGACGTCAGTCAGAATTAGATTCATGCACCGGAATCATCAACAAGCGCAGCACTGCGAGCACAGGAAGTTGTGCCCAAAGGTAATACCAGGGAGCCGGTCCCAGATAGTCGAGCAGGGTGCCGGGAATAGGTGGCCCCATAGTATAGCCATAGTTGGTGTGCAAATACAGATTAATGGGGTGAATGAGCAGTATATAGGCATCCATAATCAACAAGGTTCGCAAGTCATCCCACCCCCGAGCTCTCCAGCCCAACAGCACCGGAATGGCCAGCGCAACGACTAATAGCAGACTATGCGCTGCAAAGAATACAAAAAAAGCCAAACTGGGATAGCCATTTGCCATCGCCGGGGTAATAAGACCTTGAATACTGCCGGCCAATACGCCGAAATATACCAGCGCACATGTCCACCGTACCCTCCACCAAAGTGCAATAAAGGCAAATACGCTCATGAACGAGCAGAAGTGCAACGGTAGATTATTTTGCCAAGGACCGTAGTCATCTGCAAAAGCTCGCCAAACGAATTCACTGACAAGTTGAAAAAGAACAGCGGCTCCCAATACTTTGCAAAGGATGTGCCGCCCGCGTTCCCTCAGCCGACAACCAAGCCATAAAAGTAGAGCTGCTATAATGACGGTTAGGGCAAGTGCCGTGATATGTGGTGCAGACCAGCGGATGAAGGGATAGGTTTCCATGGCGGTGTATATCAGTTCTTTCGGCGTACGAATATGTACATCAGATAAAACAGCGCAAGCGCCGGTAATTGTAGCCATAGGTAGTACCATGGACCGGGACCTAATTGAGCCAGTATAGTACCGGCAGGACCATGGGTTGTGAATCCGTAGTTGCTGCCCAGCCACAGGTTAACGGGATGAATGGCCATAACGTAAATATCCATCAGTATGACTGCCAGTAGCGGGTCTCGGCGCCGAGCCCGCCAGCCCAGAACCCCTACCTGAATCAGCGCAGCCATAAGTAACAGACTGTGCGAAATAAAGAAGTTGAAAAATGCCGTAGAGGGAAAATCCTCTTTAAGCACCGGTGTGAAAATTGCCTGAATGCTGGCACTAAGTACCCCGAAATAAACCAGAGCACAGGCCCATGAGCTGCGCCACCAAAGCGCGATGATACAGATTAAACTCATAAATGCACAGAAATGCAAAGGAAGCAGTTCGTGCTCAATACAGGCCGTAATACCATGTGTGGTAAAACGCCATGCGTATTCATACACATAAAAAAGTAACATGAATGCTCCGAATATGCGCGCAAAATAAACTTGGTTTTGTGGTGATAGCCTACGTCCGCACAGCACTACTAAGGTGCTGATAACTGCAATCACGCCTATGGCTATCAGGTGTGAGGTCGACCACATAGTGAAGGTGGAATCGGTCATGTCGTCTGTTGGTTTTTGCTCTGCCAGAGTCGGGCTAATTGGGCACAGGCCATAAGCTGGACTTGGTGAAAAATCATAAGTGGTAACAAAAGGTTGTTATCAAGTTCTCCGAAGATGGCCATCATCATCGGCGCGCCCACGGCAAGACTTTTCTTGGAGCCGCAAAAGACTATGGTAATGCAATCTTCGCGATTGAAATTGCACCATTTGCTGCTGTAGTATGTAGCTACAAAATTAATAGTGAGCAAGATGCTACAAGCAAGAATCAAACCCAACAGGTATCTCAGCTCTAGCTGCTGCCAATAGCCGTTAGCCGTTGCATTCGAGAACGAAGTATATATTACCAGCCAGATGGTACCTTGGTCATTCCACTTAATGAGTTCTTTGTGCTCATTAACCCACTTGCGTAGCCAACGCTGGCTGAATTGACCGAGAGCAAATGGCAATAAAATCTGGTAGCATATTTTTAATATGGTATCGAGCCCTACTTCGGTACTGCTTGTGTTTGCTTGTGAGAAGAGTAAGCCTACCAGTAGCGGAGTCAGAAATACCCCAAGTAAGCTGGATACCGACGCCGAGCAGACCGCTGCCGGAACATTGCCGCCGGCTACTGCCGTGAAGGCTATACTGCTTTGTACGGTTGAGGGGAGACATGCTACATAGACAAGCCCCATAAAGAGCGCGTGACCAACAAGCGGTTCAAAAACCGGTCGCAGTAATGGGGTGACAATGGGGAAAAAGATAAATGTGTAGAAGAACACCATTAGCTGTAAACGCCAGTTGAGAAGCCCCGCTATCACGCTTTCGCGTGACAGTTTGACGCCGTACAGGTAAAAGAGCAGAACGATGGCAGCATTGGTCAGCCAGTCAAAGCATTCCGCCACTTGACCTTTACAGGGCAAGAGTAAGCCCAGAATGACACTGACAATGATGCCGACCGTGAAACGGTCTGTTCTTGTAAAAAACTGTCGGAGTGTGTTCATGGCGAATTTAATCAGATGCTATGGGCGCGAAATCTACAAAACGCGAACTTATATCCACATTGGTGGGAACGACGTCTAATCGGCTACCCGGTAGAAAACAGCGGCCATCTGTTGCACTCCAGCGACGTGCGTGTGGTTCATAGTACCAGCGTGCCCCCAACCGCTCGGGGAGCTCTGCGCCTGAAATAAAGCCGCGCATTTGTAATTCGGGTATTTCAACTGCCAGACCTTGTGGGTAAGTATCACTTATTACTGCCGTCCATGGGCGAGGTGAAGGGCTTTCACACTCAGCCGCTAAATAGAGAGCAAGTTTGGTTTGGTGAGCTTCTTTTTCCGCTGCGGCAGAGTTTCTCTCCGTTTCGGAAATATGCTCTGCAATCTCAGCCAAGCGGGCAGGGGATGGTAATTGCGTTGTTGCGTGTTTTCCCTGTGCGAGTTTGGCAAATCCTCGGTGTACAATCAGGTCGGCATATCGACGAATAGGACTGGTAAAGTGGCAGTAATCCCCCTTTGCTAATCCGAAGTGACCGAGCGATTTTGTGGAGTAGCGAGCACGCATCATGGCACGCAGAAGCGCAACGGTTAAAATTTGTTCGTCTGCGTGTTCCTTGATAGCGGTTGCTACTCTGCTGAGTTCTTCTCGTGAATTGAGCGCTCCGGCTGCTATGCCATAACTGCGTGCAGTTAGTGCAAAGTTGTGAAGTTTTGCCGGGTCCGGTTCTTCATGTATGCGATAGATAGTGGGCACGAGAGCCGCTTTCAGAGCTGCAGCTACGGCTTCATTCGCAGCCAGCATGAACTCTTCTATCATTTGGTGAGCGATGTCATGGCTCTCTGTTTCCACACCGATAGGTTGCCCGTAATCATCCAGCAAAACTCGCAGTTCAGGTAAATCGAGATCGAGTGAACCCTGTTTGAATCGGAGCTCGCGCAGCACAGTTGCAACGCGGTGCCCCAAGTGCAGCATGGTATCCACCTCCGTGTCTCCGCTGCTTGCTCGGTTTTCGAGCACTGCGAGGGCTTGTTCATAGCTCAACCGTGCTCGGGAATGAATAACTGCATCAGCAAAACGGCTGTGTTTAACAATACCATCTGAACTCAGGCGAATGACACAGAGTCGGGTAGGTCGGTCGCAGCCTGATTTAAGCGAGCAAAGGTCATCGCACAGGCGAGGGGGCAGCATCGGCAGTACGCGGTCAGGTAGGTATGTGGAGTTGCCGCGTAGTGCCGCTTCGTTATCCAATGCGCTGCCTGGCCGTACGTAATAGCTGACATCGGCAATATGCACAGCCAATTCGATATCTCCACCCGGTAGTTCCCGGAGGGATATGGCATCATCATAATCTCGCGCTGTCGCCGGGTCGATTGTAATGACGCAGCGATTGCGCCAGTCTTCACGGCGTTTGATTTCATCCAATGGAAGCTCATCAGGCAGTGCCTCTGACTCTGCAAGAACCGCCGCCGGAAAATCAGAACGCAGCGTGTAGCGGTGCATGATAGTGGTGATATCGACGCCTCTATCATCCGGCCAACCCAGTACTTGTTCAATCGTGCCTGTGGCCGGCATTTTTCCTCGGGGGTAACTTTGCACCTGTACCGTGATTGCCATGCCAGCCAACAGTTGCGGCGGAGGCGGTGCGGTGAGCATGACCTGTTCGGGGGAGGTGCGCCCATCTCCAATCATAGTGCCGTAGCGACCACCGGGGCGGTATATGCCCACCCATGTTCCCCGTCGGCGTTCTATGATTTCATCTACTCGAACTTCGAGCCTGACATTCTCCGCGCTTGGATGTCGAGGCCCTTTTTTATGTCGGCGATATCCGTCCGACGCTGTGCGTCGTAGTGTTGCCGTGACCAAATCGCCGTCCATTGCGCCGCCATCGCGGTGCGGCATGACCGGTAGTTCAATTTCAGCGACCTCATCCGTTTGAATCATGGCGCGAACAAGTTGTTGCCCCGTAGAGTCAGGAATAAATAGATACTTCCCGGCTTTGATGCGGCGAATTCGCCCTTTAAGCTTATCTTGCTCGGGGATTCGCAGCATGTAGCGAGCCCCACGCAGGCGGAGCAGCCGCCCTTTATTTTCCCATTCTTTTATGAGGAGTCGCAGTTCAGGTCGTTCTTTGGAATCTACACAGATAGCCCGAGCCAGCGCCGAAATGTCTTGTCCGGTGTAGTCATGAGCTTGCAGGTGAGCCAGCAAGCGTTCGCTGAGGGAAAGCTCGCTCATTTAACCCAAAATGTCATCCTGCACATTTTTTCGGCGCAAATCGAGCGCATCGAGCCAGTTGAGCTCCTCGAGGCGTTGTTTCATCGTTTTCCCATTGCTGCGGTCAGGAGCCGCTGCTCGAATGATTCTGGCGAGTTTTTGTGACCAAAGACGCAGGCCGGCAATAGCATTTCCGCTGTCGGAGTATGCCTCACTGCGGTAATAACGCGGTTTACCCGGGTTTGCGTCTTTAACCGCCATGAGTAGTTCGTGGTTTCCGGCAGAACGTACAGTGAGCTCCATACAGATATCACCCGCCGATAAGGGGCTCAACAATGAAGCAGTCATCGGAACCGGCGACCAATTCGAGGCGATATCCGAAAAAATGCGCAGGTAGGGGCGCTGTCTATTGAAGGCAACAATAGCCATGTCGATTCTTATATCTGCTTCAGCCGGATTGTCGGTGAGCTGCCAGTCAAGGTGGTTTGCCTTATTGGCCTCTTGTAAGCTTTTCCCAAGATATTCCCGAATAAAGCCCCCAAGCATGTGCTGCATTTCCTGAGCTGCTTCCGGGTTTTCTTTTTCGATAGCCCGGACATTCAGTGGTGCAACGTAAAAACGCTGACGTTTCCCGGCATGATTATTTTTTGCCGTACCACTGAACCATATCCCTTTGACCGGACACTTCAGGCTCGACTCCAATTCAACCGTGTACAATCCGCTCTCCGATTTCAATGTATGTCCGCACGAACTGAGCATAATGGTGACCAGTATCAGCGGCAATATCAGTGCATATCGTAGCTTTTCCTTCATTGGTGCGCATACTGTAGCAGCTTTTTTAATAATTTCAATGCTTTTTTTACTCGTAATATTAAATTTCTCTTGACTTTTCAGGGCTTTAGTGGCATTCTGCCTGTCCGCTCTGCCTTGTGGGAGGGCGAGACCAGCCCGGCGGGTGACAACTTATGCGCACCGACGTCGGAAGAACGACACACAAAACTCAATTTCTAGACATCATTTACAACAATGACAAATCTGACTCTTAAAGCCTCCAAGCGCGAGGTTCGCGGTACCGGTAAGCTCAACGCTCTGCGCGCTCAGGGCTTCATGCCTGGCGTTGTATACGGCCCCGCCGTGCAGGAGAACATCAACATTCAGGTGAAGGTTTCTGACGTTCGCGCTCTGCTCAACAGCGTTGACAGCGACAGCTTCCTCGTAAACCTCGACCTCGATGGCACCACCATTCTTGCTATGGTGAAGGATGTTCAGCGTAACTTCCTGACCGACTCTACCAACCACATGGACTTTGAGGCCGTGACCGCTGACACCGTGGTTAAGACCAAGGTAGAGGTGAAGCTCGTGGGCACTCCCGTGGGTGTGGGTATGGGTGGTGTAGTACACCAGATCGTACACGAGGTTCCCGTAAAGTGCGCTGTGAAGGACATCCCCTGCTGCATCTCCGGCGATATCACCGCTGTGAAGCTTGGCGAATCTTTCCGTCTGGCTCAGGTAGAGCTTCCCGCAAACGTGAGCACCCCCTTCAACGGTACGGTGGTTCTCGCTTCCGTTGTGAAGCCCTAATCTCTGCAACAGTTTATTTGCAGGCGCGCCCTCAGCAATGTGGGCGCGTTCTTCTTTTGTGGGTGGGAAACGCCTTTTGTTTTACCATCCCGGTAGTAATCGTTGTGGGTGGCTGTGTAGAAACAAACGAGAGAGTGGCCCCCGGAAAAAGCAGAACGGGCAGCTCTCGTATAACGAAGTCTGCCCGTTGTGAAATTGTATTGAATGTGCGAGTTTAACCCCTGTACTTAGCTTTGGCATGCTGCCAAACGGCGAAAGCAATGCACAGCACATTCGGAAGCCAAAGAACAATGAACGGAGTGATGCCTCCGGATTTGCGCGAAAGCTCGCAGAATACGAGTGCCATGAAGTAGACGGCAGCAACCATGATGCCCAGGGCAAAGCCCGTAGAGGTGTCCTTGCGGCGAGCCGTTATAGCGAGAGGAACGCCGATAAGGGAGAAAACGAAACACGCGCAGGCAAAGGAGGCTCTCTGAACACCTTCCGTGCGGAACGCTCTTTCTGTCTTCTTATCCATGGCTGAGTGGTAGTAGGCCGTATCACTGCGTGCCGCTGCCCACAATGTATCTGCACAGGGGAAAATGGGGGGCTGCGTTTTCGAAGCCGCCTTTTCAAAGCGTTCCATGGAAGCGGTATCCGAAAGTCGTGCTATATCCCAGTGGCTGAGTTCATCAGCAATTTCCGCATTGGTGAAGCGATTCGGCTTCATCTTTCTGCGCGTGCGAATAGGGATGTGTACTTGCAACGGCATTTCTTCAATCATGGGAAGATTGACCGAAGTCCCTTCAACATGTTCAATCGTTGCTTGGTACAAAACGAGGCTAAGCATGCGGGTTTTAAGGTCGAACTCACCAATAGTGGCGCTTTTGGCATGCATGGCAGCAAATCCCTGCATGCCATTCTTTGCTGCACCTTCATCGTCGATAGGGTAGATGTGAACCCCTTTCAGCGAATCTCCATCGCGCCCTTGTACATACAGGCGTACGCCGTCCAGCTTGGTTTCACCACCACCGGCTGAGAGCAGATTGCGGGGATTATCCATGGCGGCTTTCATGACTAAATCAGTCATGGCATTTTTGCCTTTCGGTGCGATTTCAATATTGATGTAGTAGCAGAGCAGGGAGAGCGCCAGCCCCATGCCGATGGCGGGCATACTCAAGCGCCATAAGCTCAGACCGGCCATGCGCATAGAAGTTAGTTCGTTGTCGGCGGCTAAACGTCCGTATACGAGCAGAACTGCGGTCAGGAATCCCCACGGTACAGAGAATGTTAACGAAAACGGTATAACCTGCACAATGAAATCAAACACGATAGTAGGCGGGGCTCCGCTTTCCACCAGCAGTGTGTGCAGCTCTTTGAAGAGCTGGCCCAGCAACATAAGCAAGGTGAGAGACATTACCCCCAACAGGGTAACGGTTATGAGCTGTTTGAGTATGTAACGGTCGATAGTTTTCACGAGAATATATCAGAGAGTAAGGAAATTGTTCAGAAGTTTCAACCCGAGCAGTTGACTTTTTTCGGGGTGAAACTGGGTAGCAACCAGTCTGCCACGGCGCACGGCAGCTGCAAATGTTGAGCCATAAGTAGTGTGTGCAGCGATGATGCTGCTGTCTTCCGGCTCCGGGTAGTACGAGTGAACGTAATAAAAATAAGGAGAATCCCCCATGCCAGCCCATATCGGGTCATTTGTTTGCCGGGGTTCTACTTTATTCCAGCCCATGTGAGGAATTTTTAAGCCACAGTCCGGAAACCTGCGCACGTGACCTCGGAATATCCCCAAGCCGGGGGCACCCGGTGTCTCTTCACTGCTATCGAAAAGAATCTGATAACCGATACAAATGCCGAGGAACGGCCTGTCCTCAGATATCCATTGACGTATTGGTTCGACTAACCCTTGTCCGTGAAGGGCACGCGAACAATCGCCGAATGCACCCACGCCGGGTAATACTAAATGGGTGAGCCCGTCGATGTCGTCGGCAGTGCGCACCAAGCGGCCTTCTATGCCGTTTGCGCGGAAACTGTTGCAGACGCTGGAGAGATTGCCTGCTCCGTAATCGATGATACCCAGTGTACTCATGTGTCGTTCTTCGTTATCAGAGTGTGCCTTTTGTGGAAGGAATCATGTCGGCCGTGCGTACATTCAGCTCAATGGCCTGTCGCAGAGCTCGAGCCAGACTTTTGAAGATGGCTTCGGCTATATGGTGGCCATCCATGCCGTAAAATACCTCTACATGCAGATTGCAGCGCAGATTATTAGTTAGGGCACGCAGAAACTCAACAGTGAGAGAAAGCGGCATGTTGGGGGCATCTGCCGCGCCGGGGAAGACGCGAAACTCGAGGTAGGGACGATTGGATAAATCTATGACGCAGCGGCACAGTGTTTCGTCCATGGGTACATAAGCACAGCCATAGCGGTTGATGCCTTTTTTGTCACCCAATGCTTGCAGGATGCACTCGCCTAACACAATGCCTGTATCTTCGATAGTGTGGTGCGCATCTACATCGAGATCCCCCTTGCAGCTAATGGATAAATCCAGCAAGCTGTGCCGCGCGAGCAGGTTGAGCATGTGATCAAAAAAAGCGTGACCTGTGTGCACATCGGCGCGACCGATGCCATCAAGGTTCAGCTCCATATCTATATCGGTTTCTCCCGTGGTTCGTTTACAGCCGGCGGTTCTCATGTGACATTATTCTAGCACACTTAATGAAACTTTGCCAACAGAAAAATCATTTTGATGGCAAAAACAGAGCTCAGAAGTGCCATGAATCGCCTAAAAAGGGAGTTTTTTCTGACATGATGGGCAGTATGGCATGAGCATAGCTTGTTTACGGGTATGAAGGAGCATAAAATAACAGTACACATGATAAGCTTCACACTTTTTCGGGTTCAGATTACGATTCTCCCCTCACTGTGGGTGATGTTGATACTGCTCGGGTGGCTATTTGTCGGCTTCTCAACCGGAATGGAGCGGGTGGCTCTTTTTAGTGTGGCTTTGTTTTTTTGTTTGCTGATACATGAGATGGGGCATGCGGTGGTAGGACGTTATCTTGGTGGCGGCCAGCCGGAAGTGCTGCTGGCATGGCTTGGCGGTGACTGCTGCAACGAAACAGCCCGTCTGACTCGATTGCAGGGGGTGCTCATGACTTTGGCCGGCCCGTTGAGTTCTCTGCTGCCGGTGCTCATTATTGCTGCGATTTTAAGCTGTTCTCTTGGTAGTTTTAGTGAGGGGGTGAGTGAGACTCTTGATTTTATTACAGGTCATGCCAGTGGGAGGCTTGCTGAATTGTTCCCACCCATGATGCTGGTGTTTGCTATTTATTTGGTGCAGGTTTGTGTGTGCTGGAGCTTATTGAATTTGTTGCCGGTGTTCCCGCTTGATGGCGGGCAGGTTATGCATGGTCTTATGAACTCTGCTCAGAGTATGCACCGTATTAGTTTATTGTTTGCATGTGTTTTTACTCTTTGTTTTGTACTGCTCGGTTCGCTGTGGATGGGGTTGATTATGGCCACTCTTGCCATACTTAATTATTGTTGTATGCGGGCGCCTATCGATTAAAAAACATTGACTTTTTCATCATTTCGTATCATAATTTACACGTATGGCACAACAGAACGCAATCTCACCCACTCGCGCTGAGGATTTCCCCGAGTGGTATCAGCAGGTAGTTAAGGCCGCAGACCTCGCAGAAAACTCCGAGGTGCGCGGTTGTATGGTTATTAAGCCCTGGGGCTACGCTATCTGGGAGCTTATTCAGCAGCAGCTTGATGCCGAGTTCAAGCGCACTGGCCACACCAACGCTTACTTCCCACTGCTTATCCCGGTTTCTTATCTTGAAAAGGAGGCTGAACATGCTGAGGGGTTTGCTACTGAGTGCGCGGTAGTTACACACCATAGACTTGAGGCTGTAAAAGACCCGGAAACCGGTAAAACAAAGATGATTCCCAGTGGCGAACTGACGGATAAGTATGTCATTCGCCCGACTTCGGAAACCATTATCGGGGCTGCCTTCTCTCGCTGGCTCGAAAGTTACCGTGACCTTCCCATCAAGGTCAACCAGTGGTGTAACGTTATGCGTTGGGAGATGCGTCCTCGTATTTTCCTGCGTACTGCTGAGTTCCTCTGGCAGGAGGGGCACACTGCTCACGAAACCCGCGAGGAGGCCGAGGCTGAGGCCGCTACCATGCATCAGGTTTATGTAGATTTCCAGCGCGATGTGCTGGCTGTTCCGCCCATTCCCGGTGAGAAAACCGCTCACGAGCGTTTCCCCGGTGCGGAGAATACTTATACCGTTGAAGCAATGGTGCAGGATCGTAAGGCTATTCAGGCCGGTACTTCACACTTCCTTGGCCAGAAGTTTGCCAAGGCTCAGAACATATCTTTCGCCGGGCGTACAAATGAGCGCCAGTATGCATGGACAACCTCATGGGGTGTTACCACTCGTATGATTGGTACTCTCATTATGGCTCATGCTGATGACGATGGTTTGGTATGTCCTCCGCGAGTTGCTCCCAAGCAGATTGTAATCATTCCCGTCACGCCGAAGGCTGATACTAAGCAGGCGATTCTTGACCACTGCCACGCATTGGCTGCCAAACTCAGTGCCATGAGCTTCTACGGCTATCCCGTCCGCGTGCAGGTTGACGACCGTGACCTCAATGGCGGTACCAAGAAATGGGAGTGGATTAAGAAGGGCGTGCCTGTTCGTGTGGAAATCGGACCTCGCGATCTTGAGAAGGGCTCCGTCTGCATTGCTCGCCGCGATAAAGCAACTAATGAGAAGAGCTTCATTTCTGAGGAGGAGTTTGTCGCCGGGGCTGTTGAGTTGCTCACCGATGTGCAAAAATCACTGATGACGCGTCAGCAGGAATTCCGTGACAGCCATATTCGCCCCTGCAATAGCTTGGAGGAACTCAAGGCTAACTTCTCCGCCGGTACTGATGCCGATTGGTTGCTTTGCCCGTGGGATGGTTCCTCTGAGGAGGAAGAAGAGCTTGGTAAGAGCCTGCGTATATCCATACGCTGCATTCCTCACGGTGAACTGGGAACCGGTCCGGAGGCTCCCTGCATTCTCACCGGGCGTCCTACTACGCGTCGTGTAATCTGGGCACGTAGTTATTAAAACTTTTTTTTAGGGAGATAATTCGGGGGTAAGGCTTTTGGCCTTGCCCTCGTTTTTTTTATTGTATGAGTAACTTAGGCTATGCCTTTTCTAATGTCGGATATATTGATAACGGGCAGGGGTGGAGTGTGGCTCCCTAACCAGTCGAGATGGGTGGTCGTAATGAAAATCTGAGACTCAGACGGCAGCAGCTCCAGCAGAGATTTCCGCCGATTGGGGTCTAGCTCGCCGAATATATCGTCTATAAATAAAATGGGGGAATGCCCCGTCTCGACCAATAATAAACCGGCTTGGGCGAGAATTAAAGCGGTTGCAAGTGTGCGTTGTTGTCCTTCGGAGCCAAAATCAGCGGCCGGAGTTCCTTCGATATGAAGTGAAAAGTCGTCTCGGTGCGGGCCTATTGTGGTGTACCCCAACCGCTCATCGTTCGCTATACTTTGCTCTATTGCCTGCGAGAGCGGTAAGTTTGTGGATGGCTCGTAATGAATAGTAACTCGCTCCACCCCGCCGGAGATTCGTGCATGGTAGTCGCAGATATGCGGGTGTAAAAGGGCGAGTAACTGCCGGCGCAAGTTTACGATAATTTCGCCATAACGACAGAGAACGGCCGCATAACTGCGTAATGTCGCAGCACTGCGGCGAGGGTTGCGCAGTAAGAGATTGCGGCTTTTAAGTGCTTTTTTGTATTCTCGTAGGGCGCTGCGATAAGCCGGGTGCCATTGGCTCCCTAAAAAATCCAGGTATGAACGTCGTTCATCTGCTCCGCCTGTAACAAGTGCAATATCGCCATTGCCCAGCCAAACTACCGGCGGGGCATCTGCAAGGTAATCATTGTAATCTTTGCATGGTGCCCCGTTAATCTGTAAATTCAGTTTTCGCTGTTGCCATGTAATACGGCGCGTAGATTCTTGCGTGGTGAGCGAAATCCCGAACTCGTTTTGCTCATGCATGGTCAGCCGGTCCAGTTTATGGGCTCGCGGGCTGTGTAGCGTCAATGCAAAGCACAGGGATTCCATAAGACTGGTTTTGCCTTCAGCATTGTTGCCCATAAGAAGCGCGCCCTCAGCCGGTATTTCCCAGTTGAGGGCTTTGTAGCACCTGAAGTGCCTTAGGCGCAATGTGCGGAGCATGGGCTCGTGTGCAGATAAGATAAAATCAGGGCTGCAGCGGCAAGTTTTTAATAGCGTCCATTATCTTACGACCTATGGCAAGCTGAGCGTCGCGCCCCTTCGCTTTCAGCTCAGCTGCGCTGAAGGGAATGGGGTCGCCTATACTCAATGTGATGGGGTGCAGCTCAAGCTTGCTGCGGTGAGGGGGCAGGCAGTCATAAGCGCCTTCAATGCGGATGGGTTGTACCGGTACACCCGCAAGTCGTCCGAGTATCAGACCGATACCGGGCATGGCATCGTGAATTTGGCCATCTTCACAGCGAGAGCCTTCGGGGAATATGACGATGCTTTCCCCCTGACGAACGAGGCGCAGCACCTTCAGAATGCTGCCCGGATCCGGTTTTTCCTGATCAATAGGCACAACGTTGCAATAAGGCAGTGCATAGTTCATTATGGGGTGATTAAGCAGAGTCTTTCGTGCCAGATAATAGACCTGTCGCTCGAAAAGCTGGCCAATCATGGGCGGATCCAGAAAGCTTTGGTGGTTCGCCACATAGATGCAGGGGCCGTGTTCAATAAGTTTTTCTCGGTTAATCACCTTAACGTCAAACAGTGCCTTTGCCGCAGCTTTGGCCATTGTAATGACGCCGAAGTAGATGGGATTCATCTTACATTCCATATAAGTGCCTTTCTAGGTGTAAAATCAGATTCTGTTTTTGATATCGGTAACGATTTTTTCAACGACCTGCTCAATGGTAAGCTCAGATGTGTCTACCACAGTAGCATCTGCTGCCACAGTAAGCGGGGCGCAGGCGCGTGCGGAATCCTTGCGATCGCGTTCAGCAATGGAGTCCGTAAGCCCCTGGGCTGCGCGTCGAGCTGCTCGTACTTCCTCGGAAGCCGTTACAAAGTATTTGAAAGGAGTATCCGGGAAAACGACTGTGCCGATATCTCGTCCCTCCATTACGACGGGCTCTGTAGTATTGTACTCTCTCTGTTTGGTGACGAGAAGTGCTCGTACCTCAGGTATGGCTGCAATGGCGGACACGTTGTCGTTGACCTCAGCCAAGGTCAGTTCCTCATCGAGCACCTTGCCATTACACATAACGGTAGAAACGGAGCCGTTTTTGCCGAATGAAAGGGGGATGCTCTTCAGCAGCTCCTTGACGGCTGCTGTGTCGCTAGGATTTATTCCCTGCTGCAGAGCGTACCAAGTAACGGCACGGTACATGGCACCGGTATTAATGAACGTATAACCGAGCTCGCGAGCAATAAGTTTAGCAACGGTGGATTTTCCGGAAGCTGCAGGGCCGTCTATAGCAATGGCAGGGGGATTCATACAGGAGCATTATATATGTTAGCATGCCTTCTGTCCAGCTAATTTTAAGGAGAAAAAGGCGAAACCTGCGCGGTAATGGGCGGTTCTGCCAAAAATAGCTTGCAAAGGGAGGTCGAATAAGCTATAAGAGAGGATAAAAGAGACCTTTGTTATATGTGTAGGCTGATGATACTTGCTTTCTTATGCTACTGTACAGGTGCCGCGATAGGCGCTGGGCAGGGGGTGAGTGCAGTATTGCGCAGCTGCCGTACGGAATACCGTACTCATAACAATGCCATGAATCCCGGTCTGAGTTGCACTCTTGAGTTGATAGCGCCGCCGGGTACGCAAATGTGCGAAAGTGCTAGCCTGACCGGTATTATTCGAGTGAAAGATGCTACAGGTAATACGGTGTTGGCCGACCGACGAGGGGTAGAAATCGGTGATGATAATCGTGCGCTTACTACATTTACGCTGCGTCAGCGCCCGACCGGGGAAAAAATCGAGTTGCAAGGCGAGCTGTTAGTTACTGTTGCGACCGAGCGTAAAGCGCATGAACCCACGGCTGTAAGTTTAATCGAGAGTTCAGAGCTTAAACTCAGTAAGTCAATTACTGTAAAAATTACCCCGGATTACAGGAATGCTGCGCAAAGCAACCGCGAGGGTACCAAGATTTGCCGCGCTCTGCTTACTCTGGCTTGCCCTCGCGGTGTAACTATACGCCGAGTAGAAAGAGTTTGGCACGGTATTCACCAGGAAATTTACACCCAGCCTATCGAGCTCAACACCATCGGCCGCAGTACCTACCAAATTGAACTTTGGGATGCCAACCCAACAGAATACCTGCGAATTGTAACTGTAAGAAATCCTAGGCGTGAGAATGTTAATTTCAGCATGCAAGTTACTCTAGGCAATGTTAGTTCCAAATGATTCCCGTGATTTTCCGAATAATATGTGTTTTGTGTGTGCTGGTGACGTCGAGCCTGTCGACCGTCGCCGGTCAGCAGACATCTGCTCCGGCTAAGCCGCTTGTAAAAGCATCTCCTCAGAGTGTGGAGTGTTTTTTCCCTCGCGATGAACGTGACCAAGTGCTCTGTACCGTGCGGTTGCATTTAACTCCGCTCCCCGGACACTTGATTCGTACACGCGCGGAGCAATCCCGTCCCTCGCGCGAACTTACGGCTACGGATGCTGTAGGCAATAAACTGGCCGGAAAATTTCGTGAGTGGGAGCTCTGCTATGATTCGGACGCAAACTGTGTTATCGCGGTCTACGATTTTAAACGCCGCCCCAAAGGTGGGGTGTTGAAAGTGAACGGCTATATAGATATACCGGTTTCTCCGGAATTGACAGAGCATGAGGCTATTGAGATTTTAACCGACCGGAAGCAAACTATCACTAGTGGGGGGTATACTTTTTATATACGCCCGACGGATTCTTCTGCCAATGACCCGGATAATACGGTGCTGCATATTGAATATGAGTACCATGATGATATAGCAGATATTGTTATTCAGGCGGAGGATGGAACTCCCTTGCAACCCAATATTATAGATGGCTATATGAGCAGTGATAACAAACTGGTCAGTGCCGTTTATATCTTGAACCTTCGTGCTGAAAAGTTTCGTTTTGTGTTGCGCACCTACAAACGCAGTAATAATGTGGATGTTCCTGTGAAGTTTAGGGCTACTATTGGCCGCTAAAGATATTTTCGGTTGTATGTGGGGACGAGACTGTTTTCCCTTGCATGGCAGAGCAAAGTGTTGCATAATACCCGCATGAAGCAGGGATGTGACCTGACCGGAGATTTGCTGAAAGCTGTTTCTCGCTCGTTTTATCTGACTATATTCTGGCTGCCAGGCAAGATGCGCCCCGGCGTGGCTTTGGGGTATATGTTGGCGCGAGCAACAGATAGTGTGGCTGATACCTCAAACGCAGAGCTTGAGGAGCGTTTGGAAATTTTGCAATCTATGGGAAGGGCAATAGACGGAACCGCAGCCCCCGATGAGTTGCGCGATTTGCTTGATAGGCTGTGCGGGGCAATGGCTGATGCTCAGTCCAATCCGTCGGAACGAAAATTACTCCAAAACTTCGGGGCATGTTTGACCGCCTTGGATTCGTTCCCCCTTGAGCAACAGCGCTCTATTCGCAAGGTGTTGGCTACCATCATTGAGGGGCAGTTGTGGGATATTTCATATTTCCGCCAAAATAAATGTGTGCAGAGTGATGATGACACGCTGTTGTATACATATCGCGTTGCCGGCTGTGTAGGTGAATTCTGGACGGAGCTTGGTTATATAACCATGGGGAGCGCTTTCAGTAACCCGGATAACAGCGAGCTGATGCGCCAAGCCGGGATTCGCTATGGGCGAGGACTTCAACTTATTAATATTTTACGAGATCAGGCGGAGGATTGGGAACGCGGGCGAGCTTACCTTTGTACGGATGCCGGTAAGTGGCTCAGCAGAGCCGGTTATTACATGAATGACGGAATTGATTACTGCCGTCGTTTGCGTGGTTTCCGCTTGCGGTTCGCCTCTGTCTTGCCGGCTCTTATCGGCTTGAAAACAATAGCCTTGCTCCGAAGAGCAAGGCCGGAAGACGGGCGTGTTAAGATACCTAGGCGCACCGTTTATGCCTGCATGCTGAAAGCTGCGTGGCTTAGTATTGTTGCGCGAGTTTCTTAAGCTTCTTAGCCAGTGTGATTTTAGAGGCGGAGGATACGCGATCTGTGAAGAGGAATCCCTCCAGATGGTCGCACTCGTGCTGCAGGCAACGTGCCAACAATCCGCCGCAATCTACCTCGAGTACCGAGCCATCAAGCTGCGGCAGTGTTGCTTTTACATTCTCAGGGCGAGAAACATTGGCTCGGATGTTGTGCACACTCAAGCAGCCTTCTGTAAAAAGATACTCCTTGCCGTAGGGCTCAATTACCGGGTTGATAAATACCAGCGGCATAATGTCGCGAATGGGGCGCAGTTCGCCATTAATTGTAGCCATTTCGGGCTCGGCTCCTTCCTCCTCATCCTCGGGTATATCGATGACTACCAAGCGGATGTTTTCGCCAACTTGGGGGGCTGCCAAGCCTATGCCATTGGCGGCATACATGGTTTCAATCATGTTGGCAGCAAGTGCATGAATAGCCTCATCCACTTGCTCGACCGGCGCACTGACAGCGCGCAGAACAGGGTTACCGTATTGTGTAATGGAAAGCAGCATAGCGAATCTGAACTTTTGAGCTGTATTTTGCATGTACGCAGCGATGAAGTCAAGCCAATTTGCCTATGCAGTCACACTCTGTCGAGATGAGGATTGACGACTGTCTGCCGTCATGGTAGGATAACGGGCACAAGATGGAGCAAAATCGAGAACAATTGATTCACCGTATGAGCGACGTATTGGCTAGCCAAGTGGCTGCCGGTGAAGTCGTGGAGCGCCCCGCCTCTGTTGTTAAAGAACTCATTGAGAATAGTATAGATGCGGGAGCAACGATGATTCGAGTTGAAATCATTCGGGGCGGGAGCTCGTTGATTCGTGTGACTGACAATGGCGCCGGTATGAGTAGGGCGGATGCACTCATGTGCCTGGAACGTCATGCTACCAGCAAGCTTATAGATTTTGATGATCTCAGTTGTATCGAAAAACTAGGGTTTCGCGGTGAAGCTATTCCCAGTATTGCCTCTATTTCAGAACTTCGTATTACAACTCGCAGAGAAGCGGATGTAGAGGGTACTCTTATTACATGCATAGGTGGGGTGCCGGAAGAACCGGCCAATGCCGGCTGTGCTCCCGGAACGGACATTGCCGTGCAAAATCTATTTTTCAATACGCCGGTGCGTCGTAAGTTCCTGAAGAGTAATGAGACCGAGGCCGGGCATATTGAGCACGAAATTAAACTGCATGCGCTTGCATACCCGAACTTGCGCTTTGTTTATGTGCGAGATGGACAATTAATTTTTGACTGGCCGGCTACGGCTGATTTGCGGCAACGTATCGCGGATTTTGCCGGACGTGAACTGGCTGAGAGTTTGTTGCGTATAAAGCCCCAACTCGGCCCCGGCGTGCATGTGAGTGGTTTTCTGATGCCGCTGAGCGAGGCGCGACGCAATCGACGCATGCAATTTGTTTTTCTGAATACGCGCCCGATAGAGGATAAAATAGTGGCTCGTGCCATTCGTGATGGCTACGGCGGTTTTCCTACCGGGCTTCACCCTGCGTTGTTCCTGTATTTGGAGGTTGAACCGGCGCTGGTGGATGTGAATGTTCACCCTGCCAAGAAAGAGGTGAGATTTTTACGCCCATCCGACATCACCAACGCAATTATAGATGCCGTTGCTGCGACTTTGGCAAATCATGCGCGCGGTGAGTCTTCTATTCCGGAATCCACTAAGGTGGTTGAGCCTGCACCGAGTATACCCAGTCGACAGCCGTCCTCGCTCCCGGCTTCACCGGTTCCCCCCGTAAATCCGTCACCGCGTCCCTCAGCACCTGTCGCTGTTGTGTCCCCGGCAAGACCGGTTTCGCAACCGCTTGTTTTGCGCCCAATTCTTGAACCCGTACAGCGAGAATTACCAATATCTACTCCGACTCCTGAACTCCGGCAGCCTGCACATGTGCCGGTAACCCCTCAGCCGGAAATCAATGCAGATATTCAGCAGCCCGTGGAAGAAACTCCAATGGAGGAGCCTGCATCTGCTTACCCAAGGGCGAACAAGTTTCGTTTCGTCGGCACCTGTGGCGACCGATATCTTTTGTTCGAGAATAGTGATGGGCTGGTACTGCTTTCCCCGAGAGCGGCGCGGGAGCGTATTCTGTTCGAACGTTTGCTTTCCAGTCATGAGCGGCCGCTTCATTCTCAGCGCTTATTGCAGTCCGTCATGTTGGATTTGGATGCGCGAGATGTTGGCGTAGCGCTTGAGGTTAGCCGCCAGTTGGAAAAAGCCGGTTTCCGTATATCTCAATTTGGACAGCGTACACTAAGAATCGATGCTGTACCCATGATGTTGAGTTTGCCGCGAGTGGATGATTTTATACACGAACTGATTCACAGCTTTTCCAGTGGGGAATTGCGGCTCAAGCGCAGTCGCAATCCGTTCGAACCGTACGCCACCATAATGGCTCGACAGTATGCAGCCCGTGAAGATTTGCGACCGTGGATGCAGGCGCCGCTGCCTTTGCTAAACGACCTTCTGGGGTGTGAAATTCCCTATTGCACACCATCCGGAAAACCCACCATGGTTCCTATTTCTCTCAATGAACTAGCCCGTAAGTTCCAGGCTCAGTAATAAAATAATATTTTTTGGTAATTTGTGCTTTCATGCGCAAGCCTAGTATGCTAGAATAACCACGTATGGCAGCAGAAGAGTTATCCATAGGTGTTGATATGGGCGGCACAACTATCAAGTTTGCCGTAGTGCAGGGGACAAATCTTATTTACAAGGCACAACCTATGCAGACCGGTGATTATGAGTCACCCGACTGTATCGTCGAGGAAATTGGCAACAGGTTGCGCGGAATCATGAAGCTCTATCCCAATGTAAAGGCCGTGGGTATGGGCTTGCCCGGGTTCGTGGACCACAAAGCCGGTATCGTCGATTCTCTTACAAATGTTCCCGGATGGTATGATATTCACATACGCGACATTCTGGCTGAAGCAACTGGTCTGCCAGCCGCCGTGGATAATGATGCTAACTGCATGGCCTATGCTGAGTGGAAACTGGGTGCCGGTCGCGGCATGAATGATTTGGTTTGCTTGACTCTTGGTACCGGGATTGGTTCCGGTGTGATTGCCAACGGTCATTTTGTTCGTGGGCATTTGAGTGCAGCAGGCGAGCTCGGTCAAATGACGATTGATTACAAGGGGCGCATAGGTTACTATGGCAACCAAGGCGCTATTGAGGATTACATCGGTCACCGTGAAATTACGGCTGAAGCTCAGGCTGCATACGCCGCAGCCGGTCAGCCGCGTGCGCTTGCTGACTGTGACCCGCTTGCGCTCGAAATTGCAGCCAAGGCCGGTTGCCCCGTGGCTCTGGCCTTGTGGGATGATATTGGTCGCAAGCTCGCGGCCTGCCTGATGAACTGCCACTACATTCTCAATCCCGAGGCTTTCATCATAGGTGGTGGCGTAGCCAAGGCCGGGGATTTACTTTTCGGGCCGACTCGTCGTTATTTGAAGGCGCAGCTTTACCCGCCTCATTATGAAAAAATTAAGATTTTGCCTGCCCAATTCAGTAATGATGCCGGTATCATCGGTGCTGCGCGTCTGGCACTTAGTGTGGCAAATAATGAAGATTCGTAATGTCGCTGTCCGATGCCAGTAAAGCAGAGCTTCGGCTCTGCTCGCGCTTGCAGTTGAGCGATGAGCATGCTGCGTGCCTGATATCGGCCATGAGAGCAGGGGTCTCAGCTCGTTCTGCTGTGGTGCTTTCTCCCTTGGCCGCAGCAGATTATAAACCTCCCTTTGCCTGTGTAGATACCTCCGAATGGAGCTGGTTGCCGCCTCGGGTATTTGTGCCGGTTGAGGGTGAACGTCCTACGGTTCATGCAGACTATGCCGCCGGATTGTATTACTCTCTTGATTTATCATCTTGTTGGGAATCGGCGCCGCTTTCTGTTGTGCCGCCCCCGGGCTCTAGCTTGGACTTATGTGCAGCTCCCGGTGGAAAAAGCATGCTGATGGCGGCTCGCTACTTACCCCGGCAACATGTCGCTAACGAGGTAAATGCTCAACGCCGAGGAATATTGCGAAAAAATATACAGCAGTGCGGCGTGCCTAATGTGGAGGTAACCGGCTTACGGCCGGATCAGTGGGCTACAGATGGTAGACTCTTTGATTTGCTGTTGGCTGATGCTCCGTGTAGTGGACAGTCTTTGCTGTGCAAAGGTATACGGAATCCCGGTTGTTTAGGTCAGCAAATGGTCAACGGAAATGCCAAACGTCAGAAAGGCATATTGCTTGCTGCCGTGCAATGCGTTGCACCCGGTGGGCATATATTGTATTCTACTTGCACCTATGACCCGGATGAAAATGAAAAGGTTATGGCTTATATTCTTAAACGCATGCCGGAGTGGCAGGCGGTAGAAGTTCCGGTATTAGCCGATTTTCGTTCAGCGCTTGTAGATTTTCCCTGTTATAGAATGTTGCCGCACCACGGTTGCGGCGCCGGTGGTTTTTGCTGTTTGCTGAGGCGAGCTACTGAAAAATGAACAAATAGTCAGTTTTCTTAATCTATAAATAAGTAATATGAAACTCATTAACTCAATTATTGCTGCCGCTCTACTCGCTATGCCGAGCTTGTTTGCGTTGCCTATGCCTGACAAGGCAGATTTGCTCGCAACCAATACCATTAAAGCTGTTTACATGGGTACTCAGGAGCGCCCGTGTATGTTCCGCACAGCTTTGTGCCCGAATCGCTGCGGTCATGCAGCAAAAGTTGCTGCATTCCAAGTTATTGAAAACGAAAGCTATAGCAAACCCGGCAAATACGGAGACGGCAAGGCAGAAGCAGGTTCCGTCGTAATGGTGGATGTAAAAAATGAGACTCCCGGGCAGGATGAAGCTGTCAACAAGCTTATTTCAACCCTGACCCCCGGTGATACTGTTCGAATGACCCAGGAGCATTATTATGGTGATTTCGGCGGTTGCATGTCTCCGTTCCGTCCTATTACCAAAATTGAGAAGCTTGGTGAAAAAGCTCCCGCACCGGAGGTACAACCCGAGCAACATCCTGTAATGCCTATCATGCGTCGTGTTCGCTGATTGGGTCAGATTTTTTGTTATATCTTTATTAGCAGGCTGCTCTGTATTTGCTGCGGAGCAGCCTGCTAGTGTAGTTGTTGCCGGCTCTGATTATCGTCAACCTATACCTCAGGCAATTCTGAAACCGGATGGGCAGGGGACTGCTGTCATATTTGTCGGTGGTTTTGGGGATGAAATCAGTGGTATCATGCCGCAGGTCATGGATTTGCTGCCGACCATCGATAATATGCGGGAATCGCGCGCTTATTATCATTGGCATGCCGGCTATCCGCAAAATGTTGCTCAGGGTGCCAAGTCGTTGGCTGAGCATATACGCGAGTATCGGCGCAAAAACGTAGTTGCAGATGTCGTGCTTATCGGTCATAGCATGGGCGCTTCAACAGTCCTGCGTACCGCGCATCTGTTATCTCCATCGGAGGGGCTAGTGTTCTTGGTTACTTTGGACCCGGCCGATCGCTCTTACCTCCCCAAACGTCCAAAATCTGCCACATGGTGGGGTAACGCGTTTGTTAGCCATTCGCTATCAGGGCATGACTATATAGCAGTATTGGGCGGGCGATGGAATGCGTGCCAAGGAGCTGATGTAAATCTTCACTTTGACGGACGTTTGCAAGACGAAGCCGGTTTTTACTACATACATGATAACGCGTTGTCTTTATTAGCAAGTCGAAATCATGGAGTCCATCAATCGCTGTTGGATTCCTTGCGCCAGCAAATCATCAATAAGGGAGAGAAAAATAGCCCAGCAAGTGTAGCGCCCACAGGCAAACGGAAACAAGAGCAAGCAAATACCACAAGATGATAACCCAAGGCTTGACTTGATGACGAGAGGCGTTGCGTTGCCCATTGACAACTTTCACCACTTGCTGTTGGAAAATAATATCATCGTATTTTGGGAGTTCCTCTCTCATGTCGCGCAGAGTGTAGCACAGAACGCCGCGCATTTCAACACTACAGTCTTGCCAAGTCACTAAAAATCTGCTAGAATACCGCCGTTCTGTCCTTTATCGCTGCAAAATAGCAGCAGTTATACACTGTTAAGTACAATAGAAAACGGATTTTACCTGATATGGAGCCCTGCTTTCCCATAGACACCAAGGGGCATCCCATCATTCTTATCGGCCTGATGGGGTGTGGCAAAACCACTATAGGTAAGGAGCTCAGTCGAATGACCGGTATGCCGCTCATTGATATGGATTCTATTATTGAGGAGCAGATTGGTAAAAAGATATCCGACATTTTTCGAGACGAGGGAGAAGGGCATTTCCGGGCGCTTGAGACTGCTTTATTGCGCTACATCGAAAATTCTATATCCGAAGGGAAAGGAAATGTCATCATTTCGACAGGTGGCGGAGTAGTTCTTAAGAAAATTAACAGAGATATTCTGCGACGTATGGGCTTTACCGTTTGGTTCGATGTAGATGTACCAACACTGCTTGAGCGCACGTCCCGCAGCCAGAATCGCCCCTTACTTCAATCGCCTGATAGGTTTGAAATCCTGACTCGTTTACTCAAAGAGCGTGCGCCATTGTATGCCGAAACCGCACACCTGAAGCTGGAATCGTCGCACATCAGTGTACAAGATACTATACCGCTTGTGCATGAAGCGGCTAAACAATTCTTTGCTTAATTGTAACTGCGACTCAACGCAGCCAAGCGAGAAATTCCTTATTGCCTTCCATTCCGGTGATGGGTGAGTCTGCCACTCCCATCCACTCGCGGTTTAATTCGTTTACCACAAAGTCTCGAATTTTATCTACAGCACGTTGGTGCAGGGCTGGATCTCGTACAATTCCGCCTGGTCCAATATCTTCCGGCTGAAGTTCAAACTGAGGCTTAATGAGCACCAGTAAATCACCGCCTTCAATCAAACATCCATAAGCCGCAGGCAGAATCTTCGTGAGTGAAATGAATGATACATCGCTCACAATAAGCTGCACTTTTTCTCCCAAATCCTCAGGGGTCATATAGCGTGCATTAAACTGTTCTTTTACAATGACTCTCGGGTCATTGCGGAGTTTCCAAACCAGCTGATTGGTTCCAACATCTACTGCATGCACACGTTGAGCCCCGTTTTGCAGCAGACAGTCAGTGAAGCCGCCGGTTGAGGACCCGATATCAAGACAAACTTTACCTTCAACGGGGACAGGGAACGCTTTCAGCGCCCCCTCAAGTTTAAGCCCGCCGCGGCTGACATACTTGGGGCGGTTTTTTACGGTAATAGGCAAGCTATCATCAACCTTTGTTCCCGGTTTGGTGACAGCTTGCCCCTTAACCAGAACATCTCCGGCTATGATTAATCGTTGTGCCTGTTCGCGGGAGTCACTCAGCCCCAACGAAGTTACAAGAACATCTAGTCTCTGCTTCGGCATAAACAGATGATTGAGTTAGTCCCGCAATTTCAGGCCTCTATTCTGCCCGGGCATGACCGGGTAACGTTTCTTTTGCTGCTCAGTGTAAACCGGGCGGGGTGCAGGTTCGGTAACCGGCTTTGCCTCAGGACGCGGAGCAGGGGGGGGCACGACAGTTTTGCTTATTGTTTGCACCGGTTTCGGTTCTTCAGGGCGCTTTGCAATCTCCACCTGTTGTTGAGCTATCGGCTGAGGCTGAGCCTGACTTACACCGGTGTGCTCAGTTTGAACCTTAATTGTTTCTGTAGGCTGTTTGACTATGGTTTGCGTTGTCTGAGGCTCCACTTTAGGTGTATTGGCTTCGGGTCGGATAGGGGGAGCTATCACAACTGTCGGCGTCTCCGGTTTAATCGGTTTCTCTACAATGAGCGGTTGCTGAGGCTGTATTTGTGTAGCCGTTTCCTGTTGCGGCTGTACCTGGGATACTACCGCCTCTTGCTGTTGTGGCTGTACCTGGGATACTACCGCTTCTTGTTGTTGTGGCTGTACCTGGGATACTACCGCTTCTTGTTGTTGCGGCTGTACCTGGGAGAACTGTGTTT
Source organism: Akkermansia sp. (assembly GCA_017555205.1). Lineage (GTDB taxonomy): Bacteria > Verrucomicrobiota > Verrucomicrobiia > Verrucomicrobiales > Akkermansiaceae > Akkermansia. Next base: position 206,828 of record JAFZGW010000013.1, on the reverse strand, counting down.
GCTGTTGCGGGGACGGTTGGTTTTGGGCAAGCAGCTCTAAACGTTTGCGCTCTGCGAGTTCTGCTTCACGGCGTTGAACTTCCGGGTCAATTTCCGGCGGCAACGGTGTAAGTTCCGGCGCTTGTACGCGACCGTGTACGGTGGGGCGTCCCCAGCCATCATCTGTACTGCATGAACAGAGTAAGCTAAGTGTGCTCATGCCGGCGAAAAAAAATAGAGAATTTTTCATTGTTTATTGTATATAAAAGAGTTGATTGGCAAACGCTGCCATAGTCGACCATGCGTAAGCTATTGTAAGAATAGCCATAAGTATGAAAATGCTATCTTTCTTTACACGCTCTCGCTTTTCGTCGGCTTTTCCGGGGCGAAGGCTTATTAATATCACACCAACAAAAGCAAGCCAACTGAAGCCATATACGTTTTGCCAGCTCGCATCCGTGAAAACCTTTGAATCAAAATATGTGGCAAGATAATATGCGGAATGCGGCAACACCGTCAATATGGCAAACTCAGGGCGTAAGCGACCTCCTGAGTACAGGCGCATCCAAACCACACCCCATGCGATAACAATGAGGGTGAATACCACGCCGAGCATCAGCAACCCTGTACCGAGTAGCCCCGTGAGCAGTGAGCCGCAGCTCAGCAGAACGAATAACGGAACTCCCCAGTAGATGTAGTCGGTGCGTTTCATGATGAAAATCTACTCAACCAAGCCAGTTCCATGTAATGGGAACCTCGATATCCGGGTGCAGGCTTCGCATAGCAGGGCTGCCGATTACGCAATCATACAGAGCTTCCTTGTGTTCAGTATTCTCCGGCAGTGGTACGTTGATGACTGTTTCAATACGAGCTATGCGGCGAGGATTTGCGCTCATCACTTTGCCGACTTCGATACTCAGCCCATCAAGATTCACATTTTCTTTCTCGGCATATATTCCCATTATTGTAGCCATGCAGGCCGCCATTGCTGAGCACATTAAATCAGTCGGCGAAAAAGATTCTCCTTTACCATGGTTGTCAACCGGTGCATCCGTGCTAACTGTCATTCCGCTCAAGCTGTGTTGAAGTTTGCACCTCAGACCACCCGTATATTCAATCTTGCATTTAACCATGCACGCATTCTACACGTTGCAGGCAGGGGCGTCAAGGTAGAAAGTTTCAGGTAACGGAAAATTCGCGGCAGCGTATAAATTAACAACTTCGCATAATACCTGTAATGCAAAATAGAATCTCAGAATATGACAGCAGCATGGCAATAGCGAACTTTCAACTTGAAATGCGCGGAAAAGCTGGTAGTATAAGCTTCGCGTATGAGCATGGTGACTGCAGAGCATTTACACAAGACGTTCGGACGCTTTACTGCTGTAAAGGATGCGACGTTTTCGATAGACAAAGGTGAGATTGTCGGTTTTCTTGGGCCGAATGGCGCCGGCAAAACGACCACAATGAAAATGCTGACCGGTTATTTGCCGCCGACGGCCGGCACTGCATCGATAGCCGGCTACGATATTATAGATAATCCGCTGGAAGCTCGCCGCCACTTAGGATACATGCCTGAGAACGTGCCGCTTTACGATGACATGCGAGTGATGGAGTATTTGGATTACCGTGCCCGCCTCAAAGGCATCTGTGGTTCATCCGTACGTCAGCAGCTTGGCGAAGTAATCGAGAAATGCGGATTGGAGCCGAAGCGCAAGAATCTCATCAGCACACTTTCCAAAGGATTCCGCCAGCGTGTCGGATTGGCAGATGCACTTTTAGGAAATCCCGATTTGCTTATACTCGATGAACCAACCAATGGATTGGATCCGAACCAGATTCGCCAGATCCGCGAACTAATTCGGGCTCTGTCGGAAAACCACACAGTTATTCTTTCCACGCATATTCTCAGCGAGGTGGAAATGATTTGTAATAAGGTGATTATTATCGACCAAGGCGAGATTAAAGCAGCTGATACGCCTGAAAATCTTACTCGAAATCTTCGTGCTGCCGGTCGCGTATCCATTGAGTTCAAAGGCGACCCTACAGCCATTGTCGCTGAGCTTGAGGCATTTGCACCGGTTAAAAAAGTCATATTGGAAGAGCCGGAAGACGGTTGGAATCGCTTGATGGTACGAGCGGAACCCGGAACCGACACTCGCGAGAAAGCCGCCGCAATCATAGCTGCACACGGTATGCCCATGCGCCACATTTACCGCCACATACCCAGTTTGGAGGATGTATTCGTTGAAATGACGCGTCGCGACTAATATGCCCCCCTGCTTCGCTTAAACAATTCCTTTTCTACCAATGGATAGCAATAACAAAAAGAACGAACTTAAACGCTCTACCAGCTATTTGGCTACACTGTTTACGATATATAGCCGAGAGTTAAAGGGGTACTTGGGAGTTCCCTTCGGTTGGGTTATTTTGGCCTGTACTATGGCTCTGCAAGGTTTCATTTTGCAAGCAGTGTTGCAGGTTATGACTCACGCCACCGGCAATGGCGTGATGTACCACATGCTCGATAGTCTCAATTTCTGGTTCTACTTTATTTTTATATTCCCCCTTATTACCATGCGTTGTTTGGCTGAGGAGGAGCGCCAAGGAACCTTGGAAGGTCTGTTGACAGCCCCTGTTACAACTACCCAGATTGTGCTGGGCAAATACTTCGCAGCTTATACGTTCTACTTGCTACTTTGGTTGCCCATGCTGTGTTATCCTGTTGTGAGCGATATCGGCAACTACTACACGGAGTTACGCTACGGGGTGCAGCCGGAAGGTGCCATCACCTATATGCTGGCGGACTGGGTAGGCCCCTACTCTATTTTAGCTTTGTCGGGTGCATTCTTTGTCGCATTGGGGATTTTGTGCTCTGCTATGTCACGCAGCCAGATTATATCCGCCATACTTTGCACCTGTCTCATGATTATGTACTACTTCATGGGGCGAGTAACCGAGCTCTGGGGTGAATTCCCCGCCGCGCCGATTTTCCATTATCTTTCCTGCACCGAACAGGTAAAAGCCTTCACCAGCGGCGTGATAGATACTCGCCCCTTTGTTCTTTATATTTCCTTCACTGTGTTTACGTTAGCGCTCACAAAGCGAGTTGTTGACTACCGTCGTTGGACCCGTTGATATTTTCCACATCCAGACAATTTTATTTTCTCATGAGCAAGACTAAATTCACCGGTCATCCCGATGCCAGACGCCCGAAGGGAAATCCCTTGGCTTGGATTAACCTTCTGTTGCTCTCGGTCATAGTTCTGGCCAGTAACTACATAGGTTGCCGCGAATATGCCCGCTGTGACCTCTCTGAGCAGGAAAGTTATTCTATTTCGGAACGTACTCTTAACGTGCTTTCCAGTGAGCGAGTGCAGAAGCGCGAAACTCCCATTCACATCATATTTGCATTCCAACGCACAGCTACCGGCTATGCTCGTATGTACTCGCTGCTCGAGGAATATATACGCCACGGTAATGGTAAAATTGTGGTGGATTGTTTCGACCCCCTCCGAGAGCCTAACCGCGCTCGCGAAATCTCCCAGATTTATGGTGTGGAGTTTGACCAGAACCTTTGCGTGGTGGATGCCCGTGCAAATCATACAGTCCCCTTAAAAACATTTGAAGATAAGGGGAACGAGCGTAAGCATGTTCGCATACGTCCCGGAGCTTCGTTCATGAAGTATGAAGTTCTGCCCGATGAGAGTAAGCGAATTGTTGCATTGATGATGGATGAGGTGCTTTGCTCTGCTATAACTGAGGCAGTGGAAGGTGACATGCGCCGTATGTACGTAGTGGAGGGCAAAGGCGGCGTATCGAGAGATGACCAAAGTTTGCTTGAAAACTTGGGAATGATTACCTCATCTCTCAATATTCAGCTCTCGTGGATTAATCTCAGCGAGGTAGAAATGCTTCCTGCCAATGCTGAGGGCTTGATTATCATCTCGCCTCAGACTGATTTTACCGAGGACGAAATCCGTGTGGTGCGAGAGTTTTGGGAACGCGAGGGACGCAATTCCGTATTTGTAGCCCTGGATCCGACCAACACGAAACTGCCCATGCTCTACCGATTCCTGCGTGAGCAAGGCGTTCGCCCGGGGGGGGACAGAGTGTTGTTGCGTAATAGAAAGCGTGCTTATTACAATATATCAGCAGTTATGCCCAAAGGGCTGCTTTGCACAAAGGCATTCTGGAATAATACCACTCAGGTTGACGGTCAGTCTATGTCGCTCAAGCTCGAGCATGGTGATGATAATATGGCAGCTATTCGCAAACTGACCACATATCCCCTGCTCATGACCACCTCGGAGTATTACGGCGAAACAAGTCGAGATCTCGAACCTACTTTTGACCCCAAGGAGGACTTTGAAGGGCCGCTTTGCCTGCAAGCTGCCGTTACTCGCGGCAGTAACAATGACCCGAACAACCTCTGCACCATGATTGTAACCGGTAATATTGACGTGCTTACCCGAGAAAACGCACGCAAAGAACAAACGGACTACATGCGCTCGCTCTGGGCTTGGATGGTACATCGTCCTGAATATGCCGGCAAGAGCTCCAACCAAGACCTTACCTTCAAGATTGATCTCAATCGCCACACTCGCAGCGCGGTTGAACATATCACCCTTATCATTATGCCCCTGCTGGCGTTGTTGGTAGCCATCAGTATTTGGAATTCCCGTCGCCACTGAGATTGACTGACATATATGAGAATAATCTCCACAGTCTTGCTGACGCTTGCAGCTATATTCAGCGTAACATCTGCCGTTTTCCTCACAATAGATGGCAACTTGGCGCGCCTGACCGGCTGGTATAGTTTCAAGCCGGGCATGCCACTCTTTTCTTCGGAAAACACTGAGCGTTTGTCCGAAGTTAAATGGATGCGTATATCCGACCTGCATGAAACCATAGAATGCAATAAGGAAAAGGACGGTACATGGTGGATAACGGCTCCTTTCCGTGATCGCCTGAATCCGGCAATGGCTGACACGATTCTCAACTTTACAGGGCATGCGCGTGTAGTCGATACCCTGCCGTACAACAAAATGACGCGTAGTCGTTTGCGTGAGTACGGAGTACAGTCCAACCCCCACCAAATCACGCTCAAAGCGCCGGATGGAAAAGGCTCAGAGGATTTGACTACAGTAGCTAGGTATACCTTGGGTAGCGCGTCACCTTGGCTGGCAGATGCCGGCGATGGTAAGAGTGTAATGCCTACCACTTATCTGCGCACTAATTTTTACGGCAAGGATAAGCGCATACATGTAGTAAGTGGCAATATATTGAATATCTTTAAGGACGGATTAAGCGGATTGCGTGACCCCCGCCCCCTGCTTTTCTCCCCGGATTCTCTCAGAGAGATTCACATAACTTCTCACGTTCAAGATACGAAACCAGTTGTGCTTCAACGCGCCAGTGCGGAAACTGCGTGGAATATTGTATCTCCCTGTATAACTGCTGCCGACCAAGATAAAGTAAACACCTTGGCTGCTTCGTTTGTCTCGTTATCTGCTGTCAAGGTGGAAGATAACACCCTGGTTCAACCTAACGGTAAGCCGGAATACACCATAACATTCCACACTGAGCAAGGTGACCCGGTAGAACTGAAGCTATACTCTACATTTGATGCGCCGGCGGACGGGCAGAAGCTTTGCCATGCTACGGTAAATAATCGACCGGTCGTTTTTACCCTGCAAGCAGAACCCAGAGTTAGCCGCAAGGGTAGTTATTCCCGTATCGTCAACAGTATTTGCAATCTCCCGGTTTTGCCGGCACGAGCCATGGCTCAGATAAAATCAAATGCCGGCGTCGTTTATACCGGTGATTTACCCTTGACTCTGGGCAACCTGCGTTCATTAAAGTTCTCCGACATCGTTGACAGAGACGTTGAACGAGTTGTGCTGAAGGTGCTTGACAGCAACGAAACACTAAAGTTGCTGCTCATTCCCGGGGATGTTGAAAATGAAGTGAGTGATATATGGATGTATTCCATTGGCAATTCGCGCTATGCTGAGGCGGAGGAGATGATTGTGCGACGTTTCCTCAATGGGTTAAGTTCAATCCCTGTTCGCGGAATTGAAGCAGACGTGCAAGCCGGCGAGAATAGGAATGAGGTTTTGAAGCGCTACGGTTTCGACAAACCTTATTACAGCCTGTATATCCGACCGAAGTCCTGCTTATACCGTGCCACCTTGTTCGGTGTTGATTTGCCCTTAGTGAAGGATAGAGACGCTCGCATCTTCTACATATCTCGCTATCGCGACCCGAATAGCGGTAAGTCTAAGTGGCTCGGGATGGAACGTGGCGGAAATACGATTTACTGGCTCAGCACACGCCTGACTCGCACCCTTTCGTTGAGCGAAAACTATTGGCGAGACCGAGATATTGTTCATTTCCCCATATCCGCCTTGCGCAAACTTACACTCGGTTATTCGCAAGCCCCGCTGGCTTTGAACTATGATTATATCGGTGAGAGTTGGAGCGGAACTCTTGGTAGTGAGGATGTTACCCCCAGAATTAATCCTCACCGAGCACAGTACTATGTACGCCAACTCCAGAAATTGAAAGTTTCCGAATGGCTTGATAAAGATGATGAGTATGCTCTTGAGAGCCTGAAAAATCCCGTCTTTTCCGTAAAAGTTGAGTTGGAGATTACGGATTATTCGCAGGCGGAAGCCGTGGTAATGAATTCCGAAGACATTGACCACACAAACTTGACACCCTCGTTCGGCGATTCCCGTACAGAAAAAGCTCAAGAGGCTCTTAAGGAGAGCTCCGAAACGGATGAAGCGTTGCGCAATGCTGCCTTGCGGGAACATGAAACACACGCGCGGACAATCACCATCGAAATAGCTCCTTCAACAGAAAACTCGGACAAGCCTTTCTTCTACGGTCGAATTGTGGAAACTGGCGAGCTCTTTGTGCTGCCATTCGATGATGCGCAAGGATTAGCCGGCAGTATTCTTGATATGTAATTAAATTATTGAAAAGTTATGTGGGTCTGGAAAAAGACAATATCAAAAGCTAATGAGGAAGAATGGCAGCAGCGTGTAGGTCAACTACCGGGTGCCGTATTCAGCGAAGCCTTCCACGCCGAACGCCTCAATATCGAGATTTACACGGAAACCGAGGAGGAATCACTTGTGCTGGCCGCCTGCTACGGTGGAAAATGCGAGCCGGTTAAAACGGTTGATTGGGTAGCCGCTACAGCTCCTGAAAATACGCCTCCGCTCGTCATACGTGACCGTCTTGTCATCTCTGCCAGTGCGGAGCCTTCGGTCATGCGCGAATTGGAACAAAAATACCCCGGGCGCATTATTTTGTGTTTCCCCGCAGAGCGTGCGTTCGGTACCGGCAACCATGCGACCACATCGACCTGCCTGCGTATGCTGTGCGATGAAATTAAAGGACGTACCACGCCGTGGACTCTTACGGATATCGGATGTGGCACCGGTGTGCTTGCTCTTGCCGGGTTGCGACTTGGCGCTCAACATGCTATCAGTTTTGACTTTGACCCGGTGGCAGTAGAAGTAGCTCAGCGCAACATTGAACGCAATGGCGGCGCTCAAAATTTGGAATTATTCCAAGCAGATGTTTTTGAATGGTCCCCTGCTCCCGGTGAACAAGCAGACGTTGTGCTCGCAAATCTGTTCTCAACAGTACTGCAAAAAGCATTCCCTCGCTTGATTGCAGCCATGAAGGCGGATGGTGTCCTCATTATTTCGGGTATATTGAACACTCAGCGTGAGGAAACATTGGCTGCGGCAACGGCGGCTGGGCTACAAGTCATCAAGGTTGTAACTCGCGGTAAATGGACCACTGCAAAATTGAGGCTTGCATGAATATACTTGCCATAGAATGTTCGCAGGCATCAGCATCGCTGTGCTTGGCAATCGGCGGGAAAATCGTATTCAGCGAATCATGGGTGGCTGAGCGCAATCATGACTCCTATTTGTTTCCCGGGCTGCAAACAGCGTTGGCTACACTTGGGCAGGCTCCCCTCAACACGATTCTGGTAGGAGCCGGTCCGGGGAGCTACGGTGGCATTCGTGTAGCCTTAGCGGCAGCCGTTGGAATTGCGGCAGTAAAAGGCTCCGCTGTCGTTTCTCTTGGCTCGTGGGATTCCCTTGCTACACATGGCGAAATCATTATATCCGACGCTCGCCGAGGTGGCTGGACCGTGCGTTACCCGGATGGTAAAATCACGGTCAAAAATTCAGATGAGCTGAAAGCTGAACTGACTGATGACACCTTGGTTTGCACCATCGAGGCAGAAGCTACGCTCAAAAAGCAAGGGCTCAAGGCCGCTCTGTATTCGCTGATTCCCACAGCTCAGGGGCTTGTGAGTACCTGGCTCAACCTCAACGCTGAACGACAGGCGGAACTGGCAGCAAAACCGGCTGAACCAATTTATGTACGCCCGCCTCATATTACCGAGGCAAAACGTAAACCTTGGGAAATAAGTTGACGCGATAACTGAGCAATGAGCGAAAATCAAACACCTGCCGAGATTGTACACACCTGCCAACGCTGCGGCGCCTGCTGCCGTTGGGAGGGGGATGTTTGCCTGACGGATGCAGATATTACTGCAATTGCCGCATATCTGGAGCTCAGCGAAGAGGCTTTCATTGAGCAGTATTGCCGTTTGCAGCGCAACCGTCGAGGATTATCGCTCATAGATGCAGAGAATGGAAATGGACCCTGTTGCATGCTGACGGAAACTGGTTGTCGTATACAACCAGTCAAACCTCAACAGTGCCGGGATTTCCCATATAAGTGGAACTTCCCGGGTTGGGAGCAACGCTGCCCCGGTGCCGGCAAAACAACAAGCCCATCGGTTGCTCATGAATAAACGCCTGCTTTACCTGCTGCTGGCCACTCGTCGGCGTTTTGTGGCATTGAGGGGACGGCTTGCAAAGGCATTCTCTAGAGTTCCTCGCAGATTGGCCGCTCGAAATGAGTCTCGCCGCGGCCATGCCGGCGTCGTTGTAGATTTGTTCGCCTCTATCATGGCGAGGGTTGATGGTATCGGTATTGAAGATTTAGATACCACCATGGATATGCTGCGTTCGGACTTTCCGAATGTTGAGCACAGTTGGCTCGCAGCACGGTTCCAGGCGGCTTATACAGCCAGATATTCGCTCGATGATACGCTGAAACTTGCTTCTGCTCAACGAACGGAAGAAGAAAGAATCGCGCTTGCCCTCGAAATCCTGACCATGCTTTACCGTGTTGGCGGCGATTTGACAAATCCAACCCTTTTTGACCGTATAACAAATGGGTTAAACTTGCCGGGGTATGCGTCCATGCTGGAAGAATTGATTATCACTCCGGGTAAGGATGCCCCTGCTCCGATTCAGAGCCTTAGTTTTACTCATGCTCATAGTGATAATTCCGTTACACTGGCGAAGGAAGAAGGAAATGTTAGTTTTCGAGCGTTGCATTGCGTGCACGTTCTGTTGATAATAAATGATTCCCGCAAACCATTTACTATTTGCGGGCGCATATTACACCAGGGGGATATGCAGTTGCTTTCTCCCGGGCAAAGTGTGGAGCTTTCGGAGTGGTGCCTCGGTTACAATACTATACGCTCACTCATTCAAAATCGCTATAGCGGAGTAAGTTATGTGGGCTATCTTTACCGGGAGTACGATGAAATGAGTATCTCCCGTCAGCGCCCCCGAAACGCCCTTGCCCGCGTGCGTTTCAGTCTTCATGTTCAGCTTGAAATATTGAACCGTGATGCTGATTTTAAAATTGATGGTAAAACATTGCAACCGGGTGATGTTATAAAAACCACTTACTATACCCCCTTTACCATCATGGGGCTTGGCCCCTATCGCTTTGCTGAGTTGCACAATGTCGAAGCCCCGGGGCGCTCTTATCAATTGGCACCGGACACTCGCAAGTTGTTAGTTACCAATCTGCCCTATATCAATAGTACTTCGGCTCTCATGCTTACTCCGGGACTTGCTCCGGCCGTGGTTTTTGAAGTAAGCTACTCACGCACCGAAACCACCGGTACGCTCCGAATTATTGAGGGTAATGCCGGTATAACAGTGAATGGCATTCCGGTAAAAGGTGATACGCCGCTCAACGATGGTGACCTCATATCCCTGAGCCACGTCCAATCACTTCGCTGTCGATTTTCAACAGGTGTGCTCGATGAGGAGTCCTCACTCATTCATACGCTGAAGGTGCAAGGACTAACCCGCGATTTCGTGCGAACCGGGCGAGTGGTAGATAATATCGACTTTACGCTCAAACGCGGAGAAATGGCATGTATACTGGGTCCCAGCGGCTCCGGTAAAAGTACCTTGCTGAGCATGCTTGCCGGGCACCTGAGCCCCTCTTTCGGCACGGTTCAATACAATAAGGAGTTACTGACCCCTCATGCTACAAAACTGCGCCGCTACATTGCATACATACCCCGCGAGGATATTCTCGATGAGGCAATGACTGTGGGTGAGCACATTTACCACGCCTCGATTGCCCGACATCCGCGCTTAAATGATGCCGACCGAAAGCGCCGCGTGCTTTCTATTCTCAACTATGTTGGTCTGGGGGCTCTTGCTAATCGTAATGTCGGTCGCGCCGGTGAACGTACGATTTCCGATGGTGAGCGTACGCGTCTTAATCTGGGGTTGGATCTTTCGGGAACAGCGGAGGTGTTCCTCATCGATGAACCCATTAGTGGTCTTTCATCCGGTGACGCCGAGCGAGTAATAGACACACTCGAAAACATGGCAGCCTCGCGAATTTTGCTTTGTACCTTACATCGCCCATCGCAGGTTATTCTCAATCGCTTCAAAAAAGTGATGGTGCTCAATTCCAACGGGCAAATGGCTTTCTGGGGGAGTCCGACTGAAATGGTTAACTATTTCCGCAAATCTGCGCAGGAAATGGGGTTGCATGTATCCCGAGAGGCAGTTGCAGCCGGTGGCGCGGATTATGTTTTTGAGGTGCTGGAGGCACCCTACACGCGATTGGGAAATGAGCAGCGCCCCAGCCCGACCATGTGGCAGAATCTTTTTGAGGGGTACTGTTACAGGCGCAACTCTGTTAATCCTCCACCTGAGCAAGAACAGGAAAGTGAATCTCGTACTATTCCCCCGCTTCCACGCCGCAATCCGCTGGTGCTATGGCGATTGTTCTATTTGTGGATGAATCGCACCTTTCTGGCCCGAGTCAGAAGTCGAATGGGCTTATATGCCGTTCTGCTTGAGGGCCCTGTGTTGGCTTTGCTTATAGCTGGAACGTTGCGAGCGGCAAGTGATGTTGAGTATACATTCTACAAATCGCTGCATATCAACGAATATCTATTCCTCTCGTTGGTGCTGGCTATGTTTTTCGGGCTGACTGACTCTGCCTGCGAGATATTGCGAGATCGCCCGTTAATTCGGCGTGAAAGTAATTATAAGCTTTTCATTCCCGGATATTTGTTAGCTAAGGTATTGGTTTTGACCGGCATAGCAGCTGTTCAGTGTGCCCTTTATTTATGGGTGGGCAATGCCATTTTGGGAATTGAGCAAATGTTTTGGCAACACATGGGAGTGATGGTACTTACTGCATTCGTGGGGATTTCTCTTTCGCTCATGGTATCGGCACTGGTGCGTTCAGAACGCACTGCCCTCAATATCGTACCCTTGCTACTGGTTCCGCAAATTTTGCTGGCCGGTGCACTGGTGCGTTTTGAAGAAATGAATGAGTTTAGTCCCAAAATGCCCACTTTCCTCCCGGAAAAAATTGATCGCAGCCTGTCCAATCTGCGCCATCGTGTTGCATATCAAGACGAAGAAACTCACAATATCACCTCTAAACCGGTTCCTTTCATTGCTGAGTTCTGCCCGCTGCGCTATGCTTTCGAGATGATGTTCGTCACACAGACCCATGGTAACTTGTGGGAAGTCGAAACCGGTCTCGTAAATGCGCGCCGCGAGCACTTGAAAGAACACGGCTCGCTCGATGAAGTGCGTTTTATTCAAAGAGCTGCTTTGTTGCTCAATTCACCGGCCGCAAACGCAGACGAGGCTCGTAGTATTTTGCGCCGAGTTCGCAAGGCTGCTCTTTACCACGATGAGAAATACCTGGAACGGCTCAGCATTGAACTTGAAGAACGTGAACCTCAGGCCGGTGATCAACCTATTGAATTCTTCTTCTCTAATCGAAAATTGCAAGTCGTGAAAGAAGGCGTGAAAACTGCCCGAAAAGACGGTCGTAAAAACGAACTCCGAGGCTTCTTCCTCGCGCCGCGTCAGGCTCGTTCTTTCAGCGGTATCAATCAAGAGACGGATGCTCATTCTGTATCGACAATTATCCGCAATGCTGTTTATCTGTTGATAATGGGGCTTTGTCCTATCGTTGTCGCGGCAATGCGTTTGCGTTCTATATGCCGCGGCGGTTAAATTGGAATACCCCTGATGTTAGATGTACATAAAAATAAGTTGATTTTTTTTAAATATTCGCTAATATGAACTGTATGAGATACACTCTTTGTTTGCTGGCTTTAACGCCCCTGACGGTAATGTCCGCAATGGCTCAGCGTCCGGCTGCTTCTGAACATGTTCAGGTAGAAAAGGTAACGATTGGTAAAGACCGTATTACCCGCAAGAGTATCGGCCACATGGAGGCTATACGTTCCGTGGCAGTAAAATCTGCTGTTGAGGGTTTTTTGGGAGATGCGAAGTTTCGAGAAGGCTCCATTGTAAAGGCCGGTGATGTGCTCTTTGAAATCTCTCCTGTCAGATATAAGGCCGCAGTAGCTCAGGCGGAGGCGGCTGTCGCTGAAATTGAAGCTCGAATTGTCTATGCAGAAAAGAGCTATAAGCGACTTGCCCGATTGGCTGAGGCTCAGGCTACCTCCGTGGAAACGACAGAAAGTGCCCACGCCCGCCTCGAAGAGCTCAAAGCAAGTCTGGCCGGCGCCAAGGCTGAACTTGTAAGAGCAAACAAGGATTTGGAGGATTGTACCATTCGTGCCGAGATTACCGGCCGTATAGGTCGCGTTGAATTTTCTGAAGGAAATTATGTCACTAAGGGTGAAACCCTCGCCACAATTAAGCAGATGGACCCCATCTATGTGCGCTTCCCTCTCAGTCAGTCCGATGTAAACGGTATTTTCCGCGGTCCGAGAGAAATCGGTAACGTGGCAGATGTTCGCCTTAACCCTGCCAATGGCCGCCGCTATGAGCATGCCGGCAAGGTGGCTATTGTTGACAATCTCCTTACTTCCGGTACGGATACCTATACACTGTGGGCGGAGTTTCCCAATAAAGACAACATGCTCACGCCGCGAGGTATCGGCGCCATGTTTATTTCACTGACCGATACTCAGCAAGTTTGCATGGTTCCCCTCACTGCAATTCACTATGATGCCGATGGCGCGTTTGTCTACACGGTCAGCGATGGTGATAATCAGGTGGCACGTCAGCCCGTTATCGTCGGCTCCATACAAGGGCGTTTGCAATCAGTATACACCGGACTTTCAGAGGGGCAGACCATTATTACCGATGGCGCGCATAAGGTGCGAGTCGGTGACAAGGTAATCCCTGTTTCGGCTCAGCCCGATACTCTGGTCGACGAAAGCGGTAATGTTTTGGAGCAAGAACAACCGCTGGAGGTTGAAACAACTCCCGTCGTCATGGCGAAAGACCCCACCGTGTTGGTGTGCCAAGGCGCTCGATTGGAGGCGGTTAACCGCGTCAATCTGCGCCCCTTGGTTCAGGGTGTGCTGGCGGCGCCCAGCTTCACTGAAGGTGATTTGGTAGAGAAAGACAGTGAATTGTTCAGTATTGACCCCACACGCTATCAGGCTGTGGTAGATGCGCGAAAGTCGGCCGTCGCTCAATTGGAGGTTAAAATTAAGGACGCAACTCGTAAGTATGACCGTCAGGTAGCGCTGCTTTCCAGCAATGCTACCAGTCAGGATGATATGGAGAGTGCCAAAGCGGCTCTCGATGAATTGTTGGCTCAGAAAAAGAAGGCGGATGCTGCCTTGGTGATTGCGCAAGATGACCTTTCGCGTTGCACAATGTATGCCCCCATTACCGGTCGAATCGGCCGTGTAAACTTCTCCGAGGGTACCTATATCTCCGATATGAAATCCCCTCTGGCCACCCTAGTGCAAATTAGTCCCATTTATGTTCGTTTCTCACTGAGTGAGAATGCCATTCTCTCCAATTACGGTACTGATGACCGTTTGAAAGACAATGCCGAGGTTACGCTAGTGACCGCCAACGGTAATACCTACCACGAAAAAGGTAGCGTATACTTTAGTGACAACGTCATTCAAACCACCACGGATACACAGAACTTCTGGGCCGTATTTAAGAACGAAGACGGTCAGCTGCGCCCCGGTGGCGTGGTGACCATCCGCGTGAGCCGAAAAGCAGACCGCAAGGTGCCCGCCGTGGCATCTCATGCAATCCTGACCGATACGAGTGGGCACTATGTGTATGCACTGCGTCACAATAGAGCTGTCCAAGTGCGTGTGCTTACCGGTACACCCGATGAAAATGGCCTGACCCCCATTTTTGCCGGCCTGCGTGAGGGCGACCGCTGTATCGTCTCCCCCATGGCAGAAATTGAGGACGGGAGACTGGTCACCCCTGCCCCCGAACAGACAACCACCTCCGAAGAGGTAGAAACTAAGTAACCCCCTTCTCACCTCACAACCATGTTTTCACAATTCTTCATACATCGCCCCAAGTTCGCCTTCGTTGTCTCCATTGTGATGATGTTGGCCGGCCTTCTGTGCCTGAGCAAGATGCCTGTATCTGAATACCCCGAGGTATCTCCTCCCACTATTTCGGTGCGTATGACGTACGCTGGTGCCAGTGCTGAAGAGCTGGCGCAGGTCGTTGCCGCGCCGGTGGAAGAGAACCTCATCGGTATGGATGATTTGCTCTATTTCCACTCCTCTTGTACGAACGACGGCTCCTACTCACTCACCCTTATATTTGAGACCGGCACCAATGACGATATGGCCATGGTGAACGTCTCGAATGCTATCAAGCAGGTCGAAAGCAAGCTGCCCGAGGAAATTAAGCAGATGGGGTATAGCGTGCGTAAGCGCTCCAGTGATATGCTTTGCTTCCTCAGCTTCATGTGCGATGAGAATAAGATGGATATTCTCGAGCTCACTAACTGGTTGCGCATGAATGCTAAGGATCCGCTTACTCAGGTGGATGGTGTATCGGTGGCGGATATCATGCACAGCCGCAACTACTCCATGCGCGTGTGGATGAATACCACCCGCATGAATGCCCTCAACATTACCCCGGCTGATGTGCGCAGCGCTATCGCTGAGCAGAATATCCAAGCTGCCGCCGGCTCGGTCGGTTCGCAAGACGAAGGGGCATACGCCACTTACAAAGTTACTGCTACAGGCCGTCTCAAAACTGTAGAAGAGTTCGGCAATATCATTGTAAAACGTGGCGAGGAAGGCCATGTTACCAAGCTGAAAGATATTGCCACTATCGAATTAGGGGCTGAAAATAACTCCGGTTATAGCCGCCTGAACGGCAAAAATGCTGTGGGTATGATGGTTCAGCGTAACAATGATGCCAACGCTCTGGCTACAGTTGACGCGCTGAAAGCCAAGATGAAAGAAATTGAACCTACGCTGCCCGATGGCGTGACCTGGACCATGGGTTATGATCCCACGCAGGCAATTTCCGCCACCATGGAAGAAATCGGCATCACTCTTGTTCTTGCACTTTTCCTTGTTGTGCTGGTGACTTTTGTTTTCCTTCAGGACTGGCGAGCAACCCTCATACCTGCACTGGCCATTCCGGTATCGTTGCTGGGTGCCTTTGCGTTCATGTATGTGTTGGGCTACACCATTAATGTGCTTACCATGTTCGGTCTTATCTTGGTTATCGGTTCACTGGTGGATGATGCCATCGTGGTGGTCGAAAACGTGATGCGACTGATTCAGGAGGAAAAACTCACCCCGAGAGAGGCCACGATAAAGAGCATGCAGCAAATTACCGGTGCTATTATCGCTACAACTCTCGTAACTCTTGCCGTGTATGTGCCTATTGCCTTCTACGGCGGCATGGTGGGCGTGATTTATACGCAGTTCTCCGTGACTATGTGCGTGGCTTTGTGTATCTCTACTTTCAATGCCTTAACTCTTTCCCCGGCTCTGTGTGCGCTGATTTTGAGGCCGGCCAATGTTAAACAGACCCGTTTGTCGTACTGGATATTCCGTCCGTTTAACTGGCTTATGGAGAAGTGCCGTAACTTCTACCTGTGGGGAGCCGGTATTTTGGTGCGAAATGTCTGGCTCACGGTGCTTGTCATGGGCTTAATACTGTACCTGAACTATGCGTTCTATGCCGGTGCCCCTCAGTGGTGGAACAATATATGGCGCCCTGCTCCGGCTCACGGTGCGGCTGCAGCCATGGCCAAGCAGAGCAAGAGCCAGTTTGACTTGCTGAGCCTTATTGCCCCGCAAATGCTCAACAGCTCTTTCATCCCGACCGAAGATAAGGGTGCTGTGTTCTGTATTGTAAACCTTGAAGGCTCCGCTACAGCTAAGCAGCGTACCGATAAGGTTATGCGCCAGATTGAGGAGCGCATTGCCAAGATTGAGGGTATCGATATGGTGACTTCCACCAGTGGTTTCAGCTTTGCTTCCGGTTCGGGTGAAGGCAATGGTATGGTAATCGTCATGCTTAAGCCTTGGAGCGAGCGTACTACCCCCGATTTGCATGCTACGGCATTGGCCAAAAAGATTAATGATGCCTGTAAGGATATTCCTGAGGCTTCTATCATGGCAACTACTCCGCCTGCCATTCAGGGCTTAGGGCTCTACGGCGGTGTATCTATGGTACTCGAAGGCCGCGGTAATGCTACCCCCAAGGACCTTGGTGATATGGTGAAGGAGGTGAGCAAGCGCCTGCAGTCCCGCCCGGAACTCATCATGATGGTACGCTCGGAATTCAATGCTGAAACTCCGCAAATTCGCTTGGAAATTAACCGCGAAAAAGCACAGGCTCTCAATGTCGATGTTCGAAGCATCTTCACAACTCTTCAGAGTGTGTTGGCCTCATCCTATGTGAACGATTTCACCCTCAACGGATTCAACTTCAAGGTTAAGATTCAGGGTGATGTTAAAGACCGTCGTACGGCGGATGATATTCTGAACCAGATGGTGCGTAATGACAAGGGCGCCATGGTGCCGCTCTCGGCGGTTTGTACGCTCTCGTACCGACTGGGTCCGTCGAATTATGGCCGATTCAATCAGTATATGAGCGCCGATGTTACCGTCATGCCCCAGGCAGGTGTAGGTTCCGGTCTGGTTATGAAGCTTATTGAAGAAACAATAGCTCAAATTAATAAGGAAGAGCGTGCTCAGGGGCTGGATCGCCAGTGGGCTGTAGAATGGAAAGACCTTTCATATCAGGAACGCCAGAATTCCGACAAGATTGGTTTGCTTATCGGTCTGGCTATGCTCTTTGCCTATTTGTTCCTTGTGGCTCAATATGAGAGTTGGACCACTCCGGTTCCGGTTATGCTCTCCGTGAGTGTTGCTTCTCTTGGTGCGCTCATGGGTGTACAGCTCTGCGGTCTTACCTTATCAATTTATGTTCAGTTGGGTATTCTCATGCTCATTGGTCTGGCTGCCAAGAATGCCATTCTTATGGTGGAGTTCAGTAAGGAAGATCATGCCGCCGGTAACAGTGTGCAGACCGCTGCTATCAATGGAGCTCGCATGCGATTCCGCGCGGTGCTCATGACGGCAATCTCCTTCATCTTCGGCGTGTTCCCCATGGTTGTGGCTACCGGTTCCGGTGCTGCCAGCCGTCAGGAAATCGGTATCACAACATTCTTCGGCATGTTGCTGGCAACAGTATTCGGCATTTTCATGGTGCCCGCCCTCTACTCCATCTTTGCTCGCATGCGCGACTGGACTGCTCGTACCATTGGAGTGGACAAGAAATAAACGTGGCTTCTCACTAGCTTAAAAGCCCGACCTGCGTTTTTATTCGCAGGTCGGTCTTTTTACTTATATAAATGCTTCTACTCTTTCACATGATGGCCGGTTGCCAAAATGTGTGGGTTATATTCTTCCGACTCTTCATCTGAACTTAGCGGGAGGGGCGCAAGATATAGCGATATCGAGTCATTGCTGCGGCAAAATTCATCTTCATCGTCTTCTTCTCATGTCCTTCACCCCAAGAGTCACTGTAGAAAATCGTGCCGTTTTCTTCATTATACCCAACAATCAGACGCATGTGGCCACCATCGGGCTGGTCTCCATCCTCTTCAGGGAAAATCCCCAGCTCCACACTCCACAATATGGGAACTCCGGCATCTATGCTCTTTTTAATGGGTGCAAACCATTTTTTTACGTATCTTTTATTGCCCCGAGCGGCCAGTAGCACCTGTTTGTCTCTACAGACCTCTATCCAATCCATGGGCGTTGCCTGAGTTTTTCTGAGCCTTTTAGCTGCTTTGTTATAATCGGCAATATAATCCATGAAGACAGAAGTGATATCCTTGCCTTCCAATAGCTGTAAACGTATATGGAACTTACGGCTGATGGATTCGAGAGCCACCTGCATGTCTGCAATCATAGTGCCGCCTTCTCCGGAACTGTCGCAGAGTTGAGCCAACGCATGCTGATCAACTCCGGTCATGCCGTAGTAGGCAAATACACGCGCTACAGTTGCGGGTACACAGTAACCTTTATCACCTTGGTCAATCATCGGAAGGGAGAGCCAGACGTCCCCGCTTTCTTCATCTCGCTGAACCTTACTTTTCAGGTCATTGCGCTTCACTGAATCATCGGCACCGCCGCCGACAACGGAATCCTTATCCTGTCCTATTTTCAGGCGAATGAATTCGGAGGCAAAATGTTTTTTGCTGCCTGAGTAAGATGCATCCAAACGCAAAAACGTGTTCTCGTTTTCCCAGATCCAAGTTTTCAGGGATACCCCGGTATCCTTTTTTGCAGCCTGTCGAGCCTTCCCCTTTGTCATCATCATCTCATTGAGCGCACCGATGGTTTCTTTTAGAATTTTCATGTAGGCATCTCGGTCGATGGGAAAATCATCGCCCTTATTATATACCATGATAACCACGCTTTGAGTGGTGCCGTTATCCGGCTTCCAAGTGATGACAGTCTCTCCGAAATCCAGCTCCGCCAGCCTTATCCCCGAATCACGCGATATGCGTATTGTGTCGGCATCAATCCTATCATAGCTCACGTCGCTAAACTCTCGGCCGGAGAGCTCCTTATAGGTCTTTTCCCAGATGTCACCGCTCTTGATAATATCGGCAATGTCTCCGGCAAAGGTGGGGGAAATCAATCCACATAAAAGTGTAGCTAAACGAAAGCCTTTCATGGGGTGTATTCTAGCTGATTCTTCGCAGTAATGCAATCAAAAATCGCTTTAATTATTTGACTCTGTTGTCGATGCAGCTTTGCTGCGTACGGAAACAACATCCCACCGAGAAAGTAGCAAGAGTTCCGATGGTTACTCGCCAAGGGAACGCTATCGGGGTAATGAACCCATTGCGAGTGAGAATCTCAAGCGTAATAACCGTAGCAAAACCGGCCAGCATCGCAATGATATTGCCACAGTCATTGCCGCGTCCGCGGGTGAGCATGCCAAGCAGGAATACACCAAGCAAAGAGCCGTAGGTGTAGCCGAAGATACCCAGGGCTATGGGCAGAATACGCACCGTGGGATCCATTACGGTAAGCCATGCGGTACCGGCTCCAACTAGGATGAGAAGCACGGCAAAGAACACCGTAAGCCAGCGCACAGCTTGCAGTTGCTCCTGCGGTCCGGCCTGCGGACGGAAAACGTCCACATACCAGTCGCGGGTGGCCGTAGTTGCCAGTGCATTCAGCGCGGTGGAGAGTGACCCCATGGCTGTGGCAAGCAGGGCAGCAACCAGCAGACCTCTTACGCCAACAGGCAGGCAGTGTATGATGAACCAGGGGAAAATCTCAATCTGTTTTTCGGGAGGGGTAATCCCCTGCTGAGCAAAGTATACAAAGAGCAGCATACCGCAGGAGATGAAGACAAGGACGATGGGCATGTCCATTAATCCGGACAGGATAACGGCTCGTGCTCCCTTCTTGCTGTCCGGTGCGGCGAGCATGCGTTGCACCATGTCCTGGTCGGTACCATGAGTGGCCATGGTGATGAAGGTGGAGCCCAGTACTGCACTCCACAGGGTGTATTCACTGCCGAGTATATTCTTGATATCAGCCCACAGCCCCTGCCCTGTGAATCCGCTATCAAAGAAGGCCCAAGGCTTTAAATTGTTGATTTGACAAGGGTTGTAATCTTTGTTGCCAAGATGGTGGCAAATGTTTTGCCAAGCTTCGGCCCAGCTGCCGCCAGCCTTGATACTAAACAGCAGCACGCCTATGGTGGTAACAAGAGATATAGCTAAGATGGAAGCCTGCAAAACATCTGTCCATACGACGGCCTTCAGACCGCCGAGTGTGGTATATACCGCCGTGGCTATAGTGATGAATGTAAGCGCAGCAATGTAGATTACCACGGTTTCGACTTGGCCGGCGCTTTCTTGCCCGGTTATCATCATATAAGCTATCACGAGCAGGATGCCGGCAAAGAATAAGCGAGTACCACTGGCCAGCACTCGGCTGATGAGGAATGTTGCACTGGCCCAGCGGCGTGTGCTCAGCCCGAAGCGTTTCTCCAGATATTCGTAGATAGATACTACATTGTATTGGTAATACGGCTTCAGGAACAGGCGACCCACAATGATTCGCCCGAGAATTGTACCGATGGCAAGCTGCGCATATGTAAAGTTACGCAGAGCAAAGCCCTCTCCGGGCGCGCCGAGGAAGGTTGCAGCACTGATTTCTGCAGCAAGAATAGAGGCGAGGATTGCCCACCACGGGAGGTTGCGGTTGCCCAGGGCATAGCTTTCCAAGCTCTCCTGCTTGCGCCCCACATAGAGCCCCACACCGAAAATGGCGCAGAAATACGCCAGTACGACCAGTATATCAATCATGGCTGCCATTAAAAACCCCGGCGGTCAGCGCAGGCTGCGACTGACCGCCGAGTGTGTTGTGTTTTCAAAATCAGGCCTGTTTCTTTTCCAGTGCAGCAGCTACCAACCCGTTGAAGAGCGGGTGCGGGGTTGTCGGGCGGCTCTGGAACTCGGGGTGATACTGGCAGGCGATGAAGTAGGGGTGCCCGGGCAATTCCACAACTTCAACCAGTCCGTGCTCATCGTTTACGGCAGATATAACCATGCCGGCCTTCTCGCAGGTTTCTCGGAAATCGGCATTGAACTCGTAACGATGGCGGTGGCGCTCCGATATAATCTCGGCTCCGCCGTACAGTTTGCTGCACAGGCTGCCGGGCTGGATGTGAGCCGGGTATGCACCCAGTCGCATGGTGGCACCCATGTTGGTAATCGTTTTCTGCTCCTCCTGCAGGCAGATGACGGGATGGGGGGTGAACTTGTCGAACTCTGTGGAATTGGCACCGGCCAAGCCCAGTACGTTGCGGGCGAATTCAATGACAGCCACCTGCATGCCGAGGCAGATGCCGAAGAACGGTATACCCTTTTCGCGTGCATATTGTACAGCCTTAATCTTACCCTCTACGCCGCGTTCGCCGAACCCGCCGGGAACCAGTATTCCGTCGACCTCGCCAATCATGCTCTCGCAGCTGCCGTTTTCCAGAGCCTCGGCATCCACTCGCACGATTTCCACGCGGCAGTCGTTGGCTGCACCGGCATGGGTGAAACTTTCGTAGATGGATTTGTAGGCATCTTGCAGGGAGATATATTTACCGACCACGGCAATTCGCACGCTGTGGGAGGGGTGAATCACTCGGCCTACGAACTTCTGCCACTCGTCCATCTTCGGCTTGGGTACTGTTATGCCGAGTACTTCCGTTACGATGCGATCCACGCGGTCGCGCCCCAAATCAAGCGGACATTCGTAAATGCTGTGTTTTACGTCGCAGAAGGCTACAACATTGCGGGGAGGAACGTTACAGAACATGCCTATCTTGCGCTTCTCCTCCTCGGTCAGATTGTCCATCTCCGTACGGCATACGATAATGTCGGGCTGTATACCGATTTCTCGCAGCTTCGCCACACTCTGCTGTGTGGGTTTCGTTTTGGTCTCTCCTGCCGCTTTAATGTAGGGCAGCAAGGTCACATGAATGAAACAGCAGTTGTTACGGCCTACCTCAAGAGCAAATTGACGTAAGGCTTCGAGGAAAAGATATCCTTCGATGTCGCCTACTGTGCCACCAATTTCGGTGATGATTACATCGCAATCCTTATTCGCAGCCGACAAGTCGTACAGGCGCTGTT
Organism: Akkermansia sp.; assembly: GCA_017555205.1. GTDB lineage: Bacteria > Verrucomicrobiota > Verrucomicrobiia > Verrucomicrobiales > Akkermansiaceae > Akkermansia. The sequence goes on along the minus strand of JAFZGW010000013.1, from coordinate 184,520 downwards.
TAATCTCGTCCGTTACATGGGGAATGTACTGCACAGTCTTGCCAAGATAGTCGCCACGGCGCTCTTTCTCGAGTACGTGTTCGAATACCTTGCCACTGGTCAGGTTGTTCAGTCGGGAAAGTTGGCAGTGAATAAAGCGCTCATAGTGGCCCAAGTCCAAGTCAGTCTCTGCGCCGTCATTCAACACGTACACTTCGCCGTGCTGATACGGACTCATGGTGCCCGGGTCTATGTTAAGATAGGGGTCAAACTTCTGCATTGTAACATCGAGACCGCAGTGTTCGAGCAATGTGCCGATAGATGCCGCTGCAAGTCCCTTACCCAATGAGGATACCACGCCGCCGGTTACGAAGATGTATTTCATGTCTTTGTGTGTGATGTTTAGTCCTTACGGTTTTTATGTTAGCAGATATTGGCGCTCATGTCTAGCTTTTGATGCTGTCCCTCACGCGCACAGTGCCTCCCATAATCAAAATAAACGATGCGCAATATGCTGATAATGTGTGTTTAATACTTTTGTCTTGACGGCTTTTTAAGAATGTGCGATACTTAATTAACCGCATTTATAAAGTATGACCTCAGCGCAGCAGAAAGTATTGAAGAGCATGCACGAACGAGGAGAAGCCACGCGCCCACAATTAGCTCAGGCTACCGGCTTAAGTTTGGTAAGTGTGGGCAAGGCGGTAGCAGCGCTCTGCACCAGTGGAGAGTTGTACGAAATTGCCGAGGTTCCCTCCGGTGGAGGGCGACCGGTAAAGCTGTATCGGTACAATGCGGATTACGCATGCCATGTACTAGTACAAGGGCAAAAGGAAGGTGCATTGCTCAATTGCACGATTACCCTGCTGGATTTACATGGGCGAGAATTGCGTGATATACATGCTAATTTTGCATATCTGGAACCGGAAAGCTTCGATGGGCTATTGATGAAACTTCTGCGGCGCCAAAAGGTACGCAGCATCACCCTGATACTGCCTTCGGAAAATCTACCGGTGGGCATGAGCAATCATCTCAAAAGTTTATATAATTGCCAAGTAAACACCCCTACCCCGGCCACTATATTAGCGCAGGGGAGCAAAGGCGAGACTGCAACTATCTGCTTAATGCCCGGCGCATATCCCACTTGCACAATGTATCGCCACGGGAGGTTCAGTGAAAGTGGTCCCCTGCACCTATTGCCCGCGCCCATGGATTGGCTGAGCCTTGATTATAGCGACAGAAACCAGGTGGAGGAAATGGTAGCACGGCTGCTGTTAACCATAACCTGCACCATACGGCCTGAACGAATTACGCTCTATTCCCCGCCATTTAGTTCGCGTTTAATTGAACGTATACGCTACAATGCCGATACTAAATTGCGTAACATGTTACCACACCTCACATTCGAGCAAATTCACAATAAGTTGTTTGTTCAGAAAATGCTTGATTTTTGTGTTAGCCGAGTTTGACTGTTACCAACACGCGAACGCCCTCGTACTTGACAAAATGATATTTTGTGGCACAATGGGGCGGTATGTACGTTCGAGCAATCACAGCAATGATGTGCACTCTGGGCTTGGTCGGAGCCGCTATGGGTGCAGCACCTGAGCATTTTCAACCCCGAGCAAAGGAACTACTGGCAGATAGTATTGAGCTGGTAGAGAGTGAACATCAGCTTAATGTTGTCTATTTTGTGGGAAATGATTGTGAACCGATTGAGGGGTATGAACGCCGCATTAGTGAACTACTGCTTCACTTGCAGCAATACTATGGTAAAGAAATGGCTCGAAATGGATTAGGAAATCGCTCTTTCGGGCTTGTACTCAAAGAAAACGGCAACGTGAATATACACTTAGTTCGCGGAACCAAGCCCCATAAGGACTACCCGTATGGCGGTGGACACAATGCCTGCCTGAGCGAGGTGAATGCTTACCTCGATGCTGTGCCTGGTCGCCGTACGAGTCAGCACACATTTGTTATCATGCCTACTCATTACGATGAGGAATACAACGACCTCAATCCCGGGGGGGTGCCGTTCTACGGTTTGGGCACAAACTGCTTTGCACTCGATTACAAATATTTTGATATTCAGCACTGGGGGCAGAAAACTCATAAAGGTCGCTTGCTTACCAAGTGGTATGGTGGGTTCGCTCATGAGCTGGGGCATGGCTTAAATCTGCCGCATAATCTGGGTACTAAGAGCGATAATGAAGCCTTGGGAACCGCTATGATGGGAGCCGGGAACTATACTTTCGGCTTCAGTTCTACCTATCTCACCTTGGCCAGTTGTCGCATATTGGCACATTCCGAAACCTTTGCCCCAAAGGGAACTAAGACCGAATTTTATACCCGAATGCAGCCGCCAGTTGTCAAAAATGCCGAGTGCAGGCGCGTCGGGGATAAACTGGAGCTCTATGTCGAAACAGACTCCAGTGTGGCAGATGTGAATGCTTATGTCCAAGACCCGCCCTATCAGGTTAATCGCGATTATGATGCGGTGCCTTTCGCTTGTACGATGAATAGGACGAAACCGGAGACCTGTTCCGCCTCGCTTAGCATTCCATTAGCTGAATTGGGCGAACTGAAAAACCACAAAGGTGGAGAAATGGGGCTGGATTTGCTTTTTATAACGAACGAAGGCAGCCGATTCCGCTGGCGTGTAACATTCGACCTGGATAAGCTTCCTGAAAATGCCTCAATAGAAATGGGAACCCCCATCCTTCATCGCGGTTATTGATATGAAAAAGGCTATTGCTGTGGATTTTGGCGGCACGAGTATTAAAATCGGCGTGACGCAGGGGGCTGAGATTCTCACAAAAGCAGCCCCCCTGCCCACGGCGCAATTCGATAGTCCAGCAGCCATCATTGCGGCAATGTGCGACACTGCACGCGAACTACTGCGCCTTCACCCCGACTGCTCAGCTATAGGGTTGGGAATGCCGGGGTGGACGGATTTTCACCGGGGCGTTCTTTATCAACTTACCAATGTACCGGTGTGGGACCACGAAGTCCCGGTGCGCGACATCATGCAAAAAGAGTTGGGCTTACCGGTTGTGTTGGATAACGATGCTAATTGCATGGCGTATGCCGAATGGCAACTCGGCGCCGGACAAGGTTTAGAAAGTCTCGTATGTCTGACTCTGGGTACCGGTATAGGCGGTGGTATGATTATCCATAACCGCATGTTGCGCGGGCAAACTGTTTCCGCCGCCGAACTCGGACAGACCAGCATACACTGGAACGGTCGCAAAGGTCCCTTCGGAAATAGAGGTGCAATAGAGGAGTATATTGGAAATAACGAATTCGCGGCAGATGCAGCCCAAGCTTACACCGTGGCAGGTATTCCTAAAACACCTGCCGAGTGTACTCCCCATCTGCTGGCGCAAGCCGCAAATGGCGGTTGCAATATAGCTCGTGAACTTTACGCCGGTTTTGCTGAAAAGCTGGCGACTCTCATCATGAATCTCATGTATGCTTTCGTACCGCAGGCCGTTATCATTGGCGGAGGTGTGGCGAAAGCCGGCGAGTTACTCTTTACCCCTTTGCAAAAGTGCTTGCAGGAGCAGCTCTTTCCCGTACATTACAGAGCACTGCGTTTGCTGCCTGCTCAATTCGGCGCCGATTCCGGACTAATTGGTGCCGGACTAATGGCTGCCCACTATGCCGAAGGAGAACTAAACTGATTATTTTTGAACAAACATTTTTCTCTCAACATCAAATAAACAGCTATGAGTGCACCTACCAAACCAAACCTTCCGCCTGTACCTCCTGCGCCCCCTGCTCCGGTTGTTAAAGATCCGAGTTGGTGGAAACAAGGGTGTGTGCCGTTCATTGTACTTATTCTTGTTGTAGCCGCTGCCGATTTAGCATGGCCGCGGGGAGTGGGTATAGGATTAGGTGCTGCGCTGGGAAGCTTTTTGGCCATAAATGCCTTGCTCCTGTTGCGCCGCGATTTTAGCCGAGGTGAATATTGGTTCTTGCAGGGTTTAGCAATTATCAACTTTCTGGCGCTCTTCATGTGTGGAAGCAATATCAGCTGGATTTCCAGCTTGGTGCTGCCATTTTTCATTGTTATGACCTCAACTGCTCGTAATTATGTAGAGCCCCGAACTACCTATCGCAATTGGTGGTCATATTGGTTTGCCCGTCGGTCAGATGAAGAAAAGAAAAAGGGAGGCATGAATACCCTGCGCAAGTTGCTTCCGCTCCTTATTTGTATACTGATAGGCGTGAGCTGCTTCGTCGGCTTTTTGTGCATCTTTGCTGCCGGTAATCCTGTCGTCGATATTGTATGGAATACAATTATCGGTTGGTGGAACCAATTGGTGGAGTTGCTGCAAATCAGCCGCGATTTCTGGTTCCATGTTTTCCACTGGATTGTTGGCTTCGTGTGGTTTGGTTTCTATTGTTTCAGCCGCCGTAGCAGTGTTTCCTCTGCTCCGGTTGCTCCGCCGGTGGCTCCGGCAACCAATGGTTCAACCTTGCTTCCCTACCTTCCTTTCTGCGTGCTGCTGGGAATAAATGCCGCGTTCCTGATTGCTACCTCGACCGATATTGCATATCTGTGGTTTGGCTCAGTGCCGGAGGGTGTGTCACAAACCGCCTACTTGCATGAGGGGGCTACCTCCATTACTTGGGCCGCTGTTTTGGCTGCAATGATTCTCGTCCTTCTTTTCCGCCGAAACGGCTCTGCTCGTCGCTCCGTATTCAGTCGCGTGTTGGGTTATATGCTGGTCATTCAAACGGCTTTGTTGGCTGTCAGTGTGTATATGCGCCTGTATTACCAGATTGCAGATTTCGGTTTCACAACTCGCCGCATAGAGGCTGCGGAAGCTCTGCTGATGGGGCTTGCCGGGCTAGTTGTGCTGATAATCTACATGAGCAGCAACGGTGGGTTCTGGAAATACACAAAAATCTGCCTGAGTATTGCACTTCTTATGGTTGTTGCATTTACTGCATACAGCCCTGCTCGCATGGCCGGTACACTCAATATGATGTATGTAGGCACTCACCCTCACTGGGAGTTTAAACGCAGCGATTTCCGTATCGGTCGATTTGATATTTCCGAAAATCTTGCCTTTGCCGAGTATGTTTTTAACCAAACCAAAGACACTGAAGCAAATGATTCCGGCACAGGGAGTTATGACCTAATCCGCACTTACGGTATGACCGAGAAAAACTTAAAGCGTGCCGCCGAAAAAGTTGAAGCTCGTGCCGCAGCGGGCTCTTGGCTTAACTACACTATCAGTATGCAGCAGGATATACCTGCCGCCGAGCGCATCCTCGGTCGCCCTATCAGTATCAAGCTGCTGCAGCCTGAAGATTGATGGGTTAATTACCTCTTCTGATATAAAAACAGCACACCCCTTCCGCTGCAACTTGGCAGGAAGGGGTGCTCTGTTTTTATACGCATAAAGCATGCGGTTACAACTCAACGCACAAACCATCGTAGGCTGGTGCCATAAAGGTCGGCAAAATACGAGCTGTGGATTCATAATCTACAGCATGACCGCAATGCGTCAGAAAGCCCCGAGTCGGGGCAAGCTGCTGCATGAGTTTTACATTCTCAGCAACTGTTATGTGGGTGTGGTGTTCGCGCGTTGTTAAGGCATCCATCGCCAAGGCGTCCAAGCCTTGTAACAGCGGGCGAGAGGTTTCCGGAAGCACCTTTATATCCGGCACATAGCCAAAGGAACGTCCTTCCGCGCGGAATACATACCCAAAAGTCTCTACCGAAGCATGCTCTACCGGTACAGGCGTAATTTCTATATCCCCCACAATAAATGGGGCTCCGCCGTGATTATGCGCAGCAGGACGAATGTAACCCTTGTAGGTATTTTGCTCCGAAAAGGCCCACGCAAACATGCGCTTCAAATGCGCCAAGCAGCTCGGCCCTGCATAAAGTGGCAATTTATCTTCGCGGTTCCAGCAGAAAGCCCGCATGTCGTCAAACCCGGTAGTATGGTCAAGATGCTCGTGTGTGTAAATGACAGAGTCAATGGCCGTAAGGTTGTGGCGCAAAGCCTGCTGCCGCAAATCCGGACATGAGTCAATCAATAAAGTTGTGGTGGCTGATTGCACCAGAACGGAGGAGCGTAGGCGTTTATTTCGAGGGTCAGCAGAGCAGCATACATCACACTGACACCCAATTACAGGCACCCCGGTGGACGTTCCGCTGCCAAGAAAAAGTACTTTCATCGTCAGTTTTTTATTTAATTCGCTGCCACATTATGCCATAATACGCGCGCAACGCAAAGCAAAATATGCTCTCACTGTTAAAGATACGCAATCTGGCTCTTGTTGACGAACTCGTATGGGAACCCGAAAATGGTTTTTTGGCAATCACCGGAGAAACCGGTGCCGGAAAATCCGTCATTATGGGTGGCATATCTCTGGTAATGGGAGAACGTGCCGATAAAGGCCGTATACGCAGCAGCGAAACTCAGTGTAGTATAGAAGCCGTATTTCATCTCAGTCGACCGGCTTACATAGACAGCCTGTTGGCAGAGGCCGGACTTCCCCCTTGCGAAGACGGCTCGTTGCTCATTCGCCGTGTTATTACTGCAACCGGCAATCGGCAATTTATCAACAGTTCTCCTGCAACTCTCAGCCTTTTGCGCAAAGTCGGTGCCGGTTTGGTAGACATGCACCACCCGGAGGCTCACCGCTCGCTTACCTCGCAAGAGCGACAACTTGAATTGCTGGATGCCTTTGCAGAAAACGAGTGTGCTCTTTCTGATTATCATACCTCTTACCAAGCTTGGGTTACGGCGCGTAGTAACTACCGTCGACTCATGGAAAGTGAAATGGCCAATGAACGCGAGCTGGATTTCCTGCGCCATCAAGTGCAGGAAATTGAAAGTGCTGCCTTTACCGCAGAGGAGGCCGCCGAATTGGAAGGCAACTGGCAGCGAGCCCGCAACGCCGGCAGGCTCCGAGATACAGCCTTGCCTATGGCTCACATGATTGATGGAGCCGATGATGCGGTGCTTGCACGTTTGCGACAACTGGTGCGCCAAGCACGAGAGCTGGAGCGACTCGATGCCGCATGTGCTGACTGGTTGGCTCCCTTACCCGGTATTGTAGAAGAACTGGAAGATGTTGCTGCAAGACTGCAAGATTACGCAGATACCTTGTGCGGCGACCCCGAGGAGTTAGCTCGACTCGAAGAAAGAATAAGCACGCTTGATTCACTCAAGCGCAAGTACGGTTCCGATTTCGAGGCTATACAACAACACTTGACAGACTGCCGCAACAAATTGGCGGCTATTGACAACAGAGAAGAATTGCTCAAGGAACTCGCGGAAACGGAAAGAGTAAAATACAGTGAGCTGAAAATTGCAGCTGCAGCACTGAGCAATACTCGCCGTAAAGCAGCACCACGCTTGGCTGAACAATTCCTGCACCATGCCCGACAACTGGGGTTCAGGCAATCCCTTTTCGAAGTCAGCTTGGCTGCTTTGCCGGAACCAGGCCCGCAAGGTGCTGAGGAAGTGGATTTTTTATTTGGCCCCAACCCCGGCGAACCGTTGAAAGCCCTGCGACTTATTGCCTCCAGCGGTGAATTGGCACGCGTGATGCTTGCCCTGAAAAGTGCGTTGGCCAGTAGAGACGATACGCCGCTACTTGTTTTCGATGAAATCGATGCTAATGTGGGTGGTGAAATCGCTCGCTCTGTCGGCATGAAAATGCGGGAGCTGGGTAACAATCACCAAGTTATCTCCATCACCCACTTTCCACAAGTAGCGGCTCTGGCAAATCACCATTACCTCATATCTAAGCTTCAAAATGGAGACCGTACCGTGTCGCGTCTTGCAAAAATAGACTACGAATCTCGAGTGCAAGAGCTCATGCGAATGCTGGGTACCGGGGATGAAACCGCTAGAGCTCATGCCTGTAGCCTACTGTTAAGCTCCGAATAACACATTTTTATTTACAAGTGTGCATTTGATGTTTGCATTATGGCCCAATGTATGCTAGCATGTACGTAACATCAGATTTCGTTATAGCATTTCAAAAATATCATATCATGAAACGACTCACTCATCTCCTTGCGATGGTAGCCTGCAGTGTTTCTTTTGTACAGGCTGCTGAATTGTACGATATAACCCTTTCCAACGCCAAACGGTACACTCAGTGCCGAATCATTTATGAAGCCGGCGGTAATACCAAATTCTCCGGTCTGGACAGGAAGGGGAATCCGGTAACGATGGAGGTAAAGAGCTCCAGCATTCTCGATAAGCGCGAAGCTGCGCCTAAGCCGGTTGTCACACCTCAGCCTTCCCCGACCCCGGCGCCTGAAACTCCGACTCCTGCAACAACTGACGCTACCGCAACAGATACGCCTCCGGCTGATACCCCTGCTGCCGATGCTGCTGCACCCGCAACCGAGAGTGCAGAGGAACCCGGTACCACCGCGGAAAATACAGCTCCGGTCGTGAACGAAGAAGATGCCGCAAAAGTTAAAGACGTATCCCTGCGACTGCGAGAAAAGCTGGCTCAGGCGGATGCCGAGTACGCCAGCCTTTCCAAGCCTTCTCGTTCACTGCAGAATCTGTGTCAGGGACGTAAGCAGCTGTTGAATAACAAGCTGGCCGATCTCGATAAGCTCGCTATAGAGGTGGCAGAGTTGCAGACTAACTACAATAACGTCAAAGGTGCGGATTATGTCTACAAGCATATTTCGACCGATGACCGAAATAAGTATGAGCGAGACGGTAAGGCCGCTTATCAGGCCATGCTTACAGATGTTAAGCAATATAAAAACGCCCGCAAAGTTGGTGGCCTGGACAAATTTGAAATCCTGAGAGACAAATACCAAGGTATTCCTGAGTATAAGGAAGCCTACAAATGGTATATCGCCACGCTCAATGATCTTTCTCGCCGTTGGGAGAACTTGCAGAAGCGTGAGACCTCGCGCCGTAGCAAACTGAATTCGGCGAAGAAGAGAGACATGGACGAGCGTGATCAAATCGACTACGATAAGCTTGAACAGCAATTTGAGAAAAACGGAGAACAGATTGCACAAGTGTGGTACAATCCGGATAATCGTAATTTGGTTATGCTGAGTGCTGCCACCAACAAGGTAAGAGATGCTCTGCGTCGTAACGAAAATGGCCTGAAAGACGAAAGTATTGGCACGGTTCCTGTACTTATCACTCAGTATTGGGAGGCAAATGAGAAAGCTCGCCAGTTGATGATAAACGGTGACTATGAAGGTGCTGAAAATCTGCTCAAAGAGGATGAAGCATACAAGAAGCTTCTTCGTTTGAAAAAGCAACTCCTGCCGGAAGAATATGAGAGTCCGCTGCGCGCTCAGCGCCAAGATCTTGAGCAAACAATACGCACTCGTTCGCGCGAACGTAGACAGCTTAAGAGTCAGCTTGAGCGCAAAATCTCGGCTCTCGAAAATGCAGCATCTTCTGCCGAGGCTCAAATTAACGTTATGCTCGAGAAGATAGCCCAGGAGAAGGAGGTGGATACTCAGGCTACCTCTATTGAACTGGATGAAAAGAAGCCTGCTCCCGCAGCAAAGGACGCCAAGCAAGCGGCTCCTACTGAAACAGCGGCTAAGAAATAATAAATGAACGAAATCAACGATTTATGACAACTAAACACGACCGGGCAGCGGCGCTGACCCGGCCGTGCTGTGTTCAGTAAACGCATGAAAAATCACATCTGGATATACGCACTGGCTGCAATTTTACCGGGTATGGTGCAAGCTGCCATTCCTCCGGCAGTTGACCATGCATTCTCCGAATATACGGAGTTGCCGACTGAATTGCTGCCGATATTGGCAAGCGTAACTGATCGAGATAGTGCGGACGAGGCAGCGGAAAAGCTCAATGCCATGCTTCCCCGGGTATATGATACACGCTCATCTATAGCCCGCATACAAACGCTTTCTCCATCAGTCAAGCAAGAACTGCTGCAGAAGTATGAAGTCAAAATGCGGGAGAACTGGGGCTCCGTCTATGAACACATTTTTCGCTTGCAAAAATACCGATGCTATAACTCACTGGCATTTTTTAAACAATTCCACGCCTTATGTATGATGCTCGACAAATAAAACGAAAATCAGTACTATTGTTTGCACTGAGTGTGTTAACATACACAGCAGAAGCTCAGCAGGGTGAAAACACACCGACTGTTGCCCCCAACGCCGGAATAAACGATTTCAGTGCGGGCGAGGCTCGTATACGCGCCGGTATTGTGTTGTTGGGAATGCTACATGACACCTTAGCACAGGTTCAGGATAATAATAGTGCAGAAGTCGCAGTGGCTTCCGTAATGCGTTTGAGCCGTGAACTTCAAACTTGGGGTCAGGGGTTTGCAGCTCTTCCCCCGTTAGATGAAGAAACACAAAGCGCGTACGAAAAGCGCTATCTTCCCATTATAAATAAACTTAACGAGCGCATACAACTTCAGGCCGATCGCATTGCCGCGGCCGAGTATTACGGCTCTAAAAATCTCCCTGCATCGTTAGTTAAATTGGTAAACTCTGTACAATAAATGAAAAGTCTTATATTATCAACTGCAATGATTTCGATGCTGCCTGTAAGCGCGGCACCGACAAACACGGATTATGAATCCATGGTTAATTTGACAGCCGGGCGCCGCATGTTGGTGTTACCTCGCGAAACAAAATGCCACATTCTTAAAGGTAAGGCGCCCGAGGGCAAGGGTGCCCCCTTCCGTGTACTCAATGGTTCAAAGGTGCTGTGGGAAGGGCAAGCGGGCGAAAGTTTTGAGGTGGAGACAGTTGCTGATTGCGCATATCTGGTGAGTAGCAGCGCCAACAATACCGCGTGGCAGGAACTCAGCTGGCATAGTCAACCGGAGTATTCGTGGAACCGTGCTGTAGAGAAAGTCAAGAAGATGGGATTGTCACTAGACTTGCTTCCGTCCGCGAAGTCCGACGCCGGCCCCCTGCTCCGGGAGCGTCTCAGCAAGGCTGCTACGTTCCGAGGGGAAAAAGCCCTTATCAATATAGCCCCCGGAGAGTACCACTTCTACCCTGAGGGCGCTCTGCACATGAGTTACTATATCTCCAACCATGACCAGCAGGACATTCAACCCGTGGGTATTCCTATCGTCGGGCAGAAAAACCTTCGAATCGAGGGAAATGGAGCCACGTTTGTCTTCCATGGGTGCATGCAACCCGTCCTGCTGATGGATAGCGAAAATGTTGAATTGAATAATATCACCATTCGCCATGACAATCCTTACTACAACGAAGGCAAAATCGTAGAAATTAAAGACGGTACAACTACATTGGAATACGCCCCCGCGTTCCGTTGGGAAGTAAAAGAAGGTCGCTACTATCTGACCGGTGATGGTAAGCCGAAATCTCCCGGTGCCGTGCTCGCCTTCCAACAAGACGGGCAGATGGTGCCAACAGGCAAATGGGGGGATATGGGGTGGTCTCCGCGCTGCGAACAGGTCTCGCCCAATCGCGTCAAATACTTCACCGATGCCACAAAACTTGGCTTGCGAGTGGGCAATATACTTGTACAGCGGCATTATGGTCGCCCTCACCCGGCTATGGTTCTTTATCGGGCTGATAATGTGAGCCTTAATAATGTGGTTTTCCAAGACAGCCAAGGAATGGCTTTGATTGCCCAACGCTCCCGCGATATCACTATCAACGGCGGCGGTTGTGTTTGTGCTCCGGGGCGAGTTTACACCGTGTCGGCAGATGCCACGCACTTCTCCAACTGCGGCGGTACAATTACCGTTAAAAACGCACTGTATGAGGGCATGATGGACGATGCTATCAATGTGCATTCCACCTGTTTGGGTATCGAAAAAGTAATAAATAAGCGAGAAATCATCGCTCGTTACATGCACCCGCAAGCCATTGGCTTTGAGGTATTCACACCCGGTGAGAAAGTACAGTTTATCAACGGCCCTACATTGGAGAATATTCCTCAACTCGGGCAGGTTGCAGCTGTGCGAAAAATTGATGAAAATCACCTGCATATACACCTGACAGAAGACCTGCCTGACGGCGTAGATAAGGGGGATGCTATCGAAAATGCTGACTGGTACCCGGCGGTTAATTTCATTGGCTGCACGGTTCGCCACAATCGTGCCCGAGGGTCCCTCTTCACCACCCCGAAACCCGTACTGGTGAAAGATTGCAAGTTTATTGCTTCTCACGGTTCTGCTATATTGTTAGCTGGCGATGCCCAAGGTTGGTATGAGAGCGGAAGATGTCGTGATGTAAAAATCATCAACAACCTCTTTGACCATAATTTGACAGCTCTTTATCAGTTCACGGAGGCTATCATCTCCATTTGCCCCGAAATTAAAGACCCCGGTAAGCAGACTACTCGCTATCATCAAAACATTCTCATAGAAGGCAATACCTTCTTGACCCACCGAGTACCCCTGCTCTATGCGGTATCTGCCGATGGGCTCATATTCCGCAATAACACCGTGAAAATTGATGATAAATATCCGGCTCTACACGGCGGAACGCCCTACATCCTTAAACACTGCGGCAAGGTAGAACTGCAAGAACTCTGACCTCCCCACTTCACATGGCAAAGAAATTCAACGAACACACTGCAAGAGCAAATAAACATACGGCTCGCCCGGAAAATAAGCAGACGCCCCGATTCGACAAACCACCTACCCGTACGGTGGTGAAAGCACTCGATGAAGGCGCTTTGCAGGATATTCTCGAAGCGAATCCGCAAGGGCTCTACTTGGTGCTCGACTGCGTGCAGGACCCCCACAACCTCGGCGCTATATTGCGCACCGCGGATGGTGCCGGTGTGGCTGCTGTGATTACCCCCAAAGATAAATCAGTAGGCATAACCGAAACCGTGTTGCGAGTCTCCGTTGGTGCCGCCGAAAAAGTGCCTTTTGTGCAGGTGACCAATTTGGCTCGTACCATGAAGACCATGAAAGATGCCGGAATATGGTTTGTCGGCACATCCGACCATGGTGACAGAGGGCTTTACGATATGGATTTGAAGGGTGGAATAGCTCTGGTCATGGGCGCTGAAGGCGACGGTATGCGTCGACTGACGGAAGAAAACTGCGATTTCCTCATCCGCATCCCCATGTATGGCAGCGTTCCTTGTCTGAATGTATCCGTCGCGACCGGCGTTTGCCTGTACGAAGCAGTTCGCCAGAGAAGCATACAAAAGTAAAAACACGTATTGCCATGCCCACTATCGAGAGCGTAGACCCCGCGCCGGGGACGCTCGTGCGTTTCATTTCCGACCTGCATTACGGACATGAACGCTGCGAAGCGCCCCCGCCTGCAGAGCTGGCGGAGCTATTGTTGCGCGATGGTGTTGGTATGCTGGTCGTAGTGGGGGATTTGGCCGAGACTCGAAAGTGCCTTTGGCAGGAAAGCGGCAAAAAACTGCGCAACGAGCTGCGTGAAGAATGTCGTCGCCGAGGTGTACAGTTAGTGGAAATCTCCGGCAATCATGACCCGGATATCGAACCGTTGTTGGTGCGATTTTGGGGCGGGCGAGTGGTAGCCATGCACGGACATGCGCTCTACCGCGAAGTTGCTCCCTGGAGCTGGGAATATCTGCGTAATAAGGAGAAGTGCCGAGCCTTGATAGCAAGCTATAGAGAGCGTGACCATGAGCTCCCTGCTCGTTTGGAGCTATCGAGAGAGATGTGCCAACTCACTACTCCCATCTTGCGGAGAGAGGGTATACGCAATAAGTACCTTCGTGGTTTTATGCACTGTTTTTGGCCACCGCAACGCCCGCTCAATATCGTATGGAGCTGGTTGAGTTGTGCCCATCGTGCCGAAAACTTTGCCCGCCGTTATTTTCCGGAAGCGGAGGTGGTGGTATTGGGGCATTTTCATCGGTTCGGGAATTGGCGCACGAGACACCGCCATATTCTTAACACTGGCGCATGGTTTAGACATGCCTCGCCCTATTATCTTGATATGAAAGATGCTCAGGTTCTTGCGTACAAGCGAATATCCTTGCCTGATAGAAAAGAATGCCCTTAAAACACTCGCGCGTACGTGAAATTTGCTTGCTTGCTAAAGCTGCTCATGCTAGAATGCTGACTAGCATGAAAGTTATCACTATCTACGGCAGCAAGAGCGACCTTCCCTTCATGGAACCGGCTCGCACCTATTTTTCTGAGAATAACGTTGAGCACGAAGAGGTAATTTACTCGGCACACCGTGATTTGCCGGCGCTTATTGAGTACCTCAAGGGACTCGAGGAAAGCGGAACGAAGGCCGTTCTACTCTGCGTTGCCGGTCTTTCTGCTGCTCTTCCCGGTGTGGTGGTTATGAATACTGAGCTTCCTGTTATCGGTGTGCCTGTTCCCTGTGGTCCGCTGAATGGTGTGGATGCCCTGTTGGCCATATCTCAGCTGCCCGGTGGTGTGCCTGCCACGACTGTAGGTCTGCACAAAAAGACCCCCATCAATGCAGCCATGGCCGCGCATCGCATCATCAACCTCGCTAAATAATTCACTTTTTTTATACCATGCCCACCATCAACAAAGCAGACATTGAGAGGGCATTGGATGCCTGGGCTGACCATCTGTTGCAAGGATGGGCAGCCCGAGGCTCTGCTCAGCTGGGGATTGTCGGCATTGTAAGTCACGGTGATATACTGGCTCAGCGTCTTGTAAAAAAGTTAGAAACTGCCGGATGTCAGGCCGAATATGGAGCTATTGACATTACCCTATACCGTGACGACCTCGATTTGCGCGGCAAGCGCCCTGCTCTTCGTAGCTCGCACTTGCCCTTCTCTACCGATGATATGCACCTCGTGCTGGTAGATGATGTTCTGAGCACCGGGCGAACCGCCCGAGCCGCCCTTGAAGTACTGTGGGAATACGGGCGCCCCGCACGGGTGGAAATGCACTGCCTGACCGACCGTGGCGGCCGTCAGTTGCCCATTCAACCCGATTATGTTGCATTTGACCTGACGACAGCGTCAACCGATACCGTTAAAGTAAGCTTGCAGGAACTTGACGGAAAGGAAGAAATAATTTACTGAGTATAAGATAACTTTGCATTCCATGAACCCACGCAAGGATTTAATCACAATCAATTCTCTGAGTGACGAGGATATACATACCATATTGCAGAGCACTTCTGCAATGAAGGACATTTTCACCAAAAGTGTGAAGAAAGTACCGGCACTCAAGGGTAAATCCGTTTTGACTTTGTTTTACGAACCGAGCACACGTACTCGCTCATCCTTCGAGGTCGCGGCGCACCGTCTCTCTGCCGATGTGACAACGTTCACGGTTTCCACCTCATCCGTTGTAAAAGGTGAGAGCGTACACGATACCATTGATACGCTCATGAGCATGAAGATGGACTACATCATCGTGCGACACAAGAACAGCGGCATACCCGCTGTTATCGCCCGCCACTGCAAGGCTGCGGTTATCAATGCCGGTGATGGTTCACACGCTCACCCCAGCCAAGCCTTTTTGGATGCCTTTACCATTAAAGAGAAATATGGTGAAGTCGCAGGACGCCGTGTAGTGATAATCGGCGACATCCTGCATAGTCGAGTTGCACGCTCCACCAGTACCATTCTGCGCCGACTTGGTGCCGAAGTGGCTTATATGGGACCCGGTCCGTTGGTGCCGCCTCAGCAACATACCGGAATCCCGCGCTTTACCAACTGGAACCAGATTTTTGAATGGAAGCCCGATGTTATTTATCTGTTGAGAGTTCAGAATGAACGCATCGATACACCGTTCTTCCCCTCTGCGGACTACCATGCAGCTTTCGGCGTAACGGAAGAGCGCTTGCGCCGCATAGATGACCTTAATCTCAGCATCATGCACCCCGGTCCGGTTAATCGCGGCGTAGAGATATGCGATGCTGCGATGAATTACCGCAACTGTCTGATAAATAACCAAGTAGAAAATGGTATAGCCGCTCGCATGAGCATCCTCTATCACCTTACCCCCCAGACTCAGAGCCATGACTAATACTTACATCACCAACGCCACATGGGCCCTCACGGGCGAAAAGATAGACCTGCGCATGGGGCATGGGGATGAACCCGTCAGCATTTACCGCAACGGTATTGCCCTGCCCGGCATCAACCAAGTAACACCTGCCGGCGAAATGCAGGTGCCTGCAGGTGCACGCACAATCGATGCCACCGGCAAAATTTTGATGCCTGCTCTTTTCGATTTGCATACGACCATCAGCATTGATGGTCATAGCAAGCGAGAGTGCATTTATCGTGCCGGACAAGCGGCCAACCGTGGTGGTGTGTGGGGTATGCTGGTCATGCCGTCTAGCGGATTTATCTTTGACAATACAGCCACGCTCGATAGTTTTGATGAGGCGGTAAGCCAGCGTTCCTTTGCCACAATGGTTCCCGCAGGGTGTATAACCGAGGGAATGAAGGGAGAGCAGCAGGCGCCGTACAATACACTTGCGGCTCGCGGTGTTACCATATTGAGCGACAGCGGCAATATGCCCGCAAGCTTGCTCATGCTGCACCGTGCAATGAAATATGCTGCCGAAATGGATTTGACGTTTGCTATTCGTGGCGATGTGCCTTGCCTGAGCCGCAATACCTACATGCACCCGAGCTCGACCTCCTACATTCTCGGTCTGCATGGAACTCCCCCCTGTGCGGAAGAAATCGGCATTGAGACAATCATACGCCTGGCAAAAGATGCCGGTGTAAGCTTGCACGTGCAGACTGTCAGCACCGCAGAAGGTGTCGAAATCATCCGACGCGCCAAAGCTGCCGGCATGAAAGGCCTCACCGCAGAAGTAGCACTGCACCACCTTCTTTATACGCACGAAGATGTCGGTGATTACAACACCACGTTCAAAACAACACCGCCCTTGCGCGAGCGTACCGACTGCGAGGCTTTGCTGGCCGGTGTGAAAGACGGTACCATCGACTGTATTGTAACCGATCACACCCCCTGCCTACCCTTCGCCAAGAAACAGGATTTCGTGAGTGCACCTCAGGGAATGGTGGGGCTCGATACCTTCCTGCCAGCTCTTTACACCCACTTGGTAAAACCCGGTAAGCTTAACTGGGCGGACGTAGTTCGTGCCTGCAGCAGCGCGCCGGTAAAGATTGTAAATCCGTACGACCGTGAGGAAGATGTGCCTGTAGTAGCACCGCTCCTGCTCTTTGCACCCGAGGAGCAACAAGTTGTCACTTGTGAGTCATTATGCTGCGGTACTACCAATAATCCCATGCTCAATAGCACACTCTACGGCGGTGTAACTCTTCCCATTAATCGCTAATATCCACTTTTATCAGACCTTTCTCTCTTCCATGGTTATCTATATTATCAGTGATGGTAAAAAAGGCCATCTCTCCCAAACCAGAGGACTTGCCGAAGCACTGCTGGTGAGAGCTCGAAATTCTCGCCCCAACATGCAGCACTCATGCCATGAGGTGTCCATAAGCGGCATGAGCTGGTTGCGCAAACTGTTCTACAAAGGCAAGGAATTGAATCTTCCACGACCTCATCTCATCTTGTGTGCCGGTCACAGTACCCACTTAGCCGCGTTGAGCCTTGCTCGCCACCTTCGCTGCTTGTGTATGGTATGTATGAGACCCAGTTTGCCTGCGCGCCTGTTTGACTTGTGCATCATGCCCCGGCACGATGTACCCGAAGGCGGAGTTCCCACAATACGAACCTTCCTGACTAACGGTGCAATCAACTGCATTAAACCGCAGCCTGATGTACCTAAAAAAGAAAATCTTGTTCTTATCGGTGGTCCGAGCAAGGAGTTTAAGTGGGAGGCTGAGCACGTGCTTAACCAATTATCTGCCATTGCCAGACAAAGTTCCCGGCCTATCGTCCTTACAACCTCTCGCCGTACCCCTGCTGATTTTGTGCAGGATGTTACGGCAGCATTCCCCAATATCCGCGTAGAACCCGTAGACCAGACCGGCCCCACATGGGTGGCTGATCACTTGGCTTCTGCTCATGAAGTATGGGTTACGCAAGATAGTGTTTCGATGGTATATGAGGCACTCTCAAGCGGGGCTCCTGTCGGTATTATAGAAATGCTGCGCAAGGGTGACCCGCACAAAGATAAACCTTCGCGTGTGGTTCGCGGGCTTAACATGCTTATCGCAGACGGCGGTGCAACCACTTTCACCGAATGGGCGAAAACTCAGGAGTTGCCCGCGCCCAAGTCAATACTGGATGAAGCTGGACGCGCTGCTGATTACATACTGACTACTTATCCTACGCTTTTACCATGAAAGTAATGCATCTTCTGCCCTCACTGTCATCCGGCGGTGTTGAACAAGTTGTTCTCGAACTCTGTCAAGGGCTTTGTGAGCAAGGGGTCGACTGTGTGGTTGTATCCGCCGGCGGAGCCATGGTTCCGAATATTGAAAAGACCGGAGCAAGGCACATTCTTCGACCCATTGGCAGGAAAAGCATAAAAACTTTCTTACAGGTGGGTAAGATGGTTCGTTTACTTAAAGAGGAGCGACCGGACATATTGCACCTGCATTCCCGAGTACCTGCATGGGTAGGATATTTGGCTTGCAAGCGACTTAAGCCTGCATACCGCCCCCATGTCATCACAACATTTCACGGCTTTCATTCCGTAAACTTCTATTCCGCCATTATGGCTAAGGGGGATAAGGTGATAGCCGTATCGGAGTGCATGAAAGAGCACATCCTTCAGCACTATCCGAATGCTGTTTCACCGGAGCATATTAGCGTTATTCCCAACTCTGTGGATGTAAGCAGAAATTACCCCGAATATACCCCATGCGATAAGTGGTACGAGTCGTGGTATAGCAATTATCCGGAGTTAAAGGGTAAATACACCCTTTGTCTGCCGGGCCGAATCACAAAACTGAAAGGTGCTACACACTTAGCCCCCATATTAAAAGCTCTTAATGAGCGAGGGATTCCTGCACATGCAGTCATTGTCGGGGAAACCAAAAAGGGGAAAGAAGCGGTTCGCCGTGAAATTGAGCAAACACTTGCGGAAGCAGGCCAGACATCGAATGTCACCTGGACCGGTCACCGTACGGATTTGCGAGATGTACTCTGTGCTTGCGATGTCACGTTATCGCTCACCTTGCAACCGGAATCGTTCGGCAAAACCACCCTCGAAGCACTTGCTCTGGGGCGCCCTGTAGCAGGCTACGAACACGGCGGCGTAGGTGAACAACTCAACGTATTCCTTCCCGAAGGTCGCGTAGCAACAAAATCGACGGATGCCATGGTTGAAGTGCTGGCTCGCTGGTATACCGATAGACCTACCCCCAAGTTACCCGTTCCGGCACCCTACCGCAGGAGTGACATGATAAACGCCCATCTGGAGCTATATCGCGGCGTTTGTTTGCGTGATTCATGAAAATCCTTCACTACAGCCCACACATGCGCCCCGGCAGCACATCTGTACTGGCGGCGGATTTGGCTTGTGCGCTTCAATCGGCTGAATGTGAAAATATAGTAGTCGCGCCATCCAGTGAAATTGTTAATCGTTTATATGCCTCCAAGGTAGCATACGTCAGCTGCCACAGGCCCAATCTTTTGACCGCATGGCGGGAAGTGCGCCGCCTGCGCAAGCTTATCCGTCGGCAGGCTCCGGATATAGTTCAAGTATATTCAACGGATGCTGCTTGGATTGTCAATATGGCATGTCGGCGTCCGCGCCGCATGACTGTTCCTCCGGTAGTTGGCGCCATTTGCGGTTATGTGTGGCACAGCACATCCGAGTTGGGGTGGAGTAAGTGTGATTACCATACGGTACTGAGTCGTCATCAGCGAGAATTACTTACCGCCGAAACATCGCCGCTCAAATGTATGCCCGAAATCATACCTTACGGCACGGATGAACGCTTGTGCAACCCGAACTACCAGCCCACGGAAAGTTGGTTCAGCACATGGCGCGCTCAGCAGCCCGGGTACGACAATCACCTTTCCATTTGTGTGCCGGGCTCTATTTCTCCCTTGCGAGGGTTGGAAGATATTGCGCCTATTTTAACCGGTTTGCTCCGCAGCGGGATTCAAGCTCATGTCTACATAGCCGGGAATTATCGTAAAGCTCGAACAGTTTACGTTAACGAACTGAAATTACTATATAGCAACGCCGGGCTTACAGAGCATATCTCTTGGTTAGGGGAGCGTGCGGATATGCGAGATGTACTCTGCGCCTGCGATGTCACGCTCTCTCTCTGCAAAAAGCCGGCTACATGGGATCGCGCTATTCAGGAGGCACTTGCGCTCGGACGCCCTGTAATTGGCTACGATTACGGCGCCGTGGGTGAGTATCTCAATTCTTTTTTACCGGAGGGGCGAGTTACTCCGGGCGATATAGCCGCTGTTATGGATACCCTCACACAATGGAGTTCTTACCCGCCAAGTTCGCTTGCATCCATACCTGCTCCTTACCGATTGAGCGATACGGCTGCAGCCTACATGAAACTTTACTCAGAAATACTCAAAACAAAATCATAAGTATGAAAAAAACACTAGTTGCCTTATTGTGTGCTGTAAGCTCGTTATCAGCAGAGACTGCACAGTCTATTGACTCCGGCGATGTATCGCTGCCGATAGCACCCGACATGACCATGCAAAAACAAATGTCATGGTATGATATCGATGCCGGTGTTCGCACTTATCTTATACTTCTGTTGGCCAACTCCATTGAGTTGGGGCAAGAGGCTGATTCTTCTCCTGAGGCTCAGTTTGATATCATGCAAAAAATCATGGATATTACCCCGCTCGATAGTCTCAGCGGCGAATATCTCGCTTTTGTAAAGGAAGCCAATATCATTAACACAAAAATAGTCAACGCACTGAGGGCAGAAAAGCCCACTAACGTTAAGGATATCGTTAAGATATCTGCTCGCTTCGATGGCGAACTTGAAGCTCTTTACGCCAAATATCCGCTTGCCGCCGAATACTTCCGCAAAGATGCCCAAATGGGGATTTCTCTCATGATTTTACAAGAAGCAGAAATTGTGCGAGTGTCACAGCAGGCTGCTATGGCCGGTAAATCACCGCAGGAGATTAACAAGACCGTTATCGAACATCTGCGACGCGTCGCTGCCGACCAGCAATAAGCCGAAATATTTACCTCCTGAATATAAAAAGCCGTTGAAAGTGACCTTTCAACGGCTTTTTCTGACTGTAAATGCAGCACACGTCTTGCAAAATATAGCGCGATGTGGTATATTGCGGCATGCCTAGAATAGCACTCATCCAACAAG
This sequence comes from Akkermansia sp., assembly GCA_017555205.1. Lineage (GTDB taxonomy): Bacteria > Verrucomicrobiota > Verrucomicrobiia > Verrucomicrobiales > Akkermansiaceae > Akkermansia. Next base: position 163,347 of record JAFZGW010000013.1, on the reverse strand, counting down.
CCGCCGTGGCCGATCCCGCAGAAAACAAACGACTGCAGATGCAAGCCATGAGAGAAGCCGCTGCCGGCGGCGCGCAGATTATCTGTACGCAGGAGATGTGCACCACCCTCTACTTCTGCCGCGCTCAGGATTGCTCCCTCTTCGATACCGCAGAATATATCCCCGGCGCATGGACAGATGAACTCTGCGAGCTGGCACGCGAGCTGGGGGTTGTCATTGTCGCGGCCGGGTTTGAAAAACGCGCGACAGGTATATATCACAACACTGCATGGGTGATAGATGCAGATGGTACTTATCTTGGCATGTATCGCAAGATGCACATTCCCCAAGACCCCGGATTTGAAGAAAAATTCTACTTTACGCCGGGCGATTTGGGTTACAAATGCTTTGAAACCAAGTACGGTCGCATAGGTGTGCTGATTTGCTGGGACCAATGGTACCCGGAAGCCGCTCGCCTGACTGCCATGCAGGGTGCGGAAATTATTTTTTACCCCACTGCAATCGGTTGGATTCCCGGTGAGGAAGAACTTTACAACGCTCAGCATTGCGCATGGGAGACCGTACAACGTGGGCACGGCGTAGCCAACGGGTGCTATATATGTGCCGTCAATCGTTGCGGGGTTGAGGGTGAAACCACCTTCTGGGGGCAGAGTTTCGTAAGTGACTATTGCGGACAGATTGTTGCAAAAGCTCCGGTACATGAACGAACAATCCTCTACGCTGACCTTGATTTGAATGCACTCGAAGCCCATCGTCGCATTTGGCCATTCTTCCGCGACCGCCGTATAGACTCCTATGACGGCATAACTCAGCGATGGGGTAAATGATTTCCGTATGAGTATTGCAACTGATAGTGAACCTAAACAACCACTGCGTGTAGTCGTAGTGGGCATGGGTGTGCGCTCAATGATATACACCCGTGTTGCACTCACTAACCCGGAGCTACTCGAAATTGTCGGTGTTGTCGACATAGACGCAAAGAGACGGAATTATGCGCGAATAACCTTCGGTTTTCCGGCCGAGAATTGTTTTTCTACGGTAGATGAGTTGATTGCCGTTCCCAAGTTTGCGGATGCGGTCATCAACGGAACCATGGATAGGCTGCATGTGAGCACCAGTCTTCCGTTGTTGCGGCACGGGTATGATATGCTGCTTGAAAAACCCTTTGCCCTCAATGAAGATGAGGCGCAAGAGTTGCTTGCTTGTGTCGCTGAAACCAAGCGCACGGTGATGGTATGTCATGTGCTGCGCTATGCGCCTTTTTATCAGCGCTTTAAACAAGTTATTGAAAACGGAGAAATCGGTAAGGTAATTAACATACGAATGTCTGCCCAGGTTAATTATTTTCACGAAAGCGTGTCCTTCGTGCGAGGTAAATACGCCAGTGCTGAAATCTGCGGTTCAGGCATGTTGCTGACCAAGTGCAGTCATGACCTTGATTTGATGGCTTGGCTAATGGGGAACAATAAGCCGCGCCGTATTTCAAGCGTGGGTAGCATGTTCCAATTTGTCCCCGAAAATGCACCGGAGGGAGCCGGAACCCGCTGCCTTACGGATTGCCCGGCCGATGTTGAGCGAAATTGTCCCTACTCTGCTCGACGCCTCTACATCGAAAATCCGCAACGATGGGCGGACAACGTGTGGCACGACAGCAACATTAGCCGCCCCGAAACAGATGAAGATAAAGCGGCAATACTTAGTGGCGAGGACAATCCCTACGGGGCCTGCGCCTATCGCTGTAAAACTGATATTGTAGATCATCAGTCTGTTCTCATTGAGTATGCTGACGGTGCTACCGGTACTTTTTCCATGACCGGCGGAGCATCTATATCAAAACGCCGCGTGCATGTTACCGGAACTCGTGGTGAAGTTTACGGCACGTTTGAGAATGGTCGATTCACCATTTCCTCCATTGTTCCGGGTGCGCCTGAAGGGCGTGTAAAACATGTGGTGGACGTAACGGAGGCTCAGGAAGGCTGCCACCACGGTGGCGGTGATCGTGAGGTCATACTCGACTTCATTGCCTACCTTCGCGGAGAGCCGACTTCTCCCGGCAAAACCCTCTTAGAGGATTCTGTGACCGGCCATCGAATCGTTTTCTTGGCGGAGAAATCACGCATGTCAAACGGAACCATGCAAGATTGGTAATTTCATAACACCGATGTCCATCCCAGCCACAGCTCAATCCCCGCTCGAATTTCGATATCCTGATTTACCAATATCCCGGCGCCGCCGGGATATTGCGGATGCACTTCGTCACCACCAAGTCGTGGTTGTCGTGGGTGAAACCGGTAGCGGCAAAACGACCCAGCTACCGAAAATTGCCATGGAGGTAGCAGGTAACCGCCGCGGAATGCTCGCTTGTACTCAGCCTCGCCGTCTTGCTGCTGTCGCCGTTGCCCGACGAATAGCCGAAGAAATAGGCTGCGAGCTTGGTGAATATGTGGGGTATCAGGTTCGCTTTGATGATCGAACCACTCGCGACACCCGCTTGAAACTCATGACGGATGGTATTTTGCTGGCAGAAACGCAGGATGACCGCGATTTAAGAAAGTACCACACCATCATACTCGATGAAGCGCACGAGCGCAGTCTCAACATCGACTTTCTGCTGGGGTACATGAAATTGTTGCTGGCACGTCGCAAGGATTTGAAACTCATCATTTCCTCTGCCACGATGGATGCCGGGGCATTCTCTGACTTTTTTGGAGGAGCTCCTATCATTAATGTCGAGGGTCGAACCTACCATGTTGACCTCCACTACATGCCGCAACGCCATCCGGATGAGGAATTGCCGCAGCATGTTGCACGAGCCGTTACTTGGTTATCCGAGTACGACGATAAGGGCGATGTTCTCGTTTTCTTGCCCGGCGAAAGGGAAATTCGTGACTGTGCCGATGAACTCAGCAATCTGAACTTACCGAAAACCGATATTTTGCCGCTTTTCGCCCGCCTCGGACTGGGTGAACAGCAACGTATCTTTCATCCGCAAAAAGGGACTCGGCGTATTGTATTAGCAACCAATGTTGCAGAAACATCGCTCACTATCCCAGGTATTATCTATGTTATAGACAGCGGGTTGGCGCGTATATCACGGTACTTGCCCGGTCGTCAGATTCAGCGTTTACAAGTTGAACCGATATCACAAGCCAGTGCACGACAGCGAGCCGGTCGCTGTGGTCGTATTACCGAAGGCGTGTGTATTCGTCTGTACGCTGAGAGCGATTTCGAAGAGAGAGACGCCTTTACCGACCCGGAAATTAAACGCAGCGCGTTGGCCGGTGTTATTTTGCGCATGGCTGATTTACGGCTGCCTCCGCTCGGGGAATTCCCCCTGCCCGATCCCCCCGGGGCTCGTCTTATCAATGAAGGTTACAAAACTCTTCGGGAAATCGGTGCGCTGGATCGCCACAAAAAAATGACCGATATTGGTCGTAGTTTAGCTCGATTGCCCTTGGACCCGCGTCTCGGGCGCATGTTGATTGAAGCTGAGCACGAGCACTGTTTGGCTGAGATTTTGGTGATAGTGGCCGGGCTGAGCATTATGGACCCGCGTGAGCGTCCGCAGGAATTTGCCACTCAAGCTGACCAAATGCACGCGCAGTGGAAAAATCCGGATAGCGATTTTCTTTCCATGCTTAGTCTTTGGCGCAGCACATTAGAGTTCAAAGAAAAACGAACATTAAAGCGCAATAAACTACGCCAATGGTGCAGCAAAAATTACATCAACTTTCTGCGGGCGGTTGAATGGCACAATCTTGTGCAGGATTTAGGTTCAGCTCTTCAAGAAACCCTGCGTTGGCGCATACCCGAACTACCGCCTGTTGAACAACAGGCTACGGGGGATTCCATACACAGGGCACTACTTGCAGGAGCTCCGCTGCAAATCGGCATTTGGCGCCCGGAGGATAAAGTCTATCGAGGTGCAGGCGGTCGAGATTTCTCAATATTCCCGGGGAGCGGCATGTTCCGCCGCAACAAGCGCGCCGAGTGGATATTCGGAGCTGAATTGGTGGAAACCAGCCGCTTGTTTATGCGTCGCTGTGCTGTGCTGAACCCGGCATGGGTCGAACAGGTCGCACCCCAGTTGTGCTCACTTCATTCCTACGATGCTGCGTGGGATAAAGCGGCCGGTGTAGTTTACGCCAAAGAGCGCGTAACCTGCGGAGGACTCACTATCATTGATGGGCGCCGTATATCGTATGCGCGTTATAACTTGCCGGCTGCTCGTGAAATCATGATTCGCGATGGTATTCTGGATATGCAGTTGCGGGATGAACCTCCCTTCTTGCAGCACCTTCAGGATATGCGTGAACAAGTACGCACGGCGGAAGCCAAACTCCGCCGCCGCGATTTGCTGTGGTGCTCAGAAGGCGTTTATCAGTTCTTTGAGGAACGTTTACCGAAAGACTGCGCCTCGGCCAAGGCCTTACGCCGTTGGCGCGAAAAAGCTGAAAAAGAGAATCCAAAAGTGCTATTCGTTCCTTACGATAGCTGTGTGTATCCCGGCGAGGATCATGCCCCGGCTGACCTCTATCCCGATGAGCTGATTATCGAGGGTACTGAATATCCGGTCTACTATGCTCACAATCCCGGCGAGGCAGATGACGGCGTGACACTTGGTGTACACATTGACCAGTTGCCAGATTTCCCTGACTGGCTGCCGGATTGGGGCGTTCAGGCACATCTGGCAGAACGTGCTGAAATTTTGTTGCGGAGCTTACCCAAGGATTTGCGGCAATTTCTCATGCCCATTGCAGATGCGGCAGATGACTTTGCCGATATTTGGTACGAAAAATCGCCCGACCGTCCATTGGCTCAGGCTCTGGCAGAGTTCGTCATGAGTCGCACTCAAAAGTTCTGCAATGCGCAGCAATTCGATTTTTCTCGCTTGCCGGCTGATTTAATTACCAAAATTTGGGTGAGCGATGATGAAGGCAAGGAGCTGGCTATGGGGAGCAATTTAGCTGCCCTGCGTGAACATTTGCAAAGTTACCGCGAAAAACGATTCCGAAAGAAAGCTCAGCGAAGCTTCTCCGCCACGGCGATGACCCGCTGGGATTGCGGCGACTTACCTACTACCATTGATGTTGGTACCGGTACCGGATATCCTGCTTTGTGCGATGATGGCGAGCGCGTGAAAATCAAAGTTTACCCCACACAGGCAGACGCTGAGCGGGCGCATCGATTCGGGGTGCGTAGGCTTGCGTTGATTCGCCACGGCGATTTCATAAACGGTATTCGCAAGCGTATACCCATTAAGTCAGTCGAAGCGAAACTAGCGATGAGTACCCTTGGTGTGCAGCCGAAGAATAATGTGGCAGATACCATCTATGCTGCCATGGATGCAACCTTAGCGCCACTGCCCCGTAGCGCGGATGAATTCGATGCCGCCTGTTTGCGCATGCGTGAGCACCTGTATGATACCATCAGCGGCCCTCTCAGCAAGATATGGGAACAACTCGCAGCGACGGATTCCGCACTGCGCGCCTATTGCGTATCTGCCTCTCGTGACCGCTATGCAGCTCGCATTGCCGAAGATTTACAGCGTGATTGGCAATGGCTCACTCGCTCGTTCTTCCTTTCTGATTGCGAGCCCGCAGCTCTGCAAGATATAGGTCGTTTTGCGCGTGGGCTTCTACAGCGCCTGCAAAAAATATCCCAGCAACCGGCAGCTCGCGAACTTGAGCGCATAGATAATGTTATGGCGGCAATTCGCCCTGATTTTTACGAGCGATACGCTCAGCACGGCAATTCTCCTGCTTGGTTAGCTTATGGCCTCATGGTAGCAGAGCTCCGCCTTTCTGTCTTTGCTCCCACACTTGCCGTTAAGGGCCGGGCTTCTGCAAAGAAATTGGCAGCGGCGGGAGAACTGCTTTAAACTTGAATTTTTTGCATAACTTGCTACAATTTTGCGCGTGAAAAGACTGCCTTATCTAGCGATAACTCTCCTATTCTGTGCTTGTGATGAAGCGCAGAAGGTTGAGCCCTATGCCGGGCAGAGTGCCCATTGGCAGCAAAGTGCTGTGCCCATATCTCTGAAATGCGCAGCCTGCCATGCAAAAGAGTTTGAAGACTGGGCCGGCAGTGACCATGCCTGGGCTTACAGAGTAGTTCTGCCTGAACTCGATTCGGAACCGTTTCATGGACAGCGTTTGCAGGCTCATGGTTCGGAGCTGCGTTTCACCACCACTCGCGATGGCAAGCTGCAGATAACTGATGGCAAGAGTCAACGCAATTTTACAGTGCATTCTGTATTGGGACGAAAGCCGCTTGTGCAGTACCTCGTGGAGGGTAAAGACGGTGGGTTACATACCCCCAGTGCAGCATGGGATATAGCACTCCATGAATGGTTTGATATGTTTGAAGCCGACAAACGGCTCAGCAGTGAGGGTAGCGCGACCCGCAAAGAAGGAGATTGGGGGCACTGGCTTGGCCGGGGAATGAACTGGAACTCGCAGTGTGCTTGGTGCCATACTTCGCACTTCCGTAAAAACTACGACCTAACTACCGATACTTACAAATCTACTTGGAAGGAACCGGGGGTAAGTTGTATACAATGCCACAAAATCAGTGATAAACCGTCAGACGATGGCTGCCTTGTGGCCACTGCCGATCGCAAACTCAGCGCCCAACAAATGCACGATAACTGTGCCACTTGCCATGCGCGCAGAGAAGAGTTGGATGACACCTTCACCGTGGGTGACAAATTTGATGACCATTTCCGACTGGAGTTACCCATTATACCCGGCATCTTTTGGCCGAATGGTATGCAACGAGATGAAGATTACTGTGAAACCGGCCTGAGATTGAGCCGTATGGGCCGAGCCGGTGTCACTTGTCTGGACTGCCACGACCATCACACGGCCACCCTGAAACTCTCGCAAGAAGACAACTCACTGTGCATGCGTTGCCATGCAACCGGCACCATGGTAGGTAAAACGGCCACTCCGATTATAAACCCGACCGACCATAGTCCCTGCCCGCCCGACAGCAAAGGCGGCCGCTGTGTGGAATGTCACATGCCGGAGAGCATGTATATGGCGCGAGACCCTCGGCGTGACCACTCATTTAACTCCCCTTCTCCTGAGCTGAGTGTGGAGTTGGGCTTGCCGAATGCTTGCCTTAATTGTCACAGTGATAAAGATAACACTTGGGCTGCAAGCGTTATTTCTCAAAAATACCCGGAGCGCAAATCCACTCGCGACAACTCGCGCACCCGAGCTGTGCACAATGCACTGGCCGGGCAGGACAATACACAGGAGCTTCTGGCAGCTTTTGCTACAGAAGAAATACCGGGGTGGCGAGCCACTTTGCTTGAACTGATGGCTAGGCAGCAGGTTACCTCCGAAGTTTTGCAAGCCGCCCGTGCCTCCGCGGATGATGAAAACGCTATGGTTCGTGCCGCTGCGGCCAAAATACTGGGTAAAGAGGCTCTAACGCTCATTCACGACCCGATTAAGCTGGTTCGCCGTGCTGCGGCTTGGCAGAATATCGGGAATCTGCACAACAACCCGCAGGCAGCTGAAGCCATGGCAGAGCTATCTCAAATTGCTGAGCACCAATCAGACCAACCGACCGGTGCCATGTTGCTGGCCATGCTGGCAGATGCTCGTGGAAACGCCGAGCTAGCAGAGCACCAGTACAAGCGCGCAATAGAACTTGACCCGTCATCCGCTGTCGCTTACATGGATTTTGCCGTATTTCTGGCACGTCAAAACCGCCCTATGGATGCTCTTCAGCAAATGTTAAAATGCACAAAGGTAGCGCCCGACAACCCGGAAGCATTTTACCGTTTAGGATTGATATTGGCAGAGTTGCAACATTTCGACTATGCTCTGAGCGCATTCGATAAAGCACTGCAACTCTCCCCCGCATTCCACCCGGCCCGCTATAATAAAGCCGTGGTTCTGCAACATCTTGGTCGACAGGATGAGGCGCAAAATGAACTCAATATGCTGCGAGCCCTGCAAACGTCACCCACTAAATAACGATTATGAACTTCGACGCGCAAACAACTATCTTACTGGCGCTCTCCGTGCTGTTGCTCTTTATTGTGATATTCTCCCTTCTCAAGGGCGTTATTCGTATGATTTTGCTCTCAATTGCAGTTATCGGGAGCATCGCCGTGTGGATATTTCTTCAAAATAAGGGTTTTACTCTGCTTGCTCTGGTTACGGATACCCCTCGCAACTGGATGGTTCAGGTGTTGGCGTGGGGGCTTGGCCTTTTTACATTCGCGGTGTTTTTCCACGGTATGAACTGGTTTTCTCATCTCTTCTCATGGCGTCGCGGCGGTGCCAGCACCGGCGGCATTATCACGACTATTCTCATGAGTGCACTCATGATTTGGGTGGGAACCGTAGGCGTGTCGTACTATGGAAATATTGCGCGTATATCATATTACTGTGACTTGGCCGCAGCACACAGTAAGGGTGAGGGAAATCCCGCTATGCCTTGGTTTACACGCGCTAAAAATACGATACGCAAAGCCAATGCCACGGCATGGCTGGAGCACATCGACCCGCTGGAAAGCCAAGCGCAGGCAAATCTTGCATGCTTAGTCGCGTATGGCTGCTCACTTTCGGAACCGGAGTTCACCAAATTTTACAACGAGCGACTGGCTCACAGTAAAATTCCCCACCCAACGAGATTTTTGGATTTATTCCGAGATAAAGGTTTGCGCACGCTGGTCGAGGAAGGCCGCTATGTAACACTGCTTGAAAACGAGCGTCTCCATGCCTTCCTCCAAATGGGCAACACCGCTGAAATCATCGAAAAGATTATCTAAAATCAGCTACTTCATCTTACGAGCCAGTATCCCGGCTCCGACTACTGCCAAACCGCCGGTCAGGAACACAAGCTGCGGTCCACCGGTGTAGGTCCAAATAAGACCGCCGATAATACCATAGGCAATCGAAGCGACATGGTTAATCGCTATACCGGTATATATGCAGGGGGTGATATCGCTTCTGCGCTCTCCGCATATACGTGCTATGTAGGTAGTGCGTGCCATTCCCATGGCAAATAAAACCTTATCGAGCACAAAACAACATGCTACGGCAACAACTGCCCACTCTCCCGGCAACATTTCCAGGGCAAAGGCGTATACCAAACAAAGCACCGATAATGCGATACTGTCAATGATAGTAATTCGGCGCTCACCATAGCGCTTAATACACATTCCGATAAACGGCTGTGCAAAAAGGCCAATAATGCCGGCTATAAGCACTATCATACCAATGCGACCGGGAGGTTGCTGCAGCGTATTTACAAGCAACCAGAAGCCAAATGTCATATATAACTGCTTGCGTATGCCATGCAGTGTCTCTATACCGTAATAGAGAGCATATTCGCGCCGCAGAATAAAATTCTCTTTCACGCTCTTTCGGCGTGGGAACTCCGGCGATTTTACGAAAAAGAGCATGAGGGACGATATCAAGAAAATACCCGTCACCAATATGTAGTCCCACATGAAATCCTGATTGAACTTCCACTTTAACCAAATAAAAAGAGCTCCTATCAATGAGGCGGCTGTTCCCATCGCTCGCATTTGTCCCAAACGCAAGCTTCGGTTCTCAGGTCGCGCGGTATGCATAACGATAGAATCGACAATGCCCATCAATATGTGTAAACCAAGGCTGGCGGTCGCTACTGTCAAACTCAGCTGCCAGAGTGTGGCGCCCTCCCCCAATAACATCATCATTAGCGTGCCTACTACGGCCAACAGTATCGAAACAGCTGCCAAACGTATCTCATTCAAAAAGAACAGAGCTGCCATGACAAACCAACTCAATACTCCGGGCAGCTCCCTCGGCAATTCCATGAAGCCGCGAGCCCCGGCATCCAAATGCAATACATCATTTAAATAATTGCTGAACAAGACATCGTACAATCCCCCACCCAACTGCGCCAGAAACAACGCCACTAATACAACTACCATTACTTTTCTTATTCCTGCGCTCTCTCTCATGACGCGAAAAGCATAATACAGGATTGCTTTTTTTACAATAAAAAAAGTTTTTTGTATTTCCTATAACTTTTATATGCTTTATGCTTGACATGCGAAAAAAAATGGTATAAATAAAGGCCAGTTCAAAATAGAAGGAGAACAAACCATGAAAAATACATTCGCAAAAGCCATCGTATTACTTACCGTAGCGGCGACAAGTAGCGTAGCCGATACACCGTACAATGCACCGCAACGTGTCATTTACCGCGCCGCAGTAGCCGGAGCTACGGAGCTGAAGCAAGCTCTGAACAGTGGGCTGAATGTAAATGCAGTTGATGATGACCGCGAGACTGCCCTCATGCAGGCAGCTGACAAGGGCAATTTAAAAGCCGTCCGCAACCTCATTGCTGCGGGGGCGGATGTAAATCTTCAGGATGAAGACGGCGAAACCGCACTCATGATAGCCGCCGATGACGGATATACAGAAATCGTGCGTGCGTTGCTCAGCGCCGGAGCAGACACAAACTTGCGCAATGAAGACGGCGAAACCGCTCTCGACATTTCTGTCAAAGAGCGGCACAGAGAAACAGCGGAAGTACTGAGGAGCGCCCGCTGAGTTAAAGGGAGAGTACTTCCTTCGCATCTACATAATCTTGGCCGTGAATGAACTCGGCCAAGATTGGCAGATGGGTCAAATCCGAAATAACTCGGGAATTGGTCACGGAGGCAGTACTCCATTCCTCACCAATGTGGTTGAGAATATAACCACAGCACTTCAGGCCGCGAGACTGTATGGATTGGAGTGTTAACTGCACTAGCCCCGCCGCACCGGGGCGATTATTGACAACGAGAATTACCGGCAAATTGAGAGCCGCGGCCAAATCTGCCATACTGAATCCGGTAGCAAGCGGAGTCTCCCAAGAACCGCAACCATCCACCAACACCATTTGATGAGCCGCAGCCAGTTGCTCAAATCCCTGAACCAGCGCGTCACGCTCTATTGACTTACGTTCCATTTCGGCGGCAATTATAGGCTCTGCCAGCGTACGAAGATAAACAGGGTTGATAGCATCCAAGCTGTAAGTTGGTTTACCTACAGCTTCGCGAATATCGCGTGCCTCATTCCTATCACCACAGGCAACCGGCTTATAGCCGATGGCATCTATCCCGCATGCTTGCAGGTCGCGCAGCAAGGCACAGGTAACATAGGTTTTCCCCACCCCGCAATCAGTGCCGGCTATAAAATAATTCTGCAACATATAGTTTATTCAGGTATTGAAAGTCTAATTTCATTGAGCCCCCAATCATCGCCGCTGTCAACATAGCGAACTTGAACCCAAAACCAGACAAATACAGCCAAGAGAAGGCATATCAGCTTAGCTTTCCAGTTATTGGTAATCCGAGAGCGGAATGTACGCTGATTAGGATTTAACAGTCGACGGAGATTGCGCAGTAGTTGCATGGCTGTAGATGAGTTCGGTTAATCGGGTAGCGAGCATTTGCACGGAAATATCGCGCTGTACGATATTTCCTACAACTAAAGATACGGAGCCGGTTTCTTCTGAGACAATAATGATAACCGCATCAGAATTTTCTGCCAATCCGATACCGGCACGATGTCGCAACCCGAGTGAACGATCTTTGAGCTCACGGGATGAAACAGGCAAAATACATGCAGCCGCTATGATTCGCTCGTTATTGATGACAACAGCTCCGTCATGGAGCATTGTTTTCGGCATGAATATAGTACCAATCAGCTCACGGCTGCAAACGGCATCGAGTGCCGTACCGGTTTTCACAATATCCGAGAGCTTGTTGTTTCGGCAGATAGCTATAAGCGCACCATAACGCTTGCTTACCAAGAACGAAACGGAATCACAAATGCAGGAAACAAAGTCTTCATTTTGCTCACGCGACCACAAACTGCCGAGCAATCGGTGGGCACCAAGCTTGGCGAGTGCTGTGCGGAGCTCGGGGTGGAACAAGATAAACAGGCTAACTAAAAGAGTGCCCGGGCCAAGAAATGACCCCACAATCAACTGAAGTACCGCGGCGTGCGTTAGCTCAATCAACATGGTTGTTAAGCCGATGATAACCGCTAAACCTGCCATAATGGCGGCTGCACGCGAGCCCTTGAACGCCTTGTATAGTTGATAAAATACAACCCAGATAACGAATATCTCGAAAAGAGCTCTCAGTACGAACGGTACATCCATGGGCAGAATATTACTCTTTTTCCTTCTTCAGCGCAAGCTAAATCCGCTATCAACAGGCCTCAATCCTCGTGCTCCAAGACTTCTTTCAGAAGCGTTGCACCATAGTAGGGCGGATTCAATTCCTCTTGTAAATAGTGGGTGATACGATCCATAATATACACTTGCACCTCCAGCTCCGGTGAAATGAGGAACAAATCTTCTTCAAAAGTTCGGTTCAGGCCGACCTCCATGGCGACTGCTCGCATTTGCTCTTGCAATTTCTTGAGCTCTACCGCAGCAGCATCTGCGCTTTCTTTATCGCGGACATGAGATATTACGGCTATCCATTGGCGCATAATTGGCTGCAATTTCTGAGCTGCGGTCATAGCAGCGGGGATAGCATCCGGATCTATGCTCATATCCATATTCTCAAGCACATCGCGCACGCTCAGCAAGGCTTCCAACAAGCGCTTTGATTGGTAAAAGTTTGCATCGCGCTGTTGCAAGGCAGCCCACGCCTGCAATAATTTTGCAGCACTGCGACGCGTGCCGATTTTGTAGCGAAAGCGCAATTCACGCAGCGTCTGCTCATCACTCGGTAGTGGCAAAACATTAATTTTTTCTGAGCAAGACTCCATGAAGGGCAAAAATGCTTCGATTAACTCAGCTGCCTGCCGGGCGGATTCTCGGTCATTCACCCCACTAAGGGTAGCGGTCTGATCATCAATCGCCTGTATCATCTGCTCAAATAACTTCAGGAACGGCTTGGTTTCGGCCTGAGCCTGCGAAGAAAGCTCAGGAAGATAGTCTGCCATAACCTTTTGCAATTCCGTGGAACCGAAACATGATGTTGCCCGAAGTATTGCTAAATCATAGGGTTCCACTTTTACCGTGGCTCCGTTCGATTGGTTAATAAGCTTTGCTACGCGAGGCGCCGCTTCATCTGCGCTTTTACAGTCAGATACATAGATGAGAATAGGAGTCAGCGAAACGGAATCCTGTTGCTGAGCCACCAACGGTGCAGCAGTTATAAAAAGAGAAGAGAGTACAGTGGCGTATTTCATGTTGCCGAATTACTTGGTAAAGTTGTTAGTTCATGCCCGAATTCTCGGTAAATGGCCTCTACCGCGTGAAGTTTATCTTCATTCTCCCACTTGGCCGGTAATGGTTGAGGCCGTGCGTTATATTGGAAAAGTATACGCAATGTTGCAAGGTACCGCTCGCACTCCTCTTCATCTGAGCTTGTGTTATAATAACTGAGAACCAGCTCAACAGGCGTTTGGGCCAAGCTACAATTTTCATCACTTTCGATATATGGCTCAGGGAGCAAATCTGGATTCGCTCCAAGTTTGAGCAATAGCTCCACTACCTCAACTTTAGCTGCCGTAGCAGCCCTTTGTAGGTAGGTGGCTTTTCCCCGAGTATCATTGACATTAATTTTGCCCTGATTCACCAATTCAACAAAAATGTCAGTACAGTGATTGTGGGCAATACAGTAGTCCAACGGCAGACCTCGCACCCCATTTTCATTGTAAGGTTCCAAAGGGAACCCCTTTTTCAATAACCACACTAAGATATCAGCCGGTTTTTCCGCTGTCATAATGGCATATTGCATAGCCACCGTGTTAACCGGTTTCAGCCCCTGCTCCACCAAGTAATCAGCCACGGCAAACGCCTCCTCTCGTTGGCTTGTCGGCATTCCTTGGAGCGTCAGAATAAGCAAATCATCTTCCGCCTTGTTTTTGTACTGAATAAGCTGCGGATAATGTTCAGCAAAAGCGCGGACAGCAGCATAATAGCCAATTTCGGCAGCAACATGAGCCACGCTGCCGTTGTCATCCTGCTGCGGTATCATTCCCAGCGCGGCCTCTCGCACCTTCTTATCTATATCAGCAGCTACAGGCATGACTTTCGCATCTTTCCAAGCTGCGTATTTCCACGTTCCCGGCTCGGGTGGGTCATAATAATCGGTATACTCCAGCAGGTAACTATTCTCAATCTTGAGAGAATTAACAAAATCGTCTATAGCGGAACGCTGTTCTGCGGACCAATCCTCATTATAGCTGACCTCACCTCTCAACAACCAGCCATACAAATTGGTCATCTTGCACACCATGTGCACACCGCTCAGCAAAATCAACACAGCGAACATGCTCATCATGGCGTAGGCCGACACACAAAACATCGTGCGCCATGGTGACATCGGCTCTGCTTCTGGATATTGCTGATTCATTAACGATACGTTTATATCACATCAGCCGTGGGATGGCAAGCAACAATCTGTCGCGGGCTTATATTCTGGGCGCCGCTGCATTCAATTGCATATTGATATCCTTTTGCTTATTCTTCAGCGGACCGAGACTTTGTTCATGTCTGGCCACTTTGTCGCGAGGTGCGGTATACAAACGCCTATATGCCGCCACGCGTGATACCAACAGAGCCTCTACGGCACTACCGATATTGTTCTTAATTTTATCATGCAAATCCAGTGAGTGCTGCACCACCTCGCTGCACAGCTTACGCGCTACAACAAAATGAGCAATCGAACCCAGCCCCCACACCACGCCCGCCAGCATGACCGACATGACAGCAAAGAACAGATAATCAAAAACTCCCAGTATACCAGCCGTTATCAGGAATAAGCATATCAAGCCACAGCACGCGCGCATCCATCCCACATGGGAACTGAAGCACTTGCTATAGCTGACGCGCAGCTTAACATCGACAAAGGGCTTGTAGAGCTCACGCCCCATGCGCACACGCAGCTGCTCCAAATCAGCTTCTAAAACACTGGCCGGGAACTCGCCGATTTCACACTCAAGCGTCTTTTTCATACGCGGGCGCACATCGCGCCAGTGGCTCATACAGGAGAGAACGAAATTAGTATCGCTCACCTCTTGCTGTTCCAGTACCTCGGCTCGCAGTGTTCGGTAGTAGTAGCGTTCCGTACCGCTGCCCAACAGCTCCAGACGAATCAGTGTAACCGGAGATAGAACGATGCCGAGCGTTTTCTGTAATTTGCTGATGGTTGAGGGCA
Source organism: Akkermansia sp. (assembly GCA_017555205.1). Classification (GTDB taxonomy): domain Bacteria; phylum Verrucomicrobiota; class Verrucomicrobiia; order Verrucomicrobiales; family Akkermansiaceae; genus Akkermansia. Next base: position 148,163 of record JAFZGW010000013.1, on the reverse strand, counting down.
AAGCTCGCATAGCAGCCTCGGCGTAAGCCTCGGTGCACCCTTGCAGGCTTTCGCGCTGTCGGCTTTGGAAATAATCAATTTCCTGTTCGATACCGGCCAAGAATCCGCTGTCCGTTCTTGCCACGCGCTCACGGGCAACCAGCACCGACCCCTGCTTTCTCACCAGCGCCTTCGCATGTTCCAGCAAATTACGAATTTCAGCGCGCACGCCGGCAGGTTGCGTCATGGCATCTTGCACGAGCTGACGGAAAGATTCCATATTCTCGTGGCTGCTTCTGGGGTTAACAAAGCAGAGCGGAAGAGATGTTCCGACATGTTCTCGACAGAACTCGCGCATTGTCTCCATCAGCTTCATGGCTGAATCCGCACCAAAGGTTTCGGTGAAGGTAACAGCTACCAAGCAGGCGGGCGTACGCTCTTCCGCACGCAGAGTGGCCAAGAGCCTCCACACCGGAGATGCCTCATAGCTGCGACCGTCCACTACAGCTATCACAACATCCGCCCTCTTCATCAATTGAAACAGCGTAGCAGCCGCGCCCTCATCTGTAGCAGAGCGTGTATCCACAAGCTCCAACCCACTCAGATTTTCAAGCGGAATAAAGCGGGAAGCTGTCGCATCTCCGTCTTTGCAGAAATAACGCCAGCGTACATAGTCGCCCTCAAAAGGCACTTTCGCTATAAGCGGATATTCGCCGATGGATGCCAAAAGGGTTGATTTGCCGCAACGCTCGCCGCCAATGACCATAATGCGCCGATCTCGCTCAAGCTCATCAGTAGCTTTTCTTATCGGCTCTATGAGTTCAGTTAATGACTCATCTTCAATCTCAGAGCACAAGTCAACCGCCTGCTGCGCCCAGTGGCGCGCACGGCTTTCTTCAGTTCTGAAACATCGACTCAGCATGTCCGCGCCTATTATAAAGGTTGCTTTTCCCATTGTCCACCACAAAAATTATCGAATTGCGTATGCAAGGTATAAGTGAAGTCATAAATCGTGATTGCAGAGCCGGTCAAAATGTGCTAGACTCGCCGCCGATATGAACGTCTATGCATTTCTAGCGATAACTCTGAGCTGCCTGCTGACTGCCTGCGGTGATCGGCGCAGTTCATCGGAGCGTTTTGCACAAGACGGCATACTGATAATCGGCAACAATTCCGAACCGCAAAGCCAAGACCCGCACAAGGCCACGGCTGTGGCAGACGGCAAAATCATATCTACCCTCTTGGAAGGGCTTGTGCGCCCTGCTCCGACTCAAGATGGTGAAGTATTACCGGGCACGGCTGAACGCTGGGAGCATAACGACCGGGCGGATGTGTGGACTTTCTACCTGAATCCCTCTGCTCAATGGAGCGATGGCACCCCGCTGACCGCTCACGATTTCGAATATGCGTACAAGCGCCTGCTGCACCCGCAGTTTGCCGGTAAATACGCCGAAATGCTTTACCCCCTCCTTCGCGCGGAAGATTTCAATAAGGGGAGGTGCGACTGGGAACAAGTTGGAGTGAAAGCTCTCGATAAGCACACGCTACAGCTCACCCTCAGCGGCCCGACTCCGCATTTACCGCGTCTGATGCTGCACTTCACCTGGTTCCCTATCCCCAAACACAAGGTGGAAGTACTGGGCGGCATGTTGGACCGCCGCAGCCTGTGGACCAGACCCGAAAACTGGGTAGGTAATGGCGCTTATGTGATAGCGGAGCATCGCTTCAATGATTACTTGAGCGTAAAGCCCAACCCCCGCTACCTGCGAGCAGCTGAGGTGAAGAATCGCGGCGTACGCTTTCTCCCTATTGTTAACGGTTATACGGAAACCCGCATGTACATGGGCGGCAAGCTCCATATCACCAATAATGTTCCGCCTGAAATGCTCGCTTATGCGGCCGCGGAATGCAAGCAGGATTTTTGCCGAGACCCCTACTACTGCACCATTTTCTATCGTCTGAACACCTCGCGTCCCCCGCTCCACGATTCCCGCGTGCGCCGGGCTCTTCACCTCGCTATCAATCGCAGCGCTTTGGTGGATAAAGTGGTGCGTGGCGCCGGCACACCCACAGTCACATTCACCCCACCTGGCGCAGGCTATAGCGTGAGCGCCGCGACTGAGCCGAATACTCAGGCAGAGCGTGAAGCCCTGGCCCGGCAGCTACTGGCAGAAGCCGGATTTGACGGTGGCAAGGGATTTCCGGTGCTGGAGCTAATGACCACTTCGCGCGATGTGCAGCGTGTTATGGCGGAAACCATACAGGCCATGTGGGAGCAAGTGCTGGGAATTCATGTCGACATTCGTTCCTGCGAATGGACCGCGTACAAATCAGCTCAACAAAATATGGAGTACGATATTTCCTCCTCCTCCTGGAGTGGCGACTACCTCGACCCGGCCACCTTCGTGGAGCTGTGGCGCAGCGGCGGCGGTAATAACTGCACCGGCTGGGGAAGCGCCGCTTGCGATGCCGCGCTGGAGTCTGCCCGAGCGACCGGAGATGCCGATGAGCGCCGCGCTCACCTGCAACGTGCGGAAGAGTTGATGTTGCGAGATTTGCCCATACTCCCCCTCTATCACAGTGAGCGCACCTACCTGCGTAGCCGTCAGCATGTGAATAATTGGCAACCCCGCCTTCTGGACAATTTCCCCCTCGATGCCGTAGAAGTAAAACCATGATTAAGTTAATATTCAAACGTCTGGCGCAAGGTGCGCTCGTGGTATTCGTGCTCGAGACCATTACCTTCTTTCTTGTTCGCATGTTGCCCGGCAACCCCTTTTTGGGCGAGCGTAAGCTGCCTCAACATGTCATGGAACAGCTCAATTCTCTGTATGGGCTCGACCAAAGTGCCCTATCTCAATACTTCAACTATTGGAAGAACATACTCACTGCAGGCGATTTCGGCCCCTCGCTGGTACGAGAAGGCTTGCAGGTGAGCGATATTATCTCGGCGGCATTTCCTGTATCCCTTTGGTTGGGCATATTGGGCATGAGCATTGCCGTAGTGCTGGGCATACCGGCGGGTATGCTCTCGGCATGGTGGAAAAACCGCTGGCCGGACACCCTGCTCATGTTTGCCGCCATGCTCAGCATCTGCATGCCTGCTTTTGTGATTGGACCCATGTTGGGGAAAACACTCGGCATGCATGTACCCGGGCTCAGTGTAGCCGGGTGGGATAACCCGCTGTGTGCCCTTTTGCCGGCTCTCACGCTGGGGCTTATCAATGCCGCCTATCTGGCACGACTGACGCGTGGCGGCATGCTGGAGGTGCTCTCTCAGGATTTCATGCGCACTGCTCGCGCCAAGGGAGCCGGCGCAACAAGACAACTTTTTGTGCATGCCCTGCGCAGCGGATTGCTACCCGCAGTATCGTACTTAGGACCGGCATTTGCTGCTCTCATCACAGGCTCATTTGTAGTTGAGACCTGTTTTCAGGTGCCGGGCATGGGTCTGCACTTTGTGAATGCGACAACCGATCGCGACTATTTCCTTATACAGGGGCTGGTGCTTTGCTACGGTGTGCTGATAGTAGCAGCCAATCTGGTGGTGGATTTGGCGCTGGTGGCACTCAACCCACGCCTGCGAACCCAGGGCGCAGCATAAACAACTCATTGCAGACAATGGCTAAACCAACATACACACAAGGTAATTCACTGAGTAAGGACGCATGGTTGCGACTGTCGCGAAATCGGGCGGCCATGACTTCACTGGGATTTCTGCTGCTGATGGTGTTTGCTTGCTTTATTTTGCCGCTTTTCCCCATCATTGACAACCCGAACAGTACGGATTTGAACAACATCGCCGCTCCCTGCAGTTGGGAGCACCCGTTCGGCACGGACCAACTCGGGCGTGACCTTTTAGCCCGTGTGCTTTACGGCGGGCGCATCTCCCTGCTGGTGGGGCTGGTGGCCACGGTTGTAGCACTTATTATCGGCTTGGTCTACGGGCTTATTTCCGGTTACATCGGCGGCAGGACGGATGCCCTGATGATGCGCACGGTCGATGTACTTTTTGCGCTGCCGTTCATCGTACTGGTGATTGTTTTTTCGCTGAGTATCGAAGAACCCAGCCGCAATCTTACGGCCGCGATAGTCGAACTCACCGGTTGGCGCCGCGAGTCCGTTGCCCCCATTCTGGGGCTGGTGCCGCTATTCATAGCCATTGGCGCTCTCGGTTGGCTGACCCTGGCGCGCATTGTTCGCACGCAAACACTCGAAATTAAAGCCCAGGAATACATCATGGCCGCTCAATCGCTCGGACTGGGGCACCTGAACATACTATTCCGCCACATTGCTCCCAATTTGCTGGGTACGGTCGTTGTATACACCACTTTGGCGGTACCGGGAATCATGCTGACGGAATCCACCCTCTCTTTCATAGGGCTGGGTGTAAAAGCCCCCAACTCATCATGGGGTACTTTGATTAAAGAAGGCGCCGACCGCATGGAGGTTAGCCCTGAGTTGCTGATATTTCCGGCTGCGTTTTTCTGCCTGACTCTTTTGGCACTCAACTTCTTAGGTGACGGTCTGCGGGATGCTATCGATCCGCGCGCAGCCAAGGATTAAACAAACAGTTGGTTCTAACCTCTTGCAGCGCGGGGGGGCATACGGCACAATGTTTACCGTATGAAAGAAAGCCCGCTTCATTCCCTGCACTGCCGCTTGGGGGCTCAAATGACAGACGTCGGCGGCTGGAACATGCCGCAGCAATTCAGCGACCTCATCGATGAACATCTTGCCGCACGCGCGACTTGCGGCATGTTCGATATCTCTCACCTCGGCAAATTCCGACTGCTGGGTAACGGCGCACTGGAGCGCCTGTCTCATGACCTCACAGCCAATCTCAACAGCTGCCGCGATGGCCATTGCCTGCAAAGCTTATTGCTGCGGGATAACGGTATCATCCTTGACCGCATGACGATATTCAGGCAAAGCGCCGGCAACTTCTTTTTGCTGGGCTCGGCCTCTTTGGCAGACTCTGACTTTGAGCATCTTAAAAAACAACTCGACAAGGCGCCACTTGAACTGATAAACGAAACTGATTCTCTGTGCGGCATTGCCCTAACCGGCCCGGATTCTCACAAAGTGCTTGCCAAGGTCATACATGATGCGGAGCTGCCGCGCCGCGGGTGTTTCTGCTCATTTCGCCGTGGTGGCCAGCGCTGCACGCTTTCACGTTCCGGTTTGGTAACCCCCGATGGCTATGAACTCTTTTGCCCGGCCGCCCGCGGAATTGCATGGTTCGAGCAAATGCTGGCAGCCGGCGCGGTTCCCTGCGGGCACAAAACCGGTGAATATCTGCGTATCAGCCACGGCAAGCCGGATATGGCGCACGATATGCAGAATCTTACCCCGGCCGAGGCAAATCTCCATCACCTCTGCTCAGCAAATATCCCCACATCTGCAGCGTCGCGTCTTGTTTCCCTGCGTTGCCATACCCCGGGGCACCCCTTATCCCCCGGTGATACGGTGCAAACTCTCGATGGCGGTTCCGTAGGCCGTATTACCAGTGCTGCTCAAGCTGCGGGCAGCGGGCATAGCTATGCCATGGCTTATATCAGCTCCCCGCATACTGCCCCCGGTACTCATCTGCAAATCGTGGCAGACGGCAAGACGGTGCCCGTTATGGTCGAATCCGCAGAAGTTGTTTGATATATCGCCGACAGCGGACACATTTTTCGCATACCGAGACGGATTTCCGGCTTGCGGCGCGCCTTTTTGTATGATAACATACTCAGCGGAATATGGCAGCAGAATATACGGAAGACGACATCAAATCGTTGGCCTGGCAGGAGCACATACGTGCACGCGCCGGTATGTACATCGGCAAGCTGGGCGATGGCAGCATGGCTGATGATGGCCCCTATGTCTTGCTCAAAGAAGTAATTGACAACTGCGTGGACGAGTTCGTGATGGGGGCGGGCAAGAAAATCATCGTCCGCATTTCCCCGGATGGCCTGTGCGAAGTACGCGACTTCGGTCGCGGTATTCCCCTTGGCAAACTTTTCGACTGTGCGGCTCAAATCAATACCGGTGGTAAATACGACAGCGAAGCTTTCAAAAAATCTGTCGGTCTCAACGGCGTAGGTCTCAAGGCCGTGAATGCTCTCTCGTCATTTTTTGAAATCAAGGCCTGCCGCGAGGGACAGTGCCGCCATATTCAGTTCTCCAAGGGTATCATGATTGAGGGAACAGATATCACTGAGCCCACGGATGAAGCCGATGGCACCAAAGTAACCTTCATGATTGACCGTACGGTTTTTGCGGAAAATGCAGCGTACAATCTCGAGTACGTCAACCGCATGTGCCGCTACTACTGCTACTTGAATACCGGCCTCACCATCAATCTGAACGGCAAGAATATCGTATCCCGCAATGGTTTGCTCGATTTGCTGAAGGAGGAAATGAGCAGCGAACCGCTCTACCCGCCCATTCACCTCAAGAATGACGATATCGAAATTGCCCTGACTCACAGCGACCAGTACGGCGAGGAGTACTACTCCTTTGCCAATGGTCAGCACACCACCATGGGCGGTACCCACCAAAGCGCTTTCCGCGAGGCTATTGCTAAAACCCTCCAGAACTTCTACAAGAAGAATTATGATGCTTCCGATATCCGCGCCAGCATCGAGGCCGCTATCAGCATCAAAGTTATTGACCCCATCTTCGAATCCCAGACCAAAACAAAGCTCGGTAGCAATACCATGGGGCCCGGCAAGGAAACCATTCGTACCTTCGTCAGCAACTTCTTGGCCAAGGAACTCGATAATTTCCTGCACCGCAACCCCGATGTCGCCGAAATCCTCGAAGATAAAATCAAGGATAGCGAAAAAACTCGCAAGAAGGTCGCGGATGTTCAGGGTAAAGTCGCAAAAGAGCGCGCAAAAAAGGCACGCGTGCACAACAAAAAGCTGCGTGATTGCCGCGTGCACTACGATACCAAACATAAGCGGGCAAAGGAGACCATGCTCTTCATTACCGAGGGTGACTCCGCTTCCGGTTCTATCACAACGGCGCGAGATGCCGAAACTCAGGCCGTTTTCTCCCTGCGCGGTAAACCCGCTAACAGCTATGGCCTGAATAAAAATGCCATTCTCGAAACCAATGAGGAGCTCGATTTCCTGCACCTCGCGCTCAATGTTGACAAAAATATCGAGGATTTGCGCTACAATAAGGTAATCATCGCAACGGATGCTGATGTGGACGGCATGCACATTCGCCTGCTACTGCTCACTTTCTTCATCCAATACTTCCCCGAGGTCATTCACGAAGGCCACCTCTACATCCTCCAGACCCCGCTCTTCCGCGTGCGCAATAAGAAGAAAACGATTTACTGCTACTCGGAAAATGAGCGCGACAAGGCCGTGAAGGATTTGGGCAAAAATCCTGAAATTACTCGTTTCAAAGGTCTTGGTGAAATCTCACCCCAGGAGTTCAAAGGCTTCATCAACGAAGATATAAGGCTCGAAGAAGTCACGCTCGAAAACGCCAAGCGCCTGCGCGATTTGTTGCGCTTCTATATGGGCGAAAATACCCCCGACCGTCGTCAGTATATCATGGACAATCTCCGAATCGAGGAAGATTTGGCCTGATTTTATCCTCTTACTAACACCTGAAACAACCATGAAAACACTCATTATCGCACGCCACGGCAACACCTTCCGCAAGGGTGAAACTCCCACGCGAGTGGGCTCCCGCACTGATCTTCCCCTCGTGGAAGAAGAAAGAGGGCGAGGAATCGGCAAATATCTCACCAAGCTGGGGCTGACTCCCACTCGTATTCTCGCGGCTCCGTTGCAGCGCACCATGTGTACAGCGGCTCTCGCTGCCGAGGAGCTTGGCAACCCCTGCCCCGTGCAGCCCGATGCTCGCTTCATTGAGGTCGACTACGGTCCCGATGAAAACCACAGCGAGGAAGATACAAAAGCCCGCTTAGGCGCAGATATCGCCGCCGCCGAGGGCAAAAATCCCGCCGATTTAAGCCCCGAAGAGCTGAATGCTATCGGCGCCGCTGCTATTGACAAATGGAATGCCGAGGCAATCGTTCCCCCCGGTTGGAAAGTGGATGTACAGCAAATTATCAACAACTGGACGGCTCTCGCCGATGAGGTTCAGGAGGGCGAAGTGCTCCTTTGCGTTTCCTCCAACGGCACCATTCGCTTTGCCCCGCACATTACCGGCGACTATGCCGGCTTCTGTGCTACGCACGATATCAAGGTTGCCACGGGCGGTGTCTGTATCTTTACCTGCGAAGACGGCACCAACTGGCAATGCCGCGAATGGGGCGTAAAGGCTTTCAAACAAATCTGAGCACACACACCATTACGGTGAATAAAAAACAACTCATTGCCCGCGTTCAGCGCTATATGGGACCGGGCGCAACCCGCAGCACCGCATCTGCCGCAGTAGATGCGGTGCTCAATTCTATTCAGTCCGCAGCTCTCAGCGAACCTAAGCTCCATATCTCAAAACTAGGAACCTTTGAATATAATACTGAGCGCGGAAAAATGGTCTTCCGCCCCGCAAAGGGTTTTGTGCCCTCTCCTAAATAGCCGCAGCGACCTGCGCAATTCCTCGTCGAAAAAATCCCCCACAGCCAAACGGCCATGGGGGATTATTCCACACATGTAATTGTTTTACATGAACTTTATTTGCGTCTACGGCGCATAGCCAGGGCTGCCAGTGCCAGCAGGCTCAGTGTCGCCGTAGTGGGTTCGGGGACTACTTTGCTGACGCCTTGCAGGTATACCATATTGGTGTTGCTGTCGTAGTGTAGCGTGGTGTTCTCGTTGATGCAATCACCGGTGAAGAAGTCGCTGGCCAACAGTGTTGTTGAGGCGTCCATTTCTTTACCATCCATGAGGAACTTCACGATGTCCACATTGGAGAACAACTGCACGAGACCCTCCTCGCCGTATTCAGTACCAAGAGTGAACACCAGATTGATTTTCTCGCCTTCGCTGGTGGCGTTGAAGGTCAGCACCGAGCCTTCTGTCATGTTGATACCGGTACCATCCGTCACCAGTGTAGAACCGGCAGCGAAGGTCAAATCGGCATTGATAACATTAAGGCTGGATACACGATAGGCTGCTACCATCAAATCGCTTGTTGATGTCGTAATTGCGACATCAACAAGAGCTAAAGTTGCCCCGGCAGCAATGTTGATTTCATCTGCTGTGACGGCGGCGCCATTGCTCAGCTGCAGCGTGGTGGCTTCTCCTACCTCTACCGTGGCATTCGCTGCCACAAGCTCGGCATCGCTGATAGCAAGCGTAGCATTGCTTCCAGCGGCAATGTTTACCGTATCACCATTTACATTGAATACAGCCCCGTCCTTAATCTGAAGACTGCCGCCGTTCAAATATGCGTTTCCTTCAATAGTGCTGGTCTGAGAGTTCAGAATTTCTTCAGCTGTCGCCGTGCGCCCTTCATTATTAGCTGCCAGAATTTCGTTCAGATGCTGCTCCGCATATTTGCCGCTGAAGATGATGTCACCCTTGGTGCTTTGCGTATTGCCTTCGGCATCCACATAATCACTGTTGAAATATGAATCTCCGCCTGTGTATACGGAATCGTAAAAAGTGATGTATCCTCCGGTTTTAGCAGAAAGATTTATACCTCCGCTACCGCTACTATAAATACTGCGCAAGCGGTATGTACCGTATTTATTTTCATGGTTCTTCTCAAAGCATACAGTGTCATTCCCCAGAATGGACACATTGCCGTTTGTACTAATCGCACCACCTTTGTAGTACGAGCGGCCGTTAGGAGTAATTGAGTTACCGGAGAAGATAACATTTCCATTTCCTCTAATGCTAACATTGCCTCCACTACCCTCTAGTGTATAAAGTGCGCCACCAACGCTGGCAGAATTGCCGATAAAGCTCACGTTCTCATTCTCATGGATGTTTATCTCTTTACCCGCAATCGCACCGCCGCCGTGCCACCCATCATAGGTGTAGTTATCGGTGAAGGCTACTTCTTTATTGTTGCTGATATTTATTACTCTAGATGCATAAATTGCAGCTCCTGACCCACTTGAATAGTTGCCTGCGAAGGTTACATCTCCATTTTCGCTGATAGTTACCGTGTTTCCAGCACAAATCGCGCCGCCGCCGTAACTGGTGAAACCTGTTGTATTGAAATAATTTCCAGAGAAGGATACCTCAGCATTTTTGCTGATGATTACAGTATTTTCTGCATAAATCGCGCCTCCATTGCCGCGCGAGGTAATGCAGTTTTCCAAAAATGTCACCTTCTCATTTTCGCTGATAGTTACTACATCTCCAGCATAAATCGCACCGCCGCCATATTCATATCTTGTAGCAGAGGAACCTGAGTTACCAGAGAAAATTACCCATCCATTTCTGTTGATAGTGGCTGCGTTTTCGGTATAAATTGCACCGCCTCCTATATCGTTGGTGGAGGTGTTACCAGAGAAGAGTACATCCGGAATTTCCGGATTATCTATACCGTCATTCACATTTTGAATAACCAGATTACCGTGAGTGCTAATTCCTCCGTTGCTATAGTCTGAGATAGAAAGATGAGACAAGGTATCAAATACCAGTGAATCCTGATTTATCAGAGCTGATGAATTACTGCCAGAAAACACCAGAGAAACGGGGGCGAAATTCTCATTAGTTGTAAAAAGCAGATTTCCGCCATCCAATTTTATATCCGGGGGCACTACTATATCTTTTCCCAGAAGGAAGGCGTAGTAATCGGCTTCAGTATTGGTGGTGTAGTTTGCTAGAATGTCCGAGTCGCAGATATCCTTCCTATTATAAGTATCCGGGGCTTCTACGGCTTGGGCAGGTAAGGCGATATAGGCTGCCAGAACGGCAGTTAATAGAGTGAGTGGTAGATGTAATTTCATAATGTATGTTTTTAAGTTCTTACAATCTACGCTTTTTAAATGATGCCGTAAGATTGCACTTGCACGGCGCGCGCCTTTTTGCAATATGCTACAGCTCAGTGTATAACGCACTAAAAACAAATAAGAAAACAACACCGCCACGCGCCGCCTTTTCCCGCCACGCGCCGCCACGTCCCGCCTCTTACTGTTGCCTAACCCGTTGCCCGAGGTTATAATAGCGGCATGCAGTTAAGCATCCAGAGGGATAACTACAAAGGCCACGCGAAAAGCCCGTGGCTAGTTGTTTTGCCTGCTCGGCTCTCGCCAACCGGCAAGCGCAAATATAACCGCTTCGCCACGCGGGCAGCAGCCGCAAGCTATATCGCGTCCATCCGCATGCATGTGAAAGCGAACGGCGAAAAGCCCGTGGCCATGCTCCCGGCTCGCCTTGCCGCCGATGCCGCCGCGGCATGCAAACTTCTTGAGGGCTCGGGCCTGTCCCTGTGCGATGCCGTGCGGCAACTGCTCGCCGCCGTTCACACGCAAGGCGTGGCATGTGCACCGTTTATACCCTCTGGGGGTGCGGGGGGCGGGGGTGAGGTGGCCGCTACACCTGCCGCCGCGCCGCTTACTCTTGCCGACATCCTCGCAAAGGTGGCGGCTACTAAAGGGCATCAGTCGGCTGCCACCATCCGCACACGCAATACCACCTGCAGCACCTTATTTTCCCGCAATCCTGGGCTGTCATCCACTCCGCTTGAGCTCCTTACACCAGAAAAAATACAAGCCATTTTAGACAACACATGGCCAGATGCCCCAACCTCGTGGAACGGTGGCCGTAGGCAGCTCCATGCACTATTCAACTGGGCAATCAAACGCAGGATGGTGCGCATGGAAAACCCTGTCACCTGCCTGGAACAGCGGCACGTGAAAGAGGCGGAGATAACCGCACTGCCGCCCGCGAACCTTAAAAAACTATTCTCCGCTTGCCGCCCGGCCACCGCCGACGAAATCGCCGCCGCCGCACACATCACCAACCACGCCGCCAAACGTGCAGCCAAGGCGGATTTGACGCACCTCCGGCCATATATAGCCGTGTGCGCGTTCGCGGGCATGCGCCCCACAGAATGTACCCGCCTGCGCTGGCAAGATATTGATTTTGAGGATGCTATCATATCGGTGCGCGCGCCGAACAGCAAAACCGGCGGCCAGCGCCATATCGAAATGCACCCCACCCTCGCTGCCTGGCTGCGTGCCTGCCGCCCGGCAGACGCAGCACCTACCGACCTCGTAACTCAAGACCCCTCCCTGAACCCCAACCTAAGCGCCCTCCGCGCACGCGCTGGTTTCGGCGGCGGCAAATGGCAGAATGACTGCCTGCGCCATTCATACGCAACCTATTACCTCAAGGCGCGCATCGGCGAAATCGCCCAGCTACAGCTCAACATGGGCCACCGATCCGCGCAGCTGCTCTATTCTCGGTACGTCAATATGGCTGGCACCACCCGCGAGATGGCAGATAAATGGTGGCAAATCCTACCGGAAACACCACCGGGGGAAAGGGGCTGCCCGTAACGCGCATGCGTTACTTCTCCGGCTTTTTTAGCATCGCGCCGGTTATCCACCAGGTGCCACGGCTACCCGCTACCTCAACGGTATATCGCACGAAATCCACCTTTGTATCGTGCTTGTGTACCCGCAGCACTTCCAACTGTGTACCCTCTTCAACATGCAGCGCCGTGCCTGCTTTTTCCATCTCCAGCAGCGATGCCACCCAGATGCGCAGATCTTCATCTGTTCCCATGCGCATTACCGTCACATCCATCATAGCGTTGGCCTCAGTTGCATGCAAGTGCGTCGTATAGCGCAGCTCAACGATATCCCCGCGCTTCAACCCTTCGCACAGCTCCACCGGGGCCATTTTCGGCGGCGCGGGCTCATCCTCAGCAAGCCACGCGCACCCTTTGAGCGCCACGAATATCCAAAACGCGACACCCAGCACAAAAAAGAAATTCTGCAACCATTTCGGCATATTGTTCATAACTCTCTCAGGCTAACACAAAACGCAAAACAACGCAAGCGAAAAAGCGGCAGGGCGTGCGCATCACCCTGCCGCTGACTGCACTCAAAGAAAACTATCTCACGCAAAGGGCTCCCGCACCTCATAGCCACCACCCGGCAGAGGCGTGGAGATGCCCAGCGCCTCGCGCTGCTCCGGCGTCCACTCCAGCTCCGCGCCCAGCTTGGCCAGCTCCTGCAGATTGTGCTCGATGATGGCCTGCAGCGCCTCGCGATGGTCAGCCTCAGTCACACAGCCGCGCCCCGCGGTCAGCTCCTCCACCTTGTGCGTAGGCACATCCACGCGGTACACCAAAACCGCCTCGCGTGCACCGAGCGCGAGCATCAGGTGATTCTTGAGGGCTTTCGTCATGGGATTCTTGCCTGTCAACGTCGTTTGCAGCGTGTTGTACGATACGCCCAACTCTTCTGCACAGGCTTTGATAGACCCAAATTTCTGGGTTACTGCTTGCTTTAGTTCTTCGAGTTCCATGGCGCTATTGTACACAAATTTTGTGTATCTGTAAAGCCAAATCACAAAATTTGTGTATTTCTCTTTCAGTAAATCACAAAATTTGTGTTGACAAGTCACAAAAATTGTGATTAATTTCACCTCAGAAACACAAAATTTGTGAACATGACCACCAATCTGAAAACCACCCCGCAACTGATAGGCCTCGCCGCGGCAGGAGCAGCCGCGCTGGGGCTCTCCCTGTCCGATGGCCTGCTGCAGCCCATGGGCCGCCTTGCCACCCTCCGCAAATCCCGCCGCGCCACCACACCGGTGCAGGCACCCGCACCGGCAGCCACCCCCGCACCGGCACCGGAACCCGCACCCGTGCACCAGCCCGCTGCCGCTGGCAGCTCCGGCATGTTCGATAACCTCCTTGATTAACCCCTCCCGCCGCCATGAAAAACGAAACACCATACCAAGCCGCCATATCCGCCCTTGAAACCCTCAAGGATCTACTCACCCCCACCGTGGCAGGTTCCGCCACCCGCATCGCCCTGCGCACCGCAGAGCGCCGCCTTGCAGCCATGCGCACGCGCCCCGCCAGCGTAGAAAACTGCGATGCCATCGCCGGCGAGCAACAACTCATCGCCACCCTCCGCCACAAACTCGCCACTGCCCAGGACTCCGCCCAACTCCGCACCGCTCTGCACGTACTCCGCACCGCCGCCGCCGCCCTCCCCGGTGCCCCCGTGCACCAGCCCGAGCCCGCTGGCAGCTCCGGCATGTTCGATTCCCTTGCTTAACTCCCGACATGAACTCCCAACCATTTGCACACATCCCCGGCGTGCGCTACCCCGCGCCGAAACCCGCCCCGCGTCCGCCCCTCCCGCAAGGCTGCCCGCCATACGTGGCCAGCCTGCGCCTACTCGCCCCGTGGATTCAGGCCGCCGGGCTCTGGCCCACACCGCCCAGCCTCCGCACACTGGAACGCTGGAAACAGTACGGCCTCATTGCCACCAAACGCGGCGCCACCGGCTGCCGCATGATAGACGTAGCCGCCACCCTTGCCCTCCTGCGTCCCACTGATTAAAAACTACTTCGTAATTCGTAACTCGTAATTCGTACTTCCCTGCGCCATGTCAGCCCCAAAATCCGTATCCCCTTATTTCTGCCTGCCGCTGCTCGAGGACGCCATCCCCGATGCCACCAGCGCCCCGGACGCGTTCCGGCTCCCCGCATCGTTCCCCGCCGAACTGCTGAACGAGGAACAACTCGAAACCGTACAAGCATGGTTCGACACATGGGTGGCGGACATCCTGCACAGCATCCGGCTGGCACTGCTCGGCACCGGTGCACCGGCAGACCTTGCCCACCTACACCAGCACGCCACCGTGCTGGCACATCTCCTCCGCCTGCACCCAGCAGCAGAGGCATCCATCACCGAACTGGCCGCCGCGCTCGGTTGCTCCCGCCGCACACTATTTTATACCCGCGATGCCGTACTGGAACACATACGCCCCGCCGTAGCCGGTACCATCTCCCGCAAGCAGGCCACGGCCAACGTATACGCCCAGCTTGCCACCATCGGCACACTGGATGCCGCCACCATCACCCAGCTGGATGCGCGCACCATCCTCGTGCCGTTCAAGCCTGCCGTATACTTCGCCCACCGCTTCGCCACCGTGCGCCAGCTGGCCAGCTTGCCAGCCGTGGCAAGCGCCAAAGAAACCCTCACCACCACCGGCAAAAACGCCATACAAATCACCCTCAAATAAAACTATGTCCGAAACAGACCTCCCCTCCGTTACCGCCATGCTCACCCCCGACAACTGGCAAGAAGAAATAAACCGCATGGCCTGCCAGTCTGCGCATGACTCCCTGCGCCAACTGGGCGCCGCGGCCAGCCTTGAACTCGCATTCGCATTACTGCAAGCATACTTCACGCTCACATACTCGGCCTCCCTGCCATTCGTGGAACACGACGGCACACTGCCCGCCCGTATCGACACCCTGCGCAAAATTATAGAATCCTGCGGACTCGAAATAGAAACCAACATCACCACCGCCCGCCATGTTTGATATCCCCGTACACGAACAAATCCGCATCGCCCGCGAAATCTTCCCCGACTTGGAAGAAATCGGCAACGGCATCTGCCAAGCCACATGCCCCGGCATAGACTGCCACAGCACCGGCAACGGGCCGCGCGACTTCCGCATCTGGTTTGAGGAGGGAAAAGGCCCCCACGATAACTGCGTGCACAAATCCTGCGCCGCCGCACGTGATGCCGCCATGCAAGCGCTGTACAGCGCCCTCCGCCGCAAATGCCCCACCGCCGCAGCCAACCAACGGCACCACAACGCCGCACGCGCAGCCTACGCCGCCGCCCCCGCCATCCGCAAAGCACCCGCCGACCCGTACGATGAAATCGAGGCCGCTGCCGCAGCTGGCCAGTGCCCCGTGCTCATAGACGACACATGGCTGCGCGAACACTCACCCGTGCCCATCCCCAAAGACCCCCTCACATGGCCGAAACTCCTGCTTGACTCCATCTACGAATTCGGCGAAAAAATCCTCGTATTTACCAAGTTCGCATCGCAGGGCCAAGTGCTGCATACTGCCGGTGTTAGCACCGTGCGGCTGGAGGAACACCCGCCCGCATTCGGCACCCAGCCGCACCACCCTCGCACAGCATTCCCAAAGGGCGGCCAGAACGGCTGCTGGTTCCTCGCTGCACCCATCACCGGCAAATGGCAACCAAACGACAACAACCGCGACAAATACGGCGCAAAACTGGGCCGCCGTCACGCCGCCTGCGCCACCCGGTTCCCGTACTTAGTGCTGGAATCAGACGAGGCACCGCCATCCGTCTGGCTCCGCATACTCGTCCAGCTCGCGGATCCCATCGTGGCCGTATACACATCCGGCGGCAAATCATACCACGCCCTCGTGCGTGTCAACTGCGCCACCAAGGAGGAATTTGACGTCCAGCGCCAGCACTACATCACCCGCTTGGCCGCCCTTGGTGCAGACCCCGCCGCCATCACCGCTGTGCGGCTCACGCGCCTGCCCGGCTGTCTCCGCTACGGCTCCGGTGAGGGCGCCCAGCACAAACCCTACCTCGATGCCGCCGGGCAGCCTGCACCCCGCATGCAGCAACTACTTTACCTCAACCCTGCCGCCGATGGCCGCAGCATCCTGCAAATAGCATCATGTCAGACTCTGAAGAAGTGAGAAAACCCACCATCGGCCAGCGCCTCGGCCACGCCCCGCTGAACGCCGAAATCGGCAAGCCCGCCATCAATATCAATGAGCCGAACTTGCTCACCATCGCGCGTGCCGTGTGTGAGAACCTGCCCACCCATACCATCTTCCGCCGTGAGGATAAATACTTCACCGTGGAACAATCCACCAAACAGAACGCGCTCGGGCTGTACCCCGCCACGCCGCTGGAAATGACACCATCCCGCCTGCGCTCATGGCTGTATGATTTTTTCGTATTCCATAAGGGCAGCGGCGATAAAGCCAAATCCGTGCAGCTTCCCAAACAAATCACCGAGGCCATCATGACTTCCGACCCATGGTATTATTCCATGGACGAACTGGAAACCATCATCCCCGTGCGCCTCCCGGTATGGGGCGCACCTACCGAGGACGGCAAACGCACCATCCAGCTGGCAGAAATCGGCTATAATGCAGCCACACTAACATACACAGCCGAAACGCTGAACTACACCACCGGTGCCCGTCAATACCCCCCCGCCACATGCCGCGCGGCATGGAACAACCTCATGCACACATTCCCGTGGGGCCCGGAATCAGATGCAGAGGCAAATCAGGTATGGAAACTGCACACCAGCACCACCATGCAAGGCCCGCAACCGGTCACAAACCGCTCCGCCTGCTGCTGTCTCGCGCTCATGCTCGGCCAATACTGCCGCCTCCTGGTGGATGACGTCATGCCCATAGGTATTTTCAATGCCAATCAGCGCGGCTCCGGCAAATCCTTGCTGGCATGGCTCTGCGTGGCACCCGTATGGGGCATGGCCGCAGGCGCGCCGGATTGCAAGAATGAAGATGACGCCATCAAGGCACTACAGGCCGCCCTCCTGTCACGCCGCCCGTTCTACATGCTCGATGACATCCCGGTATTATCCAGCGGCACCATAAACATGATTGCCACCAGTAACGAGGTGGAGGGTCGCAAGCTCGGCGGGCTCGAAATGTTCACCGCCCGCAACAAAATGCAAATCTACGCCACCGGTAACAACATCGGCACATCGGCAGACGTAGAACGCCGCGCCCTCATTTGCGACTTGTTCCTGGCCACCGATGCCGTAAAGAGAAAATTCAAAAACCCGCTGAACAAAAAGGCACTTGCACAGCCTGCATGGCGTGCCGACCTGCTGCGCCTCATGTGGGCCATGGTCAAAAACTGGGCGGATGCCGGTTGCCCGTCACTGGTAGCAGGCTCAGACAAGCCAACCTTCGAGACCTTCGCCGCGATTGTGGGCAGTGTTATGGTGCACAATGGCTTCCAGTCCCCCTTCGCCGAACGCCGCTACAGCGGCGCCGGTGGCGACCTCCAAGGCCGCACCCTTACCCGCATGCTGGCCTACATCGCAAGCAACCTCATGGATGGCGAAACCGCCAAAACCTTCACCGTTAAAAAACTGGTGGAAATTGCCGATGCGAACGAGTGGCTCATGACCATCACCGGCGGCAAAGACCCCGCCCGCTCACTCGGCAAACGCCTCGAATCACTCCGCGGCCAAAAGCTGTACGATGAAAACGGCGTCCCCTTTGAATTCGGCAAGCGCGAGGCCGCTGGCCAAAGTAGCTACACGTTCACAAAATTATCTAACTGACACCCCCCCCATGCCATCACCACCACACCACAAACAATACACCATCGCCATCCGCTCCGCTGATGGCCACACCACCACACACAACATCAGCGCCACCCTACCGCAAGCCGTACTATGGGCGCGCGCCATCGGCTCCGGTTGCCTACTGCCCGCCCGCATCACCATCACCACCTCCACCGGCAACATCTGCTGGACGGAAACCATCGCACAACCATGAACATCATTCTCGCCATCAAACCGGACTACGCCGCCGCAATCCTGGCAGGTACCAAAACCGTAGAACTCCGCAGCTACCTGCCGCGCAACCTCCACCCCGGTGATACCATCTTCCTCGTAGGTGGCGGCAGAATGTGGGGCCACTGCACCTTTGCCGGTGCCACCCCCATGCCGCCACCCGGCATCTGCCGCGAACGCTGGCTGGAATCCATCGCCACCCCTGCCGCCGTCCCCGTCTCTGTAGCCCGTCAATACCTCACCGGCTCGCCACGCCATAGCACCACCGGTGCGGCGGCGGGCTACGCCTGGCACGTCCGATATCCGGTGCACTACGGCACCAATGGCCGCGCATACCACGGCCCCACCGTGCAAAAATTCATTTACACCGCGAACGAACCGCACCCCAAACATCCTCAGCTAGAAAACTATCTGCTTTATCTCAAAACACACACCACGCCATGACTAAAAAACCGCTCATACTTGACGCATGCTGTGGCGGGCGGGCTTGGTGGCACAACAAACACCACCCCGCCGCCGTCTACATGGATGCCCGGCAAGACTCCATCCCTCTATGCGATGGCCGCACCGTTGTAATAGCTCCGGATATCGTGGCAGATTTTCGTGCCATACCTTTCCCCGATGGCCATTTTCAGGCTGTTTTGTTTGATCCTCCGCATTTACTGCGGGCTGGGCAGAAAAGCTGGCTGCGCGCACGCTACGGAGTGCTTTCTCGCGACACCTGGCAAAATGACTTGCGGCAAGGCTTTTCGGAATGTTTCCGCGTGCTTAAAAACGGAGGCAGCTTGCTTTTTAAGTGGAACGAAACACAAATTCCTCTCTCGCACGTCTTGCCGCTTGCCGCTCCGTTCGCCCCCCTTGTCACTCATTCACGAAATAAAACACACTTCGCTTTTTTTCTTAAAATATAAGCCATGAAAACACACACACATACCGCAACAGTGCGCGAAATGCGCACACTCGTCAACACCTGCCAAAAACACGCAGCAGATGCCGCAGAAAGCTGGAAAAACTGCCTCCAAACAGCCGCCACGGCTCACTCCGCTCTCAGCCGACTTTCCAACGATGCCGTGCAGGCTGTAACACGCGCCCAAAACGCCGCCCGCGCAACCATCATCACCCTGTTGGCAACCGCCGCCGTAAATATCGGCATCGCAACCGCTATCATCTGCTTCTTATGAAAGCCCCCAAACGCAACCCGCAAAATCGTAAATCGTAAATCGTAAATCGTAACTCGTAAATCATGATAACCCAATAAACACACATGAAAACCAAACTAGATACCGAAATCAACATGATTCAGCACGACAACGTGCGCACCCTCGTGCGCGCCGTGCTGGATGCCTGCCCAGCTTGCTTCTGGACAATGCCCGCCGCCACCACCGGCAAATACCACCCCGCCATCAGCTTAGGCGAGGGCGGCCTTGTCCGCCACACCCGCGCCGTAGTGCGCCTCACCGCGCACCTGCTTGCCATGGCCGACTATCAGCCCAACACCCTCGACTATAGCATAGCAATCGCCGCTGCCATCCTGCACGACTGCTGCAAGAAAAACGACAACGAAACATACACCGCATTCATGCACCCACAGCGCGCCGCAGACCTCATATGGCAGCAAGCCACACTGCTGGCCGCCGGTGGCGAGGATGCCGTGCGCGATGCCGCAGCCCGCACCATTGCCGCCATCGTGGCATGTCACATGGGCCGCTGGAACGTCAACCCGCGCACCGGTGAAGAACTGCCCACACCGCTCACCCCCATGCAGCGCCTCGTGCATACGGCAGACTATCTGGCCAGCCGCAAAGACATCACCCTCGCAGGCATCAGCTAATAACAGCCAATTTGCGGCTAATTTAGCCGATAAAATCACACTTTGCCATGTGATCCAAACGAAAAAGCCCCATTTCGGGGCTTTTTCTGCGTCCGGGTATAATGCAAAAAAAATCGCCCCGCCACGGCGAACCGCAGCGGGGCAGAATCGTTACTAATGAGGGAACCCCTTCCCTCGGATGGCTTCATTTAACCACGCGCCCCCTCTTTTGTCAATCTCTTTTTCAAAAAAAAGTTGCCCGGTGCAACGAATTGCACCGGGCACTTTTTTTTTAACACAGAAGCTTTAACAGTAAGAGGATAATTCTCAGTACTTTCTCCGCTATGTCCAGCACAGCGGCCAGCTTTCTGTATTTTCGGGTTGGGGTATTCATTAGTAATGAACCGCTCCCTCCCGGCGGAATTGCCGCTTGGGGCGGCGCGCGCATTATAACGCTTTGATGCTTAGTTGTCAACAACTTTTTTATTCTTTTCGCATTTTTTTGTTCTCCCAGTGCATTATATAAAAAAAAATCGGGCATTTTCTTACATCAGAAAAGCAACAACTGCTGCCCACCTGCGCCCGGGCAGGCATCTGCCACCCGCGCTGCCGTACTCCGCAATCTCTCCACGCTCATCTGCCAATACTTCGGGTTTTTCTCCACCGCAATAAACCGCCGCCCCAGCAGCTGACAAGCCACGGCCACCGTGCCGCTGCCGCTGTAGCAATCCAGCACCAAATCCCCCGGCTTGGTGTACTCCTCCAGCTGCCTGCAAATCAGCCCCAGCGGCTTTTGTGTAGGGTGGAACCGCTCCGCATCCTGCGGCGCGAACTCCCACCATTTCGCGTTTGTTTTGTAGCTAGTCCACGCGTATTCACACATGGCCATGGAAAACCCCTCGCTGATGGTCAGCTTGCGCCACACATTAAAACACCGCGTGGCCGGTAGCTCGAAATAATTGCCGCCCCATATAATCTGCTCCTTGCTCACGCGAAACATCTCCTGGAACACCTCCGGCGATGGTGCCACATCCCATGCCGTCATCTCATCGCCATATTTCCAATGCCCGGCGCCTGCCATCTTGCGGTACTTTTCAAAACGGCTGTTTTTATTCCCGAACCGCCCGCGCTCCCCCTCCTCGCGTCCCGGCATCCCGTACGGCGGATCCGTCAGCAAAACATCCACCGCGCCATCCGGAATCTGCCGTAGCACGTCCATGCAATCAGCCAGCATAATCTGCCCGATATAATCCTCCCACCTGCCCGGAGTTTCGGAGGGCAGGTGCCTCGGCGTAGCCGGAAATGTCCCCATTTCTGGCGTAGACGGGCCCGTTATTTTCTCTGCGTCCATCGCTAGATATTCGTTGCAAATCCCATACTCTGCACCAACCGCGTGCCGCCGTGCTCCGGCGGTAGCTCCATCGTGTGCAGGTCGTTACTGTACCCCAGCTTTACCCACCGCCCCGCATGCGCCTCTCCGCCCACACTATACCCACCGCCGCGCACATGCCCCGCGTGCATATACTCCACCCCCGCATCACTCTTACAAAACTTCTCCGCCGCAGGCGAACCGGCGGGCGTGCCCATCTGCCGCCTCGGTGCCACCGGCGATATCACACCACCCAGCACCTGCACAGCGTGCCATATCATCCCGTACTCATCCTGCGCCGCCTCCTTGCGCACATAGCCCAAACGCCGCCGCATATTCCGCTCCGGCGTGGTCAAATCAAGCTCGCCTTGCTCCACCGTACCGGTGACGGTGCCATCATCGCCGCGCGTCACATTAAGCCACACCGTGCAGGGCTTCATGCCCCCCAGCAAGTTCCACTCCTTTTCCCCCACCGGCACCAGCTCGCCCGCCACATCCAGCCACCCTTGCCGGTACCAGATGCAGCCGTTCAGCTCCGCCAACTGGAACGCAAAATGCCGCCCCGGCAACACCCGGCGCGCACGCTGCACCACCTGCCCATTCTGCGCCGCGCGCAGCTGGAGGCCGCGTATCCGACTCGCCAGCGCGTTAAGCGCCGCCGCCGTCAGCGGCTCGCCACTCCTAAACTCCGG
This sequence comes from Akkermansia sp., assembly GCA_017555205.1. Taxonomy (GTDB): domain Bacteria; phylum Verrucomicrobiota; class Verrucomicrobiia; order Verrucomicrobiales; family Akkermansiaceae; genus Akkermansia. The sequence goes on along the minus strand of JAFZGW010000013.1, from coordinate 125,843 downwards.
CAATATTGCACTACTCATGACTCACCACCGCTAAATTCAACCGTCACCGTGAACCCACGTTCCACCGTAGCCCCGCCGCTGCCCCCCGTTGCCCACCTATCGCCGCCGGTGCCGGTTAATACCACCGCCGCGCTGGTGGCGTACGCTTTTATAGCCTTGGCTGCCGGTTCCGTCTTTATCCTTACTGTTACCACGTTTGCCATATCTTTATTCTGTTGCGTCTCCCAGCGTCATCGTATACACGGGCGCGGTCATGTTACCGCTCAACACCGCGCGCACGCTGGAATCCGCGCTGGTGCTTACTGCCTCGCCTTCCACCGCGATGGCCGCCATCTCCTTTTGGAGGTAAGCAAGCGCATTCTTGCGGAAAACTGCCTTTTTAATGCTGAATCGGTACCACACCCGCGCCTCCACAAATCCGCCGGGCTGCCATCCGTTGGTCGCCTTTTCCAGCCTCACATACGCACCGGCTTTGTGTACCTTTTTCGGGCTCAAATACCACTTGCGGCTCTGCTGCCATACCGGACTCGCCACATAATTCACCCGCACCGTAGCGCGCTCCTTGTTCGCGTCCACATTATTAGTGCCATTAAACAACAGCTGCGCTGTGCCGCTCAACAGCATGCCGCTGGCACTCGCTGCGCAATCGCCTAAACCCATTTTCACCGTGGCAAAAGTACCCACCTGCGTGCCGACTGCCTTATACGTCACCGTCACCGGTACCGCCATCGCTGCGCACACCTTCGCCAAGTAATCCGGGTCAAGTTCAAGCTCCCAATAAAGCTGCCCATCTGCCGCTTTTATAAGCTCGCAGCTCAAAAAGCCTTCTCCCGCCACGTACCCATACGGCACACGCGTAATCCCACCGCCGGGGACAGGCGAGGGCGTAGGCGTGGGCGCAGGGGTCGGCGGGGTATATGGTCCGGGCGGCGGCGGCATGTCTTCCTCCGGGTCTTCTTCCTCGGGGTCGCCCATCTCGGGCTCTTCCTCCTCGGGAACTTCCGTTTCTTCTTCTTCTTCACCGGCTGAACCGCCTGAACCTCCCGCGCCATACTCACCCAAATAAAACTCCAGCGCGCCATCCTCATCCATGCACGCGCGCAGCGTGCCCTCGATGGTTTCCGCCGCCGTGCTGAACTCCACCGGCGCCACCGCGTCCATTCCATCTGCATGCGCCGTAGTACCCCATGCTGCCGCTGCGCTGCGGTCGCTTGGCCATACCGGCTTGCCGTCCGTGCGCGCGATGCCCCGGCATTCCAGCGCACTCAAATCACCCCACAGCAGCTGCGTTACCGGCTGCGTGTGCGCCTTAGTCACCACAGCAAGCGGCCAGATGCGCAGCGCATCATCCGCCGGTGCGCATGTCACACGCAGGGCGGCATCTTCCAACGTCACAATCTCGTGCCCGGTTTTCTCCGCCTTGTCCGCATCCGTCATCATGCCATACGGGGCATCCATCAGCCCAGCGTCCACCATATCGCCACAAGTCAGATACCGGCGCACCACGCGCCCGGTAAGCTCAAGGTACACCGTGGACACATCCTTGGTGGCGTCATAATCCTGCACCATATCCGCCCCCACAGTAGCAGGCAGCTCAAGGTACGTATACGCCACCTCCTCATCACCCAGCCCCGCACCACTACCCGTCATGCCCAGACCCGCCAGCACCTTACCGGGCACCACGCGCAGCTCGTACCCCTCCGCGCCATGCAGCGCCACCACCTGCCACGGCCACCCCTGTGGCCCGTCAGATACCCGCCTGCATGCGCCGAGTGCAGCGCCGCCGCGTGTGTCTGCGTCAGCTTCCAGCATGGCCACCGTGTCCGCCAGTGCCTGCATATCGGCAGCCGTTACCACATCACCCGGCTGCCAGTCTCTCAAAAACGATTTTGTATTCATTCCTGTAAATCATTCCGCGTGCTCACATGCAGCACGCCGTGCTTGTCCAATCTCCCGCGCCACTCGTGGCGCACCGTCTGGTATGTATTACCCGCCTTGTAGTACCCGCCACCACTCACAGCCAACAGCTGCGATTCCTCCGGCGGCGCTGGCAGCAAGGCCATTTCGCCCGTTAAAAGCTCCGCCATGTAGTCACCGTTTGCGCTGCGCCATACCATGGTCGGATTCTGCGGCACCACCCACGGCACCGGCGTGCACTGCACCTGCCCGCGCACGTTCGCTGTAGGCATCACCACCGAAAACACCGTGCCGCCGTGCCATCCGTCATTCGTCATGCTACCATCCTCCAGCAGCTCCGGCTCCTGCCATGCCGCCGCCGCGCATTCCATACCCGTAGCGCGCAGGCTACACCCCTCCCAGCCGCCTACATACTCCCAGGTCACATACGCATGCAGCCCACACGGTACTTGCTTTTCTTGCGCCGTGGCCAGTGCCTCGGGCAGCCCCGCCACCGTGTCATCCTCGCACAGCGTCACATACTCGCCCACCTGAAAAAGCACCTCCGCCACACCCGCTACAGGCTCATCATCTGCACCCGCTCGCGGTATGCACGTGCCCGCACACACAAATGGGCGGTAATACCGCCCCCCGCGCGGCTGCTCAAGCACAGGCATCTGCCCGTGCAGCAAATCACGCACAGCCCCCACCAAAGCAGCAAAATCGCGGGCAAGTAACGCTTGCCCGCTCACAAAATCCGGTACCGGTGAATTATTCGCCATACTTAGTCACCGCTGTAAAGGTACTTATCCCAGCCGCCCGCACTGCTCATGCGGAACGAGGCGCTGCACCACGTTTCCTTGCCCGTTTTCTCCACCCCGGTACCGCTGCACAGAAAATTCCGGTTCGCGCCGCTGGTGAAACCACCCGGCGCTGTCTCTACCACCGTCCCCGCCTGATACTTGTTACTGCGCCCTTTCCAGCGTGCCGTTGTTTCGGTAGATACATCGTAATATGACGTTACCCCCTTGCTGATATACGAAAACGCTTTCTTTGCTGCCTCGCTCTTGATGCAGTCTACAATGCGCCGCGTACCGCTGGAACTCGTACTATCTTCCAGATAGCTGTACTCATCCTGCCCATCTATCATAGCCTTGAGGGCGCGCCGCTCCAAGTCCGCCATCTGCGCAAACTTCGGATGCGCCAGTATACACACCTGCACCAAACTGCTACTGCTCGTATAGCACGGCGCGGCCTCGCTGCCCAGCTCCTGTTCCGTTTCCGGTTCTTCCGGCTCATCCTCCCCGGTGGCATCCGGCTGCCGGAACATCTCACGCGTCACCGTCAGCTCACCGATGCCACCCTCCAACCGTTCAAGCTCACAAGACACCTGCACAGCCGCCCCACCGTCACCGAGACACTCGGTGGCCGCCGCCAACATATCGGCCCACGTGCCCGTATATTTCGTGGTTTCCCTGCGCCCCGTGCTCTCGCTGTACGCATCCCCCGGCTTTGCCTCCATGGTAATGCGCTTTTCCACATGCTCACGCGGCGCGATGTTAATATACTCTGCCATACCACTCCCCTTTCTACTTCAGCCTTGCAAACTGTACGTGCATCCAGTCCTTATCACACTCTCGCCCCAGACTGATGGCCCCGTGCCGCTCCCATATCTCCCACCATGCCGCGCACTCCGGGCGGCTCAAGCTCGCCTCCGGCGCTTTTTTACTGTATGCGTTGTGCTCCGGCGCAAAATCCAGCGCAATGCCCCACGCGTGCATACTGAGGCTGCTGCCTGCCGTAGTCTTGCGGTAGTTGTAACACCCCCCGTACTGGTCAAGCCCCAGTATGCTGATGCGCTCAAGCCCGTAATGCTCCAGCACCTCACGCAGCGCCGCCTGCACATGCTCGGCCACAGCCTTATGCACCGCTATACTGCTCACTCTTGCGCCATCGTACCACAGCTGATACGGCGGCGTGATGCGCACGAGGTTATTACTCCCCGGCGCACCGAAAACACTCTTGCCGCTGCGTACCTCCTTTTGCGTAGGCCATACCAGCGGCGTATCTTCTTTGATACCCAGCGCGGCCATGATGGCCGCCACCGTCTCAGGACCCACCACGCCATCAGGCGTTGCGCCCACCTTTTTCTGTATCCGCTTGATTTTCTCTTTCATCGAAATGTTCCTTTCCTGCTTCAATTAGCGTATCATTCGCCGCACGCGCAAGCCTGCAATTACTGCATTTTTCGTGAGCCTTGCGCAACTGCTCGCGCAGCTTGTCGCACTCTTTAGTTTGGTATATCACAATCCACACCAACAAACCCACACCTCCCAGCGTGGGGATGGAATCCAACGCGTTGCTAGATGTAGCAGCGGTGGCCACCTGCATAGCGGCCACCACTGCACCCGTGCAACATGCAATCAAGTTGCTCGTCATGCCTGTTTACTTCTTCCATTCTTCCACCTCAAACATGCACTGCTCATCCGTCAGCACATGGAACAACGTATGCACCTCGCGCACCGTCCGCACCTGCGTAGGCGTCAGCCCCGTACACTGCACCTGCGTAAACAGCGCCACAGCTGCCAGCGCGGCGGCCAATGCCACCAGCAGCCACTTTTTCCAGCCTGTAGCCGTTTTGGCTGCCTCAGCCGCCTTTTGGGCACCCTGCGCGGCGGCAGTATGAACCTGCCCGCGCACCTGCTTTTTCTGTTCGTCCGTCATGGCTTTTTATCCGCTTAATTGTTTGTAAGATACTCGAAAAACGCCACAGCCTCGCCACCCATCAGCAGCTCCACCGGCTCCGCCGTAGTGGCATCATCCCACCGGCGCTGTATAACCAGCCGCACAGCGGGCTCCCCGTTTTCATCCTCTGCCAGCTGGCACTCTATGAACGTAGCCGCCCACTCACCCGGTGCCACTCCCCTCAGCGCATCCACCAGCCCATGCCACACGGTCAGCCATGGTTCCGGCAGCTCCCGGGCGGTGATGGTGACGGGGAGGGCGCGGCGGCCATTACGGCGCAGCCCCACGGCGGTGATGGTGGAGGCGTCCCAATCAGCGGGCACGCATGCAATTTGTATCGTTTCCATTTTATTCTGTTATGCTATATTTAGCGTTAAAATCCTCAAAAGTGTAGTCCGTTACTTTAGTCGTGCCGATAGCTTGCGCCACTTGTGCCGCCATGCTCGCATACTCGCCGGTGGGTAACGACGCTTCCAGTACAAGCTCGGTAGGTAATCGCCACGAGCTGCCGGTAGCTCCAAAATAAAGATTTTGGAACACACCCTCACCGCTATATAGCTGACTTTTGGCCCACACTGTTCCGCATTTGTACATTTTGCACGACGAGTCCTCTGCCACGGCAAAAACTTCATATGCGTCCTCAGCCGTGCGTACAATCAAGAAGCCGATAATACCAATGAAATTCCCGCCTAATGGTTGAGTATTCAGCACAGTGCGCTGCTCACGCATACCGGTCATTTGCCCGTTTTCTACAATGGGGGTATACAATGTTACCGCCTGTCGCCCGTTAGCATCATACCCAACCGTAAACTCAATAACGTTGAAATGAGCATATGTGTACACGGCGGCAGCAGAGTAGGCAAAAATGGGGCGCATCATCGTTTGCTCTTGAACTGTATAATGTTCTTTTTTCAAAGAACAGCAGAGATTCACGCACACCCGGCAGCTCCCCGAGGCTCCATTGCCGTTCTTCGAGAGCGGTAGCCACATGCCTCCCATCGTGCTGTATGCCATCCCGGGGCGTTTCCACGCGAGCGAACTCCTGGCAATGCAATCATCTCCCGCCGCAGCGGTCAGTACACCGTTCGCAACAGTACCGGCTCCGGCTAGTACCGAGAACGAAGTTGTAATTTTTCGCCTCATGCACTCGTCCACGAACGAACCAAAACGCGAACCTAAAAGACTGACGGCAGAATTCCACCCGGCTGGTGCTGTCAACCCGTTTATTCCGCCGTTCGCAACAATAGCACCGTTAAAAGTATTAGTGCCTGTGAAAGTGTTATTTTCTGCTTTTTTAGCGGCATTGGCGAGGGTGGATGCAGCAGTGTCGGCGTAGGTAGCGGCGTCTTCCTGTGCCTTTTGAGCACCGGCGGCACTCTCCGCAGCTGCCTTAGCACTGCCTGCCGCTGCCGTAGCACTGGCATCTGCCGCCTGCGCGCTCCCTGCCGCTGCCGCAGCACTCCGCGCCGCTGCCGTAGCACTGACCTCAGCACCCGCAGCCTGCTGGGTCGCCTTCTCCTTCGCCGCGATAGCTTCGCTCGCGCTATCCGCCGCCGCCTTGCTGCTGGTGGCTGCATCCCTGGCACTATTCGCCGCTGCCGTGGCACTGGCTGCTGCCTCGGTGGCATGCTTGTGGGCAAGCCCTGCATCAGCATTCGCACCAGCTGCGCTTGCTGCCGCCTGCGCAGCACTACCCGCAGCCGCTGCCGCTCTACCCGCAGCCTCTCCGGCCTGTTGCCGGGCTGTAACAGCATCCGCCGCAGCATCCACCGCAGCAACCTCAGCCGCTCGCTGCGCAGCCTCAGCACCGACCCTGCGCTCCCCCGCCGACTCAGCACTAGCCGCAGCCGCCGCCGCGCTGTTACGCGCTGCAACAACCGCAAGCCCGCATGCCGCCGTACTCTCGCCAAGCTGCACCGTCATTTTCAGCGTTGTTTTGTCCAGCGTGGCTAGCACGTTCAACTCACCCGGATCCACGGCGGCGCTACCGGTTGCATGGCGCGGCGTTACTGTCACCTCGCCCGCAGCCAGTAGCCATTCCACACCGGTAGCATATTCGGCAGCTATAACTTGCCAATTCCACGGAACGCGCCCAGGCTTCAAGCCCGGCATCGTCAGCACCCATTCCTCCGCCGTGCGCTCCGCATGAAAATGCGCAGGCGCGTACCCAGGACAGAATGCTCCGCCGTATACCCTGAAATTCTCCGGCGGCAACTGCTCGCCCGCCTCGTTGGTCAACTTCACGCGCAACCTGTACTGCGCGCCCTCTAATACCTGCATATTCGCTTCCATGGTTCTGTGTTGTAAATCTCTCTATTATTTATCCCGCCGGAGTGCAACCGCACCGGCTCATTCCCACCCGCTGCCAATGTCATCCGCTTGCGCGCGCAAGCTAGCCAGCGTTTCGCGCACCTGTTCCGCATCCTGCCGCGCCGGTGTTTCATCCATCCACCACGTTTCCATGCCATCCGCCTGCGCGGCATAATTCAGCCACAGCAGCACCAGCGGCAACGGCGCGCGGCGCACCCGCACCGTAGGCAGGTGCAAATGCGCCGCAAGTCTGCATTCAAAACTTACCACCAAAGGCAGGCGGCAGTGTCTCAAGATTTTTTTTTACCATCCCCGCCGTAGTTCGGCGCCTCGAGGTCAAACGTGGCAGCCACCACCGCACGCGCATCCGCCATGGCATACTCCACCACTTTGGCCACCTCTTCCATACTCCACCCGCGGATGCACTTCATCGCCGCACGGATGGCAGGTGAGGCATAATCTGGTGCACACTGCAACGCCACTTGGAGCACGTCATCTTCCGGTGCGCTGTGAATCCATGCAAAAACCGCAATATCCACCGCCGACACCTCCGGCGCCGCTATCGTCTCGCCGTTCAGCGCCGCGTTAAACACCGGCGCAAACGGGCTGCCCACCATCTGCAGCACGCTGATGCTTTCCAGACTCACACGGCGCATCTGCTGGCCACCCACCGCGTGCGGATGGTCACCTTGTAAGGCCGTCATGTGGTTCGTAATCTCTCTTTCTGTTTCGTTCATTGTTTTGTGTGTGTTTGTATTGTCTCTTGCGCCCACCCGGCAGGGCGGGCAGGAAAATCATGCCAACACGGCCACGCCGCTGGCGGTATTCCGCTGGCCGCGCAAATAATCGCGTATCTCTTTCAACAGGCGGCCATGCTTTTTACTCTCTTGCAGCTGACTGTTACCCAGCCGGAACGATACACCGCCGCCGCCAACATTCGCCTGATGCCCTTGAATAAACTCCACCCGGGCGGACTGAATGCGCGCCCGCTGCTCTGCCGCTGCTCGCACCTTAGCCTCCATCTCCGCCTGTTGCTTGGCCTGCCGCGGCGTAGCTCCACGCTCCCGCAGCTCCGTGATGCGCTGCTGTATTTCCAGTTCCTGCCGCAAGGCATCCGCCGCACGCTTGCGCCCGGCAAGCTCCAGCGCCTGTATGCGCAGCTCCTGCATATCCGTAGCACGCGCAGCCTGATATCGCTGCTTGCGCTCCACCAGCTCATCGTGCAGCTGTAGGATGCGTTCCAGCGCGGCTATACTGTCCTCGTTCCCCTTTACGTCAGCCTTGGCCAGCTCATCCAGATGCTCACGTATCGCCGCCGGGTTCATCTCGCCCCAGTAGCCCGCCGCCTGCGCATCGCGGCGCAGCTGCCGTTCCTGCCCGCCTATGCTCTTTTCCTCATACGCGGCATCCTTTCGCCCGCGGTTGTATGTGCTCTTTCGGTCATAGTAGTTATCCCGCAAGCGCTCCATCTCCTGTCGGTGTGTGCGGGCTGCCTCCTCGGCCTTGCGGTGTTCCTCTTCAATCTTGCTGATGGCTGCCGCCACCTGCTCATACCGCCGCTGCTGTTCTTCGCTCATGCTCCCGCTGAGCTCCAGCCGGTCGCGCTCGGCATACAGTGCCTCCTCACTGGGGGCACCCACGCGGCGCAAACGGGCGCGTATCACGCCACCCGTGCCGCCGTTAAGCCCCTCCGGAATCTCGCGCAGCGCGTCCATTTCCCGTTCAAAATCATTATCACGCCGTGCCCGTGCCATCTCTGCCACCGTGCGCAAGCGCTCTTTTTCCGCGTCCGCCGCCTCCTGAGCCAGCCGCGCTTGCTCTTCCATCTGCCGCGTGCGGTCCTGCTCCCGGCGCTGCGCAACTTCTTTTAGTTCCATCTCCCGGCGGCTCGCTTCCAGCGCCTCATTTGTAGCGGCGGCGGCATCTTCTGCTGCCACTCCCATGTCTTTTGCCGCGTCCTCCGCATCTGAAAACTTTGTATACAGCCAACCTACGGCCTCGCCTAGTGCCAGCACGGCCAACGTGATGGCGTTCCTGGCAAATGCTGCTTTTATGCTGATCAGTGCGGCTTTTGCAGAGGCTGCCATGCCCGCCATTATTACTTTGAAGCTACTCCCCGTTGCTATCACCTCGGCACGGTATTTTTTCATCTTTATGCGCATTAGCCTCTTAATTGCCATTACCTTCCGCGCCGCCGATGCAAAGGGACCCTGCATTTTAGCACTCAGCAACGCCAACGCTATAGCAACTCCGTGATAACTTCCTGCCCAGCGAACGGCTACCGCTGTCCCCATAGATATCATGCTCACGAGTGGCCCTCCCACTGTTTCTGCTAAGCTGCCTATAGCCTTAGCCACGCCGATAATTCCAGGCATGGCGACCTTCATCGATGCGGCCAGATTTTGCGCAACGGGCTTGAATTGTGCCCCTATCTCTTTTATGCTCGCCTTATTTTCCTGCACCCACGTAGCCAGCTCTTGCAGCACGGGGCGGATGCTGTCATTGATAGGCTCACCCAGCGCCGCCATGCACTCGGTAATGCTTGCCTTGAGGGTATCCCAGCTGCCTTTTGCGGTATTGCTCATGGTGGCGTTCATGTTGTGGTACCGCCCCCCGGCATCCGTCAGCTTTTCAAACGCCGCCAACAAGGCGCTGCAACCAATCTTGCCCTCGTTGCCCATCTTCACTACCTCGTCACGGCTCTTGCCCATGACTTCTGCCAGAGCCTCATATATCGGCACTCCTTTATTGGCTAGCTCTGTCAATTCTGCCTTGCCAACGTCTTCCATGCGCGCTACCAATTCGGCGAGGCGCGACGCCGGGATGTCGGCACCGGCGGCGATGTCTGCCATGCGGCTCACATAGTGCGATATCACCGCATCATCCTGAAATACATTCGTAAGCGCTCGCGCACTCCGGTGCAACTCATCAAAGCCCACCACCCCATTCGTGGCCAACCGCTCCAAGCTGCCCGTTAAACGCTCCGCCGCCTCCGCATTCCCCATCACCACCCCCAGACTAGTGGCCACATTTTCCAACTCTGCCGCCGGTTGCGTAAACGCGCTGAACGCAGAGGCTATGCCCTTTGCCCCCGCGGCCAAACCCATGGCGCCCATGAAAACATTGCCAATTTTTGCCATCTTTTCGGTAATGCCCTTTTCTAGCCCTGCCATCTGAGTGGTAAAAGCTGTGGTATCGGCTCCTATTCTGATATTTGCATCTGCTTTTGGCATAATTCTTTTTTTTTGTTGAAAATGTAAAATTATCTTGCCTCGTAACTTGCTGGCATGCTAAAATCCGGGTGCATGGCTCGCACCCTCACAGCATCCGAGGCTCTGTCCTGGTACTTCAAACGCCGCCCCGCGTTTGTTAAAGATATTTGTTCCTGTGTAAGCTTGGCACGTGTCAGCTACGGCGAAAACAGAAAAATCCATGCCAGATACGCCCTGGATGCCATGGCCGACCCCATACGCGTCAACGCCTTTCTTTTGCAGCATGCCGATGCGCTCGCGCTGGATACCACCACGCGAGAGGCTCTCGAAAATGACGCCACCGCGATGCACGCGTTCGCTGAGCGCATGAAATCCTACCTTGCTGATCCCTGGCTTCCGCATTTCTCTTCCTGATTCGCGCTTTCCCGGTCATTTCCTTGTAAGGAACGCCTCTGCCTTTGCCCATGTCTCTGCGCTTGCATCGCGCCGCACCAGCACCGTGCGATCGCCGTTCTGCGCCTGCACATACACCCGAGCATCGCGCAGACTGCGCCGCAGGTGCCGCAGGTTCCAAAACGCATCCGCCATGGCGGCTATCGGGTCAGTATTGCCCTCTTGCGCGCACCATGCGTCATCTGCCCACCGTGCCATGCGCTCTTGCAGACTGTAGCGGCCATCTGCGCTACGCTCCGGGAACAGCCACACATGCCCGCGCACCTCGTGCGCTATCCGCTTGCCGGTATCTCCGGGCGTAAAGCCAAGCGTGGCCAGCGCCGCCGCAAGCTCCGTATTCCGCGTGCCGTTTGCCCGGAACTGTCGCAATTCCTCCGCGCCGGGCAACTCCGCCACGCCACGCGCTTCCACGCGCTCGAAAACATACACCGGCGCAAAATCCGGTCGGGCTTGCCACGCCGTAGCCGTCAGGCGTAGGCGGGTGCCATGCGTCACGCTCTCCACCATCAAGCGGTAATTGTGGAATGCTGCGGCGATGTATGCCTGTTCCGGGTAGATGGGCAATGCACCGCAATTCGGCTTGGCAGCCTGATATGCATCCAACCCGTGCGCGATAACCGCGCGCAAGCTGTACCGCTTCGCCGGATGCTCCGGCAAAAATCGCCAATAGCCCAAACTGCCACCGGGCACTCCTTGCCCGGTGGCGATGCTCATCTGCCTATCTGCTGGGGTAAAGCCCATTGTCACCAGCAACGCAGCCAGCTCACAGCTGCGCGTGCCGTTCAGCTTTTCGGGCTTAGGTAGTACCTCATTCATTATGTTTTTGGGGATTGCCAGTCTGTTGCTGGGTTGTTCACTAATCAGCCCTCGGCGATGCCGAACGGGTAGATTGCAGCCGTCACGCTGATTTCCTGCGCGCCCTCACGGTTACGGGTGTAGGGCAGGCCGGTTATCACCGTAGTGGTGGCCTCCGGTGCCGTACCACCCAGCCACCTATTTTCGGGGCAGGTGTTAGCCAACGTGATGGTGCCGCCCATGTGGTAGGCACTGGCCGCGCCATCAGCCTGGTACGGCACCTCACCGGTGAGGCTTACTTCAACCTTTTGCTTGTACAGCGCAAGGCCCTGAACCTCACCTTTTTCATCCAGCTGCTCGTAAGTCTCGCAGCTGGGCGTGTATTCCACCGTGGACACAAACAAACCCTCCTCGGGCGCATCGATGCCGAAATTCGGCGTTTTTCCAATTCTGTGCATTTTGTGTTTTCCTTTCTATTTTGTTGGGAAAGATTAAAATTGAACGTATGCCCGAAAATCTACCTGCAGCGCGTAGCTATCATCCTCCGTTTCCGTGTTCGCCGGTTCGGGCACCAAATCCAGCACGATGAACGGGGCTTGCTCATACTCGGCATCCGTCTCCGCACGCGGGTCCGCAAGCGGTGTATGCCGCCACGGGCGGCGCAGCACCCCGTTTACCACCGGCGCCACCTGCGCGGCCATCTGCTCCACCCCTGCTGCATCGTTGGCGCTGGCACTGGCCAGCAGCACCACGCTGCAATCCAGCCGCGTGGTATAGTTCCCCGGTATAAGCTCCTCCGTGCCGGCGCACCGCACCTCCACGCGGTCATGCTCCGCTTCCGGGTCGCTCACCTGCCCATAAACGGGCAAACCGATACCCGCGCGTGAGAGGGCATCTGCCAGTGTCATGGCTATGCTGTCCGTAAAAAACTGCGTATACGTCATTTTTTTAGCTTCTTTCCAAGTTGTTTTGCTCGCCTTTTGGCGATGCTTCGATTCCTTTTCAAAATCCACGGCACCTGCCGATTCACCAACCCTTGCAGCTCCGGGTAATGCCCTGCATTCCTGCCCTCCAGCACAGCTTTGTGCAGCATGCTGTGCCTTATCTTGGCACTACCCTTGCCGCTCTGCTTTTCCACCGCTGAGGGCAGCTTAGTACCCGCTGCATGCGCAAGCGGCTTCCACCCTGCCATCAGCTTACCGGCAAGCCGCTGCCTGCTCCGTATCTCGCCGCGCACTGCCGCCATGGTAGTAACATGCCGCACCCCGTGCCATTTCAGCCGGTACGTGCTGCCTCTGCGCCCCATGTAATACTGCCCGGCGCGCCGCATAAACTCGCTCAAACCGCCTGCCACAAACTCCACCTTATGCCGCCCGCCTACCTTCATGGCCTCCTGCATCTTTTTACTCGCCCTCCCGCGTATCACGCGGAACGGGCTGGGGCGTTCATCCGTATACCCGCCAATACGCGCACGCAGCGTGCCGCGGCCGTCTCGGTACCAGAAAATATCATCATCATCAAACGACTTCAGGCCATCGCCCTCAAAATCCTTTTTAATGCGCTCTTTCAACTTGCGCAGCGCTACCGCCGGGCGTTCTTTCATATTCCCCGGCGGCGTGCATTTCATCATCGCCTTGGCTGCCGTCTGCCCGTACAGCTTTAAATCGGCAAGGGTCACGGCATCCACCTGCCGTTCCCATTGCCGTATCTTCGCGCGCATCCGCCGCGTGTCGATGCTGTACTTGCCTTTTATCATGGTTTCTTGACTTTACGCACCGCCAAATCGCAATGCCAGCTTGTATCGTACGCCCACCCCGTCACGCGCACTATCTCATACACCTCGCCACCGGCGTGCAGCATATCGCCCACCACCGGCGCACGGCCTGCTTGCTCCCGGCTGATAATAGCCTCCCGGTCGCATGTCACTTTCGGGCCCGTTGCCCGTTGCAAGGTATAGGCCACCTCTGCCACAGACACCACCACACGCAGCGCCACACGCTCGCCATCAGCCTTGCGCACCAGCTCGGCATCCTCGCCCGCTGTCGCTCGCAAATCCGCATCACCGGCGGCAAAAAACTGCTTCAAATCGTTCATGGCCTCACTTGCGCTTCACCGGGTGCGCTTTCGCGCACCCGGCTTTTTTTGTACCTATCACTATCTCTTATGGAGCTCGCTCGCTATCGCTTACGTAAAACCTTTAGGCCGTCACCAGCGGCTTGATGGCGGTGGCATCGGTCACCTTAACGCCCACCATGGTGCCAAGCCAAATGCAGATGCAGTTGAGGTTGGGGTCGTACCAGGTGCACACAGCAAAGGGCACATTCTGGCCGCCACGGGTCAGCTGCTCATAGCTGGCGTATGCTCCCTTAATCATGTACGGTGCAGCAAGGCCCACGGCAGCGCCTCGGCGGTTAGCAATCAGGCCCACGGCACCGGTGCCGAACGCATCAGCATCCTGCACCTTGGCCACCACGTCAACGTCAAGATCAGCGGCGGTGAGGCTGTCCTGATTTGCGGCCTTGAGTGCGCCGTAGTGGGCGCTATCAACCAGCAGACCGTGCACGCGGGGCTGAATGCTCTCGCTGAGTATCTGGTTAGCATAGCCGAAATTAAACTTACCCTCATCGTTACCGATGGCGGGCACGGTGATGGCGGCCACCTTCACGCTGGGGTCATCGGCCTGTGCCGTACCCACAGCCATGCTAGAAAATACGTACTTCTGCACGCGGCGTGCCATGGCAGATGCAGCGGCCTCCAGACGTTTCTCGAGGTCAACACCCTGCTGGATGTCGCGACCATAGATGCGGATAACCTTATCAACCTTGTGCAGCTCGATTTCAGCGCAGGAAACAGTGCCGGAATCGGTACGGTCTGCAAAGCTGCCGTAGTTATCCACCTCGGCGCCATCTTTATCGTTGTAAATGGGCACCACCAGCTTGGGCAGGATGCCGGGTGCACCCTGAATGACATAATCCTCGGCGTATGTGGTACTGAACGCATCGATGGGCGCGAGGATGTCGTAGAACTTATCAATGGCCTTTTTAGCCACAACGGCCATGCCGGTAAGGGTCACGCCATCGCTGACACCGTGCATGGAGGGCACGCCACCGGTGGAGGCCATAACGGATTCCACAGCGGCGGGATTCAGGCCCATGGTGGCAAGCTCGGCATCGTTCATCTGAGCGATGCAGGGCAGCACGTGAGCCATCTTGGCGCGGTTTTTGTCGCGCATGGATACGGTAGCGCGCTTGGCGCTGTTTTCATTGTTTCGGTTCGGCATATCGCTTTTTCCTTTCTTTTGTTATGGGTGAAATGGTATTAAATGTGGGCTGCGTAAGCGGCGGCCAGCGCAGAATCCTGCTGCAATACCTCAATTCGCTGCATGGCAGGCATAGCATCAAGCTCCGCCATACTGAAACTGGCGCGGCTTGCCACGCCGCAGCTGCCACCGGCAGCGGCGGCGGGCAGCGCGGATACAGGCGCGCCCATCTCAGCCAACATCTGCGCCTCGCGGATGGCCAACTGTCGCTGCACTTCATCAGCTACCATCTTGGCAATGCCTGCATCGGTGGCGGGCTCTGTTTCCGGCTCAGTTTCCGGCTTGTCACGCCGGAGCTCCTCCGGAGCGGCGGCGGGCTCTGTTCCTGCCTCGGCGGAGGCGTCAGCCGGAGACGGGTCCGGCTCAGTTTCCAGCTCAG
This sequence comes from Akkermansia sp., assembly GCA_017555205.1. Lineage (GTDB taxonomy): Bacteria > Verrucomicrobiota > Verrucomicrobiia > Verrucomicrobiales > Akkermansiaceae > Akkermansia. The sequence continues at coordinate 110,734 of JAFZGW010000013.1, read as the reverse complement.
TTTCCGGCTCTGCCTCCTCCTCGGCGGCCATGGCCATAGCCATCTGCACGCGGTCGTACTCGTATACCTTGCAGGCATTCTGCACGGGCTCGGGCTGTGGCTCGGGTGCGGTTTCGGGCTCTGTCTCGGTGACATCAGCGGCACCGGAAATGCGGTCGATGAAGCCCTTGGCCAGAGCTTCCTCGGCGGTGTAGATTTTCATGGTCATGTGCTCAGCGCTCAGCTCCGGGCCCGTAATACCACAGCGGGCGGCCATGTCTGCAAACATGCGGTCACGCAGGCTGCAAAGGTACTGTGCCTGCTCCATAATCTCATCGACCGTACCGCAAACACCAGCCGATGGCTGATGGAACATGATGGTGGCGCCACGGTGAGCCTCGCGCACCTGGCAGCATTGCAGAATGTAGCTGGCCATGCTCTGCGCGGTACCCAGTACCACGGCGGTGGTAGCCATACCGCAATCGCGCAGGCAATCGCCTATGGCGAGGCCATCGTAGCAGTAGCCGCCGAGGCTATTGATGCGCACGGTTAAATGCGTGCAACCGGCCTGCTTGGCTTGTGCCACTAGGTCGGTGAACTGTATGGGCTCGGTGTCCCAACCGATGAAGCCCGTCACGTCAAGCGTGGCAGACTCCCCGGCCATTGTCAAATCAGCCTTGAACGGCTTTTGCTTGTCTTTCTTTTTAGGCATATCGCTTTTTCCTTTCGGTGACTTTTTACACGCTTTCTGGGTCGCTATCCGGTGCAGGTGCGGGCGGGTCATCGGCGGCGGCATCCTCGCGCGGTACCACCTGCGTGCCGGGCAGGCCAGGGCACAGCTCGGCGTATGTGAGGCCGTACTTGGCCGCCACCGCCTTGGCGTGTGCTACCTCCGCAGCGCGCTGCTCGGCCAGCTGCTGCGGTGTTAAGCCCGTGGTGCGCAGCGTGAAATCCATATTGTCGGCCATATTCTCGCGCACGAGGTCAATCTGTGCGCGTGCCACGCGTGGCGTGTCGATGGTCATGTCCTTGCCGGGCACCCAGCGCACGTTCATCCAATTTTTATCCTTGCACGGCTCCAGACGCCCCGCCGCCACCTCGCAGGCAATAACATGCCGCCATATGCGGTTGCAAACCACTTCCAAATCCTCCAGTCGTTCCTCCTGCCACTTCTGCACTTTCGCCAGACTGAAACGCACCGCCGCGCTACCCATCTCGTTGGAATAGAACAACACTTCCGGGTCAAGCCCTACCCCCTGTGCAATACAGCGCACCAGAAATTTGAAAAACTCCTGCAGCTGCGTGCTGGGGCGACCATCTTGGATGCTGCGTATATCGCAGCCTTCGGGCAGGTAAGTGATGCTCAGGCCCGTGCCCATGACGGTTTTTGGCGCCTCTTCTCCGGCCACGGCATTCCTTTTCCCGCCGCCGATGGTGCGCCCGATATCCGGGCCCTTGGCTCCCACCGCACGCGTGCCCACCAGCCCCATGCTATTGCTGAGGCGCTGGCCATTCTTCGCATAGCCCACAATGTTGTGCACATCGTTGGCGGTGCGCAGCGCCGCCACCAGCTCACTATGCCCACGCAGGCGCGTTGGGTCAGGGTCATGCTGGTAGAGTATAACCCGGTGCGCTTCCAGCCGCACGGCTTCACCCTCGCCGGTGTCGAAATAGTAGGCTACCGGGCGGCCATGGTCATCTGCCACCACGCCATTCTCACCGCCCCCGGAAATTTGCGGGGCGGTGTAGAATGCAAACAGCGCCCCGCCATCGGCGGCACGCGTGGGTACTACTGCACAATCTCCGTCAATTATGGCACGGCGTTCCATGAAACGCAACGCCTGCTTGTAATTCACTTTCCCCGACACGTCAAAGGTGAAGGGGTTTTTCACGCGGGCGAGGAATGCAGCCAGGGCGCGGGCATTCCACTCGGCATCGGTAGTCATGGGCAGCGGCATCAGATGCCCCGTGAAGTGCACCATGTTTTTCACCGCCTTACGTATCTGCGGGCTATTCTCATACAGCGCGCGTCCGCGCTGCCACACCTGCCGCAAATCCCAGCCATCAATATCCTTGTTCGGTGCCAGCGGCCACAGCATATACGGCCAGCTGTCATCCACTCGGGCGGCATCCAGCGTGTAGTTCGCGGAGGTCGCTTTCCCGGTGATCCTATTCCACAAATCTCTCAGCATACCATACCTCCCGTGGTAAAATGTTCCACCTGCACGCGGCTATTCCCGCTGGCGGTCTTGTACTCGATGGCCGCCTGATACAGCTCCACAGCATCCGCCGGGCTCATGGTTATCTGGCGGGTGTAGCTGGTACCGCCACCGGTGGCGGCCTGCGTAATCACGCCACCGGTTGCCAGCAGTTCCATAGCCTCGCGCAGCTTGTCTTTCAGCTGCGGCAGCGTGTAGTTCTCGGCATACGCCCGTATCTGTGCATCGGAAATGTTCATCTCTATTTATCTTTCCCGACCTAGTGCAACGGCACTTTAATTTTCCACCCCGGGCGCGTCATCATCCGGGTATTCCGATGGCTCGATAACATCCGCCTCCTCAAAACGTCTACCCAGCACCCACCAGCCAACACGGCTCAGCTTGATGCAATCGCCGTAATGGTCATCAGGCACGCGCCGCCATTCCAGCCCTTTGCCCTTTTCCACCAGCTTTTGCCCCTTGAGGCCGTTCAAAAATTCGCGTTCGCAATCTTCCGCTTTCGGCAGTATCAGCCTCGGCGCATGCTTGCGCGCTATCGTCTCCGCGTACAAGCTCATCTTAGCGAAATGGTCAACATAGCTCACCACCTGCAAATCCGGCCAGCTCGGCCCTGCCGGTCGCGTGTACCACGTGCCAATCTTCGTATTCGCGCCTTTCGTGGGCGTCAGCCTCCCCGGTACCATCGCGCATTCGTCATAGATGGCACCGGTCATATAACCGGCATCAACAAAACCGATATCCGGCTGACGTCCGCACCATTCCAGTGCAAGAAAATGCGGCGCGATGCCCTCCTTGTCAACCACCGTCTGCCAGCGCGGTTCCTCCTCGGTTCCCACATTTTCAAGATGCGTCTCCGAACGCGCTTGCAGGATGGTGCCCCAGTCAATCACGCGCATTTCGCCGCCGTCATACACGGCGCACGCTACCCAGTGCGTGACATCGCCGCCCGGGTCGTATCCAACGGAAATATAATACGGCTCGCCCGGCACCTCGCCGCGCGCATGCTCGCCGCACAGCTCATGGATATGCTCCTGCTTAACTGTTACCTTAGTGAACTCATACGGCAACCCGCCCCAGCTATTCCGCAAGTTTTGCAAATCCGTGGCCACGGTCAGCCTCTGCAAACATTCCAGGAACTTGCGAACGTACTTGCCCCACGACACAAACGGGCTGTACATCGTATCAAGATGGTAGCCGCGCGCCGTGCTGGAGGGCTGGATGCGCCCGTCCGCATATTCGATGCGCAGCTCCTCACTCGGCGCCCAGTGGCCCTTTGCCAACATAGCGGGCTTTTCATCCTCGTATATTTCCCCGCTGCAATGCGGGCAGATATAGCGAACCGTAGCGGCGGCAAGGTCGATATCCGTCACGCCATTCTCCGGCGTGTCCCACTTCACCGTCTCCCGGCTGAACTTAAAAACAAACTCCCCTCCGCAAAACGGGCACGGCACAAAATACTGCCGCATATCCGTGCTGAGGAAACCCTGCCAAAACTCATTTTCCACCGTGGTAGGCGTGCTGCAAAACATATGAAAGCGCCTCGGGAATGCCTTGGTTCGCTCCATAAGCAACTGCATCGGCGGTGCCTCCTCCTTATTCACATGCGGCCACTTTGCTGCCTCGTCACCAATCACCCACGCGGCAGGCGTACTGGCCATATTCGCAGGCGAACCCGCACCCACAAATTTTACGTCCATGTGTGCAAGCTGGTAGTTAAGCGGCTGGAACGCAGACGTATCGCCCGGCCTGATATACCGCGCAAGGCACGCATTCGCCTTGAGGAACTCCATCACGCGCTTTTTGCTGAAATCGCGCACCTGGTCAAGACTTGTCATCGCCCATACCCCATTCCCCGGCTGCTGGCCTACGAAAACCCCGAACATAGCAATCAAGAGGGCAGTCTTGCCAATCTGCGCGCCGCCGCTCACGTACACCGTTTCCACTCCCGGATCCAGCGCACAATCCAGAATCTCGCGCAGATACGGCTGCCGCTCGAAACTCAACGGCCCCGGCGCGTTCGGACTCGTCCCTCGCGGAAACACCAAATTACTTTCCGCCCACTGACTCGCGGGCATTCTCTCATGCAGCAGTAGTGATTCTAGCATGGCACCGGCAGCAAGGTTTGTATGTAGTCATCCACTTTCTTGATGCCGCCATTCCAAGCGGGCTTGCTCCGCTGGAACGCGTCATGGAACGCAGGCCGCATATCATCCGGCAGCGCACCCGCCATCGTAGTTTCCCAATTTTGCACCACATCAGCCAGCTGCCCCAGCGCATCCCGGATGGCCGCCACCTGGCTAATACTCACCCACCGCTGCGCCTCAATCTGGCAGGCCGCCGCATGCTTGCAAGCCCTTTCGTACACCTCGCGCGCCTCCTTAGCTGCGCGGTTCAATGCCACCTGCTGCACCATATCCCCGTCACACGCCGCCGCAGCATCCGCCGCCCTGGTAAACAGCATCCATGCCCGTTCCTTAGCTTCCAGCGCGCGGCTCAAATCATCATCTGCCCCGTGCGACCGGAGCACCACCGGCTCCGGTGCCGCCGGAGCCGGTGCGCAGAACTCCTGCCATTCCTTGCTATTCTCACGCTTTAGCTTCCTTGCCCACTGTACACTCTTCCCCAGATGCTTGGCGAACGCCTGCACCTGCATCCCCTCCGCTGTCGTTATTCTTCCCATTCTACTATACTTTCCCTTATCGGTGCAACGCTTTCGCTAATTTTTCCCGTCTATTCTTACCCGCTACCAATAAACGCACACGCCGCCACAGCCCTGCCACAGCGCGCTTTCCACCCCTTTACAGTCTCCCCACCCTTTCCCCCTGTTTCACGCACACCCAGCCCGCAATACGCCACAAATCCAGCTCCGCACTTTCGCCAAAATCCCCCGAAATACACCAAACACCGATGCGCTCATGAAACATTCAGCCACGCATTTTGCCAAACAGCTTTTGCACATTTTGCAAAACCGCACCACATCCACCACCGCAATTCCACCCAAAAACGCCCAAAATAGCCCATTTTGCTTTCCTAAACGGCACTTTCCCATATCCCGAGCCTCCCATTTGCCCAAGGCCGTAAAGACAGAACGCCACGCAAATGTAATAGATGCCTTACCCCCCCCGGGCTATTCGCACGGCACCGGTGCCGTGTGGCATATAGAGGCGGGCTTACGCCCCGCGCTGCATATCGGTAACTTTGGAAAACGTAACATATAGCCCAAAATAAAAATGCCACAAATGCCACTAATATATAAACGCAGGCAACAGCATGGCGAAAAGTTGCCCCATTGTTGCCCGATTGTATGACACAGAAAAAGCGCAAGCTGCTTTACACACGCCAAATCAACGCTTTATATATTCTTTTGGCGCTTTTTTTATCATGATTTTAAAACCGCACTTTAGAATAGCTAAAGATTTTATACTCTGCCATTATAAAAATCGTAACTATCTTTTTTGTGCGACATCGCGGCGAAGCTGTTTTCTTTTTGCATAATTACTTCCTTTGTGCTTGACTTGCGGTTTTAAAAGGCGAGTTATTATGAACGCAATAAAAATAACAGAAGAAGAACTGGCGGCTTTGGCAGTGTTGAAGCAAACGGGAGTGAATGTACTGGAGGCTGCGCAGGTGGCGGGAGCTGCACTGCGGGCGGGACGCGGTAGGGTAAGACGTGCGCTGCGGTGTATAGCTGCGGGCGAGGAAGAACTGCGGAGGCAGGAGAAAACGGTGAGCTTTGAAAAAGCTGTGGCGGCGGCGCTGGAGGCAAGGCGCGAGCGGAGGAGCCGCACACAGACGGATTTCCGCTATTTTACCCGCCGATTCATGAAACGCTGCAAAGGATTGGCTGCCAGACGCGTGCGTGCTATCACCACAGAAGAATGCGCCAGGTACATCGAGCAAGCCTTCGACACACCGCGCCAGCGGCAAAAGGCGCGCTTGATACTCAGCGGCGTATTCAGTACCGCCCTCAAACGCGGCTGGTGCAGCGAAAATCCCGTGGCGCGGGTGGAAACCGTGAAAGTTCGAGAAGAACGAATCGAGATATTAAAACCGCAGGAAATCAAAGCATTACTGAGCGCCGCGAAGAAATACCAAGGCGGCATTTGCCTTGCTGCCGTGGGAATGATGCTCTACGCCGGTATACGTCCACACGAGGTGGCGCGCCTGAGCCGCGAGCACATCAACCTGCAAGAGCGAACCATCAGCATATTACCCCAACACAGCAAAACCGGCGGTGCCAGACTCGTCACCATCCACCCGCCGCTGGCTAAATTACTGCGCACCCATTGCCCCGCAGGGCGCATCTGCCCGTCGCAGTGGATTCGCCACTGGCGCGCCCTGCGCCGCCTAGCCGGATTTAAGCGCTGGGTGCCGGACGTACTGCGCCACACCTTTGCCGGGTACCACCTGCGGCACTTCCGCAGCTACAGCGAGTTGCAATACGAAATGGGGCACCGCGACAGCACATTGCTACGCACGCGCTATGTGAGCATGGGAGCAGTGGGCGATGCCGCAAAATTCTGGGCATAACAAGAGAGAATCCCCCTGCCTTTCATACGAACGGCAGGGGGAGATAAACTCACTGAAAACAAAACAAATTATTTACGCGGCAGCTCCACCGTGAAGAGGGGCGTATAAGCGCGCTCATTGCCGCCACTGTATGGCGCCAGCGAGCCATTCTTAATGATATACAGCTGCTGCTCACCATCATTCTTACGCACGATTGCGCCATCCGTATTGACAAATCCGGCGTAGGCGCAATGAGAGTCGGTTATGGTCATCACCGAGCTGAGAATCTCCGCGTAATAATCGCGAGCCGCCACTTTATCGAAGAACTTATTGAATTCGCTGTCGGTTGCCTCCTGGTGCATGTTGAGCCAGCAACCGGGATAAAGGCTATGCCGCGCCTTGAGAGCCTCGAACTCAGCGATATCCTGTCGCATGCTATCGGAGAACGCCAGACCGGACGAATACGGATCCATGCTCTGAGCCAGAATCACCACGAAATCGAACAGATAAGCACGGGCATAGGCCAGGCAACCGTTCCCCTTATTCTGCGCGATATTGCGCATAAGACGCGCCGGGGTAATATTGCCGGCCTGTATATCATTCTGCACAAGCCCCATGGACTTACGCGCAGAAGCGAGTCGCACCGGCACAGCTTTATCGACCTGAGCCTGCGTCAGTTTACGCGGGTTATTGTTCGTCAGGAAAATATTTTTATTGTTGACGATACGAATGGAGCGCCCGGCTTTATTCAGCTTTCCTACAACGATTGTGTGATTAATGTTTGCGGCGTGATAGCCATCGCACCAGACATTATTGTTGTTGGCGAACATACGCGACAGCACAAAATCCAATCGCTTGGGTTTAGCGAGCTGATAGGCATTTTTACCGTCGGCATAAATCGACTTTACCGCTTGAAGGTGCGGCAGGATTTGCTCGGAGTTCAGCGGATAATTTTCCACGGAACGGAAACCGGCAAGCTGATAAGCACGCAGAGCGTTGTCTTCCTTGCCGATGAGTTGGCGAGCCTCCGCGGCGGCAAAAGCCCCCTGCACCGAATCGTAGCAAGCGCCGCAAGCATCTATAGCAGCGGCAAAGCCCTGCATATCCGATACCGTTTTCAGAGTATCCGGCAGAGCCGCGAAGGCACGAGCACGCTCAGCGTTTGCGAGCAATTCCTCGCGCAACTCCGAACGCAGGGGCAAGGAAGAAGAGTAACTATCATACTCATCGACGGCTTTCTGTACAATCTGCGGATCGAGCGAGCTGCGGCTGATACGGCGCAGCACAACGGCGGCGGCATCCTGCACGGCGGAGCGAACCTCGGCGGACTCCTGCTCGGTGACGTTCAGCAAGGAAGTGCAGGATTGGAACTCCGAGTAGAGGGCTTGCAAGGCTTTCAAATCAATCCCCTCCGTCGGTTTGAGGAAACGCCCGAGTACTTTTGGTCTGATTTCAGCCAAACGGTCGCGGAATTTACCCATCAGGATAGTGGGTTCTTGGGCGGCACCGCTACCGTACTCAGCCTTGAGTTTATCCTCGATTTTGCGCACCTTGTCCACCAGCACCAGGCCGGCCGTCAGCTCTGCAGCAGATACATCGCTGTTGGTGAGCATATCAGTAGCTTCGGAAAGTTCGGGGGTGATTGTGCTGATTTCGTCGTGGTAGCCGTTATATACTTTCAGCCAGGCATCTGCCACCAGCAAGGCCTCTGCATAACCGGAGTGAACAGACTTGCAGAACGTGCGCATGGGGTCAATACCGCCGACGAGTTCGGCGACATCGTGCACGCGTTTTTCGGCCATGCCGGAATCGATACCGGTCTTGAGCGACGCCGCACGCATGTAAGTGAAGACAAGCGCGGCAGCAATCAACAAAGCGGAAGTGACAGCCACACAAATAGAAGAGCGAATGATAACCTTACGGCGGTGTTGAGCAACAAGAATAGAGCGAACTTTATCCTGCTGCTTGGAAATGAGCTCCATCAGCTCGAGAGCTTCGGGCAACTCCTTAATCTTTTCCGCCTTCTTGTAATGCTCGTGCAAATCATGTTCGCACTTAACGAGCTCACGGCGCAGGGTAATCTCTTTCTCCGTGGCATGGAAAGCATCTCGCAGCTCATTATACTCCGCACGCAGTTTCTGGTGGCGGCAATAGCGGTACCAGTCCTCGTGCACGCGGGCAATGACAGCAGTCTGCTCCGGGGTGAGCGGCAGGTTCTTCTCACGCGAGAACATCTCAATGCTGAGAGCCAATTCCTCTTTAGCACGCAAATCCTTAGTCTCGCGCATTTTACCCAAAGCGGAAAGCATAGACGACTGCCAACGTTTGCGCTCTGCGGCATCCACCATAGCCGCGGCATCGCGGTAGCCGACGAGATTTTCCAGTTCATTTGCATCGGCCATGCTGCGCAACTTATTGACCAACTGCGACACTTGCGCCAGTTTGCCACCGGCAAGCACTGCCGGCAGTTGAGAAGCGGCTTGCTTGTAGATTTTCTTACCGAGGCGGCGAGAAAGAGCGTTGAGGGGTTCATCGTAAGGGAGCTCTTTGAGGAGCTGCTGCACCATATCGAAGCACTCTTCATCGTGCCCGGTGTCGAGCGAAGCCTTCAGCTTGCGAAAGACAGCACGAGCATAAGCCGAAACAGACTTAGGCTCCTGCAACTCAATAGGTTGCTCAATTTGCTCAACGGCGGACTCAGGCTGCGTTACTTCCGATTCTGAACTCATGGCACAAAGCTTTACTAAATGTGCGGTGAGCATATCACAAACAAAACGACAACACAATCTTTTTCCGTGTCAAACAAACCATAGGCATGCTATTAAAACACAAAAGGCTTGCAAATGCCGCGGTAAGGTGTTACACTGCCGCGCTCAATCTATTGAAACAATGCCGAGTGTACTGATAAAGACCTATGGTTGCCAGATGAACGAACGTGACAGCGAACAGGTGCTGAGCATGTTCCTGGCCGGCGGATATGAAATCACCAAGGATGAGATGGAGGCAGATGTCATACTCATCAACACATGTTCCGTGCGAGAAAAAGCAGAGCTGAAAGCGCTGGGCAAAATGGGATTGCTCTGCTCCCGCCCCACGGCTAAGCCCTGGGTTGTGTACGGTTTTATGGGCTGCATGTGCCAGAGCCGCCAACGCAGTCTCTTCCGCGACTTACCTCGCCTCGATTTAGTGTGCGGCACACGCCAATACCACAATGTTTACAAGCATTGCAATAGACTGCTGCGCAGCCGACTGGGGCAAAATATAAGCGAACCGTTCCGCCGAGGTGCCCACATCTGCGCGGTGGAACATGAAGACGGCTTCCAGAATGCCATCAAAGACCACCTGCCCCCCGCAGGCAACTGCACAGCCTTTGTTTCCATTATGCAGGGGTGCGACATGAAGTGCTCCTACTGCATTGTCCCCAGCACCCGAGGCAGTGAGTGCAGCCGCCCGCAGGCAGATATTCTTACCGAAGCCCGTGAACTGGTTGCCCGCGGCGTGAAGGAAATCACCCTGCTGGGGCAAATCGTTAACCGCTACGGAAAAGATGAGCCGTTAGTCAATGGACGAGGAGCCTTCGTGCGCCTGCTGGAGGCACTGCACGAGATTGACGGGTTGGAGCGCATACGCTTCACTTCCCCCCACCCCATTGGTTTCCGCCAGGATTTGGTGAATGCCTACACCTACCTGCCCAAGCTGTGCAGCCACATTCACTTCCCGATGCAGAGCGGCAGTGACCGCATTCTCAAGCTGATGCTGCGCCCCTACAAAAATGAGAAATACCTGCAACTCTGCGAGGCAATGCGTGAGGCGCGCCCCGACTTGGCCATTACGACCGACATTATCGTAGGCTTCCCCGGTGAGACCGACGAGGATTACCTGCAAACGAAAGCCGCCGTGGAGCGCATTCAATTCGACAATGCCTTCATATTCCAATACTCACCCCGGCGAGACACCCCTGCGGCAGCCATGGAAAATCAAATCTGCCTGCGAGTGAAGGAAGAGCGCAATCACGACCTGTTGGAGTGCGTGAACCGCATAGCAACGGCGCGCAACCAGGCACTTGTCGGCACGCTGCAAAGCATCCTCGTGGAAGGTCCCAGCAAGAATAACCCCGAACGCCTGCAAGGCCGCACTTCTCAGAATAAGCCGGTAATCATTCCCGGCGATAGTGCCGAGATTGGCAGCATCGTCCCTGTCAAGATAGACGAATGCACCGGGTTCACCCTCTACGGTTCTGTACAGAAATGAAGTACCTGCGGAGTCTCTTCGTGGTGCTGGTAGCCGTTTGTCCGGCCTTTGCTCAATGGCAGCAGGAGATACCGGATGACGTGCGGCGGCACTACTTGGAGAGTGACCGCGTGCTCAGTGAAGACGCCTGCGACTGGCGCAAGCCCGTAAGTGAGATTTTTACCCCGGCGGTAAAGAACTGCCGGACAGCCCGCGAAGCTGTGCTGCATATTGCAGCGAACATGACGGCACTCACCGGTACCTATTACTCCGCTGAGCGCCGACGGCAGGATATGAATGCGCTGGAGGCTCTGGCTGAGAAAAAAATCTCCTGCACCGGTCAAACTATCTTGATGGTGTGTGCCTTTCGCTCCGTTGGTATACCGGCTCGCGCCGTAGGCGTACCCACATGGAACCACATACGCGGCAACCATACATGGCCGGAGGTATGGCTGGATGGCGAATGGCAGATGATTGAGTTCAACGAAAAAGATTTCAATACCGGGTGGGTCATGGAAAACATCGGCATGCTCGAACCCAAGCACCCATGGCAGCGCATTGTGGCTCAGCACCCCGAGGGCGAGCGAAAGTTCCCGGTAGGAAGCGGAAAACAAGCAGCAACGAAAGCGATTGATGTAACCCCCCGCTACCGCCAACTTGCTGCGGTTTGGTATGAGAAAAACGGGCTGCCGGCTGACAGGCAGCGACTCATGCTCGACCTGCACCCCCGCAATGACTCCCCGCAGTTAGTGAAACTGGTAACACAAGAAGGCAATGTGCTGGAAACACAGCCACTGCCCACTACGCGCGATGACATGCGAAAGTTCGCAACATTCAGCCTGCCGCGAGCCGGGCAACACTTCCTCGTCTTCCCCGATAAGACCGTATACCCGGTAAAGGCAAATGTAGCCCTGGTACAAATTCTGCGTTTACGTACCCGGTAAGCAGCACGCAACATATCACCGAGGGGCTCCCGCGTAAACAATTTTGCCGCCCGCCGCACCGGCACCGGGTCCCAGTTCGACGAGATAATCCGCGCGCGAAAGTATACCTTGGTGGTGTTCTATGCACAGCACCGTGTGACCGGCAGCACGCAAGCGATATAGCGCACGCAGCAACATGTCCACCTCGCGGAAATGTAAGCCGGTCGAGGGTTCATCGAGTATGAACAAGAGTTGTTCCCCTTCACGGCGCCCTCGCTTGGGAGCCGCTTTGGCTAGATAGGTAGCAATCTTCACCCGTTGCGCCTCACCACCGGAGAGCGTTGTCACGGAGCGGTCGAGCGGCAGGTAGCCCAATCCTATATCGTGCATAGCCTGTAAAATACCCGCTGCCGCCGGAATGGGGGCAAAGAATTCGAGTGCTTCATCCACCGTCTGAGCCAAAGCCTGCGCAATCGACTTGCCTCGCCAAGTGACTTCAAGCGTTTCTCGATTATAGCGAGCTCCGTGGCAGGCATCGCAGGGGGTGTAAAGGTCGGCAAGAAAGTTCATGTCTACCTGTAGCTGACCGGTACCGCCGCAGCGCTCACAGCGTCCGCCACGGGTATTGAGTGAGAAGCGGGCAGAAGAATATCCGCGCTGACGGGAAAGCGGCAACGCTGCATAAAGCGGACGAAGAACATCCAGCAAGCCAGTAGCTGTAGCCGGAGTAGAACGAGCGGTGGCGCCCAGCGGACTCTGGTCCAGCAACACGGCCCGAGAGATGCTCTCGGCACCCTTCACTTTCCCCGCCTTCAGCGCCGGCAGCAGGCATTCATGCACCAGCGTACTCTTACCCGAACCGCCCGGACCGCTCAGGCAGGTGAAAGCCCCCAGTGGCAACCGCAGGGTGACATCTTGCAAATTGCGAGCCTTTGCATGTCGCAGTTCAGCCCACTTGCATGCCTGTAGCTCGATTGGGTCGGACTCGGCAAATTGCTGCCGCCCGGTTAGCCAAGCAGCTGTAGGCGAATCATTAAGACGAAGAAAATCCTCATAGGTACCCACTGCCAGTACAGCCCCGCCCTCCGGTCCGCTGCCGGGTCCCATCTCCACCAGCCAATCGGCAGCAGCCAGCAGTTGTGGGTCGTGCTCTACCACCAGAATCGTATTCCCCTTATCACGCAATCGCTTAAGAGCCGTAATGAGACGCTCCGTCTCCGCCGGATGCAAGCCTATGGTGGGTTCGTCTAAAATATAGAGCACCCCTGAGAGCCCGCCGCCAATCTGGCCGGCCAAGCGAGCACGCTGCAATTCACCACCGGAGAGCGTATTGGCTGCGCGAGAAAGGGACAGATAGCCAAGCCCCAGCTCCATCAGACACTCCAAGCGGCGATTGAGCTCCTGCACGGCTGTTTGCAGGGCATCCCGATACACGGCAGGAATACACAACTGCTGCAACAGCTCCATATTTTGCTCCACTGAAAGATTGCAAAAATCACCAAGATTGATTTCCTGCGCTCCGAAATTGAGAGTGACAGCCAGAGCAACCGGGTTCAATCGCATACCCTTGCAAGCGGGGCAAATGGAAAAATCACCCTTGCTGTTTTCTTTCACGCCGGTGCCATCGCACTCAGCACAAGCGCCCTGTGGTGAATAATGAGAGAATAATCGGGGTGTGAGCTCCGGCAAGGTGAACCCGGTTTCGGCATTGCGGTAGCGCGTATGGTAACACAGTAATTGAGGTTCTTCGCCGCGAGGTTGCACAAGAGCTCGCACTTCATCCGGCCACATGCGCAAAGCAACCTGTACCGAGTCCGCAATGCGCGACTCGCCACCGCTGCGCACAACAATGCGATCCACCACCAACTCGCATGCAGAGCCGGGCTCAGGCGGCGAGACCTCCAGCTCCTCCAGTTCCTTTATTTCACCGGCTACGCGTACACGCAAATAGCCCAACTTGCGGAGCTGCAGAATATCGCTCTCGGGCTCCGAGCCAAAACTCGGCGGCAAAGGTGCAAGCAGGGTCAACCTTGCCCCATCCGGCAGTGTACACAGCGCAGCCGTAATCTCATCCGGGCTCAGACGGCTCAAGCGCTCCCCGGTGGCAGGGTCATGCGGTATACCTATAGCCGCGTAAATTATACGCAGATAATCAAGAACTTCCGTTATTGAGCCCAGCACGGCCTTCCGATGACTTTGGGGGATATGTTGCTCCAGACACAATGCGGGCGGCAGGCCATCTATGGCGTCTACTTTCGGCTTCTCCGGGCGAGCCAACAATCGCCGCGCACCGGCGGACAAACAATCCAAGAATCTGCGTCGGGACTCGGCAAACAGGGTATCGTAGGCCAATGTACTCTTACCCGAACCGCTGGGCCCCATGAGAGCAATAATTTTGCCGGTGGGCAGGCTCAGATTTATGTGACGCAGAGTATTCTGCGCGGCACCTGTTATCCGTATATCCATGATTTCCGGTTGAAACGAATCAATCAGGTCGAACTTGATGCCATTCACCACGGTGAACAGCGCCCTGCTCTATAATAAGTTCAGGCGCAAAACACGCCCCAATCAATTCCGCACCTCGGCGCAACACTACACTCTTGCGAGACACCACTCTGCTGCTTACGCGACCGGATACAATCAGCTCATCCGCCATGATACCCTGCGTGATTACCAATTCCACGCCACGATCCACTTCCATACGAGCGGCCTGCAGCGAGCCTTCTATTCGATTGTTGCAACTGACTTTTAACAAACCGCTGCAACGGTACACCCCCGAACCGCGCCCATTCAGGTAACAATTCCTACAGGTGACGGATAACTGAGACAACACGGCATCCGCATGTACTGTTACATCACCAAGCGTACGCACAGTCAGGCGCTGAGAGCCGGATTTAATCTCGACATCCGTCATTTTAAGATGAGCCCGGCAGTGCGAACAAATGGCAGACAAAGCCGCTGACGGCACTTGCGTGCGCTGTCCGCACTCGTAACACACAACCTCCCGCAGCGGCACGCTGACCCGCTTACTGAGAGGAGGAAATGAGGTGAGCGCAACTCGGCGGCTGCGCTCACCCTCAGGCAATATCCCCGAAGCGACGGAAACAACTATAGGCTCTGTGCTGTAACGGGGCATGTAAAACTATACCGTTCGGCTTAGCCGAGCAGGTCCATATTGTTGGTAACAGGAGCCTTGGTGGTCATCGTCTTCTTGGTCGGCTCTTCTGCTGGTATGGCAGCAGCTGTGGCAACACCCACCATGCAGTGACCGATGAACACAGCACCCTCCTGGATAGAAATCTTGGAAGCTGTTACATCGCCTACAAGCTCTGCAGTGGAGCTCAGCTCTACACGGTCAGTCACCACAACATCACCCGTCACGCGACCATGAATAATGGCACTGCGGGTACGAACGGCAACTTTCGTCTGGCCACCGGCCTGAATCGTGGCATTGGCACCTACCGTCAGCTCACCGTCAGAGGTGATTTCACCTTCGACTGTGCCGTCTACCAACAAATCATCAGTGAAGCGAAGTACACCGACAATCGATACGTCGGAGTTAAGTATGTTGCGAGTTACCACGCCCATCGGAACCTCACCGGGAGTGTCAAAGGGAGAGGAAACGGGCTCATAAGACTGACCGAACGTACTCGGCTCAGAAACGGGCTCAGGTTCGTTTACAGGTTTCCAATCTCTTAAGTCTGAGCTTTCTCCGAACGTGGGAACGGAGGGTGTAGAAGGTGCAGGAGCATCATTCTTCTTACGGGGATCCGGAAATTTAAATGCCATAATTATTTAGAGATAAATGATTTGTATAAAAATAAAGGTCTTCGACCGAAACGCAAGATTATGTTACCCTGACTGAGAGCATTTGTCCACCCGAATTTACGTCACAGCGAGTTTTTTTTGCAGTATGCACATTTGAAACTTGCCAACGGCACTTTCATGAGGTATGCTGTAGGCATGTCCGCAAAACGCTTCATTTTAAACGAGACAAGTTACCACGGTCATGGAGCAATCAATGAGATTGTGACTGAGGTAAAGAACCGTGGTTTCGCTAAGGCTCTGGTAGTAACCGATGCAGATTTGGTTCGCTTTGGTGTAGTTGCTAAGGTAACGGATTTGCTTGAGGCTGCCGGTTGCGCCTACGAGATATACGACAAAGTAAAAGCCAACCCCAGCGTAGCAGTGGTAGAGGGCGGCGTTGCAGCATTCAAGGCTGCCGGTGCCGACTACATGATTGCTATCGGCGGCGGTTCTCCTCAGGATACCGCAAAGGCCATCGGCATCATCATCAACAACCCCGAGTTTGCTGACGTTGTATCCCTCGAAGGCTTGGCTCCCACCAAGAACAAGTGTGTACCTGTTATCGCCGTGGCCACCACCGCAGGCACAGCAGCCGAGACTACCATCAACTATGTGATTACAGATGAAGCTAAGCGCCGCAAGTTCGTGTGCGTTGACCCCCACGACATCCCCGTAGTTGCAGTAGTTGACCCCGACATGATGTCCTCCATGCCTGCCGGCCTGACTGCCGCTACCGGTATGGATGCCCTTACCCACGCCATCGAAGGCTATACCACCCTTGCCGCCTGGGAGCTGGCAGACACCCTCAACATCAAAGCCGTTGAGCTCATTGCCAAGAACCTGCGCAAGGCCGTTGTGAACGACCCCGATGGCCGCGAAGGTATGGCTCTTGGTCAGTACATGACCGGCATGGCTTTCTCGAACGTTGGCTTGGGCGTGGTTCACGGCATGGCTCACCCGCTGAGCGCTTTCTACAACACGCCTCACGGTGTGGCAAACGCTGTTCTTCTTCCCTACGTCATGGAGTACAATGCTCCCTACACCGGCGAGAAATTCCGCGAAATTGCCCGTGCTATGGGCGTGCAGGGCGTAGATGCCATGAGCCAGGAGGAGTACCGCAAGGCTGCCATTGATGCAGTGAAGCAGCTCTCCATCGATGTTAAGATTCCCCAAACTCTTGCCGAAATCGGCGTGAAGGAGGAGGACTTGGCCGCTCTGACCGATGCTGCCATGGCTGACGTTTGCACCGGCGGTAATCCTCGCCCCTGCACATGGGACGAGATTCTGCAGGTTTACAAGACCGCCTACAACGGCTAACCGTTTTTAGTAAAACAGATAAACCGCTGTGTTCCTCGCGAATACAGCGGTTTTATTTTTTTTGCTTGCAATATCGTGCTGAAAATTACATGATATAACCATGATGAGACACCTCGCCTTTCTGAGCTCAGCAGCCATCATTGCACCGGCCGTTGCAGCAGCCACTTGGAATACAGACCTTGACACAGCACTGGCACAGGCAGCCGCCGAAAATAAACCCATTGTGCTTGATTTTACCGGTTCTGACTGGTGCGGGTGGTGCATAACCATGCGCCGCGAAGTGCTCGATACACAAGCTTTTCTTGACTATGCTCGCAATAATTTTGTGCTCATGGAAGTGGATATACCACGAAACAGCTCAAAATTAACAAAGAAGCAACTACGGCAAAACAATGAATTGCAGAATCGCTACAAAGTCACTAAATTTCCATCGGTTCTGGTCATTACAGCACAAGGGGAACTCCTCGGCGGTTTTGAAGGCGGGCGATTGGAGCTTGCCGCCATACAAGGCCCGCTGAATCAAGCTCTCGCCAATCACCGATTGCTGCAACAGGCGAAAAATCGGACAGGTATCGAAAAAGCACGTCTCCTCATGGAGATATATCGAAATATACCATTTTCGTTCCATTCTCGCCTGAGCACTCTTCGGCAAGAAATTGCCACACTCGATGCCGAAAACGCCACCGGGATTGTCACGGAACAAAAGGATATTGAAACCGTACAACGTATATCTGAGCAAACTCGCAATATGAGTGACAGCGATGCTATCCCCCTGCTCACCGCTGCCCTGCCCACTGTAAACGAACCCCATAAATTAACACTGAGACAATTACTCACTGAGCGCATCAATAACAGAATACGACATACACAGGAAACGGCCGATTGCTTATCGGATATAGAACTGATGAAA
Organism: Akkermansia sp.; assembly: GCA_017555205.1. Taxonomy (GTDB): domain Bacteria; phylum Verrucomicrobiota; class Verrucomicrobiia; order Verrucomicrobiales; family Akkermansiaceae; genus Akkermansia. Next base: position 92,840 of record JAFZGW010000013.1, on the reverse strand, counting down.
GCCGACAATCTCCTGCTCATAGAATACTGCGTACCAAGCGAAAATAAACGTTACGCCATAGAACGCCTGAATGCCGATTTTAACAACCCGCAGCAAATACTCATGGACCTTCGCCGAGAGCGACAAGAGCGGTCAAAATACCAAAAACAGAAATCCGGCTTATAACATGATTTGCTTTTTACTTGTTTTCAGAATCGAAAACTGATAGTATACCAACATAGACAACTTAAATTTTCATGAGCAAAAAAATCACACCTTACCTTTTCGGAGCCTCCGCAGCCATAGTGACCATAGGCGTAGCGGGCGTTTTTTCCGCCATACTGCTGCCTGCCGGCGAGCACAAAGATGAGCTACCGGCACCGACCACCCCGCAACAGGCAAAAGCAATGGCAAATGCAGTATTGCAGAGCAAATGCGCTGATTGCCACGGCTCCAAACCGGCATTTAACGGTTGGCGCAACTTATTCTCACTCGGACAGGTAAAGCGTGATATTGAGGGAGCACAACGTGCATTTACCCTGACGCCTGACAGCAGTATTCGCTCCGCTAATATCGACTTCCTGAAGATGGATTCCGTACTGCGTACCCGCAGCATGCCCCCGGTGCTCTACTCTATTACTCACCCCGGCACAGCGCTGACACCGGACGACATCAATATACTGCGCTACCACTTCGATAGGAAAGAGGCTCTTAAACGAGCTTTTGCGCCCATTCGCCCCAGTGACATGAGTTCCAAGGAATTCGAGTCCTACTTATGGGGATTGACCGACGCCGACAAACAACTGTCCGACGCCGACATGCAGAAAATCTGGGGCAAGGTATACTTAGGTTTCCGTCTTTTCAATGATCCACGTCTGTCAACAAACAACAAGATTTCGTGCGCCAGCTGCCACAACCTCACCAAAGGCGGTACAGATAATCTGCCCAAATCCGAAGGTGTACCCGGCGCTGACGGCAAACCTCAGTATGGCGGCGTAAATGCGCCAACGGTCTTCAACGCCGAGAACAATATTCGCCAGTTCTGGGATGGTCGTGCCGCTAACTTGCAGGAACAGGCCGGCGGCCCGCCCCTCAACCCCGTTGAAATGGGATACAGCCACCCCGATGACTGGAAAACCATTGCTAAAAAGATATCCGGTGATTCCGAATATCGCCTGCTTTTCCCGCTTGTCTACGGTGAAAAAGGAATAACCGCCGATACTATCACAGACGCTATAGCAGCGTTCGAGCGAACGCTGGTAACTCCGGACAGCGCATTTGACCGCTACCTGACAGGTGATGACAGCGCCATGACTCCCGCGCAGATTAAGGGCATGGAGGCATTCATGACTCACGGCTGTGCGACCTGCCACGCCGGTCCTACGATGGGTGGTCAAAGCTTTGAGTACATCAATACTCATGGCAAGCTGCGTGCCCATGCTAAAGGGTACAACGAGGGGGCATTCGGCCTTAAGGATTTCACCAAGAAAGAGGAGCACAAGGATATGTTCCGCGTGCCGAACCTGCGCAACATCGCACTGACGGCTCCCTACTTCCACACCGGCACGGTAAATGAGCTGGATGAGGCAGTACGAATTATGTTTGAAACCCAAACCCGCACCACGCCGAGCAGCACCTTGGTTGCAGACGTAACCGCCTTCCTGCAGGCTCAAACCGGTTGTTACAAGGGAAAACCGCTCGACAAACTCACACCGGAAGATGTAGAGCCTAAGTTTGTCATCGAAGAACTACCGGGTCAGGACGAGCAATCTGCCAAAGCTGAATAATGATTCGCTTTTCGCCACTCGCCAGTAGCAGCAAGGGGAACGCCACCGTCATTTCCGGCGGCGGCACCCACTTGCTGGTAGATACGGGTATTAGTGCCACACGAATTCGCAAAGGCTTGGCGGAATGCGGCTTGGCTGTTCGGGATTTGACCGGTGTACTCTTCACGCATGAGCACACCGACCATACTTGCGGATTGGGTATTCTCTCCAAAAAAGACAGCTTGCGTGTATATTGCACCCGTTATCTGGGACAGGACTTGCGAAGTATGGCTGCGACATCGACCAGCTTTACTTATATTGAGCCGGGCAGCCCGGTAAAAATAGGCGACTTTAACGTCACCCCCTTTGCCGTAAGTCATGATGCTACAGATCCGGTGGGCTACCTCTTTGAATACGAGGGTACCAAACTGGGGTATATAACTGATACCGGCAGAATTATGCGAGGTATGGACACCTTGCTAGCCGGGGTACATGGGCTATATCTCGAATCAAACTACGACAACGATATGCTGTACAAGTCCGGTCGCCCTATGGCTCTCATCGAACGAATCGAGAGCAATTGGGGGCACCTTTCCAATGAACAAGCCTCGGAGTTTGTGCGACAGATTGCCCACCCGAATTTGCAGCATATCGTGCTCGCCCACATCAGCCAAGACTGCAACACCCCGGAAAAAGCCTATTCCGGCATGCAGCAAACACTGAATGAACTAAACCTCAACACGCAGCTTGCCTGTGCCCCGGCTGCATATCGCCTGCCGTGGATTGAAATCTGCGCTACAGCTAAGTAGTTTTAATCTTCACATAAGACCAATACAAGCATGACGACAAAAACCATACTCACCATGTTAGCAGCCATGACTGTGACCACACTCTCGGCGCAAGATGCTAAACAAATAGCCGACAGCCTGACTGTACCGGCTACTTTGCAACCCGGTGATACTCTACCCATTCCCGCCGTTGACGGCGCCAAAATTGAGTTCCTCGGCGCAGACTACGAGCAGATTATTACCCCCGAGGGTAAAGTGCGCCGCGTAGTCAGCGATACCCCGGTCAAGGTCAACTTCCGCGTAACCAAAAACGGCAAAGAAGCCTTCAGTAAGGACTACGATGTTGTAGTTAAGAGCAAAAAGGCTGCGGTTAATGAGGTAAACGCCAAGCCGCAGGTTATTCCCTCCCTTCTCCAGTGGGTGGGCGGCAAAGGTGAGTTCCGCATCGGTGACAAGGTGACACTCTTCTGCAATGCATCCCCCGAGCTTACAAACCTCATCGTCACGGACTTAAAAACTATTTGCAACTGCGAAGTGGTGTACGAGAAAGATCCTCGCAAGGCACAGATTTCTTTCATCGCCTTCAAACCCGGAAAAAAACAGTCCGTTGAAAGCATCAAAGCCGAGCGCGAAGCCTATCGCATGATGGTGCGAGAAAAAGGCATCAACATCATCGCAGGAGCCGACACCGGCTTGATGTGGGCTTCCCGAAGCCTATTGCAAATTCTCAAACAAACCGGGGGCAGTGTTCCCTGTGGCGTAGCATACGATTTTCCCCGTTATCAGGTACGCGGCGTACTCTTCGACATCGCCCGTACGCCCTATACACTCAGCGACCTGCGCAAGGCTATCGACACCATGGCTTGGTACAAGATGAACGACCTTCACCTTGTTATCAACAATAACTACATCTTCCTTGAAGAGTATGTGAAAGATGGTCATGACCCGCTCAAGGAAGCCTACACGGCCTTCCGTCTGGAGAGCAAAATGGTGGGCAAAAATGGAGTGCCGCTTACTGCTCAGGACCTCTTCTTCACCAAGAAGGAGTTCCGCGAACTTATCGATTACGCCAAGCTGCGCGGTGTGAATATTGTACCGGAGTTCGATACCCCCGGCCACGCACTCTCCTTCACCAAGGTGCGCCCCGACCTCATTTACCAGGGCAAGATGGGCAACCCCGGTCGCCGCTCTGACCACATTGACGCCGGCAATCCTGAGACACTTAAATTTGTTTCCGAGGTGCTTGATGAATACCTGCTGCCCGACGCCGAGACCGGCAAAGCCACGCTCGACGGTTGCGTTGTCCACGTGGGTGCAGATGAATTCTACGGCGACTCCGAGGCCTACCGCAAATATTCCGACGGCCTGCTTAAGTATGTGAAGAGCCGCGGCTTCACTCCGCGTATCTGGGGCAGCTTAACCCACAAACCGGGCAAGACTCCGGTAGAGTCCGAAGGCGTTGAAATGAACCTGTGGAGCAGCCAGTGGCAAGACCCGGTAGAAGCCATGAATGCCGGCTACAAACTCATCAATACCAACGATGGACACCTCTACATCGTGCCCTTTGCCGGTTACTACTGGCCCACACTCAACAATCCTTTCCAGTACAATAACTGGCGCCCGAATTATGTGGGCAACACCCACATTCCCGCAGGTCACCCCAACCTTATCGGCGCCACCTTTGCCATCTGGAACGACATGTGCGACCTCAGACATTCCGGCTACGGCATGTACGACATCTGGGATATCTTCCGCACCTCCGCCGATGTACTGAGCCAGCGCATGTGGAGCACGGAGAAGAACCCGGATACCTTCGAGCAACACCGTGCACTTGCTGGTAAAATTGGCGAAGCTCCCGGCCTCAACCCGCTCAATGTTCGCGCCGGTGACGCCCCCGTACAGGTAACGCCTACAGCCCTGCCCATGCAGCTCAACGAAAAAGCAGCCGGTCCGAACTACCACCTCACAGCAGATGTTGAACTGACCGCTGCTCCCGAAGGTACCGAGCAGGTTCTGCTTAGTGGCCCCGAGGGTAAACTTATCGCAGTCATGAAAGACGGCACCGTTGGTTTCCGCCGCAACGATACAATGGAGTTCTCCTTCGGCGGCAAGCTTCCCCTTGGCAAGAAGGTTAAGCTCGAGCTTATCGGCAAGCCGCAGCATACCCAATTGCTGGTAGATGGTGCAGAAATCGGCACGCTGACTCTCATGAACTACAAGGACCGCGAAAACGGCTGGAAAAATCGCACCAAGGGTCTGCGTTCAACCTTCGTTCTGCCGCTGCAGACCGTTGGCGAGAGCTTTAACGGTAAGGTGTACAGCCTCAAGGTTGAATTCTCAGCACCTCAGAAATAATGGACGCGGAGCAGGAATACCAGCAAGCAGCACTTGCATTTAAAGCAGGCCAAGCCGCAGAAGGTGCCGAGCACCTGCGCCGTGCCGCCTTCGCAGGTCATGCAGAAGCTCAGAACCAACTGGCCCGTGTTTACTTCGCTCAGGTTAAAACCAGGCAGGACATAGCCAACCTCGAATCCGCAGCACAAGGCGGCGACCACGTTGCGTTGTTTGTTCTGGCTATGTGCCTCATACAAGGTACAATTCTACCGAAAGACACCGACAAAGCACTCACAGCCCTGCGCATTGCTGCCCGCAACGGCAATACCATGGCGCAGGCTATGCTCGATGAACAATCGGCAGATTAACCCCCGAGCAGTTATACAGAATACACTAATTGGAGTAGGCGGCAATCAATGGCGATTGCCGCCTCTCTGTTTAGTAGCTTTCCCTTACAATATCTGAGCCGATTCTTGTTTTTTTTAGCAGGCGATTACGCTTTTTGCTTGCACGCAGGAGCCGGACAAGGTAGAATGTATGCCATGAGCAAAAGGATTCGATTAGGCACAAGAGGTAGTGAATTAGCAATGAAACAGGCGGAACTTGCCGCCGCTGCCCTCAAGTCGCATACCCCTGAACTTGAAGTCGAAATTGTCGTCATTCAAACCGACGGTGATTTGCGCACGGATTTGCCCCTGTGTGAGGTAAACCGAGCCGCCGGCACGCAAGACAAGGGGGTATTTATTGCAGCCATCGAACGAGCTCTCGGTGCCGGTGAGATTGACTGTGCAGTTCATAGCATGAAAGACATGCCCGGTCAGATGGATGAAAACTTTGAACTGGCCGCAGTATTGCCTCGTGAAGAGATTTGGGACGCCATGGTGCTCAAGCCCGGTGCTGACCTTAAGCGCTTACGCTTGGGAACCAGCAGTGTGCGCCGCACTCAAATGGTGCGCACATACTGGAGCGGAACAGCCGAGACTGTTAATATACGCGGAAATGTGCCCACTCGACTTCGCAAGCTTATTGCAGACCCCAATTTGGACGGAGTACTGTTGGCACGAGCCGGTTTGAACCGTTTGGGATTTGTGGGAGATTCTCTCACGATAGACGGCACTCAGCTGAGCATCGTGGATATGGGGAAAGATTCCTTCATGCCGGCTCTTTGCCAAGGCGCTATTGCGCTGGAAATACGGAAGGACGATGCAGAAACCCGTTCTTTGGTTTCCCCGGTAAATGACAGGGAAAGCGCCCTGTGTGTTCGTGCCGAGCGTGCCTTCTTGGCAGCCCTGCAAGCAGATTGCTCAGTACCCGTAGCCGGTTATGCCACCATGAATGGTGACTTCATGATGATGCGCGCCATATATTTCACGCCCAATGGTATGCCGATACGAATTACCCACCGAGGCCCCGCAGACGCACCGGAACAACTGGGGGTGGCCGCATACGAAAAATTACAATCACACCTTAGCTAAAAACCACCGATACCGATGACTGTAACGACTCTCACTTATCACGAATTTGATGACTGCCTGTGGGTTCGCTGTGCAAGTCGTGGTTGTTTTGTAAACAGCCCGGCTCTGAAGTCCGTAGCCGACCGGTATTTGGAAAACAACGGCAAGGTTATTGTCGTTGATTTAGAGGTGTGCCCCGGGGTGGATTCCACCTTCATGGGTACGCTGGCCGGCCTTGCCCGTAAATGTTTGGCAGCAGGCGGGTGCTTGCAAATAGCAGCTCCCACGCTCCGCACTCGCGAGGCTATGGAAAGTTTGGGGCTTGATATGCTCCTGGAGCTTGACCCGATGGATGCAAGCTGGCGCGCCACACTCGACGAACGTCGCAGTATACTCGCTCAAGATACAGAAGCAGCCGTGGAAGAAGAGCACCGCGATATGAGCGAATTGGATCGTACCCGGCACGTACTGGAGGCGCACAATACCCTGCGCTCGATGAGCAAAAAGAATGACGAAACATTCGGCTACGTGTGCGAAACACTTGAAGAAGACCTACAGCGCCATATCGACCAAGGCGATAGCGATGACTAATGCTCACGAGCCGACAGCACTATGCGGATGCGTATCGTCACCTGCTTGAGCAGGTACTGCTGAGCTACGGCTGTGCCGAAACAGACGAGGAACTCCCCCTGCCCGGTGAATTGGAGGTGCAGGCACTGTGGCACGGCGGATTGCTGGGTCACGGTGGTATGACCATGCGGCATGGCGAGGTAAAAGTGCTGGATTTCGGTGAATGGAATCGCAGCGTAGGTCCGGATTTCCTACGAGCGGAAATAGAAATAAATGGTGTGCGCATGCGCGGGGATATAGAGATTGACCCCAGCGCACCGGATTGGGAGCGCCATGGGCATGGCGCCAACCCCGACTATACCCAAGTTGTGCTGCATGTTGTACTCAGTCCTCCACCGCCCGGGTGGTATACGAGAAATGCAGAGCACCGTGATATTCCCATTCTCCCCCTGCCCCAGTCAGTTATTCGAACGGCAATGGGCGCTGGTACCCCGCCACCACGCGACTGCGGAGGGCTGTGCCGAGAACCGCTCGCCAATAAAAATGCCGCCCAAATAGAGCTTTTGCTCAAAGCAGCAGCTGCCTATAGAGCCCAAAATAAGCGTAAGCTTTTCTTCCGCAAAGCAAACGTTGTCGGAAAACAACAAGCTTGGTTCGAAGCTTTCGCCGAAACATTGGGGTACAAAATCAATAAAGTTCCCATGCAACTACTGGCTCGGCGAGCCCCTTTAGCGGCATTGCAGCAGGCGGATGCCGAAGGTTTATTGCTGGGAACAGCCGGATTTTTGCTTCCTATGCTGCCGGCAAAAGCCGATACGGCCGCGCGCCGATACCACCGGCAAGTGTGGGATGCATGGTGGCCACTGAGCGAACAGTTCAGACTGAGTGAAGGTCGCACATTGCCATGGAAATATGCACCGCTGAGGCCGGCAAACCACCCTCACAGACGTGTAGCAGTTCTTGCCCTCATTGCTGCACGTTGGCGGGATATTGAGTCTAAATTACATGCAGAAACCGCCCGTGAGCTTACCGGTTTGCTTACCAATCTTTCGCATCCGTACTGGAGCCGTCGCAGCTCACTGCCATCTGCGGAGCAGAAAAAGCCAATGGCACTTATAGGCGAAGAGCGAGTGAAGGATTTTCTTGTAAACCACCTCTATGTACAGGAAGACGCCCCCTTTGCATGGGAGACCTACTTGAGCATGAAAAACCGCGACATCCCCGGGCGTGTACAACTAACGGCAAACCGCTTATTTGGCGCACGAGAAGACATAATCCCCCTGCTTAACCGCATGTATGTACAGCAGGCACTGCTACAAATAGACAGCGATTTCTGCGCCTTGCACCCCTGCCGTGATTGCTATTTCCCTGAGCAGCTCAACCAATGGAGTATCTAAGTTACACGCGCCGTGCTCATTTATTCGTCTATATATACCACGCTGCCGCACGATAAGGCCTGATAAAGCGGCTTGCAAGCTACCTGCGGCAGACGAATGCAACCATGCGATGCCGGGGTGCGGTAGATATCGCCGACGTGCATCCCTATTCCGCCCCATGTCAGCCGCATGAAGTATGACATGGGACAATCATACAAATTCGAACGGTGCTTGATGTGCTTCTCCAAAATATGGTAACGTCCGGTCGGCGTGCTTTTCCTGCCGCTACCGGTGCAAACCGGAAAATCCATAGCAGGGAGCCCTTGCACAAAGTAAATTCCACGCTGCTTACCAAGCATAATACGCACATGACGGTTGCCACGCTCCTGCATAAGTGCCGGATTCAGCCATACGCTATAGGTTATGGGGTATGTTGAGGAGCGAATAAACTCATCGTGGCTCAACGGCAGTTCGCCCGGTTCACTAAGTAATTTGTACCCGGTATGAATTCCCCCATTCATTGAACGCACATAACATCCATTAGTGACTATCGGAGCATTTTTATATTGGGAGTCGCCATGAATGACGGCAGACTGTTGACAACTGCATATCCATACTATCGTAGCTGCAAGTAGTATTATTTTTAGGAGGGCTCTCATGCAGCCCATTGTAAATCTACCGCATCAACTTTGCGAGGGGTTACATTAACGGTTATCTCTCTTTACGAAAAAGCCGCAGTCCGGTAAGACTGCGGCCAATATTTTAAAGCTTCTTCAACAAGGTGCTACTCATCAAGCAACACGACGACGACGTGCAGCCAAGCCGGCAAGTGCAAGCAAGCTCAAGGTAGCGGTGGTCGGTTCCGGTACAGAATCCGATACCGGCACTACATAAGACACCATAGCAAATACATCCTTGTTTATATTTGTAGTAAAAGTCACAGCCATATCCTCTTGTAGATTACCTGTAACCTTGAACAAAGAGTAAGAACCATAGCCACCGGGGTTACTGCTATTGAAACCGTTGCCGTCAGGTGTAGCAATTTTCACACTGTAATTATCCAATCCGGTAACCACAGGATTACCTCTACCCATGGTCGAGGTAGCCAGCACATAAATAGTCAGCGAATTACTCAAATCAATATCAGCGTCTACTCCTGAGAAATCAAGAGTCAGATAGGTATCTGCTCCAGAACCAGTACAGCCGATAAAATACTTGGCATTCATTTCTTCGGCTGTAAGATTCTGCCCGGTAGCAATATTCAATTCCTCCAGTGCAAGCGTATTCGTCCATTCTTTGTTAGGCTTATACTTAGAAAGACCATACCCAGACTCGGAAGTCCAGTTCAGCTTGACACTCACGCCGTCAGACGTACTAAAATCATACGAACTGCCAGACAAATTAGCGGTACCAACAAGCGGCTCAGCAGCCTCTGCTACCAACGCAGCAGAAGCAAACATAAGGGTTATCAGAGTCCTTTTCATCTTTATAATGGATTGTTTTGAGTAACGAAAGATTGCAGAGCTTATTCGTAACAGATATTCGGAATCACTCTTCACCAGCAAAGCAAACTAACGGTTTTATTCTACAGCATAATCAATAATACAGCAAGAATAAAAGAAACATATGTCACAGTTAAAGCGCAGAAAAGCCCAAATACAGTATATATTCCATATACTATTTTACTTGCAACAAGCAATACAAAGCATAATCGACGAATGAATACCAAAGCTATTTATATAAGTAAATCTATCAAAAAAGCTGAGCTCCGTTAAAGAGCTCAGCTTTTAATAATTTGAGTAAGCAAGGCTAATTACTCAGCCCAAGTAAGAACAACCTTGCCGGATTTACCGGAGTTCATCACATCGAAGCCCTCTGCGAACTCAGTATACGGCAAGCGGTGCGTGATGATGGCTGAAACGTCGAGCCCGCTGCGCAACATGGCGTCCATCTTCTGCCAGGTGGCAAACATCTCACGGCCATAGATACCCTTCATCTTAAGCCCCTTCCATACGAACGTATTCCAGTCAATACCGGAGCCACCGGGCTGAATACCCAGTAGGGAAATATTGGCACCGTAGGCGGAATGGTTAATGATATCTTTCAGGCAAGCGGGAGCGCCGCTCATCTCAAGACACACGCCATAGCCTTCATCAATCCCCAGCTCCTCACGAGCTGCGGCAATGCTGTCGCCGCCAATGACATTCACAGTTCTGTCAGCACCCAGCTTTTTAGCCAGCCCAAGCTTGTAGTCGCTCACGTCAGTAATAGTTACGGTACGAGCGCCGGCCTTTTTGCACACAGCGGCAGCCATGGAACCTATGAGACCGGCACCGGTGATAAGCACATCCTCACCAACCAAATCCCAAGAGAGAGCAGTGTGAGTAGCATTACCCAGCGGATCCAGAATGGAAGCAATCTCCATGGGCATATCCTTGTGAATGCGGATAACATTGCTCTGCGGAATGGAAAGATACTCAGCAAAACAACCGACTCGGTTCACACCTACACCCTGAGTATTCGGGCAGAGATGGAAAGCACCGCGACGGCAATTGCGGCAATGACCACAAACGATATGGCCTTCACCACTTACAACTTCGCCGGGCTTAAATTCTGTAACGGCTGAGCCCACACGCTCAATCACACCACAGAACTCATGGCCGACATGCATACCAACCGGGATAGTCTGCTGAGCCCAAGCATCCCAGTTCCAGATGTGGAGATCCGTACCACAAATGGCCGTCTTGTAAATCTTGATAAGAACATCATTCGGGCCGACCTCAGGCATCGGCACATCAACCAGTTCCAGGCCCTTATCGGCCTTCGTCTTAACGAGAGCTTTCATGCGTGCGAAGAGTGTACGCCTTTCTGCCATTCTTGGCAAGCTCAATATCTTTTTTCATTGTCATGCAGACTTCTTTTGACACAATAAAATCAGTTATCGAACAGCATTCCCGTGAGAGGGGTCACAATGCTGCCATGATTTTGAAAGCCCTGTTCTACTATTTATTTCAACGCCCCAAAGCCCAACATGCCGACACCAGCCCGACAAACAGCGCCGATTTATACCGTTTTTTAGGGCGCTGGTATGAACTTGCACGGTTCGATACACCTTTCGAGAAAGGTCTTGAAGAGGTGTATACGGAATACAAAGTCTGCGAAGACGGCAATATAAAAATCACCAATTACGGGATTGATGCAAACCATCATCGGCACGAGGCACATGCCATGGCTTACCCTACAGACCAAATCGGCCAACTGAAAGTATCGTTCATTCCCCTGCTCCGTTTTATCAACAGTCCTTACAACATACTGCATATTGACGACTGTTATATGAATGCACTTGTGAGCAACGACAGCGGCTCATGCCTGTGGTTCTTAAGTCGCCGCCCGGTTATAGTGCCGGAATCGTTCAACAAGCTGCGGCACGAAGCACAACACCGAGGCTTCGACTTACACGACCTGCACTTCACCCGCCACCGCTACCACCCTTGATAGCAGCAAACTTATCGCAAAAGCGCATAAGCCAGTATATTGGCATTGACTTGCAAAGCATTGCCTAACTCACTACCGCCGCAACAACAACAATTGCGCGAGTTTGCACTATCGTTGAGCCCATCTTCCGAATAAATAATGACAAGCTTACCGTTGTGATTCACGCCGTCTAAATGGCCGGCCGTAGGTCGGGAGCCCGCCTGTAGTGAAGTGATGGGAAAAACGGTTGAAAATATCGGGTGAGACATAGCAATGGGTTGCAAGGCATCCTTACCAAAAAGCCCCTCCACCTCACGGCGGAACGAGAGATTCCATTCCTTACTGGAGCAACCGGCTGATGCTAATAGGAAACCACCGCCTTCAACATATTTTTTCAAGTTCTCGCGTTCGCGAGCTGTCAGTGAGAAGTGCCCCTCGCCCGTCATTACCACAAAGGGAAAACGGAAAAGTTCATCGTTATCCATACGTACGGCACGAAATCGACGTGCTGTATTAATGCCGGTGCGTTGTTGTACCGTGCTCAAAAACTCATCACTGAAGCAACGTGACGTCTTGGTTCCGGCATATATCAGATTGCCACATTGCACAACGCCTTCCTTCGCCATGAGCGGGAGGGAAACTAACAGAAGTAGCATTATAATGAACTGTTTCATATATCAATAGGAGAAATAAGAACGCACGGCATCCCGATAACCGGCAGGCACCATTTCCGTATCGGACTCTCGGTAAGTTGGGGAATCAGCCCCGGGGGTGCCAATGGGGCGAGTTTGATGCCTATGGAGCCTATTGCCGGCTCCTTGGGTGGAAGAGTTGCCGCCCGGCGCGGTTGAAGTCCCCATACGGGAACGCCGCTGCAAGCGATTGCGAGCAGGTCCCAGCAGACGCTCACCGGTAACACCCGATATCGCAGAACGACCGCTGCCGGAAGTTGCGTTTGTGCCCCCGGAGCTATTTGAACCACGCCGTCGCTGCATCGCATCAAGCAACTGTTGAAGAGTATTCCCCGCAGCGGCCGACATGGAATCGCGGCACTGCTGAGCAGCACTACTGCACGAGCCGCTCGAACACTCATTTTGCAGCAATTTTTGCATACCGTCCAATGCCTGAGCAGCATAAGAATGAGCATTTGCCGGGTGGTGTGCCACACTTTCCGCGACAGCCTGGTCCATGAGCCCCTCTACCCCGACCTGTTCACAAGCATGCCGCATGGCAAACACCATCTGATACATAGAAAGCAGGCTCTCATGCTGCCCCAGCTCAGCAAGCAGCGGACTGAGGGCTTCCTCCCATTCCACATACTCCTGCATCATCATAGCTTGCTCGCCGCCCAAACCTTCCAATTTTCCTGGTTCGGAAGTCGAGGCTGCGCCATATTCTTCCATAAATCGGCGATAAAGGCTCACCAGTTGCTCCTGTTGCCGAACCAGCTCGACAAAGCGAATCTGAACCTCTTGCGCGCGTACCAGCAACGCGAGTTCACGCGCTTGCTGCTCTTGCTCTGCCAGTGTACCGCTCAAATCGCCTAATTTACTGAGCATGTGCTCGTAAGCCGCATTTCGTTCCTGTTCAGAACTTGCTTCACTGAGTGTTGACAATACAGCAAGATTTTCAGCCAATACCGCAGCAATCTTGCCGGACAGCTCCGATAGGGTACCGTCCATATCGAATATCGGAAAATCTTTAGCTAAGGTTTGAGCTATTTCGTGCGCGGATTCCATAGCAGAACGAGCTGCGGCAGCATCTCTGGACTTCAATGCCGTTGCAACCTGAGCCAATGATTCAGTTAATTGTTCATAGCGGCTTAAAAACTCATCGTAAGTAACTTCTATGCGCAAAATTTCGACATATTCCTGCGAGGAAATAATTTTAACATGAGTTGTCGGACTGGAGACGATGTTAAAGCGGAAGGGGTTATCATCCCCGACCTCGGCACGCAACTCAAGCTCATCCCCCGGTTTCAGTCCCAGAGCGGAGGTATCATAGCTATGAGTAACGGTCTGATTTCGTGGGCGCCCCTGCAATTCACTTAGTCCATGCTGGCGATAGGGAGCAATGGCTTTGAAGAACGTAAGCCTATTGAGTGCATAATCATCTTCCGCACGCAGTATAACTTTCAGCGGCTCTCCCGCTACAAGATAAGAGCCGTCTTCAGGAGACTCGATGCTGACATTCGGCGGAGAATCCGGCAAAACGGCCAGTCGAACATGCACGGGTGAGTCAGCCTCGCGCCCGGCGGCATCCTTCACTTGCAATGAAAGAGTCCCGGGCTTACGCAAGCTCATGCTTACCTGTAATTTATCTGCTTGTGCCCGAGCGGGAACCGCCTGAGGCTCTTGTTCATCAGCAGGCGTAAAATATGCGCTACCGCTCACGATATCGCAACTGCACTGCAATTCAATGCTGATGGAGCCGCCATCCGGCACGCTGATTTCGCTGCCACCCAGCGTGAGTTCACGCGCGGGTTCGCCGGTATAGGGGAGCGGTGTAATAGTTACCCTACCGGCGAGAATCCGTGGGCTATAGTTCACTTGTATAGGGATGAAGTGACTGCGAGCCCGGCCGTTCAGCGTGGCAAATGCGACCTCACAAGGCGCTGTCACATTCTCCAGAACACGCTGATAACTACCATCTTGCGCCACAAAAACAGGCAGAGTTTGCACAGGCATGCCTTCAGCGCGCATCAGCAAACAAAGCGCCCCTGGCTCAGGTTCTCCCTCCACACGGCAGGAAAGTGCTATATCTTCACCAAAATAAACTTGGGGCTGTGATGGTGTAAGCACAAAACGATATTGAGAATAGGGCGGAACATCCTCATGAGGCTGCAATAACCTAGCGGTTAATGTGCTGAATGCACCGGGAGCAATACTATATACCCCAAGGAGAACAGAGATAGTTATCACCGGCACAAGCAGAGCAAACAGCCAACGACGAAGCACCGGGTAATGTGAGCGAGAACAACGCACTGCTGCCGCAGCTTGTTTCAAAGCCTGACCGGTCAACCAATCAGTCAAGCCTCCTTCTTTCTGTTTCGGCAGCTTCAGCGCACTGCTAATGGTGAGCCGTGGGTCATCATTTAGCGCATCCAGCTCGGCAGGCAGACGAAAAGTTGCCGCCACAGCGCGCCACAATACAGGCACCAGCAATACTATGCCCAGAACCAATGCAGGGTACATCAGTTGAGCCCGAACATCCTCGCTCAATACAAAGCCCCAATCACACAAAGCAACCAGCACGGCTGCCAATACCATGAACGCAAGCCACCAGCCTAACCCACATGCCAGCTGAGCCACAAAACAAGCCAGTTGCACTCGTCTCAATTCTGTTCGAAATCTACTCATGCCAACCCCTTTCTTCTGCGAATAAACCACACAGTCCCCAGACACCCAACCATGAAAGCGAGCACCTGCCATCCGGCCCACAAGGGGCAATAAACCTCCTCCGTAACACTTACACCGGGAGGTATTGCAAAAATGCGATTGAGCAGCTCATTGCTGAGGTGCGGCGGCAACACCATACCACCGGTCACTTCCGCTATTCGGGCGGGCATTTCCGCATCTGCATCAAGATTATCATGCTCTTGCGGCAGCGGTCGCACACTTAATCGGCATTCCGGAGCGGCCCCCCCTTGCACCTCGGCACGCAGAAGATACTCCCCGGGCGGCAATGCTGCAAACGTGCACTCACGTCGCGGTAATGAAGTTGAAGGCACCGGGAGTGTCTTCTGTTCAGCCACAACTTTGCCATCTGACAAGTTGATAGCCCGGACTTTCACATCACTCGGTTGCCCCAAACCTCGCCAGCCCAATAAACAGGTAAAGCCTTCACCCTCGCGTATATTCGCACGATTAACATGCAACGAAAGGTCATAACCGGGCATAAATTCGGCCGCCGTCTGAACCCATGGCAAGAATTGGCGCCAGAACTCACGGTACATATTGCCGTGATTACGCGCCTCGGGATAAAAATCCCACTTCCAAAGCCCCTCGCCATTAATACAGGCCACAGCCCCCAGACCACAGGGCATTATTCCCAAAATCGGAATATTTGTTCCCGCGGCCACAGCCAGAACCCGCGTCTGAGGCCTTAACTCCGTCACAGCACTTACATCCTCAAGCTCAGGCAATTCATTCCAGACCGGGTGTTTCTCCTCCGGAAGCAAACGACCGAACAAGCCGCAACTGCCCCCATCCGGAGCCGGCTGAAAGCGATGAATGGTGAGCGGTTGTTCCGTACTCCACACAAATGGCTCGAGCTCCGAAAGCATGTCGAGCTGCCCGGCATGACAGCGACCGCGAGCCAGCACCAATATCCCGCCCTGTTCTCGAACCCAAGCAGTTAGAGCCCGAGCTGCAGCGGCGTCCAGCAAGTGCTCCATTCCCTTACCAAGCACGACGATATCATACCCACGCAGCGCCTCTGCCGTGGTAGGTATATCCGGTGTTTCTGTAGGTTCAGCATCATCATCCCCTGAATTAATGTGGTAGAAGCGTTTTTCACTCAGTCGATGAACCGAGTGTACATCAAAAACCGCCTGTTCGCGCAGGTACTGAGCCAAAAACTTACTGTCCCAATATGGGGCCCCTTCAGCCAGAAAAACGCGGATTCGAGAATTAACTTCACGCACCACAATGCGCGTAGTATTGTTATCCGCTCGACTTTCCCCGGGTTGAACAGCCACTCGCACCAAATATTCACCGGCCTGAGCTGAGAGCGAAAAATCTGCTGCAATAGGTTCTCCATCCTTGAGATTGAGCGTCTGTTGCTGCAACAGCACGCCATCCGCCTGCAACAGTTCCACCTGCACTTGCCTTTCGCCCATTCGAGTCGCCCGCACTGTTGCAGTCAGGTGCGCCTGCACTCCCGGATAAGCCTGAATAAAAGGATGAGGTGCCCCCACTGCAATATCAGCAGCTTGCCAAGTGCTCCCCAACGGTACCGTATGAACCGGGCACCCCGCAGCCCCCGCCCGAGCCATAAGTTGCCGTAGGGCTCGCGGGCGCGTATCTCGCCCATCAGTCACCAGAACAGCGCCTGCCACAGTTTTGCCGCTTCGGTGCAGCGTTTCTATAGAAGTGGCCAAAGATGCCATCACCGCCGACCCGTTACCCTGTGCCGGGTAATTGGCCAAGTCTTCTGCGGAAGTACAATGAACGGCGGAATCCGCCAATGCAACCCAGCGTACATCGCGCCCCTGAAACTCGGCCAATTGCCGCACCACACGAGCTGCCACAGCCGAGCGGGGCTCAGCCTGCGAATCATCCGTAACGGGCGCCGACATTGATTGCGAAACATCTGCCGCGACAAGCCAGACCGGTGCATTCGGTGACGGGCGCTGCTCAATGTGACCGGGGTTAAACAATAAAGCAAGACCGACCAATGCTGCTAACGAATTGAGAAAACAACAAATGATTCTCCAAACTCGCCCCAGCCCGCGACTTGCCACAATACTCAGCCAAAGGACTGCCACCACCACCATAACAGCGGCAGGAACCAGCACAGGCAGAGGAATAATAGGTTGTAACATCATGGCAATAAATCGCTTTTAGTGTGTTCAGCGGGTTTGCGGCAGATAAGCGATTCTACCACAAAAAATATGAATGCCGCAGCCAATAAGAACGGCCAAAGTGCCACACGCCCGCCAAAGCTGCTGATTTGAGTTTCACTATGGGCATTCTGAACATAAACCGAACCATTGGGCGAGAATGAGCGAAGGTCTGACTCCTCGCGGGGAAAATTAACAGCCACGGTTTGCAATTCTGTATCGCCGGCTACCCAGCGATACACACCGGGAACGGCTGGTTGCTCACTACGCGCTACCACCCCCTGAAACACCAACGGGCATTCTGTGCCGTCTGCTGCCAACAGACGCAGTTCAGCTACGTCCACCCCGGAAGGAATAGTAATTTGCAAGTAATCTTGGCCGGCCACAGGCTCAGCCTCATCGGAAGTGCCGCGAGCTTGCAAAAGCTGCTCGGCCACCAGCGGAAGATACAGCGGAGAAAATCCCTGCCGACTGTCACGGGCTGTCACCGGCATGTTCCAAATAAGCAGTTCACCACGCCCCATTGGTTTGCGCAGCAACGCCGGAACGGGTACCGAATCGGCTGACTCCTTACGATATTGAATGAGCACTTCAGCACCGGCTGCGGCTGAGGATAAATCCGCACCTAGTCTTCGATAGATTCCGGCATTTCCCAGATTTTCAAGGGCTGCTCGCTCAAAAAGTGAGAAAGAAGGGTCATCCGTTGCAACAAAATCCACTTTCCAGTTTCCGCCATCGTTGCGAAGTTCCCCGGCTATACAGCCGTCCTTCCCGCTCAACAATGGCAACAACGCTGTATCTTTTTCAAAGTCGGGCACTATCAGCACCGTTTCTCCGGCAGCCTGGCGTGCACGAATAGACGGAACATCTGCCAGTGTGGGTGAATGCCATACAACAAAGTCGGCCGCAGTCTCCGGCATAGACGGCAGATAGAGTGTCCGCAGGAATGGCGTATTCTCAAGCGCTCGCAGCATAAATCCCAGCTGAACTCGATCCGTTGCTATGGCTAGGCAATCCAGTTTATCAGCAACCGGAACGACAAGATTGCGGGTATTGTCCTCGGGATATGCGTCCGGCTCAGTCTGAGCAGTAAGCACCCAATCGCCGGGAGTCGATGGAGCAGTTAGCTCAAATTGTACTTTTTTTTGTTTACCCCGGTCCAGTTCACAGGGCTGCGATAATCTCAGATTACCGGCATTGACAGAAACGCTCAAGGGCTGAGCCCCCTCTCGCGCCACAGCACCTTGCCAATGTTGCAAGGTTACGGTAAGGGTGACCTTTTGGCCGGGCAACGGTCGGGCCGGCGTAAGCGTCATAGCCGTCAGCGCCGTATTCTCCACGGCGGTGGTCTGAGCGACATTTACACAACGGATTGAAGCCTTATTCTCAATTGCGGCAACGGCCTCCTTCATCGTATCTGATTGAAAATCAGATATAAGGAGAACAAGCCCGTTAACACCATCAGGCAAATTATCCACCTGCGAGCACGCTGCTTGCAAGGCGGCCGAAACATCAGCCGCGGCGGCCGGTTGACTTGCTGTTCGCGCGAGCTCTCTCACAATCAATGGGCGAGCACTTTCCGGACGTTCAAAAACGAAACGCGGATACCCGGCCAGCGTTACAAGATTTACTAAATCATGCGGAGCGAGATTCTGAACAGCAGCCTGAGCCATGCTCAAAGCTCTATTCATACGGACCTGCTGACCATCGGCAGCTCCCATTGAAGCCGTGTTATCAAGAACCAACACCAGAGCGCGCCCGCCTTCTCCATCTGCTCCTCCACCTAAATTCGGCAGCAAAAATACCCCGGCAAGACACCCGCATAGCAATGTACGCAAAAGTAACAGTAGCCAATCTTTCGGACGCGTGCGACTGCTCTGCAAACGCACCAGCTCACGCAGCAGCGCAATGGAGCTGAATAGGCGCTCCGCCGGGCGTGTACGCGCCACCAAGTGCACCAATATAGGTATCGGTACCACGCACAGAAGCCACCAATTCGGATTGTCAAAGCTGATAGTCATCTTGCAAGAGCATCTAAAAGAGGATAAAAGGAACTATCGGTGGTGGTTGACAAGTATAGCATGCCACGAGCTACGCACATAGCCTGCATGCGCTGCTGAACAGCCCGCATGCGCTCGCTGTACATATTACGCAATTCATCCGGATTGCAGATAATGCGCTCACCGCTTTCCATATCAACAAATCGAGCAAGCCCCTGCCCACTCAGGCTAAGTTCGCCACGATCCAACACCTGCACCAGAACCACTTTGCAACCAAGGTGGATGTACGGATTGAGTGCGGCTTGCAAGGCGTCCATATCACACAAGAAATCGCTTACTATCATCAAGGTGACCGGACGTTGAATCAGCCCCTTAGAACGCCCAAGAGCCTGCGGCAAATCTGTGTGACCACCGGCGGTATTGTGCTCAAGTAAGCTCAGGCAGCGATTGAGATGTGCAGCCGTAGTACCGGGTTGCACAAAATGCCGCACCTTTTCATCGAAAAGTTGCAGGGCTACACGGTCATGCCCCCGCACAACAAGCCACGCTACACATGCAGCAAAATGACTGGCATACTGTAACTTACTGATGGATGCGTATTCTCGAAAAGCCATCGAGGCGGAACTGTCAACAAAAAGATGACATTCCAGATGAGTTTCGTGCTCAAATGTACGCAATTGCAAGCGGTCGGTTCGAGCAAACACACGCCAATCAAGCAATTTCGCATCATCACCCGGCGCGTATGCTCGGTATTCAAGGAAATCGCTACTACTGCCGCGCCCCCTCGCCCGGTGGCGCCCATTTAACCATCCTTCGGCCATCATGCGCACCGCAAAGCGATAGTTCGCCAAGCGAGCCATGTCTTCAGGACGCAGGATAGTAGGAGCTTGCCCCATACGAGGATTCAATTACAAGAGACTGTCAATAACTTTTTCCATACTCACCCCCTCACCTGTAGCAGTATAATTGGGAATAAGCCTGTGGCGCAGCACCGGGTGCAAAACGGATTTCAGTTCTTGCTCGCTCACACTGACCTTACCACGCAGCATGGCCATAGCACGCGCGGCGGCTACCAAGCACTGCCCCGCACGAGGGCCGGCACCGCAAGCTACATAGCGCCGAACCATATCAGGAGCCTGCGGATTCTCTGGGCGGGTACTCTGTACCAAATGCACAATCTTTGTGTATATATCATCGGGGACAGGAACAGATACAACAGCGCGCTGCAGAGCCAATACATCATCAGCACTAAGCAGAGTTTGCGCCGTTGGCATAGTCATGCCGGATGTGCGTCGCAATATCTCCTCTTCTTCAGCCAAATCCGGATACTTGATATTGATTTGAAAAAAGAAACGGTCGAGCTGAGCTTCAGGCAGCGGGTATGTGCCTTCGTGCTCGACGGGGTTCTGAGTAGCATAGACAATGAACGGTTCGCCAAGGTTGCGAGTTGTGCCGGCGACTGTGACTTGTTTTTCCTGCATAGCCTCCAGCAGAGCCGCCTGAGTTTTGGGCGGAGTTCGGTTTATTTCGTCTGCTAAAAGCAAATTGGTGAAAACCGGTCCCGGAACAAACTCAAAACGGCGAGCCCCCTCAAGACTCCCTTGCAGAATCTCGCTGCCCACTATGTCAGACGGCATTAAATCCGGGGTAAATTGGATTCGCCGAAAATCCAGTCCTAAAACCTGACCAAGCGTAGACACCAGCAGAGTTTTTGCCAGACCGGGCACCCCCACAAGAAGACTGTGACCACGGCACAATAGAGCGGCAAGCATCTGCTCCACAACGGATTGCTGCCCCACAATAACGCGAGCCGTTTCTCTGCGGATATCGCTGATGATAGCCTGCAATCTGTTCCATGTTTCTTCAGGTGTCTCTTCCATATCTATAATTTTTGTATCATTCTAGCATTCTAACGGTTGGTGTCAAGCTGTAAGAAGACAATTCGGCAAAAAGTTTACAATTCCGGCAGGACTTGACAAGCAGGATAAAATAGGGAAATCACTCATGAGTATACACAACTCCATAAGCACAATTATCGGCAACACCCCCCTGCTGGAACCGGTGAACTACAATCAGCGCCACGACCTACAAGCCAGATTGCTAGTCAAGCTCGAATATCTGAACCCTACAGGGTCAGTGAAAGACCGCGCTGCGTTGTCTATCATACAAGATGCAGAGTCCAAGGGCCGATTACAAAAAGGAGGCACCATTATAGAACCCACCAGTGGTAATACCGGCATTGGTCTGGCCGCATTGGCAGCAACCCGCGGGTACCGTGCTATAATGGTCATGCCTGAGAGCATGAGCGTAGAGCGCCGTAATATTTTGAAAGCGTACGGGGCGGAAATAGTACTTACACCGGCAGAAGAAGGCATGGTCGGGTCTCTGCGAAAGGCAGAGGAGCTGCATGAGTCCATTCCCGGCTCTATCATCGCCGGCCAATTCTCCAACCCGGCAAATGCTGCTGCGCATTATGCAACGACCGGCCCGGAAATATGGAAAGATACGCAAGGTGGCGTGGATGCAGTTGTTATCGGCATAGGTACCGGTGGCACCATCACCGGTACGGGTAAATATCTGAAAGAAATGAATCCGGAGGTGAAAGTCATTGGTGTAGAACCGGCAGAGTCCCCACTTTTGACCGAAGGAAAAGCTGCCCCTCACGCCATTCAGGGAATCGGAGCAAATTTCATACCGCCGGTACTGGAGCTGAGTATTTGCGATGAAATTATACCGGTGGATAACAACACGCCCTTTACCACAGCCCGCGAACTGGCTCAGTGCGACGGAATACTGGTGGGAATTTCCTCCGGTGCGGCACTATATGCTGCTACACAAATAGCTCGGCGAGCCAACATGATAGGCAAGACAATTGTAGCCATCCTTCCCGATAGCGCAGATCGTTATTACTCAACCCCTCTTTTCGGATAATGAACACGGCGGACTATACCCTTTACCTTGTAACAGATGAAGTTGAACGTTGTCGCTACGGATTGGTGGAGACCGTGCGCCGCGCTGTGGAAGGCGGTGTCTCGATTGTGCAGTATCGCTCAGAGCGCTTAAACCACGAGCAGCAGCGTGAACAGGTGCTGCCTTTACAAAGTTATCTGCGCAGTGTGGGCGTGCCGCTTATCATCAACGACAATGTTCAACTTGCAGTTGAGATAGATGCCGATGGTATCCACATCGGCCAAGACGATATGCCTGTACCGGAAGCACGCGACCTCATCGGGCCGCATAAAATACTGGGACTTACAGTCACGAATTCGGAACAACTGGCAAACGTCGATACAAAGCTGGTCGACTACCTCGGTTGCGGGCCGGTATTTCCCACCATCACAAAAGACGATGCTCCGCCACCCATGGGAATTGAAGGTTGGGTCGAACTGGCCGCTAAAAGCCCCCTGCCCGTGGTGGCCATTGGCGGGTTGAACCGTGAACGAACAGCCGCCATACGCGCTACCGGCTTAGCGGCCGGAGTAGCCGTTGTATCGTACATTTGTGCTGCAGAAAACCCAACACAAGCTGCTCGTGAACTTTTATGAATACAGCTCATCAAACAGTAGCCGAAGTACTTGATACCCTTCGGTTTAAGCGCCCGCTCATACTAAGCCTGACCAACGATGTAGTTCGAAACATAACAGCCAACATGCTGCTGTCTGTCGGGGCGGTGCCGGTCATGCTTTCACACCAAGAAGAAATCAACGATTTGCTGCGCAGTTGTGCCAACGGCATGCTGATTAACGTCGGCACACTCTCCGAACAGCAAGCTCAAACTATGTTTGCGGCAGTGGAAGAAGCGCAGCGTTGCGCAGTCCCCTGGGTATTGGACCCTGTAGCCGTGGGATTACTCAACTACCGCACTCGTGTATGCAGTGAATTGCTGCAAAGCCGCCCGGCCATGATTCGAGGGAATGCCTCCGAAATTATCGCCTTGGCTGGCCTAGAGGGCGAACGTTGTCGCGGTGTGGAAAGCATGGCAGAAAGTGTGGCGGCCATCAGCGCAGCGCGTGAATTGGCTCATAAAACCGGAGCCGCTGTACTGGTGACTGGTGAAACCGATTTCGCCACGGATGGCACAGTAACTTACGCTTGCCGTAATGGCGCTGAAATCATGACCCGAGTTACCGGTGTCGGCTGCGCAATGGGAGCACTTGCTGCAGCCTGCCTGGCCGCTGCCACTACCCCCCTTCAGGCTGCCATTGCTACAGCCACCATTCTCGGAGTGGCAGGTGAGCGTGCAGCAGCAAAAGCACCATACCCCGGAAGCTTTGCTGTGCAGTTACTCGATGAATTGGCAGCTATTACACCCGATATCGTAGCTAAATCCGCCAATATTACTCGTATATCATAGCTTAAGCCTCATTTACAAGGCTATGCTCGGTACTGCGATGGACGTTATTTTTATTTGCAAATCCGGGCAAAATCTGTAGAATATCGTGCGTGAAGCTTTCGTCCCTCAAATACAGCACCATTAAATTGGTAATATTCAGTAGCGTACTGCTCTATCTGGGAGTAGATTTACTGATTTGGCACGGTCCGCTGTGGCACAAGATTCATGGTGACACCCCCGCAACTCCCGGGATAGAAGAAATGGTTGCAGTGGTATACGGTGAACCCATCACGCTGAACCAGCTCAATCGCCACGAGGCCGAGCAAAATATACTGGCCGGGCGCCGAACCCCGGAACCGGCTCGTCGTGCCGCCATGCTGATGGATTTGGTTCGTGCTAAATTATTGCACATCCGTACCCGATACAACGATACAAGACTGCCAAATTGCAAAGAAGCGGCTGAGGCGGAGGTCGAGAAATTAGCCACTCGAGCAACAAGCGCCTCAGAGTTCGAGGCTCAGTTGCGCTCACAGGGGTACGAGAGCAGAGCTCAATTCACGGATAAACTCGAAGTCACCCTGCAATCCGAAGCTTTGCTGGAACAAGCTATAGCAGAGCATTGCCACGTAACAGATGCCGAGGTCGAACGCGTATACGAACAACTGAAAAATGAATTACCGGCCCCTGCGCGCAGACAAGTAAGTCACATATTCCTGGAAACGCTAAATCAGGATTCCGCCGCCATTGAACAAAAAGCAAAAGAAATCCTCTCCCGCCTGCAGAATGGTGCGGATTTTGCCACACTGGCTCGGGAATGCAGTCAAGACGCCCACACCGCACCGATTGGCGGCAATCTGGGAACTATAGAAGATACAGGAGAGCGCCCATTACCGGAGTTACCCCTCTTCGGAGAGAAGGCAATTCCGGCAGGTATTCCCTGCGCCGTTCAGAGCAAATGGGGCTGGCACATATTACAGGCCGGAGAAATTACTCCGGCAGGCAAACGTACCCTCGATGAATGCCGAGAAAGCATACGCAGTGCCATTGAGAGTGCACGACGCGAACAGGCTCTCAACGCATGGTTTACGGGAGCCGTCAGAGAAGGATTTATCAAAAAACGCATACAGACAAATGTCAAATAATACAATAAGCGTAACCCGCGCCGAAAACGGACTGCGCGGCACCATTACCATACCGGGTGATAAAAGTATATCGCATCGCGTAGCCATTTTAGGAGCTCTGGCACAGGGAAGCATGCAGGTGAGCAATTACCTTTGCAGCGAAGATTGCTTGAATACGCTGCGAGCCATGCAGCAACTCGGCGCAGAAATCACCCCAACGGATGTGCCGCAGAATTTCACACTGACCGGCACGGCAATGCACCCCGTTGCACCGGCCAAAGATATTGACTGCGGCAATTCCGGTACCGGCATGCGCTTAATGGCCGGCGTACTGGCGGCTCTCCCATTTGTCAGCCGTATGTATGGCGACCCGTCTTTGAGCAGCCGCCCGATGAAACGCATCATCGACCCACTTGAACAAATGGGCGCTCATATCTCAGCCTGTGGTCAAAAACCCGGGTGCGCCCCACTGCTGATTGAAGGCGGCAAACTCAATCCGGTACACTACAAATTACCCATGGCCAGTGCACAGGTGAAAAGTGCTGTACTGCTGGCAGGTATGCTCACTGAGGGCACCTGCTCCGTACACCAACCGGCCATTACAAGAGACCACACCGAACGTTTGTTTGCTCACTTCGGTGTTCCCTGCCGAGTGTCTGCGGATGGATTGGATATCGAAATTGATGGTCCGGTTGTCCCGCAGGCTAAGGATATTATTGTCCCCGGAGACATTTCCTCAGCAGCGTTCTGGATTGTTGCGGCCAGCATAGTCCCCGGAAGTGAAATCCACCTGCGCCATGTAGGCCTAAACCCCACGAGAGATGCCATCATCACCGTACTCCGACGCATGGGCGCAGATATCACCATTTCCAATGAACAGCTTGAGGGTGAGCCATACGGTGATATTACAGTGCGTACAGCTCAAAAGCTGCAAGGTACAACCGTACTCAAACACGAAATCCCCAATCTGATTGATGAAATCCCCGTGCTTGCCATTGCAGCAGCATTTGCAGAGGGAGATACTGTCATCCGCAATGCCGCAGAATTGAGGGTGAAGGAAAGTGACCGCATCGCCACAACTGTCGGTAACTTGAGAGCAATGGGAGCTACAGTTCAGGAATTTGAAGACGGGCTGGTAGTAACCGGCGGAGCTCCGCTGCACGGCGCTGTATTGGATAGTTACCACGACCACCGCATCGCCATGGGATTCCTGATGGCCGGCCTGCATGCCGATGGAGAAACAACACTGCTCAATTGCGCCAATATCAACACCTCATATCCCGGATTTGAGGTGCATTTGCGCCTACTCACACACTAAATCATCCCCATGCCGCGAATTACAGAGGAGTGCGTAGCCCGTATCAAAGATTCCGCCGACGTGGTGGACATCGTGGGGCGCTATGTACAACTTCGGCGCGCAGGGAATGCGTGGAAGGCTTGTTGCCCGTTCCACAATGAAAAAACGCCATCCTTCAGCGTAAATCCGGCTCGCCAGACCTTCAAGTGTTTCGGTTGCGGCGTGGGTGGAGATGCGGTGAAGTTTATCATGATGTTCGAAAACCTCGACTACCCTACGGCACTGCGCCGTGTGGCAGATATAAATGGCATACCTGTCATTGAAGAGGAAGAGAACCCGGAGGCAGCCCGCCGCCGCTGGCTGCGCAGTCGAGTAATAGCAGCCAATACCTTAGCCGCAGACTTTTACCACCGGCAGCTATGCCGCAGCCGGGAGGCAAATCATGTGCGCGCTTATCTTAAAGAGCGCGACATCAATATAGATATAGCCAAGGCTTGGCAACTGGGCTGGGCTCCCCCGGATTTTACCACATTGCAGCAGCAGGCAGCAGCAGCGGACATGGACAACCGATTATTGTTAGAGGCCAATTTGCTAGGCAATGGCAGCCGAGGCAATTATCCTGTGTTTCGCGACCGTCTCATGTTCCCCATTCACAACGTTCGAGGTGAAGTTGTAGGATTCTCCGGTCGAGTCATGGCGGAAGGACAAGACCCGCGCAAGTATGTAAACACGGCCGAAACGGTAGCATTCCGCAAGGGGGAGCTGTTATTCGGCTTATTCAAAGCTACCGGTCCGATAGCCAAGGCCAGCATGACTGTTGTCGTCTGCGAAGGGCAGTTGGATGTTATAGCCTGCCACGAGAAAGCCGAGGTCAGAAACGCCGTTGCGGGCTTAGGTACAGCCTTCACCGACGAACACGCCGCTATGCTTAAAAAATACGCCAAACGAGCAGTACTCTGCTATGACGGCGATAATGCAGGCATAAAAGCCAGCGAAAAAACCTATCGCAAGCTTGCTGCAGCCGGCCTTGAGGTCTATATGGCCACCCTCCCCCCGGGAGAAGACCCGGATTCCCTTATCAAAGCTCGTGGAGCTGAAGCTCTTCAACAGGCTATAGCCGAGGCTCGCCCCTATCTCGAAGTGCGAGCGGGTATCGAAATGCAAGCCGCGACCGGCGATGCCAACGCCCGCGCAGCACTCATACCCCGATTGGCAGACTTGGCCGCAGAAATAACTGACCCCATCAGGCGTGGCGTAGCAGTAACCGACTTAGCCAGCCGTCTCAACACCGGTTTGGACGACATGCGGCTCACGGTCGAAGAAATCATTCGTTCCCGCAAAAATGCGCCTAAATCGCCGCAGGTTGATATCTACCCGGAACAGGAGGAAATGCTGGATGGAATCGAACAGCCAAGCAACTTCCCCCCACCTCAGAAAGTTCGCCCTATCCGCCTGCATCCGGGTATGCGCGACCTTATCAACCTTGCCGCAAGCAATTCCGCCGTACAACAAGCCTTGGTTGAGCGCATAGAGGAACTACAGGAACCTATTTCCCTGCTGGCCGGCGGTTCTGTACTTCAACGCCTGCTTGAAGTATTACCCACCCCGGGCAATAATGATTCTTGGCAAACGTTCGCGAATACCTTGCCTCCGGAGCAAGCAGCAGCCCTTGCACAAGTAAGTAATACCCCACAGGATTTATGTGACCCAATCACTACAGTGGAACAAGCTTGCTCGCGAGCTGCACGCGAGGCAGTCAAAGCGCGTATCGATATCATCAAGGCTCGCATTAATAGCGGTAATTTAACCGCCGAAGAATTCGGGCAACTCAGCATGCAGGCCACCGAACTGCACCGCATGCTCAATCAAAATTGAGGTTAGAAATCCGTTAAAAATAAATCAGGCGGGGTGATGCTCATAGCAACAACCCCGCCTGATTTCTACCTATCTAAAGTATCGTTCAGCCTTTAGGGCATGGGGAACGACTTATTGAAAGCGCTCACCTCCTCACGAAGAGCATCGTAAGCACCTTCTGTCTCGTGAACCTTTTGACCGGCGAGAACGGCAAGACAGCGGGCAATATACTCAGCAACCTTGCGTACGTCCTGCTCCTTCATGCCACGAGTGGTAACAGCGGGCGTACCAATGCGGATACCGGAGGGCTTGGCAGTAGTTCCCTTGTCGTAAGGAATGGCATTCTTATTAACGGTAATACCAACCTTATCAAGAGCAATCTGAGCTTCGGCGCCATTAAGCCCCTTCACACTGAGGTCAACCAAGAAGCAGTGGTTATCCGTACCGCCGGCAACAATGCGGAAACCGCGTGCGGCAAGTTCAGCAGCCATAGCCTTGGAGTTCTTAACAACCTGTGCAGCATACTCCTTAAACTCAGGCTTAAGAGCCTCACCCAAGCAAGCAGCCTTTGCAGCAATAACGTGCATGAGAGGGCCACCTTGCAACCCGGGGAACGTAGCACTGTTGAGCTTCTTGGCCCACTTCTCCTTGCAAAGTACCAGACCGCCACGGGGTCCGCGAAGGCTCTTGTGCGTGGTGGTAGATACGAAATCGGCATAGGGAACGGGAGAGGGATGCACGCCACCGGCTACCAAACCGGCGATGTGTGCCATGTCAACGAACATGATGGCACCCACTTCATCACAAATCTCACGAATGCGCTTGAAATCAATGATGCGAGAGTAAGCAGAGGCACCGGCAAGAATGAGAGCGGGCTTACACTCACGGGCTTTTGCTGCCATATCCTCGTAATCGATGCATTCAGTCTCGGGGTTCACACCGTAGTGTACAACCTTATACTGCTTGCCGGAGAAGTTTGCAAAGAAGCCGTGAGAAAGGTGGCCACCGCAAGCAAGGTCCATGGTCAGAATAGTGTCGCCGGGGTTAATGCAAGCATGGTACACGCTCATGTTGGCCTGTGAGCCGGAGTGAGCCTGAACGTTTGCGAAATCGCAACCAAAGAGGGCGCAAGCGCGGTCAATGGCAAGCTGCTCAACCTTATCCACTACCTCACAACCACCATACCAACGCTTGGAAGGATAACCCTCTGCATATTTGTTGGTAAGAACAGAACCCTGAGCCTCCATGACTGAGGGAGAAGCAAAGTTTTCGGAAGCAATCAGCTCGATATTGTTGCGCTGACGTGCGTGCTCTTCCTCGATATAGGCGGCAAGCTCCGGGTCGGTGGAAGCGAGAAGCGAACCGGAGGCCTTTGCCAAACGGCGCACATGGCGACCGCCCTCGAACTCTGCATCCAACCAGGTGTGCAGCACATCATCAATGTCATCCGGGGTAACGAATGCCGATGCGAGGCAGAGCACATTAGAATCATTGTGCTGGCGGGAAAGTGCAGCTACCTGCGGGGTGCGGGTAAGGGTTGCGCGAATACCGCGCCAACGATTAGCAGCAATGCTCATACCCAGACCGGAAAAACATATCAGAATACCGCGGTCAGCACGACCTTCAACCACGCGCTTACATACAGCGTTGGCATAATCGGAATAATCGCAGCTTTCCTTCGTCTCGGTGCCTACGTCCTCTACCGTATACCCCCAGTTGGTGAGGATTTCTACAGCCACTTCCTTCAGATCCACGCCTTTGTGGTCTGAACCGATTGCGATGCGAAGATTGGTGTTCATACTCATGTAACGCCTGTTGCGCGAGCATTCTACCACAGGAATCTCATAATGGCAAGCTTAAAGTCATCAGCATACCAGTACAAAAAAGAAATAGAAACGAGGTAGTCGCCCGCTGTAGCAGAAACAGCAAACAACTACCTCTATTTCGACGAAAGTATGCCGGTTATTACCAGCCCATTTTACCGCGTAAACGCTTGGCGTAGTCAAAATTGGGCAAGCAAAGCAGCTTGAGACTGGAGCCGGCCTTACGTATGGTCAAAGAATCATTCACCTCGATATTGTGAGCACTCTGACCATCTATGGAGTAGATTATAGACTCCTCGGCTCGACCACGGCGTGCGCACGGGCGGAGCGTGATTTCAAGTGAATCCGGTACCACTACAGGGCGGCTGTTAAGACTGTGTGAGCAAATTGGGGTAAGAGTAAACACATCCGCGGTCGGCCAAAGCAGCGCCCCACCGGCAGACAGCGAATATGCCGTGGACCCTGTGGGAGTTGCCACCAACACGCCGTCCGCATGGTAACAGTTGAGCAAGCAGCCATCAAGTTCTACATCAACATCAATCATACGCCCGGTCTGTGCTCGCATAAGAGCAACCTCATTCAGCGCAAAGCTGGGTGCATACGTTGTCTGGCCGCTGCAGCGCACAATCTCAAGCATAGAACGCTCCTGAATAGTGAATGTTCCGTGAATAATGGCGGATTCCAGCGCCTTGTACTCATTGTTGCCACATGTTGTCAAAAATCCGAGATGGCCGGTATTGATACCTGCCAGCATAATCCCACGACGAGCAGCCTCAGCAGCTACGGTGAGCATCGTACCATCACCGCCAAGACATATCAAAATGTCAGGCTTTTCCAGTGATTTTGAATCATACGAGCACACTTCTATCCCCGCAGCGCGGAGAGCCATCTTAACATGCTCTAAAATAGAGTCATTCTTAAATCCTTGCGTTACAACATGAAACGCAACTCGTTGAATTCGTATCATTTTCTTATTTGTTTTATTTTTTTGAGCGAGATACAAATTATCTCGATTTTATATATCAGCGCTGCTCTCGCACAATCTCGGTACCAATACCTTCCGGAGTGAATATCTCAAGCAGCAGAGTATGCGGCAAACGTCCGTCTACAAAGTGAACTTTGCGCACACCGGCATTGAGTGCATCCACCGCACTCTTAACCTTAGGTATCATACCACCGGAAATCACACCTTCCTCAATAAGCTGGAAGGCCTCTTTACGGTTGATACTCTTGACTATGGTAGAGGGGTCTTTGGGATCGAGCATAAGCCCGGGAACATCTGAAATATATACAAGCTTGACGGGCTTAAGCTCGCAAGCCAACGCAGCAGCCGCAAGGTCTGCGTTTACGTTAAGTGCCTGTCTTGTACCAAGCTCACGCGCAAGCGGCGAAATAACAGGGGTAAGTTGCAGAGAGAGCGCCTCCTCTACACGGCTGAGCTGGCTACCGATTACCTGTCCCACCATACCGATGTCGACAGGATTACCCTCTGCATCTCGCTCCATAATTTTTTCACCCACAAACACATTCGTACCTGGTATACCGACCGCCTTACCGCCAACGGCACGCATCATTTCAACCAAACCGGGGTTAATGGTACCGGAAAGGGTGCGCTCAACTATATCAATCGCCTCAGGCGTGGTAACACGCAAGCCGTTCACAAATCGAGCCTCCAAACCGGCCTCCAACATCGCCTTGGAAATAGCCTTACCTCCACCATGTACAACGACAGGATTCATGCCCATGGCCTCCAGAACCACAATATCGCGCATCAGTGATTTAACCAATTCGGGGTCATCCATAGCGGAGCCACCGAACTTGATGAGAATGGTCTTGTCGCGATATGACTGCATGTAGGGCAAAGCTTCAATCAAAATGTCAGCCTTGCGGATTTCCTCTTCGGGCTTAATTACAGTGCGTGTGCTAATCATGGCGAATCAGATGTAACGTTTGAGTTTAAAGATAATAAGGGGAATGGCCCCGGCAAGTATCATCATGACAATAGAAATCCAGAACCCCCAAGGTGAATGCAGCAGCGGCATGTGGTCAAAGTTCATACCGAATATGCTGGCAATCAGAGTCGGGGGGAGAAAGACCACGCTCATGATGGTGAAGACCTTTACGATGTCGTTCTGTTCGATATTAATGAGCCCCAGCACGGCATCAAGCATGAAATTAATCTTGTTGGACAGGAATGATGCGTACTCAGAAAGCGAGTTCACATCTCGAGAAACCGGCCGCAACGGCACATACAAACTGTCGTGAGAACCATTGCAGGAATCCTCGTTGCCGGCAAAGGTAATCATACGCAGCAAGTTGACCAAAGCATCTCGCTGCCGGGTAATAAGGTCACCCACGCGCCCAAGTTCTTCAAGAGCATCGCGCAGGTCATCCGTATCGGGCGACTCCTCTTTCTCCCGGCGGCGACGAGGGCTCAAAAACACCTTCTTGGACAATGAGTCCAAATCAGCTCCGAAGCGTTCAAGAACGTCAGCCTGACGGTCAACCAACGACTCAAGAAGACCGATGAAAACAAAATCCCGATTCGTATCCTGCCGGCGTAATAACTGCTGCGTAAACATGCGGAAGGAATAGGAATCGGTGTGACGTATGGTAATAATCACCCGTTCTTTCAGAATGAAGGTAATTTCAGCAATGATTGGTTCATCCGTCTCAACACGCGAAAGAACGGTTGTCGTCATGAATCTCGCTCCATCTTCACAGTACAAACGAGACGTCGCCTCAATTTCACGCATCTCGTCCTTTGTGGGCATTTCAATGGAACAAAGCCGCTCAGCATACCGGAGCTCGTCGGCCGTTGGGGTCAGCAGGTCAATCCAAAAAATATCACCGACACACTCGTCCAGCTTTTCCAAGCCGACCGTGCGGGTAATCCCCTGCTCCGATTGTGAATAAATGCGAATCATAACCCCCTTTGCGTGACTTAGTATGCCCGTTTCCACAACAAAAATCAAGAATAATCTCGCTCAGCATGTTGTCATGCTCAGCTTTTTTTGCAAATTTGCCGCTAAAGTCAATTCGCTATTCATTTATTGATTGACTATCTTTCATTCCATGATAGAATAGATACTAAGGGAGCGTAGAACAGCAACTCCTGCATATAAAAGTGGAAGACGATATCATTTGCACAGAAAAAATCATCGCGGATCGCAAGACCTTTTTCCTCGACCTCAAGAGCAACGCCCGAGGCCGCGTGGTTCGCATTACGGAAAAAGTCAGCTCTAACCGCGACCGCATCATGGTGCCCGTTGAGATTCTTGATGACTTCATCGAGGCGCTTCAGGATATCCGGCGCGCCAATCAAGAAAACTAACTCGGAAATGGCGCAAATTCCATCAACCTGAGCAAGTGAACAGGTGACAGAATTCGTTAGTCATACCGAAAGTCTTTAAAAAACATAGTATTATAGCAGGTTATACGTGTTCTGCGCAAAAATTTGGCTTTACATCGCCTTTACAAAGACGTTTAATGGTGCAGACACTGGGGCACAAGCCACAGCACACAGGAAACCCAACGAACAATGAGGAAAGTATGAGAAGGATAAAAGTATTGAAATTAGGCTGGGAGTTCCCGCCGCTCATTAACGGCGGGCTTGGAGTGGCCTGCATGGGCATTTCCCGAGCTCTATCACAAAAAGTTGACCTGTCGGTAATCGTCCCCAAAGCCCAACCCGGAGCCAAATATGATGGGTTCGGCCTTGTAGGTATAAATAATCTGGAGTATCAGGAAATGGAAACTCGTGAAGAGGGATACACTTACGAGAGCTTCACCGTCGTCGGCAAAGCTCCTGTAAATCTTGATCCCTACGCGAGCGAGGAAGGCACGCCCGGTAATATCGTATTCACCAAAGAGGGCAAATTACTCTTCTCCAAGGTTCACAAAGCAGATTTGGAACTTTTCACCGGCAAGGAAGATTTGTACGCCGGAGACTTGGCACGCAAGGTAATTGAGTTTTCAAAGATATGCGCAGTAATGGCTCGCAACTATGACTTTGACATAGTGCACGCACATGACTGGATGACTTACTTGGCCGGTGTTGAAGTCAAAAAAGCAACCGGAAAACCGCTTGTAGTACACCTGCATGCCTCTCAATTCGACCGAGCAGGGGCAGATGCTCGTGGCTGGATTTACGATATTGAGAAGTATGGCATGGAGCAGGCAGACGCCGTTATTCCCGTATCTAAGTACACGGGCACCGTAGCAGCCGGCCACTATGGTATAGACCCGGCCAAGATATTCCCCGTACACAATGGCGCAGACCCTGTTGAGGTATTCCACACCAAAAAGAAGTTCCCGGAAAAACTGGTTCTCTTCTTAGGGCGTTTGACCGCCCAGAAAGGACCGGAGTTTTTCCTGCAGATTGCAGCCAAGGTGCTCGAACAAACCGACAACGTCCGCTTTGTTATGGCTGGCACCGGGGAGAAATTGCGCCAGCTTATCGAAACCGGCGCCTTCCATGGCGTAGGCGACAAATTCCACTTCACCGGGTTCCTCAATAAGCAGAAAGTAAATGAACTGTTAAGCATGACGGATATATACTGCATGCCCTCGGTATCCGAACCTTTCGGGCTCTCTGCTCTTGAGGCTGCTCAGTTCAATATACCGGCAGTCATCTCGAAACAAAGTGGCGTTGCCGAGGTTATGAAGGGAGCTCTGAAGGCAGACTTCTGGGATGTAAATATGATGGCCAAGCATATCGTTGACCTGATTACGGATGAGGATTTATACCGCAAGGTCGCCGAGCAAAGCGCACAGGATATCAAGAATTCCAACTGGGAGACAGCCGCAGACAAAATGCTGCGAGTCTACCACCATGTACTTGGTTGGTAACCCCTACCCCGCACGATTATATGAATATCTCACTCACGTTTCATGCACATCAGCCGAATCGCCTGATACCGTATGACTTCTTCAAAATAGGAGAGCATGCCTTCTACGAAGACGACTACATGAACGGTCGTGTGCTCAGCGAGGTGGCCGAGCGTTGCTATCTGCCGGCCAATCGCCTGATGAAGCAACTCATCGAGCTGTCAGACGGTAAGTTCAAGCTCTCGCTCGCGATATCCGGCGTAATTCTCGAACAAGCTAAATACCACCGTCCCGACCTCATCACCTCATTCCAAGAGCTGGCGGATACAGGGTGCGTGGAGTTTCTCGCCATGCCTTATTACGCATCTCTGGCATCGCTGTACTCTACCGGTGAATTTGCAGAACAGGTTGAGGAGCACTGCGACCTTATCGAGGAGCTCTTCGGGCAACGCCCGACTGTACTATGGAATACCGGCATGCTCTACAGCAATGCCATAGCCGCACAGGCGTACGACATGGGTTTTGAGGGCATTGTAGCCGATGGCAGCAGCCGAATGATGTCGAACCTGCACCCCAACGAGCTGCAATGCGCCCCGCTGATAGCCAAAACCAAGACACTTGTCCGCAATCGCCATCTCTCCAACGATTTGGCTAACCGCCGTGTAGACCCCAGCTGGAGCGAGTATCCCCTTTCTCCGTATACCTACGCAGATTGGCTCGGCCAACAACAGGGACAGGTTGTCAACCTCTCCATGGACTACGAAACGCTTGGTGAACGCCAGCCCGATACAACCGGAGTGTTCGAGTTCTGGCGCAGCATGATTATGGCAACACTCTTCGCCGGCAATTCGTTCATGACACCAACGGAATGCGTGCGCACATTCCCCTCCACAGGCACACTCGACGTCCCAGCTCCCGTGAGTTGCTCCACTTTCGGTACCACCACTCACTGGAACGGCAACGCCATGCAGAAGGAAGCTCTCAAGAAAATTTATGACCTTGAAGCCTCGGTAAAAGCCAGCGAAGATCGCGACATGATTCACGTTTGGCGCAAGCTTCAGAGTGCTGACCACTTCCACTACATGGAAAAGAGCAACGGGTTCACTCCGTACCCGTCGCCCTACGATGCCTATATATATTATATGAACGCACTGGCAGACCTGCAAATCCGCGTCAAGCGAGAGGCTGAACTCATCCACAAAGCACACAAAGCCACGCTTGCCTAAACTGTTCCAGTCCGTATTTATTTCATCAAAGCCCGGCAGTGGTAATAACCTGTCGGGCTTTTTGTTGCTGAAAAATACCCCTTGCCATAAACCCGGCGACATGTTAAAATGCGAGCGCAAGTCATGATAGAAAAACTTTCAACATTGCAACCCTATGAGGGCATCAATATTTGCATCCTGCTGGGAGCCCTCGTACTATATGTACTCATATGGATAACGGGCGCAGGCAGCCAATTATTCAGCAGAAAACAACTGCCCCGCATTCCCCGCTTTGATAGCTCTCTCTTTCCCCACCCGGCCGAAGAGCTTTACACCATGCTCTTCATGGTATTTTATACCTATATAAGCCTGATGAACGTCACCACAGACAAAGCAGCGCCAGGCTCCGCAAGCGCAACAGACGCGTGGCTCTCCGCCTTTATTTCACTGGCCATCTACACCCCCATGGCTCTGCGTTATTTTGCTCTGCCCGCAACCAAAGGCGCCATCACTAAAAACAATTTTGTCTGCATGATTGCCACTTTGGGCACCATCTATCTTATCAGTATCACCCTTTCCATGACCGGATTCCTGAATTGGTTAAGCTCCGTAACCGGCTCCCCAGAGCAACAGCAGGTAACGGAGGAAATAGCAGGTGCCAAGTCTCTGCTCACTTTGTCCGGTCTCATTTTCAACGCCGTTATAGTCGCTCCGCTTATGGAGGAAATCGCATTCCGCGGTTTTATGTACAATGTTTTAAGACAGCGTGCCGGCATTATAGCCGCCGCCATCAGTTCCAGCTTATTTTTCAGCGCAGTACACACCTCACTAATACAGACAGTAGTATTGTTCGTATTCGGCTGCGCTCAATGTTACCTGTACGAAAAAACGCGCACCTTAATTTTCCCCATCATACTTCACGCTATTTTTAATTCAGTTTCCATCATATTCATTCTTCTAATTGGATAACCCCGCCATGCCCATTCCCCTCTCTCAATTAGGCGAGAATGCAGTACTTGCCCGCTTACTGCACCAGCTCACCGTGCAAAGCCCTATGCTGATTGGTCCGGGAGATGACTGTGCCGTAGTAGCGCGAGATAATGAATGGGACACCCTTTTGAAGACGGATGTAGTTGTCGAAAGTGTACACTTTACCGCCGATACAGCCCCCGAAAGAATAGGGCACAAAGCACTGGCGCGCGCTATCTCCGACATCGCAGCCATGGGCGGCATTCCCGAATACGCACTCATCACCCTACTCATACACCCCTCGCGATATGTAGAAACTGCAGAGGGCATATACAAGGGGATTAACCGATTAGCTACTCGTTACGGCATCAGCGTCGCAGGTGGCGAGACTTCAGCACTACCGCACGATGGCATCGTCATCAACGTTGCACTAACCGGCAGGGTAGAGCATTCTCGCGCCATTCTTCGCAGCGGCGGAACCCCCGGCGATATCATTTGCGTAAGTGGACCGCTGGGCGGTTCATTCCCCAGTGGTCACCATCTGGATTTCGAGCCACGACTTATACTAGCCCGTCAACTCATGGAACAGGGGCCACGCCCATCAGCAATGATGGATTTATCCGACGGCCTCGGTGCCGACCTTCCCAGACTGGCTAAAGCCAGCAACTGCGGATTTATCATCCACCCGGAAAAACTCCCCCTAAACAACGGTTGCTCCCCACAGCAGGGCATAAGTGACGGCGAGGATTACGAGCTGCTCCTGACTTTCCATCCGCAGGATTTTGTTAATATACCGCAAGACCTGCAATCCACACTCTACCCCATAGGCCACCTTACCCAAGATACCACAACCGAACTGAGCACGGGCTGGCAGCACTTCCGTGCCTAAATCTACCACAGGCACCCCGTTTATTGCGCCGACAGGTAGTCATCTGTCGGCTCTTTCTTTCTGAATTCTTAGACCACCTCTCCATCTTCAAACATAGATGGAGATAATAGAGTGTTCCTCGCATGGTTGAGCATACACTATTGCCTTGAGAAGCAAAGGAAGCAGCAACCAACTCCCACCAAATTTTCAAAAACAGGGCAGTGGAAAGAGCCCAAAAGCATATTTTCGGCTCCTTTCATAAACGCTTACTTTCAAGCAGCTAGCAAACCGCAATCTAACACAATAACTCTCGTCTAAGCTTATTAAAATTAGTTCAGCTTACTTATTATCCGCCACTTGCATATATTTATAACAATGTTCCACAAAGGTTTATCATTTTTTAGAAGTCGGGGCAAAAATATCAAGTTTGCTTAACTATCTTTATCATGTATGCCAAAAAAAATAAAAAGTCGTGGAACCCCCATGGAACAACACTTAAGGAGCATTGCAGCATGCAGCAAAGGCAGATTTTTCTTTTCTCAAACCCGAAGACATGGCATAGTCTCCTTCGCAGCGCGCCCCACCGGGGAGCAAAAAAAAGATTCAACGAGGATACAAGGAATGAACCAAACGGAAAAGGAAAGCAAACTCTGGGACGCAATCAAGGAAGATTTGCGTCGTCAGGGTAACGTGGGCGAATATGGGTTCGAGTCTTATATCTCTCAGCTTACTCTCAAGGCAGACACCGGCACCAAACTGGTACTGGAATACCCAGGCGACATGTTTATTGACTGGGTGGAGACTTACTACTCAAACGACATACGTAACTCAGCAGCTCGAGTACTCGATGCCGCACGCGAACTGGAATACATAGCAGCCGGCACAACCGACAGCGATAGCGAAACAGAAGAAATCGATGAGCTCGCAGACGACTCCGCAACAAGCGAGCAGCAGCTGAGCATAAACA
Organism: Akkermansia sp.; assembly: GCA_017555205.1. Taxonomy (GTDB): domain Bacteria; phylum Verrucomicrobiota; class Verrucomicrobiia; order Verrucomicrobiales; family Akkermansiaceae; genus Akkermansia. Next base: position 54,269 of record JAFZGW010000013.1, on the reverse strand, counting down.
TCACCCCTACCCCGGCAGCAAAACCGAAACGCCGGAGCACAAAGACTCCCATCAACAGCGGCCTTAACACCGACTATACATTTGACAGCTTCGTGGTAGGCTCAAACAGCGAATTCGCAGTAGCCGCAGCAAAAGCAGTTGTGAATGCCCCCAGCAGCATGTATAACCCTTTGTTTATACACGGCGCATCCGGCATGGGCAAAACCCACCTCCTGCAGGCTATCGGCAACGCCATTCAAAAGAAAGACAGCAACACCCGCGTACTCTACGTCACCAGCGAAGATTTCACAAACACCTACATCGATGCCATCTCTCGCCAGGGCGACTCTCTCAGCAACTTCCGCCGCAAATACCGCAAGGCGGATGTGCTCATCATTGACGATGTTCAGTTCCTCTCCCAAAAAGGCAAGACTCAGGAGGAATTCTTCCACACATTCAACGCTCTTTTCGCCAGCGGCAAACAAATCATCCTCTCTGCCGACTGCCCTGCCGGAAAAATCACCAAACTCGATGACCGCCTGACCTCCCGCTTCGAACAGGGACTCACCGTGGCTCTCAATGTGCCGGATCTCGAAACACGTATTGCTATTCTGCGAAAGAAGCGCAGCATGTGGAAGAGCACCCTCATCAGCGACGAGGTTATCAACTACCTCGCCAAGAATATCACCCGCTCCGTGCGACGCCTCGAAGGCGCACTCATACGCTTGGCAACCTTCGCCTCGTTCTCCCAAAAATCACCGACTATACAAGACGCCCGTGTACAGCTCAACGATTTGCTGAAGGAGGAAAAGAACACCGGCGACGTCACTATTGCAGACATCCAGCGCCGCGTAGCCGAGGAGTTCAACATCCGTGTAGCTGACCTCAACGGGCGCCGCCGCACCGCCTGCATCGCCCACCCTCGACAGCTGGCCATGTTCTTGGCCCGCCGTCATACTCAAAGCTCGCTACAGGATATTGGTGCTGCCTTTGGCGGTCGCGACCACGGCACCGTCATTCACGCAACCAAAACCATCGAGGACAAGATGGAAACAGATCCTACCCTTCGCGAACTGGTAGAACACCTCTCCTCAACACTGGCCTGATTTCAATCAACAGTATTCTCAGAATCTTAGCAAAAACCGCTTTTCCTATCAGAAAAAGCGGTTTTTCGCTTGACAGGATATAATCCTATATATATAATAGGTTTCCGACAGCTATGATGAGAATCTCCACCAAGGGCAGATACGCCCTGCGCATTATGATAGACTTGGCAAACCAAAACAACGAAGAGCCGGTATCGCTGCGCTCCGTTGCCGAGCGACAGAACATAACTCTCAAATACATGGAGGGCATCATGACCCACCTACTGCGCGCCCAATTAGTGGTGAGCATACGCGGCAAGGCCGGCGGTTATTATCTTGCCCGCCCGGCAGAGGATTACACTATCTACGAAATCCTGAAAGCAGCTGAGGGCGATTTATCAACCGTACACTGTTTATCAACCTCCACCAACCTTTGCCCCATGAGCGACATGTGCACAACACTCCCTCTGTGGGTCGGCCTGCAAAATACCATTCAGAAATACTTGGAAAGCTACACACTCGCCGACCTCAAGGGCGACACAACAACCGCTCAATTCTGCGATAACTAACACCCCACCCTCCCCACAATAACAGGTAATTAAATTTAAAAAGAGGCACTTACGGTGCCTCTTTGCTTTTATCATTCTTCTCAGCAGGTTCAGAAGAATCATCTTGCTGAGCTTTCATCAACTCGTCCTCAAACTCCCGACGCGCCTTCTTAAACTCACCAAGGCTGCGCCCAAGATTGCGAGCAATATCCGGCAAACGCCTAGCGCCGAACACCACCAAAACAACAATCAGAAAAATCAACCAATGCGACGGAGCACCAAATTGAGCTAATACAGGTTTGAACATGTCCATATATTAACACCACGCACGCGCGCGAGCAAGCAAATTATAGGCTACTGACTCAAACAATGCTTTACATGAGGCGTGCAATATGGTAGGGTGCGATTTTCCACAAGTCGGCACATCATACCATGAAGCAGTTACTTTCTATCGAAGAATTGACGGGCGAGCAGATTCAAAACCTACTTGCTCTGGGGCACAAGCTCAAGGCTGAGCGCGGCAATCACAGCACACAACCGCTTGCCGGTCAAACTTGGGCATTAATTTTCTCCAAGTCATCCACGCGCACACGCGTCTCATTCGAAGTAGGTATAGCAGAACTGGGCGGCCGACCGATGTTCCTCTCCACCCGTGACATCCAGCTTGGTCGCGGCGAACCCATCAAGGACACCGCTCGCGTACTGGGTCGCATGATTCACGGTGCCGTCATCCGCACATACGGGCAGGATGAAGTTGTAGATTTCGCACGCTATTCGCAACTGCCGACCATAAACGCCCTGACCGACCAAGAGCACCCTTGCCAAATTCTGGCCGACTTGCTCACGCTTGAGGAAAAATACGGCGTAGGCTCATGGAAAGACATGAAGATTTCCTTCCTCGGTGATGTAGACAACAATATGGGGCGCTCATGGATGTGGGCAGCCAAGCGGCTCGGCTTCACTCTTGCACTGGCCGGTCCTGAGCACGCGCTGCCGAAAGCCGACACATTAGCAGCCCTCGATTGCCCGAACATCATTTGCACAACCAATGTCGAAGACGCCGTTCGTGATTGCACCGTCATCAACACCGACACTTGGATTTCCATGGGGCAGGAATCTGAAAAAGGCACAAAAGAAAAAGCATTCTTCCCCTATCAGGTCAATGCCGAATTGCTGAAACTCGCAGCACCCGGTCACAGCGTATTCCACTGCCTGCCCGCCTATCGCGGGTACGAAATTACCGATGAAGTGCTCGAGGCTCATGCTCCTGTGATTTTCACGGAAGCCGAAAACCGCCTTCACGCACAAAAAGCAGTACTCTACACACTGGCAACCTCTTGCTAATCTCGTTCACATGAACTTCAATGAACGCATAGAAGAACTGCTGGACGACATGTCCATCTTCGAAGATTGGACGGAAAAGTACGAGTTCATCATCTCCTTAGGGCGCAAACTGCCCCCTATGCCCGACGAATACCGCAAGCCCGGCAACCTCATCAAGGGCTGCCAAAGCCGAGTATGGGTCGGAACTGAGCTAGTGGACGGTAAAATGATTATCAAAGCAGACAGTGATTCCCTTATCACTAAGGGGCTCATCGCACTTTTTATCAGACTCCTCAGCGGACTCAGCCCCGCTGAAATCATGAGTGCGGATTTGCACAGACTCGATGAATGCGGGCTCAAGGAACACTTGGCCTCAACTCGAGCCAACGCACTTTCCACCATGGCCGCCACCATTCGCAAAGCGGCAGCCGCTCTCAGCTAATATCCGCCCCCATGTCCGCACTTACCGAGCTGATAAAACAAAAGACCGCCCTGCTCCCCGAAAAGACAAACGCCTATCGGGTAGCAGACGGCAAACCATGGCCCGGTATATTTATCGATGCGCTCGCAGACCGCTTGCTCGTCTCCGTGCGAGACACCTCAGTGCCGCGAGGATTGCAAGATTTGCTACAGCAGACCGGTTCCCCCGTTTACCTGAAACGGCTCGACAAGGACGTGAAGGATGCCCCCGAGCACTTCTGCGGTCTGGAGGCTCCCCTGCGCTTTGAAATACAGGAAAACGGTGTACGCTATATCATGGATATGGCAGCAGGATACTCACAGGGCATCTTTTTGGATCAGCGCGACAACAGAGCCGAAGTGCGCCGCCGCTGCCGCCCCGGTATGCGACTGCTCAATACTTTTTCATACACCGGCGCCTTTTCCGTGTGTGCAGCTCTTGCCGGAGCTACCACCACCACACTCGACCTAGCACAACCTTGCCTGAGTTGGTGCCGCGAAAACATGGAACTTAACGGCATCGACCCCTCTGCCCATTTCTTCTGCAAAGGCGATACCCTGCACTGGCTTGACCGTTTCGCCCGCCAAGGGCGCACGTTCGATGCCATCGTGCTCGACCCGCCCACATTTTCTCGCGATGAAAAAGGCCGCATCTGGCGTGTCGAAAAAGACTACGGAAGCTTGGTGGCCAAAGCCATGACTTGCTTGGCTCCGCACGGCTGGATTCTTTGCACCACTAATTGCCGCAAAGTCTCGCACAATCAGTTTCGCAAACTCGTACTCAGCGGAGCCCCTGGTGCCGCCATCGAAACCTCGCCCATGACCTTCGATTTCGACGGCGAAGATTACCTGAAAACCATTTGGGTCAGCCGTTGATTCATTTTTTTCTTTCAGCCCCTCCCTCTTTACATTTTTTTCGCCAACTCTCGCACTACCACATCTTGTAGCATTTTTTTACGACTCGGCTTTGTCATACGCATATATTGAGAATTGCAACAATAGCCAATCTCTCGCACGCTCAAAGCTTTTGACACAAGTACAACAAATATAATTTTTAGATTTATTCTAAAAATGTTAATAAGTAAAACATACTATATATTGTGGTATACAAGCAAATACACCACCATATTTAGAAAAAGAAAAGTCACTTCGAAGTAAAGTTTTTGCTTGCTAAGGCGACGAAAATTTGCTAAAGTTTGCGCCGTTCACCCAAAGGAGTCGATACACCGGGTTCATCCCGCAGCGGCTCAAGCCGCGGGAAGCCAAAAGACAATATACCAGAAAAACTCTCACGACATGATTATCAAGAGAAACGGTAAGCGAGAACGCTTCGAGGCCTACAAAGTACAGCAGGCCATCGAGAAGGCGTTCCACGCCTCACAGGAGGAGTACAATCCTCTTGTATACGCTAATGTGCTGGATAAGCTGAAGCATGAAGAATATCTGCCCGTGGAAATGGTGCAGGACCGCATTGAGAAGGAACTCATGCGCGCCGGCGCTTACGACACTGCACGAAACTTCATCAAGTACCGTTTCCTGCACAAGCTGCAGCGTGAGCAGATTGCCGGTCTCTACAAGGGCAACACCTGGGTGGATTGTAAGCAGACCATCGAGGAATATGTAGGCAATACTGACTGGCGAATCAAGGCCAATTCCAACACCACGTACTCCAATGCCGGTCTGGTGAACAACACCGCTGGCAAGGTGATTGCCAACTACTGGCTGGACCAGGTGTATACCCCCGAGGAAGGCGCTGCCCACCGCAATGGCGACTACCATATCCACGACCTTGACTGCCTGACCGGCTACTGCGCCGGCTGGAGTCTGCGTGCTCTCCTGAATGAAGGTTTCAATGGTGTGCGCAGCCGTGTGAACAGCCGTCCGCCCAAGCATTTCCGTGAGGCTCTGGGCCAGATGGCAAACTTCCTGGGCATTCTGCAGAGCGAATGGGCCGGTGCACAGGCCTTCAGCTCCTTTGATACTTACCTTTCTCCCTACCTGTTCAAGGACCAGCTGCCCTACAAGGCTGTGAAGAAGGCTCTGCGTGGCTTTGTGTACAACCTGAACGTGCCCAGCCGCTGGGGCCAGAGCCCGTTCACCAACGTGACCATCGACTGGACGGTTCCCCGCGACCTTCGCGAGCAGACTCCCATGTCCAACAACCAGCACATCTTCGAAGGCCTGGAGGACGAGAACCTGCTTGCCATCGCCAAGGAGCGTGGTGTGGAAAGCCTGACCGACCTGACCTACAAGCATTTCCAGAAGGAAATGATGGTCATCCAGAAGGCCTTCTACGAGGTGCTTACCGAAGGCGACAGCACCGGCCAGCCCTTCACCTTCCCGATTCCCACCGTGAACATCACGGAAGACTTTGACTGGGACGGCGAGAACGTGCCGCTGCTTTTCGAGAACGCCGCCAAGATTGGTTCCTCCTACTTCCAGAACTTCGTCGGCTCCCAGTACAAGTACGATGAGAACGGCAACAAGGTTATCGACGAAGAGGCATACAAGCCGGATGCCGTGCGCTCCATGTGCTGCCGTCTGCAGCTGGACCTGCGCGAACTGCTCAAGCGCGGTGGTGGTCTGTTCGGCTCTGCTGAAATGACCGGTTCCATCGGCGTGGTGACCATCAACCTGGCTCGTCTGGGCTACCTGTACAAGGGCAACAAGAACCTGCTGTACAGCAAGCTGGGCGAACTCATGGACCTGGCCAAGGAGACGCTGGAAAAGAAGCGCGTATTCATCAACACGCTGTATGAGCGTGGTCTGTATCCCTACACCAAGCGCTACCTGCCGCACCTGCGCAACCACTTCTCCACCATCGGTCTGAACGGCATGAACGAAATGCTGCGCAACTTCTCCGGTGATACCATGAACACCGCTGAGCCTGCAGGTATCGCCTTTGCAGAGGAGGTGCTGCACTTCATGCGCGAACGTATCCGCGGCTACCAGGAGACCACCGGCAACCTCTACAACCTGGAGGCTACCCCCGCCGAAGGCACCACCCACCGCTTCGCCCGCGAAGACCAGAAGCGCTTCCCGGACATCATCCAGAGCGGCACCCCCGGCCACCGTTACTACACGAACAGCTCCCAGCTGCCGGCCGGCTATACGCACGATCTGTTCAAGGCTCTGAAGATGCAGGACAAGCTGCAGTGCTGCTACACCGGTGGCACGGTATTCCACATGTACATGAACGAGGCAATCTCCTCCCCGGAGGCCTGCCGCGACATCGTACGCAAGGTGCTTACCAACTTCAAGATGCCCTACATCACGGTGACTCCGCTCTTCTCCGTGTGCGAGAAGCACGGCTACCTCCGCGGCCGCCACGACTTCTGCCCGCTGTGCGACCAGGAGATTATCGACCGCGCCCGCACCGAGGAGCAGCCTGAGCTGCCGCTCTTCTGAAGAATCACAACCCCAAACCAATAGAAAAACACAACCATGAGCAACCCCGAAGTAAAACCCGTATACAAGACGGACGAGCAGCTGCTCGCCGAGCACTCCGAGGAGCGCACCAAGTGCACCGTGTACACCCGCGTGATGGGCTACCACCGTCCGGTGGAGACCTTTAACGCAGGTAAGCAGGGTGAGTTCGAGGAACGCGCCCACTTCGAAGAGCCCTGCGGCTGTGGCTGTGACGCCATCCTCAAGTAATTCGCGTTGCGAACCATAGGTTATGCGTCACCCCGCAGATATCACCCCGCTTACCTTTCTGGATTATCCGAAAAAAGCGGCCTGTATCTTCTGGTACACCGGGTGTAATCTGCGTTGCCCTTACTGCTATAATCCGGAACTTGTTCTGAGTCATGGCGGCGGGCAGGATGAGATGGCTTTCCTCCGGGAGCGCGCCGGCTTCTTAGATGCCGTAGTGCTTTCCGGAGGAGAGTCCACCCTCAACCCCGATATTGTTGAAGTCTGCCGCGAGATTAAGAAACTCGGCTACCTTATCAAGGTCGATACGAATGGCAGCAATCCGCAGGTCATCCGCAATCTGCTGGAAGAAAAATTGATTGATTACGTGGCTCTTGATAACAAGATGCCCTCTAACCGCAGCTGGCGTCTGCCTGGCGGCACGCTGCTTTTCGAGCGCTATCAGGAAACGCTCAGGACTCTTCTTCTGTATGGTGTCGACCATGAGGTGCGCACCACCGTTCACCCCGGCCTGCTGGATGAAGCCGATATCCTCCGCATGATTCGCGACACCCAGGCTCTCGGCTACAACGGCACCTATTACCTCCAGTTCTTTTTTGAGCCCGATAAGGGCAAGACTCTCGGCAACCTGGAGCCGCCCACACGCCGCTATGACCGCCGCCTGCTGGACGATATGAGCCCGCTCAAAATCGGCTACCGCAATTTCCCCGAGGACAGGTACAAGTAAGGATGAAGACTCTCCTGAATAGCTTCAGCTTTTGTATAATAGCCTGTCTGTTTTGCAGCTGTACTCTCAATATATCGACCCGCGTAGCGGATTATGCCCGGGCGTACGAGTGTGTGCGTTTAGATGGCCCCGTGTGGCACAGTGGTGATACTTTCTATGTTCAGGGCTACAGTGGACAATATCGCCGCTGCCCGGAGTTGATACAGTGGGCTATATCGCCCGGAGTGAACGGAACTTTTGCTCGATTGCAGGAGATAGAGGAACACCCCTCTCGTATATATGAGGTTGACGGAAATATTGACCCTCGTTGGTTTACTGAGCATTCAAGTTGGTATGTTCAACGAGAGTCTGGAATCCTTGCTCCTGCGGAATTACCATCTGGTGCAGTATTAGTAGATGATAGTTTGAAGCTGGCCGATGTGATTCCGACTGGAAAGTATGAGGTGAATCTGAATGCCTGCTGGGCATATCCTGTTTCTGTTGCATGTTTTGTAGCGGTGGATATCCCCTGTGCTGTTCTGAGTATGTTTTATTATGTCCTTTCTGCACCCTTCATCGAAATGGGTATAGACCCGTATCCTGATTGGTTTTGAATACACGGGAACCATGATAAAATGGAGTTTGCCGGGCTGCAGGCTCGCGTCAGCGAGCGGAACAATGAGCCCGTGATAACGGGCGAGAGAACAATAGCGAGTGGTGCAGCGGCGTCAGCCGCGAAACCACTCGTTTTAGTGTAAAAAGTTATTAGAACCCGTGCAACGGGTGACAGAAACGCAGGGCTTAAAAATTGTGTCAGGACGAACAAATAGCTATTATGTAGCAACCCTCTCTGTCACCCGTTCCACGGGTTCCTATTCCTTATTTTGCTTTACGAGGGGTTACGCGCACCATGCTGCCGCACGGTGCGCTCCACCGCCTCGCTATTGATAGGCCGCCCGTTTCACGGGCTCTATTCCGCTCGTTGACGCGAGCCTGCTGCCCGACAAATCGCCATTTGTACTAGGCTCGTGTAGCCTTGCGCTCTGCCTTTTCTGAGGCCTTTTCGAAGCGCAGGCGGGCAGGGTGTTTCAGGAAGAGTTCGTAGGCCTCATCCGGCAACAGAGCTTTGAGCCCACTGCGGTCGTAGAGAGATTCGGTGTACTTCTCTGCGTTGGCATCCTTGTCCAGAGCATGGTACAGGCCGATGCTGAGGACGCATTCTCCTTTTTCATCAAGCAGGTTGAGTTTGTCTACCGGCCAGTAGGGCTTGATGATGCCATTCGCCGGCATGTGCTTTATTGTGGTAGTCCATTCTCCATTTTTCATGCGGGTGGCGCAGTACAGGTAATCGGAGTGGACACATTCACGTTTCAGTAGAGGAATGGGAAGAGCCTGATGGAGAATTGACATCATGGAGTCAAACTCGACCTTGCTGAGTTTTTCATCCTTCACCGGGGGTAAATCTGCGCCTGTGCAACAGCAATCACCACGCTCACGCACAATGACGCCGCTGCGTGCCTTTGTCAGCATTCTCTTGAACTCACCAAAGTCGTCATCGCGCTGCTTCGTATGTGAGGAGTACTCCCGTTCGGTAAGCTCTTTATTCATTTGCGTCACTTCCTCCATGAGTAACTTCTGCCGCTGCTGGGTGGTCTGGCAGGCTGTAAGAGTCAGAGCAAGAATAAGGGCGAGTGCACGGTACATGGCGCTGATATTAGCACAGCCTCTGTTGATGGTCGAGCTTTTTCAGTCCGTTGGAGCATGGCTCTTGACATTCAAGCCGTTTTGCCGCATACTCGGTAGAGATATGAACAAACTACCTTGTTTCCTTGCCGCTTTAGCTATCGGCTCATGTTTCTGCACGGCTTCTGAGAACGATGCCTATGTGTGCCGTTTGCAGTCTCTGACCCGCGAGTTTCCTATTGAAGTAAAGGAGAAAATTCATCCGCGCTGGCTTCGCAGTACACCTCTGTCGGTGGACCTCCAGGTGGTGCCTCCTTCGGAGAAGATAACGGTTCTGGCTATCAGCGCGGATGATGTTGCATTTACCGATGCGAAGGGTAACGCGCTTGCCTGGTCTCTTGATGAAGTCTTCGGCCAGAGCGGAGACGATATTGAGCTCAATGTCTATACCGTTCCTCAGGGTGAATGGGTAGAACTCAAGGGCAATCTGACGGTTAAAATTGGCGGCGATATTGTCACCCAGCCTGGTCAGACGGTTAAAATGGGGGAGAAGGGGAAACTGGATATCCAAGGTTGTGACATATCCTACAAATGGGATGCAGACGATAAATTGTGGATTTCTGTATGTAATAGCGATATCTGTATGCTTGAGGATTTTATTTTCAAGACACCATCAGGCGTTGAGGTGAGAATTATCAGTTCCAGTCAGACATTAGGTGATGAGGAAGTAAGTTGGCGATTCGAATTTGAAAAGGATGTAAAAGCAGTATCTGTTCTGGCTAAGACATACAGTGAGCTGCAGAGTGTCACGGTGCCGGTCAATATGAGAATCGGTTTTACCGGTGAGATAAAGTCTGAGTAACGTGGATACCTCTTCACCAGAATCAAAAGCTCTGCAGCTGCTGGAAGGCATCTGCGTGGGCGTGTCGGATGGTGATTCGATGCACATGGAGCTGCCGGATGGTGAGCGGGTGCGCGTGCGCCTGTATGGTATTGATGCGCCGGAGAAAGACCAGGAATTCGCACTTCCTGCGCGCAGGAAGCTGGGCAGACTCATCTATAACAGGCAGATTCGGGTTGAGGTGGTGGATATCGACCAATATGGCCGCTATGTGGGCAGGGTGTATGCTGGGGCGCGTTATGTGAACCGCTTTATGCTGAAGGAAGGCCTTGCCTGGCATTACAAGCATTACGCAGCCGATGATGAGCTGCTGGCGGAGGCCGAAGCCCGGGCCAAGGCTGCGGGCAGGGGGATATGGGCATCTGCAGCTCCGCGTCGCCCCCGCCATTTCCGAAGCGAGAAGAGAAAGGAGAACGAGGCGTGAGCCTGTAGCTCATCTCACTCCGCGGAGTTGATGAGCTTCTGCAGCTCATTCATTTCCTGCATGAGGGGGGCGGCTTCCTGCCAGGAGATACCGGGCGTGTTCACCCGGGAGCGGAGCTGGTCTACATGGGCTTTCAGGGCGGCCAGGGCTGCATTGCTGCACGTGGTTTCCACGGTGGCCATGATGTTCGGAATATCCACCGGGGTGATTTCCATGTTTCGCAGTGCGGCAGACTGCTCCGGCGGCAGATTCTGCAGGAAATCCTGCCATGCCTCGGGGTTGCCGGGGGTGGGCAGTACCTCCATAAAGCGCTGCAGCACCACGCCGCCGGAAAGCCAGCGTATAGGTTCCTGCAGTTCCTCAATGCGCTCCAGCAGGAGGGCCTGCGCCTCTGCGCTCACGGCGGCCAGAAAAATGGTGTCTCGTATCGCGTTGTGCAGGGTGATGGGGATGACCCGGCGGGGAGCTTCCTGCATGGGGGCGGCGGAGAATTCCTCTTCCTCCCCTGGTTCCCATTGCGGTTCTGCCGGGGCGGATTGCGGGCTTTCCTTGCGGGTGCGGATGATGCCCTCCACCGTTTCGCGGAGCCCCTCCAGCCCGGTGTTCAGGCGGGTGGCCAGGTCGGCCACGGCTACGTCGCGGCGGTTGCGGTCGGTAATTTCGGCGGCCAGATCAGCCATGCGGGGAATGAGCGCGGCACGGGCATTGGCATCGCCCTGAATGAGGGCGAGTTCCTGACCCACACGCACCTCCAGATACGGACGGGCGGTGTCGATAGCCTCGCGCAGGGCCTCAGGCCCGCTGCTGCCGATGAGGGAATCCGGGTCTTCGCCGGGGGGCAGACTGGCGTGGTAAACCTCCAGTCCGGCGGCAGCCAGTTTGCGGAATGTCTTTTCACTGGCCTTGATGCCGGCGTTGTCGCCGTCGTAGCAGAGAATGGCTTTCTTGGCGTATTTGCGGAGAATCCTGGCGTGCTCGTCGGTGAAAGCCGTTCCCAGGCCGGCCACCGCATTGCGGATATCGGCTTTCTCGTGGCAGGCAATCACGTCCAGCTGTCCTTCGCACACCACCACGCACATGCCTGCCTTGCCGATGGGGCCAGTGGCTTTGTACAGGCCGAAAAGGAGCTCTCCCTTGTGGAACGCGGCGGTGTCTGCCGTGTTCACGTATTTGCGCGGGTCCTGGTCGGCCCGGATAACGCGGCCGGAGAAGCCCACGACCTCACCGCGCACGTTGTGAATGGGGAACATGAGACGGTCGCGGAACACGGGGTAGAGCCCGCGTTGACCGCGTCCCAGCAGGTAGGCCTCTGCCAGCAGTCGATCATCCATGTTCTGGCTGCGGGCGATTTGCTCCAGCTCGCGGAAATCGGGCGGGGCCCAGCCCAGTTGCCAGGCGCGCGCAATCTCAATGCCGAATCCGCGCTGCTTCAGGTACTCGCGCACGTGGGCAGCCCCGGCATCGCGGCAGAGCTTGCGGTGATAATAATCCGTGGCCAGGGTGTTGGCCTCCACCACTCGGGCGCGCATGCGGCGCAGCCGTGCCATTTCCGGGTTTTCCTCCTCCTCGATGACCGGAATGCCGTTCATATCCGCCAGGCGGCGCAGGGCGGTGGGGTAATCGAGGTTCTCGAACATCATGATGAACTTCAGCGCATCACCGCCCACACCACAGCCGAAGCAGTGGAAGGTCTGGCGCGCCGGGTTCACATGAAAGGAGGGCGTTTTCTCGCTGTGGAAGGGGCAGCAGGCTTTCCAGGAATTGCCGGCGCGGCGCAGTTGCAAGTACTTACTGAGGAGCTCCACGATATCCGCAGAGTCCTTGATGCGCGCCACGCATTCCTGGGTAATTCGTGCCATGGTGGGTATCAGCCTTGAGTGAGACTGCGCAGGTGTGTCTCGAAACCGGGGTATGAGGTGTTGATGCTGTGGCAGTTGTGCAGGGTGGTCTCGCCATCTGCATTCAGACCGGCCATCAGGAAGCTCATGGCAATACGGTGGTCGCCGTAGCAGTCCATGGTGGCACCGTGCAGCGGGGCGCCGCCGGTGATTTCCATGCCATCCGGGAATTCCTCCACATTGGCACCCATGGCGCGCAGGTTGCCCACCACTGTGGCAATGCGGTCGCTTTCCTTCACGCGCAGCTCTGCGGCGTTGCGGATGCGGGTGGTACCCTCTGCAAAGGCAGCGGCTACGGCCAGAACGGGGATTTCATCAATGAGGTTCGGGATTTCCGGCTTCAGCACCTCGGTGGCCACCAGTTTCTGCGGGGCGCGCACGGTGATGTCGCCGTAGGGCTCGCCGCCCTCAGTGATGTTCGTGATGGTGATATCGGCACCCATGCGGCGCAGCACGGTGATGATGGCATCGCGCGTGGGATTCAGCCCTACATTGAGGAGCGTAACCTCGCTACCCGGCACAATGGAGGCGGCTACCAGCCAGAAAGCTGCGCTGGAGATATCGCCCGGCACGGTGATGTCCTTGTTCTGCGGCACCACTGGGCCTTCTACGGCGATGTCGAGACCGTCCTCCGACACCGTGCAGGGAATGCCGAAGTGCTCGAACAGTCGCTCCGTGTGGTCGCGGGTGATGGCGGGCTGGTGCACCGAGGTGCGGCCCTCTGCCAGCATACCGGCCAGCAGCACGGCGCTCTTAACCTGGGCACTGGCCATGGGCAGGTCATAATGAATCGGGCTCACGGTGCCGCCCTCGATTTCCAGCGGGGCGCAGCCGGGCTTTTCGCCACAGGCGGTGATGCGGGCGCCCATGGAGGCCAGCGGGTCGATGATGCGCTTCATGGGGCGGGAGCTCAGCGAGGCATCGCCGAACATGCGGCTGCGGAAAGGCAGGGAAGCCAGTACGCCGGCCATGAGACGCATGCCGGTGCCGCTGTTGCCGCAGTCAATATCGCGGGCCGGGGCGGTGGGCTGCATGCCGGTGCCGGTCAGGGTGAAATTCTGCTCGCAGTCGCCGGGCGTTACCTCGGCCCCCAGCTGCTGCATAGCGCGCAGGGTGTTGATGCAGTCCTCACTGCAGAGGTAGTTGCGAACCTGCATGGAGCCGGTGCCCAGTGCGCCCAGAATGGCTACGCGGTGGGAGATGCTCTTATCACCCGGTACGGTGATGGTGCCGCGCAGTCCCTGCGCAGCCCGTGAAACAGTAATGCTGTTACTTGACATGAATCTTGATGTGTTGCTTGCGGTGCGCTTCCTTGATAAGCGTGTCGAAGAAGGTATTTACCCCCAGCTCGCGCTGGGCGCTGATGATGGCGGTGCGCAGGGTTTCGCGGCAGTCATCCAGTGAGGGGGTGTAGGCGGGCGTGATGGGCCCGGCCAGGATGACATGCCATCCCCACTTGCTCTTGGCTAGCGTGGGAGTGCCGGCGGGCAGGGCGTTGTCGCCAAAAAGATTCAGCTCCGGCAGCGGCAGGTGGGCATCATCATACACCGTGCCCAGATTGCCTCCGCGCTTGGCGGTGGCGGTGTCCTCGCTCACCTCGGCGGCCAGGTCGGCAAAGCCTTCGCCGGCTTCCAGCCGGGATATGGCCAGCTCTGCGGTGCGGCGGGCGTCATCCTCGTTGCGGTTGAGTGAAGCGATAAAGATATGCTTCACCGGGCGGCTGGCAGGGATGGTCATTTCATCCTTGAGCAGCTTGTAGTGGGCCATGATGGCGGCATTATCCACCTGTGTGTGTGGCTCCAGATTGCGATCCAGCAGGGCAAGCTGCAGCTGGCGGGCCTCCAGCTTATCCGTGAACTGGCGGCGGGTGTAGCCCTGCGTGGCCAGCTGCTGGTCAAACTCCTCCGGGCTGCCTGCGCGGGAGGCCAGACCGGCAACCTCTCGCTCTGCAGCGGAGCGGTCGTGCTTCAGCTGGTTGTCATTGTAGCGGGTGCGCATGCGGAGCAGGGAGCTGCGCACCATGTCCATGGCCATGCTGGTGTTGGTCTTTTCGCGCCCGGAAATGGCTTCCTGTTCTGCCTTGTGGCGGGCCAGCTGCGCATGCGAGATGCGCTCGCCGTATACCACCACGGCAGCCTCTGCGGCCTGCTTGTCCTTGTGCAGAAATCCGTACATCGGCCCATGCAGCAACCAGAGGTCGAGGCACATGTACCCCAGAGTCGTACCAATGATGGCCGCTTTCAGAACATAGATTTTAGCAGACGTCCACTTCACGCGCCTATTCTACTCTGCCACCCGCCTTTTTGCAAACAAAAAGCATGTATGCAAGCGAGGAGTGTGCGGTCCCAGGCATGTTGCAATCGCCTGATTTATCAACTGTGGTTCTGAATAATCAGCCCCACAAATCGGCAAATGGCGATTTGGCGGGGGCTCAAATCTTTCGGAGCACGGGACTTCAGTCCCGAAAACTCAAGCGATGAGGGACTAAAGTCCCTTGCTCCGATAAAAACAGCCGCCCGCCAAACTCCCATTTGGCGGAATATCCTTTGGCTCATATATGGCAAGCGCGGCGTGTACGAGTGGGTGAAAAAATCGCGCCTCCGTTTTGTGGGAAGCGCGATGAATCTGCGAAGTTGAACGGGAGGCTTTACTCTGTCTCCTGCTCGGCGGGAAGGTTTGCCTTGAGGAAGTCGAGCATGTAATCCGGGGTCAGCAGCTCGCTGGTCACTACGGGCTCCTTACCGGGCACATAGAGGGCATTCACGGGCACGGAGCTACGGTTCAGCTTGCGCATCTCGGCGTCAATCTCAGGATTGGGGGCTGTCTTGTCGGCTCGCATGAGTACCACGCCGGCCTCGCTCATGGCCGCATACACTTCCTCGGTGTAGGCTACTTTCTTGTTGGCCTGGCAGGTGGCGCACCATTTGGCGGTGAAGTCCACATACACAGGGGTATCGTTCTCCAGAGCTTCCTGCATGGCGGCGGGGCTCCATTCCTCCCACTCCAGCTTATTCTCTGCCGGTGCGTAGGGGCGAGCACCCCAGAAACCTGCGGCGGCCAGGAGCAGGGCTACCACAAAGCCGATGATGCGGGTGCTGAGCGGACGGAACGGCAGGCTCCAGCGACCGTATACCCAGAAGGCTGCGCAGAATACGACCAGAGACATGTTCACCCACATAGTGTCAGTGCTCTCACTGGCCGGCCAGAAGGCCAGGTACACATAGAGCATCCAGGCGGCGGCGGCGAAGAGCAGGAAGGAAAGCCCCTGCTTCAGGGATTCCATCCACTCACCCGGCTGCGGCAGCAGGCGCACCAGCGCAGGGAACATGCCCAGCACGATGTAGGGGAAGGAAAGGCCCAGGGCCATGAAGGTGAGGGCCAGCGTCATCCACACGCCGGGCAGGGCCATGGCTGCAGGCATGGCGGCACCCAGGAAGGGAGCGCTGCAGGGGGTGGCCACGATGGTCACGAAGAAGCCCTGGAAGAAGGAACCGAGCAGGCCTTCCTTGTTCTGCACGCCCTGACCAGCACCGGTGATACCGGCGCCGATTTCGAATACGCCGTACATGCTGAGCCCCAGCACAAGCAGCAGAAGAAGGATGGCATAGACAATCCACGGATTCTGCATCCATTCAGCCCAGCTGCGGGTGGAGGAACCGGCATCGTTCCACAGGGTGCTCAGCCACTGGGTCCACGGCACTTCGGCCAGCGCGCCCAGGTTGGAGAACACAATCATGAGCCCGGAAATAATCCAGAAGGAAACCAGCACGCCCAGCACGAAAATCATGGAGTGGGTGAATACCTTGCGGCGGCTGCCGCCACCCATCTGCACAAAGCTCATCACCTTCAGGCCGATTACCGGGAATACGCAGGGCATCAGGTTGAGGATAAGACCACCGACGAAGAGGGAGAGGCAGAGTGCAGCCAGACCCTCGGGCACACCTGCAGATTCCTTGGCTGCCGGAGCAGCTGCACCCATTTCAATGTTGACGGAGCAGTGCTTATCGCCGTAGACCAGTACGCCCTCCAGTGCAGCCAGCGGTTTGCCGACCGTGGCTTCATCCTTCACGGGATACATCGTGTCGCTGTTGTCATTGCGGGTGAGCACCAGCGTGTAGCTGCCATCTGCATTGGTGGTGAGCTTCTGCTCAGCCGTGGGGGAGATGCTGTTGTCTGCAGAGAAGAAGTAGGCGGATTCCAGACCGGCATCGGCAGTGAAGCTGAGGCTGACCGTGTTGCCCTGCTGGCTGGCCGTTGCCGTGGTGGCCGTATCGCCGGGCCCGATGGTGAGTTTCTGCTCATCTGCCCAGGCGGGATTAGCGGAGGCATCACCTGAGGTCAGTTCCAGCGTAGTGGTTTGCGTTTCGGGGGCGTTGCAGCCTTCGTCGGAGCAGGTCTGAGCCGTAGCGGAGAGGGTGAACGTGGCGTTGGCCGGGGCATCTGCTGCGGGGGTGATTTCCCACACAATCACTGGCTTCTCATAGGTGTAGGCCACACCCAGCCCCCCCTCGTGCTTATGCGGCACCTGCCAGAACGGACCCTTGACCGTGAATCCTTCCGGGGCGGAAATCTCGGCGCTCATGGCTTCACCCACGGTGCCGGGGTTCTGCCAGTAAGCATGCCACGGGGCGGTAATGTCGCCCTTGAGCGCCACGTAGAACGGCTTGCCGGGCTGGTAGCTCTGCACGCTGGCGGCAGAGGTTACGCTCATAGTGGAAGGAGCGTCAAATCCCATCATGCCGTCAAATTGGGCCATGGCCTGGCCACAAACCAGCGCAAGCGGTACGATTATGCTGCGAATGAGGTTCATGCAGAGATTTTAGCATAGACCCGTGCAACACTTCAAGCCAACAATTCGCAAAATTGCAAGGAGCCCTGCAAGGAGCCCGGCGTCTTTTTCCTTTACATTCCCAGCACTTGCAGGCATCATGCTCGCATGATTATTTTCGGCTTGCTTCTTTTTCTGTTCCTTTTGGTGATATGGGGGAGCCTGCTTGTTTTCTCTGTTGCCGCCGGTGTGGCGACAATGCCACGGAGAATTGTGCTGTACACGTTGCTGGCTCTGCTGCCGGTGTCTCTTACCTACTGGCGGATTCCGGCCCTTATGTGGGCGTTGCATCCTATACCTGTTCACACCGTTTCTGAATTACTCTTCTGGTGTGTCATCATTTATCTTGCCATTCATGGTTTTACTCGACTTTTTGTCTACCTGTATAATCACTGAATTTAGTTTGTTCTTGGTTTTATGCTTCAATGTGGTAGAATGGCCGTCGTTCCTGTTATTTTTCTCACTCTGCCATGATGAAGGGTTTTCTACTTACGCTGACGCTGGCTCTCTGTTGTTCTTCTCTGGGAACAGCCGCGGAATCTCCGGTTTATCCGCGCCCGCAGCGGGTGGAACTCAGCGGCAAGTATACAACCGTCAAGGAGGTCTCTGTTCGTAAGAGGGGTAAGAACTCCCGCGGCGGAATCTGGGACAAGCTTCCCAAGGTCGATGAGGGGTACGCCATTTCCATTGCCGCAGGCAAATTGACGATTTACGCCAATGACGAGACGGGGCTTTTCTATGCCAGACAAACCATCAGTCAGCTGCTGCGGGGTGAAAATCACGTTCGTTCGGCACATAAGGAACCATACCAGGGCGACTCCCTGGAGGAGATTGTAAAAAAAGGGAAATTGCCCACGGGGACTATTATTGACTGGCCGGATATTCCTTACCGCGGCGTGGTGGAGGGATACTACGGCATACCCTGGAGTACAGAAGCCCGTCTGGCTCAGCTGGATTTCTATGGACGCAACAAGCTGAACACCTACATCTACGCTCCCAAGGATGACCCCTACCACCACGGTGCCGGATGCTATGAACTGTATCCCGCCGATAAGGCTGCAGCGTTGAAAAAAGTGGTAGCTCACGCGCGCAGGAACCATGTCAAATTCTTCTGGGCCATTCACCCCGCTAACACCATCGACTGGAGTAACCAGGATGGTAAGCCGCACATGGACAAGCTCTGTGCCAAGCTGCAGCAGCTCTATGAGCTCGGTATTCGCGATTTCGGCGTGTTTGTGGATGATTCAAACGGCGAAATCGGCAAGGCTTCGCGTCAGGTGCAGCTCTGCAACTACATTCAGCAGAACTTCATCCGCAAACATCCGGATGCCAACCAGGAGCTTATCATGTGCCCCACAGGATACAATCGCGGCTGGACCAATGAAGGGTTCCTCACAGAGATGGGCAATGGCCTGCCGAAGGATATCTTCATGATGTGGACGGGTAATACCGTGGTGCACGATATCAAGCTGGAGGGGCAGAAATGGGTGAACCGCTTCCTTAAATCTCCCACCTTCATCTGGTGGAACTGGCCCTGCAATGATTTCCGCCGCGACCGCCTTTCCATGGGCCGTACCTATGGACTCGGCACTGAGGAGGAAATGAAGAAGCAGATGAGCGGATTTGTGGCGAATCCCATGGAGCATGCTGAGGCCAGCAAGGTGGGGCTGTTCGGCGTGGCGGATTACACCTGGAATATCTCCGGATTTGATTCTCAGGATACGTGGAAAGCCGGTATCGCCCGGCTTTATCCCGAATATAAGGCGGAGATGCAGCTTTTCTGCGACCACAACAGCAATTTGCTGCCCAACGTGCATGAATATTACCGAGAGGAATCTGCCGCACTTGCGCCCCAGCTCAAGGCTCTGCGCCAGCAGATATCGCAGGGGGGAGCTTCGGAGGAGTCTCTGCAAGCCATACGCAAAGTGTTCAAGTCCATTCGCAAGGCCGGCAAGACGCTGCGCAAGGCCGAGGGCTCTGCTGAAGCTCTGGCAAAGGAAATTCAGCCCTGGTTCAAGCAGTTTGAGATGCTGGGCGATGCGGGTGACCGGCTGCTGGATTCCTGTTCCACCAAGGAAAAGAAGCCGCTGCTCGCCTTTCTGAAGGCCACCAATGCGCTGGCCGAAATGAAGAAGACCACGCGCCCCCAGTGGAATGGCAGCGGTGTGACCACGGTTCAGGGCGTAACTGTGGGGACAGAACACCTCATGCCGCTTATCGAGACTGTGCTTCAGTACCAGAACAAAGTGCTGTACAAGACTGTCGCCAAGGGTAAGTCCGGTAAGGCAGCATCCGTCATTCCTACAGCCACCAGCGGAATCCGTGGAGTAAGGCTTACCGTGAATGATACGGAGAGAGAAATCGGCATCAACCGTATCATGGAGTTTCACCAGCTGCCCGGCGGTGCGGGCATTGAGCTGAACATTCCCGCCGGCGTACCTGCTCACGAGGCCATTATTGATCTGGAGAACCAGGGCATCAATACATGGGGGCGGGTAGAGCTGCATGCTACCAATGGACGCAAGAGCCAGCCGAAGGCAGAACAGCGAGGCTCCGCTCTGCATCTCAGCGGCAACGTGTTGAAAGATGGTGTGCGCAAGCTTGTGCTGACAAACACCTCCCGCACAGCCCAGCAGATTAAGATAAAGGATTTCAAGCTGCTGCTGCCGCCCCCGGGCGAATGGCTGGATGCCCGCTGGTTGACCGATGCCGACCTTTCCACCTCTGTGGATTGCAGTCACAGCACCATCCGCTTCAAGATGGGTGTTCCCTCCACCTCAACCAGACAGGTGATTCTGGTCGGCAGCGCCGAGGCTGAGATTACCCCGGGCCAGACTGAAAAACGCTCCGGAGGCGTGCTGTATCACAGCATTCCCAAGGGAACCCGCACCATCGAAATCTCCGTTAAAAAGGAGTCAGGTGCCCGACTGAATGAGATTATCTTCCGCTGAAGCGTTAATCCTCGGACAGCAAATCGCGCATGGAGGCGAAGAAATCGGCGCATTCATCCTCTGAGACAGGGGATTTCATGAGTTTGTCGTAGTCCACAAACTCGTACATGTGCTTCGGGATTTCATGAATGAAGCTGGAGGGCTGGCAGCGTTCCTCCTGGCCGTAGCGGCTGCGCTTGGCGCAGTAGGTCATGGTGAGTCGTTCACGGGCGCGAGTGATACCCACATAGAAGAGTCGGCGTTCCTCGTCCATGCTGCCTTCATCCACCGAGCGGGTGTGCGGAAGCAGGCCTTCCTCCACGCCCACGATGTATACCTGCGGGAATTCCAGCCCCTTGGCGGCGTGCATGGTGATGAGGCACACACCGCTCTTGCTTTCGATGTCGTCCTCCTCGCGGCTGTCGTCCAGACAGATGCCGGACAGGAAATCCGTGAGCTTGTGGCCGGGCAGCCAGAATTGGCGCAGTGCTACCTTGATGTCGTCAATGGCGGACTGGCGGCGCATCCTCTCCTCCTCCGTCTTGCAGTTCTTGGCGATGTATTCCTCGTAGCCCGTTTCGTTCAGGAAATCCTGCAGGATATCGACGAAGGGGCGTTCGCTGGCGGCAAACTCGGTGCCGTAGCGGGTCACCAGCTCGGTGAAGGCCTCGATGCTGTTCTGGGAGCGGGTGGAGCATTCGGTGAGGAATGATAAATCCACCAGCGTGGCCCAGATGCTCTTCTTGTTGTCGCGGCTCCAATCAATGGCAAAGGATGCGGTGGTGGCAGAGATGCCACGCGGCGGGGTGTTGAGCACACGCAGCAGGTGCAGGTCGGCATCCGGGTTATCCATCATCTGCAGATAGCTGATGAGGTCCTTCACCTCTCGGCGGTCGAAGAAGCTCTTGCTGCCCACCATGCGGTAGGGGATATGGCGCTCGCGCAGGGCCATTTCCAGTGCGCGACTCTGCGCATTGGCGCGGAAAAGGATGGCAAAGGCCTCCCACGGCAGACTCTGGCGGGCGCGGAACTGCTCAATCTCATCTGCGATGAACTCGGCTTCCTCCTGGGAGCCGGGCATAGCCATGAGACGCACGGGGAATTCGCCGTCCTTGTTGGTGCGCAGGGTCTTGTCGCGGCGTCCGGCGTTGTGCTTGATGAGCGCGTTGGCGCAATCCAGCACCTGGCGCGTGCAGCGATAGTTTTCCTCCAGCTTGATGACGGTCGGGTTCGGGAAGAAACTTTCGAAATCCAGAATGTTGGAAATCTGGGCCCCTCGCCATCCGTAGATGGATTGGTCATCATCGCCCACCACGCACACATTATGCTCCGGGCCCACCAGCTGGCGCAGCAGGCTCATCTGCAGGGAGTTGGTGTCCTGGAACTCGTCCACGGTGATGTAGGTGAAACGCTTGTTCCATTTTTCATGAATAGTGGGATAACAGCGCAACAGACGCTCTGTGAGGATGAGCAGGTCATCGAAGTCCACCGCATTCTGGGCCTTCAGCTCGCGCATGTAGGCCTTGGCCACGGCGGCGATGAGGGTGTCCTCGATGTTATCCACATCCAGCCCGTTGTTGCGCACGCGCGACATTTCGGCCAGCACCTGGGCGGGCTCCAGCTTTTCGCGTCGGGCGCCGTATTCCATGATGAGGCGCTTGAGCAGGCCGCTCTGGTCGCTGCCGGTGTAAATGGAGAAGTTCTCCTTGTAGCCCAGCTTGCCGATATCCTGGCGCAGGATACGCACGCAGAGCGAGTGGAAAGTACACACCGTCATGGCGCGTGCAGATTTGCGGTCCACAAGCCCGGCCACGCGGTCGGCCATTTCGTTGGCGGCCTTGTTGGTGAAGGTGAGGGCAAGAATACCGCGCGGATTCACTCCCTTCTCAATCATGTTGGCAATACGGCAGGTAACGGTGCGGGTTTTGCCGGTACCGGCACCGGCCAGGATGAGCACCGGGCCATTCAGGGTCTGCACCGCCTGTTTCTGGGCGGCATTGAGGCTGTTGATGTCGAATTTTTCTGCCATAGTCGGGGGAGCGGCAAGAGGGTACCAGATTCGCCCCCCGGGCGCAAGCGAAAAAAACTGGCGCGGATGCCCGCGCCAGTCTGAAATTTGAGAATCAGATAAGGTGTCCCATTCGGTCGCGCTTGGTATCGAGGTAATGCTGGTTATCCTCGTGCGCGGGAATGGAGATGGCCACATGCTCCACCACATCCAGCCCGTGGCCGGAGAGGCCCTGAATCTTGAGCGGATTGTTGGTGAGCAGGCGCAGGTGGCGCACCCCGAGGTCGCGCAGAATCTGGGCACCCACTCCGTAGTCGCGCAGGTCGGGGGCAAAGCCAAGCTTGATGTTGGCATCTACCGTGTCGTAGCCTTGTTCCTGCAGCTTGTAGGCGTGCAGCTTGGCAGCAAGGCCAATGCCGCGGCCCTCCTGGCGCAGGTAGAGAAGGATGCCGCCCTCCTGGGCAATCTGGCGCATGGCGGCGTGCAGCTGGCTGCCGCAGTCGCAGCGGCGGCTGGCAAAAACATCGCCGGTAAGGCACTCGCTGTGCACGCGGCAGAGCACCGGCTTATCCGGGCTGATTTCACCGCGCACCAGGGCAAGGTGCGTCTTGCCGTCTACCTTGGAATGATAGGAATAGCAATCGAAATCACCGAAATCGGTGGGCAGCTTAACCTTTTCCTCACGCTCCACCAGTTTTTCCGTGTGCTGGCGGTGCTCAATAATCTGAGCCAGGGAGCAGGCCTTCAGACCAAACTTCTTCTGGAAGGAGCCCAGCTCGCCAAGGCGGGCCATGGTGCCGTCTTCCTTCATGATTTCACAGCATACGCCCACGGGCTCCAGTCCGGCAATGCGCATCATGTCCACAGTACCCTCCGTATGGCCGGCGCGGCGGATGACACCACCCTCTACAGCACGCAGCGGGAAGCAGTGGCCGGGCTGCACAAAGTCATCCAGGCTGGCCTTGGGGTCGGCCAGCTTCATGGTGGTGATGGACCGTTCGAAAGCGCTGATGCCGGTGGTGGTGCCTTCCTTGGCATCCACGCTCACGGTAAAGGCTGTGTGGTGCTTTTCCGTGTTGTGCTGGGCTTGCATGGGCAGGCCCAGACCATCCACACGTTCCGGAGCCATGGGCACGCAGATGAGACCGCGGGCATGAATGGCCATGAAGTTGATGTTCTGCGGTGTGGCAAACTGCCCGGCGCAGACGAGGTCGGCTTCATTCTCACGGTGGGGATCATCCGTCATCAGGATGAGTTTGCCCATGCGCAGGTCAGCAATGACCTCTTCCAGCGGGGAGTAGATGATGGGGTCTGTGCCATCAGCCACCGGAACGGAGCAGGGCGGCATCATCTCCTCTGCCTCCGGCTTGGGAGCCGGAGCAGGGGGAAGTTCTTCGCCCATGGTGGCGGCATCACAACGATTGATGAAATCGTTGATATCGAAAGAGCCGTTCGTGGCGGTGAATTCGATGTGCTTCATGTGGCGGGATTACTTGTTCATCTTTGCCCAGGAGTCACGCAGGCCCACGGAGCGGTTGAACACGGGGTGCTCGGCGCTATGGTCGTAGCGGTCGGCCACGAAGTAACCGGTGCGCTCGAACTGGCACAGGAACTCGGCAGGGGCATTGGCCAGAGCGGGCTCCACCACGGCATCGGTCAGCACGGTGAGGGAATCGGCATTCAGGGAGGCCAGGAAACCTTCCTCATTGGCATCCGGGGCTTCGTCCTTGAACAGACGGTCGTAGAGACGCACCTCTGCCTTCACCCCGTATTTGGCAGATACCCAGTGGATAGCACCCTTGCACTTGATGCCTTCCGGAGGGTTGGAACCCACGGTGCCGGGGATAATTTCGGCCTGAACCTCGGTCACGTTGCCCTCGGCATCGGCGGTGTAGCCGGTGCAAATCATGCAGTAGCCACCGCGCAGACGCACACAGGCGCCGGGAGAAAGGCGCTTGTACTTCTTGGGCGGCTCCACCATGAAGTCCTCCTGCTCAATCCACACTTCCCTGGTGAGTATGAGCTTGCGGTTGCCCAGCTCCGGCTTCTCGGGGTTGATGACCACTTCAACCTCTTCCTCGAAGTCGTCGGGCACATTGGTGAGCACAAGCTTGAGGGGCTTGAGCACAGCCATGCGGCGCTCAGCCTCAGCATTCAGCTCATTGCGTACAGCGTTTTCGAGACGTGCCACGTCGGTGTTGCCGTTGAACTTGGTGATGCCCACACCTTCGCAGAAGTCTACAATGGCTTTGGCGGGATAACCGCGGCGGCGCATACCGCAGATAGTGGGCATGCGGGGGTCGTCCCAACCGGCCACGTAGCCTTCCTCCACCATCTGGCGCAGCTTACGCTTGCTCATCACGGTGTAGGTGATGTTGAGGCGGGAGAACTCGCGCTGCTTGGGCTTGGCGGGCACGGGGCAGTTGTCGATAACCCATTCGTACAGCGGGCGGTGGTTTTCGAACTCCAGCGTGCAGAGGGAGTGGGTGATGTGCTCGTAGGCGTCCTCCAGCGGGTGGGCGAAGTCGTACATCGGGTAGATGCACCAGGTGTTGCCCGTGTTGTGGTGGTGGTCGTAGGAGATGCGGTAAATCACCGGGTCGCGCATGTTCATGTTGCTGCTGGTCATGTCAATCCTGGCACGCAGAACAGCGGCACCCTCCGCATAATCACCGCGCTTCATGGCCTCGAAGAGTGCCAGGTTCTCCTCCACAGAGGTGTTGCGGTAAGGGGACTCCACGCCGGGCGTTACCAGATTGCCACGCTGCAGACGCATGGTCTCGCGGTCCTGCAGGTCCACGTAAGCCAGGCCGTTCTTGATGAGATGCACGGCGCAATCGTAGTAAAAATCAAAGATGTTGGAAGCCCAGTACAGGTGCTCGCCCCAGTCGAATCCGAGCCAGTGGATATCCTCCTGGATGGAGTTGACGAATTCGATATCCTCCTTGCAGGGGTTGGTGTCGTCGAAACGCAGGTGGCACACAGCCCCGAGGTGGGCATATTCCTTGGCAAGACCGAAATCCAGGCAGATGGCCTTGGCGTGGCCGATGTGCAGATAACCGTTCGGCTCCGGGGGGAAACGTGTAATCGGTACCTCGCAGTATCCCTCTGCCAGATCCTTGGCTACCATGTCGCGGATGAAGTCTTTTTTCTCCTCTGTGCTCATGCGCGCGATTCTACCCCCAAAATGCCCGCAAATCAAGCGAAATCGGGCACATGACAGAGTGAATACCCCCAATTTACGCTAGCCAAGCGAGGGGATGTGTGGTAGAATGCTGCGCATGGATAGAACTGCGGTTGAAGAAAGCCTGAATTATGTGTTTACAGATGAAACATGGCTGAGGCAGGCCCTTACGCATCCGAGTGTTGACCAGAAGCGCATTACCAACCTGAATTACGAACGCCTGGAGTTCCTGGGTGATGCCGTACTGGAGCTGGTGGTGAGCCGCGAGCTCTTTGCCCGCTACCCCAAAGCGGATGAGGGCTTGCTGACCAAGATGCGCTCCGCTATTGTGAGTCGTGCTCATCTGGCGGAGCTTTGCGGCAAGCTGGGCTGGGGTGAACAGCTGCAGATGAGCCCGCAGCTGGAGAAAACCGGTGGCCGCTCGGCGCTTTCCATACTTGCCAACACTTTCGAGAGTGTGATTGGTGCGGTGATGATGGATTCCAACTATAACGCCGCCCGTAAGGTTTCCCTGCATCTGCTCGAGGCGAGTCTGGAGGTGGCCCACACCCTCATTTCCATCAATTACAAAGGTGAGCTCCTGGAGACTTTGCAGGCTATCAACGGGCAGGGCCCGAAATATGTTGTGGAGCTGGTGGATGAAAACAAACCGGCCGGCCCCTTCCGCGCCCGCGTGATGTGGAATGACAGGGAACTGGGCTGCGCCGAGGGGCAGAGCAAGCATAAGGCCGAAATGGCTTCTGCTGCTCAGGCTCTTGAGCTGAAACGATACGCCAATTAAAGCTCAATGCGTAAGATTTGAACCGGAGCCGGGCTGGGCGCGAGCTCAGCCCGTTCTTCTGTGCCCTGAAGGCGCAGGTAGTGTGTGCCTTCTCTCGGCATGTTGAGACGCGTCAGGTACCGTACATCATCCCGGAGCGTGGGGAGCCTGCCAGAGGAAATTACGCGGTCCATTTCATCCACGATTTCGACGACGGGAGCCTCCGCCTGCCGCGGCTGCAGGTCAATCAGGATGCGCTGTGTGTTTTCCGGAATGCCGGCATGCGTGTACCATCTGCGGGCTTTGATGAGGTAATGCTCCGTTACGTCCTCTGCCTGGAAATTGGGCAGATTCTTCCGCGCAGCAAACTCGCGGGGCCACCAGGAGATGGCACCGCCGGGCATGGCGGCGCGCACCCGTTGAAAGGGATTGAGCGGATTGAGCATGCCGACGTATTCCATGACCCAGGGGGTGTTGAAATCATGCTCATTGAACTCAATCATCTGCCATTCTCCATCAATCCAGGCCTCTGCCCAGGTGTGGTTGCCTTCAATATGGTTCCAGGTGTGCACGCCTACGGCGCGCGCGGGAATATCCACGGAACGCAAGGCGCACACCAGCAATATACTCTGGCCGGTGCAGGAAATCTTTTTCTCTGCCAGGGCCTCCAGCGCGTTCATGTTGTGTTTGCGGCGCTCTGTGGAATAGTAGGCCCCCGTCACGGCGCCGATGTTGGCGGCAATGTGCAACGCGGCTTCGCGCGCAGTGCGGCATTGCTTTACCATAGGCGGGAATATCTGGCTGAGGATGGGGCGCCAGTTGCAAGGCGTTTCATCCATGACCCTATCCGGCAGCACGGCTGCCTGCCGGATGTGCTCCGGAGCTGCCTGACTCCACGGAAAATCGGCCGCAGATAATACAGCGCTCAGGAAGAGAAATGCTGTGAGAATAAATCTCATACAACCTCACCATAGAGGGTGAATCCGGTGCATTCCGTGATGCGCACGGGAACCAGCGTGCCCACCTCGGCTGTGTTGCCCGGAATAATGACCGGCTTGTTCTGGGAGGTGCGGCCCTGGAGACGATCCGGGTTGTTCTTGCTGGGGCCTTCCACCAGGATGGTCTGGTTGGTACCGACTAGTGCCTGATTTCGGGCCACGGCGATGCGATTCACCGCTTCCAGCAGGTCGTGGTTGCGTTCTTCCTTCACTCGCAGACAAATCTGGTTGTCCATGGCGGCGGCCACGGTGTCGCGACGCGGGGAGTACTGGAACACGAAGGCGTTATCGAACTGGATGCGCTCCACTGCGGCCTTGGTCTCGAGGTAGTCCTCGTGCGTTTCTCCCGGGAAGCCAACAATGATATCAGTGGTAATGGCCAGGTCCGGTCGTGCCTCGCGCATGGCCTCGCAGAGGCGCAGGTATTTCTCATTCTTGTACGGACGGCGCATGAGCTGCAGAATGCGGTCGCTGCCGCTCTGCATGGGGAAATGAATGTGGCTGCACAGCTTGGGCAGGTAGGTGTAGGCGTTCACCAGATCCTGGCGGAAACCGATGGGGTGCGGACTGGTGAAGCGGATGCGTTCCAGACCGTCCATGTCATTCAGCTTTTCCAGCAGTCGCACAAAGGCGCCGCGACCATTGATAACCGGCTCATCCTTGCCGTAGCGGTTCACAATCTGCCCCAGCAGGGTGACTTCCTTCACGCCGCGGTCCACGAGTTCACGCACTTCCTGCAGAATATCTGCCTCAGGCCGGCTGCATTCTGCGCCACGGGTGCTGGGCACAATGCAGTAGGAGCAGCGCATCTCGCAGCCCTGCATGATGGAAACGAATGCGGTGCAGTTGCCGGAGGGCGGCAGGTGGTCGCGGATTTCATTCTGGAACCCTTCCTCCTGCTGCGTGGCGCAGATGTGTGCACCGCGGCGGATGGGTTCGAAATGCGGCTGCCCCAGACGGCTGCGCAGCAGTCGGTTGCAAAGCTTGTATACATTGTGGTACTGCTGGGTGCCGGTCACAATGTCCAGACGCGGCACATCGCGAAAAAGGGAGGCGGCGCGGCTCTGGCACATGCATCCCATGAAACCGTATACCACCCAGGGCTTGGCGGTGGGGCGGGCGCAGAGCAGCCCCATTTTACCCAGTGCTTTCAGCTCGGCCTTTTCGCGGACAGAGCAGGTGTTGATAAGGATGACATCGGCCTCTGCCTCATCCTTGGTGAGCTCATAACCGCCGGACAGGAACATGCTGGCTACCTGTTCGGAGTCGCGCTCATTCATCTGGCAGCCGTAAGTTTTAATCAATACACTGGGCATGCGCGTATGCTAACATAGCTGGCGGCAGATGAAAAGCCGAATTCTAGTCACCCGGTTGTAATGATTAAGGGAATGCGTAAATCGTGCTCTTCCGTGGGCAACACATCGTATATCTGCTCCTCAAAGGCGAGCGCCAGCACTCGCGCCCTGGTGCAGCGCGGGATAAAGCGGTCGTAGTACCCGCCGCCGTATCCCATGCGTTCGCCCTGCCGGGTAAAGGCCACGCCGGGCACGATGAGCAGGTCAATTTCCTCCGGCTTCACCGCAACGGTGTGCGCCGCGGGTTCCGGGATATTCATGGCGCCTGGTCGCATGTCGCGTGCGGTGTCCTGCACGTGACGGAATTCCAACTGATGCTCCGGCATGCAGAGTGGAAAGACAAAACGGTGCAGGGGGTATTCCTGCAGAAGGGGGAGCAGGTTCACCTCGTGCGGAAGCGGTGCGTAGATGGCCACTGTCTTTGCATCCCCTTCCAGGTGAGAGGCCAGCTTGCGGCGAAGCTTCGCAGAACGAAGTTGCGCCGGGTCGGCTTCGGCGGCTAGTTTGAGCCGCCTCAAAGCCTCCCGGCGCAGCGTTTTTTTGGGGGAATCTGTCATTTACTCAGCATCCTCTGCTGCCGGATTCCGACCGAAGAGTGCCAGCATGCGGCCGGTGTTACCCTTCTCGATGCGGTAGGAGTAGAAAGACTCCAAATCTGCAGCGGTGTCTAAGCCGGAATCTGTAATGTTCTCTGCGGCAACGCCTGCATCAACGAGCTCCTGCTTAATCTTGGTTACAATATCCACCTCGTAATGCGGCGGTCGAATGCAGGGGGAGATGACTGCGATGCAGTCGCTTGCCTGCACTCCCAGTATCTTATACATGGCAGTGAGCGTTTCGCCTACGATATTCTGCTGCGTGCCCAGCTTGCCGGAGTGAATCAAGCCGCGGCTCTGGGTTACCGGGTCATAAATCCAGATGGCGGCACAGTCTGCCACATAAATGCCCAGACAACAGTCTGCCTTGCCACCGCAGATAAGACCGTCTACCCCTTCAACGGGATAGGAGCAACCAATATCGCCTACCAGGGCTACCTTATTGCCGTGAACCTGCTGGGCGCGGCGCAGCATCTTGGGGGCAATACCGCCTTCCTCAAGCACTGCCTCATGCGTGGGGGTAAGCGCGCTGATGACTGACATCCGGTCGGTGCTGGTGGGAATGCCGGGAACGCGGGTGATAAAGCGTGCGAAATTCTCAGGATAATCGTTGAGAACCTTCAGATAATCTGGGGAATATGTGCTCATGTGCTCTAAAAAAATCAGATTTATTGCTTGTGGGCTGCGGCGCGGCGGCTGATGACCCGGCGGGCTGAGCCCATGGTGTAATCGGAATCTTCGCGAGACATCATCTGCGCAAGATCTGCGGCGATGTTCTCGCGCATCTGGGCCACGAGTTCGCGCCCCTGGTCGGTGATACGCACCATAATCTTGCGTCGGTCTGCAGCTGCGGTGTAGCGCTTCAGATGCCCCAGCTCCTGCAATTTGTCAATCATGCCTGTGGCTGCTGCTGTGGAATGTCCCATCATTTTGGCAATATTGCTCATGGACAAGCATTCTTCCTCGGCAAGATAGGCAAGAAGGAAAAACTGAGGGAAAGATACCTTACCTTTCGTCAACGCCGGAGAGAGGCGCAAAATGCAGCTGCGCTGAGAAAATAATACAAAATCCGTCAGATTCTGTACATCCTGCTCCTGCTGAATTTCTGCGAGTTTTCTTTGACTTCTGGTCATAATCAGGTGGGCTGTTCAGGTATGATATTACGGCTTTGCGTAATTTATGCAAGCCCAAAATTTCAGCCCATCCTAACGATTTCCGGTGGAGGTGTTCATGTTGTGGCAAAAAAATCGAAATGGTGCCACATCTTGTGTTTTTGTGAACAAAAAAAGTTTTCAGTCCCGATGCGTGGTATGGGTAGAATCGGGGGAAATGAGGAGAATTGCGGCGATTTCCGGGCTCATCAGTCCTTCCGACTGCATGCGTTCAATCTGATTACGGATAGCCTTCCAGATGGTGTTGAAGGACTCCATCTGGTGTTGCACAGCCATGTAATCCTGCACGGTGGGCTCGGGAAGCGCCTTTTGTGACGCGACCAGCTTGTCGCATTCCTGCTTGAGTAGATGGAGCTGGGGGATAGCGGCTTTCGCCGAGGCTTCATCCGTGCAGGAGTTGAGACAAAGTTCGGTGCGCGAGAGGAAGTCCAGGATTTGCGCCGTCATATCAACGTGATTTGACGGCGCATCCTGGGCAGATACGCAGAACGCGCATCCCGCCAGAAAGAAAGAGAAGAGGAGGCTTCTCATGTTTATCAGCAATGGGTTCTGTGTCCCTTGACACCCGTAAGCTTCACCGGTGTGCCGCAACCTGGGCAGTTGTAGCGCAGGAAGAAAATCAGGTGCAGGGCTGTGGTGAAATTGTATCCAAGAAGCGGCAGATAATGAGCCGCGCGGTTGCGGTTATAGTGGGAGAACCTGAAAATGCGCATGTGACACACCGGGCAGGTTGCCTTATGAGCAAAGAGCAGGTAAACCAGGCAAGGAACAACAAATATGCAGACGGCCAATATTTCGAGCGGAATCTGGGGTAATCTGTCTGTTGCCATCAGCACCGGGAACACAATGATGCTTGCCAGAGGCACAATCAGAAAAAGCGTGAAAAATGCCGCAGTGAAGGAAATGAATGAATGCGTGCAACGCACCGGACTGTGCATGATGACATTGTTCTGCTTGTCCGACGCAAAATCCGGGTCTGCCGGAACCCTGGGAGAACGGCTCCTGTAGCCGGTTGTCGGCATTGCGCTGCGCTGCCCGGGGAAGCTCTGCTGCATGGTTACAGAAGAAGTCTCTGCTGGTGATTCGAGGAAGAACTTGCTGAGCCGTTCCTCTGTCAGGGTGAAGTTTTTCCCAGGAAAGAAACGCTTAGCCTGCTGTAAATCCCGAATCAGCTGAGCGAGTGTGCTGTTCTTCAGCTGCTCAGCGGAATGTATCCCGCAGAGCGCGAGTTCTTCGCGCTCCTGCGGGGTGAGTTTCTCAAAAGCCTCCGAATTCATAAAGCTAAGAGTGAATGGTGGTGAATTATCTTATACGAGAGCACTGAGCATGGCCTGAAGCTGGGCGGTCTTTGCCTCCCATTCCTCAAGGCGGGCCCGTTCCTGTTCTACCACGGCGGCAGGGGCACGGTCCACAAAGGATGCATTGCCGAGCTTGGCCTGGCTCTTGGCGATTTCCTTGGCCATCTTTTCCAGCTCCTTGGTGATGCGGGTGCGTTCAGCGTCCACGTCAACCAGACCTTCAAGCGGCAGGAAGAGTTCACCAAGCGGAGTGAGGGCGGTCGGGGTGCCCTTGGGGGCCTCGTAGGTGGCATTCACTTCGGCGGTCTGAGCGCCAGCCAGCAGAGCCAGACGAGCGGCAAGGTCATCGTTGACAGGCAGAGCCGGCTTCAGCACGAACTTCACCTTGCGGTTAGTGGCCAGGTTGTATTCGGCCTTCAGGTTACGGGCTTTGTTGGCTGTGTCGTACAGAGCGGTAGCCGTGGCGCGAGCCTTAGAGATTTCGGTGCTGTCCAGACCGGCGAGCAGTGCGTCAGCCTGGGGCAGGGTGGTACTCATGAGAGGCTGGCCGTCCTTGGAGAAGCCAAGGCTTGCCCATAGTTCTTCTGCAATATGCGGCATGATGGGAGCGAGCAGAGCCAGATAGTGGCGCAGCACAGTATCCATCGTGTACAGCGTGGCATTCTTCACTGCCGGGTCGCCGTCGCGCAGGTCATTCTTCACAGCCTCCAGGAAGAGGGCGCAATACTCGTTCCAGAAGAAGGAGTAGAGGGATTGCGTGTAGGTGTTGAACTCGTACTTGCTGAGGCCTTCTGCCACGGTGGCGTGCAGGTCCTTCAGCTTGGAGAGGATGTCGATGTGAACAGCGGTGAACTTCGGAGCCGGCTCAGTGCTTGCTGCACCCTGCATCATACGGAAGCGGGCTGCGTTGTACAGCTTGTTGGCGAAGTTCTTGCCTTCTTCAATCTGCTTCTCGTCGAACTTGACGTCGGTACCGGTGGGGGAGATGCGCATCAGACCGAAACGCAGACCGTCGGCGCCGTACTTGGCAATCAGGTCGAGCGGGTCGGGGCTGTTGCCCAGGCTCTTGCTCATCTTGCGGCCCAGCAGGTCACGCACAATGGAGGTGAAGAATACGTTGCCGAAGGGCTTGCCGCCTGCAAAGCGGTAGCCGGCCATAATCATGCGGGCCACCCAGAAGAAGATGATATCCGGGCCGGTCACCAGGTCGCTGGTGGGGTAGAACTTGGCCAGGCATTCCTTGTCCATGGTGGAGAAGGGCCACAGCCAGCTGCTGAACCAGGTATCCAGCGCGTCCTCGTCCTGCACCCAGTTCTCCGGGTCTGCGGGGGGCTCTACGCCCACATAGATATCGCCGGCGGCGGCGTCCTGGGCATCCAGCTTGGTGGCAGCCTGCAGTTCTGCAGCCTTCTCCTTGCGGTACCACACCGGGATGCGGTGCCCCCACCACAGCTGGCGGGAAATGCACCAGTCCTGAATTCCCTCCAGCCAGTGGGCGTAGGTCTTGGCCCAGTGGGCAGGGCGGAACACGATATCGCCATTGGCCACGGCCTCGGCAGCCTCCTTCACGCAGGGGTACTTCAGGAACCATTGCATGCTCAGGCGCGGTTCAATCGGCACATCGGAACGCTGGGAGATACCCACGTTATTCTCGTATTCTTCCACCTTCTCGAGCAGGCCCTTGGCCTCAATGATTTCGATGGATTTCTCACGAGCCACGAAGCGATCCAGACCGTGCAGCTCGGGGCAGCCCGGGCAGTTGATGTGGCCGTCAGCGGTCAGCACGTCGATAATCTCCAGGTTGTTCTTCATGCCCACCTCAAAGTCGGTGCGGTCATGAGCCGGGGTAATCTTGAGGGCGCCGGTACCGAAATCGATTTCCACGTGGTCATCAGCAATAATCGGAATTTCGGCATCGCACAGCGGGCGGATGACCGTCTTGCCAATCAGGTGGGAGAAGCGGGGATCCTTCGGGTTAACAGCTACGGCTACGTCAGCCATGATGGTTTCCGGACGTGTGGTGGAAACCAGCAGCTGGCCGCTGCCGTCTGCCAGCTTGTAGCGGATGGTGTAAAGCTTGCTCTTGGAGGGGGTCATGATGACCTCTTCATCGGAAAGAGCGGTAAGGAGAACGGGATCCCAGTTCACCATGCGGTGACCGCGGTAGATGAGACCTTCGTTGAACAGCTCGGTGAACACACGGGCAACCTCCGGGGCGTATACGTCGTCCATGGTGAAGCGCTCGCGCTCCCAGTCGCAGGAGCAGCCGAGCTTCTTGAGCTGGTTGATGATGATACCGCCGTGTTTATCCTTCCACTCCCATACCATGTTCACGAAATCCTCGCGGCCTACATCGAAGCGGGTGCGGGGCGGATTTTCCTTGGCCAGTTCCTTTTCCACGCGGGCCTGGGTGGCAATACCTGCGTGGTCGGTGCCGGGCAGCCAGAGCACTTCCTTACCTTCCTGGCGGGCGCGGCGGGCAAGAATATCCTGAATTGTATTGTTCAGCACGTGGCCCATGTGCAGCACACCTGTCACATTGGGCGGGGGGATTACGATGCTATAGGCGGGCTTGTCGGAGCTGGGGTCTGCGTGGAAGCAACCCTCTGATATCCAACGGGTCTGCCATTTTTCTTCAACTAAAGTGGGTTCGTAAGCCTTGGGCAATTCAGTCATGACGCGCCGATTCTACTCTTTTTGAGGTCACATATCAAGTCTTTTCATACCGCTGACGCATGCTGGAGCCTTGACAGCAGCTGGTGATTGCTGTATGCTTCATGCCCGACATGAATTTGATGCGAAATGTTCTGCTTGCGGCTCTTCTGGCAACATCTGCTCTGAGTCAGGCTGTAGAGGTGGTGTTGTGTGGTGGTGTCGCTCTGCGTTCCTGGGAAAATTTCCGCGGTCCCTCCGCGCATGATAACTGGTGGGCCAATTTTGTGCGTGCCTCCACGGTGTATATTGATGCCGTCCAGGCAAAGGACCCGAAGCGTGATATTGTGTGGATTGTGTTTCGGCCCTCCTATGTGACCCGCGGTAAGGAAAATCAGATAGATTATATTTCCCGAATCCGCGAAACCGCAGCCAAGCGCAAGGTGCGCCTGAAGTTTGTTGATTCCGCTGATGCTGCCTACCAGGCCATTAACAAGGCGCCCCGTAATAAGAAGGACAAGGTGACCGCCTTTTATTACTTCGGCCACAGTAATCCGCATGCCTTTATGCTGGATTACAGCAACTCGGTCATGGCTGCCTCCACCGCCTGGATGCATGAGAAGGACCTTGCCACCAAGATTGACAAGAATATTTTTGCCCCGGATGCAGAGTGCTGGAGCTATGGCTGCTACACTGGTCGCAGCATGAGCCGCTATTGGCGGGAAGCTTTCGGCGTGCCCATGTGGGGGAATACGGAATCCACCCGTTATCAGCCCGTGGGTGAAGGCAAACTGCCTGCCGGTGCTGGCAAGTGGGTGCAGTGATACCGATTTAATTCAAAAAAAGGAGCAGGCCCCTGGGACCTGCTCCTTTTTTATGCTTCAGCTTTCACGCTTGCGTCGCGTCCGCTTTTTGGGTGCAGGCGCGGGAGCATCGGCTTCAAAGGAGATATCGGAGCCATCGTTGCCACGCACGGCCCGGCTCATGCAGCCGGCTGCCAGTTCTCCACGCAGAATTGCTTCTGCAATGGGGTCTTCCAGCATGCGCTCAATGGCGCGGCGCATGGGGCGTGCGCCGTACTGCGGATCGTAGCCCTTGTCCACCAGCATGCTGATGACATCCTGGCTGAGTGTGAGCGTAATCTGCTTGTCGGCCAGGCGGCGGATGAGCTTCCGGGCTTCCAGTTCCACAATTTTCTCCAGGTCGGGGCGGTCAAGCATGCGGAAGACAATCAGTTCATCAAAGCGGTTGATGAATTCCGGGCGGAAATGCTTCTTTGCCGCCTCGGAGATTTTCTCCTTCAAGGTGTCGTAGTCGCATGTGTCGCTGCTGGCGGCACCAAAGCCCATGGTGCTCTGCTGGCTGGCCTGGCTGGCGCCCACATTCGAAGTGAGGATGATGATGGTATTGCTGAAGTTCACCTTACGGCCCATGGAGTCGGTCAGGCACCCTTCCTCCAGCACCTGCAGCAGCAGATTCATCACATCCGGGTGCGCCTTCTCCACTTCATCAAACAGAATAACGGCATACGGGCGGCGGCGGATACGCTCCGTGAGCTGTCCGCCTTCGTCGTGCCCCACGTAGCCGGGAGGCGAGCCGATGAGGCGGCTTGTGCTGAATTTCTCCATGTACTCGCTCATGTCCACCTGGATGAGCGCCTCTGCTGTGCCGAACATGATTTCAGCCAGGTTGCGCGCCAGATAGGTTTTGCCCACACCCGTGGGGCCCATGAAGAGGAATGAACCGATGGGTCGGCGCGGGTCCTTGATATCTGCGCGGCTACGGCGCAGAGCGCGGGAAATGGCAGAGCAGGCAATATCCTGGCCAATCACCTTGCTCTTCAACTCCTCCTCCATGCGCAGCAGTTTCTCCGTTTCTTTTTCCTCCATGCGGGCCAGGGGAATACCTGTCCACTTGGAAACCACCGCCATGATGTCGTCTTCCGTTACCTCAATGTAGGTGGAATCCACCTCGCTCTTCCAGCCGTTGACGGAGGAGGTGATTTTCTGCTGCAGGGCTCTGATTTCATCGCGCAGGCGTGCTGCTGCCTCAAAATCCTGATTCTCTACCGCGGCGGCCTTATCTTCCTCGAGCGTGCGGAGTGTCTCCTCCTCGCGCTTGATATCGGCCGGGCGGGTCATGCGGGCAACTCGCAGGCGGGAGCCTGCCTCGTCCATCAGGTCAATAGCCTTATCCGGCAGGAATCGCCCAGTCAGGTAGCGCTTGGAGAGGTTGGCTGCGCATTCGAGAGCCTTGGGGGTGTAGTGCACGTGGTGGTGCTTCTCGTATTGCGGTGCAATCCCCTTGAGGATGAGAATAGTGTCCTCTACAGAAGGCTCGTTTACCTGCACCTGCTGGAAACGTCGTTCAAAAGCGGCATCCTTCTCGATGTGCTTGCGGTATTCGTTGAGCGTGGTGGCGCCGATGGCCTGCATCTCACCGCGGGAAAGAGCGGGTTTGATGATGTTGGAGGCATCCATGGTGCCCTCAGCAGAACCGGCACCGATGAGGGTGTGAATCTCATCAATGAAGAGGATGATGTTCTTCTCCTTGCGGATTTCATCCATCACAGCCTTCAGACGCTCCTCGAACTGGCCGCGGTATTTGGTTCCGGCCACCATGAGTGCCATATCCAGCGAGATGAGTCGCTTGCCAATCAGGAATTCCGGCACATCTCCACGGGAAATCTGCTGCGCAAGACCTTCCACGATGGCAGTCTTGCCCACGCCGGCTTCACCCAGCAGCACCGGGTTGTTCTTGGTGCGGCGGCAGAGAATCTGGATAACGCGTTCCAGCTCCGGCTGGCGGCCAATGACGGGGTCCATCTCACCTGCTGCAGCACGTGCCGTGAGGTCGCGGCCAAAGGCGCTCAGTGCGGGGGTGTTGGAGCGGTTGTTGTAGGAAGCCGTGTTTTTGCCCGCGGCGTGGTGGTGCAGGAAGGCATTGCTGTCTTCCTCTTCCTCCTCGTCCCGGCGGGGACCGCCGGGGCCACCGCCATTCATCGGGGGAATATCGCCATTGTTCTGCGAATCAACACCGAAACCGGGGTTGATTTCTTCCATGACACCGCGGCGCACGGAATCATAGCTAAGGCCGCAGGAAACCAGACTATGCCAGGCCAGACCGTCCTCATCCTTCAGCATAGCCAGCAGCAGGTGTTCTGTACCCACGTAGGTGTGGCGCAGTTTCTGGGCTTCCTCGCCTGCCTGGATGAGCATCTTGCGTACGCGGGGCGTGTAGGGCAGAGACCCTTCGCTTGCCGAGGAGCCGGGTACAATGGATTGTTCAATCTTGCTGGTGAGGTCTGCAATGTCCACGCCTGCGTTTTCCATCACGCTGATGGCAACGCCCTGGCCGAGCTTCAGCAGCCCCAGGAGCACATGTTCCGCGCCAATGTAGTTGTGGTGAAAACGGTCGGCCTCTCGGCGGGCGATATTCAGCACCTGCTGGGCGCGTGGTGTAAAATTATTGTTCATGATTCAGAGAAATAGTGAGGGTGGTTGTGTAAGAATTCCCGGACAGTCCGGGCACGTTGTTGGAAAAGGTTGGGGGTGCCATTATCTTCTGCCAGGCCGGTGAGGCAGGCCTGCTCCTCTGAAATGGTGTTCAGGGCTATGAGAATATCCTTCTCTTCCTCCTCCCAGCGGATGATACCGAGTAGCGTGCCGAGCCGGAGCAGGGAGATGGTGTCGCGCAGCTCCTTCATGCTGAGTCGCAGGCAGTTGGTCAGAAGCCCGTAGGCGCGCCCTATGGCGTCCTGGAGGTGCTGGTTGGAATCCACC
Source organism: Akkermansia sp. (assembly GCA_017555205.1). Lineage (GTDB taxonomy): Bacteria > Verrucomicrobiota > Verrucomicrobiia > Verrucomicrobiales > Akkermansiaceae > Akkermansia. Next base: position 16,046 of record JAFZGW010000013.1, on the reverse strand, counting down.
AGCAGTTTGCGGCGCACCTGCTGCTCGCGCCGCACCAGGTGCATGATGATGTTTTCGAAGTTATCCAGCATTTCATCCACAGTGTCCTCCGGTCCGGGAATGGAGTAAAGCACGTACTGGTGCCCCGTGTCGTCCTGGGTGTCGGAATAGTAGGGGGAAATGCTGACGTGCAGCTTCTCCAGAGCCTTGGTAACCTGGTTCATCATGTTGGCGCAGGTGAGCCCCGGCAGGTGCAGCAGGCTGTACAGTTGCAGACCGTCGCCGGCTTCGGAGGGAATGCTGGTCAGGTACCCATGCTGGTGGGAGTAGGCAATCTCCAGCTCATCCTCCAGCTGGTCCGCCAGCTGCTGCATTTCCCTGATACCTTTCTTCAGATTCAACCCATCCTGGAAAGAGTGAACTACGATGTGTTCCTCCTCATTGACCATCAGAACAGTGCGGCGGCGCTGCGGAATGATGACATGGCACCCGTCCTGGCGGGCTGCCATGCAGGGGGTGAGTTGCTTGCGGGTCAGGAGGGCGCGGCGCTGCCCATAGCTCAGCTGGCTGAGCTCAGCGCAGAATGCAGTCTTGAATCCCTGTATATTCTTGATAACGGGTAGAACGCGCTCTGCCACGGCTGCGCGGCTCTCTGCCGTGCTCCACCCGGGAAAGGGAAAGCCTGCCAGGTTACGCACCATGCGGACAATGCTGCCCATGATGACGCCATCGGAATCATTCCGTGTGGGCGCCCAGTTGGAAGGGGCTTTTAATAGAGTGTTGATTTTCATGCGTCGGCGTCGGTCAGGGCGTTAATCTGGTCGCGCAGCTGGGCGGCGCGCTCGTAGTTCTCGCGCTCAATGGCCTGCTGCAATTCCTTCTGCAGGCGTGCCCGGGTGAGCGCCGGAGCCTCGGTTTCCGGTGCGTCCTCAATCTCAGCGGTGGGGTCAAGCTCACGCGCAAAGACCTTGTAGCAATCCGGGCAGCCCAGGTGGCCGGTATTCCGGTAGTTATCCACGCTGAATCCGCACACCGGGCAGCGGTTGAACATGCTCATGGGCGGGGCCGGTTCGGATGCTGTTTCTGCATTTCCTGTCAGCTCGCGCACCAGTTTGTCCACACGCTGCTTGAATTCCTCCGGGAAGAATTTTTCTGCAAATGTGAGGGATTGCGGGTCAAAAAGCCCCTTGGCGCGGGCACATGACTCGCAGAGAGCAAGCTCGGAAACCTGCCCGTTCACAATTTGCGTCAGGAACATCGACGCCCGTTTGCCGCATATCTGGCACTTCTTCACGCGACTAGAGTACACCCGCGCACGTGGTTTTTCCAGCGCGTACCGCGTCTTTCTGTGTCAGCAGAACAGGGGTGCGCCGGATTGCGGAGTTGACGCGCTGCGGCGCTCGTGGTAGATTGGTGCAGTACTTATGACCACCGACGAGCAGCAGCGCATTCACCGCATGAGCGATATTCTGGCCAGCCAGGTGGCTGCCGGTGAGGTTGTGGAGCGTCCTGCTTCCGTAGTTAAGGAATTGGTGGAGAACAGTATTGATGCCGGTGCCCACTGCATTCGCGTTGAAATCCGCCGCGGCGGTGTTTCGCTGATTAAGGTGACGGATGACGGCTGCGGCATGGGCAAGACAGATGCCTCGTTGTGCCTGCAGCGCCATGCTACCAGCAAGCTGGTGGATGTGGAGGATTTGTTCGCCATCCGCCAGCTCGGGTTCCGTGGCGAAGCCTTGCCGAGCATAGCTTCTGTATCGCACCTCTCGCTGACTACCCGCCGGGCGGATGAGGTGGAAGGCTGGACGGTGAGCGCAGAGGGCGGCGTGGAGGCACCCATGATGAATGCAGGCTGTTCTCCCGGCACAGAGATTGCCGTAAGCAACTTGTTTTTCAATACCCCGGTGCGCCGCAAGTTCCTGAAGAGTGATGAGACGGAATCCGGCCATGTGGAGCATCAGATCCGCCTGCATGCCCTGGCTTTCCCGGGTGTCCGCTTCATTTATGTGCGCGATGGTCAGATGGTGTTTGATGTGGTGGCCACGCATGATTTGCGCCAGCGTATAGCGGATTTTGTGGGCAGAGAGACAGCCGGTGCTCTGATGCGGGTGAAGCCTACGGAGGCTCCCGGTGTGCGCGTGAGCGGGTATCTGATGCCCATTTCTGCCGCCCGTCGCAACCGCCGCATGCAGTATGTGTTCCTGAATGGCCGCCCCATTGAGGACCAGATTATCAACCGCGCCGTGCGCGATGGCTATGGCGGCTTCCCCCCGGGGCTGCATCCGGCCTTGTTCCTGTATCTGGAGGTGGAGCCTGCCTTGGTGGATGTGAATGTGCACCCCGCCAAGCGCGAGGTTCGTTTCCGCCGCCCGGCGGAAATCACGCTGGCGGTGATGGATGCCGTAGCTGCCACTCTGGCGGCGCATGCCCGCGGAGATGCGGACGCACCGGTAGCGGAGAAGGAACCCGACTGCATTGAAAAGCCCGCTCAACCGGAGCTCAAGGAAACCAAGGCGGCTACGCCTGCGCCGCGTCCCGCCGCTCCCGCTACCCCCGTTGCAGCACCTGTGCAACGTCCGAATCTCGTGCTCAAGCCACTCGTGGTGCCGCGCCAGCAGGAACTGGAGCTGCCTCCGGCACCTGAGCCGGCGCCTAAGGTGCAGCCGGCTGCTCCGGTTTGTGTGCCGAATTTCCGGCATATCGGCACGCTGCACAACCAGTACTCCATTTTTGAGAATAAGGAGGGTATGGTGCTCATGGCGCCGCGAGCTGCGCGTGAGCGTATCATCTATGAGAGCCTGCAGGCGAGTAACCGGAAAGCTCTGGAATCTCAGCAGCTGCTGGTGCCGGAGCTCATTGAGCTGGATACCCGCGATATGGGCGTGGCCATGGAGGTGAAACCGCAGCTGGAGCAGGCTGGCTTTCAGCTTTCTCCCTTTGGGCGCAATACGCTGCGTATTGAGGCCATTCCGGCGCTGCTCCCCCTGCGCCGGGTCAGCGATTTTGTGCAGGAGCTGCTGCATGTGTTCACCAGTGGCGAGGTGAAGATTGCCCGTGCTCGCAGCCCCTTTGAGCCTTTTGCCCGCCAGCTGGCCCGCCAGTACGCCCAGCAGGAGGATATAGCGGAGTATCTGCAGAATCCGCACCCGCTCCTGGCCGCGCTGCTGGAGTGCGAAATCCCCTATTGCAGCCCCGGCGGTAAATCGACCCTGCTGCCGTTCTCCCTGGCTGAACTCAATCGCAAGTTCCAGGCATGATGGAGTGGGCGTACCGCCCTCTTTACGGCGCCAGTATAATCTTACCGTCCGGTTTCATGGGGCGGGTGTAATCACATCCCTTTGCCTTGGGAAAAATCACGCCGGGCCATACCAGTTCGGCTTCACCTTTCTTCAGCAGACTTCCAGGAATGAAGGGGGGCTTGCAAGTCGGTATTTTCTGGTACAAGGAAACGTGCTCGTGGTTCAGGTGGCCGCCCCATACATCCTTCACCTGCGCTGTGTCAGTGAATCGAATCTCGCGAAGCCATTCATCGCGGCTCACCAGCAGGGCAAATGACACCAGATAAAAATATTTCACCACCGGCAGGCTCTGCCAGTTGAAGCAGAGCGCGGCGATGAGGTGCATGTGGAAGATGATGCTGGTCTTCAGCCATAATTCGTTCTGCCCGAACATCCCGCTATCTGGCGAGGAACCGTAGAATATCCACGGTGTGATGACGATGCAAATCAAGCTGATGCGCAGGGAGACATCAATCTTGAGAAGCGGATAGAGCACAATGGCGAATAAGATTGCGCTCAGCAGAATGGCTATGTAGTAATTGAACAGGAAATAGCTCCAGTTGTTGAGCAGCTGGCCGTAGAAGCCAAAGCATGTGGCGCTCTCTGCTCGAATGTAGTAGGCTGCGCAGAAAAGCGCTACCAGCACCGGCACAATGAGATACAGAGCTCGTTTTGCATAGGAGACTGTGCCGTATTTGCACCAGGCGTATAAGGCCAGGGGCATGCAGCCTATGGCGCCCAGGGGGGAGCTGGGTAGAATAAGGGCGATGCTGAGCGGGATAAGCTTTTCTGCGTGCTCACGGTTATTGATAATCAATGCCGCGCAGAGCAGGGAGAATGGTTGGAAATTGCATCCCTGTGCATTGATGCTCAACATTTTGACAGGGTGCGCCACGCCTATGTACGAATTTTCCCATGTGCAGCCCGTAAGGCGGCTGAACATCCCCCATATCTCTCCATTCCCGGCAAAGGCGTTCAATACCAGGTATACAGGGTCCTTAAAGGCGACCATGAAGAGAAGAAACAGGATGGAAAATTTACGGTGCCTGCAGTAGAATAGAAGCAGGGTCAGCCATATACCCAGTCCATACCAGCATACGGCTATCATTCTCTGCAGGGTGTAGTCATCCGCCAGCCTTGCCAGAAGTGCCGGCGGCAGCATACCTGCCAGATAATAGCTCATTTCCTTACCATCTGGCAGCACGAGTGGCCAGGATTCGTGAATGAGGTTGTTATACAGCGCCTCACGGAAAATCAGTACGTCCGGAGCGGTTGAAAAATAACCGGCTATACCGGATACAATAAACAGGAGAATCGACACAAGCGCGGCGACCGCAAGCGCACATAACGATGCGGAGCCTGCTCTCCACGACGGTATAGAGTGTTTACTTCTGGCAAAAAGGACAATGAACAGCATAATACCCAGATTCACCAGCCATGCTATCCACGGCGCATACCAGCTGCTGAAGAAAAGCATACACGGCAGGGCCAGGTACACCAGGGACATCACGGTGACCCAGTGCTGGTTCAGGGGGAATTTAGGTGTTATCTGCAACATGGTATCTCAGGCAATCTAGCATTCCTGGGGGCTCATGTCAATCATTTCACAAATCATCAGGACACACTCGCGTAGATATTTCTGTTTGCTTGTGCGAGAAAGCTTGACGGTGCAGGGCATAGTTGCTATACAATAGGAGTATGAGGTGTTTTGTTCATAGTGTATTGCGCTTTGTTGTTGTGCTGTCGGGCGGGTTTATGTGCCTTGGCCCGCTGTATGCTGACGGCTTTTCGACTACAACGAAACGCTCGTCCAGGAATGCGCGTTCTGCAGAAGACGAGCAGTTGAAACTGGTGGAGATGCTGCTTCGTACACGCATGGCTCCGATGGATTTGAAAGAAGGTATGCCGCTCAGTAAGGTCCTTGACCGCATGGAGGCGTTGTGGGCAGATTCCGGTAAGCAGTTGAAGATTGAGCGCGCGGCCAGCAAGGATGAGTTCTGCGAGCCGCTTGCTGACCAGAAAATCAAATTTGATTGCAAGATTCCGGGCAGCACCTGTGCAGATGTGCTGAAGTCTGTTTGCCATGAGGCAGGCTGCACCTATTGCGTGAAGGATGGGGCTATTCATGTGTTTCCGTATGATTCCGAAACGGCGGAGGAAGTGGCGATTTATCCTAGACCAATGATTGATGCCTATTTTGACAGATCGTTTTCCAAGGATAAAAAGTTAAAAATCAGGTCTCAGTTTGCAAGGAAGTTTCCTCTGGGACGAGTCAAGATATTCGCAGGAGAGGGGGATGAGTTCAAGATCCGGATCAGCGGTTCAAAACATGCGTGTTCAAGAGCTAAGGTGACCCTGGCTGATATGTACGCAGATTGGGTTAAAAATCATCATTGGGAATATTACAAAAAAGAGGTGGCAAAGCAGCCGCGCTTTATTTCAGATGCTCAGATGAATGAGATATTTCTGGTTCCCGTCGTGTTTGATTCTTCTTGCAATCTGGAGACTTTGTTGAAATACTTCGAATTGCATGCCAGAGCGGGCGGAAAAAGCAGGGGCCTGCGTATAGGAACTGAGCTTCAGAATCCTGCGTCGGTTAATTTTACGGATGAATTGGATTTTTCCTGCTCTACGCTGCGCGACGCTCTCATCAAGGTGTGCGATGCGTGTGGTGGACATTATCTGGTAAAGGGCCGCAAGGTGACGATTGTACCGCGTGTGCTCGAAACCCGCTATTACTGGGTGACTGAGTATGTCGCCGAGAAGTTGACGCTCAATGCAAAACAAACAGCTAAAGAGGATCAGAAAGAGGGTATTGAGCGCAAGAAGAAGAACCAGCGTAAGGCGGCTCCCATCTCTGATGATACCTGGAAGGATTTAATCACCGGGCAGCTGGCGGAATGTGGCGTTACGCTGCCGGATTTGGGTGGTGTGGAGTATAATTCAAAGAATCGTAGGCTGAAGGTAGAAACATCTCAGCAGGTATTTTCTGAGCTGGACCGGCTGTACAATGTCCTGACGCCTGTTGTACAGAGATGACGTCGTCGTTTTCGCCCTTGCAAGGGGGGGCTCGTGCCAATAATTTGCACGAGGCCCAAAGAAGGCTGCGCCAAATGGGAGTTTGGCGGGCGGCTGTTTTTGTCGGAGCGGGGGACTTTAGTCCCCCATCGCTTGAGTTTTCGGGACTGAAGTCCCGAGCTCCGAAAGATTTGAGCCCCCGCTAAATCGCCATCTATACGGATAAAGAGGGGGCGCGCCCCCCAAAAACGGTGTTGATAATGCAGTCAATTGTGAAATCTTTGGGACACACGTATTGTGAATAATTTGCAATGACTCGCAAACAGGTCTTGCCATTCTTTAAGAAAAGTGTATAATACGCGCGCGGATTCTGTATGCGAAAACTGCTCTGTATAGCTGGTTTATCTTTGGCGCTGGGTCATATGAGCCCTGCGCAGGAACCTGTTGTGCTTGAGGTGGATGACGCTATGCCCGTCACGGGAGACAGTGAGGAAGCACAGGTGATTGGTAATGAGTTTCTTAAAACTACCTCAGAGATGTGGTTGCTGTTGTCGGGTATCTCCTCACGGGAGGATGCAGACAAGGCTGCTGCGCGCTTTACGGAACTGGTTGAGCTTACCTTTGAGCTGGATAACCGCCTGAGTGCGCTTCCGCTGGTTGCGCAGGGTGGTGAATGCGTGGGTATGATGGACGCTGTGCAGCTGCGTATTCTTGAGGCTCTGGATGACCTGCATGCAGAATTTCAGGGAATCTGCCGCGCCCGGTGCTATGGTTCTGCGCGTCTGACTAAGGCATTTGAGAATGCCGTGGAGCTGGGCCTTTTTGCTGAGGCCGATGCCGAGGTGCTGAGCCTGCCTACAGAGCCGTTGAGCGTGGATGAAGGCGAGGTGGAAATGGCCCGCCTGGCCCGCCTGGTGGAGCCGGATAGCGCAGTGCTGGATATCCTCGTGGATGTGCAGAATGAGAAGGATGCCACGCTGGCTGTGCCTCAGCTGGATACTCTTTCCCGCCGCTACAGAATGCTTCTGCCTGCTTCTTCCGTGATTCATCGCGATTTTTCACCCATTCACAAGTCTGCTGCGCAGGCCATCATGGCGCCCATCGAGCCGATACTCTGGGCCATTCGCAGCGAGATTGTGCGCATTGCCGCGCTGCCTGGGTATGAAGCTGAGACATTCGACCTTTTTTCTGATGCACTTGACCTGGTGTTTGAATGCATGAGTGCCGCGCATCCATCGCTGTTCGACTCCGTGTTCGATGCATCCTTCCGTGCAGACCTGGACAATGCGCTCCGGGAGAATGCCATATCCTCACAATAAACTCATACGCAAAGATTAATCATGCCTGTTTCTGATTACCTCGTGACTATTGGTCTGGAAGTGCACTGCCAGATTAAGACGGAAACCAAGATGTTCTGCTCCTGCAAGGCCGGGTTCGGCTATGAGCCGAACACAAACGTATGCCCCACCTGCCTGGGCATGCCCGGTGCTCTGCCTGTGCTGAATAAATACGCCATAGAGCGCACCATCCTCACGGGTATGATGCTGGGCTGCACCACGCCCCCCGTTTCCAAGTGGGACCGCAAGAACTATTTCTATGCCGATATGCCCAAGAATTACCAGACCAGCCAGCTCGACCTGCCGCTCTGCATCGGGGGCGAGGTGCCGCTGTATGCCTGGGCATACCCCGCTGATTGCAAGGTGAAGGCCGATGGCCCGGTGGTGCGCACGGTGAAGCTGGACCACATCCACCTGGAGGAGGATGCCGCTAAGCTTACCCACTACAGCGGCTATTCCCTGGTGGACTACAACCGCGGCGGCACGCCGCTCATGGAGATTGTTTCCGCCCCGGATCTGACCAGCCCGGAGGAAACCTACGCCTACCTGAAGAGCCTGCAGCAGATGATGATTTGCGCCGGCATCTCTGATGCCGATATGGAGAAGGGGCAGATGCGCTGCGACGTGAACGTATCCCTGCGTCCCAAGGGCCAGAAGGAACTGGGCGCCAAGATTGAGATGAAGAACATCAACTCCATGTCTGCTGCCCGCCGTGCGCTCATTTATGAGATTCACCGCCAGGCTGAGGAGCTGGATATGGGCATTGCCCAGGTGCAGTCCACCCGCCGTTGGGATGACACCCTGGGCGAAAGTATTGTGATGCGCACCAAGGAGAATGCTCACGATTACCGCTACCACACCTGCCCGGATCTCATTCCGGTGCAGACCGCGCCGCTGGTGGAGAAGGTGAAGCATGAGCTGCCCGAGCTGCCGGATGCGCTGCACGCCCGCCTGCAGGCTGATTACGGCCTGCCTGTAGCAGATGCCAACACGCTGGTGGGCGATTTCAAGCTCTGCCGCTATTTCGAGGAAGCCGCTGCCGGCAGCAAGGCTCCGCGCAAGGTGGCCAACTGGGTTATCAATAACCTGGTCTCCGTGCTGGCAGAGAAGGAGCTCAGCATTGAGACCTGCCCGCTGGCTCCCAAGGCTCTCGCCGGTCTGGTGGATATCATCGAGGACGGCCTTGTTTCCAACAACCAGGCTCGCGAGGTGCTGGAGAAGATGTGGGACACCGGCATGAGCGCTGCAGATGCCGCCGCCGCCATGGGCTTCAAGAAGACCGACACCAACGCTCTCGATGCCGTGGTGGCACAGGTGCTGGAGGAGAATCCGGATATGGTGGAAATCGTGAAAGGTGGCAATATGAAGCTCATCAACGCCCTTACCGGCAAGGTGATGAAGGTGAGCAACCCCAAGCCGAATCCCAAGATGGTGACCGAGATTATCCTCGCCAAGCTGGGGTTGTAAAATGATATGTGCGGCGTCTGGGGTAGGTGCTTCGCAGATGGCGCAACCCCAGACGCTTTTTTTATATATCTCCCCGTATGCCCGGGGACGAGTGCAAGGCCCCTCGATTTGCGAGCATCATTGTTGCGCTAAAGCGATTTGGCGGGGTTAGAAATCAATCGGAGCACGGGACTTCAGTCCCGAAAACTCAAGCGATGAGGGACTAAAGTCCCTTGCTCCGACAAAAATAGCTGCCCGACAAACTCCAATTTACATCTGTAATTTTTTCGCAATAGTAAAAAGGCCGTTGCCCAGTGGAGCAACGGCCTTTGAAATGAATTTGCTTCGCTTATTCTTACTTGCGGCGACGGCGGGCGGCAAGGCCGGCCAGGGCAAGCAGAGAAAGAGTAGCCGTAGCAGGCTCGGGAACAACAGGGGACTCAGGAGCCGTTACGTTGATGCCCAGAATACTGGCACCACCTACAGCACCGTCAATCATGAAGCCAAGCTTGTTGAAAGTTACATCCTCGAGACCGGTGATGGTGGTGTTCCAGCTTGCGCCGTTGCTGAGAGCAGCATCAACGGTCATGTTGCCGCCATTCATGGTCAGGGTGTAGGAAATAGTGCCGCTGACATCGAGGCCCGTGGAGTTGGCGAGCACGGTGGGATTCTTGCCGGTGTCTGTCTGGAAGGAGGCGAAAGCGTCACCTGTTGCTTCGGCCAGCGTACCAACGTAAATTTCGCTGTTGGAGTTATAGGAGTTACCGATTACGATGCTGTACGTATCGGAGCTCAGGAAGAACATGTTACCTGTGTCCTCGCTGCCATTCTTCACGGTGAAGGTGATAGCATATGTGCCCTGGGAGTCAAGAGCCAGGCTCGTGATGAGGTAGTTCTGCTTCCACGGCTGGGCAATTTCTGCACCATTTCCGCCAAAGTTGTAGAAGGGGGTGTTGTTCCCACCCTTATACTGGCCAACAGTCCAGCCGGCGGGGGTGTTGTCGTTGGTGTTTCCCGTCAGAGCGGTGAAATCCATGGTGAGCAGGGGTTCAGCACCCATGGCCACGCCTGCAAGAATCATCAGAGCTGCAAGTGTCTTCTTCATGTTGATTGGTTGTTTTGGTAAGTTCTGCGCCAGTTACACACCTTGCTCCGCACGCACGCTTGCAGAGAGAACGAGGGGTGTTCACAGTTCGCTGAGCGTAGTATACAAAATTAGCTTCCTCCTGACAAGCTAAAAGAACCAAAATTTGGGATAATTCCTGCTGATTTCTGGATGTGTCCAAAAGATGTCACAATTGACTGCATTATCAACACTGTTTTGGCACACCTTTGGAGTCAGCCCCCCCACCCCTCTTTATGCGCTAAAGATGGCGATTTGGCGGGGTTAGAAATCAATCGGAGCACGGGACTTCAGTCCCGAAAACTCAAGCGATGAGGGACTAAAGTCCCTTGCTCCGACAAAAACAGCTGCCCGCCAAACTCCCATTTGGCGCAGGCATTCTTTGGGACACATCAGGGATAGCTGGAGCAGTGGGCGCTGGCCATGGTCGAGGAGACGCCGGGTGAGGCGTACTGCATGCTGGGTATGCTGTATGAACCCGGTCTGCCTGGTTATGATGATTTAAAGCGCGCTGTGGAGTATTTCCAGAAAGCCATCGATTGTGGCAACACCGGGTGTGCTTTCTATCTGGCCCGTGTGTATGCTGCTCACATGGAGGAGCTTGGCTGCTCCCCCGGGGAAACCCGCAACCTGCTGGAGCAGGCGGAGCCTGTGAATCCCTGCGGCCAGCTGTACAGCCTTCTGGCCCCGCTTTGCGAGGCTCTTGAGGACTATACGGCCGCCATGGGTTACTACCGGAAATGGCATCGCCTCGACCCGGAGGATGCCGATTGCTGCATGGGCCTCGCCCGGAATTACGCCATGGGCAGGGGGGGTGAGGCAGGATTTCGAGATTGCCCTGCGTTACTACCAGAAGGCCGCCAATCTGGGAGAGGCTGAAGCCCTTCACATGGTAGGCGTTTGCTACTACGAGGGCATGGGGGCTCGTCGCAATTACAAGCGTGCTCTCGATTTCTTCCAGCGTGCCTATGCTATGGGGCATTGCCGCTCTGCCTATTTCCTGGGCCTGATTCATCTGCGCGGTCTGGCTGGCCGTCCGGATAAGGAAAAAGGTATGCAGTATCTTCAGGCCTGCGCCGAAGAGGGAGATGAAGAAAGCATTGCTGCTCTGGCCGCGCTGAACGCAGAGGAGCAGGGCGCCTGATTACATACGCGTATGAGATAAACGAAGTCCCCGCCCGTGGATATGAAATCCAGGGGCGGGAACTTGTAATGTGGGGCTTAGTTACCCCGCATGAAAATGTTCCGTCTTACTTGCGGCGGCGGCGAGCAGCCAGACCACAGAGAGCCAGCAGGGAAAGCGTTGCTGTGGTGGGCTCGGGAATAATCTTGTGGTTCAGGTACAGCGCCGTGCCGCTTTCATTCCATGCGATTGAATCGCCTGCCGTCAGTCCCTTGACCGTAAGCTCATCAGTATTCCATTCCATGGTCGAAAGCTCAGCTTCCGCCAGGGTCAATACCAGGTATTGACCTTCGGCAAGGGTATCGATGCCGATAAAGTCTATCGTGCCCAGGGAGAAGGAGACATCGCCCGTAGCCAGGCTGATGAGGGCGTTCTCCTGGTTGATTTCACCAAGAGTCAGCGTAAGTGTGGTATTTTCCTCGAATGTGATGCTCTGAGCGCTCAGCGTATTGCAGCCAGAGGCGGCCATGACGCTACCCTCCTGGAAGAGCAAGGTCCCACCGGCAAGTGTTTCACATGTGCCATCCTGCAAGGTAAGCTGTGCCCCACCGTTAATGGTGAGATTCTTTGTCTGCAGCACAGCCTTATCCTCGATGCTCAGCGTGCCGTTGTGCAGAGTGGTATTTGCAGCCAGAGTGCTGGTGAGTGAGCCGGTTACATCACCCACTGCGCCATCAAATGCCGCCAAATCCTGCTGCACATACTTACCTGAGAACGTGATGGTGCCGCCGGCCTTCTGGGTTGCCCCGTTGGCGTCTGTGTAATCGGCATTCAGTTCATAGCTGGCCCTGCTTCCGGCGGATTCGGTAAGAATGGCATCATAGAAGACCACGCTGCCACCTGTCTTGGCAGAAATATAATTGGCCTGGTTCGTTCCTTTCTGGTAAATGGAGTTGAGGCGTACAGTTGCCTCCGGGACATAGGTGCTCTGAGACTTGTATAGGTAATTGCCTCGGAACTCAACGGTATCATTTCCGCTGATATTCAATGCGTTCTCTGTAGAAACGCCCATGTAGATAGCACCACCCCAGTTACCATTGGCCATGTTTACGGCATTGGCGGTAAAGGAGACACTGCCATTGTTGCAGATATTCAGCTTACCATCGCTTCTGATAGCGCCGCCGCTACCATCGGTATTATTCCCGGTGAACTTAACAGCGCCGGTATTGCCGCTGATATTGATAATGGTGTAGTACTCCGGGTAAGAGCCGTTATTATCCGCCGCAATAGCGCCACCATATGACTTGGAATAGTTGTTGCTGATGGAGACGCTTCCGGTGTTGTCAGAAATGTTGAGCGTAGTATGCTGCTGAGGTGTGGTATATGAACTTTGGTTCAGGTAGAAAAGGCCACCCTTGTTTGTTGTGCTGCAGTCGGACAGTATTACATCGCCATTCTCGCTTATACTGAACTCATTATTTGCCTTTATTGCACCGATAGCCCCACCAAAACTGGCGGAGATGGCGCTGGCTGTCACCTTATCGTAGCCGCTCACAGAGCCTGTAAGGGAGGTGCTGCGCGCTGTAAAGGCATAATCCTCTGCATGCAGCGCTGTTGCCGTCGCCAATAGAAGGAAGAGAGTTTGTTTCATACGTATTCTGTTTATAGAGGATTTAATCGCTGCGGTCAAGGAAAATCGATTAGTCTCACGTGTGACCCTTGGGTTCGTTTTTATTTTGAGGCAATACGCACATATGTCCCAAAGATTTCACAAATGGCTGCATTATCAACACCGTTTTGGCGCCAGCCACTCTCTTTATGCTAAAATCAATTGTCCATTCATCATTAACTTGCAGGTCAGGCCCCCATCTTGAACAAGCCGCAAATTATCAAGTCTGGGTGTGCGCCTACGGCGCAGGTTGATAAGGCCAGCCAGCCTCAATACTCGATGAATGGTCGTGCGCCCGGGCAGCGGAGAAAAGTGTTCTCTTTTCAAAATGGCGCGTATTTTATCAGCTCCCCAATGCTTGTGTGCGACACGTATGCTGACTATGCGTAACAGAACCCTCTCAGATAGCTTAGTTGGTTGATTTACAGGCCTCCGGCTGCCTTACAAGCTTTATGAATTCGATTCTCATTTGATTACTACTCTTGGTGTTCCATGGCATAATGAGATTATGCCACATGTCTATCCAAAAGTGTAACCTATGTCCTGGAACTTGTGTTACCTATGTGGTGGTACTTTTTTGTTACCCTGTCCTGGGCTCGCGCCATTTTTGGCAGTTTATTGCTCCGTTCGGGCTACAACTCAGACAAATGGTATTTTTAATGCTTGGTTCATGCCTTCTGTGGGAAAATTTTTTGAATGATGCCCAGCTCATTTTGTGCTAGAAAAAACTTGGATAAGTGGTACAATCTGGGTGCAGTAGTGATTCTTATTCCTCTCGTTTCCTACAGCCTTTTATTCATGCTATGAAAAAGAACCAACAGATTCGCAATAGTACAGCTGAGTTCCTAATCTTCGCCATGCAAGGCGATGCGGAGGGCATAGAAGTACGCCTTGAAGATGATACTGTGTGGCTGACTCAGCAAATGATGGCATCGTTGTATGGCAGCTCGAGAACTAATGTTTTGGAGCATATTCAGCACATATATGCAGAGGAGGAATTGGAGGAGACGTCAACTTGTCGGAAAATCCGACAGGTTCGGAGAGAGGGGAATCGAAACGTAAATAGAGAAACACTTTTCTACAATCTTGATGTTATCATAGCGGTAGGCTACCGAGTTAACAGTAAGCGGGCTACACAATTTCGCCAATGGGCTACGGCGGTGTTAAGAGACTTTGCCATTCGAGGCTATGTGCTCGACCGCAAGCGAATGGAAAATGGCAAGTTCCTGGGGCATGATTACTTTGAGCACCTGCTGGCCGAGATACGCGAAATCCGCCTCAGCGAGCGCCGCTTCTACCAGAAGATTACAGATATCTATGCCACCAGCATGGATTACGATGCTCATGCACCGGAAACCCGTGCCTTTTACGCTAAGGTTCAGAATAAGCTTCATTATGCTGTCCATGGGCATACTGCAGCAGAACTGATTATGGAACGTGCAGATGCTGAGGTGGAGCATATGGGGCTGACAACTTGGGAAAATGCTCCGCATGGTAAAATTGTCAGGACTGATGTAGTTGTGGCAAAAAACTACCTGAAAGAAAATGAACTGGAAGAACTGGGCCGTATAGTGAGCGCTTATCTTGACCTGGCAGAGAACCGCGCTAAACGCCAGATTCCCATGACTATGGAAGATTGGGCTCGTCACCTGGACCGCATTCTGCAAGCTGATGACCGGGAGCTTCTGCAGGATGCAGGAAGGATATCTGCCGAAATTGCCAGGGAACACGCCGAAAATGAGTTCGAAAAGTACAGAGTAACCCAGGACAGACTTTTCCAATCCGACTTCGACCGCCAGATGGAGCTGCCCAGACTGGAAGAATAAACATACACGAGGTAAAAATAAGGAGTCATCATGATGCGGTTTCTTTTCATTGTTCTTTTGACGTTACTGGGCGAGGCAATGGCAGGTATGCGGCATGGGACGGCAGTGGCCCTTAATGGTGAGCCGGTGGCGCAACTGACCCGCTATGAGCACGAATTTTTCCCCCTCATGAGTGTGGTGAAGCTGCCGCTGGCTGTGGTGGTGCTGCACCATGTGGAACAAGGCAAGCTCCGGCTTGTAGAACATTACCAACTGGCGGAGGCGGATATGGCACCGAATACCTGGAGCCCCATGCAAAAGCGTTTTCCGAAGGGCGGTTCTTTTTCTCTGGAATCCCTCTTGCTGGCCTCATTGTGCGAGAGCGATAACAATGCGTGCAATTATCTCTTCCGGCTTGTAGGTGGTCCGCAGAGTGTGCAGCAGTTTTTCAAAATGCACTATGGTACGGATTTTCCCTTGCACATAGCCGCTACGGAGAAGGAAATGGCTTCAGGTGTCGCTGCTATGTCTTTGAATTGTGCTACACCTGCGGCCATGCTGCGTGTGCTGGAGGATTTGCATTCCGCTGCGTTTCTGCACATACAGCACCCCCTGCTGACGCCACCCATGGCACGTTTGTTGCTGGCTTACATGGAGCAGACCTCAACGGGGCAGGACCGTTTGAGAGCGGGGCTTCCGATCGAGAAGCTGTCATTCGCCCACAAGACCGGCTCGTCCGGTACTGTGGGCGGGAGCACGCTGGCTCATAACGATGTGGGAATTATCCGCTTGCCGGATGACCGCTATGCCTGCATCGTTTCCTTCATCACCGCATGTACGGAGGATGCCGCTACCATGAACCACGCCCATGCACAGTTGGCGGAAATGACCTACAGCGCCCTCACAGACAAGTAAAAGCGTGTGAGCTCTTTTCCGTCCAGGTATGACCAGAACGCTGCATGCTTTTCATCGGTGAACGGCTTGCCGTTTGCTCGCCGGGCGGTGTAGTCGAACTCGCAAGGACTCGATTTCAGTTTTTGCCTTTCCTCTCGATTCCTGAACAAAATGGCTGCAGGTCACATGTGTCCCAGAGATTGCTGCGCCAAATGGGAGTTTGCCGAGCAGAGGGCTCGCGTCAGCGAGCGGAACATTGAGCCCGTGAAACGGGCGACATAACAATAGCGAGTGGTGCAGCGGCGTCAGCCGCGAAACCACTCGTTTTAGTGTAAAAAGTCATTAGAACCCGTGGAACGGGTGACAGAACGCGT
>JAFZGW010000002.1 GCA_017555205.1 Akkermansia sp. | reverse complement strand
TCGGAAATAGATGTAAGCATCCTCCTATACATTCATTCTTCTCGAGTTATAGAAATTTGTTACTTCTTAGCCATCCCTACCCTATATCTCCGAGAATGCTCTCTTTTTCCAATTTTTACCAGCAGATTTGAAACAGACCCGATAGCGGCGAGTCTTTCCGTATCCCAAATCGTGCTAAAAAAAGCCGCAGTCGGTCAGGACTGCGGCTTTTTGAGAAATCCTTCACTTTAATGGCCGGCGTGTTTAAACGCATTGGCCGGGATGGATACGCGGGGTGTTTGTTTGCCGTTGTGCGGTCCGCGGTTCCACTCCATCTGCAGTGTGCCGGGGGCGGATTGGCCCTGTACTACGTTGATGGTGATGGGGTGTAGCCCGGCTTTCAACGGAATTCCCTTCTTGCCGGTGCGGGCGGCATCCAGCTCCACGGTATTGGCTGCGGCGGATTCTGTGGCAGTGGTGCCGGGGGTGTAATTGAAGTCCGCATCCACCAGGTTGAAGTTATGGAGCTTCACGAAGGCCTTGCTGCCCGGAACATCACTGAGAGTGAGGTAGAAGTGCCAGTGGTTGCCGTCATTGGGCACATTGATGTAACCAGTGTAGGTGGTGATGGTACCGGCGGGCAGGGTGGCACCGTTCGGATTGTCTACTTGCAGGTCGAGCGTGGCAGGGGCGTTCACACCTGCGGGTACCCAAGGGGATTCTGCTTGTACTTGCTGTATGTAAAGACCGGTATGGAGTTGCTCCGGGCAGGTGGGGGGATTGGCCGGAACAAGGTTCATATCGTAGCTGCGGAAACCACCACAGCTGTTGTTGCGCCTTGGGGCTTGGGGGTCGCGGTAATAGTCATACGCGCGGCGATTCCACAGGGCGAGGTTATGCAGGAATTGCTGCATTTGCGGGCATTTGCTTTCGGGCAGGGGGCTGCTTTCGTGGGGGTCTGTCTCCGTGTCGAAAAGTTCCCAATCCTCGGTGCCGTTTTTGACACCGGTACGCAGGGCTTTAATCCAACGATTGCTGTGGTTGTCGAAGAAAATCAGCACCTGCTGTTCTCCGCGCACTCGGCCTTTCTTGTTGTCGGCATAGTCTCGGTATTGGGCCATGCCGCCCCCGAAGGCATACTCCGCATACAATACGCGGTTGGATTGAGCGCTCAGGGTATCATGCCCTTGCAGCAGGGGCAGCAGTGAGGTGCCGTCGCAACGGGCAGGGACCGGTACACCTGCTAAATCGGCTACGGTAGCCATCCAATCCTGGAATTGGGTGGGGGTGGTGCTCACCAAGCCTCCTTTGATGATGCCGGGGGCATATACCACGCAGGGTACGCGCAGGCCGCCATCGAAGACGTCGCGTTTAATCCCATCGTGGTTGCCGTAACTGCGGAAGAAGGAGGGGTCTTGCGCCGGAGCCGGGTGCCCGGCAAAACCGTATACCGCGCCGGGTTCATCGTGTGAGCCGTTGTCGCTGGTGAAGATGATAACCGTGTTTTCTGCAATTCCCAAATCCTCGCAGAGTTTGACAAGGTCGCCCACGCCCTCGTCTACGCGTGTAATCATCGAGGCGTGGCGGCGGGCTGTCATAAGCTTGTGGGCTGCATTGCTGCCATAGCGCGCAGCAGCATATTCCTGCCACGCATTGCGATACTGCGGGTGAATGAAGGAATCCCAGTCAGCCGGGCGGGCTGTGTTAATCATTTGCCCCGGGATACCCAACCATTGCACACCACCGGTCAGACCGCCGCCGGCGGGGTAGGGACCTGCCGGAATCCCCAAGCGTGCATGCGGCGCTACATAGGTGAGAGCCAAGAAGATGGGCTTATCTTTGTCCGCCAGTTTTTGCTCGGTAATCCATTTTTTTGCGCGGGCTGTGAAGAGATCCGTGCAGTAGCAGCCATCCAGTCGGTCGGTTATCATTTCATCTCCGTCCCAGATGGCGTTGCGGTGTGTTTCCGGGTCTGCGTTGCTCTCCTCCTTGGGGTAATGGCGGTGGCCGGCCAAGTGGTTGTTGTAGCCGAAGAAGTAGTCAAAACCGCGTTTGGTGGGCCATGCCGGGCAGGTAGTGGGGGTACCGCCGCTTTCTCGGCCGCCGCCGATTCCCCATTTGCCAATAAGGGCGGTGCTATAGCCGGCCGCTTTCAATACGGTGGCTAAAGTGTGGCCGTTCTCCAGTGCGGCATCGAAACTGTTGTTGCGAATCACCTCAGCATGTCCTTGGTGCAAACCGGTGAAGAGCGAGGCTCTGGCCGGTGCGCAAACCGGCGCGCATGTATAGTGGCGCCGCAACTGGGCACCCTGCGTGGCCAGTCTATCCAGTGTAGGTGTATCAATTCGCGGTGTATCAGCATGTTCGGCAGGCTGGTTCAGGCCTAAGTCGCCCCAGCCCATATCGTCTACCAGTACCAATATAATGTTCGGTTTTTGCTGTGTCGGTTCAGCTGCTGTTGCCAAACAGGCTGCCAGTGACAGTAAAAGTCCGGTGAAAATGCTTCGTTTCATAGCAGTCTCCTTACTACCACATATCGCCCAGCGTTTCAAGTAAAAAAGGTGTTGTTCCTTTGCTCTCTCCATGAAATTGTGTGAATAACTGCTCCAAAATTGCGTCATTCCTCACTATGTGCTTGCCTTTGTGGGGGGATGCGGGTATAATTCCCACGCGAAAATTTTATCAAAACTCTATAGATACTATGGAAATCAGCATCGAAAAAATCAGTGACTGTCAGGTAAGCCTGAGCGCTACCGTGCCTGCAAGTGATGTGGCAACCGTGAAGGAGAACATCCTGGCCGGCTACGCCAAGAGCGCTCGTCTGCCCGGCTTCCGTCCCGGTAAGGCTCCCAAGAGCATGATTGCCAAGCGCTATGCCACCGAAATCAATGAGGAGCTCGACATGCGCCTGAAGAGCGATATCCAGGATAAGTGCTTGGATGAGAATCCGGATATGAAGGTGCTGGATTTCGGTACCCCCGAGGGCGGTTTGGCAGAAGACGGCTCCTACTCCCTGAAGAGCACCCTGACTGTTGTGCCCGAGTTCGAGCTTCCTGAGTACATGGGGATTGAGGTTAAGGTGCCCAGCACTGAGGTGAGCGATGCCGAAATCGACGAGACCCTGCAGAAGTATGCCGAGACTTCCGCTAAGCACGAGGTCGTAGAGCGTGCCAGCGCCAAGGGCGATATCGTGGTTGTAGACTTCAAGACCTCTTGCGAGGGTAAGCCCGTAGCCGAATATTGCGGTAAGAGTGTAGGTTTCCTTGAGGGCCGCGAGGACTACTGGGTAAGCCTGCAGGATGATCGTTTCATCCCTGAGCTGGCTGACGGTTTGGTAGGCGTGAGCGCCGGCGAGACCAAGGATATTGTGGCTACTCTGAAGGAAGATTTCCCCATCTCCGACTTGGCCGGTAAGGAGGTTACCTTCGCTTGCGTTGTTAAGGAAGTGCGCGAGAAGCAGGTGCCCGAGGTAACAGCTGAGCTTTTCGCAACCGCTCTGCCCGGTAAGACTATGGAGGAAATCCGCGATATCGTTCGCGAGAACCTTAAGAGCAACAAGGAGCGCAGCAACGATGAGGCCAAGGCTGACCAGATTTCTGAGAAGCTTGCCGACCAGCTCTCTTTCGCTCTGCCCGCTGACCTTGTGGAGCGCGAGAACGAGAACACCGTGCAGCGCAAGATTTATGCCGCTATTCAGGCCGGTGATTACGAGGCCGCTAAGGATATGGATTCCCTGCGCGAGAATTCCAAGGCTGAGACGGAGCGCAACCTGCGCGTATACTTCGCCCTGCAGGAGATTGCTCGCCGCGAGATGATTACTGCCAGCGATGCCGAGATGCTCAACGCTATCTCTAACATGGCTCAGCAGGCTCGCGAGAAGAACCTCAAGACCTTTGTACGCAAGCTGCACCGCGAAAACCGCATGACCGGTATCCGCCTGAGCATCGTGACCTCCAAGGTTATCGACCTGCTTGCCCGTAACGCCAAGGTTACTGTGGAGTAAAGCTCCCCTCTCTGCATTGCAGAAAGTTTGACGGGTTCGCCCGTAAAGAGAAAAGCCGTAGTTTATGAAACTACGGCTTTTCCGCGTTTATCGTCGACTATTTAGTTTAACCTTGTTGTTGGTCGACCGGAAATTTCATCCATGGGCGAGAATCCGAGAGTAGGGGCCAGCAAACGCATGGCGGGTTCATCGAGAGCCGCATTAAAATCGTGCACCGACCGGTTGTAGAGCCTGGCTTCCTCTGCTTGCATGCGGTGCGAAACGGCCATGGCCTGATATAGCCCCAGAAGTTCTTCGTTTTCTCTCAATTGCGGGGTAGCTTCTACAGTACGCCCGGAGTAGCGTAAAATGCGCTCCAAATTGCGCTCCGCGTGGCCCAGCACTTGCCCCGCTCCCAGTACCGGAGCGTTTGTCAGTGCGGCCAAGGCTCGGCGGCTGTCTTCTGCCCAGCGCCTCATGTCACGCGCCAGTGTATCCTCCTGCGGCAGATAGCAGGCAAACAAACTTACAAAATCCCCGAGACAATCATTCCGGTGCTGAGTGGCAAATTGCCATTTCTCCCATGCACTTTGTACTCGCTCATGCAAATGGTGTAACCGTATAAAGGCGCCAACCACCCAAGCCCCCACCAATACCAGCAATGCCAATGCTATGAGATATTCCATACCATCCTTTTATCCTAACCCCTGAAGTCGCACAAGTTGTTAGTTTAAACAGTTGGAGAAGCTGATTTTTTTTGGGGAAATATAAGAACGTTTTCGTATCGTGAGCGTCTAAACAAATGTATAATCTACATATATAAAATGAAAACATTAGAAGAAATGATAGATAAGGCCGTGAGAGTGATAGATATATCCTCCCGCATGAAGGATTACCCGGAGTTTGCTCCGTTGAGCAATTTGGGGGCTAAGCCTTTCGTGTTTGACGGCGTGGAGTGTGCCGGGTTGGAAGGCTTTTTGCAGGCGTTGAAAACACCTGACAGAGAGCAACAGATAGAGATTTGTGCCTTCAACGGCCCTCATGCAAAAAACTTCGGCTCCAAGATTTACTGGCAAGACAAGCAGACCCTTTATTGGGCCGGGCGTGCCTATGGGCGCCACACCGAGGAGTATCAGGAGCTCCTTTCCCGGGCGTATCAGGCCTGTTATGATCAGTGTGAGGAGTTCCGACTCTTGCTGGCAAAAACGGGCAACGCCATATTGAAACACTCCATTGGCAAGGATGATCCCACTCAGACAATCTTGACTATAGATGAGTTTGTGGGGCGTCTGGTGCGCCTGCGCGCATGCGGTACTCTGTTCTGAAAAGACAAATGAACTCAATCTTTACAGATAATCCCGATTATAACCCTGCTACAAACACGTATGACATTCGCACGAGTGTATACCCCTCAACCCTGTTGAGTAACTTCGCGCCGAATGCCTTCGTGTTTGATGGGGTGGCATGTGCCTCGCTTGAGGGATTTCTGCAGAGCCTGAAGGTGCAAGATTGTAATCGACAACAGGAAATCTGTGCTTTGGTCGGCGGGCGAGCCATGCGCGCCGGCCGTCGCTATGACTGGAAAAGCGAGCAGATTCTTTATTGGCGAGCTAAGCCTTATTCCAGGCTTTCTCCCGACTACCAACAGCTGCTCCGCGCCGCTTTTCGCGCCTGCTATGAGCAGAACCCTGACTATCGTGCAGCCCTTGCCACAACTGTTGGCATGAAACTCGACCACTCCATTGGTAAAAACGACTCAACCCAAACCGTTTTAACTGTTGCTGAGTTTACCGGTATCCTCACCCAGCTCCGTGATAGAGGGTGGAGTGATAATCCTGGTTACATCTCCTGCAGGAACTTGAGGGTTTCGCGGAGTTTATCGGCGGGGCGTATTTTGGTAAGACGGGGGAATCGCCTGTCGAGCAGAATGTAGTCCTTGTTGCGGGTGAGCATGAGTTTCTGCCCCGAGATTTCGACGTTGGAGATATTGCGGCGGGAGGCGACAATCTTAATTTTGTGCGCTATGAGCAGGTGGCGGGCAGGGCGAGGCAGGGGACCGAAGCGGTCAATCCACTGGCGCTCTAAATCGTCTACGTCGTCTTCCGTCAGGGCTTTGGCCAGCATGGTGTAGCAGGCCATGCGGGTTTGCGTACTCTCAACCCAGGCTTCCGGTATAAAGGCGCCGATGAGTTTATCGGCATCGGGGCGGGTGGAGAACATCGCTTCGCTTACACACAGGAAGTCGGCTTTCAGCTGAGCATCTGCACGAATGGCGGGTGCCTTGCCCTGCAGGCGCTCGATGGATTGGCGCAAGAGCTGGCAGTACAGCTCGAAGCCAATTGCGGCAATATGGCCACTCTGCTGGGTGCCCAGCAGGTTGCCGGCTCCTCGGATTTCGAGGTCTCGCATGGCGATTTTGAATCCGCTGCCCAGTTCGGTGTACTGCTTGATGGCGGCTACGCGTTTGCGGGCATCGGAGGTGCAGAGGGCATCTTGCGGGAGTAGTAGGTAAGCGTATGCGCGGTGGCCGCCGCGGCCTACTCGGCCACGCAGTTGGTAAAGGTCTGCCAGCCCGAACCGGTCGGCTCGGTCGATGATGATGGTGTTGGCATTCGGTATGTCTATACCGCTTTCGATAATGGTGGTGGAGAGCAGAATATCGGCCTTGTGCCCCACGAAGTCGCGCATCACGCACTCCAAATCGCTTTTGTCCATCTGCCCATGGCCAATGACAATGCGGGCTTTCGGGACGAGCCGTTGCAGGGTCTCCGCCATTTTGTGAATACTTTGCACGCGGTTGTGCAGAAAGAATACCTGCCCGTTGCGGGCGAGCTCGCGCTCGATGGCGCGAGCAATGAGCTCTTCGCTATAGGGGCAAACGGCGGTTTGCACAGGCAGGCGGTTGAGGGGTGCCGTGTCGATGGTGCTCATGTCGCGTGCGCCCATGAGTGCCACATAGAGGGTTCTCGGTATGGGTGTGGCTGAGAGGGTGAGCATGTCGACCATGCGGAACATGCGTTTGAATTGCTCTTTGTGGCGCACGCCGAAGCGTTGCTCTTCATCAATGACGGCCAACCCCAGGTTTTTGAAGCTTATATTCTTGGATATCAACCTGTGGGTGCCGATAACGATATCGACATCTCCCCTGCGCAGAGCTTCCACAATTTCGGCGGCTTTTTTAGCGGGGGTGAAGCGGCTGAGCAGCTCGATGCGGATGGGGTATTCGCTCATGCGGCTGCGGAAGGTGCGGTAGTGCTGGTCGGCCAGTACGGTGGTGGGTGCCAGTATTGCGGCTTGACGTCCACCGGTCACGCATTTGAAGGCAGCACGGATGGCTACTTCTGTTTTGCCGAATCCTACATCACCGCAGATGAGGCGGTCCATGGGGCGGTCGGCCTCCATATCAGCCTTGCACTGGTTGATGGCGCGCAGCTGATCGGGGGTTTCGCGGTAGGGGAAAGAACTTTCGAATTGCCACATCCATGAGGAATCCGCCGGGTGTGCATAGCCGGTTTTACTTTCGCGCTCAGCCTGCACTTCAAGCAGTTGGGCAGCGTAGTCCTGCACGGCTCGTTCGGCGGCTTGGCAGGCTCGCTTCCACCGGGCATCTCCCAGGCGCGAGAGTTCGGGCGTCTTGGCACCCAGCCCTACATATTTGCTAACTAGGTGAGCTTGTTGGAGGGGGATTCTCAGCAACACACCGCCGGCGTATTTGATGTGCAGTTCCTGTTCTCCCGTCTTGGCATCTTGCACAATGCCCTCGAATCGCCCTAATCCGTGGGCGGAATGAATGACTAAATCGCCCGGGGTAATTTCGCGCAGGGGGGCTTGTGCCCGCTCGCGGCGCAGGCGATCCTCGCGGTCGTTGCGCAGGCGGGCACGCGGTGAACTGTAGCGGCCGAATATTTCCGCAGCTGAGAGCACTGCCAATTTGGCTCCCGGTACGGTGAACCCGAAGGGTAAATCACCATCGCGGCTTTGCACGGCTTGCCATGCTTCATCCTCACCGCAGATTTCCTCAAATCGCTTTTTTTCACCCTCGTGCGGGAAATACATCACCACTCTCCATTTTTGCTCGCGCCACTTTACTAAGCTGTGGCGGGCAAGCTCGCGGCGAGCTTCCTGCATAACGAAATCACCTGTGTCAAAATTGCCAAGCGGTTCCCCATAAAAGGAAAGGGCTTCTTTTTGGTGCAGTTCGTCCAACTCGGGAACTACGTCGGCAACTTCGGGTGGGGTTTCAAATATGAGCACATTGCCGTGCTCTCCGCAACCGGGCAGCGATATGACCCAATCTTGCGGGCTTATCAGGTCGCGAAGCTTTCGGTCGGCCGGCGGTTCATCGAGCACCAGCTCGGCACTTGCCATCTTGCGGAAGGAAAGCTGGCTGTCAATGTCAAAGGCGCGTATGCTTTCGATATCATCGCCGAAGAACTCAATTCGCAGCGGCCAAGCGGATTGCAGCGGGAATACGTCTAATATACCGCCTCGCAGGCTCCATTGGCTGCGGGCTGTTACTTGTTCCACGCGCTCAAAGCCTTGCTCACTTAGGCGACGGCAGAGATTTTCGGGGGAGATTTCGTCACCTATTTTCAGGCTGATTGCTGTATCGGCCTCTGCCTGAGCAAAAGCGGGAGCTGCTTGTTCGAGGGCGGCCGCCGTTACCACTACTATTTGTGGGGTTAGCGGTGGAGTGGAGATAGCTCGGAGCGCTTCTAATCGCTCAGCTGCTAAATCCGGGTCGCTCAGGCCATTGTTTACATGAATTTCCCGCTCGGGTATGAATATACAGGGGGCTCCCCACAGCGGCAATTCGGCAGCCAGACGTTCCTGCATGGGCAGGGCATCCGCCACAGCCCAAATGCGCCGGGCTTCCTTGCATTGTTCGCTTACCAGTGCTACGGCAAATGCATACGCTGCCGGGCAAGTGCAGGGAAATACTACCGGATTTTCCTGCGTGTCGTCAGAGTGCAAACGACTAAGCTCCGACGCAAACGCGGAGCTTTTCAATACATAGCTGGTGAGCCGGAATGACAAAAGAAACGCACAATTTACAAGCTACAGACTGTTGGGAAAGTAGCTTGTAAATTGTAAAAAAATCGGGATTTACAGACGTATGGCCGCACTACTCCAAGTGAGACCGGCGCCGAAGGTGACCATCAGCACGATATCACCCTTCTTTGCCTTGCCGGAGCGTACCGCCTCATCGAGCGCGATGGCGCAGGCGGCGCCGGAAGTGTTGCCATACTTCTGCAGGTTAATAAATACTCGTTCAACGGGAATTCCCAAGCGCTGAGCCACAGCATTGATGATACGCAGGTTGGCTTGGTGGGGGATGACGAGGCTTACCTCCTCGGGCTTGATACCGGTGCGCTCGATAAGCGACAGCGCGGAATCTTTCATGTGGGCTACGGCATGGCGGAATACCTCGTTGCCGCGCATGGCCAGAGTGTAGAGCTTTTCATGAATGTTCTCTTCCGTTGTCGGAATGGCTGAACCGCCACCGGGTACCAGCAGTAGGTCTGTCAGTGTGCCATCGGAGCCGATGTCTGTAGCCAGAATGGCACTGTCGCCCTCGATGCCCGTGCCCGTGCGCAAAACAGCGGCACCGGCACCGTCACCGAAGAGTACGCAGGTGCTGCGGTCTTCCCAGTTCACAATGTGGCTGAGCTTTTCGGAGGAAATGATGAGTGCTGTGCGAGCTTGTCCGCAGCCGATATATTGAACCGCAGTTTTCAGCGCGAAGAGGAAGCTCGAGCAAGCTGCCGAGATGTCGAACGCCGCTGCATTCACCGCTCCTATATTGGCTTGCACATAGCAGGCTGTGGATGGGGTGAAGGTATCGGGCGTGACGGTACCCACGATGATGAGGTCGATTTCCTCAGGGGTTACACCGGCTGCTTCCAGTGCTTTTTTAGCTGCCTGAGTGGCCATGTCGCTGGTTCTTTCATCGGGGGCGGCAATTCGGCGCTCTTCGATACCGGTGCGTTCAATAATCCATTCGTTCGATGTGTCGACCATCTTTTCGAGGTCGGAGTTGGTCAGGCGGGTTTCCGGTACATAGGAGCCCGTGCCGATGAGGGCAACCGGCAGGCGTTTGAAAGGCTTTGTGAGATCGTTCATAGCTCGTGCAGTTCTGTATGATGATATACTCTCTCCCTTTTCGGGGTCGTTCATATTTTAGCACAATGCTAGAGGGAACACTAGCTTTTTTTGCGTTTTGGCTCAAATTTTGCCAAAAAATCGGAAACTTGGTTAAAAAAAAAGATTAATTTCAGGTAGGAAAAGGGGGATTTTTGTAATTTTGTGAAGAATCTGAGCTTTTTTTTGCCGCACTTCCGAAAAATAAATTGCAAAGCAAAAGGCAATGACGCATTACACCATCAACCGGAAAAACTCGCTCAAATTCATAACAATGATATTATTATAAAAATCACCTGCCCATGTAAATGTCAAATCTCAACTGAGTTTTTCCAAAAAAATGCCGGATATCCTCGAAAGGATATCCGGCAATGTTACTGGATGGTTCCGTTTATCAGAACTTGTAAATGACGCCGGCGTTTACATTGTGCTCGATGCTGTCTTCAGCAGCATCGAAGGTGTAGCCACCCTGAGCACTCCAGCGGTTGTTAATTTCATAATCAGCACCCACGCTCAGCATAGCACCGGTACGGCCGGGGTTGGTACCCTTAAATTCCTTACCTTCGATGCTTACCTTAGAGTTATGGCGCATCACGTCATGATAAAGAGCAAGCTCACCCCATACCGTGGTACGCGGAGTCAGCAGGTAGCTCAGGCCGCCACCAAGCATCATGCGCAGGTTCTGCATGGAGGAGATATTCATCCCGTCGACCGTATCCGACTCATGAGCATAGTATTGCATGCCCACAAAGGCAGAACCTGTCGTGCGGTTATTGATAGTGCGGCTGTAGGTGGCACGCACATCAGCCTGAAGGCTTTCCTGCTCCCAATCTTCGGCAATTTGATCATGCTTGGAGGTGGTATCGCCATAAGCCAGAGACCAGTCTACCGACAGAGAGCCCTTGCCAAGGTTCCAGGAACCGGCTTGGCCATAAAGTGCCAGGTGCAGAGTCTCTTGCTTCACCGCGCTTTCGGTGAAGGGCGATACTCGTCCCCAATCATAGCCCATAGCCACACCCAGGCTGCTGCGGGTGGATATGCGGCGCTCCGCACCAATGGCTGCACCGTATAGGCTGTAATCTGCACCTACAGAACTAATGCGAGAGCCATGACCATACACCGCACCCCAGGCAATCGTCTTGCCGTAGGAATTGGTATTCAAAGCTCTCTTGCCGGAGGACGGGATGTCCAAAGTTACGGCGTTGGCATGCTTACCTCTCAGCGTGCTGACAAATGCCTGCGAGGACTTAAATACGCCCCAGTTGGCAGCATTGCCAATCTGAGGATTGGCTGCAGCATAGATAAGGTAAAGCACATTGCCCTCCCACATTAGGTCATCGTAACCGGCAATACCATCAACCGTCACGCTGTCTGCGCTCCAACCGGTAGGAGCCGAGTCACTTTGCACCAGTATGTACTTACCGGTTGCCAGCTTGTCGTTGGAGAGGAGAGTCATGCTGAGCTGCTCCTCCACATCAGCGTGAGCACCGCTTATAGCAGCTTGACGCAGATTTTCAGCAGAAAGAGTGATAGTCTGCTTACCGGTACCGAATATGTTACCCTCCGTTACCGTGAGGGAGGAGCCTTCCATCACAATAATCTGATCGAAACCGACATAATCACCTACAGAACCGGTATACGCCTTATCAGCCGTACCTACAAGCAGAGTAGAGGTTTTGCCTACGGTGGCACCATTGATGCCGCCACCGGATACCACCTTCTTCACCACTGCATTGTCCTGCAGAGAAACAACGGTGTTGCCCTCCACTTTACCCTCATTACCGGCAGCATAGACATTGCCTTCAACCACGGCATTGCCGCTGATTTCTATGTTTACGTCATTCGCAACGGTAGGTGCTGCAGCACCAGGGTATTTTACACCATTATCGGTGGGCTTAGCCGTACTACGACCATCATCAATGTGAGCCCCTAAGATGTCACCTCCCACCTTGGCATCACCGGTCACCTTCAGGTTAACTGAACCGCCTACCTCAGCGTAGATGTTCTGAGGGCCGGCAACGATATCACCGGTCACCTCGCCGCCATCAACCAGAATGTTCACATTACCATCCACAGAATGGCTGGAACCGCCGACAGCCTGAATTTCACCTACTGTACCGCCATGAACGTTAATGGTAATATTACCGCCAACCGACCAGGGCTTCGCTGCCATGAGAGCAGCATAATCTTCATCACTCAACCCGTAAAGAGCATCCTTTATAAGGGAGGAAGACCCATTGTTGCCGCCACGAATCTCGTTTACAGTACCACCGTTGACCGTAATCTTAATGTCGCCGGTCTTAGCCGCAAAGGGATGCGTACCCGAAGGCGATGCATTGCCGCTGCCGGGATAGTTCACACTACCGATAATGCTGCCCGTTACCGTGCCGCTATTCATTTCAATCTCGACAAGCTCCGAAACGCTGCTGCTTCTGAAGCCTACACCCAGAACATCCTTAACGGTAGCCCCATTAATCGTCAGGGAAACTGTCTTCACGCCGGCATTCTGACTGGGTGCACTACCCACCTCCTTGTTAGGAGAACCGCCCATGATAACGCCATTATCTACGGCATAATTGGTGGACAAAGGAGACTTGTACATATCGAATGCGCTATAGTCACCCTCGCCGACCTTGATGGTTACCTTGTCATCAGCAAAGCTGTGCTCAAAAGTTGAATATAAAGGGGAATCGAAATTGCTGCCGGAGGCATAAACCGGCGCAGCCGACACCAACAACGACAATATCGTCTGCAAGAATTTTGTGTTTTTCATATAATTTTTATAGCAGGTTGTATTAATTCACCATCTCGGGTGAACCATAAAGTATATACAATACAGCCTAACAAATGTAAAGCTTTTTTTGCGATTTCAGATGTGCTGCTGCCTCAATAGCCTCTATACTTCCTGAAAATCA
Source organism: Akkermansia sp. (assembly GCA_017555205.1). Classification (GTDB taxonomy): domain Bacteria; phylum Verrucomicrobiota; class Verrucomicrobiia; order Verrucomicrobiales; family Akkermansiaceae; genus Akkermansia. The sequence continues at coordinate 130,696 of JAFZGW010000002.1, read as the reverse complement.
ACGGAAAAACAAAACCGGTCATTTCTACTACCGGCAGATTTGAAACAGACTGCGAAAATGAGATGGCGCTTGTCAAAAGTGGGCAAATGTGCTATACTGGTTCGCATGAGAAAGGTGCATATTGCTGTGATGGCAGTTTTTGCTACCGGATGGGGGCAGGCTGCTACCGGAATGAGTGGGGGTGATGCTGAGCTTGCGGCTTTGCGCGGGTGGCGCTATGGCTTGCCGGATACGGGAATACTGCCCAGCTATGCGCAGGTTGAGTGGTATAGTCGCATGGGTGAGCGCCATGGGGGCTCTGAGCTGAGTATGCAGAGCTATTCGCTTATTGTACCGCTCTCTGACCCTCGGAAAACCGGTTGGGAAAAGACGATGCTTAACCTGCAATTTAATGCTAAGCTTACTTGTGTCAACACCGGTGGTACGCTTGATTTGCGAAACGATGAATTATACAATTTTGCACTCCCCATTACATTCATTAGACCTGTGGCCAATGGTAATTGCTGGACTTATGGTGTGGCACCTGAGATTGCTGCCGATTGTAAAGCCGTGGACAAGGGAATTGATTTAGCCGCGTATGCTTTTTATACCGTGAAGCACAGTAAAACATTCAGCTATTCGCTCGGGCTGGCAATGTCGCCCCGTTTTGCTGAGTATTTGGTGTTGCCCATGTTGCGCTTTGAGTGGGAGCCATGTGAGGATTGGGTGGTTAAGATGTCCGGCTACGAACTTGCTGCCATGTATCAGGCAACGGAGCGCTTGTCGTTCGGGCCGTTTGTGGCTGCGCGTGGTGGGGTGTGGGCGGTTGATACTGACCGAGGAGACCGCATATTCCGTGTGCGTTCACTTGTGGTGGGTGGTATGTTTGAGTACGATTTTTCTCGTCCCGGGCAAACCAAGCGTATCATTACAGCCTCCGTCGGCTCGACTGTTACGACCAATGCTCAGTTCTTGGAGCGCAACGCGCGAAAGGACTCTTTCGGTAATCACCACTACAAGCCGGCCTTTTATGTGAGCGCCGGGGTGGATTTCAGGTTCTGACGCAGGCTCTCAGTCAACATTCTTTTTATAGGGACTGAGGGCTGCATTATGGTTTCTTTTTGCGGTCGGCGTGGGTGCCGGTTTGTCCGGCTTCGCGTTCGGCTGCTCGCTGTTTCCAGAGCGGAACGGAGCTTTTGCGGGCTTTAGCTTTGCGTTTGCGTTCGCGCCGCTCAGCAGCGCGCGCTTGTTCGGCTGCTATTTGTTGTTCTTTTTCGCGGGCTCGCCGGGCTTCTTCGATGCGTTTTTGGATGCGAGAGGAGTGCTCGTTGCCGGCGGAGGTAATGGTCCATGGGCAGCGGGAATCCGTGCCTGACTCTGTGATGGGCAGGCAGACCATGTCAGGATCGATGAAGCGAATCTGCCGATAGAGCAAATCTTTGATGGTGGCCAGCAGACTCTTCGGCGGGAAGAGCCCGGTGCGCGCCAGCTCAATGGTGAATGCCACGCGTATGTGCTTGGCCTGTAAGCTCATGCGGGCGATGTCGCGCAGGGAAATACCCTCTGCCGGTTCTTCCTCCGGTGCGCAAATGGCTGCTGCGCGCAGCAGAAACAGGCAATCTTTCACCTTGCGGCACAGTTTGTCTACCAAATCGCGCACCTTGGGGCGGGCATTGAAACGGTAATCCTTCACCTCGATAAGCCATAGCTCTTTCTTACCCGGGTGGTAGAGCACGAAATCCATCTCCTTGCAACTGCTGCAGAAATTCTGGGCATGGTGCGAGTAAAAGGGGGAGCACTCGAAACGGCATACATAGTACCCGGCTTCAAAATTGAAGCGGTGTAAACCTTCCACACAACTGGTACCGGACTGAAACACGCTTATGCCTGCTCTCCCTGTTCGATGTTCATATTGAGGTAGCGGTCAGCCTGCTCCATTTCGGCATCCAGACTGGCGATGTGGTCGATTTCATCGAGGGTGCTACCGGTTGAGGTGTGTACTCCGCAGCGATTGTCATTCGGCGGTTCCAGCCCGAAGAATTTGCGGCTCAGTTTGCTGTTCAGTTTATCGGATAGTTGAATAACCAGTTCGCGCAGCAGAAAAAGGCTGTGGGTGGTGAGCATGAGTTGTACTCCGGCACGGCAAAGCCCCAGAACGATATTGACCAGCAGCGGCAGGTGAATGGTGTTCAGGTTCATTTCAGGCTCATCCCAGAAAAGGGTCGTGCCTGCCCGAACCGAGCCATTACCGATGAGTAATCCCAGTGTGCCGATACGTTTGAAGCCTTCTGCTACCAAATTAAGCTCCAATGGTTCTTGACAGGGCCGCTGTAAGTAAAAGCGCCCGTTGATACGCCGGAGTTTCCCTGATAGCAGTGCTTCAATTTGTCGCATGACATAGCGCAGAGCCTCCGGCAGAGCTGCCCCGGTAGGTTCTTCCTCCAGTGCCTGGCAAAGTTCCCAGCTGGCTGAATCCAGCAGTTCGGGGTAGCGTTTGCCTACCTGCATGTAGCAGGGATAAATGGAGAGCACCTCGCGCGGGGAAATGAATACCGCATTCTCACTCAGGAAACGCTGGGGTAATTTTTTGATGTGCAATCCCTCTTCTTCATGCTCGGCCACGAAGCGGAAAGCAAGTTCTGCCGCTCCGAGCGGCACTTTGTGCCCTTCGAGAGAAGCTTGCACGGCTGCGTGACTATTGCCGCGATTGCGGGCTGTGAGTGCCGTGAGACTGTGCGTGCCGAATACGCGCAGTAAGTCGCGTCTCAGCCGTTTTTCTTCGGCCCACACCTCGGGGAGCTCGCGGCGGTTGCCATCGCAGCCCCATTTTGTGAGCGCATAGCAGAGCTTTATCAGGTGACTTTTGCCGGAATCATTACCACCTACGATGATATTGACTCCCGGCACGAAGTGAAATGTCTCTTGCTGCGGGAATACCGTTACGCCCTCCACTGCCAGCTTTCTTATCATGTCTGCTATTCTACCTTATTTCGGCGTTGTTTGCAATGCAGAAAATGCTCCGGTATGACTTTTCGTCGACTTGCATCGGGTGAGGGGGGTATGGTAAGATGCACTCATGACCGATCAGGATAAAATGAAGAATGTGATGGGGTACCTCATCGGGTACCGTTTGGGTAGCCAGATGCTGCCGCAGATGCTCCCGGGTATCGAGGCCGACGATGTTGTGGCTGAGATGCTTGCCAAGGGTGTGAAAGACGGTATTGCCGGTGATGCTGATATGAGCATTATCGATGAGAAGGTTGAGGAGTACCAGCAGGCTTTTGTTTCCATGTTGCAGGAGCGTGGTAAGAAGGTGGGTGAAGCCAACCTTGAGAAGGGGCGCCTGTACATGGAAGAGAACGGCAAGCGCCCCGAGGTGACTACCACGGAGAGCGGTTTGCAGTATGAGGTGCTGACTGCCGGCGGTAGCGAGAAGTATGATGCTGCCGTGCATGGTGACGCCCCCACTGCTGAGGTGATGTACAAGGGTACGCTGGTAGATGGTACGGTGTTTGACCAGTCCCGCCAGCCTGTGAAGTTCAACATTCGCCAAGTTATCCCCGGTTTTACCGAGGCTCTTAAGCTCATGCCCGTGGGTGCCAAATGGCGCGTAACCATCCCCGCCAATCTTGCTTATGGCGCTAACGGCCCCGGCAGCATTGGCCCGAACTCCACCCTCATTTTTGAGATGGAGCTGATTGGTCTTACCAAGTAATTCATTCTCCGCACCCTGCGGGCGGATTGCGTCTGCAGGGTGCTTTTTTCGCTATGAATACTCGATGGGGTAAAATTATACGCAGTGTTTTTTTTGCTGCGCTGGGTGTGTTCTTTTTAATGTACGCGCTCAATATGCCGCCCAGCGGCTACAGACTTGCCTTTTTTGCTTTTTTTGCGCTGGATATAGTGTGGGCGCTCTGGCTGTTGATATCTGCTATTCGTCAGCGTTGAGGCGCGCTGCAAAATTGTTATCTAACCGTTGCGGCTATGACACCGCAACGGTCGTTTTTTTTGAACAGGTGAACAACATTGGGTGTCAGAACAGGGGATGAAGACGTACCTGACAACAGTGGTGGTAATGGCGGCCGTATTGGTGGTATCGGTGCTTGTGGTGTTGCAGAGCCAGACGATACAGTATGGGCGATTTTCTTGGACCCATGTTGGTTTTCTTCCTTTTACCGGCAAGGCATTGCATGTGGTGAAATACGAAGATGAAACGCTTTGTGCGCGTATGCTTGATGATACCGAAGCCCCATGGGTTCGGGCAAATGCTGACCGCACCCTTACGGTTTCATACGGGCGCGTAGGGCATGAGACCTCATTGCATTACTCCATTGACAAAAAGAATTTTGTAAATGAGCCGCCCATGAACCTGTATGGGTTTGATGTTAATTTTGACTCACTTGTTCAGGGTACGGAATCGCCAACCCACGGGAGCGAGGTTCGTACCTTCCGCCGCAGGGTTGATGCGTGGGATAAAACGTAAATTATTTTTCTGCGGGCTTGCAATTTTCTGACTGTTAGGGTATGATTCGGGCATGGCAGAGAAGTTTGCAATGGTATCGCTTGGTTGTGCCAAGAATTTGGTGGATTCTGAGGTGATGGTCGACCGCATGTTGGGCGCCGGTTATGAAAAATGTGAACCGGGGCAGGCCGATGTGCTCATTATCAATACCTGTGCATTCATTGACCCTGCCAAGCAGGAGGCCATAGATACCATATTTGCCGCAGCTCGTGCTCGGGAGGCAGGTGAGGCGCCGGCCAACCAGAAAATCATTGTCGCCGGCTGCCTGTCGCAGCGTTATGCCCAGGATTTGGTTAAAATAATGCCTGAGGCGGATTGCTTTGTCGGTGTGGATAAGGTGTGCGAAATCGCCGAAATTGCCGCGGCGTGTTTAACCGGCACTGCAGAAAAGGTGTACAGCACCAAGGTGTCGAAACTCATGCCCGATTTTGGTGATACCCGCTACCGCTTGACGGCGCCCCACACAGCCTATGTGAAGATAGCCGAAGGGTGCAATCACGCTTGTGCATACTGTGTTATACCGCGTATACGCGGTGGGCACCGCAGCCGCCCTCAGGCCAATATCCTGCGCGAGGTTCGTGCTTTGGTGGAGAAGGGCTGCCGAGAAATTAACCTCATCGCGCAAGATACGACCTACTACGGTATGGATAAGTGGGAGCAGAAAGCCGGTAAGACCAGCGGTGTAGATTCCTCCCGCGGTGAATCGCTGGCTACCTTGCTGAGAGCTATCAACGATCTGCCCGGGGATTTCTGGGTGCGCGTGCTCTACACTCACCCGGCACATTGGAGCCGTGAGCTCATTGAGGTGTTTGCTACTTGTGACAAAGTGGTGAAATATGTCGACATCCCCTTGCAGCACATCTCAGCCCACATACTCGAGGAGCAACGCCGCAAGACGGATGGTGACTACATTCGCAATCTTATTCGCGATTTGCGCGAGGCTGTGCCCGGTATCGGTTTGCGCACGACTTTTATCAGTGGTTTGCCCGGCGAAACGGAGGAGGACCACGCCGAACTCCGCGACTTTATTCGCGAGTTCCGTTTTGAGCGTGCCGGTGTATTCCCCTATTCGAGGGAAGAAGGCTCACTTGCCGCCAAAATGAAAGGGCAGGTTCACCATGCAACCCGCAAGCGCCGCGCAAACGAGCTTTCCATGATTCTCGCCGGAATTGCAGATGAAATCGGTCAGGAGTGTGTGGGTACTACTTTGCGCGTGTTGGTGGACGAGCCCGGTATTGCTCGCGGCCCGTGGGATGCACCCGATGTCGACGGCTCTATTCATGTCAATCCCGCTTTGCCCGTAGGCGAGTTTGCCGAGGTCGCCATTGTTGATTCCATTGCGTACGAGCTATTTGCTGAAGGCGCGGAGGAAATCCCGGAGGATTAACGAGTAGGTAGCACTTGCTCCGTTGAGTTTACTCTTCGGTTGGCTCTTCGTCACGCCCGAGCATAGTTCGCGTTTCGCGGATGGTTTTCCGGTAGTAGTCCTGATGACTGAAGATGCGCGGCTTTTTGGTTTTGTCCTTGCGGCTCTCGAAATAGCCGCTTGTAATGTCGCGCGATACGTCACTGCTGTAGCCGGTGCTGTAGGTGTGGGCGGGAGAGAAGTCGTCGTATGCGCGGCCATCTTGTTCGGCGCGGTTGACTGAGCTGATATTGGCAGCATCATCCCTGCTGAATACCCCCTTGGTATCGCTCATGAAGTCCGGGCGCAGGTCGGTGCTGTAGGTGCTGTTGCGGAATGTGCCACCGAAGGGGGCTCCGGTATCGAATTTTTTATTTGCATCCCGAAAGTCCCTATCGGAACCGCTGAAGGCTTTTGTTCCGCCGAAGGCACCTGTGCTGAAGGTTTTGTTGCTCTTGCGTGCCGCATCTATATCCTTCTGGTAGCGGCTGACTTTCGAGGAGGTTGACTCAGGTACTCCGTCTTTATTTTTAGAGCGCGTGACTTCGGAGTCGAAGGTGTCCTGCATGTAGGCTTCCAAGGAGCGTTCGCCGCTGTGCTCTTTCACTTCATTGCCGTTGAGGTCGTAAACCGTGCGCACTGTTTGGCAGGCAGGCAGGGCGAACAGGCAGAGTGTGAGGGGGAGTATGCGGTACATGGTCAGAACTTGGTTAGTATAGGGAGCCACCGGTGGCTCCACAGGTGAGCAGGTATGATTTTACCTGGGCGCTGGAGATGATATCGAAAGGTTTCTTCCCGCTGTAATCGGTGGCATTTATGGCGGCTCCGGCATTGAGCAGAAGCTGTGCTTGCTGAATGGTTTGGCAATAGAAAAGCGGTGTGCGACCCAAGTTGTTTCGAGCGTTGACCCGGGCGCCTGCTGCCAGTAAGTTCGGTATCAGCTCAGCCGGCGCAAAGTGCAGGGGCGTGTTGCCTTCGCTGTCCACCTGCAGCGGGTTTGCGCCACTGAGCAGCAGCGATTGGGCTATGCTGAGTTTTTTTGCATTCTCGGCAGGGGCTTTTAAGGCTGCCATCAAGGGACTTTCTCCATCGGTTATACGACCGTAGTCGGGGGATGCACCGCGGGAGAGCAGTAGATTGCAGGCGTCAATGTGCATATTGCCCGCAGCCAAATACAGCGGGGATTCACCCCGGGAGTCCGGGCGATTGGGATCGGCGCCACCTGCAAGCAGCATGCTGACAGCTTGCGTATTTCCATTGACCGCAGCGTTGCACAGAGCATTGCGGTGGGTACTGCCGCTGCCTATATTGGCATCTGCCCCGGCTTCGAGCAGCACGCGTATCACCTGTTCATTATCGGTCTGCGCTATGGCGCTTCCGGTTTCAACCTGCCCGTTGCGTATGATTTTGCCGACCGGCTGAGCTCCCCGCTTTAATAATTCGCGGGCAACCTCGGGGCTCGATGCCTCTGCCAACAGGGTGGTGCCGTAGTGGTGAATCTCGCAGTTTGTCAGTGCGTGTACCTGTGCCACCGTGGTTGCGTGCGGCTGCGGTACCAGCCTGTAGTCATCGGGGCAGGTGCAGTTACTCAATCCCAGCGCGAGCAGGGGGACGATTGGCAGCAGGTATTTCATACTATTCACTTTAACGTGGAGCACTATGTTTCGTCAAGCTAAAAAGCTGTGTTACACGCAACTGTTACATGTTCAGCTGTGTTAGTGTTGCTGATTCCGGGCGTGCGGCATCGCGGTCGCTCAGTTGCAGGTTCAGGCGGTGGGTTCCGGCTTCCAATCTATAGAGCTCGGTGAGCGTGTTCTTTTCCTGCACGGTTTGTTCTGACCAGATGGGGTGCGCGAGCGAATCGTTCCTGCGGGGGCAAAATTCCCCATCGTAAGCCCCGATTTCCCAGCGCAGGGCATAGAGACCGCGTTTGGGAGCATGCAGCAGCACTTCTGAGTGTAGGTAGCCCTCAGCGTTTTTATGTAGTTTAATAGGGTGTGTCTGTGGGGCGGTGATAGCGCTTGCGGAATCCGGCTCAGCTATTATGGCCGGTTGGTATTTTTTACTTTGGCGGTAAAGATTAATGGGCTGAAGCGTGTAAAAAATATAGTGAATGATGAACATGATAGCCGCCCAAACCGCCCACCACAGTAGGGCTGTTTCGCCTGCGGCCGGATTCCCGTTCACATATTGCCAGCCTACATAGCAGCCAAAGAGGGCTGTTACGAAAATCCCCGGTACCTTCAGTCCCAGTACCCACAGCGGGTTGAGCAGGCAGCGCAGGTAGCAAAAGGGGCTCAGCAGTACTCCGGCCAGCAGTACCATACGGGCACTATGCCGCATGCCGGCGCTTAATATGCTCTCTAATTCTTCCTGTGTGGCCTGTGGTGGTATGGTCATGCCGTGATTGTAGCACAAATTGGTGGGCTAGACAAGGGGGTGGCTACCCTCATGGCGGAAAAAGCGCGCTGCCCGTACGAGCAGCGCGCTTTGCAAATGGATGTTGTTTTTCTACTCCTGTATTCTTTACCAGAAGATGTAGTAGAGAGCAAGAGTTGCAATCACTACGGCCAGACCGAAAGCCTTGGCGCGACCGGACGTCTTCATCTCGATGATGCCCTTGTCGCCCAGAACAACGGCCTCGCCGCCCTTGAGAGCGTTCACGATGGTCAGGATAGCACCCACCACGCACACCACGATGAGCGAGTAGCCCATGCGGTTGAGGAAGGAGCTGTCGGTGCAACCCAGAATGCTCACCCACTTGAAGGCTGCAAAGGAGGCGGCACCAATCAGAATGCCCAGCCAACCGAAGATGCGGGGGCACTTGGGTACGAAGAAGCCGAACAGGAACACGGCCAGCACACCCGGGCTGAGGAAGCCCTGGAACTCCTGAATGAAGGTGAAGATACCACCGAAGGCAGGATTATCCAAGAAGGGGGAAATGACGGTTGCGATGACGGCGCATACCAGCACGCCAACCTTACCCATGGCAACAAGCTGCTTGTTGGAAGCAGGATTGCCGGCAACCTCCTTGGCCTTGGCGTAGATATCCATGGTGAACAGGGTGGAGGCGGAGTTGAGCATGGAGGCCAGAGAGCTTACCACGGCACCGAACAGCGCGGCAAGTACGAACCAAGCCCAACCGGTACCCGGCAGCAGTTTGCGAAGCAGGGTGGCGAAGGCGTAGTCGTACTGATAGGCGGCCAGTGTGGTGGTTACAGTGTACTCAGCGGCATTGCTGCGTGCAGCCTCTGTAGCGGCCTTGTCGATGGCAAGAATTTCCTTAGCCTTGTTTTCACGACCGGCGATATCTGTAGCGGGCAAGTTTGCCAGCTCAGCAGCCTTGGCCTCTACTTCTGCCATCTTGTCAGTAGCACCCACGGTGGTGAGGTTGCTCTTGATATAGTCGATGGAGGAAGCAGCGGAATCTTCGCGCACAAAGCGGCTGGCAGCAACGTCGTAAATGACCTTCTTGCCGCTCGCCTCAGCTTTCTGAATGATGGTGGCAGCATTGCTGTCGGCCTTGGCAGCCAAATCATCACGGAACAGGTTGTAGGCCAGAATGCCGGGGATGATAACAACGAAGGGAATGAGCAGCTTGAGGAATGCGGCGAACACGATACCGAGCTGGCCTTCCTCCAAGCTCTTGGAAGCCAGGGTACGCTGCATGATGTACTGGTTAAGACCCCAGTAGAAGAAGTTCGGAATCCACAGACCCAGCAGGTATACGGTCCAGGGCATGGTGGGATCGGAGCTCTCGCGCATCATGTGCAGCTTGCCGCCGATGCCGTTGGTCGCGCCGCTTACCTCGCCGGCGTTCAAATCCCACATGCGGGACAGGCCGTCGCAGAACTGGGAACCGGTGGAGGCCATGGCATCTGCTCCGGTGTTGGCGGTGCTCACGGCAGTAGCCATCACATTTTCGGGGATGGGGTTAAGACCGCCCAGAGCCATGATGGCGAAGTAGGCCACCACGCCGCCACCTACGATAAGAGCTGCACCCCAGATGAGGTCGGTCCATGCGCAGGCCTTCAGGCCACCAACGTACACATATACAGTGGCTGCACCGGCAATGATGAGACAGCCAACCGTCAGCGACAGGTTGAAGTATACGGATACCACACTGGCACCGGCGTAAATAACGGCTGCGGTGGGTACACCTACCAGAATGAGCAGGTTCACCAGAGCCATGGTTACGCGGGCAATGCCGTTGTAGCGCTCCTCGAGGAACTGAGGGATGGTGAATACACCGCGCTTAAGCAGCATGGGAAGGAAGGTGAAGGCTACAATCACCAGTACGATGGCGGCAAGCCACTCGTAACCGGCAATAGCCAGCCCCAGCCAGTCGGCGGACTGGCCGCTCATGCCTACGAACTGCTCGGTAGAGATATTAGCTGCCAGCAGGGAGAAACCTACCAGCCACCAGCTCAGGCCACGGCCGGCCAAGAAGTAGTCGGCAGCTCCCTTTTCTTTTTTCTCTTCCGTGCTTTCGCCGGAGTCACCGGATTTCCAGATACCCAGACCGATTACGCCAACGACAACGATGCAGAACACAATCATCTCCCAGAGCGGGAGTGCCTCGGGTTCGGCAGCGGCGGTTGCGGCCTCCTGGGCGCTTGCACCCATGGCCAGGAGCGCCAGTGCGCTCAGTGTTGTCAGAATATGTTTCATAAGTTTTTCCGTTGATTAAGCTTTGTAAAGCACACGAGCACCTTCGCCCGGACGAGTTACCAGGTAAGTAGTCTCGATACCGAGTGCCGTGCGGTAGGCCTCCAGCATTTCCTCTGCCACTTTCTCCACATCTTCGCTCTTCACCAGTGCGACGATGCAGCCACCGAAACCGCCACCCGTCATGCGGGCACCGTATACGGAGGCAGCGGAGGGGATGCTGTCTGCCAGACTTACCAAGGTGTCTACCTCGGCGCAGGAGACTTCAAAGTCGTTCTTCAGCGAATCGTGAGAGCTGCGCATGGCAACGCCGGCAGCGTCCCAGTCACCCTTCTGCAGGGCGGTGGCGAAGGCCTCCACACGCAGATTCTCGCCGATGACGTGGCGAGCGCGGCGGTAGCACAGGTCGCCGAGTTCGGCTTTCTTCTCCTCAAGCATTTCAAGTGTAGCCTCGCGCAGGGAGGGCACGCCGAGCACTACGCAGGCGTCCTCACAGTTCTTGCGGCGGGCTGCATAGCCACCATCGGCGAGTGAGTGCTTAACGGCGGAGTCGATGACGAGCACGCTCACGCTCGGGTCGGTCATGGGGATGTGCTTGTAGCTGAGGTCCTTGCAGTCAAGCATGAGGGCGTGGCCTTCCTTGCCGTTGGCAGAGATGAACTGATCCATGATACCGCAGGGCACGTTCACGAACTCGTGCTCGGTAGCCTGGCCGATGAGGGCGCGGTCTGTCGGTGTGATGTCTACCCCGCAGAGAGCGGCGAGAGCAGTGCAGGCAGATACTTCAAATGCAGCACTGGAGGACAGGCCACCACCGCGCGGTACATTGGAGTCGATAAGCATATCCACTGCCGGAACTTTCACGCCACGGCGCTCCAGCATGCAAATGACGCCGCGCACATAGTTGCTCCAGAAAGGATCGCCGGGTTTTGTTACGTCTGCCGGGTCAATCTCAATCATCGTTTCACCCAGTGAGCCAATCCAGCGGTGTTTGCCGGTGGGGGAGGGGGCGACAGCTATCACGTTGATGTTGTTGAGGGCCATCGGCAGTACAAAGCCGTTGTTGTAGTCTGTGTGCTCACCAATCAGGTTCACGCGTCCGGGAGAGGCCGCCACTACTGTGGGCTTTTGGCCGAAGTACTCCTCGAAGTACGGGCTGATGGTTGCTGCACTGATTTCGCGTTGCTCTAAATCCATAGCGCGCGGATTTTAGCAGATTTGCCATGCCAAGTAAAGCTCCAAGTACCCCTAAGTGATTTTTTTACAGTCTAAATGTGAGAGTTAGAGGTATTTCACCCCTCGGCAGCCAGTGTTAATATGTCTTCATCAGTGTAAAAACGATTGCTCATGGCAATGGGGACGAGTGGGCGGTGGTAGCGGGCTACATCTACGGCAAGCGCGTCTTCCTGCATGTGCAGTAGAGTGGCGCAGGGGCGCCAGCGCATGTTTTCGTATAGGGCATCAAGCTTGCTTTCTTCCCACTCTGTAACAAGGTCACACAGCCAGCGCGGATAGCCTTCCGTGGTTCTTGGCGAAAAAGAATCCTCGTAACCCATCCATTTGTAGGGTAATTCTGCCGGGTCAAAGTGCAGATAGCCGCAGCAGTAGTCGAAGTTGCCCCAGCCACGGTAACCATGCTGTGGTAGCGTGAGCGTTGAATTTGCAGTTTCAGTGAGCAGGTGGAGCAAGTGGCGATTGGGGGTGATGTCTTGCGGTAGGGGACAGGTGGATTCCGGGTCTCGGAAGTTGAAGTCATACCCGGGTACGCAGTGCTCGCGCATGAGCAGACACAGGGCAAAGTCATCGTGAACAGGGAGACCGCAGTAGTTGATACGGCGGGTCGGGAGGGCTCGCGCTATGTCGATAGCGATTGCGGTGGCGTACGCCTCCAGTCCGTATACGGATGGTGTGTATTCGTACTCATGCTCCAGTGCGTAACTGGCCCAGCGGTTCCAAAAACTTATACGCTCGATGATGTAGTCGGGTAGGGGGAGATTGTGTAAATCGACGGTGTCGCATGAATCTCGCAGCTGTAAGCACGCGCTGTTGGAATCCATTGCGCAACAGAGCGTGAGCGGGGGCTCGGCTCTCTCTCCGAAGAACTCGAGCTCCTCACGCCGGTTGATGCAGCCATTGAAACGGTTGCTGCGGAATAGGGTTCGTAGTTGCATGTCAGTCCTTTGAAGGGTAGCGAGTTACGGCCCGTATGGGGAAGGGGATGTTGATGCCGTTTTCGTTAAATGCTGCCAGTAGCTCAGTGGCAAAAGTATAGCGTACGCTGTGGTATTCGGCAGTTTTACACCAAGCCCCGATGTGCAGATTCAGCGAGCTGTCGCCGAAGTTGCTGAAGGTGACAGTGGGAGCCGGGGTATTCATCAGCTCCGGGCGTTTGGTGATGACGCTCATGATGACTTCTTTTACCATCTTCAAATCACATGCGTAGTCTACACCGATGTCGAGGTCGATTCTCCGCAGCTCTGCACCGGTGAGGTTGCGAACCGGGGACTTAATAAGTGTTTCGCAGGGGACTCGTACCAAGGTGTTATCTCCCCGGCGCAGGTAAACGGAAAGTAGGTTGAAGCTCTCTACCGTGCCTTCTTCACCGCCCACTTGTATGTAATCGCCCATGCGGAAGCTGCGTTCGCTGACGAGAAATGCGCCGCTGATGAGGTTGCTGAGAGCTGTTTGTGAGGCGAAACCGATGGCCACACCGGCAACGCCGGCAGCTCCCAGTATGCTCACGACATCCACTCCTATTCCTCGTAATCCCTGTACCAGAACCAGTATCCATACTATGGCCTTGAGTATTTTGCAGAGCAGGGTGAAAAATTGCCGTTGTTCGTACTGTGTTTGCGTTAGCCTGCGTTGCATGCGCCCCAGTGCTATGCTTGCTACCCAACCGAGGGCGATATATATGGCAAAAGCTATCCAGCTCATTTCTACTGAGGCGGCTACATGTCCGTATACTTCTTTAATCCATTCCATCATATTACAACTATAGTTCATGCCGGCTCAGCCGTCAATCCAATTTGCTGTTTCGGGGGTAATTTTTACAATGAGTTATAAGGTCACTGCGTCAAAAAGTCGCGAGAATGACGGGGATGTTAGCTGCCTGAGTTTGAGGCGAAGATAATCAACGGAGGGTAGGCCTCGGGTTTTGAGTTGGATACGGGCAATCATCGAGTTCATTCCTTCAATTCGCCCCGAAGTTAGTCGAAATCGGAAAAAGTTAAGCACCTGCTGTGCATGCCTAGAAAGCGTTTTCGCTAAACGGTTGAATGGCTTTAGAGTTGACGCTTCGGCCAACGCTATCCATTCCCCAAAAGCGGTAGCACACTTCTTGAAACTCGAAAACTGAAACACGAGTCTGAGTTTCTCTTTGAGTAGATAGGCTTCCTGCAATGGTTGATTGATTTGCAGTATCTTATCTAATTCTTCCCGTTTATCATCGGTCAGATTCTCCTCCCCACAGAGAAACAAGTAGGGCTTTCCTTTGACTAGCTTTTTCTCCTCTTTCTCCAAGCTCTTACACAGTTCTCTTCTCACCTCATCTACTGCATCATTCACGTTTTTGATGATATGGAACGGATCAAACGATATACTTACATGGGGGAGGTGTTCGCGAAGAGCTTTGAGGTATGCGTTCCCTCTATCAATGCTCACCACTTCAATGTCTTCTTTTTGTTCCGGCGTCAGGCTACGGAAAAAAACATCCAGACTTGCTTTACCCTTACCTTCCTTAAGCCAGAGTATTTCTCCGGTGCCGCCATCTATTACGCATGTCACGAACTTCTTATCACGCCCCAGATATTTCGCATCTATAATCAATGCGCGCCTGCCGTCCATGCAAATCGGGCGAACTTCATCCAAGAAGGTGAGTATGTCCTTATCTGCTCGTAGAATACTGCTCTGAGACAAGCGCAAAAGCCTGGAAAGCAGCCTTGCTGATGTCTCCTGCATTAACCTTGCAATGTACCCCATAAGGCGCAGAGTTATGCAACGCTTGGGGTGTATGCATTGTGGTCTGACTACTGCATATTTCGAGCAATGAGGACAGTATAAGCAGGGCGTCTCAATCTGCAACTCAATGTCATACTGCATGTAGGGGGTATTTACTACGGTAAGTTGACGACTTCCTCGCCTTTGCATTCGCCGATTGCATAACCTGCACCGGAATGTCTCAGAAGAGACAAACTCGTACTTGACAACTATCTGATTCCCTGTACAATCTGACGCAGAGGTGCGCCAGCCCTTCATTTCAAGAGCCGGTATTATTTTCATTCCAACCACATATTACCACAACTCTTGGTGGTTGGCGCACCTCTGTCCGGCATTCCGCGACTTTTTTGACGCAGTGCCAAAATAAAGCTTGCACAAGGGGGTATCATCTTGTACAATCCCCGCGCTATGAAACCACAGCGTTCTCTCCCCGACATCATTGTACGCCTCATCGTTTTGCTGCTTGGTCTGTTCATATTAGCACAGGGTATTGCATTCACCATCCTGGCTAACTTGGGCACAGATGCCATTACCAGTCCGGCATTAGTAGCCCACCTGGTACTTGGTGAGACAGAGGGGGGCGCTGGTTTTGCATTCTGCACGGTTGGACGCATGCTCATCTGCGTACATATCCTGCTGGTACTTCTGCAAATCGCTGTACTCCGCAGTAAATACCGCCCCATCCAGCTGCTCCAGGTCGTCATGGGAATGTTGCTTGGCGTCATGCTCGACGTCTGTCTCAGCTACACGCTTCTACTCCCCCTTCCCAATTATGCTGCCTCCATCGGTTACACACTACTGGGCTGTGCCACCTGTGCTTTCGGCATTTTCACATTTGTCAAGGCAGACATGATTCCGCTCTCGGCAGAGGGACTCTGTCTGGCACTCAGCAACACTTACAAGTGGCGCTTCAGCCGCGTAAAGGTGGCGGTAGACTGCACGATGCTGCTCACTGGTATCGTATCCTCTCTGATTTTCCTGGGCTGTGTCGCCGGCGTGCGCGAGGGCTCCATCATCTGCGCAGTCAGCACCGGCTATATCATTGGCTGGTATTTCAAGGTGTGCCCCATTTGGGATAAGCTTTTTGCCGCCATCGGCTCCACCGCTGACGGCCAATCCAAATCTGATTTAGCCTGATAAAATGGGAATTGCCCCATTTTTCCTCACCAGAACACGCACTTTTTCTCCTCCACCATAACAATGAACATCACCACACTTTACACAGTCGAACAGATCCAAGACGCCGTCCAGCAAGTAGCCAGCCAAATAGAAAAGCACTTCGGCTCTGAGGAACCCGTTGTGGCTCTTTGCCTGCTCAATGGCGCTATCTGGTACGCTGCGGATCTTCTGCGCTGCCTGCCCGCCAACTTCGAGCTGCAAACCATTCGCATCTCCAGCTATGAAGGCACCGACAGCACCGGCAAGCTCAAGTGGCACGGCGCCCTCTCTGATTGCGCAGGAAAACAGGTTCTGGTGATTGATGATGTGCTCGACACCGGTCTCACGATGAAGGAAGTGTGCGAAACTTTGCTCAAAAATGGAGCATCCAAGGTGGCATCTACTGTTGCCGTCAACAAAAAAGGTCGCCGCACGGTTCAGTACGAAGCAGATTTTTGTGCCCTGCACTGCGATGATTACTTCCTCGTAGGCTACGGACTAGATTTCAACGGCAAATACCGAAACCTGCCCTACATCGGCTATATTGAGTAATCCCGCGCGCGACACCATACAGGTTTCAGCGTCTCCTTTTACCCAAAGACTTTTCTTTTCAGACTTGGCAAGCATCCTGCTCGCCAAGTCTACTTTGATTTCACGTATTCAACTCAAAACGTGCAGTCTTCTCTCCGTTGATTATCTTCGACTCTAGCTCAGGCAGCTAACACCTTCGTCATTCACGCTACTTTTCTGACGCAGTGCCGTTATAAGATTATTTTGTCATTGTTTCCCAAAATGTGCGTTTAGCTGTGTCAAAATTGCAAAATGCGGCAACCTGCGCTTGACTTTATTTTCGGCGAGCGTATAATCTCGCACCTCATGAACGCCGAAGAAACAATTAAGAGCACGCCGCTGTGCGACAAGCACGTGGCGCTCGGAGCCAAGATGGTGCCCTTCGCCGGTTGGAATATGCCGGTGCAGTATGCGGGTATATTAGCTGAGCACAATGCAGTGCGCACCGATTGCGGTGTGTTCGATATCTCACACATGGGACAGTTCCTCGTGAGCGGTGCCGGCTCCACTGAGTGGCTCAACGGCATGTTCACCAATAACCTTAATAAGCTGGTGGACGGCATGGGACAGTACTCGATGATGCTCAATGAAAAGGGTGGTGTAATCGATGACCTTATCATTTATCAGACCGGTAAGGATGACTTCTTTGTAGTGGTGAATGCCAGCATGATTGATGAGGACTATGCTTGGCTTTCCGCCCGTAAGCCTGAGGGTATCTCCCTCGTGAACAAGAGTGATGCTTACGTGGGCCTGGCTGTTCAGGGGCCGAACTGCGAGGAGGTGTTCGCCAAGATGTGCCCCGGCGTGGAGCTTCCCGTGCGCAACGGTATCCTGATGTTTGAGGCTGATGGTGATGCTTGCGTGGTATGCCGCACCGGTTACACCGGTGAGAACGGTTTCGAGTTCTTCTGCCCCGCTGAGCAGGGTGTGAAGTGGTTTGAGAAGAGCATCGCTTCCGGCGCTCAGCCCTGCGGTCTTGGTGCTCGTGACAGTCTGCGTTTGGAGATGTGCTATTCTCTCAACGGTTCCGACCTTTCCCCCGAAAAAACTCCGCTCGAAGCCGGTCTTTCTTGGTGCTGCGATCTGAGCAAAGACTTCATCGGCGTAGAGGTGCTGCGTGAGCAGAAGGCTGTCGGCCGTCCCACGGCTTTGGTGGCTATCGAGTATACCGGCAAGGGTGCTCCTCCCCGCCATGGTTACGAAGTGCAGCTGCCCGACGGCACTCCGCTGGGTGAGATTTGCAGCGGTGTGCTTTCTCCCTCCCTGGGCAAGGGTATCGCCATGCTCTATGTCCCCGCTGCTCACTCCAAGGTGGGTACCGAGGTGAACGTCATCGTGCGCAACAAGGCTGTTCCCGCCGTTATCGTCAAGAAACCTTTCCTTAAAAAATAACCCCTGAACTAAACACATACTATGAGCAATCCCGCTGATTACAAGTATTCCTCCGAGCACGAATGGATCAGCCCCGCCGTTGATGGCGTGGTGACCCTCGGTATCACCGATTTCGCACAGGCTGAGCTGGGCGAGGTTGTATACGTTGACCTTCCCGCCGTTGGCGATACCTTCTCCAAGGAGGACAGCATCGGCGCCGTTGAGTCCACCAAGGCCGCTTCCGATATCTACACTCCCGTTTCCGGTGAGATTGTGGAGGTGAACGAGGCTCTCGACGGTGAGCCCAACACCGTGAATAACGATGCTTTCGGCGCCGGCTGGATTTGCAAGATTAAGCTCGACGACCCCTCCGAGCTCGACGCTCTGATGGACGCCGCTGCCTACACTGATTTCTGCAACAAATAAGTAACACCGCAAAGCCTTGCCGGTGGAGCTCCCGGTGCAGGGGATTACCCTTCCTGCCCGAAGCCCCCGCAAGGCTTTGCTACTTTTTACTCAAAACGCTATGATTTCCGCTCAGACATCATTCATCCCCCGCCATATCGGCCCGAATGAGGCTGATACCGCTGCCATGCTGGCCACCATCGGCTTCGACTCCCTCGACGCTATGACCGAGGCCATCGTGCCCGCTGACATCCGCCTGAAGGCTCTGCTTGCATTGCCTGCTCCTATGGCTGAGCAGGAGGCTCTTGCTGCCCTTCAGCAGATGCTCTCCGCCAACAAGCCGGTGCGCAGCCTTATTGGTCAGGGGTACTACGGTACCTTCCTTCCCGCTGTCATTCAGCGCAACGTGTATGAGAACCCCAGCTGGTACACAGCCTACACTCCCTACCAGCCTGAGATTGCTCAGGGTCGTTTGGAGATGCTCATGAACTTCCAGACCATGATTGCCGGCCTGACCGGTCTGCCTATTGCCAACGCCAGTATGCTCGATGAGGGCACTGCCGCTGCTGAGGCCGTGCATCTTTGCGTGTGCGAGAAGCGTAAGAGCGATACCTTCTTCGTGGCAGATACCTGTTTCCCGCAGACCATCGACGTAATCCGCACCCGTTGTGAGACCACAGGTGTGAACCTTATCGTAGGGGATTGGAAGAGCTTTGACCCCGCCTCCGTGCCCACCCTCGCCGGTGTGCTCGTGCAGTACCCCGACAACTTGGGTGCAGTGGAGGACTACGCTGCTTTCTTCGAGAAGTGCCACGCCGCCAAGGTGCTCTGCTGCGTTGCTGCTGACCTGCTGGCTCTCACCGTGCTGAAAGAACCGGGCTCTTTCGGTGCTGATGTGTGCGTAGGTACCACGCAGCGCTTCGGTATCCCCATGGGCTACGGTGGTCCCGCTGCTGCTTACATGGCATGTACGGACGTTCTTAAGCGTAAACTTCCCGGCCGCTATATCGGCAAGTCTATCGACCGCGACGGTAAGCCTGCCTATCGTCTGGCTCTGCAGACGCGTGAGCAGCACATCCGCCGTGAGAAAGCTACCTCGAACATCTGCACCGCACAGGTACTTACCGCGCTGCTCTGCACGTTCTACGCCATGTATCAGGGCCCCGAAGGCCTGAAGAACGTGGCCACTACCGCTCACCGTCTGGCCGCCGGGTTCGCAGCTGCTGCGACCGCCGCTGGCTATGCCGTGCCCGCTGCTACATATTTCGACACTGTGTCGGTAACTGTTCCCGGCAAGGCCGCTGAGTTGGTAGCTGCTGCACTTTCCGCCGGTTACAACATCCGCAAGGTCGATGCCGACACTATCTCCGTCTCCTTTGACGAGACGACGACCGATGCTGATTTGGTTGCTCTTTGCAGTGCTCTGGGCCTGCCCGCCGCCGAGGTGCCTGCTGCCCCGGTATGGGCGGCCGAGTGGAATCGCACGAGCGCATTCTGCACGGAGACCTGCTTCAACTCCTTCCACTCCGAGACGGAGATGATGCGCTACATCCACACGCTGGAGTGCAAGGACCTTGCCCTCAACGAAGCTATGATTCCGCTGGGCTCCTGCACCATGAAGGCCAACTGCGCGGCTATCATGATGCCCATCACCTGGTCGTCCGTAACGGAACTGCACCCCTTCGCTCCCGCCGACCAGTGCCAGGGTATGCGCGCTATGCTTGAGCAGCTCAAGCAGTGGCTGGCCGTAGTGACCGGTTTCCACGGTGTGTCTCTGCAGCCGAACTCCGGTGCCGCCGGTGAGTTCGCGGGCTTGCTCACCATTCACCGCTATCAGGTAGCTCAGGGTGAGGGGCACCGCAACGTGTGTCTTATCCCGAACTCCGCTCACGGTACCAACCCTGCCTCCGCTGCTATGGCCGGCTTTACCTGCGTACCCGTGAAGTGCGACGAACTTGGTAATATCGATGCCGCTGACCTGAAGGCTCAGGCTGAGAAGCACCGCGACAACCTCGCGGCTCTTATGGTGACCTATCCCTCCACTCACGGCGTGTACGAAAGCGGCGTGGCTGACCTCTGCCGTATCATTCACGAGAACGGCGGTCAGGTGTACATGGACGGCGCTAACATGAACGCTCAGTGCGGCCTGACCAACCCCGGCACCATCGGTGCGGACGTCTGCCACCTGAACCTGCACAAGACCTTTGCCATGCCCCACGGCGGCGGCGGTCCCGGTGTAGGCCCCATCTGCTGTGCTGAGCACCTTACCCCCTACCTGCCGGGGCACATTTGCGATGACAGTCAGGCTCACTCCGCTGTATCTTCCGCTGAGTACGGCTCTGCCGCTATCTGCCCCATCACTTGGATGTACCTTGCTATGATGGGCTTCGAAGGGCTCAAGAAGGCCTCTCAGATGGCTATCCTGAACGCTAACTACATCGCCAAGCGTCTCGAGAATTACTTCCCGACCCTCTACTCCGGTGCCAACGGCTTGGTGGCTCACGAGTGTATTCTCGACACCACCATCATGCTCCGCAAGAGCCACCTCTCGGTGGATGACATGGCTAAGCGTCTTATGGACTACGGCTTCCACGCCCCCACCATGAGCTTCCCGGTGCACGACACGCTGATGGTGGAGCCCACTGAGTCTGAGAGCAAGTACGAGCTCGATCGTTTCATTGATGCCATGATTGGAATTCATGCAGAGATGGAGGCCGTGGCCAATGGCACCGTACCCGCCGATGACAACGTGATGGTGAATGCCCCCCACACCGCACTGGCTGTGACTGCCGACGAGTGGAACCACGCCTACACCCGCGCTCAGGCCGCCTATCCCGCAGCCTGCCAGCGCCTGCACAAGTTCTGGCCGTCTTGCTCCCGTGTGGAGAACGCATGGGGCGACCGCAACTTCTGCTGCACCTGCGATACTCTCGCCGAGCAGCAGGGCTGATAGCCCGTTGAAAGTGCTTTTTGCATCCAATCCCTGCGCCTCGCTTGAGGTGCAGGGTTTTTTTTCTATCACTTTGCCCTACGGAGGTGCTTGACCAAAAGAGCATGTAGCAGTCGGGTGACAGTCCCCGTTAGCAAAGAGTTGTTATTATGGCGCTTGTTTTATTTTTTTTACTCCTGTTGCAAAAATCCTGTTTCCGATTTCGTACTTTTTTCTTTACGTTTCCTGAAATATATAGTAGACTCTACAACATGGATGCCACCTCTCTTCTTGCTACCGAAATCGATTATTCTCTCTACGATGACGATGATGCTTACATCGCCGCATACAATGAGCTTATAGACAAACTGCGTGCCTGTGCCAAGGCTCACGCTCAGGGGACTGACGGTTGTCCTCAGGATTTGCAGACGGCTGTCGCCTGTTGGCAGAAGGCCGCTGAGCTGGAAGACCCGGAGTCTCTCTGCGCTCTGGCTGACTATTATCTTTCCATCGGCGACAATGATCGAGCCATCAACTGGCTGCATGAAGTTGTAAATGTCTACGACCTTGAGCAGCCACTCTGCACACTCATTTCGCTGCTCCTTAAGCGTAATACCGAAGACGACCGCGCTGAGCTCGACTCCCTCTATCGTACCCTCGTTTCAGGCTATCCCAGTGCAGAACACCACTACGACTACGCCTGCTACCTCCTTTCCATCGACTCCTCCATCCATTCCCTCGTCCGTAGAAAGGCCGTGCGTTTCCTCGAACTCGCCGCCGCTACCGGCCATGCAGACGCCGTAGCCCAGCTCGAGCGCCTCGGGAGAAGATAAGGTAAATACGGTGTATCAATCACGTATTTCTGATTTTCTGCCCGCGCTGCCGATAAGCAGCGCGGGCTGTGTTATAACACAGATTTGCAATACAATCTAATAAGGCTCGACAGACTACTCTCCTGACGTTAAAATGACACCATGCAGGAACACCTCGTGAATAAAACGGAAATAGAGTATAGAGCTATGGTTGCTCATGCTGCTGTTAGTGCCATGCCTTTAACTTGGGAGCAAAAAGTGCATTTGCATCACTTTATAGATAAGTTCGCAAAGCTTTTGAAAAGAGTCAACGATGTAACGAATGGAGATTTTGCACCTTCGCATGAAATTATAGTTAAGAGGCAGAACTGACCATAGCAATAGCGTGCTGCAAACAGATTCATTGGAGTAGCATAGTTTTATGAGTAAAATGTTATTTATGCATTGTTTATGGGAGATTAGTTAATGCTCAAATGGTATATAAATGTAATAATCATGGAAAGGAATTCAAGAAGGAGGTACAGTACCGATAACCAGTAAAAGATGTGTTTTTTAGGTATATTTGAAAATATGCTAATGGTAAATTGGTACTGCTGCCGACAGTTGCTTTTATGGCGTTTTTTGCGTCTGCTATTGGGAGCCATATAAATTTTAATAGAAGATTCCTTGTAATTCATCGAGCTTGCGAGGGGAGAGATAACCATCGCTGGCAAAATTTCCTGCTATTTCCCATAAATCGTCGTCATTTGTCCAAGCCGCCTCAACCTCTTCGATGTATAATCCAACTGCGCCATGTAACTCTGCTGGGGAGAATCTGGAAGCTTGGTATTCATAGCGTTGATATATGTAGTCCGTAACAGTACTTATTGCTGCGTCAAGGGAACTTTTAGAAATGCTCATGTAAATATGATACACGAATGTAACACAATGTCAAGAATAAAAGTTGTGTGTAATATAAAATCTTGACATGGTGTGGTCTTTGTGGTACATTTCGTGACATGGATGTTAATGATGCAACAGGGACTGACATGCGCGAGCATGATTCGCTTAAGGATTTTAAGCTTTCGGTACGCGAGTGGTTACAGGTAAACGGAAAGTCAATCAAATGGTTAGCTCAGAATATTGGCAAGTCTGACGGAACTGTGAAGAATTGGCTGTATACTTCTCTTAAAATTACCGCTCAGAATAGAAATTCTATTACGAATATTATGCGACGGTACGAGAGAGGTGATAAAAGTCTTTATGTGGAAGGAGAATCGACTACTTGCCTACTTGGTTATCTGAATTTGACTGGGTTAACTAAGGAGATTCCCAAGCTGGAATTATGGTGTGCTGCTGTTGAAGTTTCGAGTGTGTGTTATAATGAGATTAATTGCGATGAGTTTAATAGTTGGCCTAAATATGAGGAAAATCCAACTCATAAGAAACTAGCGTCATGGGCTACTCAGGTTATCATGTTTGAGGCTGCTAATACGTTGAAGAAGGCATTTGAAATCATCAGAGATGATTCAGAAAGGGTCGCTCAGTTCATGCAACAGGATACTGATGGCGGGGCTAGGTTGGCAACGTGCTATGTGCGGGAATTACACTGTTTAACGCAAGAGGGTGAGTTTTTATATATCCCGGTTAATCAGAACATGTGGCAGGAACGATATGTTGAGTTAGCTGCTGCTGTATGTAAGATGAGCACTGCTGATTGGGTTTGTAAAACTCTCAATGATGCAGCATTAACACGTAGCATAAGCAATATGGAGGATTTTTTTGCAAGAATGACGGGTATAGCAGAAGACTCTGCGAGTTGTATAACACCCGAGGAGGTGGATGATGATATACCTTTCTGAGTCTTCTATGGACGGTGCAGTGAACGTTCGGGCGAAAAGTGAGGTGTAGATATTTAGTATGCTTGACATGTAGCGCTTTAATGCCTATACTTAGCCTGTGCAGTTGGATACGGAAATTTTACAAAAGACGGGGGCTAAAATACAGGCCTTGAGAGAATCATCGGGGCTCACTCTTACCGATTTGTCAAGGGATATAGGTTTGAGGAGAGCAGATTTGGTAGAGATTGAAGCGGGAAATGCTGATATACCGTTTCTTTCACTTATGAAACTTCTGGATCGGTTTGGTACAGACTTGGATGCATTTGTGAGCGACACTGTGGTTGTCGGCCGCAGTTCAAACGTCCGGGTAAGAGTGGAAGAGACTGAGAATATGACCGAGGTGTTCTCAAATAGGTTGAAAGCTATCGATTTGTTTGCAGGTATCGGTGGTATTCGTATGGGCTTTGACCAAGCTTTCGGGGATTCTATTGAGACTGTATTCGTATCGGAGTGGGACGAGTTTGCTCAAAAAACGTATCGGGCGAACTATATGGATATGAAGCCCATTGCGGGTGATATTACTAAGATTGAAGAAAAGGATGTGCCCGAATTTGACATTTGCCTTGCGGGCTTTCCATGTCAGGCATTCAGTTTAGCGGGGCAGAGAAAGGGGTTCAGTGATGATTACAAAGGCATGTCTCGAGGAACTCTGTTCTTTGATGTTGCCCGAATTTGTTCTCATCATAAGCCTAAAGTGATATTCTGTGAGAACGTAAAGGGGCTAACAATTCACGATAAGGGGCGAACATTTAAAATTATTACCGGTACTTTGGAGCAGATGGGGTATAAGGTGTTTCATAAGGTACTTAACTCAAAAGATTTCGGAGTCCCTCAGAATCGTGAGCGTATTTATATCGTTGCGTTCAGGGAGGATGTCGCACCGGAGAAGTTTTCTTTTCCTGCACCCAGCGGTAAGAAGGTGACTATCAGGGATATTATGGAGAAAGATCCTGTGTCTGTAAAATACTACCTGAGTGATGTTTATATAGATACTCTGAAACGTCATAAGGCCAGACATGAAGCGAAAGGTAATGGGTTTGGATATGAAATCCGACCACTTGATGGCATTGCCGGCGCCATAGTGTGTGGAGGTATGGGAAGAGAAAGAAATCTTATCATAGACGATCGGTTGACAGACTTTACTCCCGTGACTCACATTAAGGGCAATGTTAACCGTGACGGTATTCGCAAAATGACACCAAGAGAATGGGCTCGTCTTCAGGGGTTCCCTGACAGTTATATTTTGCCGTTATCGGATGTTCATCTGTATAAGCAGTTTGGTAACAGCGTGACTGTTCCTGTTATTCGCGCTATTGCGGAAGAAATTAAAAAAGTTATAATCTGAATATGGGCAACGAATGTACGAGGTCTGGAAATAAAGGGGAGTGGAGTGAAGTTTATGTTTTCTTTCGTTTATTGGGAGAACATGTTATCTGTTCCTGTGATGAGAGGTTAGAACGAACTAACCAATGTTACCCTTTGCTGAAAATAGAACGAGGAAAGGGGAAAAATTCTGTGCTGACGTATACATATGTTGAAGAAACAGATGAGTGGTTAGTAACTGATGGCCTGGCAAAAGTGACGATGGTTACATCCGAGGAGAGCGCTAAAGAAGCGGATGAGTTACTTGAACTGATTCGCTGTGAGACTAAGCGCACTGTGGAATATCCTAAAGTGTATAAGTTTTTACAGCGGCTAGGATGTGATTCGATTAAAGCTGAATCAACAAATAAGAAGGATATAACCTTACAGATATGCGATATACGTGCAGGTCATAACCCTACTTGCGGTTTCAGCATAAAATCTTACTTGGGTAAGGCACCGACTCTTCTGAATAGTAGTGGAGAATGTACGAATTTTCTATATGAGGTAAGGGGACTTACTGTAGCTGAAGTTGTTTCCTTAAATTCAATTGAGAAGACTAAAGATTTAATGATGGCTCTCCGGAATCGAGGTGCAACTTTGCATTTTGTTGACTGTTGCAGTGATGTATTCAGAAAAAATCTGCGTTATATTGATTCTTCGGCAGTCAATATTCTTGGAGAAATGGTGCGTCTTTATTATTGTGAAGATAAGAAAACAATTGAATCTGCGATAGGGACTCTTGCGGAAGCAGACCCTTTGCATTATGAGGAATGTGGCCCTTACAGGGAGATGGTGAAACGCCTTTTGATGGCCGTGGCTCTTGGAATGACGCCTGGGAAACCATGGGATGGGAAGACCGAAGTGACTAGTGGGTTCATTGTTGTGAAGCCCGACGGTGATGTTGTGACCTACCATGTATATAATAGAGATGCGTTTATGCAGTATCTCTATTTGTGTACGCGTTTTGAAAAACCGTCTCGTTCCAGGCATCATTATGCAAGATTGTTTGAAGTAGATGGAAAAATTTATATAAAATTGGCACTGCAAATACGTTTCAGATAATCCGATGGACAGACATACACCCGAGCAACGTAGACGCAATATGTCGGCGATAAAGGGGAAGAATACTAAGCCTGAGATTGTTGTAAGAAAAGTTTTGCATGCCCTAGGGTATCGTTTTCGGTTGCATTATAAGGACCTACCAGGAAAACCAGATATTATATTGCCCAGATATAAAACGGTAATCTTCGTTAACGGTTGTTTTTGGCATAGGCATCCGGGATGTAGATATGCAAGTATGCCGTCAACGAATGTTGAGTTTTGGCGTGCGAAGTTTAGGGAAAATGTGGAGAGAGATTTAAAAAATTACAGTCGGCTTCGAGATATGGGGTGGAATGTAGCTGTTTTGTGGACTTGTGAAATTAAAAGTCTGGTGCAAAATGAAGAGATAAGTTTTAGTTTAGATGAGATTATAAAGCGAGGTATGTGATGATATGAATGCAAATAGAAATACTGAAAATCCATTTACAGACGATGAGAAGTATTATTCTTTTGTAAAATCATTAACATTCTCTAACCTTAAGGGATTAAGGAATGTATCAATGAGGTTTACACCTGGTTTGAACTGTATTATTGGTGCAAACGGTACAGGTAAGTCTACGATACTGCATGCTCTTGCTTCTATCTATCAAAAGAAATCGAATAAAGTACCTGATGGCAGCGTTATTAAGGAGTTAGAAAATAATATGTCAAAATATTTCACGCCTTATTCTGGTACATCATGATTACATCAAAAATCAAAAAATAAGTTTTTAGAGTATAGGACCCTTGTATGTTGCACATCATAGTGTGCAATTAAACTAATTTCTTGCTTGCGAGATCCAGTTAGTATACACTGGAGGATATGGAATCAACAGACAGTATTCATATCCCTATGAACGATTTTCGGGACTTTCTTTCTGCGCTGGAAGATGACATCCACACCCTGTTGGTGATGGGTGATGCGTATCGCTGGGGGAATGAGGAGGTGGAGCCGGATGCGACGATGGCGATGGAATATTATCGCGAGGCGGCAGAGCTGGGAGATTGGGAAGCCATGGGCTTGCTGGCCGATATGCTCGAGGATCAGGGGCGGGTGGATGAAGCTAAGAACTGGCGGGAGCATTTAGAGGCAGAACTCCGCTCAGGTGCTTGAAAAACTCACGCCTCCTCGTAATCCTGAATCAGCTCCACGAAAGCGCGCAGGACGTGCTGCTTAGCCCAGGGGCCGACACCTTTGAGGCGCGAGGCCGCCTCGATGGTGGTGGGTTTAACGGTAGCCATAGCGCGCATGGTTTCGGTGTTGAGCACGCGGAAGACGGGCATGCGGTACTCTGCGGCGAGGTCGCGGCG
Source organism: Akkermansia sp. (assembly GCA_017555205.1). Classification (GTDB taxonomy): domain Bacteria; phylum Verrucomicrobiota; class Verrucomicrobiia; order Verrucomicrobiales; family Akkermansiaceae; genus Akkermansia. The sequence goes on along the minus strand of JAFZGW010000002.1, from coordinate 103,242 downwards.
CAGTTCGGAGAGGTGCTCGTAGAGCGCCTTGTCCATGCGGCCGAGCTGCATGGCATCGAACACTTTTTCGGAGCGGCGCTTGAGGGTGGAGACTCGGAGTTGTTTGATGGCCGAGGTGCTCCAGATTCGGCGTGACATGCGCGCGGGCGTCTTCTCTTTCATGACTTCTTCACCCTTGGGAGTGAGGGTGATAAGGGGCATTTCTCCCCCGCTGGTGCAGATGAGGCCACTTTCTTGCAGGGCGCGGAAGAGCGCTCGCAGCTTGGCATTGGTAAGGTTTGAGAGCAGGCCGTAGGTGCTTAGGCGGGTGAGTTGCGGGGGGAGGCCGGCTCGCTGCGAGCCGCGCAGCATATCAGTAACTTTAGCGCGACCGAATATACCTTGCCAGCTGCCATCGGGCAGGCGACGACTGGCGCGAGCAACCCCGGCCAGAGCTTTGCGGACGATGACTAAATCTTCTCCGTCAATGTCTTCTATGTCACCGGGTTCATCGGCATTGCAGGTGTCGCAGTGTCCGCAGTCTCCGTCAGTAGCTTCGCCAAAGTAATCGAGAATCCAGCGTTGACGACAGCCCGTGGAATAGGCGTAGCGCGTAATGGCTTCAATTTTCTTGTGATCCCGGCTTGCTTTTTCCTCGATAGCATTTATATCTATAGGCAGGGCAGCAAAGGGGGTAGCGGGGTTGGTAAGTCGAGTGAGCTTGGTGTTGCTGCCCGGCACATCGCTGCGGGCGATGGCTCCTGCATGAATGAGTGCAGCCAAGGAAGTCCCCACAGCCATAGGGTTCACATCTTTGCCGAGCTCCTCGCTCATGTTGTCCACGGTCATTTGAATTTCCCCCTCGCTGTTGCAACGGGAGCGCAGCAAGTTGTACACGCTGCGTATGGTTTGGACGGAGGGATTACTGCCTTCAAAAAAGAATTCCTGCGTTTTTAAATCGGCATGGTTGAAGAGCAGTTCACAGGCGGAAAGCTCACCATCTCGTCCGGCACGACCGGCTTCTTGGTAATATGCTTCGATGCTGCCCGGAATTTCAAAATGGAGCACAAATCGCACATCGGCGCGGTCTATGCCCATGCCAAAGGCATTCGTTGCTACAACAACATCTGCCCTTCCGGAAATGAAGGCGTTTTGGGAGAACTCTCGCTCGTCATCCGTCATGCCGGCGTGGTAGGCTACGGCGTTGGCACCGCAGTCGCTTATCTGCTCGAATACGGTCATGACGTTTTTGCGCGTGGAGCAATAAATAATGCCTTTCTTCCACTTGGCAATCACCTGACGAATGCGCTCGAACTTTGCTTGCCTGTTTTCGCAATGAGTGATGGCAAAGTCGAGGTTGTCGCGCCCGAAACCACTGATGATGACAGACGGGTTGTTGAGCTGTAAGGTGTTGAGAATATCCTGCCGTACGGCTTCTGTAGCCGTTGCGGTCAGTGCTACGGTTTGCGGGCAACCTAATTCCTGCCGAACACGCCCCAGTCGCAGATAGTCGGGGCGGAAATCGTGTCCCCACTGGCTTAGGCAGTGGGCTTCATCTATTGCCAATAGGCTTACCTGCAAACTTTTAAGCAGGTTCATGAATCCTTCTTGCCCGAATCGCTCAGGGGCAACGTATATGATGCGGAGCTCGCCGCTGCGCAGGGCATACATTACTTGCCGGTATTCCTCGGCCCCTAGGGATGAGTTGACAGCCGCAGCCTGTACACCGCGCGCCTGCAAGGCATCCACCTGGTCTTTCATGAGGGCAATGAGCGGACTGACTACCACGGTCAGGCCGGAGCGGCAGAGTGCCGGTAGCTGGTAGCATAGGGATTTGCCGCCACCGGTGGGCATGATGGCTAAAGCGTCGTTCCCGGCCATGATGGCGGTCACGATAGAATCCTGCCCGGTGCGCAGCTCCTCGAAGCCGAACACCGAGCGCAGTACCTCGTGCACATCTGCTATCTGTTGTACCATGCGCGCGTATTATATCAGGACGTCTCGCATATTTCAATCAGGAAAAGAAAAAACTGTTTCTACTGCTAGTATGAATGAGGAAAAGATATTATAATAATATAACGCAAATTTGATGAAAGCGAAAAATAAAACAATGTAAATATATAATATAAAAAGTGTGAAAATAAGAGTAAAATATCATATAATATATGATGGAACTGAAATGATGAGTGAGCAGGGGCAGGCCGAATCCTCCCGCGATGATGCTGTACTGAGAGGAGCGCTGAAGTGATGGAAGTGGGAAAAATTAATTCCTTATTCTAGATAGGAATAAGATGAGCTTATTTTGCTGCGAAAAGGGAGTGAAAAGCGCATTTTATACTACTGTATTACAGTAGGAATACTGTGCGCGTTTTTGGTTTTGTTTGTACATCTGGTCGCCTATGCGCCATTCTCGCAGGAATGTTTTTTATAAAAAAAAAGCGGAATTTTGCACCGAAAAAACAAGAAAACTCTAGCCGGGGCAGGGAAGAGGTGGGAAAATGGCTTGTAGAAATCGGGAGATGATTAGAAAAATTATAGAATCACCGGAAGGGAAAATGTTGTTTTTTGTTCTCGCCTCGTCGATTTTGTCTTGCTCATCATTCAAAAATAGAGCCAAAGAAACAAGGAAACTCGTTTCATTTGCCGGGAAATGAAGCCTGTAAATTTTTAAAAAAGAGCCTAAGCTTGTCTTAGCCTACTGTAAAAGTGTGAATTTTTGTCGGGAGCATGATGATAAAAGTAATTTATGACTTGGAGGCGGAAAATGAGGAGAAAAATAGGGCTTGTGATGCTTCGGATGTCCTGAAAAATTGCTGAAATCCCTATAGTAAAGTGGGTTATACAAAGCGGAAATTGCTATAATTTTGGGATAAATACTGCGAAAAGCCTGCTCATGTTTTCAAGAATTGACCGGGGGAAAGTGTGAAAAATTACCAAAAATAGCCTTAAATAGGCCAAAAATAGCACTAAAAAGATAAAAGCGACTTTACCAAACGTCTAAAAAGGGAGATTTTGGCGGCGGTAAAGGGGTGTGGGGACGTGCGAGTTGGTTCAAGCTTGACAAAAGCGAGAATTGGTAGTAGGGTATGTTCCGTGCAAGATAGCGAACAGGTGCAGATGACGCTTCCGTTCACCGAAAGTGAAGTAGCGGCGCTGCAAGAGGCCCGCGAGGAGGCGCAGCAAGCGGCAGCGACGGCGAAAATGAGCCGTCGTGCGCGCACTGTTAAGCAGGGGCGACAAGGGAAGTTGAGCGACTCACCCTGTCGCTTGGACAATGGTTTGAAACTTATCAGCGGAATTCGCCGAGCCTGTAAGTTAGTACCGACAGAGGTGCAGAAAAAGATGTTGGAGTACGATGAGCTACCCACGGATGAAAGCGAAGATGTGAGCGAACGGCTTGAGTTTGACGGGGCGCATTTTGTGCTGACCCGTTACCAGCATCCTCGATTTTTGCGCCGCGAAGGCGGTGAAAATTCCTACTATGTTGCATGCCGATTACCGGCCGGCATATTGGGCAATTCAGCCGTTGGCGATAGCTTACTTGTGCACGCGGTGTGCAATAAGTTTGAGGAGTGCCTGCCGCTGTATCGTCAGTTAAAGTATTTTTCGGATCACGGCTTGGTCGGTGTGGACGAAGTGATGTTGAGCAGTTGGTTGCACAGTGTGGCGCAAGCACTTGAGCCGCTATACCGTTTGTTCCGGCAACAGTTGGCAGAGGTCGGTGAATTGCAGGTATATTTGGCACCCACGAGTGATATCCGCGACAAGCGTCCCATTGGGCACATGCGAGCCACTCGCTCAACTGTTACCGGGCAGGTGTATTATTGTTGGATGGAGGAACTCTCCGTCATTTTGCCCGGTGGTGCTGAGATAACGGAGCAGCCACCGGTACAGCGGGAACCGCTGTTCATTGCTGCTCCCGGGGAAGGGGAGCTCTCCGCGATTTTGTATACTTTTGTAGATGAGTGCAAGCGCTGCGGTTTGATTTTCGGCCAGTGGCTGCTAGAGACACTGCGAGCGCTGCCCGGGCATAGAGGTGACCTTGCCCGGCTTTTACCTCGCTGATGTTTTAAATCCTCTTTTGGAGGAGGGAATTTGCCGGTTAGTATTTACTGAGTGGCGCCGGCCAGCAACGTGAGCACCTTTGTTGCGATGTAGGTGCGCAGGGCGTTTCGGGGCATGCCGGGCAGGAATACGGTTTCGGTGTGAACCGGGCGTGCTGCTCCACGGCGGGCAACGGCTAGGCAGACGGTACCGACCGGCGGTTCACCTTCGGCTGCGGTCGGTCCGGCATTGCCCGAGACGGCGACTGCCAACTCCGCGCCGGCTCGGCGCATGGCACCGGCAGCCATGGCGGCTACCACGGGTTCGCTCACCACGCCGTGTTCGTCGATGAGAGCCGGCAGCACATTCAGTTCACTGATTTTTGCTTCGTTGCAGTAGGTAACCCAACCGTATTTAAAAATGGAGGATGCACCCGGTACTCCGGTGATGGCAGCGGCAATGAGCCCGCCCGTGCAACTTTCGGCCGTGGCTACAGTAAGTCCGGCTGCCTGAAGATTTTTTACGGCGGCAAATGCGGCTAGTTCGAGATTGCTGTCCATAACGATTACTCCGGCAGTTGTACGGCAACGGTTGCGAAGGCGGCCATACCTTCACGTCGACCGAGAGCTCCAAGCTTTTCGTTGGTTGTGGCTTTTACTCCCACGCGGCGGGGGGCTACGCCGAGTATCGGTGCAAGCGTTTCTTTCATTTGGGCCACGAACGGCATGATTTTCGGCGCCTCTGCAATTAGGGCGCAGTCGGCATTTACGACACGACCACCCTGGGCGCGCAGGAGTTCAACCGCTTTTTCAACGATACGAAGCGAGCATATATTCAGGCAACCGGCATCACCCGGCGGAAACCAGTAGCCGATATCCGGTTCGCCGATGGCTCCGAGTATAGCATCTGCCAGGGCGTGGCAAAGCACATCGGCATCGCTGTGGCCGGCGAGCCCTTTCGTTTCGTGTACTTTCACACCGCCGAGCCACAGGGCGCGTGGCTCTTCTGAAAAGCGGTGAATATCATATCCAATGCCGACTAAAGTTATCATTTTGTTGAATTTAATTCGGGTTGATAATTATAATATAAAAGTAATCCTGTTTTAATGTGCTTCCAGCCAATTGCCGGCATGGTTTGCCTCTACCTCGAGGGGGACGCCATGGGGCAGGGGGAGGGCTGACTGCATGGTGGCGACGATTTGGGGAATGAGCTCGATTTCATCGCGGTGAAGGTCGAAGAGCAGTTCGTCGTGAATCTGCATGATAAGGCGGGTGCGTTTTCCTTGCAGTAGCTCCTGTACACGCACCATGGCGATTTTTATCATATCGGCGGCACTGCCCTGAATGGGGGTATTGATAGCATTTCGCTCGGCGGCTGCGCGCAGGTTAAAGTTTGCGGCATTCAGGTCCGGCAGGTTCCGACGGCGGCCGCAGAGGGTTTCGGCGTAGCCGCGTTCGCGAGCTGTCTCTATCAGCTTATCCATGCAGGATTTTACTCCCGGGAACTGGGTGAAGTAACTCTCGATGAGTGCTGCGGCCTCTGCTCTCGGGCAATCGAGGCGCTGCGACAGGCCGAAGGCTGATATGCCGTAAATGATGCCGAAGTTTACTGTCTTGGCAGCTCGTCGCATAGCGGGGGTAACATCCTCACGAGCAACACCGTATATGCGAGCTGCTGTTTCGGCATGAATATCGCGACCTTCGGTGAAGGCGGCAATCATGGCCGGGTCTGCCGAGAGGGCTGCCATGAGCCGCAGCTCGACCTGTGAGTAGTCGGCGGATAATATGGTGAATTCCTCGTTTCGGGCAACAAAGGCTCGGCGAATGAGTTTACCCGCATCGGAGCGCACGGGAATGTTTTGCAGGTTGGGATTTTGGCAGGCCAAGCGCCCGGTTGCCGTCACCATTTGTTGCAGGGAGGCATGGATGCGGCCATCGGCAGGGGATATGTAGCGGGGAAGGGCATCCAGATAGGTTCCCTTCAGTTTGCTGAGTTCTCGGTACTCAAGAATATCGCTCACCAGCGGGCAGGTTGGTGCCAGTTTGCGCAGGGTTTCTTCATCGGTGACGTATTGGCCTGTTTTGGTTTTCTTGGGTTTCTCAAGCAGTTTAAGTTCGCCGAAGAGCAAATCGCCGAGCTGTCGAGGCGAGTTCAGGTTGATGGGGCGACCTACAACTTCGTCAATACGAGCGGAGATGGTAGAAATCTGCTCGCCCAGTTCGGCTGAGGCTTTGGCCAGTTGTTCTGTCTCTACTCTCATGCCTTCTTGCTCAATGTCTGCCAGAACGGGAATCAGCGGGAATTCAATATCGCGCATCAGCGATATTTGCCCGGTATTCTCCAGCTCCGGAGCCAGTACATCAGCTAGGCGCAGGGTGACGTCCGCATCCTCTGCTGCGTAATCGGCCATTTGTTCAATCGGTACTGCTGCGGTGTCAAAATCCTTGCCGGCAATATCGCTGAGGCGCACAGTGCGGTAGTTGAGCAGTGCCTCCGCCATGTCGTCCATGTTGTGGCGCAGTTCGGGGTATAAGGCTGCATGGGCAAGCATGGCATCGAAGAAGGGACCGCTGACCTTTGCGCCGGCTGTGCGCAGCACCTGCAAGTCGAACTTCAAATTCAGTCCCACTTTTTCTGCACTGCCGGCAAAGGCTGCGTGGAATACCGACGGGCAGCGCCCATCATCCACCGGCACATAGTAGGCTTCGCCGGGGTGCAGGCAGAACGACATGCCAAGCATGCGAGCTTGCAGTGGGTCGAGCCCGGTGGTTTCGGTATCGAAAGCCCAGCGCGGTGCTGCTGCAAGTTCGGCAGCCAGTGCTGCCTGTTCATCTGCGGTGCGCACGAGCTTGTAACTGTGTGGGTATGATTGGATGTCCGAAAGTTCGGGAGCCGCCGCGAAGAGCTCAAGCTGCTGAATTCCGTCGGACTCTTTAGCAGCCGGGGCGGCTGCGGCGAATAAATCCCCTTCGGGGGCGGCTACCCCCAAGCGTTTATCCAGCCCGCGAAACTCCAGCTGCGCAAAAATAGCACGCAGTGCCGGGATGTCGTAGCCCACACGGGCGCAGTCGGTTATGGAAATTGGCAGCGGGGCATCGCGACGTATGGTGGCTAGGTCGTACGATAGGCGCGCGTTTTCGGCATTGGTTTCAATCTTTTCACGCATCTTGCCCTTGATATCCGCTGTGTGCTCGAGCATATTTTGCACACTTCCGAACTGGGCTACCAGTTTGCGAGCCGTTACGGCACCTACGCCGGGAACACCCGGTATGTTGTCGCTGGCGTCGCCCATGAGTGCCAGTATATCAATGATTTGTCGAGGTTCTTGTATGCCCCATTCTGCCAAGAATGAGGCTTGGTCTATCACTTCGAAATCTGCACCTTTCTTACCCGGTTTGTGGAAGGAGCATGTGGGGGAGAGCAGCTGCCCCAAATCCTTGTCGAGAGATACCATGTAGGCGTGCATGTTGCCGCGCTCTTCTGCCAGTCGCGTGAAGGTGCCGATGAGGTCATCTGCCTCGAATCCCGGCACTCGTACAACGGGTATGCGCATGGCCTCCAATATACTAATAATCCACGGTATGGAATCTCGCAGTTCTTGCGGCATGGCTTGCCGATTAGCCTTGTATTCCGGGAACTGCTCGTGCCGGAAAGTCGGTCCCGAGGGGTCGAGGCAGGCAACGATGTGGGTTGGTGACTCCTTTTCGATGAGCGAGAGCACCGTGTTCGTAAAACCGAACATGGCCGAGGTATTCAGCCCGGCTGATGTGCGCATGGGGGCGTTGATGAATGCGTAGAAGGCGCGATACATCAGCGCCATGCCATCGAGTATGTAGAGAGTCTCCATCGCCGCCTATTCTACCACAGACGGGCGGGTGGTGTCAAATGCCTTTAATCGTGACTGGCTGCAGTGGGGGTACATTTGCCGCGACAGTAGCGCCAGGTCAGCGTTGTCACGCAGGTGTAGAACCCCAATTCCAATGATTCCTCAAGTTTGCAGCAGTGGCTCAGGCGCTCGACCAGCTGTGCGCTTATGGCCAGTAACACCATACACAGCATCTCCCACTTGGGCAAGCGAGTGCTGCTCAACAGTTCGAGCACATCTCGCCACATCTTGCGGCATACAAACACCAGCAGCAGTACGGCCAAGTAAATCCCCACCAGCGGGTGAGCCAACCAGCCGTACGGTATCTCTTTCCACTTGCGGAACTCGTTGGGGTCGTTCGGGTCTGCCATGAACCACAGAGTGCGCCCATAGTTGATTTCACGCAGGAATAGGAAAAAGAATACAAAACCGAACAGGGTGAAGAGAGCCCGCCTGTTGTTGGCTGTATATGTGTAGTAACAGCAGAGAAGCAGCAGAGCCAGCTGTGCATACTCAATCGGGGAATTTTTGTCGCCAAAGCTTTCGGGCAGGAAAAACGCTGCACCGGCAAATATAACAGATGCAGTTATTGCAAAGATGCTCGTTTTGTGGAAAGTTGTGTCAAAAGTAATCTTGTGAAGCATGGCATTGTTTGGTTCTGTTAGCATGTTATCACTTAGTTGAGCGTAATTCAATCTTTTTGTTTAAAAAAAATAATTTTTATATATTTGTTACATGGGGGGATAAGCAATGCATATACATGGGTGCAAGAGATGGTGTTTTTCCATCATCTTTCTTGACATGTTGAGTAGAATCTGCTAATTAATAGGGGAAATGAAGCCCAGATACACATATCTCATCATGCTTGCACTCGGCATGGTCGGCGGTTATATTGCTGCTCCGGCCTTGTTGCCATTATTAGGACAGGGTGAGAAAGTAACAGCCAAACCCACCAAACCGAAAGAGGTCGCTCCCACTAAAACTCAGCAAGTTGCTGATACCCAAACTAAAGAAGAACCGGAGAAGACGGATTTTGACTGGTCCGGTGAGCCGGATGACGGTTTGGATCGTTTTGCAGATGCGGAAGACCCCGATTCTTTCAAAGACGGTGAAGAAGAAGATATTGAAGAAGATAATGATCTTGAGGGCGAGAATATCACTCCCGAAAAGATTGCCAAGTACCGTCGAAAGGGGAAGGGGCAGGGTGAGGATGACGGTATGCGCCCCGTGCGCGAGCCCTCCTTCAAAGCCAAGATGAGCCCGGCTGTGTGGAAACAGCCCAAAATCCTTAAGCGCCGTTTGGCCGGTCGCTTGCGTTCCCGCCTGAAAGGTGTGGACCAAGATAGTGTAGAAAAGTTTTTGGAGAATCCGGAGGTGCGCCTTATGTTGGCGCAGTGGGAACTGCTCAATCGCTGCAATCTTGATGACTTGTCTAAGCTCATGAAGGATCGCAATGCGTGTGAGTCGTTGGCGCCGTTGTTGAATGATTTGCAGTGGATTGCGGATTTTGTATATGATACGGAGCTGACTCGGGCAGAGGTTGCACTGGGCATGCTGGCGCATTTCCGTCAGGTTGACCCGAAGATGGATGAAGAGATATTGGTGGACGGCGGTGATAAGCCGAGTACAGCTGGCCTGAAGCGCCGCGTGGCCGGTGTGATTGCATCGGAATTTGTTCGCAACGGGTGGTATGGCGAGGATAAAGAACTCACGAAGGAAGAGCTTGATAGTCTGAAGGATTTGGGCTATATCATGCCCAATCTCCCCGGTAAAAAGGGCAAGAACAAAACGGATATTTACCGCGCAGGGCGTGAGCGTTACCTGTACTTTGCGGAGAGTATCGACGAAGAGCGCCTGAACGGTTACTTCTCGCAGCTGCCCACTTGGCTTATGCGCTACTGCTGCGGTTGGAAGGGGAACAGTGCATTCGGTTCCGCCGGTACCATGCGTTGGCTGCGAGATAACTGCGCAGCACCCGCTCGCGCCTATACCGGCATGGCGTATCAGGTTCCCTATCTGCCCACCAACGTGTATGGTGACTCTATTTTCTCGCAGTGGTACTACCAGCCCTTCGATGTGCTCTACCCGGACAACTTTGCCAAGGAAACGCGCGATGTAGGTGCTGTGTGTGGTGGCTTGTCACACTTCGGTACTTCGGCCGCCTGCGCTAATGGTGTGCCGGCTTTCACCATGGGTGAGCCCGGGCACTGTGCATACGCCGTTTACTTTGATGGTAAGTGGCATGGTGCTAACTCACTTTCAGAAGACCGCCACCCGCACTGGTCCACTTGGGGCGAACATACTTGGAGCGCTCTGCAAATGCAGACTGCTATGTACCAGCAGGGCAGTATTACCCGAGACGCTCAAATGGTTTGCACCCTTGCAACCATGCTCGGGTCGTACAATAACCCCATCAATGCACTGAAACTCTTTGAGCTTTCCGTGCAAATGCAGCCGCTGTATCGTCCCGTGTGGGACTTCTACATGGATACAGCAGCTCGTTCGCTTGGTAAACGTCCGCGCAAATGGCTGGGTGTGAATGAGTTTGTGTGTACATCCATTACTCCGGAGCACCCGGAAATGTGCTCCAAGTTCCTGTTGGAGCGTATTTACCCGACCATGTTGAAGACCCTGCGCTCGCCCAAGCAGAAATTGGCGGCGTTTGAGGCCTACTTTAAGAATATCAACATCAATGAGAAAGCTCAGTGGGAGTTCCACCTCCTGTTGGATATGCAGTACCAGTCTCTTGGTAAGGCACGTATTCACAAGGAGCGTTTTATGCAGATACTCGTAGATAACGTAGCTCTGCACCCCGAGTTTTGTCAGATGATTGCTTGGGCTGTGAAAACAGCTCACGGCGAGGGTAAGGTCTTTTACAAGAAATTGCTGACCATGGTGGAGGAGGCCATCAAGGCAAATCCCGATTCGAAGGATTTGATGAGCTGCGGTGTGATTCGCGGTGCTGAAGAAATCGGTGATATCGAGCTGGCCAATCTCTGGAGTGCCGACTATATGGACATCGGTAAGAAGATGCCCGAGTTTGAGCCCACCGGTGGCAACTTGGTATCGGCCGGCGGTCTGGTTACCCTCAGTAAGTACAACGATGACCAGAGCAGTATCATACACCATGCTGCGGCGCTGACTGAGAAGGGCGGGCACATTTATTCCGCTTTCGGTAAGCACCAAACGGTTACCGTTGAGCTGCCCAAGAAGACCCGAATCGGTGGTATCGTCATCATTCCCACCAACGGTTGCTCTTCTTATCGCACTTGGAGTATCGAGATTTCGGCCGATGGTCAGACTTGGAAAAAGCTCACTGACCTTCCGGACAGCTCCAAGGAACCCTGCATGCGTATCTGCATTAAGCGTAGCCATCCCATGGCAAAGTTCATCCGTATTGACTCCGGTGAGGATCAGCTCGTGGGTATTAACTTCAAAGCCATTCTGATATATGATAACAAGAAAGCCAAGTAAACTTTTCGCCGTGGCAGCTCTGCTGTTGGTCCAGATGGCCTGGGGTGCGCAGCGTGCAGATACATTCCCCGAAGCGCTGGAAAAAGCCGGCACTGACGGTGTGATAGCCTATTGCTATGGGCCTGACTGGAATGCACGAAGTGTGAAGTTGTTGCAGACATTCTGGAAGTCACCTGCTGCGGAAGAGGCCGCGGGCGACGCTGTGATGGTGGCTGTGCCGTTCTATGAACGAAATGATGCTAAGGGGGCAGAAAATGCCGGCCGTATTCGCGGTAAGATGCCCGCACCTCCCTTCTCGGTGTGCCCCACCGTCATGTTCTTCGACAAGAATGGTGTCAAATATGCTGACTTTCAGGGCGCTGATTATCTGGGCGCAGATGATGAGTGCACTGAGGGTGTGAATAACATCCGCAAATATGTGCAGGCCTTGCGCAAGCAGCAGGAGCTGATGGCCAAAGCTGAAGGTTTGACCGGTCAGGAGAAAGCTAAGCTACTGGTTGAGGTGGGGAAGCTGCCCATCACTAAGCCGGCTGACTATTTGCAACAACTCGAACTGGCTGACCCCACCGACAAGCTTGGTGGTATTCGCCGCGAGAAGTTCAATGCCTTGCAGTTCATGTACAAGCAGCTCGACACCCCGGACGGGTTCATTAAGCCGGATTTCGAGGCCGATTATCCCCAGATGAAGAAAGATTGCTTGGAAATCTTTGAGGATGAGGCCTACGATGCGCGTGACCGCCAAGCCGTAATGAATCTCTTTATTGGTCAATCCAGACGCGAGGCTATTCAGGCCAACCAGTTGAAGGGCTATATTAAGAAGGTTCACAAAGCCGACCCTGAGACCGATTACGGCAAGCTTTCACCCACTCTTGTCAACCTGTGGGGGAATCTGAAGCATAAGCTTACCCCTGAAGAGCGTAAGGCGGCTCGTGAGGCTAAGCGTGCCAAGGCAAAGGAGAAGAAAGCCCGTAAGCGAGACGAGCGCCGCGCTAAGGATACGATTGAAATTGAATAACTTATTCGTTCGGGGTATCCGTATCGTCTTCATCATCACCTCTTCTGTCGCTCAGGCGGTGGAAGAGGTGAATTATTCCCCGAGATAGACAATAAGCTGCCGATAACCAAATCAGTATAAGAAGGTTAAGTGGCCATTTGCTGCGGCCGTAACCTAATAGCCTGGGGCGGTTGTTTATTAAATCAGACAGTGAAAGATTCAGTGTGTTGAGCACCAATATGAAGAATAAAAGACAGGCAATCAGTGCTATACCAAAGGCCACGCATGCGTGCCTGTTTTCTTCATCGTTGATAAGCATAAAGCAAGCTGTGGCGGGAACCAAAATGGCACATATAATCCACAGCGCTGCATGTGGCGAATGGCGGAGCCAATCAGTCGAGGCGAGAATCGCTGTCATCGTAGGGGCTGCCGTATAGTTCCGTGTGTTCCCAGCCGGGGAGGAGGTGCTGCCAGAACTCTATGTGCTCGGTGAGCGCTTCTTTTGCCATGCGTTCGCGGGTCATGCGGAAGGGGTATGCCTGCACGGGAACCGATTTTACCCCGGCCTTGAATGCTTCGTTCACGAGGGTGTAAATTTCTTCAATTCCCGGGTCGGTCATGGCAAAACAGCCAATGGATACATCACTGCCGTGCACCATGATGTAGGAACCGGTTCGTCCTAAGCTCTTGTCGTAGCAGTTCGGGTAGCCTATGTTGAAGGATAGGTGATATTTGCTGGCGGGGTTCATGGCACTTGGGCGCACCCGGTAGAACCCCTCGGGAGCCTGTTTGTCGCCCTCGCGCGTCTTGGGTCCGATATCGCCGCTCATGCCGGCGATATCGTAGGTTTTGATGAGTTGCCAGTTGCCGTCGGGGGTCTGCACACGCAGCTCCAGTATGCAGTCTTCTTTAATGATGCGTAAGAAGATAGGTTTACCGAAGTGTTCTCCGAGAGTTGGAGCAACGTTCCGGCGCGCCGTCTCAACACGTTTTTCCGGTGGTGCGTCTTTGCAGGCGGTTGGGAGCGCAAGCATGAGCAGGGAAAGCAGTGTGAACCTGAGCAGCATCACGCAGGAGGTGTAGCCTTGTTCTTCTTGCCGCGCAGGAATGGCTCGAAGAGCGACATCAGCAGGGAGTAGACCAACAGGAAGGTACCGGTCATGGCCGAGGGCAGCCATACATAGTTGCGGAACAGCGTGGCAAGAGATTCCGGGGAGGGACGCCCCATACCCAGCCACATATTAATTGTGGCCGCAAGAAGCCAGGTCAGAAGCAGCCACAACGCATAGCACACTACCCCAGTTAAGAATACAGTTACTTGATTACGAGAACACAGGCAAGCAACAAGCCATACTGTCGGTATGAGCCACCAGTACACCGGGAATCGGCTCATGATATCAGTATAGCCGCCGGCCTCGATTGTGGCATAAAGTGGCGATGTAACTGCGGCCTTCATGCCGGCCGTTATGAGAATCAACTCAGCCATCAGGGCAAATGTCAGCAGACAGAATACGGCATTCCACGTTATATCGAGCGCGCGAACCAGGCTGAGGACTATGGCTATGCCGGCAGTCCATGCAAGAATCTGCCAGTTGGCTTCGGCTTGTGCGAGGAGTTGTTGCCACAGTTCCCCGGCTTGCAGGCCGGTGGTGGCATTCAGGCATGCCAGAACAAGGAGTACCAAGAGTATGGTAAAAATAATACGAGAGAGAGGCAACAGAATTTTCATATCACCGTTCATTCTAAAGCAAAGTCACCCCTCTCGTCAAGGGTAATATGTACAAAATCGGCAAATGCTTGCTCTGCCCCCAACAAAAGTATTGCCAAAAGTCGAGTCGACAGGTATACTCAGTGCTGTATGAGCGATGAGCCTGAGGATTACAATGCGTTTGGAAAGTGGGATGCCGTGGGTGCTGCGGCCATGCTGGGCGTATTCCCGGCTGCGCTCAACTTTGTGTTCAACAAGCATGAGATTTCCGGCACACTACTGGCAATACCGGTGATTGCTGCGGTGGCTGTTTATATCATCGGTATAGTTGTCGATGGTAAAGCTTTGGGGCGCATAGTCAACTATACAGGGATTGTTCTCACCATAGTCTATGCCGTGATGGCTTGGTTCATGTGGCGGGAAGCGGTGGATGTACTCTTCCCCTCAACCGATTCTGCGCAGCAACAGGGAACTACGGCTGAGCCGGCGAAGGCTGCTGGAGCTCAATGATATTGATTTCCGGGGTGCAGAAAAAGCGCATGTCCCAGATGCTGCCCACACCTCGGGATACCAGCACGCGGCGACCACCCTCGAAGTCAAACAATCCCGCCGGCATGGACGAGCGCAAACTCAGGTAGCGCCCGGCAAAGGGAATACCTAACTGCCCCCCGTGGTTGTGCCCTGAGAGCATAAGATGCCAATCATATTCGCGTAGCAGCCAGCGGCTTTCGGGGTCGTGTGATAGCACCAATACCGGGGCAGGGGATTGCCCGGTGGACGACATGCAGCGCTCGGGAGCTTCATCCCCTTCATTCCAGTCGCCCAGGCCAACAATTCTAAGTATCCCGCCTGAGGGCGTTTTTTGGTCTACAGCCTGATTTCGCAGCAGGGTAACACCGGCTGTGGTGAATATGCGCTCTACTTGCTCCTGTTTTTCGTAGTCGTGATTGCCGAGTATGGCAAAAGTGGGGGCGATTTGTGCCAGTTTACGGAAGTTGGAGACCGCCCAGCGGGTTCGTTTGAAACGTTCATCGGCAGTTACGAGGTCACCGCCGAAGAAGATAAAGTTCGGTTTGGCTTTTTGCAGCTGCTCTACCACCTTGTTGAATTGCTCCGGGTTATTGTGCAGATCTGTAATGAGAGCGAGCCGCAGAGGCCCTGCGCCGGGCAGAGCCTCTGCGGGTAAGATGGTAGTGTTGCACTCCAGGCTATTCGCCCACAGGTTTCCGGTAATTTCTGCTGTGCATTTGCAGAGCAGGATAGCCAGTGCCAGTGAAACGTAGCAGTATTTGTTACGAATCACATGGTCAGTTAACCGACGGATAAACAGTGGAGTGCGCATGCGTGGGGCCGGTACTTATTGTGCAGCGTTGAACATGGCCAGCTCAGGGGCGGTGAACACGCCGTCTTTGCGTATGAGCTTGCCGTCAAAGTAAATTTCACCCCCGCCGTATTCCGGGCGTTGTATGCAAACCAAATCCCAGTGAATGGCGGATTCATTGCCATTCGGCGCTTCATCGTAGCACTGACCGGGGGTAAGGTGGAAGGAGCCGGCAATCTTCTCATCGAAGAGAATATCGCGCATGGGTTTGAGAATATGCGGGTTGACCCCCAAAGCAAACTCGCCGATGTAGCGTGCGCCCTCATCGGTATCGAGTATCTTGTTGAGTGCTTCATCATCACCATTGCAGTGTGCTTCCACAATTTTGCCGTTTTCAAATCGGAATGTCACGCCATCGAAGGGGATTCCGTGGTAAATGGTGGGGGCATTGTAGGTGATGGTGCCGTTGATGCTGTTGCGTACGGGAGCGGTGTAGACCTCGCCGTCCGGTATGTTGCAGTCACCGGCGCATATAATTGCCGGCACACCCTTTATACTGAAGCTCAGGTCGGTTCCCGGGCCGACTATGCGTACCTCATCGGTAGCTTCCATCATGGTTTTGAGCTGTTGCATGCCCTCTTTCATGGCGGCGTAATCTGCCAAGCAGCAGCGGAAATAGAAATCCTCGAAATCCTCGGTGCTCATGCCGGCAGCCTGTGCCATGCTGGGGGTAGGCCACGCAAGAACAGTCCATTTACGCTGATTGACAATCAAATCGCTGGCTGCTTTCATGTGCTTGCTGACGATTTTCATGCGTTCGGCAGGCACATCGGCGCTTTCGAAACTGTTGTAGTCGCCGTAGAAGACGATATTGACGGCCATATCCTCCGCACGTTGCAGGCGGTAGCGCCCCTCGAGTTCGTATTGTTCTTCGGTTGCGGCCATCTGCAGCTCTCGGTTGACGGCAGCGTGGCTGATTTCTACATGGGGAATTCCCCCTGCGCGGCGCACAGCGCGAACGAGCTCCACGACCATAGAGTCGAGGATATCGAGCATGCGCAGGTTTACATGTTCACCGGGTTGCACTCGTACGGCGTAGCCTACGACTTGCTCAGCGAGTTGTTGGTATCTGGGGTCTTTCATGGTATCAGTCCATTATGGGGTTCAGGATTGCCAGTTCAGGGTCGGTGAAGATACCGTCTTTGCGAATCAGCTCGCCGTCAA
Source organism: Akkermansia sp. (assembly GCA_017555205.1). Lineage (GTDB taxonomy): Bacteria > Verrucomicrobiota > Verrucomicrobiia > Verrucomicrobiales > Akkermansiaceae > Akkermansia. The sequence continues at coordinate 86,633 of JAFZGW010000002.1, read as the reverse complement.
AGTAAATTTCGCCGCCGCCGTAGTCTGCTCGCTGTATGCAGACCATATCCCAGTGCACCTGAGAGCGGTTGCCGTTGTCGCAGTTTTCATAGGCCTGACCGGGAGTAAAGTGGAAGGAACCGCCGATTTTTTCATCGAAGAGGATGTCGCGCATCGGCTTGAGAATGTAGGGGTTAACCCCCAGGGCAAACTCGCCGATGTAGCGTGCGCCCTCATCCGAATCAAGTATCTTATTGAGTGCTTCGTCGTTGCCGTTGCAGTGGGCTTCCACAATTTTGCCGTCTTTGAACGTCAGACGAATGCCATCGAAGGGAATACCTTGGAAGAGGGTGGGGGCAGTGTAGTGAATGGTGCCATTCACGCTGTCTTTAATCGGGGCGGTGAATACCTCGCCGTCGGGTATATTCATTTCCCCGGCGCAGGGAATTGCCGGCATGCCCTTGATGCTGAAAGTCAGGTCTGTACCCGGGCCGACAATGTGCACGATATCTGTCTGCATCATACGTGCGGCCAGTTTGTCCATGGCTGCTTTGAGAGCATCGTAGTCAGCCAGGCAGCAGCGGAAGTAGAAATCCTCGAAGCTTTCGGTGCTCATGCCGGCGCCTTGTGCCATGCTGGGGGTGGGCCAGCGCAGCACACACCACTTGGTTTTGCACACTCGCTGATTGTGTACAGGGCGCATGTGTTTCATGGCCAGTTGCATGGCTTCAGCCGGTACGGATGAATTTTCGAAGCTGTTGCAGCCGCCGCGAATGGCAATATAGGCATCCATGCCTTGCATTTCTGCCAACTCGAGTTTGGCGATGCTTTCGTACTGGGCATCTGTAGCGCCTGCGAGCATTTCGCGGGTTACGCGGCTGTGGCGCAGGTTGATGTGGGGAATACCGCCGGCCTCGCGTACGGCGCGAATGAGGGCGATGGCGATTTCGTCCGGGGCATCAATGATTTCGAGCAGTACATGCTCGCCGGGCTGCACTCGGCAGGAGTGCGATATCAGGCTTTTAGCCAGCTGAGTGGTTCTGGGATCAGTCATTGGTTATATCCGTGGGGGTGATGTGATTTGATTGAAAGAAGGTCAGGGTTTTGTTGTGAGTAACTGCATGGCTTCGGCCAAGTCTTCAGGTGTGATGTCCTCCGAGAGTACGGGTTCGCCGGGGGCTTTGAGCAGCACAAATCGTATGGCTCCGCCGCTGAACTTTTTGTCGCTTGCAGTGAACTTCAACGCACGCTCAACTGTTACCCCTTCGGGGAGGGTGAGCGGTAATTCCAGTGCGGCGAGGGTTTCCAGTACCTCGCGCTCGGCACGCTCGCTTAACCCGCAGTACTTGCGGCTCAACCACAGCGCCCCGCGCAAACCGAGGCTTACTACTTCGCCGTGCAGTAGCTCGCCGTAGGGTACACTGGCTTCAATTCCGTGACCGAGGGTGTGCCCTAAGTTCAGGTAGGCGCGCACGCCGCGGGTCTCGCGCTCGTCTTCCTCTACGATTCGGGCTTTGATGGAGATGTTGTCGGCAATGATTGAGGGCAGGCGCTCGATGGTGTTGAGGGTAAAGCCTAAATCGATTTCGTCGGCAAGTTGGCGCAGGGTTTGCAGCATTTGCGGTTTGCGTATGGCCGCGTGTTTCACCATTTCAGCCATCCCCTCGCGCAGTACTCGCGGGGGCAGGCTAAGCAGGGTGGTGGGGTCGGCTACAACCAATGCCGGTTGGTGGAAAGCGCCGATGAGGTTTTTGCCGCCTGCTATATCTACGGCTGTTTTACCGCCCACCGAGCTGTCTACCTGCGCCATAACCGTGGTCGGAATCTGAATAAAGGGGATACCGCGGTAGTAGATGGACGCAATAAAACCCGCCATGTCGCCAACTACACCGCCACCCAGTGCTACTACAAAACTGCTGCGGTCATGTCCCGCAGCTACCATTTCGTTCGCAATTTGCTCGACTGTGCTCAGGTTTTTGCTCTGTTCGCCGGCTTCAAATACATGCAGCGAGGTGAGATAGCCGGCATCTTCCAAGCTTTGAATCACCTTTTCCCCGTATAGCGGGTATACGTTGCTGTCGCTTATTACAGCAGCTTTCCCGCTGAGGCGCAGCCGACCGGTAAGGTAGCCTATGCTATCCAGCAGGTTATTTTCCACATGTACGGTGTATGAGCGAGCTCCGAGTGACAGGTTGACGGTTGGCATGCCCGGATTATACGCGCGCGAGCACCCTCCCGCAAGGCTTAATTGTGTACGTTGTTGTATATTAATTAAAAAGTTCTAACTGTTGCTTGTGGAAACCGGTAAGTATTGTTCTTCCGTTTTATGGTACTTTCATCGTGGAGCCTTTGCCCGATTGAAAAGTTACTGCATGCAATACTTGACAGGGGAGGGAGTATTTCGGTAGAATGTTGGGCATGGAAGATACGCTTTGGGTGAAATTGCTGGTGAAAATCGGTCTCGCCGCAGTTTTTTTTGTATTGTGTTTTTTGTGGTATTGGTTTAAGTTTGTCGGGGGGAGTCGCAAGATTGTAAGGGCGATAGAGCTTGGTGATGTAGATGCTTTGCGGGCGTTGGTTGAGAAGCATCGTGCCCTGTTGGTGGAAGACGATTATGAAGTGCTAACGACTTATTTGACGTTGGCGGTAACAGCCAATCAGCCGGAGTGTTTGAAGGTGCTGTTGGAGCTGGGAGAGGCCGCTCATTTACAACAGCGCACGCTGGAAGAAGATGATGACGCGCTGTTACAGCTTTGTATTGAGCATGGGTCGCCGGATATGCTGCGCATTATGCTTGCTGCCGGTATGAATCCGGCCGCGGAACCGGAATCGCCGTGGATGCACTGTTTCGTGCATGGCTCAGTGGAGCATGCACGCGTGCTCCGAGAGTTTAATGGTGATAAATTAACCCCTGAGCAGCTTGAGGGATTGGGCGGAGAAAGTCCATTGCATGCTGTGGTATACGGTTGGTATTATAACCCCCGGGAGTTTGAATCTGCGCTGCGCTACCTGTTGCACGAATATGGCGCTAATCCCAATTCTATGACGACAGCCGGTAATACCCCGCTCGACCTTGCGTGCGATGAAACTCATGTGGGCTATGCGGGGAACGATAAGCTGAGGAGTTTGTTGATAGAGGCTGGAGGTAAGCGTGGGCGTAGCATCCGCGTGCCTGAACCGGCGTATGTTGGTCGTGTGTTTGTGAAGGGCGAACTGCCCGATGTTGCCGTCATAGCCGCAGCCTTGCCCGAGAACCTTACTGTTTCCGCTCACCCGGAACCGTGGAATCCCTCTATTCTGCGAGATTGTCTGAACGATAGCCCTATTAAGAAGGATGTCGTTGAACATATCCTCAGCCATACTTCCTACATACAGGTAGCGGTGCGGGGGAAAGCCGGTGAAGACCCGATTTCCGTAGCTGAGTGTGTGTTGACTGTTCTGCGCATGTTTGAGACGGCTCCCGGTGTGGTGGGTGTTCAGTTCCAATCGTTTATCGGTTCTTTCGTGCATGGGGAATCCGGTGATTTTATCCCATTTAATCTCGTGGGCGTGGAGTTGGGACGCACGGAGGATGGCGCTTATCTGCTCGCTACGAATGGTATGCCGGATTTTGGTTTGCCGGAGGTGGAACTCGAAATGCCTGCGCCTTTGTACGAGGGATTGAAGATTTCTCCCTTTGTGCCTCTCGGCGATGTACTTGTGCAGCTTATGCGCGGCACTACGACTATTGAACCCGGGCATAGTATGACCTTGCTTGGTCGTTTTTATACGTCCATTGAATGGGGAAATCTGCTTACAACCCGTGCTGCCGGATTCCGTTGTGTGATGACTACCGAGCCTACTCCGGCGGATTTGTTGTCCCCAAAAATGTAAAATTTAGCATTTTTTTTAAGAAATTTTAATTTTTTTTGAAAAAATGCTTGACAAGTATTTTGAATGTGATAATCTCGTTCCCAGAACTACCCGCTCAGCACGCCTGATATCGGGATACTGTGCCGGTAGTTTTGCTGAACTTTCCCGCAATTATTTATAATTGTAACGACTCAAACTCGTTTCCCAATGGTGTGCCCTAAGTTCCGGAAACCCCTTATGTGGGCGCGCCACCCTCAGCGAACTTTTCTGCAATTAACAACGTGATATTCAGTTTCGGCGGTTCGAATCCGCTCAGTGGCCCTCAACAGCGCCATTAATGGTCACTGAAGCTCAGTTGGTAGAGCATGAAATCATAGCACTCTGAAGTTCCGGATTCTCCTTTTACGGGTGCCTCTAAGCTTTGTTGAACTTTTCTGCAACTTTATCTACTTGTTTTTAGGGTAAAACAGAAATCGCCCGGAAGTTCCGGCAACCCCTTTCACGGGCGATCCTCTCAATCATAAGCTAGCACGTTCGGATATTCCTTTCGTGAAAGCTGTTAAGCTTTAGCTGAACTTTTCTGCAACTTTATCTACTTGTTTTTATGGGTAAAACAGAAATCGCCCGGAAGTTCCGGCAACCCCTTTCACGGGCGATCCTCTCAATCATAAGCTAGCACGTTCGGATATCCCTTTCGTGAAAGCTGTTAAGCTTTAGCTGAACTTTTCTGCAACTTTATCTATTTGTTTTTATGGGTAAAACAGAAATCGCTCGGAAGTTCCGGAAACCCCTTTCACGGGCGACATATTTTAATAAGAAGAAAAACATAATGAATTATTATGAATACGTTTACCTATACAGAGAATGGCGCGACGCAGCTTCGTAGCTCGGGCAATGCTTGCCTTGACCTTTTCGCAGAGGTTGGCTCTGCCCGTAATATGGCGATTGATAAGCCGAATGTGCTCCAGGGATTGTTTCTGGAGGCATATAAGGCGAATCCGGCTACGGCTTTCTGCATAGCCCTGTGGGCACGTTCTGTGCGCCTGGGTGCCGGTGAGCGAGCTGTGAGCCGAGTACTGCTTCAGGCCGTGCACCAGCTTGCACCTCAGGCTCTGGCTAAGCACCTTGAACTTTTGGGGCAGCTTGGTAGCTACAAGGATTATGTGTGGGTTGCCAACGAGTTTCCCGAGTTGCGTGAGACTGTTGTGAAGCTTTTCGCCGATGGTGTGATGAGTGGCAATTATTTTGCCTGTAAGTGGTTGCCCCGAGGTACCAAGCTGTGGGCCGAGGTGCGTGCATGTACCGGGTTGAGCAATGGTAACTTCCGCCGCCGCGTGGCTGCACACTCCGCAACGGTTGAGCAGATGCTCTGTGCCGGTAAGCTTACTGAGGTTGAGTATGACAAGTTGCCCTCTCAGGCTTTCAATCGCTACAAGAGGTACTTTGCTCGCAATGATGCTGAGCGCCTTCGTGAGTGTCTGAAAAAGAAGAAGCTCAACGCAGGAGCCTTGTATCCGCACGAGGTATTCAGGGATTTCTTTAGCGGCTCTCGTGAGTCTGATATGATGTCGGAGATTATTGCGGCTCAGTGGAATAGCTTACCCAATTATATGCCGGAGGGCGTATCGTTCCTCCCTGTGCTCGATACATCCGGCTCCATGACGTGGGGGCACTCTGTAATACCGAGAGATGTAGCTTACCCGCTTGCTCTCTATTGTGCAGAGCGACTTAGCGGCCCTTATCGCAATCGTGTCGTTACGTTCAGCAGCAATGCGCGCTTTATCGATTTACCCGGTGGGAAAGCCTCTCCGGTGGAGCGTATGGAGCATCTCATGCGATATGAGATTGTCGAAGATACGAACATTGCCTCCGTTTTCAGTTTGTTGCTTGAAACAGCAATAAAGAACGGAGTGACAGCGGATGCTATGCCGAGCTGTTTACTTATCTTGTCCGATATGCAGTTTAACCAAGGTGCGCACTACGACATTGCGCTCATGGATATATTGCGATTGAAGTTTAAGTATGCCGGTTACAAGTTCCCGTCTATCGTCTATTGGAACTTGGATGCAACCAATACCGGTATTGCAGCTTCCGCCTACGATGATTGCGCATTAGTCAGTGGTTACTCACCGCGTCTTTTGCAGGCGATTTTCAACGGGTCTATGGAGGCCGGCAATGACACGGTTCAGAATATCGACCCGACGGAGGTGATGGAGCGCGCACTCGCTCCGATTCGTGAGTTAGTTGATAGTTCGGTTTTACCGGCAATTCCTGACATCCTCGGTATGGCTGACTTCAATCCCACGCGTGGGAAGTCGGTACGCCTCAGCGATGACTGATGTTACATATATTGTGTGGTACATTAGGCGCCTTCTGCCATGCGTGGCAGAAGGCGCTTTTTTGCTCGACAGGAAGAGGGCGCTTTGCTATATGTAAGAACAGTATGAGAGACTACGTTAATCCGCTGTTGTTATTGATTATTGTGGTACTGCTGGCTTGTCGGGTGAGTGGTGTGGGGGGGGCTGGTATGCTCGAGGTGTGGATTCTTGGGGTATGCGTGACGGCATTTGTGGTGAATGGTGCGCTGTGCCTGGCTCGTTTGTTGACCCGTCGCCATGCATTGATGAGCACGGTGTGGGCGGTGGTATATCTTATTTTGGGGTGCTGCACATGGGTGCTGTATGAGGGCCGGCCGGATTTGAGCGATGAAGAGCAGGTGGCATTCGATAATCTGGCAAAGGCTTATCAGCGGGGCGAAAGCCCCTTTGCCGTCGATGCAGACGGGGATTCATATTTGACCGTTGCCGCATCTTTAGGGAAGTCCGGAGTCGTGCAAAAGCTGTTGGCGGGTGGAGCTGTGCCACCGGAACAGCTGGCGGAGGCTGCTCGCAGAGCGGCGGAGAATGGACGTACTGCCGTGTTAAAACAATTTCTGGCAGCCGGGGTTAGTGTGGACTCTGCAATTGGCGGTACAACTTTGCTTTGTGCAGCTGCTCAGAATGGGCGTGTCGGGTGTGTTAAGCTGTTGTTAGCCGGTGGCGCAAATGCCAACTTGGCGGACGAAGAAGGGACGGTGCCGCTCATTCATGCAGTGTTGGCAGATGCTGCTCCCGTGGCACAGATGTTGCTGCAAGCCGGCGCGGAGCCGACCGCGACAGACGCCGCCGGTCGCTCGGCTGCTGATTATAGCCGTAGCGGGGCGATAGATTCGCTTTTTAGTTCAGTACGAATATCAGACTGACAAAGCAACATATAGCCGCAGCACAAAGTAACAGCCCAAGCCCAAACTTAGGATTGTCGCGTTGCAGCCATTCCTCATTCAGAAATAGCACCAGCCAACACAATGCCCCGATGATACCTATAACAATGCTCATGTATGGCAGCTGTTATTTATAGGTATTGCAACGATTGAGCCAACCGGCCAGCCAGCGTTCTTCGCCGCGGGCTGCGGGGGAATTGGCCACACGGCGGCGCATAACTTCTGCCGCCGCACGTGCAAACTCTGCCGTGGCCGCTCTCCCTTGCGGGTAGCCCCGCATTTCCTCCAGCACTTGTAACAGTCCCCATCCTTGCCCATTGTAGCGCTCGGTGAGTTTGAGCCCCTCTCCCTTAAAGTTGACATAATCCACCAGGCAATAGAGACCCTGAGTGGTGGCAGCCAGGGCGTTGTATCGGGCTTGAATAGCTTGCGGGTTCCGGCTTGCCTGCATCATGCGGGGCAGGGCGGCGCGGCTACGCAATATGATAAATTCCGTTTGTAACTGCACATGCCCGGCCAGCCATCGGCGCATGGCATCCGCCAGCCCGCTTCGATCCGCAGTGAATGCCGCTTTGCTTGCCCATGGAGCCGCTCCGTTGAAATAGCTCGGAACCTGAACCCCGCGCGAGCGTGCGTACCGCACCAACTTCGGAAAACTTTCGTCGAATGGTCCGCTGTAGCCTGCCGGGTACCATATAAAATGACCAATACCCAGTGAGGGAAAGTCCTCGCCGGCATTCCAACTAACCAGTCCTTGGGTGCTGCCGGCGCATTCATTGCGCCATATCTTTTGACCGAGGGCTGCTAAATCGATGCCGTTGAATGAAACCGAACCCACCTGAACCGGGCGCGCGACTCGTTGCGGGGGCAGGTATAAAGGCTGTGCGCAAGCGGGAAGAAGCAGGGGAAGGCAGAGTAACATTCGACTATTCATGGCCGCCATTTTAAGCGTTACTCAATCAGATGTAAAGGTAGAAATGTGACTCCGTCGAAACAAAATTCGAAAAAAACTGACTTTATCCTTGACAATGCAATCATGATGTGGTAACTTGGCGTCTCGCCTTGCCGCCGTGCATCAGTTAATAAGTATTTGCCGCGGCTCGGGGAACAACCAATCTCATTCATTTTACTATGGTAGCAATCCGTCTCAACCGTCAGGGGTCCAAGGACCGTCCTTACTACAAAATCGTTGTCGTTGACAGCCGCGCTCGCCGTGATGGCGACTTCATTGAACAGGTGGGTACCTACAACCCCATGGCCGAGGGTGAAAATTACACTCTGGATCTGGACAAGGTGGAGAAGTGGATTGCCAACGGTGCCCAGCCTTCCGAGACTGTGGCTTCCATGATTAAAAAGGCTCGTGCTGCTAAGGCCTGAGCTGTTCATTGACCAAAGATTTTTCTTGGTTGTTTCTAGTGAACCTGCCGCATAAAAATGCGGCAGGTTTCTTTTGCTTTTCATGTCGCGCGTTGCACCTGTTCCCTATGGATATGCGTGAAATCAAATGAATTAAAATGTTAAAATGTTATATTTAATAAAATTATTAAAAAGTGGTAAGAAAAGCTTGACAAAAACGGCTGGCTTCATAAAATGTCGCTGAGCCATGATTAGAGAAAAAAATATAACACGCTATGGACAGGAGCAGGGGTATGTTTTTAAGGGGTGGCGCCTGTGCATTACCCGCAATGGGGAACGGTTTGTGCGGTACTTCTCGGATTTGAAGAGCGGGGGTGCTGAAAATGGGTTGCAGTACGCGATTGCAATGCGCGATGAAATGCTGGCTGAGCTTGCTGCGGAAGGTGCAAATTGTGTGGAGATTTTTAACCGTTATCGCCGTCGTGCGTAATGAAGCGGTGCCACATGTGCGGCCTCAAATTGTTTGTAAATTTGCTTGACTTACGGTGGTGGACTGATATACTGAGGTCACGATTATGAAGCGTGCTTCATAATGTAAAAAATAGGAGAAAATGCAGCAAGGGCAGACAATATCATTCCTGATGAAACTGATAACAGATCGGGTATCGACTCTGTTCTCTTTGCGTGCAGAAGTTCCGGTAACGGCTGCGCAGGGGCGTGTATTGATGTATCTGGAAGCACGCGGCGGAGGGCCAGTATCACAGCACGATATTGAGCAATACCTGAACGTCACACATACAACGGCGAAGGGATTGCTGTTGCGCTTGGAGGAAAAAGGTTTTGTACGCACAGCCTTTGATGGAAGAGATGGGCGAGTGAAGAATGCCTATTTAACGGAGAAAGCCCGCCAGTGCCGGGAGGAACTTTCGAAACATATTGATGCGATTACTGGGCAGATGATGTCCGGATTGAGTGCTGCAGAAAAGGATAAGCTGTTTGAACTGCTTCAACGTGTTTATTTGAACATAAAATGATTTTTCCAATAATTCGATGAGTATGAAACGCATGGTAAAAGTTGCCCTGAGCGGGGTGTTTGTAGCCGGTCTTGCCGGCTGTGGCGAGCGAGAGGATGGAGCTCCCGGCTTTCTGGAACGTGTAAGTCGGGATTTCTTTGGCGGCGAGGTTGCAGAGCAACAGCAGGGTATGCCGCCGTTGCTGGTTTCCGTTATGAAATTGCAACAGCAAGACGTGCCTGTATATGCTACATGGTTTGGTCAGCTGCGTGGTACGGAACAGGCCGATATTAAGCCGGAGGTAAGCGGTCGAATCGTTGAAAAAGTATATATCGACGGCTCACCGTGCGAAAAAGGTGAGATTTTGTTCCGTATAGACGATGTTACCTACAAGGCCGCCGTTGCCATGGCGCAGGCAAATCTCGAGGCCGCAAAAGCAGCTGTAAAACAGGCTGAGGTTGTTGATATTCAAACTCAACAGGATTTGACTCGCTTTACGGAACTGGTGAAAAGCGGTTCTGTTTCGGAGAAGACTTTCAGAGATGCCGAGCATGCTAAACGGCGTTCCGAGGCTATGCTCGCAGCCGCAAATGCACAAGTAAAGCAGGCCGAAGCCGCGCTCGAAAATGCCCGGATTAACCTGGATCGTTGCGTGGTGCGCGCACCATTTAGCGGATATGCCTCTGCCTCTACGGTGAGTGTGGGTGACCATGTATCGCCCGGGGCATTCACGCTGACCCGCATGAGTGCCATCAATCCCATTCGCGTGGATTTTGTTGTCACCGGCAAGCATGTGCTTGATATTGTGACACAGACGCATTTCGATGCCGGAAAAGACATGGAATCGCCGTTTACCGAGTTTGAGGTTATACTCGAAGACGGTTCGTTGTACGGCGAAAAGGGGTTTGTGAAGACCATGGATAGTGAGGTGAATACATCTACTGGTACCGTGAACTTCATCGGCGAGATTCCGAATGCCGAATTGCGTTTGCGCTCGGGTGCATCCGTGCAGGTGCGTGCCAAGGTCAGCGAGGTGAAAAATGCGTTCCTCGTGCCCAGAGCTGCTATTCTTTCCACCATGAATCACCGTTTTATTTATGTGGTTGGTACTGATAACCAGCCGCATGGTATAGATGTGATTTTGGGGCGCGAGATTGAGCTTGAAGTGCCCAGCGGCGATGGTACAGCCAAGGTTCCTATGCAGGTGGTAACAGCTCGCCCCATTACCGATGCGGATGGCAACACCAAGGATTTGCCCGCTATCCTGAAAGGTATGGGGTATGACAATCCGTTGGATGCTCCCGTTATTGTCGAGGGCGGGCAGATGGCTCAGATATATGCCAACGTCAATATCGGTATGAAGAGTGCCGGTGCTCGGGGCGGATTCGCTGAAATTGTGCCCAATCCTCCGGCGTACGATTATCGCAAGCCGCTGACCACCACACCTTCCGTCACCGCAAAATCAGAGTAACTCTCCGCGTGCCTTTTCTTGATGAGACGTAGTATAGAACACTCATGAGTGCCTATTTCATTAAACATCCGGTTATTGCTACGGTTATTGCTGTGCTGACCACCATGCTGGGGGTGGTCTGCATGTTGAACCTTCCGGTTGAGCAGTACCCTGAAATCACGCCCCGCACCATCAACCTTACCGCCGTTTACCCGGGCGCAGATGCCCAAGCCGTGGCGGATTCCGTCGGTACGCCCATTGAACGCCAAATGAATGGCGTGAACCACATGGACTACATGACCTCCGTTTCCTCTAACAACGGTGTGTACAACTTGCAAGTTGTCTTTGAGCCCGGTTCCGATACCGACTTGGACCAAGTGCTCACCAACATGCGATATGGTCAGGCTCAATCGCAGGTGCCGACGGAGGTGCTAAACTCCGGTATCACCATACGTCAGCAGCCCGGCCTGCCGCTCATGCTCTATTCGCTGACCTCGCCGGACGGCTCGTATGATGCCGTAGACCTGTCGAACTACGCCCAGGTTAAGCTACTGGACGAGATTAAGCGCGTGCCCGGTGTGGGTGAGGTGACGGTGTACGGTGCCGGCCGTTATGCTATCCGCATTTGGCTCAACACGGTCAAAATGTCGCATTTCGGTATTGCTCTCAATGAAGTGCAGGGGGCAATACGCCAGCAGAATGTTACCAACCCCGGTGGTAAAGTCGGTGCCGACCCTGTACCCGATGGGCAGGAGACTACCGTTACCATCCGAACCGAGGGGCGATTGTCCGAACCGGAGCAGTTCGAGAATATCATTGTGCGCCAGCGCGGCAACGAGGTGGTATACCTCAAAGATATTGCCACCATTGAACTTGGCTCGGCAGATTATTCCGTCACCGGTCGTCTGAACCGCAAACCGGCTGCCAGTGTCGTGATATTCCAGTCACCCGGCTCGAATGCTATCGATACCGTAGACCGAGTGAGTGCCCTGTTGGCCAGCAAGGCGTTGCCCCCCGGTATTGAGGGTAGTGTGTCGCTGGATACGACCACATCCGTACGCTACTCAATCGAAGAGATTAAGCATACCTTTATCGAGGCTATTGTGCTGGTGGCACTGGTGGTGTTCCTGTTCCTGCAGAGCTGGCGTGCAACGGTAATTCCGCTGATTGCCGTGCCCGTATCTCTTATTTCTACCTTCTGTGTATTCCCCCTGCTGGGATTCACACTCAACACCATTTCACTACTGGGTATGGTGTTGGCCATTGGTTTGGTGGTGGACGATGCCATTGTGGTGGTAGAAGCCGTGCAGCATCACATAGAAAAAGGCCTCAATCCGCGCATGGCATCATTTGCAGCTATGCAAGAGGTGAGCGGCCCCGTAGTGGCCATTGCTTTGGTGCTGGCGGCAGTGTTCCTGCCCTCGCTTATGCTTGAGGGTATAACCGGCACTCTATTTAAGCAGTTCGCTATCACGATTGCTATCTCGATGCTCATATCTGCATTCAATGCTCTTACTCTTTCCCCGGCTCTCTGCGCACTTATGCTTAAGAGCAAGGTGGAATCGAACACAGAGCCGAGAAATCCGCTGCGCCGTTTGGTGTATAAACTTAACCACGGTGTGTGCAAACCCTTCTTCAACATTTTCAACAAATGTTACGACAATACCGCCAACATTTACACCCGCATTTGCGGTGGTTTGGCGCGCAAGCTCGTTATCTCCATGCCTATCCTCCTGTTGCTCTGGGCTGCCATTGCCCCGGTGAGCAGCAAAGTGCCCGGTGCTTTCCTTCCCGATGAAGATCAGGGCTTCCTGTTGGCTGCCCTTGTCATGAAGCCCGAGAACTCGCTGCAACGCTCCATGGTGGAGGCTAAGAAGTTTGAGAATGCTCTCGCTGGTCCGGCAGATTCCCCCGACCCCTCCATCAAGAACCTGACTTCGGTGGTTGGTATCAATATCCTCAACATGGTGCAGACCCCCGGCGCCGCTATTGCGTTCGTTCAGCTGAAAGACTGGAGCGAGCGCGCCGAAAGTGCAGAGCAGGTGCAGAAACGCCTGACAGCACGTTGCGCTCAGGCCGGGCTGGATGGCATACCCATGGTGCTTATTCCCCCGGCTATTCCCGGTGTAGGTACGGCAAATGGTGTAACCATGGTACTTACTGACTTGGAAGGTCAGGGCGTGGATTTCCTTTACCAGCAGGTAAAGAAGTTCAACGAGAAAGCTGCTGCTCGCAAAGAGGTGGCTATGTGCCGCGATATGATGATGGCCGACGTACCGCAGAAGTTCCTTTCACTTGACCGTGCCAAGTGCCAGAAATATGGTGTTAACATCAGTGATGCCTACGGCGTGCTGGCCAGCTACTACGGTTCATCATTCGTGAACTTCTTCAATGCATTCGGCCAGCAGTGGCAGGTGTTCATGCAGGCTCGTGGTGCAGACCGCGTGAACCTGGAGCAAATGAACGGCTTCTTCGTTATTAATAACAAGGGTGAGCGCGTACCGCTCGATGCTATAGTCTCTGTTGAAGACGTGGCCGATACCGAGTTCGTTATGCACCACAATGGCTACAATGCCGCCAAAATCAATGTCATGCCCAAGCCCGGTTTCTCCACTCAGCAGCTCATGGTTGCAGTTGAGGAGGTGTTTGAGCAGCACATGGACAAGACAAAGGTCGGCATGGATTATCAGGATATGTCATTCCAAGAGAACAAGGTGCGTAACAGTACCGGTTTGGGAACTATTTTCTGCATGTCCGGCTTCTTTGCCTTCCTCATTCTCGTAGCTTTGTACGAGAAATGGACCCTGCCGATATCGGTGTTCATGACGGTGCCCATTGCTGTGCTGGGTGCATATATGGGCCTGTATGTGTGGAATCTGAACCTCACGCTCTATGCTCAGGTAGGTCTTATTATGCTGGTTGGCTTGGCTGCTAAGAATGCCATTCTGATTGTAGAGTTCGCGAATCTTGAAATGGAGCGTGGTAAAGGGTTGATGGAATCCACACTCATTGCAGCAAGGCTCCGCCTGCGCCCCATTATTATGACCTCGCTGGCATTCATCCTTGGCTGTGTACCCTTGGTGCTGTCAGATGGCTCCGGAGCCCTTGCTCGCAACGCCATCGGCGTGGTCGTAGTTGCCGGTATGACAGTGGCGACCGTAGTGGGTGTGTTCCTTATCCCATGTTCCTATTTGTTCATCATGAAACTCTTCCGTATTACTTTCGCTAGAAAGACCTTAGCAGAAGACCCCGATGAGGAAGGCGCACGCCGCTACCTCATTGAGCATGAGAACGATTAACCCCAAACAATCTTTACTTTAACTCTTAAATCCCCATTATAATATGTCAAAAAGCGCATTAATGATTCTTGCCGGTGCGGTAGTTCTGACCTCGGCCTGTACGTTGGGTCCGAACTGGGAAAAACCGCAGATGGAAGTCCCCGCAGCCTTTCGTGGTGCCGGAGTAGGTGATAGCAATATGGCTGACCTCCCTTGGCAAACGGTACTCAAAGATAAGAACTTGCAGGCTCTGCTGACTGATGTATTCAACAATAACCGTAGCTTGGAAGCATTGTTCCATAATGTTGAGGCTGCTCGCTGCTATGTGACGGTGGCTCGTGCCCCCATGTTCCCCTCCCTCGGTTACGTTGGCTCTGCTAACGAAGGGGTGAACACCGCCGGCGGCAGCAACTTTACGGACATGGGAGGCTCCGTGAATAAATCCGGTATGGCCGGTGCAAGTGCCTCTTGGGAGCTGGATCTGTGGGGCAAGACCCGACGCGAGGTCGAGAGTGCTGAGGCCAGCGCCGAGGAGGCTGCCGAGGAGCTCAACAACCTGCGCATTTCGCTTATGCGCCAAGTTGCATCGGGCTACCTGCAATTGCTTATGCTCGATGAGCAGCTGCGTATCACCCGCGAGAGTATGGAATCTTACCGCGATACGCTGAATCTCTTCAATGATCAATTCAAAGAGGGTGTGGTAGATAAGTTGCAGGTGGCAAGTGCGCAAGCCGCACTTGCCGCGGCCGAGGCCGAGGCTCCGGCTCTCGAATTGCAGATAGCCTCCCTCGAAAATACGCTTAGCATGCTTGCCGGTCGTGCACCCGGTCATATCGCCCGAAGTGGCAGCCTTCTGTCGTATTCGAAGGCCTCTACCCTGGCTGCGGGCATGCCTGCTGACTTGCTTTCCCGCCGCCCGGATATCCGCGCCAAGGAGCAGGCTCTGCGTGCTGCAAATGCTGAGGTAGGGGTTGCTATTGCCAGCTATTTCCCCTCCATCAATTTGACCGGAGCCGCCGGTTTTGGGTTCCCGAACCTCAGCAGTTCCGTAAGTGGTTGGGGCATCGGCGCCAATCTTACCGGACCGCTTTTCCAAGGTGGGCGTCTGTCTGCCAATGAAGAGGCAAAGAAACAGGCCTTCCTCGCGGCCAAGGCTGACTATGAGCAGGCCGTGCTCAGTGCCCTCTCAGAGGTAGCCAGCACCCTTACTCAGCACCAGAAACTCCGTGAGGTTATTGCCAAGCAAGAGACCGCAGTTGCAGCCTATGAACAGTCGGTTTCTCTTGCTAAGCAGCGCTATAAGGAGGGCTATTCCGCCTACTTCGAAGTGCTTGATAATCAGCTGCGCCTTTTCCCGGCTCAGAAGCAGCTGGTCAGCTACCGTTACCAGTATGCGGCCTGCATTCCCACTCTTTATACCCAGTTGGGTGGCGGTTGGCAGAAGTAATTCTGCACCGCAAGTTAAGTTGCAAAAAAACGGCGAGCTCCTGTGTGGGGCTCGCCGTTTTTTGTAACAACTCTCTTACAAATCATCCACGAGAGCTGTACTCTTGGCGTATGCCGTACTGCGAGCCTCGAAGAAATCTGTTTTAATCATGTTGGCATTGCTGAATTGTGACACCCAGTTGCAGCCTGCCGGTTCCTGCTCATGACCGGGGTAGATGGGGGCGAACCCGAGATTGCGGCAGCGGAGGTTGGCCAGATAACGTATGTAATCCCCTACCAGCTTTGATGACAGCCCCGGGATGTCATCTCCGATAACGTAGCTGCCCCAGGCGATTTCTTGTTCGGCGCCTTCGCGTATCATATCGCGGTACTCCTCGACCAATTCCGGGGTAAAGAGTTCCGGCTGTTCGAGCTGAAGCTCTCGGATGATGTTGCGGAATAGCCAAAGGTGGGTATTCTCGTCGCGATTGATATAGCGTATTTCCTGAGCAGAACCCGGCATTTTGTTATTTCTGCCGAGATTGTAGAAGAACATAAAGCCGCTGTAGAAATAGATGCCTTCGAGTATATAATTGGCAATTAATGTGCGGGCGAATGTTCGAGGGGGCTGATTTTGCTGGAAATCATTGTAAAGATTGCCGATAAATGTGTTACGTCGCAGCAGGTGCTCATCCGTTTGCCATTGGTAGAGCACGTCTCGGCGCTGCTGCGGTTCGCAGATGGTATCGAGCATGTAACTGTAGCTCTGGCTGTGCACGGCCTCTTGAAATGCCTGTATGCACAGGCAGAGGTTAATTTCGTTGGCGGTGACATATTCTCCCAGCGAGGGAAGGTTAGCGGTCTGAATGCTGTCTAAGAAAACGAGGAATGATAGTATTTTATCGTAGGCTCGGCGCTCGGCGGGAGTGAGCCGAGGGTAGTCCTTCACATCTGTAGCGAGATTAATTTCCTCGGGAATCCAGAAATTATTCATGGCTTGTCTGTACCACCTGCTGACCCAAGCATACTTCATGTTATTGAAGTCGTTGAGGTTGGTGGTATTGCCGCCGATAATACGGCGTGCGTTGATGTCTGAGTCGCCCTGCGGATTGAAGAGGGGCTTACGGGTTAACTGCTGCATGATTCACATTCTTCGGTTTCGAGACTTTGGGAGCGGATGTAGTACAGGGATTTTACCCCGCTTTCCCAGGCAAGAATATAGAGGTTGAGGATTTGCCTGAGTGTAAAATCCTGAGTGATATAGAGGTTGAGACTTTGGGCTTGGTCGATATGGCGCTGCCGTACACCGGCTGCACGCACGGACCATTGTTGGTCAATTTTGTGTGCGCTTTTGTAGTACCACATTGTTTCGAGGGATAAATCCGGAGCCACTCGGGGCATAAGCCCGCTCTTTTTTTCTTCGAGGTAAAAGAGTTTCATGACCGGGTCGATACCTGCTGTTGTACCGGCAATGGTTCCTGTACTGCTGGTGGGCGCCACTGCCATTAACCATGCATTGCGTAAGCCGTAGGTAGCAACCTGTTGCTGCAAGCTCTGCCAATGAGGTGCTGTATAGTGGCGGCGGCGGAAGTATTCCCCCGTTTGCCATTCGCTGCCGTCGAAGTAGTCGTAGGCACCTTTTTGCTCCGCTATTTCACAACTGGCGGATATGGCTGCGTAGTTAATCTGCTCGAATAGTCGGTCGGCCAGCGCCAAGTGTTCATCGCTTTCCCAGCGAATGCCCCGCCGCGCCAGCATGTGGTGGTACCCGCTTACCCCCAGACCAATGGGGCGGTAACTGCGGTTTGTGACCGCCGCATAGGGTAGGGGATAGAAGTTTAAATCGATAACGTTGTCGAGCGCACGCACGGCACTGCGAGTGATTTCTGCGAGTTCTGCCGTGTTTTCGGTATCTATTCGTCCCAGTGAAAGACTGGCAAGATTGCACACTACGAAGTCACCCGGGCGAGTGGTTGTTACCACGACTGTTTCTCCGTCGCGGGTCAGTACCTGCTGAGATATGGATTCGATAGCGCTCATATTCTGTGCTATTTCGGTGCACAGGTTGCTGCAATATATGATTCCGTTGTGCTTGTTAGGGTTGGCTCGGTTAACGGTGTCTCGGTTGAAGGCAAAAGGTGTGCCGGTTTCTACCGCGCTCTTGAGTATCAGGCGAATGATGTCTTTGATAGGCAGGCTGCGTTTGTGTATGCGCGGGTCTGCTACGCAGGAAAGGTAGCGCTGCAACCATTCCTCGCCCCAGCTGTCTTCCAGCGAATAACCTTTCACGCAGCGTATTTCATGTGGGCACATCAGGTGCCAAAGCCCATCGATGTTGTCGCGAGCTTGTTGCCAGAAGTAGTCCGGGTAACAAAGTGCCGGGAATACATCGTGCGCTTTCATGCGGTCATCGCCGTTGTTGGTGCGCAGGTTCAGAAACTCCGGCAGGTCGCGGTGCCATACGTCGAGGTAAACCGCCACGGCGCCCTGCCGAACCCCCAGCTGGTCAACGGCTACGGCGGTATCATTCGCCAGTTTAATCCAGCGTATCACGCCACCGGCCGTTCCGGCAAAACCACGTATGGCACTGCCGCTGGCTCTTACTTTTCCAAAATAAAGTCCCATGCCACCACCATGTTTGCTGACGCGCGCAAAGTTGTCTATGCTGCGGTAGATTCCCTCCAAGCTATCCGGTACGGTATCGACAAAGCAGGAGGAGAGCTGGTGGAAGGGTTTGCGAGCATTGGCAAGTGTCGGCGTTGCCATGGTGACTTTCAGGGTGCTGAGCATGTCATAAAAGCGGGTTACCCAGCCGGCGCGGTCCTGCGCCTCATTCATGGCTAAGTGCATGGCTATGCCCATGTACATCTCTTGAGGCGTTTCGGCAATTTCTCCCTCATGGGTGCGTATGAGGTAACGCCCGATAAGCATCTCCAGACCGGCATAATTCAGCAACTTGTCTCGCTCGGGGGCCAGCTGTCGCTCAAAACCGGTAATTTCCTCTTGCGTGTAGTTTTCGCTTATGTATCTTCCGTAAAGCCCTTCTTGTGTCAGGTGTATGATTTTGTCGTATAATGAGTTCAGCCCGCGACTTTCTTCGTATTGTTTAATCTCATCGGCGAAACTCACCAGGCGTATGCGCGCCGCTATTTGCTCCCACAGCGGGGCATCCCGTGTGGTAAGTTCGGCTGCCGCACGGGTGAGGGCACTCAGTGCGGCAGCCTTCGCCATACCTTGCCGGTAAAAACTGCGAAATTTTGCTGTAAGCTGTTGCAGCGCGTATTCTTCTTGGTTGAATTCTTCTTGCAGTTCTTTCAGTACGCCTGCCAAGGCGGAATCCTCCTCAAAATAGGTGAGCAGTCCCGCTCGCGCTGCCCTGCGGCGTCGGCGTTCATTACGGTACAATATGAAACTGCGCGCTGCCTCATAGTGACCTCCCAGCATCAACGTCTCCTCGACCAAATCCTGAATATGCTCAACTGCTACGGCTTCTTCAATGTTCGGTAGCCGTTTTTCTACCTCTTCGGCCAGTCGCTCAACCTCTGCCGAGTTTTGTCGCACGCTCTCGAAGGCTAAGCGTATTACCCGCTCTATTTTTTGCCGCTCATAGGGCGCCTCTGCTCCATTGCGTTTGCGTATTTTCATATCCCTGCTTTTCCTATATAAAGTGTATGCGAAAGAATAATACCACTATATCTGCTGTTGTCAATTGTATTTTTAGAAAAATTCTAAATTTATTTTTTTATATGACTAAGCTCGGGCTTGCGCGAGGGCGAGGAGAGGGTATATACTGATGGAGATGAAGACGAACCGCCTTGAGATAGCTACGACCATATCGAACGATCCGAGCAGCTATAAGCTCTGCGCGGTGTGCGGTTCGATAGTCGATAAGACGGTGACAAACTGCCCGGACTGCTATGCGTATCGCTTTGATGTAGATGCCTCCCACGTGGCGGATGCGGCACTGGATTATGCCGTAAAACCGCAGCAGACGGTGAGCCATTTTGACCTCATGCCCGAAGGCTCAGAGGCAATGGAGCAGGATGAAGAGGCGTAAACGGTGAGCCGAACTAATTGAGTTTTAGCTAATTCTTGCCAGTGCAGCGTTGAATGCGGCTGTTTGTTCGGGATCGGGTATGATGTCGAGCAAAGCGAAAGCGGTGTGGTCGAGCGAGTCGAGCACTTCGAAATCCGCCTCGCAGTGAATAGCGTAGTACTCAGCACCCCACAGGCGTGCGACTTCCTGCAAATCATAGGTGGGTGGCTGAACCATGAGCCGGTGAAGCTCGGCGTCCATATCGGGGGTGAAAGCGCAGCCGGCTCCTTCATTGTTGAGTACGGCAACCACGCGTCGTGCCGGCGGAAGCTGGGGCAGCATGGTAGCGGCGGCGCAATCGCGCAACAGCGCCAAATCGCCGGTCAGGCAGCAGGCGTAGTCCGCATCTGCACTATTGGCAAGGAAGGCGGATACTGTGCCGTCTGCACCGCCTGTTGCGCTGTTGGCTCGCACATAGTGGGTGGGAACCTGAGTTTGGGCGTAGTTGTTCCACAAACGCAGTGTTGTGGAAGACCCCAAGCAGAGCACATCTGCTATACTAGCCTGATTGGAGAATGCGCGAATCATGGCAGCTTCGCTCTCAGGATAAGCGAGTAAAAGCTCTTCGATTCGACCGGTGCAGCGGCGGCTGCGCAGCATAATTCCTGTGGAGTCACCGATATGCGGCACATCGCCCAGCGCCTTCATAACCTGCTCCAGTTCACCTTCGATGACGGTACTCTTGCGGCAAAGACCGGAAAAACCACTGCGGGTGATGGAGAAAACTTCGGTGCCGGGCATGTCTTCCAGCGCACGCCAGTAGGCGCCGGTTGGTACATCACCCACTCGCAGAATGTAGCGAGGGGCATAGCGTGGCAGTAGCAAATCGGCACCGTGGAGCATGTAGGATGCCAGCACCTCGCGCAAGCCGCTTGCGGCCTCAGCCACCACAGGAACTCGCAAGGTACGAGCCAGCCAGATTGCCGGTTCCTGTTCATCCGGATTCAGGCCACCTATGATGAGTACCAGCCCTTCCACAGCGCGAAAACGCAGCATCTGAGACAATGCTACGAGCGATGCGCGGAAAGGCGGGGCGGCTTGCGGCTCGGCTACCTCCAGCCCGGTGAAATCATAACAAACCCGGCAGTCTTCGGCTAAGCGCAGGTTTAAGTGCAGGGGGAAACCTTCGGCACAACCGGCAGCCAAATCCGGCAAGTCTGATACAGAGCAGGGCAGTGCAACTTCGATAGTGGGAGCATAGATGCCGAAAAGCCCTTCCGTTTCGATGTGGTTGGGGGCTCCGGAGCCACCGGCATTCTCTTTGTCGTCAACGGTGATGACGATGAGCGGTCGCCGCTGGTAATAGGCCTCGACAACAGCAGGGGCGAGTGCAGCTGCGGCAGAACCGCTGCCTGCCACTACGGCTACGGGGCGAGCTGTCGCCTGTATGCGCCCGAGCGCGAAATAGGCTGCTGTGCGCTCGTCTTGCTGGTTCCAGCGGTGGATTACCGGACAGTGTGCAAGAGCTGTAAGAAGTGGGGCGTTCTGGGCTCCGGGGCAGCAGACCCACTCAGCTACACCGGCTGTAGCACAGCAAGAGATAAGGCTTTTCATGGCAAAAATCCGTCGGTGAATAATTGTATCAGTTTGGCAGAGATTCAGGTTCGCCCATATAGGCGGGAGTACGGTCCGTTATCATATCGTATAGCATGGCGACACGGGCGGCACGCTCGCGTAAGTAGGCACGAATCAAAGCTTTGCGAGTTATACCGAAGCGTGGAGCATTGAGCCCTTCGGCCTCTATATTGAGGTAGCGGGCAATGGCTACAGCGCGTTCGACATGGCTTTCTTGGCTGACGATGATGAGCTGCTGCGCACCGAATATGCGGTTAGCTCGTTTTACGGAATCGTATGTGCATATTCCGGCGTAGTCGCACACAATGCGGTCGGCCGGAACCCCGAGCGCAATGAGGGAGTTTTTCATATCTCGGGGCTCGTTGTAGTTCTCTGCCCGATTATCACCCGATACGATAAGACAGCTTACTTTGCCGCTTTTCCACAGCGCTGCCGCAGCCTCCATACGCTTGCTGTAAAATAGATTTCGGTGCCCGCGGCTTATGTATTTTGAACACCCCAGTACCAATCCCACGGAATTACTGCGGCACTCACTTGCGCTGTCGTGGCAGCGCCCGTGGGAGAATAGCCATGTGCAGCTCTCTGCTATACCTATACAAAGTAATACAAGCGCTGTGAACCACAGCCCGAGTTTTAACAGTAGGCGCAGTATTCCGCGTTTCGGCTTTTGGTCATTCATGTTATCGCAGCGGGAAATCAGTTGACGGATATTACCTGAATGCGCGTGGTCAGGGTATGGGTTTCGCCGCAGCGCAACATGAGATTCTCAGCCGGAACTGCAGTGGTTTCGACTGCCAGGAAACCGCAGGCGGCTTCTTCTCCCAAATCTCCCATTTCGGCAGCTAAAGCTTTGCCGGGGTTCCACACTACTGCCGAGCCGGAGCCGGCGCGGCAAATGCGAATGCTGCGCTCCCATGCAGGGTCATGAATGGTGATTTCCTGCTCTTCTGCAACGGGGTGGTAGATGCGGTCAATGTGTCCGGCCGGAATGAGCGGATCCTCGCAGTGTGCAACAGCATCTTCTGCAAATTCCGTGAAGTCGCACTCCTCAAGACCGGTGATTGCGACTTGCTCATAATCGCTCACGGCAAAATAGGTGTGCATGGCGGCAGAGAAGGGCATGCTGCGCTGTACATCGAGCGTGAGCAGGCTGATTTGCAGTTCGCGCCCCAGTTCAATGATAACGGCCCCGCTGGGCATAAGCTCTTGCGCCGGCGGCAGTGCCAGAATGATGCGAACCGTACCGTCCTCGAGTTCCTCAGTCCCGGCATGCTGCCAAGTGGAGATGCGAGCTACACCGTGAGAGGGCTGGGACGGGTCCTCTGTATTCTTGCCGAACCAAGGCCAGCAAAGCGGTATACCGCCGCGCAGCGCTTTGCCTTGGGCAAATTTGGCCTTGGGGCTCATGAATATAACCGGCAGCTGCCCTGTGGGGGTCCACTGCAGTACCTGAGCTCCGTATAGAGAAATCTCAGCTTCGCACAGCTCGGTTGAGATGCGCAGTATCGGGAAGTCGCGGCCGTGGGGGTATTCCGTGGTAACCATGGGGAAAACTAATTGTTTGTGTGCGGGTATCCTATCAGATTGCTGAACCGTTGTCGAGCAAACATTGGCAGAATGTCACGCTGTTTGCGCCGGGGCTTTATTATTAGGCTGAGGGTGTATAGGTGCGCAGCAGGGCGACCATATCTGCCGCCAGACGACGAATGGCGGCTTCCTTGCCACGAATCGCCGGGAGCCCCCAAAGGGTAAATTCGTTGTGGGCAACTATGTTGAAGTACATGCCGCGCAGGCAGGTCATGCACCACAGCCAGTCTGCTCGCTCGATACCGGGAAAGTGTGCATGTACAGCCTGTTGCCATTCCTGCAGAGCGTAGGAGTAGTGCGATTCATACACCTCGTGGGTGAGCTCGGGGGATTCGTACCCCATTTTATTAAGAAAACACAGCACTTCTTCACCGGTGGCTACGTTGGAATCCAGCCAGTGGGTGAGCGGGGCAGCCAACCAGGAGTAGATGATTTCACCCACATCGCCGCTTTCGCGAGCTTGTTCGAGGGCAGTCAGGCATACCTTGTTGTATTGGTCGGAGACATAGGCCAATGTATCTCGGTAGAGGTCGGCTTTGCTGCCGAAGTGGTAGCGTATAAGGCCTATGTTTACATCGGCAGCGGTGGCGACATCGCGCATGGACGTTCCCTCAAACCCCAAGCCCGTGAAACAGGCTATGGCCGCGCGCATGATATGGGCTTTGGTGGCGTCTGATTTATTCATGGCGGGGAGTATCGAATGGGTTATCGTGCTCGCCGCGGGCATGCGCATCGAGGTAGTCTACGTCTTCCTTGCTGAATCTCACCAATCGGGTGCGAGATACCTTACCACCCGGACTGCGCAGATAAACTACCTGGTTTTGTTCATCGTAACGCTGCAATTTTGCAAACATGGTTTCGCCTTTGCGGGAGCGCCATTCGCGGTAGCCTCTTTTGAGTAGCACATTGCGGTGTTCCCGGTAATTCTTCTCGGCGGTTTCAACCCCTACCTTCAGTTCGGCTTCTACTTCGGTTACAAATCCTTCGTACCCATCAATTCGTGCGGTAATTTTGCCGAGGGGGTCTACAACAACCAGAGCAGGGGTGCGTTTTAAGCCGTAGCGACGTGATAAATTGCTGATGGAGCTGGCGCTGTAGCGAGAATTCCCCGTGGGCGTTTCGTCCAAGCCGGCTCCTGCATCGAGTTTGACGCGTACCACTCGGTCTTTGCACCAATAGTCGAACTTTGCCGTATCGAGCAGGTGTGCACCCAATTTTTTGCTTTTAGGGCTTGTTACTGAGTTGTGAAACCAAATCACCAGCGGTCGGCCTTCGCGGCGGGACAGTTTCAGTCCCCGCCCTAAATTGTCCAGCCAACCGTTACCTTGTTGCTTATTCTCGAAAGCTGCCGTCAGTCCGGGAATATCCGCATCGGGGTTATCCGGGTCGGTCCAGATGAGTTCTCCATCTGCCCCGTTGTCGATTTTTTTGAGCTCTTCTTCGGTGGTTACGCGCATGGTTTCCGCGCCCAGTCCGCCGCCTCCCGGTAACAGGGGATTGGCAGAAAAGCCGGCGAGCTCCTGCCCGGGTGTTTGCGATAGTGGGTTGTCGGGCAGTTCCTCTACTACTTCGCGAGTGCTGCATGCTGTGGGCAATAGGCTGCAAAGCAGAAAGACGATGCTGTGGCGCAAGGAAATCATTGTTTTTCTCTGTAATTTGCGCGAAGGTTCTTTGCGTATTGTTGATTAGGGGATTACGCTTGTTGTTTTTTTGCTTGTTGCCAAGCCGCTTCCATTTGTTCTGCTGTCGCTTCCTCCAGGCTGATGCCCTGTGCTTTGAGCTGCTTTTCCAAGGTGTTGAAGCGTCTTTCAAATTTACGGTTGGCCGCATCGAGCGCAACCTCGGGGTCAATCCCGCGACGGCGGCACAGATTTACTGTGGTGAACAGTAAATCGCCGAGCTCTTCTTCAACATGCGGGTCGCTGTCGGGTAGTGCCAGGGTTTCTGCAACCTCGTCGGTCTCCTCTCGTATTTTGTCGACAACTCCTGCATGATTGGGCCAGTCAAAACCAATCTTTGCTACTTTTTTGGTGATTTTGTACGCGCGCAGTAGAGCCGGCAGACCTTTGCCGCAGTTTTTAAGATAGGGCTTATCTTCTATGGCTTGTTCCCGGCGCTTAATCGCATCCCACTGGGTGAGTACACCATCGCTGTCGTTGACTTTTGCCGTGCCGAACACATGCGGGTGGCGGCGCACCATTTTGTCACTTAAATCGCAGGCTACATCTGCAAGTGTGAATCCCTCTTCCGGGTTTTCTTCTGCCAGTTCTGCGTGGAAAAGTACCTGCAGAAGTACATCTCCCAGCTCTTCTCTCAGGTGTGCCCAGTCCTTGGCTCGAATGGCATCTATGCACTCGTAAGATTCCTCTATAAGGTTGGGAATGAGGCTCTCATGGGTTTGTTCGGCATCCCAGGGGCAACCGCCGGGGGCGCGCAGGCGGTGCATGACTGCTATAGCGCGCTCGAGTTGACGCTCGGGTGCCCGGCAGTTAATCATTTCATCTTCGGTCATCATTTGCGGCGCTGATCTCGGCGTTCGTTGGTGGCTTTACCGGCCAATATGTTATCTATATGTTCGATGAGTGCCCAAGATACGCGGCGGCGCTGGTATTTGCGCCAGAGCAGGTCACGCAGAGTTTGCCACAGTTCCGGGGTAAATTCTGCCTCCTCGGGTTCTACCTCATCCTTCATGGCTCGGCCTACTTTAGGGGTGCAGGTAAGCTGCCACCAGCCGCCGAAATGATGTGCTTCGTATACGACCTTGTTTCCGTCGGCGTCTTTATCTTTCCAAGAGAATGTTTCCATGTGTTGTGTAGTTGTGTTTGATTGTTACAGGGGTTATCGCCGGCGATTTCTGTTGCCTCGCAACTGGCGGTGTGCGCTGGTTACGTCATCGGTAATAGTGGGAGCTATGTCGGCACCTGTGCTATTGAGTGAGATGATGAGAGGTTTGGCGCGGTTCCCGCTGGCATCGTATTTATAAATGACACGCTGAACGAGCTTGTTGGCCGGGTGGGAGTACATGCGCTCTTCGATTAATCGGGCTTGTGAGTCGTAACCGTATGATACTTTGTAGATAGGCTGGCGTTTGCTGTCGTAGATAACACAGGCTACAAGCTGGCCGTATTTACCTTCGGTGTAGTCGTTGATGGCTGCCAGTCGGCCACTGGGGGTATAGGTGGCGCAACGCATGCCCCGCCAGCCGGACTGGCGTTTGTAAACGGCTTTCGAGCCATCCGGATGGCGCATTACGCGAACTAAATCGCGGTCCTCATTTGCCAAATCCGGACTCTGCGCCGGGCATTGCAGCGCGGTCAACAGGCAGAGCAGGGGCAGCAGCAGGCGCAGGGAAAACTTCTTCATGAGCTCATTCTACTATCTCTACCCAGCGATTGCAAGTGCGAAGTATGGCGTACCCTGCCATTTTTCTTGACAGTTGCTGTGCTAATAGGCACAATGTGGGCATGAAAACCCATAAGCCTATCAACGTGCGCCGCCCTGAGGTTATGGCTCGGGTACGCGACAGGGTGCAGCAGTACGACAGTGAGTTGGTGGACTCCATCCGCGCAAATGACAATGTGCTCCGTTTACCGGGGCTTGAGGTTCATTTAGCTGCATCGTTCGGGTTTTGTGATGGCGTGAAGCGCGCCATTGAGGTTGCCTATGCAACCTGCTCTATGTTTGAGGGGCGCCGTATTTGGCTTATTGGTGAAATTATCCACAATCCGGCAGTCAATGCCGACTTGGATGCCATGGGCTTACGCCACTTACCGTGGGATTTGAATGCTCCCGCATATTCCGAATTAACGGAGGAGGACGTTGTTATCATTCCGGCGTTCGGTGTGTCGGTGAGCATGCGCCGTAAGCTTGAGGAGAAGGGGGTGCAGCTGGTAGATTCCACCTGCGGTAACGTTATTCGAGTGTGGCAGAAAGTACGCAATTATACCAAGCTCGGTATTACCAGTGTAATTCATGGCAAAGCTAAGCATGAGGAAAGTCAGGCTACAGCTTCGCAATCATGCGGGGAGGATGGTAAGGGAAACTTTATTCTGATATTCAATGAGGAGGAGGCTCAGATGTTGGCTGATTATATAGCCGGGCGTGGTGAGCGTGACTCATTCCTCGCTCATTTTGAAGGGTGTTACTCCGACGGTTTCGACCCCGATGTTCATTTGGCGGAAATTGGTATGGCCAACCAGACGACCATGCTGAAGAGTGAAACTGCCCGTATTCAGAACATGTTGCGTGCCGCTGTGACGGAGCGCGACGGCGACGACTTGCGTTTTCATGCTTTCGATACCATTTGCGGTGCTACGCAAGACCGCCAGAATGCTCTCTTCGATTTGCTGGATAAGCCATTGGATGCTATGTTTATCATTGGTGGGTACAATAGCTCGAATACAACGCACCTTGCCCATATTGCATCGCTCAAATTGCCTACGTTCTTTGTGAAAGAGGCTGAGTGTTTGGTGAATCTTGATTTTATTCGTTCCTTCGACGTGAAGGCAAAGGCTGAACTTGAGGTGGCGTTGCCGCCGCAGGCTGCAGATTTGAGCCGTCCGTGGCGCGTGGGCGTGACTGCCGGGGCCTCCTGTCCTGCGAATGTAATTGAGTCCGTCGTGCGGCGTTTAGCTGAATTGCGTGGGTGTTCCCTGAATTAAAATGATCAGTTTTTAAATTGAGAGCCGCCATCCCTGATAGGGGATGGCGGTTTTTTGCTGTGAGTTGAGAAAAAAAAGAGAACGCCCGGAGCCCACGGGCTCTGAGCGTTCTCAGTATGTTTGTCGCAGAAAAAATGCTTTACAGGTCGGGTGTCACAATCAGGTAATCGGGAGATGTGTCTCGGCCTTTCTTGGTTTCGGGGAAGGGGGTGAAGCCATCGGCGTACACGCTCTTGGTGTCGTCTTCAGCGTCTTCCGTCAGTTTATCCTTCAGGTCAGTTACGGAGCCGTCGGTCTTCACCATGAAGGCATGGGCGAAGAAGAGCTCACGGTTGAACTTCAGCTTGTCGCCGGTATAGGGCTTGGCGGTGGAGGGAACGCAGCTGAATGCGAGCGGGGTGCTGGTGCCGGCAACGGGGCGACGACCGGGAGCGTCCTCGGGATTGTTGCTTTCCTTGCGCAGTACATAGGCGAAAGCGTTTTCACCCTTTGTCAGAGCCTGACCATTGGCAAATTTGCCATCGGGCTCCTTGGTGCCGTTGTGCTTGGCATAGAAAGTGCTCTCAGTGGGGTTACCCTTGTAGAAGAGCTGGCGGAAGTAGGCGTTAGACTTGTCGCCCTTCAGCTCACCGAAGTTGTATTCAGCGTTACGCTCATCCTCAAGCAGAGCATCTGCCGTAGCATCGCAGGGGTAAGAACCGTTGTCTTGGCTGAAGGTAAGAAGCATCTTCTGCACCTGACCTAAGTTTGAACTGGCGGACTGGCGATCGCCGTCGTTCATGTGCTCCATGATAGGACCATAACCCACGGCTGCCAGAGAGGCCAGAATGGCGATAACCACCATCAGCTCAATCAGGGTGAAGCCTTTCTTCTGTCTGTTAAGTCGAATTTTCATGCTATATGCGGTTGTGTTGACTCTTTATGTATATCACGATTACGCCGCCGTTGCAAGCGGCAAATTCAAAATTATACAAAAAAACAGAAATATGCTGTTACACCTTGTTGAGGTAAGCGGTGATACCTGCTTCGTACAGTTCCGGTTCCAACAGGAAGGAGTCGTGACCTTTTTCGGAGCTGATGCGGGTATATTCCGCCTGCACGCCGTTTTTCAATAATCTGCGATGAAATAGTGAAATGTCGCGCGAGGAGAAGCAGCAGTCCGTATTGATGGAGAACAGAATAAACGGTATATTGTGCTCCGCAAAGCGGCGGAAGCATTCATCCGTGCTCCGGCCGGTCAGGGTTTCCAAATCGAAAGAGGTCCACATATTGATGATGCGGATATAGGCATTGGCGTCGAACCGCTTTGCAAACTTGGTACCTTGGTGCAGCATGTAACTCTCGGTGCTGCGGGTGGGGGTGTACCAAGTGAGCAGCCCTTTGCGATCGGGAGAACAGCCTTTGCGTGCGCGCTTTTCCAGTCCTCGCTGGTAGATGAAGTGCTTGTGGCAGATGATGCGGGCAAGGGCAACCCCACGTATGGGGGCATCATCGAGCGGGTAGCGACCCTCGCGGTATTTCTCATCCATTTCGATGGCGCAGAACTGCTCAAAACTACTTAATTTGTGCTCGATGGACGGCTTGTAGTTGGCGCCGATGATGATGATGCTGCGAACTCGCTCCGGGAACAGGTTGGCAAAGGCAAGAGAAAGCATGCCGCCGATGCTGGGACCCACCAGCGCAAAACGCTCGATGCCGAAGTGGTTGAAAAGTTTAATTTGAGCGCGTGCTTGGTCGTTTGCGTTCACCATCGGGAATCGGCTGCCCCACGGCTGACCATCAGGTGCTATGCTTGCAGGGCCACTGGAACCATAGCAGCTACCCAGAAAGTTGGCGCAAATGATGAAATATTTTTCCGTATCAAGCGGTTTGCCCGGGCCTATCATGCGATCCCACCACCCTTCGTAATATTCCGGCTGCCAGAATGTACCGGCCTCGGGTACATTGTCATTGTATCCGTGGGCGTGGTGGCTACCGGTGAGTGCGTGAAATAACAGTATGGCATTACTCTTATCGGGGGCGAGTGTGCCGTAGGTTTCGTAGGCCAACTGCATATTCGGCAGCGTTTCACCACTGTCGAAAGTAAATTCGCCGATGGGTAAGATTTCTGTGCGAACGGTGTTTTCCATGGTGCCGTGTAGGTGAGGGGAGAGATGTATAAACGAAAAAAGGACCGGGGTTAATTAACACACCGGTCTCCTTTTTTACTGTACGCGGGAGCTCCGCGCCAGGTTTACTTAACACCCTTCTTGCTCAGGCGTGTGCCGGCAGTCGTGCCCTGACGAGCCTTGAACTTGGGGTTGCTCTTGCAGATGACGTAGAGCGTACCCTTACGCTTCACGATCTGGCAATCAGCGTGGCGGCGCTTCATGGAGGCGAGTGAGGAAAGAACTTTCATGATCTCTGGTTTGTTTGTGTGTTTATAAGATTTTCGGCCGCGAAGCATTTGCGTCGGGACGCGCATTATACTCAATTATGACCGTTTGTAAAGACAAATTTCACTTTTGTGTGCATTTTTTGTGTCTTCGACAATTTTCGGAGTGGGGCAGGAGGTTTTATTGGGCCAGAGCACTGAGTAGTTTTCCGTGTATGCCGCCGAACCCGCCATTGCTCATCACCAGCAGAACATCGCCGGGATGCACACGTGAGACGACGTGAGCCACAATGTCGTCCACACTGCTACCTAAGTAGCATTCGGTGTCTTTTTCATTGATGTCAGCGCAGAGCTTGTTTTCGTCGAGTCTTTCTTCCGGGCGCAGTCGCTTGTGGTTTTCTACGGGGGAGATGACTGCGAAATCGGCAGTGGCGAGAGCCTCGGCCAGTTCGTTTTGGAAAAGGTTGCGAATGGTGGTGTTACTGCGCGGGTCGAAGAGTACCCACAGGCGGCTCTTGGGGTATCGCTGGCGAAGCCCCTCGACAGCTTGGCGTATGGCGGTGGGGTGGTGGGCGAAGTCGTCGACCACGGTTACGCCATTGACGGTGCCGCGTACTTCTTGCCGGCGTGCGACACCTTCGAAGCTTTGGAAAGCTGTGCGAATTTGCTCCGGGGAGATGCCCGCATTGCGAGCCGCGCAGGTGGCCATGGCGGCGTTGCGAATGTTGAAATCGCCAATCATGGGGATGCTGTAGGTCTCGCCGTCCAGTGTAAAGGAGCTGCCGTCGGTTCGGTGCTCAATATCTGTAATGCGCAGGTCTGCCTGTTCGCCCATGCCAACGCTAATCAATTTAACCATCTTCAGTTCTTCGGCTGCGTGATTTTTTACATCGGCGCAGTTCGGGCAGTCGGCGTTGATGAACACTACACCGGTGCGGGGAACTACGCGCAGCAGGCGTTTGAATGAGAGCTTTATATCCTCTACGCTGGCATAAATGTCGGCGTGGTCCATCTCAATGTTGTTGATAATGACTACCTCGGGCAGGTAGTGCAGGAACTTGGAGCGTTTGTCGAAGAAGGCCGTGTCGTACTCATCGCCCTCCAGTACACAGAAATCAGAATCGGTAAAACGACCGCCGCGCCCCAGGTTGCGGGCGATGCCGCCAATCATGAAACTCGGGTTTAGGTTGTTGGCCTCCATCAGCCATGCCAGCATGCTGGTGGTGGTGGTCTTGCCGTGGGTGCCGGTTACTACGTAATTGTGCTTGCCCCACAGGAAATACTCTTTCATAGTCTCGGGCAGGCTCATATAGCGAAGGTTGCGCTCCAGTACGGCCTCTACTTCCGCATTGCCTCGACTCATGGCATTGCCGATGACAATCATATCGGCCTCTGCCGGAATATTCTCTGCCTTGTAGCCTTGAAATATCTGTATCCCCTCACTTTCCAGGAATGTCGACATGGGTGGGTAGACGTTGGCATCGGTGCCGGTAACGGTGTAACCCTTGCGTGCCATGGCAGAGGCCACAGCGCCCATGGCGGTGCCGCAGATTCCGAGGAAGTGTACGTGCTTCATATATTTTAGAGTCTGAGAGGTGAGCAAGATTAGCGCATTCTGCCCATTTTGGCAAGCGTTTTTTATGTACATCTTCGAGCTCTTTTGTTATAGGAGTGTTTATTTTTGGGGGAGCTGTGTAACTGTTGCTGGGTAAGGTACTTTGTTCTGTAGGCGGATGGAAGAGGGGATGTTTGTCGCGGATTGCTTGTAAAACGCTTTATTTGCCGTTATAAGCGCTGATTGGGTGTAAAGTGCGGGGAGATGAAGGTTGATGTGAAAGTCGCGTTGTAGGTGTATTTTTGTCTAATTTTTAGCATAATGACGTAATATATAATTGACGCGCGCGTATACGCGCGTATAATCCCCGCCGTATGACTGATAACACCACGGCCCCTGAAGAAACCGAACAGGTAGTCTCTACCGGGGCACAGCAAGAGTACAGCGCGGCGCAGATTGATAAGCTGGAGGGCCTGGAGGCCGTCCGTAAGCGCCCGGGTATGTACATAGGCGACCCCGATGAGCGAGGTCTGCACCACTGCGTATTTGAGGTGCTTGATAACTCTATCGACGAACACTTGGCCGGCTATTGCAGCAAGATTATTATTCAGATTCACGAGGGCGGTACCATTTCCGTGATTGACAACGGTCGTGGTATTCCTGTGGACATGCACCCGAAGTTCGGGATTCCTGCCGTGGAGCTGGTGCTCACCAACCTGCACGCAGGTGGTAAGTTCGGGCAGGGCGCCTACAAGTACTCCGGCGGTCTGCACGGTGTGGGTGCCAAGTGTGTGAACGCCCTTTCCGATTTCTTCAAGGCCGAGGTTCGCCGCGATGGAAAGCGCCACGTCATCACCTTCGAGCGTGGTAAGACTACCGAGAAGCTGCATGTGGTAGGCCCTTGCCCGGAAGGGCAGACCGGTACGGCTATCACCTTCTTGCCCGACCCCACCATCTTTACCGACACGACTGAGTTCAAGTTCGACCTGCTGGGTCGCCGTCTGCGTGAGCTCGCCTTCCTGAACCCCGGCCTCGTCATCGAATTGACGGATGAACGCACCGGTCAGGAGCGTACCGAGACCTTCTACTATAAGGATGGTATTAAGGAGTTCGTGAACCAGCTGGGCGAAAATAAGACCCTCGTTACTCCCGAACCCATCGCTATGAACGGCGTGCGCCACATCGAGGTGGAGTACGACGGCAAGACCATGGAGGACGACGTCATTGTGGACGTGGTGATGCAGTACAATGACAGCGATCGTCACCAGATTCTCTGCTTTGCCAACTCCATTTTCAACGGTGACGGCGGTACGCACTACTCCGGTTTCCGCAGCGCACTGACTCGCGTTATCAACAACTACGCCAAGAGCAACAACATGCTTAAGGATAAGGACCCCAGCCTGAATGGCGACGACGTTCGCGAAGGTCTGGTGGCCGTTATCAGCGTGAAGATGCCCAACCCGCGCTTCTCCTCCCAGACGAAGGATAAGCTGGTGAACACCGAAATTGAAGGTGTGGTGAGCAGCGTGGTGTACGAGGAGCTCAAGGAGTTCTTCGAAGAGAACCCCGCCGTGGCTAAAGTCATCATCGACAAGTGCCTGATTGCCTCCCGCGCTCGCGAGGCCGCCCGCAAAGCCCGAGAAAGCGTGCGTAAGAGTGCCATGACCGTGGGTGGTGGTCTGCCCGGCAAGTTGGCCGACTGTTCCTGCCGTGACCCCAAGCTCAGCGAGCTGTTCATTGTGGAGGGTGACTCCGCAGGTGGTTCCGCAAAGATGGGGCGTGACCGTCGTACCCAGGCTATTCTGCCCCTGCGCGGTAAGATTCTCAATGTGGAGAAAGCCCGCTTGGACAAGGCCTTGGGCAGCGAGACGATTCAGAACATTATCACGGCTATCGGTGCCGGTATCGGTGATGGTGAAGGGGAGGGCTCTTTCGATATCAACAAGGTTCGCTATCACAAGATTATTCTGATGGCTGATGCCGACGTGGACGGTTCCCACATCTGCACGCTGTTGCTCACTCTCTTCTGCCGCCACATGCCGCAGCTGGTGCGTGCCGGTTACCTGTACATTGCCCAGCCGCCGCTTTATCGTGTGATTCACCGCAAGGTCGAGCAGTATGTGCAGGACGAAGTCTCCCTTAACCGCAAGCTGATTTCCCTTGGCGCCGGCGATGTTACTCTGCGTACACCCGATAAGAGCAAGGAGTTCGATGCAGATTCCCTCATGGCTATCCTCGAGACGCTCATCAACCTGCAGAAGTACGAGGGCAGCGTTGCCCAGCACGGTGGTGACTTCAAGGATCTGCTGCGCCACCGCGATTCCGAGGGTAACTTCCCCCAGTACCTGGTGAAGGTGCGCTGCGGTAATGACGAGGAGGTGGTATACTTCCGCAATATGGAAGACCTTTCCGCCTTCTCTGAGGAGAATCGCGACCTCTTCCTCTTCGGCGAACCCACGGAGGAGGAGCTGGCTGCCAACCCGCTGCCGGTGCGCGAGGGCCCCAGCCGCCGTGCTTTGCTGCATGAGCTGCACGAGGCTAAGGCTATCACACGCGTGCTTTCCCGCCTGCAAGAGCTCGGTATCGAGTCCGACCGTTTGCTGTCCGATGAAGCTCCCGTCTTCGAACTGGTAGAAAACAGCCGCAATACTGTGACACCTGTGAACTTCGTTGGTGACATTCTTGCCAAGGTGCTCGAAATCGGCGGACGCAGTGTTACCATTACCCGATTCAAAGGTCTTGGTGAAATGGACGCTAAGGACCTCTACGCCACCACCATGGACCCCGAGAAGCGCGAGCTGCTCCGCGTGCGTCTGGATGATGACAATGCCGTGCAGGCCGACAAGATGTTTACCATCCTCATGGGTGACCTTGTGGAGCCCCGTCGCCGTTTTATTGAGGACAACGCTCTGAATGTTCGCAACCTCGACGTGTAACCCCCAACCCTTTTTACTTAAACTATGAGTGAAACAAGAATTCGCCCGGTAGACGTGGCAGAGGAGGTGTCCCGCAGCTTCCTGGACTACTCCATGTCCGTAATCATATCCCGTGCTCTTCCCGATGCCCGTGACGGCCTGAAGCCCTCGCAGCGCCGCGTGCTCTACGCCATGCATGAGCTCGGCCTGGTGCCCACC
Organism: Akkermansia sp.; assembly: GCA_017555205.1. Classification (GTDB taxonomy): domain Bacteria; phylum Verrucomicrobiota; class Verrucomicrobiia; order Verrucomicrobiales; family Akkermansiaceae; genus Akkermansia. The sequence continues at coordinate 52,039 of JAFZGW010000002.1, read as the reverse complement.
AAGGGTACCATCAAGTGCGGTAAAATCGTGGGTGACACCATCGGTAACTACCACCCGCACGGCGACCAGTCCGCCTACGGCACGCTGGTGACCATGGCTCAGCCCTGGAACATGCGCGACGTGCTGGTGCAGGGGCAGGGTAACTTCGGTACACCCGAAGGTGATCCGCCCGCTGCCATGCGATACACCGAGGCTAAGCTCAGCCACTTGGGCGTGGCGCTTATGGATGACCTGGATAAGGACACCGTGGACTTTCAGCCTAACTACGACAACCGACTGACGGAGCCCGTTGTATTCCCCTCCGCCTTCCCGAACCTGCTGGTAAACGGCGGTACAGGTATTGCTGTGGGTATGGCTACCAACATGGCTCCGCACAACCTCGGTGAGGTGGTGGACGGTATTTGTGCTTTTATCGATAATCCCCTTATTACCAGCGAAGCTCTGCGTGCCTACATCAAGGGACCGGACTTCCCCACCGGTGGTTACATTCTGGGCTACAAGGGCATTGATAGCTACTTCCGCACCGGCCGTGGCAGCGTGCGCATGCGCGGTAAGATGGAGGTGGTAAGCAACGAGAACGGGCGCGAGTTCATCCACATTTCCGACGTTCCCTACGGTGTGAACCGCGCTGTGCTGCAGGAGCGTATTGCTGAGCTTGTGCGCGATAAGGTGATTACCGACATCGCCGGTATGCGTGACTTGACAGACTACATTGAGATTGAACTCAAGCGCGATGCCCGTCCGCAGGTGGTCATCAACCAGCTCTACAAGCTCACCAGTCTCGATACTTCATTCGCTGTTAACATGTTGGCCATTCACGAGGGGCGCCCCAAGGTGCTCACCATGAAGGATGCCATCAACTTCTACGTTGAGCACCGTCGTGAGGTGGTGATTCGCCGTACCAAGTACCTGTTGCGCAAGGCCGAGGATCGTGCCGAGGTGTTGGAGGCCTACCTCATTGCCCTCGCTAACCTCGACGAGTTCATCCGCATCATCCGCGAATCCCGCAACCGTGAGGAGGCCCGCAACAAGTTGATGGCCTTCCGTTTCCCCGTGTCTCTTGCCAAAGGGCTGGGCATTCTCATTCACAGCCAACCCTCCGTGCAGGGGGATGACTATGTGTTTACCGAGCGCCAGGTCAACGCTATCCTCGACCTGCGCCTTTACCAGCTCACCGCTCTCGAGAACGACAAGATTTCCGACGAGTACAAGAAACTGCTGGAGGTTATCGAGGATTACCTCGACATCCTGGCCAACGAGGCTCGCGTGCTCGGTATCGTGAAGGATGAGTTGCGTGCCATTAAGGAGAAGTACGCCACCCCGCGTATGACCCACATCATTCCCTTCGAGGGCGATATGGCCATTGAGGACCTCATCCCCAATGATTCCATGATTGTAACCATTTCTCACAGCGGTTACATTAAGCGTACCAATTCCGATGAATACCGCCTGCAGGCTCGCGGCGGTAAGGGCATTAAAGCCGCTACCACCAAGAGCAAGAAGGATGCCAACGATTACGTGGAGCACCTCTTCGCAGCCCAGAATCACGACTACATCATGTTCTTTACCAACACCGGTCGCGTGTATGTGGAGCGTGTGTATGAGATTGATGAAGCCGCACGCAGTGCTCAGGGGCGTTCCATTAAGAACCTGCTGGATATGCAGGCCGAGGAGCGCATAGCCGCTATTCTGCGATTGGAGCGTAAAGTCAGCGAGGACGGCAAGGATATTACCTTCGCCGAGGGCTCCGGTAATGTGGTATTTGCCACCAAGGATGGTACGGTGAAGAAGACCGCACTCAATGACTTCGTGAACTATCGCAAGGCCGGCATTATCGCCATCAACCTTGAGGAGGGTAACTCCCTTGTGAACGCTGTACTCACAACCGGCGAGCAGGATGTCATCATCGTTACTCACAACGGTATGAGCATTCGCTTCAAGGAGAGCGATATGCGTACTCAGGGCCGCAACACTATCGGCGTGCGCGGTATTAAGCTGCGTGAGGGTGACTATGTAGTTGCTATGGCGGTGGTGCCCGAAGGCGAGACGGCCGTTACCGCCGATGAGGAAAGCGCTGAGGTACCCGCAGAGACCGAGGAGCTGATAGATGGCGTACCCGCAGTTCACTCTCTGCTCGTGGTTTCTGAGAACGGCCTCGGCAAGCGCACTCGCTTTGGCGAATACCGCCTGCAGAGCCGCGGCGGTATCGGTATCAAGACCATGAATTGCACCGAGAAGACCGGTTTGGTGGTTTCTGCCACCACCGTGACGGATGCAGACGAACTCATGATTATGACTTCCGGTGGTCAGTCCGTTCGTATGAAGGTCAATACCATCCGTGAGACAGGTCGCGCAACTCAGGGCGTGAAACTCATTACCCTCAACGGTAAGGAGGCTATTCAGGAGATTACTCTCGTTATTCCCGATGATGAGGAGGACGATAATTCTGCTGAATCTCATGAAGAGGGGGAGGGGATGGCTGTTGAGAACGACGCCGTTGATACCTCACAGGAGTAAAACTACTAACGAACTCTAAATCTTCGCAGCTCACTTGCCAGTTCGCGGCAGGTGAGCTGCATTTGCTTCAGGACGGCTATGCTGGCTCCTGCTTTGCGGGATTTCGAATACCGCTCGTGAACAGATAAAACTCTTGATTTTTGTTTGCTACGGCGGTATGCTGTGTTCGTGAACGTATTTTCAACCTGCTGGAACAGTTCTCGCCATACGGATGGCGGGGCAATGTGTGATGAAATTCGAGAGTTGGGTTTTGAGTATATCGAGGCTTCGCATGGGCTTTCGCTCACACTATTACCCGGGCTGATGAAGGCTGTTGATGAGGGGCGCATACGGGTGGCGGGTGTTCATAATTTTTGCCCGGCACCCATTGATATAGCGGGCGATGCGCCGGATGCCTACCGATTTACATCCCACCGTCCCGAAGAGCGCGAGCGCGCTATGCGTTTGAGCATGGAAACACTGCTGGTTGCTGCCAGATTGGAGGCTCGCTATGTAGTACTGCACATGGGGGAGGTAGAGTTGTTCCGTGGCCATGAATGCACGCGTGAATTGCAACGCATGGTTCGCCATGGCTACCGAGGTACTGTGGAGTATGCGCGCCTGAAGGGGGAGTATGTGCGCAAGCGCGCAAAGCTTGCGCCGCTGTACTATGAGCGTGCGCGGCAGGCACTGTACAAGCTGGCCGAGCGAGCAAAAGAGCTCAACTTGGTATTGGGTGTCGAGGGGCGCAGCCATTTTGAACAGGTTCCCGGTGAACTTGAAATGCCCCGGTTGCTGGAGGAATTTGCAGATAATCCGCATGTGCGGTATTGGCATGATTTCGGGCACATTCAGCGCAAACATAATCTTATGTTGCTCAATCACGATCGTTACCTGCGATCGTTGGCTCCGCATATCTACGGCGCTCATGTGAATGATGTTCAGTGGCCGCAGCGTGACCACCGTGCGCCTTTCCAAGGGGGGGATGTTGATTTCGACGGGCTGCTGCCGCGCTATTTCACACAGGCCATGCCGCTTACATGGGAGCTTTCATCCTCCGTCACCAAAGAGGCGATTTTAACTGCTAAAACGCGTTGGGATGCCTTGCACTCCACCTTACCATTGCAATGAGGGCGGAAATAACCAAAGCTGTGCTCCGTTGTTGTGCAGAGCAGGGAGCTGAGCTGCTGTTGCTTTGCCTGACGGGTTCTCGGGCGTATGGATGCCATGGCCCGCAGAGTGATTACGATGTTCGCTTTATATATGCATACCCGACGGCGCGGTATTTTTCGCTGACGCCTCCGCCGGATGAGTTGCGGCTGCCCGATGGTGATGTGCTGGGCTTTGAGTTGGGGAAGTTCCTGCGAATTATTCGTAAAAGCGGATGGAATGCCCACGAGCTGCTGCATGCACCGGTCTGGCTGGAGCATCCCTGTGTGGAGGAAATGAGGGCCGTGTGCGAGCCAGTGTTGTGTCCCGGTGCAATGGCGCACGGTTTGATGAGTGGGGCGCACGTGTACCTGCGCAGGTTACTGTATTTGCCCGATGGGTATGCCGGTACCATGCGCGAGTGTAAATTGGGCCTCGGTACGCTGCGTATGCTGCTCTCTGCCTGTTATGTTTTGCAGCATAAACGCTTTTACCCCCTGCCGGTTATGGACTTGGTGCAAAGTGTCGGCACTTCTGAGCAACAGGAGCTGATGGCTCAGTTGGTGAGTTGTCGCGCTCATGAACAATTGCCCGAGGAGCATGTTCTTGCAGCTGTTCGCAGCCACTGCGACCAACTGCAGCAGCAATTGCTTGCCACGTCGCTCCCGCAGGATACGCTGCCCGAAGAACACGCCATGAATGAGTTTTATGCGCGTGTTGTCAATTCTTTAACCTGATTACCACTATGATACGAACATTTATTGTAGCATTGATGATGTTGCCGGTTGGTGTGCTTTGCGCCGCCGAGTCGGCATGCGTCGAAACACTGCTGTGCAATGATGTGAAACCTGCGGACGAGGCTCTTTTTGAAAAATACTTTGGCAACGAAATGGTGCCGGTGGGGAAGTGCTGGGATGCTGAGACGCTTACAGAGTATTCATCTTCTTGGGGGCGCAATGAAGTCCGTAAAGCGGTTTTGTGTGAGCGAATCATGCAGCTGTCTGAGGATGGCCGCTCGCTGCGCTACCTGAGTTGTGTGCGCTTCAAAAAATCTGATGGTCGCCGTGTGAACTATAAGGAGCAAGTTCAGCATGCGGTGGTTCCCTATGTGTTCATGAGCAATCTGGTGAGCATTGTTGATGAGGATGAGCAGCGCGTCTATTTTGATATCGTAAAGTTTAATCCCCACACTCGCAGGATTGAGGGCATTGAAAAGAAAAGCATGAGTTTCGGGGAGCTGAAAAAGAATTTAGTCATCTCTGAAATTAAGCCGGAGCATGAGCAGATTCTGGCTCGCTATTTTACCGGGTGCACAGACGAGATGGCTCCGCAGTGGGATGCCTCACATCGTGTGCGTTACTCTGCCCGTCGAATCGGTACTCGTGGCAAGCCCGGTTATAAGTTGGTTGCCCGCCTGGAGCATATCTCTGAAGATGGCAATTCCTTACTTTTTATAGAGAAAGAGTTGGAACGCTCGGAGGGTAATAAAATATGTTGGGATTGTGTAGCAACTGCTCAGGCTGTGAGCCCCGGTTTATTTGCTATTATTTTTGATGGCTCGCTGCTGATTCTTCACCTGCCTGAGGATGAGCTCGGGGTAAGGCTCAAACCGCGCTTGAAGAAATACCGGCCAAGTACACTCGAGCTGATAAGCACGGGGTTTGTGGATTGAGCGGAGGGCGCCTCCGGGAATCTTGAAAGAAGAAAGGCCGCAGTTGATGACTGCGGCCTTTGAATATAGATGTGAAGCGGTGTTTATCAGAACATCTTGGTGTCGTCGCCGAAGGAAATACCGATTTCCTTGGCGGCTTCCACCAGTTGGCTCTGGCTGTCCACGAGGTGCAGGGTACGCACAGCCTCTTCGATGGGCATGGAAACCATGTCTACGCCGTGCAGAGCAACGGTCTCGCCGAACTTGCCTTCACCGATAAGGTCAATGGCTTTGGCACCGCAGCGCACACCCAGCACACGGTCGAAGGGAATGGGGCTGCCACCGCGCTGTATGTGACCCAGCACGCAGTAGCGGGTTTCGATACCGGTGATGGTTTCCAGCTTGGTAGAGAGGAAGGAGGCAATACCGCCCAGACGTACCTCGCCCTTGGTTTCTTCATCGAGCGTAAGCAGCTTGCCGCCAATCTTGGCGCCTTCGCTGACTACAATGATGATTTCGCGCTGACCAAGTGCCTTCAACAGCTCAACCTTGCGCACGATTTCCTCGAGTTTGAACTCGATTTCGGGCATGAGAATCACGTCTGCACCACCGGCTATACCGCCGTAGAGGGCAATCCAGCCAGCGTGGCGCCCCATTACCTCAACCACCATCATGCGCTTGTGCGAATCTGCCGTGGTGCGCAGGCGGTCAAGGTTCTCGCTTACTACCGAAACAGCAGTCCAGAAACCGAAGGTGTAGTCCGTGGCACCCAGGTCGTTGTCGATGGTTTTGGGCACGCCTACGATGGGTAGGCCAATAGCGCGCAGCTCGTTACCGATGGTTTGCGAGCCGTCACCGCCCACCACAATGAGAGCCTTGAGCCCCAGTCTGTCCACTGTGGCTTTGCTGCGAGCCAGCACGTCTTCGGCAATCTGCATACGACCACCCACACCGCTCTTCACGGTGAAGTTGCCTTTGTTTACAGTGCCCAGAATGGTGCCGCCGCAGGAGCGCACGTTGTGGCAATTCTCGGGGGTAAGGATTTTCCAACGCTCGTTTTCGGGGGTTGAAAGCAGGCCTTCAAAGCCATCGTAGAAGCCGTACACTTTCCAGCCGCGGGCGGTTGCAGCACCCACTGCGCCTTCTATCACGGCGTTAAGTCCGGGGCAGTCACCGCCGGCGTTAAGAATACCGATATTCATGATTATAAATGTTTAGTGAGGCAGAATAATGAATTTGGAATGATCCGTGAAGTCGTTTGACCGCTGCCAGGTTTCCCATGTGCTCCAGCTATCGCGCAGTAGGTCTGTAGCCATTCTGTAGCGCTGGTCAGAGGAGGGCATGCCAGCCACCACAACAAGCAGGCGCTGACCATACGTTGCGGGGGCTCCGGTGCGGGGATCCGTCATTTTGACTGAACTGCGGGTGCTGGTGGCAATCAGGCAGCAGCCGGCAGTCTGTGAGCGAGCTGCCTTTACACCATCAACATTGTCATAGGAGAGCATGCGGTTGGAGTTGGTGATAACCACTTGGCGCACTTGTCCGTATGCATTGGAGATAGTGGCAATATGTGACTTCTTGGAACTGATTCCCTTGTAAGCCGGCTTCTCAATAGCGTACATCCCCATGAGAGCAAGGTCTCTGGTAGAAGCCAGAGAAACCACTGCCCCATTGCTGCCTTTGAAACGCGTTGCGTTCATACCGATGGCGGCTGCCATTTGGTTCATCTGAGCAACGAAAGCCCCCTCGGGGTCGATCATGTTCAGGGTAGAACCGCAGGCGTAAGCCAAGGTTGTGGCGGCAGCGCTGTCATCCCACATGATGGTGGAATGCAGAGCATCTCTCAATGTGATGCGGTCCCCCGGGCGCAGGTGCAACAGGTTGGTGGATGGCCATTTGCAGGCCGCGGCAGGTACTGTCAACACGGTGTCCATGCTCACGTTTTTGGAGCTTGCCCAGTCGAGCACCACAATGGCATTGGCCACGTTGGCTAACATGCCTATCGGGCGGCGCTCATTCGGGTTTGCTGCATAGAGTATGCGGCCGGAGTTGGTCTCCATAGCTACATAGCTCGGGCGCATGTTGGCCGCAGTTGGTCCGTTGAAGATGTTCACACATGAGCTGAGCAGGGCGGCCCCTGCACAGGCTAACCCGGCTATTCTGGTGGTCAGTTTTTTCATTCCTTTGTTTTTGTAGTCTTGCGGGGCTTTGCAGCAGGAGCTTGCTCCGTTGCAGCCTGTTGTGCAGGCTTGCTGCCGAATATCTCTTCCGGGCGGCGGTCGCCGAAGATGATGCCGAGGTCACGAGCCGTGCGCACAATCTGGCTGTCTGCCGATACCATACGCGGGCTGGCAATGGCTTGCGATATGGGCACGCTGTCAACATTGAGCCCGTTGAGCACAACGGTGCGGCCGAAGTTGCTCTGCTCAATGAGCTTAACTGCTTCCACGCCGAAACGAATGCCCAGAATACGGTCGAACGGGCAGGGGCTGCCGCCGCGTTGGGTGTGACCCAGCACGCAGTAGCGAGTCTCGATGCCGGTCATCTCTTCCAGCATCTTGGAGAGTCGGTTACCGATGCCGCCTAAGCGTTCATCACCGTTATCCTTATTGCGTACGGTTATGAGCTTGCCGTTGAGCTTAGCACCTTCAGCCACTACAACGATGATTTCACGCTGTCCCTTGGCCTTGCGAGCCTTCACACAGTCAACGACATTCTGCATGTCGAACGGAATCTCAGGAATCAACACAACGTCCGCAGCCGAGGAGATACCGCTGTGCAGCGCAATCCAACCGGACTGGTCGCCCATCACCTCAACTACCATCATGCGCTGGTGCGCATTGGCCGTGGTGCGTATGCGGTCGATAGATTCACTGACGACTGATACGGCACTCTGGAAACCGAAGGTGTAGTCCGAGTCGGGGCAGAGGTCGTTGTTGATGGTCTTGGGAATGGAGATAACCGGCAGGCCTTCCTCAGACAGGAGGTTTGCGGTACGGGCAGAGCCGTTACCACCGATTACGGCCAACGCCTGCAAACCAAGAGCCGAAATTGTCTTGGTCGCTTTTGCCATAATCTCCGGTTCTACTCGAGGAATTCCCAGTTTGTTGATGACTACCTGAAAATTACCCGTATTGGTGGTACCCAGTATGGTGCCGCCGCGAGAGCGGATTTTGTGGGTTTTCATGGGGGTCAACATCTCGTAGCGTCGACCGCCTTCCACGGGTAACAGGCCTTCAAAGCCATCGTGGAAGCCGATTACACGCCAACCGCGACTGTATGCCGCAGAGACGTAACCCTCAATAACTGCGTTGATGCCGGGGCAATCACCGCCCGAATTGAGAATGCCTATAATCATAAATGTCGGTATTTATAGCAGGTGTTCTTTAGTGAATGGGCTTTGCATCGGGAATAGCACCCATGTAATAGGCGCAGCACCACAAAGCACGCGGGTGGTGGAAGAAGGATTTCCACATGGAGCCCTTCAAGCCGTTGGTGGTTGTGCCGTCTTGGTTGCAATAGCCGTACCACTCGCCATTAACTTTGTCCTGCAGGTGCTCAAAAGCCCAATCGTGAATGCGCTGGTGCCACTCGGCATATTTCTCATCACCCGTCATCTTGTAGGCGAGAGCCGTGCCGATGAGTGCCTCGTCGTGGGGCCACCAGAACTTCATATTGTGCCAGTATTCCTGCACAGGTTTGTTGTATACGTCGGTATAGTAGAGCAGACCGCCGAACTTCTTATCCCAGCCGCGCTCCAGAGCCCAGTCAATCATCTTGCAGCCTGTCTCAATCAGGCTCTTGTCGCCACCACGGTAGCGTGCTTCTTCGAGCACGAACCAGCCGCCTTCAATATCGTGACCGGGGTTGAGGGTGCGCTCGTCAAAATGATCAATAATGGAACCGTCGGGAGCCACGTTTTCCATGACGGCCTTAACTTCCTCGTGCATGAAGAGGGTGCGCAAGTCGTTGATGCAGCGGTCAATCCATGCGGTCAGGCTTCCGTCTTCATCACCCAGATAGCGGCGCAGTTCCTGAGCCGTTACAATCATAATCATGCGGCAACCCAAGTTTTCACCGGGACGATTTCCGGTGCTCTTCGGGGCCATTTTGCCTGGGGTGAAGAAGATGTCGGCATAGATGTTGAACCAGTGGCGGGCACGCTCGGCACTCTTCGGGTCACCGGTGGCACCGTAGTGGGCAGCCCAGGCAATGGCTGCAAAACATTCGCTGTAAGCATAACGGCGTTTGCGTATGGGGGTGCCGTCAGCTGTCATGTGGAAGTACATGCGCCCGTCGGCCGGGTCTACGCACTTCTCTTCAAGGAACTTAAGGGCGCTCTCTGCGTATTCCTTCCATTCCGGGCGTTTTTCGATGCTGTTGTAGCAGGTAAGGAGCATCCAAGCCATGCGGCCTTGTGCCCATACGTTCTTGTCGGTGTCTACCAGTGTGCCGTCTTCGGCGTAGCAATGGTAGAGCCCCCCGTTCTCTGTATCCAGAGAGCGGGGGAACCAGAACGGCACTACCTCATTGAGCAGCTTGTCTTTGTAGAACTCGCCAAGTGCTTTCGTATCCATAATGAGGTAGTCTAAGGGTTATTTGTAGATAGCCCAGTCGTAGAAGCCGATGGCCTTCAGCTCGCTCTTGAGAGCATCGAGCGTGGCTTTGTCCTGCTTGCCCATGGGCAGACGAGCCGGCCCGAAGTCAACGCCGGTCCACTCGCTCATCAGGTACTTGCAGCAACCCATGTAGCCCTTGGCAGCAATGATGTTAATCATGGAAACGGAGAGCTTCTGCAGACGGCGGGCTTCTGCCATGTCGCCGGCATCAACGGCTTTCATGATGTCATTGTAAAGCTTGGGAGCATAGTTGAAAGAGGAACCTACACCGCCCTTGGCACCTGTGGCGTATGCGCCCAAGAACCATTCGTCTACACCCCACGGAATGTCGTATTTGCCATTGTCGTAGGTGAGGGCATCCATATACAGAGCCAAGTCGGGGTTGGTGAACTTCACGCCGACAAAGTTGGGAATGTTGGCAGCGCAAGCCTCAATCATCTTGCAGGGGTTGAAGCCTACATGGGTGAGGGCGGGAATGTCGTAGAAGTAGAAAGGAAGCTCGGGAGCGCCGGAGGCGGCTACGGCCAAGCTCTGAGTGAGCAGTTCTACGCTGCCGGGCTTGAAGTAGCAAGGAGCATTGCAGGCTGTGGCAGTAGCGCCGCACTGTACGGCGTATGCAGCCAGCTCGCGACCGTCGTACACGCAGTTGCCGCCGGTGTGGACGATTACATCGATACCGTATTTCTTGCCGGCTTCGCCCCAGGCGGCCATGTTTTCCTTACGCTCGGTGAGCTGCATGTGGGCGGATTCACCGGTGGAGCCTGTGATGAAGACGGATTTGATGCCTTGGCTGGCAAGGAACTTAGCCTGTGCGTCAACAGCGTTCGGGTTGCAGGTGCCGTCGGCGTTCATGGGGGTGTGCGTAGCTGCACAGAGACCGTGAATTTTGAATGATGTTTCCATAGTAAGATGAAGTGGGCTGTAATTTATCCCTGCCATTCTTTTACTCTTTTTTGGCGCTACTTTCAAGATAAAACTGTTGTTTACAAGAAAATATGGCAGTTTTGCGCACCGAAAGCCGATTTTTGGGCGCATATATGGCTTTTTTTGTTGCAGCGGGCAGAGGGCTATGCTAGACTAACAGGCGAAAGAACATTTTTTCTACTCACGATTATGACCACAGATCACACCATTCGCGGTAAAAAGGTATTTGAGGACGAAATAGCAGCCTTGCAGGCAATCTGCGCACGGCTTGATGATTCGTTTGTGCAGGCTGTAAATGCTATGCGTAAGGCAATCGAAACCGGCCATAAGATTATTGTGGTCGGTGTAGGTAAGAGCGGGCTTATCGGTAACAAAATTGCTGCAACTCTTACTTCTACCGGCGCACCCTCCGTGGTTCTCGACTCCATGAATGCCATGCACGGTGATTTGGGTATTGTGCAGGATGGCGATGCCTGTATTGCAATGTCTTTCTCGGGCGAAACCTCCGAGTTGCTTACCCTCATGCCGTTCCTCAAGCGCTTCGATATGACCATTATCAGCATGACCGGTAAGTGCAACTCTACACTTGCGGAGCTTTCGGACGTAGTGCTTGATACCGCAGTGGAGCGAGAGGCCGACCCGCTGAATCTTGCCCCCACTTCGTCTTCTACGGCTATGTTGGTGATGGGTGATGCTTTGGCCATGGCTCTGCTCGAGGCCCGTAACTTCACCAAGGAGGATTTCGCACGCAGTCACCCCGGTGGCTCTCTGGGGCGTGCGTTGCTTATGCGCATAGCCGATATCATGCGCAAGGAGTTTGCCTGCCAGCCTGAAGGGGCTACTGTGGCTGATTGTATTATTGCCATGACCCAGGCTCGTGCCGGCGCTTGTGTGCTTACTCACGAGGATGGTACGCTTGCCGGTGTGTTTACGCATGGTGACTTTGCCCGTGCCTATCAGGCGGATCCCGCTTGCGGGGCTCAGCCTGTAGCGGCGCTCATGACCAAGAATCCCGTGTTTGTGGAAGCAGACAAACTGGCTATCACCGCAGTGAAGACTCTGCGTGATCGTCGTATCGACGACCTTGTCGTGCTTGATGCTGATCACAAGCCCGTGGGCTTAATCGATACCCAAGATTTGGTGCGTCTTAAGCTCATTTGAGCCGGAAATGCAAAAAAAATAGGGTAAAACGCACTTTAGGCTTGCAATTTGTTCAAAAAAGGTGCATTCTTTGCCGACGCTTTTTGCGAAAGCAAGACATCTTACTAAAATACAAGTTATGAGAAAGTACGACGCACTGATCGTTTTTAACATGAAGGGTTCCGCCACCCTCGATGAGCTGACCGCAGACATCAAGGCTCAGCTCGAGGCCGCCGGTGCCAAGGTTTCTGAGGTGACCAACGTGGGCCGTCGCGAGTTTGCCTACGAGTCTCAGCACCTGAGCCATGGCCAGTACATGCTCTTTGCCTTCGAGGCCGAGCCCACCGTCATTCGCACTGTTCGTGAGGCTTTGGCTATCGACGAGCGCGTACACTACCAGTACTACCGCGCCAAGTAAGCAAAATTGCTCACTTGCTGCACGCAATAAGCTTGTTTTTTTGTCGACAGGTTTTCTCCGCATGGGGAAAACCTGTCGATTTTGTTGTTGGTTATAGCGGTAAAAAAAGACCCGGGGGATTCCCGGGCCGTGGCGAAAAGGGGTTAATGCACTAACGGAAAACTGGTGGACAGCGGGTAATCCGGTACCTGAATCAGCTCCACTCCGTACATAGCTGCAATTTCCGGAGCGCGCGATTCTGCGTAACTCTCACCATAGTAGATGGTTTTTACGCCGTGAGCGCAAAGTGCCTGCATGCACGAGGTGCAGGGCATAGTGGTGCAGGCGACAACGCGAGCCTCCCCTCGCTTGAAGAGGCTGCAAAGGTTTATTTCGGCGTGCAACATGAACTTCTGGCGTTCTTCACGAGAGCTCCAGAAGCCTTCAGGTGCCGTAAATCCCGGGAATAGCCCATTGTAGGCGGTGCCGATTACTCGGTTGTCTTTGTCGAGAGCCGCTGCGCCAACTTTGCGGTAGGGGTCTTCGGAACGTAGTGCGGCCACGTGGGCCAAGGCCATGACGTACTGCGGTATGGAAAGGCGGCTCATGCGTAATATGATAACTGAATTGCCGCTATTTGCAAGTGCAAAGCATTTATTTTGCGCAGTTTTTTGACGAATCTCCGTAAAAGCGGGTCATGAATGAGTGGTTGCGCTTATTGTAGAGGTCGGCAGCGAGTTTATCCGCCGTGCGGATGAAGAGCTTTTCGGAGCAGCATAAGAATGGGGACACTTCGTTGAGCTTGCCGGATGCTGCGTGGTTTGTACAACCGCAAGAATTCAGGCACCTATTGCGCAGACTGCAAACTTTGCATTCCGGTGTTGCGCACCCTCGCATGGAGATAATGTACTGCTGTCGGGCACGGTCGATGCCGTCGGTCACATTGCCGAAGTTGAATTCCGGGGCATCGCCATTACCTACTAGGCGGGAGCAGGGGAAAAAGTTGCCGTCTGCGCTTACGGCGATTTCTCGCTCACCTATGCGGCAGCGTAGGCAGTTGCCCGATTCTGCGTGCAGGTGCGTGGTGATTTTGTCGTCTATATTGCGCAGTTTTATGGGCTTCCCGTCGCGGTACGATTGCAACACGGATTGCGCAACGCGTGAGTATTGCTCACAAAGTAACTCGAAGTCTTCATCTCTCCAGTTGCTCCAGTAATCGATGTTGAAGGAGATGGTGCCACTGTAGTGAGAGGTTAGCCATTCGAGACTATCGCTGAGGTGACGAACATTGTTGGGCGTGACCACACAGATGGCTTGCGAGCGTAGGGAAGGGGATGATTCAACGAGAGCCAACGCTTTTGCCACTTCGGCGTGGCTACCGCTGCCATCGGGGTAACAGCGATTGGAATTGTGCATAGCGGCATTGCCATCGATGGACAGCCCAATGAGAAAATCTCGCTCCGCCAGCCACGAAAGGCGCTCTTTCGTCAACAGTGTGCCATTTGTTGTTATGCTGAAGCGTGGCGGCACAATCAGCGAGGTAGCATGTTCTTTTGCGTAGTTGTAGCAGTGCTTGAGTAGTTCCCACTCCATCAGCGGTTCACCGCCGAAAAAGCTGATATCGGCGCCGCTGTTTGTTCGTTTTGCTTCGGTAAAAACGATGTCGATGGCTCGCTCTGCCGTTTCTCGGCTCATGCTGTGGCTGAACTTACGCCCGGCGTAGCAGTACCGGCAGCGCAGGGTGCAATCGTGAGTCAGGCAGAGTGTGCAGGTGATAACATTAATCATATCAGTGGGAATTCGTTGACATAGTTTAGCAGATAAAGCCCCTCCCATACAAGAAAGAAAGAAGAGTGAGGACTTTTTTGATTGATAGAAGGTCGATTGTCTGCTAGAATAATGACGTTATATGAGTGAAACAAAAGAGCCTTCATTTTATGAGCAGGTTAAGCCGCTGATGCATAAGTACCTGCCGCCCTACAAAGGATTTGTGTTTTGGGGGATTGTATTCGGCGTGCTGGCCGCTGCTGCATCGGGCTTCGGTTTACCTGTTATCGTGCAGAAGGTATGTCCTGTGGTTTTTGGTGATGTGCCTGCTCCCGAGTGGCTTACGCAGTTTTTAGGGCGCTTTGTGGAACCGGCGGACATGCCGTTGGTTACTCTCATAGGCGCAGCCTGTATTATACCCATTGTCATGACGGTGCGCGGGTTGGCAACCTACTTCAACTCTTATTTGCTCACGCGAGCCGGTGTTGGTTTGCTCCGTGGTTTGAGAAACGATTTATTTGCGCGTTTGCAGTGGCTTTCCTTCTCCTTTCACGACCGCAAGAGCCGTGGTGAGCTCATGACGGTCGTCATTCAGTATACTCAGGGCTTGCAGCAGCAACTTATCCAAGTGCTCAATGATATAGTGGTGCAGCCGCTGACCCTTGTTGCGGCAGTTGCCTATCTCGTTTATGCTGCGCTTACTAACCATCAGAGCGCGTTGTTGTTGGGCAATTTGCTTATTTCCTGTCTCTGCATTCCGTTGGTGCGTTATGTCGGTAAAGCCGTGCTCAAGAAGATGAATCAGGCTTTGACCGGAATGAATCTCATTACCGCCAACGTGGAGGAGTCGCTTACCACTCAGCGTGAAGTGCGTGCGTTTAATCTCGAGGCCAGACAAGAGCAAATTTTGGGCGAAAATATACGCGCGCTTAATATCGTGCGTATCAAGATTGCTGCATGGAAAGCGGGCTTGTCGCCGGCCATTGAGGTGGTGAGTGCTTTGGCGCTTGCGTATGCCTTGTACCGTGGCTGTGGCGACGGTTTGGCTTTGGAGGATTTCACTGCTATTGCTACAGCGTTCTACTTTTGCTATGACCCGATTAAGCGCTTGGGTGCAGTGGAGAACCTGTGCCGTATGATGTCGGTGATGATAAGCGCCATGAACGACATCTTGTTGGGTGAGAACGAAACCCCGGAACCGGAAAATCCGCAACCGCTGCCTTCCCCAGTGACGGGAGCCGTGGATTTCGAGCATGTAACATTTGCCTATACGAGCGATAAAGTGGTGCTTAAAGACATAAATGTGCGTATTCCGGCAGGAGATGTTGTAGCGTTGGTCGGTCCCAGTGGTTCCGGCAAGACCACCTTTATCAACCTGATATGCCGTTTTTACGACCCTCAGGAAGGTTGCGTGAAAATTGATGGGGTGGATGTGCGAAATATTAATCGCAACGAACGAACTCGCAATATCGCATTGGTTTCGCAATTTGCTGCCTTGTTCCGTGATTCCATAGCTGAGAATATACGAGTAGGCAAACCCGGGGCGGATGATGCCGCTGTACGCCAAGCCGGAGATTTGGCTTGTGTGAGCGAGTTTGCTGACCTGAAACCCGAGGGCTACAATCTTATGTTGGCGGAGGGCGGTGGCGGGCTTTCCGGTGGCCAACGGCAGCGTGTTTCTATTGCCCGCGCCATATTGAAGGATGCGCCCATCCTCATTCTCGATGAAGCTACCTCGGCACTGGATATGCGTAGCGAGGCGCTTATTCAGCAGGCGTTGGATGATATGGCCGAATCGCGGACCACTTTCATCATCGCTCACCGTTTCAGTACCATACGCATGGCAAAGCGCATACTTGTGTTTGATTCAGGGCAAATCGTGGCCGATGGTTCGCACGAGCAGTTATACGAAAATTGTATGCTCTATAAGTCACTGTATGATGAACAGGTGCGACAGGATAATCAGGAAAAGAAGGAGGCTCAGGCATGATTAAGCGTATTTCTAAATTTGTAAAGCAGTTCCTCGCTCCGCATTTGTTTTGGCTGGGGATTTCGATACTGACCGGTATCGTGGCCGCAGCGGCCAGCGGCATGGGGGTTCCTTTCATTGTGAAGTTTGTCTTCCCGGTGGTGTTCCACCAGAGCGGGCAGCCGGAACCTGAGCTGATGGCGCTGATTCCCTCATTGCGAGACGTCCCGGCCTCGAGCTTGCTGCTGATGGCCTGTGCCTCGTTGCCGCTCATCTTTGTGATTCGCGGGTTGGCGCTGTGGCTTAATTCCGTTGTCGTGAATATACTTGGTCTGCGCATATTGGAAGGGTTGCGAATTGCGGTTTTCCACCATGTGCAGCAGCTCCCGCTCGCCTTTTTGGAGGGGCGTAGAAAAGGTGATATCGTAAGCCGTATTGTGGCTGATTCTCAAAATGTGCAGGAGGTGCTCTCCCACATTTCCAACGACCTAGTCAAGCAACCCATTACCTGCGTATGCGCTCTGTTCGCTTTTATTTATCTGCTGATTAGTGTGGGGCGTTGGGAGATTTTTCTTGTTATCCTCTTTATTGCACTGGCGGCTTGGCCTATCATTACTTTCGGTAAGCGTATATCCCAAAAGGCTCGCAGCGCGCAAGATGACCTCGGGGAGCTCAATACAGTTGTGCAGCAGAACCTGGAGACCCAGCGCGAGGTGAGGGCTTATGCGCTCGAGGAACGCCAAATTGCTGATTTTGACAGCGTTTCAGAGGGCTATTGTCGCAATACTGTAAAACTTGTTAAGTACCAGCGTGCCATTATTCCTATTATGGAATCCGTGACGGCTCTTGCACTCTCATTCCTTTTGGTTTGTGGCAGTATATGCGGAATGCAGCTCTCTGACTTCATGGCATTGGCCGCAGCGCTTTTCTTCACCTTCGATTCCATGAAACGAGCCGGGCAGGCATTTAACCGACTCAATGAAGCTCAGGGCTCGATGACCCGTTTGGCCGAGATTCTTGATGAGCCTAATACCATTGATGATCCGGTTAATCCGCTTTCTTTCCCCAAACAGGTGAAAGGCGATATTACTTTCCGCAATGTTACATTTGCCTACGATACCGGTAAACCCGTGTTGCGCAATATAAATGTGCACATCCCGGCCGGTCAGATTGTCGGCTTGGTGGGACCCAGCGGCGCAGGTAAGACTACTTTTGCCAGCTTGTTGCCGCGATTCTACGATGCAACGGAAGGCTCCGTGTTGGTGGATGGTGTGGATGTGAGGGATGTCACACGCCACGACCTCCGTGAACAGCTCTCCATAGTGGGGCAGCAGGCATTGCTCTTTGCCGGCACTATACGCGAGAATATAGAGCTGGGGCGCAAAGGGGCGTCCGGTGAAGATATAGCTGCCGCTGCGGATTCGGCTCGTGTGAACTCATTTTTGGCGACTCAACCCAAGGGAATGGATACCATGCTGGGGCAGGGGGGCGCCGGGTTGTCCGGCGGTCAGCGCCAGCGTGTGGCTATTGCCCGCGCATTCGTGAAAGATGCACCGATTCTTATTTTGGATGAGGCGACAGCCTCCCTCGATGCTGAAAGTGAGCGAGAAATACAGGAGGAGCTGGATAGCTTGGCCGAGGGGCGAACAACCCTGATAGTGGCACACCGCTTCAGTACCCTTCGCAATGCTCATCGCATTTTAGTATTCGACCATGGCTGTATAGTGGGTGACGGCCCACATGATGTTCTGTACGCAAGCTGCCCGCTTTACAAGGAGCTCTACGATCGACAGGGCGCCGTGGTCACTGCTGAACATGAAAGATGAATATACCATTATCCGTCGTGTTGAAGACGAGCCTTCATTGGCTCGCCTCAGTACCCTTTCTGCGGAATTGCTACTGGCGGAATGTGAGTCAGAATTGAGCAAACACCTGCGCGCATGCGGACTGCGCCATGTGCGCCGCCTTGCCGGTGGTCACGAAATGGCGCACTTCCGGGCGGAGGCCGATGGGGTAACTGCGCTGGTTTATGTTCTCAGCGTGTGCAATATGGCCGCCCCGGCAGCCTTGAGCCCGGAGCAAATGCGCAAGTGTGAGCAAGAGGGCGTGGGGAAAGTGCTGGTGCTGCCCTGTGTGGTTCAGCGTATGGGTGGGGTGCGTGCGCGCTGCATGGCCATGCCGCTTGTTGTTGTCGGCAGCAGTGGCTCATGGGGCGGCTCCGCAGAAGCCCTGCAATTCCTGCCGACTGTGTATCGTCGTGGAACCTCGGCCGATATGCCCTGTGCGGCCTGGCTGCTCAAAAAGAATAATCTGATACGCGAAACTGCCAATTGCGGCATGACCTTATACCCGGTCGTAGAGGGGGTTGCTCATGCCGGACATCTGCCGCACGGGGTCGAGATTAAAGGTTCGGGGGCTGATAGCCCGCTGTTGCTCACCGTGCTGCAAGGGAGTAGGGAAGGTCGTTTACAACTCCTTTATGCTGATTTTTATGCGGCGGAGCACGCAGTGAATGAGCTGGTGCTTGCGGCACATACCGGGGGTGGGGGTGAACCGGGGCGTGTGAAGTTGGTGGCTGATGATGGGGCGGAATACAGTGCTCTGTGTGCAGAAGCGGTGATGTTTGCAGGCCTGTTGAAATGCGGGCAGCGCTTCCGCTGGTCGCTCAGCCTGCTCTGCAATCATTATACCCAATTGCGAACCGGCGAAGTTGCGGCAGCAGAAGGTGGGTTGGTCGCTGTGGTACAGAGTGCTCAGCGTTGTTCATTCTGTGGGCTTCCGCTCTGCCACATCGTGGCACAGGTAGGGGGGCAGACGGTGAATGTTTATGCCCCAGTGTATGATTCGGAATCTCCCTTACCGGCTGAGGGAGAGCAATTTTGTGCCGGCGGAACCTTGTACGCTGTGCCGGATGCGCTGGTGGTGCCGCCGGTGGAGGAAACTCAGCCTGCGGCTGAGCCTTCGATTGCAGAGGAGTTGTTGCCAATGGGGTTGGCCGTGGCAGTGGCTGCCGGCGGTTTGTTGGCGAGCGGTTGCAAGTGGCGTATGCCGTTCAAGGCATTATTCCGCAGTGGGGTGCCGGAGTTTCGCATGACCGACCCACAAGGAGAAAATCTGTTAGTATTGGTAGATACAGTACTGGATGGCAAGGCCGACAAGATGGGGTATACATGCTACGCGCCGGATTCATACCCGAATCAGGCACCGGCTGTTGCTCCAGAAACGCAGGCTTCCGCAGCGCTATTCCTGACAGTACGGCTTACAACGGAGGCTGCCGGTTACGCGGTGGCTGTTGAGCAGCATGGGTATGAATTGCCGGGGGTGAGCTTTTGCTCGCATGTTGACTATCCGGCGGCGGCTCAGCTGAGTGAGGCTCGTGCTGCTCAGATTTTCGGCGAGATGATGCTTACGCAAAACTTCAGCGCGATGGCGGAATTGCTTCGGGAGGATGTTCATTATGAATCGGAAACCGCCGGGGTGCAGTTGGGGAGCCGCTTGGATTTGCTGCGCCATTTGCGCGCTTGTTTCGATAACTGGCAACGACTCGGTGCTCTTGAGAATATCAGATTTTTGCTTTCCGGGGTAGAATGGCAGGGCCAGCGTAGGCCGTGTGCGCTCGCGTGTCAGGGAGACGAGATTATATCTGCCACAATATTTGATATTGTTGATAATAGGGTCGCGGCTATAAGCTCTCTTGCCGGCGATGTGCTGGATACCGTACACCCCTTAGCGAATGAACATCTATGAAAATCCCTCAATTTTGGGTTAGGGAACGCCGCTTGATAGCAGGGCGGCAGGTTCGACTGCATGGGATATCCGCTGATTCTCAGCAAGAGGCTGAGCAGCGACTGGAGCAAAGAGCTCGCTTGTGGCAGGATTTTCTGGCGGGTATTCCCGGCATGCCGGTAGAGCTGTTCCGTGCTGAGCTGCGTCGGCTCGATGAGTGTAGCTCTCCCTATGCTTCCACAATTTTTGAAGCGATTGAGCAACAGCCTGATAGCTGCAATATAATTACGCGCAATCGCTACGGTTGCCTTGTGCTCAATTCCGTTAGTCTATGCTTTGCAGATGTAGACCGTTTTCGACCGGGCTTATGGGCAAAGCTTTTCCCGAGTCCGACAAAGGAACAGAAACAACTCTCTGCCGCTATTCGCAAACTATGTGCACGAGCTCCCGAACTTTCGGCACGCTTGTACCGCACAGCTCACGGGTGGCGTGTTATTTTGCGAGACTCCGGGTTAACGGTGGGCTCAGCTCGTGAAAGCGAGCTCTTTGCCGCTCTGAAGGCTGACCCGCTTTATGTGAAATTGTGCCGTAAACAGCTATGCTGGCGGGCCAGGTTGTCGCCAAAGCCTTTCTATAGGGGGCTGAAACGCTACCCAAATCCGAGCTCAACCCGGCAGGCGGCTCAGGATTGGATTGCTGCATACAATGCTGCAACGGCCGGATTGGGTGTTTGCCGATTGATAGATACGTTCGGCGGTCCGTTGCGCGACCCCATGGTCGAACTGCATGACACTGTGACACGAGCTCTTACACCTGACTTGGAGCTGGGCTGAAGGGTGGTTTTAGCTATACAGGGGATTCAGAATTTCCTGTAACTCAGCCAGCGAGCTGACCCTGGCCAGTGTAGGCCGTAGAGCCTTGCTGCCGGGTATGCCTTTGGCGTAGGCCAGCAGGCGGGCACGCATGGCGCGCATAGTTACCAATTCATCGCCATAGTGCATGCTTTCGATGGCCATG
The DNA here is from genome assembly GCA_017555205.1 of Akkermansia sp. Classification (GTDB taxonomy): domain Bacteria; phylum Verrucomicrobiota; class Verrucomicrobiia; order Verrucomicrobiales; family Akkermansiaceae; genus Akkermansia. Next base: position 31,184 of record JAFZGW010000002.1, on the reverse strand, counting down.
CGGGTATGCCGCAGCATGAAATCGAGTTTTTGAGCGGCAGTGGGCTCGGGGGGAATTTCCCCGGTCTGAAGGTAACTTTTGGCGCGGCTGAACAACCAAGGGGCATTCATTGCGGCGCGTCCTATCATAACCCCGGCTACGGCTGTCGTTTCGCGGGCGCGTTGCACGTCTTCCGGGCTGCTGATATCACCATTGCCGATAACAGGTATTTGCACTAAGCGTGCACAGTGGTCTATCATCCCCCAGTCTGCCTGTCCACCGTATTGCTGTGAGCGTGTGCGGCCATGTATAGCAATTGCCTGCACCCCGGCATCCTGCAGGCGCACGACGGCCTCCGGCGCGCAGATGTTCTGAGCATCCCAACCCAGTCGTATTTTGGTGGTTACCGGGCAGTCGTTGCCCAGTTCTTTTACCACGGCAGCGGCTAAACGCTGCAACAGGGGTAAGTCTCGCAGCAGGGAAGAACCGCCGTTTTTACCCACTACCTTGGGTACGGGGCAGCCGGCATTGATATCCAGAAAATCCGGCTGCATCGCATCCACAATAATACGCGCGGCTGCCGCTGCATGTTCGGGGACAGAGCCGAAAATCTGAATACCCAACGGGCGGTGTTGCTGCTCGAATTCCACATAGCGGCGGTTGCGCTGCCATGCTTGCAGCACTCCTTCAGCCGAGACAAATTCGGTTTCCATCACATCTGCACCCGCCTCTTTGCACAGCGTTCGGAAGATGGGGTCTGTCACTCCGGCCATAGGAGCTAGGTACAGCGGAAATTGATTATCAAACCAAGGCAGCGACATGTGTGCATGCTACCACAGTATCTTTCTATGGGCAAGTGTTAATCCTTGTTTTTTTTGCTTCTCGTGGGCTCTCGTATGTCATGACTTCAAAAGTGGTTGCCAAAAGCAGGCTGCACGGGTAGAATAACCACACGAACGTTCCATGATGACTGCACAAAGATTTATTATTTTCCTCATTACCTTGGCTGTGGCAGCCTGTACCCAGCAGTCACAACTGCCCAAGGTAAATGTGTTGCCTGTTGAGGGCGCTACTCTTCCTACTTCTGAGCCGAAGACCGGTGCGGAGGAGGAAAAGCCCGTTGCCAAGCCGATTGTCCCCGAGCGTCCTGAGCGTCCGTTTGTTCCCCGCAAGCCGGGTTCCCGAGTTTCACATGTAAGTGTACCCGGCAAGTATGTGGCACTTACATTTGACGATGGCCCCAGCTCGGCATACACACCGCAGGTGCTTGATATTTTGCAACGGCATGGCGCTCGCGCTACCTTCTTTGTATTGGGCGAGAACGCCGTGCGCAATCCGTCTATCCTTGCTCGTGCAGCGGCTGAGGGGCATGAGATAGCTAACCATACTTACAGCCATATTAAAATGACTACAGCCGGTCGCGAAACTGTTAAACGTGAAATTGAGCGTACCGGTGACATCATTAAATCCGCTACAGGTTTTTACCCTACTACCATGCGCCCGCCGTATGGTGCAATCAATTCTGACCTAGTGGATATGGTGTACAATGACTACGGCATGCATGCCGTGCTGTGGGATGTTGATACACGCGATTGGCAACACCCCGGTGTTGATAAGGTGGTGAGCCGAGCAGTGGGGAAGGCTCAACCCGGTTCTATTATTCTGTTGCATGATATACATGCATCGACCCTGAGAGCTGTAGAAGAGGTTGTAGTAGGATTGCAGGCTCGCGGGTTCAAGCTGGTGACTGTCTCACAGCTTATCGAGATGGGGCGTAGGGCTGCCGGCGAAAGCAAGACTGAACATGCCGCAGAGGTGGAGACTCCGCAGCAGATGAATGGCGCCGGCATGCCGAATACTCCCTCAGCCGGGGTGGGTGAGGCTGTTATCGGGGGGGAGCCTGCCGCTGTATCCCTTCCATACTGATTGTACAATCTGAGCTGATAATATGAAAGAGGAAAGCAAAGGAAAAGTTTATCTTGTAGGGGGTGGCCCCGGTGACCCGGAATTGATAACGGTGAAAGCACAGCGCTTGTTGAAACAAGCTGATTGCGTTGTGTACGATGCGCTGGCGGATGCTGCATTGCTCAATCTTTGCCGTTCGGGGTGCGAGACTATTTATGTAGGGAAGCGCTCCGGTAACCATGCTATGCCGCAAGAACAAATCAACGCCCTGCTGGTTGATTGTGCACTGCGCCATACTTGCACCGTGCGTTTGAAAGGGGGCGATCCTTTTGTTTTCGGGCGAGGTAGCGAAGAAGGTATGGCACTGGCACAAGCCGGAGTACCCTTTGAGGTTGTGCCGGGTATTAGCTCAGCTATTGCGGCGCCGGCGGCTGCGGGTATACCCGTCACCCACCGGGGAATCAGTTCTCAATTTACCGTATTTACCGGCCACGAAATGCCCGGTAAAGCCGAGAGTAGCCTTGATATTCAGGCTATTGCGAACGTAAGAGGAACCCGCATTGTGCTCATGGGGATGAGCCGCCTGCGCGAGAGCCTGCAGCAGCTTATCGCTGCCGGTTTGTCGCCCTCGACCCCGGCAGCCGTTGTACAGTGGGCTACTACCTCACGTCAGCGCAGTGTGCAGGCTCCGGTCTGTGAGTTGGCGGATGCTGTGGAAAAAGCCGGTTTGTCGTCGCCTGCTGTTGTGGTAATTGGAGAGGTGGTGAACTTGGCGGCTGAACTGGCACCGGCTATTCAACCTCGTCCTTTGGCCGGCAAGCGGGTGGTTGTCACCCGCACAAGGGAGCAGGCCAGTTCGCTCTCTACGGCATTGCAAGAGCAGGGAGCCGAAGTGCTCGAATTGCCGACCATTCGTATAGTCCCCCCCACTGACCGGAATGATTTTGCCGCAGCGGTAGTTGATAGTCCCCATTACGACTGGCTTATCTTTTCGAGCCCCAATGGGGTTATCAAATTCTTCGAAGCTTTCTACGCTGTTTACGAGGATATCCGCGAGCTGGGCGGTGCGCGAATAGCTGCCGTGGGGCCGGGGACTGCTGCCGAGCTGAAAAAGCGTGGCTTGATGGTTGATATTATGCCGCAAAAGGCTGTTGCCGAGGAATTGATAGCAGAGTTCGACCGCAAGGCTGATGAGTTTGGCGGTGTGGCCAATGTCACCATGCTTTGGGTTCACAGCGAAAAGGGACGCGACGTCGTTTATAAGGAACTCATGAAACGGCAAGCTATTGTTGATGAGTGTGTCGCGTATAATACCGTGCCTGAGACAGAAGACCCCACGGGGGCTCGCGGTCGATTGATGGCAGAGGGGGCGGACCTTATCACCTTTACCAGCTCCAGCACCGTGCATCATTTCATGGCAATGGGAATTTCGCTGCCATCTGAGTGCAGAATTGCCAGTATCGGCCCCGTGACCAGTGCCACGTTGCGCGAGTATGGCCTTGTGCCTCACATTGAAAGCCAAAAGCACAACATCTCTGATTTTGTAAACAGTATACTTGATGGATTTGCGGATGAGCACTGATTGCCAGCTTGAGTTTTGCTGCTTGGGCCTCAATTACCGCACGGCACCACTCGCCGTGCGGGAGAGATTCTCGGTGCCGCGTAGTGGGCAGGAGGCGGCAAATGCTGCCATTTGTGCATTGCCCGGGGTTAGTGAGTGTGTGCTGCTCTCGACCTGCAACCGAACTGAAATCTACTATTGGAGCCGCGAGCCGGAACTTGCTCAGCGCAACATCATGAATCATTTTTTCGGTTCCGCTACTCTTGCAGAGTCGCTTTCTGCCTGTTTTTATAACTTCTGTGCAGAGTCGGCTCTTGAGCACTTGGCCGTTGTTGCAGCCGGTCTGGATTCCATGGTTGTGGGAGAGACCGAAATCTTCGGACAGTTGAAAGATGCATATCGCGCAGCGCTGGCCGCCGGTTCTACCTCAACCGCAGCTAATCGCACTTTCCAACGCGTATTTACCATTGGTAAAAAAGTACGCACCCGGACAACTGTAACCAGTGGACCTACCTCTATGGGGGCTGTAGCCGTGCAATTGGCTTGTCAGTCTCTTGGAGAGCTTGCCGGCGCTAAGGTGTTAGTTGTCGGTGCAGGGGAAATTGCCCGTAGTACAGCCAGAAGTTTGCGCTCGCGTGGGGCGGAAAGTATTTTTGTGGCAAACCGTTCCTACGACCGCGCTGTAGCACTGGCTGAACAAGTCGGCGGGCGGGTTATCCGTTTTTCGGAATGGGTGCCTTACCTCGAACAAATAGACATTGTTATCGTATCTACAGCCTCTCCTGTATATGTTGTTTCTCCAGGTGTATTGCAGGAGGTTCTGACTGCTCGCAATGGGCGCATGCTTTTGCTGGTCGACCTTTCCGTGCCCAGAAATGTAGACCCGGCATGTGCTGACCTGTCGGGAATTAAGCTATATGATGTAGATGACATGCAGGCTATCGTAGCCGATACGCGAACTCATCGCTCCGCTCAGATTGCGCACGGAATGGCGCTCATCCGTGATTGGTTGGCCGAAAATGCTTCCGATATATTGTATAGAAAGCCTCAACCGCTACTCTGAGTACACTCCGAACGCCTATTTTTTTCATCCCGGAATAGCTAAAATCAGTTTTTTTATATTTTTTTTGAACATATTTGACTAGACTGTCGTCAATAAATGTGAACGCTACAATCTCACAGTTATGAACAAGAAGAGAAACGATATCACCCCGGAGGAGGAAGAGAAGATTATAAAGATGCTATCCCTGCTTAGGGTTGAGCCCGCTCCGGAGGCTGATTTCGAAGGGCGTTTCCTTGAGGAGTTTAAACGTCGTCTGGCTGTAAACAATGTGACTATGCCGGCTCGTGCACGCTTGTGGGAACATGTTGCACAGTTTTTCGAAAATATCGGCGTTCGACGTTTGGCCATGGCGGCAACATCACTTTTTGCACTCGTGTTTGTTGTGGTCGCTCTCATGAATGGGCAGCCAGATGGTGGCGTTCCCAAGGCTGTTGCTTCGGTAAATACGCCGATTGTGGAACAGGTGGCTCCTGAAAGAGCAAAGGTTGAGAGCGTTCCCTCTGCTAAGGTTGTGCCTTACAATGTTGTGGCCAGTGGCACTTATGAATCGCTCCTCGATGACGATGAAGAGTCTGAAGATGAGGAGAAGAAAGAAGAACCGCAAGAAAAATCAGATTCTAACGATAACTGAAGCTTTTGCCGGAAGTAGTCTTTCGAGCCTGTAATTGCCGATAATTTTGTAACTTGGCTATTACAGGCTTGCTTTTTATAGGTTTATTTGCTATATATACCCACGTGGAAAAAGAGTGTAATAGGTGTAAAGAAAGTTTTATCGCGACTTCAGAGTCTCAGATTATCTGCTCCAAGTGTTTAGCAGCCGAATTTGGAGTGGCTGCATCCTCTGCCCCGGAGGAGTTGGAGACAGATGTGGCGATTCACCGTCGAATGAAAAAGAGGCAGGAAGCACGTGCTGAGATGATGAAGCGCAAGATTGCTGCCGGTTCTTTATTCAGCATGCAGGGGAAGGTTCGTTGTGCTCTTGCTTTGGTGTTATTTTTTGCCTGCTCATTTGTCTTTATGCTGGGCGATAGCGAAACATTGGAAACCCCTATTAATCAACTTGAAATTGAGTATCAGTTGATGATATCTGTCGGTTGTTCCTTAATTTCGGTTATCTGCCTGTTGCCTTCCTTCCGCCACAATAAAGTTATTATCGGCTCTCTGATTATCCTCATACTGACGTGGGGTGCCAGTGTGCCCTTCGTATGGCATGCCCGGACCGTTCAATTGGAAGTAGGGCAAACAATTGAACTGGATAATGATGCTCAGGACGGCGACTCTCATGCTGTAAAGGGGCCGAGCCTTTCGGAAGGCGATTTGGAGGTGTTCCGTTCAATATGCGCGGAAGCCCCCCGCCAGACTCACTATGCTATCTACATGGATAAGCAGACATCGATTACGCGTTCGCTTATTCGTGAGTCACTCACCCGCTTGTTGCAAGCTGAGTACACCCGTGCGTACACGCGAGGCAAAGGCGCTCTTTTTGTGGTGGTAAACTCTCGAGCCCAGCGTGCGAATGTGACCAGAATCCTGTCGCGCTTTGGTCGCGTGTCGTACTCCAAACCCATGGAGAAGATATACGAGGTTCACTTTGATGCTGATAGAGCAAAGATGGTGAGCCGGTATTCATCGGACGTATTGGAATCTCCGCAAAATCCGAACTTTGTGGCAGCTAATCTCAGCGAATTGAGCTGCATGGATCCCATGCGAGTACGAGCTGCGGCTAATATGCTGGCATCGACCAACGTGCAAGTGCTCAGAACTGATATTAAGAATGCACTGCTCGAGGTGTTGAAGGATTCGTGGCAGTCGGAGGCTGATACCTATCAAGCCCTCGTGGAGGCTTTGGATGTATATGCTCCGGCCGGAGATGCAACCGCACTTCAGCATTTTCGCGAATATTTTGCAAAGTCACGCGCTACCAGTTTCGGCCTGTCGGTTCGCGTGGTCAGACGTTTGGCCGTAGAGGATCCCGAAGGTGTGGCTGAACCCATAGTGCAGATGTGGGTGGCCAACCCTGTGGCCTGGAATGAAATCATCCCGCTGTTGGGGTCTCGTGCCGAGGACTCCCTACTTAAGAAAGTTACTGTAAATTCTGATTTGCAGACTCTCGATAGCTCGCTTAAGTTCTTCTCTGAGTACGGTACCGCGAAGGCTATCCCGTTGGTGGAAGGACTCAGCCACCACAAGGATGCACTTATTAGCCATAAAGCCGCTCAGACTCTTGCTGCCATAAAGCGCCGAAATCCCAATTAACCTTACTCTACCTTACTTATATGTCAACTAATCTCGTTAAATTGCTCTTATCCGCACTGGCTGCCATGGTTGGTGGCTACTTGATTTCGTGGATGTATGAGATAGCAACTGCGCCGCCTGCAGCTCCTGTTGCTGCTACAACATCTCAGCAATCTGATGTCGGTTCCGGAGCGGAGGATGTTCCGGAGGATGTTGACCCTGTGAAAGGTGTAGTGATTGATGAAGGCGGTGATGTAAGTGCCAACGATTCCGACATGGTTGGTATGGATGCCGATGATGAAGATGAATCCGCTTGGGCCGGGACGGATGACGGCACCGGGTTGATAGAGCGAGATCCGGACTCTTTCATGCCGAAGGAAGCACCGCCTGCTCCGTTGAAGGAAATTGCGGAGGCAGATATTCCTGTACTGCCCGGGCAGGATGTCATGCCCGGCGTGTGCGATTCCAAGACGAATGGCTCCGCTGAGCGAAATGCTAAGAAATTGGCCGCAGCGTACGAAAAGCTCGAGAAGAAGAATGACGGGCGCACCAACTACCATAGTGAGGACTTTGCTCCTGACATGTGGAAGAAGCCCGACGTTATATATAAAGACTTGCTCGAACGAGTACTCTCGAAAACAAAGAATGGTGACCCTGAAGCTGTATGGCAGTTCTTGGAAGACCCGGCAAACCGACTGGACCTCGCGCGAATTACCCTGATTCGCAAGGTTGGCTACGAGGGTATTCGCAAGGTGACTGAGCAGAAAATGGGCTCGGCTTTGCTCTTTGCTCTCTCCAGTGATTTGGATTGGATAAATGGTGTTGTATTCTCCGGCCCGACTGATCGACTGGGGCAAGGGTTGATATACCTTGCTAAGATATATTCCCTGTATTCGGAAGATATGCAGGACCCTGTAACACGCCGTATCGCTGCTACCACGGCCACTGAGTTTGCGCGTGAGCGTTATTCCGAAAAGGATATGATAGCTCGCTTTGCCTACTATTTCAGTAGTTATCAGGAAGGGAAGCTCAACGTTATCTTTGATGACTTGCAATACTGGGAAACCCGACTCGTCACCGGATGCACGGAACCGGGCGGCTGGGGTAGCCCCCAGTCACTTGCTTGGCAGCGTGATAACGTGCGCCTGCCTGTTGAGGGGTATTTGGGCGCTTGCGGTCAGCTGGTTTACCGTCTGCGCAATGTTGCCGGCGACTCCGTATTCTCGTCGGACTACCTTGGGCCCATCCTCAAATATACTAAGAATACCACAGCTTGGGCACACCGTGAGATTGGTGGCGTGTGCGGCGCTTGCTCGCACTATGGCGCGTATGGCGCCTTGGCTGCCGGTATACCGGCCATGACAATGGGTGAACCCGGTCACTGCGCGTATGCTGTGCGTGTAGGCACGGAGTGGAAGATGAGCTACTCCATCTACTGGGAGCACGGCATGCACAAGGTGTTCTGGGGCCTGCACGATTGGGATTTCCTCATTCTCATGCAGGATTTGTACACCGATCGTCACAAGACAATGGTATCAGATGAATTGGTGGCTTTGGCAGAATTGCTGGCCTCCCGCCGTATGATGAAGAGTGCGGTAAATTGCTTCGATGCTGCTGTTGTTGCTCAGCCGCTTAACTGGCCGGCTTGGGTATCGTATGCCGCTTACCTCAAGCAGAAAGCGCCTCAGAATAAGGCGAAGTGGAAAGAAATGCACGACCGTGTGGTTGATACATTGGCGGTTAAATTCCACAACTGCGCAGCCACTTTGCTGAGTCGCTATGTCTACCCCCACTTGCTGCCGCTTGAGCCCAATCGCCGCGAGCGCAACAAGATGTTTGCCGCCTTCTTCAAACAGTGCAAGGGCTATGGTACGAATCGATGGGATATTGCACCGCTGCTTTCCGCACACATGGCCGGCTGCCCCAATCCGGAGGAACAGCTCGCCTACATGAAAGAGGCTCTCAATGTATTGATGGATAAGCCGGATTATTCCGGTGCCGTGTTGGCATGGGGGCTTGATTTCATTGCTTCCGTACCCGGGAGCGATGCCGAAAACGAAAAATTGCAGGAGGAGTTCAGCGAACTTGTGGTAAAGACCATGAGCCGTGCCCGTACCACCAAAAAGACTATCGACGCTACATGGGGGGCTTTGGGTGAGGCTATTTACACCGCCGCCAGTAATGGTGATAAGCGCACATTCCAAGCCATTGGTAAGCTCTCTTACCGAAAGTGCAAGAAGATGTTCCCCAAGAACAAATTCAAGTTCCGCGCATTCCCCGGCAAAATTGTCTCGGCAAAGGGTCTTATCCGTACTGCTACTACGTTGTCTCCGGGGCAAATGCCGCATTGTTGCTTGCATTGGGCTGTATTGCAGAAGACCGGTGGACAGATTCCCGCTAAGTTTGAGGGCAATTCGGGCATGACTATCGAGTTGGAAAATAATGCCCAGCTCAGCGGCCTTGTCTGCCTTTTCGGTGAAAATGCACGTCGTGACCGCGATTTCAAGGTCGAGGTGTCCGATGACGGTCAGAACTGGTCGCCGGTTCGCGCCAAGTGCGAGATTTCCGGTGCTGTGATACGCTGCGATTTGCGAGATGCCGCACCCTGTGCTCGTTTTGTGCGCCTGCTGCGCGAGGGTGATAAGTGGGAGTCATCGATAGTTGGCTTCTATGTATACGGCAAACTGCTCAAAGAGAAGAGCGAGGACAAGAAATAACAATATAACCTTTTGCGAATGCCATGTTGAAAAACTTTTTAACGATGATGTTGATGCTCGGCTCTGCGCTGTTGCCGCTGCTTGGTGCTGCGGAATATCAGACTGCATTGGCCAAGGCAACTGAGCGAAAGCCTTTGGTATTGTTCTGCTACGGTGCTAACTATGACAAGGTGAGTGCTGATTTGCGCGAGCGTTTTGTACGCAAGCGCGAGATTATGCGCTATGCTCGCGGAGCCGTTTTTCTTGAGGTGCCTATATACCAGTTGCCCAATGAAAAAGAGCAGCGCGAGTATAAAAAGGTCATGGGCGATGCCGGTTTGCCCGGGGGGATTTGGAGTTATCCCTGCTTGGCGGTGGTTGATGGTAAAGGTACCCTGCGCGGGATTGTGCAGGGGGCTGAACAGATGAAAGATGCCGAGACCGCCGGCGCTTATCTTGAGCGTATTATCGATGATTACGTTGAGCAGGAAAAGCTGCTTAAGAAAGCTCGCAGCGCTAAGGGTAAACGCCAAATTACCTTCTTGGCCGAGGCTGCCGACATGAAAGATGTCCGCATGCCCGGTAATCCCTTGGGGGAGGGCGTGAGTACCGGTTTGGGCTCGTTGGCAACCAATGCTACCGGTATGCTTGAAGTCGGCCAGAAGATGCAGACTATGAGTTTGGAGGCCGCGCATAAATATGTCCGCGCTCTCGTGGCGGATGGCTTCTACTCGCGCCGCCAGCGCCAGGAGATTATGGCTGCCTATGCCGGTCATGTGCGCCGCAGTGGTGGTTCTGCTGCCCGCATGCGTGCTATATATACAGAAATGCGCAACATTGACCCGACTTCCATTTACGGTGCTTACGCCGAAGGTGCCATAGAGCGTTGGGTGCTGCCCAAGGAAAAGGCCGAAGCCGCGAAACCGGCAAGCGCGTCCACCTCTACCGGCGGTGGCTCCGGTAAGAATACTGCTATGGGTTCGACCGAAAAGAATTAAACAGATATCATGAGCGGATTGGTGGCATTTATTGCCTGCGTGGTGATTTTGGTGCTCGGCTACTTTGCATACGGCAAAGTAGCTGAGCGAGTATATGGGGTGGACTTAAAACTGCTCATGCCATGTATGAGACAAGCGGATGGTGTAGACTATGTGGCTATGCCGACGTGGCGTATCTTCATGGTGCAGTTGCTCAATATTGCCGGCCTAGGGCCGGTGTTTGGAGCCTTTGCCGGCTGTTTGTTCGGGCCGGTTGCTCTGCTGTGGATAGTGCTTGGCTGTTTGCTTGCCGGGGCTGTTCACGATTTTCTTTCTGCTGTTTTATCCGCCGAGCATGGTGGGGAAAATTTACCTGAGCTGGTGGGGCGCTATTTGGGCAAGCCTGCACATGTGATTATGCGTGGGTTGTGTATTTTGCTTATGCTGTTGGTCGGCGTTGTTTTTACCAGTGGACCGGCAGGCATGCTGCATGCTTTGGTGAGCGATATATCGGTAATATGGTGGAGTGTTATTATTATGATATATTATTTTTTAGCCACAATTTTGCCTATTGATACCATAATTGGGCGCATATACCCCCTGTTTGGTATTTTATTTGTCTTCATGGCTCTCAGTTTGGCAATTTGTTTACCGCTGTCTGGCGAAGTAGAAGTGCTGCCCGATTTGGATATACTGAGTAATGCTCATCCCGTTGGCCTGAGTGTGTGGCCTATGATATTTGTGACGATTGCCTGTGGCGCGATATCCGGATTTCATGCTACGCAGAGTCCTATGATGGTGCGCTGCCTGCAACAAGCTCGCAACCTGCGTCCGGTATTTTACGGTGCCATGGTCGTAGAGGGGATTGTGGCTCTTATATGGTGTGTTGTAGGGCTGAGTTTGCGCGATATCGTGACCGATTATGCATTGGTCACCGGCGAAAACGGCAAACTGATGCCGGAATTGCTTAGCGAGGGTGCTCAGGGGGCGCCTTTTTGGCAGTTGATTATGGCCAGTCCCGCAACGGCCGTGAATCAGGCTTGCCGCACACTGTTGGGACCAGCCGGGGCTATCATAGCCATATTGGGGGTAGTGATATTGCCTATCACCAGCGGCGATACGGCCTTGCGTTGTTGCCGGTTGATGGTGGCCGATATATTTAACATGAAGCAAGCAAGTATCGGTCGCCGATTGCTGGTAGCGTTGCCGTTGTTTGCTGCTGTTATCGTCATTGCAAACTTGGATTTCAGTGTAATATGGCGCTATTTCGGGTGGGCCAATCAGACCTTGTCCTGTTTTACACTGTGGTGCTTGGCGGTCATGTTGCGAGTTCGCGGGCGTTTTCATTGGATTGTGACCGTACCGGCACTTTTTATGAGCAGCGTGTGTACCACATATTTCCTGCACGCGCCTGATTGCGGTATCTCCATTCCCCTTGGCTATGCGACCGCTGCCGGAGCTATTGTTGCTGTTATTTGCCTGATAGGGTTCATTGGCATAAGAGCTCGCTGCCTTGCTTCCAAATACTGACGGATTCACCCCATTTGTGCCTTGAAAAGCATGCCGACTTGTGCTATTGTATCTTGTGTAGAGCATGGACGACCTCGATGAGTACCAGAATCGGCGAAAAGAAGCCGAAACACGTAGACGTAGCCTCAGCCCGCGCAAGGAGATTGCTGCGCGTGCCGGTAGTCGCTGGCGTCGCTTCCTGTTGCGCCTTTGCATCGTTTGCGGGGTTTTTGTTCTCTTTTGCGGAGCCGCCGGTTATGTGGGGTTCAATATCTTTACGGCCAAGTATAAAAAATGGGCAGCCGAGTTCAACCTCGAAGATATCAATAACCTAGATCATCCTTGTATTATTTATGATCGCAATGGGTTGGAAATAGGCCGAATTTTTGACGAGAATCGAAGCTACGTTACCTACGATAAAATATCGCGTAGCATGGTGGATGCTCTTGTCGCTCAGGAAGATAAAACATTCTGGACTCACAAAGGTTTTGACCCCATTGGCATTATTCGCGCCGCGCGCGAAGCTCTTGCTGCCGGTGGTGCCAATCAGGGTGCTTCCACCATTACCCAGCAGCTGGCTCGCAATGCGTACGACTTGGAGCGCCGCACAATCGCCCGTGGCGGCAGTCGCTATGAGCGCAAGATTGTTGAGATTTTTTTGGCCATGCGTATTGAAGAGAAGTACGACAAGCGCCAAATTATGGAATTTTACCTCAACCGCATTTATTTCGGTCGAGGTTATTACGGCATTCGTGCGGCTTCCCTCGGTTACTTCGGTAAGGAACCGGCAGATCTCACCGTGCGCGAGAGTGCCAGTATTGCCGCACTCATCAAAAACCCTGAAAATTATAACCCCATACGCAATTTTGACCTCAACTTTAAGTGGCGCAACGACGTTATCGACCGAATGCAGCGCCTGAAATATCTCACGCTAGAAGAGGCTGAGCGACTTAAGAAGCAGCCCCTAGTGCTTAATCCTAAGCCGTTGCGCCGACAGACCGGCCATTTGCATGCCATCGTACAGCAACAGGCAATCGATATCTTCCAAGACCCCGTTCGCGGCGAGGAAATTGTGAAAAGCGCCGGCCTGAAAGTATATACGACCATAGATCGCGATATGCAGATGGCAGCAGAGCAGGCGCTGCGGGAGCAATTGCTCGCTATCGAAAATCGCAAGGACTACAACCATGTGCGCTTTGATGATACAAAACACCCCGATGCCGCGAAACATCGCTACCTCGACGGTGCTGTGTATGCCGTGGACAACAAGACCGGTGCTACCCTCGTTTATTTGGCCGGGCGTAGCTTTGAGCGGGATAATTACGATTTTATCGAGAATGGCCGCCGCCCCGTGGGGACTGCGCTGCTGCCGTTTTTGTATATGTGCGCCTTTGAGAACGGCTACACGCCGTGCTCCAGACTTGTGGATGACGCGCTCGACAATCGCCTTGCCGGTATAGGTGGTTCCGAGGGTATTCTTGGTGAATGGGGTATGGAGGTTGAAAAAGGGCGTTATCTCGACTCCGTTACGGCGAGACAAGCTCTCAGCTGGTCTAAGATTGCGGCTTCTGCCCGCCTGGGAATTGCTTTGAGTTCCAACCCTAAGGTTGCGGCAAAACCTTTCGTCAATACTCTTACCAACTCAGGTATCACGCCCCCGGCACGTATTCCCCACAGTACGGAGGCGCGTCCCCAATACTATCCCCGTGTGTACCTCGGCACGGAGCCTATGTCCCTGCGTGAGATGGTGTTGGCATACACCATTTTCCCGAATTGCGGTAGCCGCCCCATTGTGCCTTACATTGTTACCAAAATTACCGATAGCAATGGTAAGGTGCTGTGGAAGAATCCTCACGATGTTTCACGCAAACTGGTCAACAGCACCAGCCCTTGCACGGCCTATCGTCTGCACTCAATTATGCGGGAAAGCCTGACTGACGGCTCGGCCGCCAAGGTGCGCCCCTATTTGCCGGATTCCTTTAAGGGGGCTGTGAAGAGCGGTTCTAACTACGACTTTGCAGACACCACCCTTTTCGGCTACGATGCCGATGTTACCTGTGGCGTGTGGATAGGGTTCCTGAACGACCACTCGGCCATATATCCCGAGGCCTTTGCCGGCGATACTTGCGCACCCGTACTCGGGGCTGTATTTAAGGCCGGGCAGGGGAAGTTTGACAATGCGGACCTCAATCCGCCGCCCGATACTGAAGAGGTGGAGATATGCCTTTCCTCCGGTCATCTTGCCACCAATTTCTGCTTTGAAAGCACCATGAAAAACGGCAAGCCGGTTTACGTGCGCCCCACTTACCGGGAGTTCTTCCCGAAGGGGGATGTAACCCTTGGTGCCTGTACCGTGCACGGAGATGGCAGCCCCACGCTAGGCGATTTCTTGGAGGTGGGAGCCAGTCATGCTACCTCGACCCGCGTATTGCCCGTTGTCCCCGTGCTTCCCAAGGGGCCTGCACTGGTGGGCAATGACCCATACGGCTGTATTACTGAATTGAATCCGCGTTATAAAAACGCCGATGATTTAGCACAGTCTACCGGCAATAGCCCGGATGAAATCGACCTTTCGATGGATGATGTGGCTGAGGATACAGACCAGCCGAGCATTGACAACGAGATTCAGTTGCCGACCCCGCGTCCCATGCGCATTATTCCTGTATTACCCCTGCCATTCTGACATCATAATTCCAGCTCGTAGATAAAGTACCATGTCCTCAGATACTCAGACTTATGCAGCAACCCAAGAAAAGGCGTTCTGCATTAACATGGATAAAAATTTTTACGGTTCATTTGCGGAAATCGGAGCCGGTCAGGAGACCGCTAATTGGTTTTTCCGATCATCCGGGGCTGCTGGTACCGTTGCAAAGACCATATCTGCATACGATATGACCGTGAGCGATACGCTCTACGGGCCGGTGCGTCGCTATGTATCACAAGAGCGCTTGGTGCAGATGATGGATTATGAATACTCTCAGCTCATCAATCGCTTGGGCGAGAAACGCGGCGCCGAAAGCTGCTTTTTCTCATTTTGCAATACGGTGAAGTGCAAAGGGTACCGGGACAACGGTCCTTGGAGTGCATGGATTGGTGTGCGTTTTCAGTTGCGCCCAATGGCTGAGCCGAGTGACTTTGTAATGCATGTGCGTCTGTTGGTGCCCGATCATGATGTGCAGATGCGCATATTGGGTGTATTGGGCGTGAATCTTCTTTATGCGTTGTTTTATAAGCGCGAGCACATGGAGGATTTTGTAACAAGCGTGGGCGATAACCTTGACCGCAGCATGTTTGAAATCGACTTTATGCGTTTTTCGGGAGCCGGGTTCGGCATGTTCGACAACCGCATATTGGCGTTGCAGCTCGTGCGTAGCGGCTTGAGTCAGGCTACACTGTTCTGCCCCGACGGCACAGTAGCCCAGCCGGCCGATTTCCTCTACAAGCGCCCCATCGTGCTTATGCGTGGCAGTTTCTTGCCGCTTTGCAATATACACCTTGAGATGATGGATGCCGTGCGCACCAAGTTCAACGAGAGCCTGCCCGATGCGCAGCGGGAGCGAGTGGTCGACATTTGCGAAATATCGCTTTCTAACCTGCTGCGTGGTGATGGTAAAGAGGTGGATTTGCTCGACTTTATCGACAGGGCGGATGCCTTGGCAGCCTGCGGTAAGACGGTGATGGTTACCAATATCACCCACTTCCACCGCCTTTCCTCGCTGCTCAATCAATTCACCCGCGAGCCTGTTGCCATTGCACTTTCCATAGGTTTGCTCAATGAGCTGTTCAAAGATAAGTGGGCTACCGATAGCCCCGGTGGCATTCTTTCCGACATGGGCAGTCTCTTCCTCAACCGCACCAAACTATATGTCACTCCGTGGATTAACCGCCGCACGGGTGAGTTCGTGACGGCCGGCACCTACGAGGCCCCCTCCAAATACGCCTATCTCTACAAGTACCTGCTCGACAACGGTAACATCATTTCCGTGCCTTATTTCAACCAAAAACTCCTCTTCCAAACGCCTCGCGACATTATTCGTATGATAAATGAGAGCGATAATACATGGCAAGAGTATGTGCCCGAGCAGGCACACCGCATGATTGACCACATTCGTGGTATACACTGAGCACGCAATTGTTGAATTGTAATTTCATGACATCTGAGTTCCCCATCCTTGCCACACATATCGGCAAGCGTCCCTTGGTTTACCTCGACAACGCCGCCACCACTCAAAAACCCCGTTGTGTGTTGCAGGCCGAGTTGGATTATTATGAAAAAGTTAACTCCAACATCCACCGTGGGGCTCACTATCTCAGCCGCCTCGCTACCGAGCAGCACGAACAGGCTCGCTCGACTGTTGCGCGTTTCCTGCATGCTGCCTCCGAGCGTGAAATCGTCTTTACCTCCGGCTGCACGGCCGGTATCAATCTGGTGGCTCAGGTGCTTGCTCTCTCCGGCTTAGTGGGAGCGGGGGATGAGATACTCGTTACAACGGATGCTCACCACTCCAACATCGTTCCTTGGCAGATGCTCTGTAGTCGCACCGGCGCGGTGTTGCGCCCCATTCCGCTTACTCCTGAGCTTACGTTCGATATGGCCGCCTATCTCGGCATGTTGAACCCGCGTACACGCATTGTTGCTGCCCCCTACATTTCCAATGCCCTTGGGGTCATTAATCCCATTCCGCAGATGATTGAGGCCGCCAAGCGCAACCGCCCCGATTGCATATTTTTGGTAGACGGTGCTCAGAGTACGGCCCATGTCGAGGTCAATGTGCAAGCGCTCGGCTGCGATTTTTACGCCTTCTCCGGGCACAAGGTGTATGGTCCTACCGGCACGGGCGTGCTGTGGGGCAGGGAAGAATTGTTGGCGCAGCTGCCGCCGTGGCTTGGCGGCGGCGAGATGATTAAGGAGGTCTCATTCACCTCCACCACCTACAATGACTTACCCTTTAAGTACGAGGCCGGTACTCCCAATATTGCCGGCAATATAGTGTTGGCGGCCGCTCTCGATTATGTGCAGAGCAAGGGCTTAGCCACGATAGATGCCCACGAGCAGAAGCTCACACGCGCTCTTTACGATGGCCTGAGTGCCTTGGGTGGTATCAATATACTCGGCCCGCGGGAGGGGCGAGGTGCGCTCATTTCCATTCTAATTCCCGGTGTTCACCATTACGATTTGGGCACCCTATTGGACCAAATGGGAATAGCCGTGCGCACAGGCCACCACTGCTGTCAACCGCTCATGCAGTACCTTGGTACAACCGGTACTACTCGCTACTCATTTGCCGCCTACAACACCGAGGATGACGTCGCCGCGGCTCTCTCCGCTACCGAGCGCGCGCTCAACATGCTGCGCTGATTGGAACTATGGCGGGGATTTTTCTTGCGTGTCGCAAGTCTTGGGGGTAAAATGCAGACGTTATGAGTACGATATATGATTCTATTACCGCCGGAATGAAGGCGGCAATGCTGGGTAAGGACACCGTGACGCTTGGTGCCCTGCGCAGCTTGAAGGCGGCTTTGCAGAATGCCCAGGTAGCTAAGGGTAATGCACACGAGCAGCTCACGGAGACGGAGGCTCAGAATGTGGTGCGCAAGCAGATTAAGCAGCGCGAGGATGCTATCGCTATGTATGAGAAAGCCGGTCGCCCTGAGCTTGCCGAGAAGGAGCAGGCTGAGATTAAGGCTCTGACTGCGTTCCTGCCCGCAGAGCTTAGCGAGGAGGAGATTCTGCCTATACTCGATGCCGTGATTGCGGAGCTTGGTGCTACGTCTAAAAAGGACATGGGCCGAGTGATGAAGGAGATGCAGGCTCGCACGGCCGGTGCTGCTCCCGGTAAGCTGCTCTCTAAGCTGGTGGGTTCACGTCTGGCTTAATTCGTCTTTATGTTCAGTGCCGTTATTGTAGCCGCGGGGAGTTCCCGCCGCGCCGGATTTGACAAACTGGCTGCCCCGCTTGCGGGGGAGCCGGTGTTGTGCCGCAGTGTGCAGGCTTTTGTCGAGGCCGGTTGTGCTTGTGTGGTGGTGGTGTGCCCCGAGGAGCGTTGGCAGACTGTGGGGTTGGCCGGGGGCAGCTACTCCGTGCCGGTTCTGCGAGTGGATGGCGGTGCTGAACGTCAGGATTCCGTGGCGGCGGGGCTTGCCGCTCTGCCGGCAGATACTCGTTGGGTAGCCGTGCACGATGGCGCCCGCCCGCTCATTTCGCCCCAAGGCATTCGTGCATGTTTGGCTGCTGCTGCTCAGACCGGAGCAGCAGCTTGCGCTCACCCGGTGGTCGACACTTTGAAACGTGTGGATGCAGATGGACTGAGCCTGCCCGAAAAGGTAAGCCGTGATTGCCTGTGGGGTATGGAAACACCCCAGATTTTCGATATCAATTTGCTGCGCCGTGCCTATGACTGTGTGGCGGAGCAGGGGCTTGTTGTGACTGATGAGGTGAGTGCGATGGAGACCCTCGGTGTTCCGACGCGTCTGGTACAGGTGGGTCCCAATCTCAAAATCACCCTGCCGGGAGATCTGGAACTTGCTGAATTGATTTTCAACAATCGCTCCACAGAATGAAGCTTTGTGGCCACAGAGTATGGATTCTGGGCTATGGTTTTTTGGGGCGGGTATTGGCCGATAAATGCCGTGCCGTTGGTGCCGGTGTGCTGAGCATTGATAGAACCGCTGCCGCCGGAGCCGATTTGTGTGCCGATAGCGCAGCAGCTGCCACCATTTCTCAGGCAATTGAAATGAGTGGTGGCGCTCCGTCGGTTATTTTCTGCTGCCTTTCAACCCGTGGGGGGGCGGTGGCGGATTACCGGCACTGCTACTTGCAGACTGTGCAGAATCTGGCGGCTGCTCATCTGTCGGGAAACTGTATTTTCTGCTCATCGTCTTCGGTTTATGGGGCAGTAACCGAGCGAACAGCCATATTGGAAGAATGTGAACAGCGTATTCTTTCATTCGGTGGTTGTGTGGCGCGGCTTGTGCCACTGTATGGCCCCGGTCGCTGTGAGTTGTTGCGCCGCCATTTGGCCGGGGAACCCCGCTTGCCCGGGGCTCCTACACGAGTGTTTAATTATGTGCATGTGGAAGATGCCGCTGCTGCTCTGATGCTTTTGGCCGAGCAAGAGGTTAGCGGGGCGTGTGATGTGTGCGGCGAGTCGTTTACTAAGTCCGGGGTATATGAGCAGCTGGCGCTGCTTACCGGTATAGCTGCCGCTGCGCAAGATGCCCCTTCGAGTAAACGCAGCACTATATCGCGCCCGATAACGGCGGATACCCTGCGAGCCCTTGGCTGGTGCCCTCAGCATAGCTTTGCTGATTTCGTGCGGGCTCAGTTGGGTAAATAATCGCCTTTTCTCGGAATGGTCGTTTGCCGTTCAGGGTATGAGATTAAGCTGAAAGGGATTGCAGGGGAAATTGATGGCATCTCCGGCCGGGGTTACCATAGAAAGTTGTAGCCCCATGAGGTACAGACAGGCAAAAGCGATTGGCGATAAATAGACCCCCATATAGAGCAACCAACGCCCACCGCCTATCCCACGGCGGCGGTTGCTGTGCTGAAGCAGGGCATGCAGGAACGGTACCAGACCGCTGAGCAAAACTAACGTGTTTGGGGAAAAAATCAATAGTTTGGCGATATATATAACCCACAGCGCCACACTGCCCGCTACTTGAGGACTGTTGATACTCACGCCGATTAGCACAACCAATACCACTACCGGGACGTAGAGAAGAAGCATTCCCGGACTGCAATCGCGCGCTATAAAATTCAGACTCCTGTCACTGCGTGGTATGTGCATGCCTTATCTCCCATTCGCCAGTATAACACCTGTAACGAAGTTGTAAAGCTTATTCTTCACTTTCGCCTTTTCTTGCCGCCGGCTCTGTGCTAGACTGGGGGCGTACGAGACATGCGGACAGACTATTATCAGCTTTTGGAGCTTCCCGGTACTGCATCTGCTGCCGAAATTAAGGCTGCTTATCGACGTTTGGCCATGTTGTACCACCCTGACCGCAATTCGGGCAATCCGGCGGCAGAGGAGCGTTTTAAACTTGTGGCTGAGGCCTATCGAACTCTCGGGGAGCCGACTCGCAGAGCGGATTACGATGCTTGGTTGGAGCGGCAACGGCGCTTACGCTGTGCGCCCGAGTTGGCCGGCATGGCATCGCGTCCTCGGGTGCGGGTATCTGTGCGGCATGCTTATGAGCGCCGTAATCGCCGCAGACATTATACCGGGCGAGGTTCTCGCAGCGGCGGCGTGCCGCGTTTGTTTGCCCTGCGCCCCAAGGAAGATGCGGGCTTGCTTCATTTTGTTGTTTTTTATTCCATTTGTCTGGCCGTGATGGTGCCATGGTTCATAAGTTATGCGGGGCGGGAGTTCCCGCAGCCTGCGCAGCACGTTCCGTACGTTAGGCGAGTACCGGGGGAGTCTGATTTGCCGCCCGAGGTGCAGGAGCGTGAATTGCTTAATTTCCTTGAGCGTATACATCGCGAGGCGGAGGCCGGGAATCCCCGCGCCCAGTGTCGCTACGGATTGATGCTTTACAATGGTTATCAGGGCTTGCCACAGGATCGTGAGCAGGCTATGCAGTGGTGGCAACGTGCGGCGGATGCTGGGTATAAAGCCGCAGAGCATATGCTCCGGTCCGCCCGTGCCGCAAGAGCAAACAAGCCTGTACCCGCAGGGGGTACAGGCTCGCCGGATTAAGTTTTGTTGTTGCTAATCAGCACCAAGTAAGCCCCACAACTTCGCGAACGCGAGTCATAGTTTTGGCTGCCTCCTCGCGGGCGCGTGCTGCGCCATCGCTGAGCACTTGTTTTACATAGTCGGGGTTAGCCACAAGCCATGCGCGTTTCTCGCGGGCGGTGCGGAAGTATTCCCAGTAGGCCTCGAACAGGTCTTTTTTGAACTGCCCATAGCCCACGCCGCCGCGCTGGTGTGCTGCGACCATCTCCTCATACTGCTCGGGAGTGGCAAAGAGTTTGTAAAGTGCCAAAATGATGGAGCCCTCGGTGGGTTTGGGGGACTCCAACGGGGTGGCATCGGTAACAATCTTTTTGTTGATGAGCTTGCGCAAGGGCTTTTCCTCACCAAAAATGGGCAGGGTGTTGCCGTAGCTCTTGCTCATCTTCTGGCCATCGAGACCGGGCACGATAGCTGTGACCTCGCTGATGAGAGCCTCCGGCAGCTTGAAGATTTCACCGCCGAACATATCGTTAATCTTACCGGCAAGGTCGCGGGTTACTTCGAGGTGTTGTTTCTGGTCTTTACCCACCGGTACGGCATCACTGTTGTAGAGCAGGATATCCGCTGCCATGAGAGCAGGGTAGGCAAAGAGTGCATGATTGGGCGAAAAACCTTTAGCAATTTTGTCTTTGTAGGAGTGGCAGCGCTCCAGTAGCCCCATGGGGCACACCGTGGAGAGAATCCATGCCAGCTCATTCACCTCGGGTACCGCTGACTGCGCGAATAATACCGCTTTCTGCGGGTCGAGCCCGCAGGCCAGAAAGTCGATGGCCAGGTCGATAGTGTTATTACGCAGCGTCTCTGCGCTATCCATGGTGGTCATGGCATGGTAGTTGGCGATGAAGTAGAAAGCCTCGCCTTTTTCCTGCAGTTCGACTGCGGATTTGATAGCGCCGAAATAGTTGCCGATGTGGAGTTGCCCGCTGGGCTGTAAACCTGTTAAAAATCTCATGATAATGAATGAGCGGTTGTAATGAGTTAGTTTGTGGCTAGTTGTTGTGAAATTATTTTACTTGTTGCTTTGAGTAAGAACTTTGCGCATGAAGTCACGGAGCTCGCTTGCTGTGCGGGAGCCTTCTAATGTGCGCAGCTTTACACCTTCAGTGTAGAGGATGACGGTTGGCACCTTGGTGATGGAAAACTCCTCCGCCAGTACGGGGAAGGTGTCGGCATTTACCTCCACCACTTGTATGCCGCCTTTTTCCTGTTCGGCCAGTTCTTGTAATGCACGGCGCATAGCATCGCTGTGTTTGCACCACGGGGCACTGAAAAACAACAACAGACTGCGACCGGATACACCGGTAACTTGGCGTATGTCCTCGCCCTTATATTCGCTGTATAGCTCGTATTTAGGGGCGCCCGGCAGACCGGGTGTTGCATCGTAATCCTTGCGTACCAAATCCTGTAATTGTTCTCTTTGTGGATTGGGCGCCGGTTTGACTGAGGTCGTGAATTGTGCTGCTCGAGCCGCTTTGTCTGTATCTGAATCACCGCACCCCATCAGCATTAGAGCCGCGGGGCATATAAACAGGATGACTCTAAGCATTTGCCTCATGCCCCCTATTCTATACTTTATTGCTTTAGTCGGAAGTCAGAAGTGTGTCTTACCTCTTTTTTTTACTACCGGATGGCGTGGGGGTGAATCGCAACACGCGGCGGGAAGGTAATTGCATGGGGCTGTTACTACCGGGCAGTAGCAGGCGACGTGCCGCAACCTGCCGCATGCGGAAGGTGCCGAAACGTGCCAATTTTACTTCGCCGTCTTCGCGCAAGCCATCTTGCATAGCCCGAATCACGGAGTTGAGCGCCAACTCCGCAGCCCTGTGAGTGGCTGTGCCACCCAAGGCATTGCGAATGTGCTCCAGCAGTTGTTTGCGGTTCATTCTCCGGGTGTTATGGCTAAATTGCTATAGCGGAATAGTGCGCCCCGATTCTATTCTCTGTTGCGCGCATTGAGTAGCATGAGGGCATAGTACACCAGCATGGCAATGGAGGAAAGCGCTGCAGCAACATAGGTCATCGCAGCCCACTTCAACGCCGTGCCGGCTTGTCCGTGCATGGCCCGGTTCGCCAAGCCGGAGGAGTCCAGCCATGCCAGCGCACGGCGAGATGCGTCGAATTCCACCGGCAGGGTAACCAAGGCAAAGACGGTAGTCGTGGCAAAGAGGGCAAGCCCAATCCACGCTACTGTGGTGCCGCTCCCCATACAGACGAGCGCTAAACCTACCATAAGTACAATTTGGCCTAAGCGTGAGCCCAAGTTCACCAGCGGTACAAGTTCGCTGCGCATGGTCAACCATGCGTAGCGTTGTGCGTGTTGTACAGCATGCCCGCACTCGTGCGCGGCCACAGCCATGGCTGCCACGGTGGGCTGAGAGTATACGGTATCGCTCAGATTGACTGTTTGGTTGGCCGGGTTATAGTGGTCTGTCAGGGCACCCGGGGTATGGGTTACCTGCACATGGTACAACCCGTAGCTGTCAAGCATGCGGCGAGCTACTTGAGCGCCGGTCAGCGGTGCCGGAGTGGCTGAAAATTTCTTTACGCTGGCCTGCATGCGGGATTGGACTATGCCGCCGATGATACCTGCCAGGAGAATGAGGCCTACGCCGATGATGCTTGTCAATCCATACATGCCACCCGAGCCGGGGGACATCATAAAGCCGCTGCTATCTGAGTAGTACGGCGCATATTGTGCCAGTGTGATGATGAAGTCAGTCATGTATCTGTAATGTGTTTGATTTCAGAGACACGATTTGAACAGCACCTGTTCATGTAATATGTGTATTTTTCTGCAAAAAGATACATTATAACATATTTTTTTGCTTCGGGTAGCCCACCTATTAATACGCCAACTGCAATTATACCGAGTCCGATTAAGTTTGTTGTGCTGAAGAATCCCGGCTCTTGGCTTGCTAAGACTGAAAAGCAGGCGGTGAGTGCCGCTATATTGTGAGAAAGCAGTAAGTTCATCATACCAGTTACTGTCATCATATCACAGTACGGTAATATGACATAGAAAACGCTTAGGTGGCTCCGTTTTCTGTGCCAAAAAGTGGGGAATCTACATTATTTTGAAGGTGTGGGAGTCCGATTCTTCGTATGGGGGAGCCGGCGAAGAGTTTTTCGAACTCGTTGTCGCTCAGTTTGCTGAGTCTCTGAGGACTGAGTGTGGTTAATTCAGCCAGCATGAGCAGGTGCGGATCGATTGCAATATTGCAGTTCGAACGGGGGGAATTCCATGGGCAGGCCTCCTGACAGGCATCGCAACCGTACAGGTGGTAACCCTGAGCTGCTCGAATTTCGGGGGGGATGGGAGATTTTGCTTCTATTGTCCAGAACGATAAGCAGCGGCGTGCATCGCAGCTGCTGTTGTGTAGGGCTTGCGTGGGGCAGGCTTGTTCGCAGCGGTGGCATTTGCCGCAGCGGTTGGGCATGGGGCTATCGCAGGGGAGCTCCAAGGTTGTGAGTATTGTTGCTAAAAAACAATACGAGCCGCCATGCGGGCGAATCAGTAACCCATTGCGCCCTATCCAACCAAGACCGGCCCGAGCGGCAAAAAAACGTTCACTCACCGGCCCGGAATCGCTGAAGCAGCGTTGCTTCCCCCCGTAGAAGCTGAGCGTTTCGTCGAGGTCAGCCAGTTTGGTGGCCAGTAATTTGTGGTAGTCTTCTCCTTGGGCATAGCGGGCCACGCATCCGGGAGCTTTTCGGGCGTCTTGCCGGGGGTAATCGTAGGTTAGCATGATTATGCTGCGCACCCCCGGCAGTACCAGTTCCGGATTCAGTCGGGCGGGTAAGTGGCGCGTAATCCACTCCATGTCAGCATGTTGCCCGTCTGTAATCCAATTTTGTAGTGTGTTGCCTTGGTCAGCCAGCGCGGGCGCTACTCCCAGTGCGCTGAATCCGAGCTGGTGTGCCGCGTATTGCACGGCCTGTTTGGCTGCCGTCATCATTACTTTCTTCGCAGTTTTTCTGCATGAGCTCTTAGCGGGGCACTCAGCAAATTTCGTATTCTTTGCGAGAGTGGCAGAGCCTCTATCACGCGCATGGTTGCGTAATCCACTCGCAGGGCATCCGGTGTGCCGGTTTCGATTTCGGCTTTGATGAAGGCTAGTCGTTGCATATTGGCCGAGGCCTCTTTATTGCCGAGGTCGGCTGCTTTTTTGTACAGCTGCAGGGCTATGTTGAGGTCGCGGGAGGTGGCGATGCCTTTTTCGTACATAGCAGCCAAGTTATTGATGGCACGGTGGTCTTTCACCTTTTCGCCGATACTGTAACACTCAAAAGCCAGTTGGGGCATAGGGCGGGGAAGCCCATACCCTGCCATATACGCATGCCCTAAATAAAAGAAGACATTTGGGGTGTATGGGTCTTTCTTTGCTTGTGCGCGCAGCAGTTGCATGGCTTTGCGTGGGTTGGAGTAGGGTTTGCTTTTATCCATCAGGTAGCGAGCCAGTTCCACGCGTGCGCGCCCCACGTCGGCATTTGCGGCTTTGAGCATCCAGCTGATGGCTTCTTTTTCGGATTTTTCTCGCCCGAATCCCTTTTCACAATACAAAGCGTAGCGGAACATGCTTTCGCTCTGCACTTGATGGGCCTTGGGATGATTTGAGTCGAGTTTTAACGTGTTTTGTGCCAAAGCATGTGCTAATTTTGCCGCTTTTTCGGGGTGGGGTGGTAAACCTTTTCGGCGCCCTTCATAAACATCGAGCAGAAGTTCGGCCGCGAGCGGGTGTCCCCATTGGGTACAGCGCTCGAGCATGGCTGTTACGCCGTGAATGTTGCTGATATTACGGTCATCGAGTATGTAAGCTGCTCGAACGTAAAGTCCTTCGATGTCATGCGGCCGAGCCTCGCGTGGTGTACGGGACTCCGCTGCCGGGCATTGAAGGCTCAGCGCAACGAACAAAGAGCCCCCGACTATAGCACTGATTATTTTAGTACGCAAAGCTGCTGAGATATTGGTTGATGAGTACGTTACCGTAGAATAGGTAGAGAATAGCCCCGATGATGAACGCCGGCCCGAATGGCATGGGCTCGCCCCTGCCTATGCGGGTGATGAGCGCTTGTAATAAACCTACGCAACTGCCGGCAACCAGCGCAAAAATGACTCCTTGCCAGCCACAAACGGCGCCTATGCTTATTGCTATAAGTGCATCCCCGCTGCCCATGGCTTCTTTGCTCGTGCTCATTCCGGTACAGTTTCCGCTCAGGCTGTCGTGTTCTTCGAGGTCAATGACGCTGTCGTCTGCCAGTACAGCTGTCCCGACGGTAAAGGTGATATCGCCCGGTTCGGCATCTTTTGCAGCTGATATATCGGCACCTCGAAGAGTAACGCGGTTGCTGCTCTCCATGAATAATTCGCTCCACAGGTAAACCTCGTTGCCGATGCGCAGTTCCAAGTCATCGCCGGCCTGTTGCAGTTGCCAAGGCTGAGCCCGGTCATAGCTCTTACTTTTACGACCAAACAGCAGTCTCCCCATGAGTGCTACTGTTTTGAGCAGAAGGTAGCCACCACCGGCGCCGCACAGGCTCCAAAGCAGCCCGTCCGTCGCGCTGAGCGCTTGCGGTTCTACCAGCCACGGGGCAAATAGTGCCGTAAGAATACCTACCGCTGCCGCTGTGTTTGTCAGCTTGGGAAGTACCACCATTTGCTCCCAATCAATGCACAGAACCGCCAGCATGGTGGCCATCCATATACACAAGAGAACTTGCACAGGCAGCGACTCCGCCGAAAATTGCCACGCAACGGCTGCAAAGATTAACGCTGTGGCTGTTTCTACCACACAGTAGCGAGCTGAAATTCGCTGCTTGCAGCACGCACTTTTGCCCCGCAGTATCAGCCAGCTGATTATCGGTATGTTTAGGTACCATGGTATTTCTTTCTTGCAGTCCGGGCAGAAAGAACGTGCCGGTTCGTTCACTCGCATCCCGCGCGGTAAACGGTATATCACCACGTTCAAAAACGAACCGATGCATGCTCCGAACATCGCAAAACACAGCGGCAACAGCCACGGTGCTTCGGCGCTCACGCTGAGTGTATAGTTGTTCAGCTCTTCCAGCATGCGCTCACTATATCACATATCTCTCGCCCTGAAAAGCGATTTTTCTTTCCTGTTTATAAACTTATTTATTCTGTCTTGTCAGCAATTAATATTTCGGAAAAGTTTAATTTTTTCAAATTTTAGTATTGACAAATAGATAAAAATCGGTATTCTCTGCGCCACATGAGATCTACCATCACAATTCTGAGCGTCATAATGCTGATGTGCAGTGCGATGGCCGAGACCGTCACGGCCCTTCGCCCTGCAATAAATGAGGCGGCCGCGAAACATGGCGTGGACCCGGTGTTAATGGAGGCGATAATTCGCCACGAGTCCGCGAATGCAACATCGTATTCAGCTCGCCGACGTAATAATCTGGCCGGTATAATGGGGCGCACGGGGCGCCAGCGCCAGTATGAGAGCAAGGAGGCCTGTGTGAATGATTTGGCTCAGATTCTTGCAAAATACCGAGCCAAAGGTCGCGTGAGTGTGGCTCAGATTGGGCGTGCTTATTGCTCCAGCCACAGCTCATGGACTCGCCACGTCAATGGTTTGATGGGGCAAATACGCAAAGGTAAGTTCGGGGAGCTCGAACGACAGGCTAACGCAGAGTGATTGCCGCACTGCATCTGATAGAGAGATAATAGAACATCTTCACGCCTTGCTGCCGCTGCGCAGCAGGGCGTTTTTTTTGAACATTTTGCGGCGCTATTGCGCTTGTCCGATAAACAAGCAGACCGCCGTTATCGCAACGGCGGTCTGCAAAGAGAGTATGTTTTTCGTTGGTGTAAGTTTCCCGCGTGGGATTACTTGAGCTTGAGCACGTCCACCACGGCGGAGGTAATCTCCTTCATGTCGTCCATGCAGAGCTCGCCCATGTGGGCAATGCGGAAGGTCTTGTCCTTCAAACCGCCATAGCCATTGCCCAGCTGCATGTTAAGCTCGGCAAGTCCCTTGTTGAGCTCGGGAATGGAGATAAGCTCGGAGCAGCCCTTGGGATGGGCGTCGATGACGGTGAGGGTCTTGGAAAGGTATTTACGGTTGGGGTATACGCGGAAGTACTCGTCTGCCCAAGCACGGGTGAATTCGGCGCACTGCTCGTGGCGAGCAAAACGGGCCTCGATTCCCTCTTCGTTCACGATGTGCTGGAGCTGCTTGTCCAGAGCATACATCAGGGAAAGGCAGGGGGTGGAGGTGTACTGGTAGTTCTTCTTGTCGATGAAGTCCCACAGGGTACGCAGGTCAAAATACAGACCGCGAGTGGGGACTTCGGCGGTGCGTTCGTAGGCCTTTTGGCTCATGGCGCAAATGGCCAGACCGGGGGGCAGGGCAAGCGCCTTCTGAGTGGAGGTGATGAGCACGTCAATCCCCAGCTTGTCCGTCTCAATCTTGGAACCGGCAGCGGAGGATACGGCATCCACCAACCACACGACATCCGGGTACTTCTTCATGACCTCGGCAATCTCTTCTACCGGGTTTTGAATACCGGAGGAGGTCTCGTTGTGGGTTACGGTGATGACATCGTACTTGCCGGTAGAAAGGGCGGCATCTACCATCTCAGGGGTAGTTGGTTCACCCATTTCGCTGGAAAACTTGTCGGCAGGAACCCCGTTGGCCACGGCCATCTTGTACCACTTGTCGCCGAATGCACCTACGGAGAATACGGCGGCACGTTTCGCCGTGCAGGAGCGAATAGCGCCTTCCATCAGGCCGGAACCCGATGAGGTGGAGAGCAGAATGCGATTGTCTGTATAGAGCACCTTCTGCATGTTGTCCGATATACGCTTCTGAATCTCAGAGGCTTTCTTTGAGCGGTGGCCAATCATGGGCAGGCTCATTTCTGCAAGGATGTCTTCCGACACAACTGTCGGACCAGGAATAAACAGTTTGATAGCCATAGGCAGGATGTGTTTTCGTGAACACTACAGTTCTAGCATATTTTGTGAAGAAATGCGAGAATAAAGTGACTTGTTGACAAAAAAGGCTATTGCAATATGTGACAAAAGGTGTAGAATGTGCTTGTATATGAAGTACCTCAGCCGTTCCGTTGCTTTGTTGTTTGCGGTGCTCTGCCTGTGCCCGTGCTCTGTCGATGCACAGGAGCGCCGGTCTGCCAAGCCCAAAAAACCGCGTATCGTCAATCGCGTGGCCGCTACGGTGAACGGTCGCCCGATTACATCGAGCGAGGTTCGCGCTCGCTTGGCTCCTTATGTTCGCGAGCTCAGCATGCTCTATCCGCGCCAGGGCCCCCGTTTCAATGCTGAGCTGTTGAAGGCTAAGAAAGACGTGCTCAATGAGCTGATTGAACGCGAGTTGGTTCTCTGTGAGTTCGAGTCATCCGGGTTAATGATACCCGATGCCGCTGTGAATGAGGAAATCAGCCGTCGTATTCTGTTGCAGTTCAATGGTAATCGCGATGCACTGTTGGATAACCTGCGCCAAAGTGGTATGAGCTATGCCGAGTTCCGTGACTCTGTGCGCCGGGAGATAACTGTTTCTGCCATGCGCAGCACTCGCTATGAGCGCGATATTCCGCCCACGCCGGATGAAATCCAAGCGGAGTATCAGTCTACCAAGGCTGATTATCGCGATATGAGCAATGATAGCATATCTTACGACAAGATATTCATACCGGCTATGAATCCGGATGACCCCAACGCCTCGCCTGAAATGCAGTATGCTCAGGCTGAGCAGGTGGTGAAGGCTATCAAATCCGGTGAAATATCCTTCGCTGAAGCAGCACGTCAGTACTCTAAAGATATGCACGCTCAGGACGGCGGTAAGTGGCCTTACATTAAGCGCAAGGATTTGGCTGTAGAGTTCGCCAATATCGTATTCTCCCTGCCGAATGGTAAACTGACCGGTCCCTTGGTGGATCGTATGGGGTTCACCATTGTACGTGTGAACGGCAAGCGCCAAGCTCCCGCTCCCGCGCTCAATGCTCCCGGTATCAAAGAGCTTGTGGAGGAATCCGTGCGTCGCAAGAATAACGAGCGCCGTTACCGTGCTTGGGTGGAGCGCCTGCGCGAGAAAGCCATTATTCGCACCTATATCTAATCGCAGATATCAGTCACCTCTATTGGTATTAACTTTGCATGCCCCGCAAATTTGCTTGCAAATTGCGGGGTTTTGCGTTACCCTTGGTGCGCGATGAATATCAAACTGTTTAAGGAACTCTGCGAGGCTACCGGTGCATCCGGTTTTGAGTACGGCATTCGTGACCTCATCATTAAGGAGATGACGCCTTTGGCGGACTCCGTTACCGTGGATAACCTCGGCAATGTGACAGCTCTCATTAAGGGTAAGAGCAGCGACAAGAAGATTATGTGCGCCGCTCACATGGATGAAATTGGCTTTATTGTGCGCCATATCGACGATAACGGCTTTATCCGCATTCTTCCGCTGGGCGGGTTTGACCCTAAAACACTTACAGCACAGCGCGTTATTGTGCACGGTACGAAGGACCTCCCCGGTTGCATGGGCGTGAAACCCATCCATGTGATGAGCCCGGAAGAGCGCACTAAGATGCCCGCTGTAACAGACTATGTGGTAGACGTAGGCCTGCCGAAAGAGGAGGTCGAGAAGTATGTCTCTCTTGGTGATTCCATTACTCGCGTGGGCGATCTTGTTGAAATGGGCGATTGCCTGAATGTGAAGAGTATCGACAACCGTGGCGGTTGCTACCTGCTTATCGAGGCTATTCGTTCCATTATCGAGGCCGGCGAGAAACCCTGCTACGACCTTTACGCCGTATTCTCCGTGCAGGAGGAGGTGGGGCTGCGCGGTGCTCAGGTTGCTACCCAAGCCATCCAGCCGGATTTCTCCTTCGCGCTCGATGTTACTATCGCTTTCGATACTCCCGGCTCCGGCAGTCACGACAAGTGCACCGTACTGGGCAAGGGTACAGCTATCAAGGTATATGACGGTACCCTCATTACAGACAACCGCATGGTGAAGTTCATGCAGGCTCTCTGCGTAGAGAAGGAAATCCCCTACCAGCTTGAGCTGCTTGCCGCCGGTGGTACGGATGCCGGTGCCATGCAGAAGTTCTGCGCCGGTGGTTCTGTGGCCGGTGCCGTATCTATCCCCGTGCGCAACGTGCACCAGAGCATTGAGATGGCTCACAAGGTGGATATTCAGGCCAGTGTTGATTTGCTCGCGGCCTGTTTCTCCTCCCTTACTCGCTGGGATTGGAGCTGGGAGCGCAAGGTGCGCACCTTGGCTTAATTAAGAAAATAGCCCCATTTTTCTGCCCGGCAGGTGCTTTTGTAAGCCTTGCCGGGTATTTTTGTTATGTCTTTTGCCTGGTAATTGTAAGTCGGTGTTTATGGCGCATAGCTGTCCAAAATAGGTAAGCACCCAAAAGTAGAGCATACCTATATCAAAGGATAGCGAAAATCATCAACCGTTTCTTGCAAATAGATCCCCCTGGTGTAAATCAGGGGGCTTTGCATGTATGCTCTTATATGGGTTG
>JAFZGW010000058.1 GCA_017555205.1 Akkermansia sp. | reverse complement strand
TCATCGCAAGATAAAAGGAATTCAGCGTCGAGGATATGGCTACAGAAACTTTCAAAATTACAAGTTAAGGGTATTAGTAGAGTGCTCACATGGCCGATGACTCAAAAAACAGCCTTCCCACACTTTTTGGAGTTGACCCGAAAAGCTCACCCGAAGGCTGATTCGGATTTAGCAAAACGACTTTAGGTGCGCTTAGGCTTTTTGGTCCCCGGAAAGGAAAAACAGGACTCCTACCGGCTACGAGGAGCGGGGAAACGTGCAACTACTAAGCCTCCGTAAATCCTGCAAAATCAACGTAAAACAAAAAACCGAACCAGATTGTTTTCTGATTCGGTTTCTAGGTTTGAGTGGAGCATAGCGGACTCGAACCGCTGACCCCTTCAATGCCATTGAAGTGCTCTACCAACTGAGCTAATACCCCGATGTCTGTTGAAGTTCCCTTGTTGGGACGGACGAAGTATACACTGTTGTGAGGCGTTTGGCAAGCAAAAAGTATAAAAAAATGTAATTTTTTGTGATTTTTTTGAGGAATGGTGTTTAGAAAAGGGGCTTTTGGGGATATTTGTCACTGGAAAAGTGATGATTTTTACTTTCGATGGCAAGCTGAGTTTTTCTGTTGACTTTATTAATAGATTTGCTAGACTTGTCGGGTATGAAGACTCTATATTTAATGACCGTTTTGGGAGTGTTGCCGGTGAGTGCAACTGTTGAAGTTGAGCCGCAAGCTACGGTGGAGGTTGCGGACTCTTTGAGTGCAGCTGATTTGATGATGGCCAATGCTTTGAAGAAGTTGGGGAATGTTCTTGCGTCGGTGAATGATTGTGCCGGGGCGGATGCTGTGGCCGAGGAGGTTGAGGGGTATTGTTCGTGTTTGAATGATGCGGTGGCCGATGGTGAGCCGCAGTGGGGATTTAGCCCTGAACCGATGACTATGGAGCAGGCCTCGATGGCGGAGGATGGGGTAAGGGCGCAGGTGGCTCGCTTGCGTGCTGCATCGTATTTCGGCTCGGTGGCGCTGGCGGAGGCAATAGGCGATGAGGCTTCTTGCGCGGTGTTGCCGACCGCTGAGCAGCTGGCGGCTTTGCTGTTGGTTGCGGATAATATTCGTGAGCTTTCTGTGATTTTGAAGGGGGTGGAGGATACTGCTGCGGCGGATGCTGCTGCCGGTAAGGTGGAGACTTTGATTGCTGACCTGCCGGAGAAGGTGCGTGGGGTGGAGTTGCCGCGCAGAACTTTGGAGGATAGTTTGCAGTTAGTGGGTATGAGCAGTAAGGAAATGTCTGATTTTGTAGCGCTGGAGCGTCGTTTGCGTGCGGAGTATTTTTACGGTTCGACGGCTTTAGCCGCGGCTCTTCGTGCACCGGCAGAGGCTGCTGTGCTGCCGACCGTGCCGACGGAGGATGTGCTGGCTGCTATATCTGCTGAGATTAAGGCGGCATGTGTGGGGAATGAGGCTATGCAGGGGCTGATGAGTGGTGGCCCGGGGACTTCGCAAGCTACGGCTTGGGTGATAGCAGAGACGAGCACGCAGGCGGTTAGCATGCAGTACCGTTTGATGTCTATGTTGCCGGGGGTGGTTGCGCCTGAACGGCAGGCATTGGTGCCCGGTGAGGATGGCCGTTATTTTGATTGCCATCAGGTAATATATATGTATAACGGTAAGCGCTATCGTATTGAGCAGTGGTTCGATATTACGGCTTATTTCCGAGCTAGTTATGGCTCGGCTGAGTGATATCGGCATTGCTGAAAATGCTGTTTAACATGCCACTGCGGGGGAGCCCGTTTGGTTTCATAATCGGAAAAAAAAGAAAATTGCCGGTAGCAAAAACTACCGGCAATTTTTCCGTTGATAGGGGGGGATATTTTAAGCTTGCGGGGCGGCCTCGATGATGAGTACGCCGAAGGGCTTGATTGTAAGTGCAGTGGCTTTGCCAGCCGTGGCTTCCGCAGGCAAGGTGTCGCCCTTGGGGGAGCTGAGGGAGTAGCGCAGCGGAGCCCCAAGCGGCAGTTCGAAGACTGCGGCAGGGTCGAAGCTGAAGTTTTGTTCGGTATCGCTCGGGTTACGCAGCACGAGGATGCCTTTTTCGGGGCTCCATGACCCGAAGCCGTAGACTTCGAGTGCGGCGGGGTCACCACCTACCCAGTGGCTGTCGACCATGGTCGCAGCGTTTGCTCGGCTCCATTTTGCGGCGGCTGCCAGGGTGTCCCATTCGTGGTCCTGCAGCATGGAGGGGGTGATGTAGACTTCTTGCATTTGGGTGCCGAGGCCAAGACCGCTCCATATTTCGTCTGCCAAGTCGTCGCCCTCTGTTGTTATGAGTCCGCGGGCGCCCTTGTTGTAGATGACGCCGTGGGTCATGAGAGAGTTGATGGGGAAGAGCGGCGAAATCTTCACGTTGTGCTCATAAATCATGGCGTCTCGGAAGGTAATCCACTGCTGGCGGGCGGTGCCGACGCCGCAGAAGTCGTGGTCCCAGTTGCCACGCCATACGGAGTCTGCAATGCTGAACCAGAACGGGCTGGCCCAGGTGCCCGTGGTGAGGTTGATGTAGATGTCGGGCTTTTCTGCGCGCAGTTCGTCGATGAGTGAGATGGCGGCCTCGAAGTCGGAGCCGAAACGGGAGCCGGGTGCCGGGTCTGCCATGCCGGAGCAGCCGTCGAGCTTGAATTGGTTTACGCCATGCTCGCGAATCATGTGCAGGCACATGTCGCGGAAGAGTTCGTAATATTTGGGGCCGGAGAGGGCGAAGCCGCGTTCGTTGGTTTCGTATGTGTCGCCCGCTGCGGCGATTCGGTTGAGCTTGGGCTGGCCGTAGCCGCCCCAGGGGGAGAACCATACGCCGGGAGCGGAGCCGTAGCTTTCCATCAGGGCGCGGATGTTACGGAATTCATTGGGCAGGCCGTCGTGGAATTGCCAGAGGGTTTCGGTGTTATCCCAGCCGTCGTCG
This sequence comes from Akkermansia sp., assembly GCA_017555205.1. Classification (GTDB taxonomy): domain Bacteria; phylum Verrucomicrobiota; class Verrucomicrobiia; order Verrucomicrobiales; family Akkermansiaceae; genus Akkermansia. The sequence continues at coordinate 3,965 of JAFZGW010000058.1, read as the reverse complement.
AGCAGGAAGGAGTCCATCACCACGCCGCGTTTGCGCACGAGCTCTTCACCGAAAAGACGCACGGTATCGAGCACGTCTTGCTCGGAGTAGCGGGAGAAATAGCCGATGTCGTACCATGTGTTGTAGTTGAACAGCGGGAAGTACGGGCGTGCGCGCTCTTCATTCAGGTAAGAGAGTTGGAAGGTGCGGCGCAGTTGACCGGGTGCGCAGAAGCCCAGAACGGCGGAGATGCTGCTCTGAGTGCGAGCGGGCAGGTGAGTGGTGCGCTCCAGCGAGCAGGCAAAGCCGGCTGTGGTGACTTCGCCCTTGCTCAGCGGGCTTTCGACACCGGCAAACAGTCGATTGCCCGCGGCTACTACGGGGGCACCCTTTACACTGCCCTCGACTCGGGATTCGGGAGCCGTGATATTCAGCAGGGTAATTTTGCGGGCGGGCATGGCAAACTGCATGGGGGTAATGTGCAGCCCCAGTCGCATGTAGGGTTGCCCCTCGCGCAGTTCTGCCCACCATTCGAGCTTGTAGCCATCTGTTGTTACGGCAAAGGGCAGGCTTACCCGCTGCCCGGCGCGGCGCTCAACCAGCCGTCGCCCCTCCGGCTGCGGCTCGATGGCGCTGACAACGGGAACTCCGCACATCAAATCCTGGGCGGTAAGTGGCAGGCATACGTCGGTGTATTCTTTCTTTGAACAGGCTTCGTCCGTTTTCGCCTCTTGCAACTGAATGGTGAAGATTTCTTTGCCCAGGTCGTAGCTGCGACCGTTTATTTTATCCTGCACGGTTACGCCGGCAAAGCGGCGACCTGCGGTGCGGATGTCGATGCTGATGTACTCGTTCTCAATCATAACAACGCGGTTATTTTACCTGCGTGAAAGGGTAACACATTGCCCCTGTTCATGCAAGTGTAAATTTCGGGTGTTACGGGGCATATTGCCGGTGTGGCCGAGTGCTTCTATCCGGCAATATGGCTGCCGATATCCGGGTACAGAAAGAGCGGTATTTTATAAATACCGCTCTGAAAATAAGTGCTCCGAAGGAGTTTAGTCGAGGGAAATGGGCTCTGCTGCCGCATCTGCTGCGTCCTCTGGCTGCTGAGCCTTCTTCTTAGCATTCTTTGCTTTTTTGGCAGCAGCCTTTTTGTTTTTTTGCTCGGCCTTAGCTTCCTTCACCAGCTCTTTCCAGGAGGCTACAAGCTCGGTGCATGCGCTGGCGCCGGATACTCCTTTGATTACGGTGCCATCCGTGGTTACGGCTACAATGTTGGGGGTGCCGCCACTGCCGCCGGAAGGAACCTGTACCTTGCCTGCGGTGGCATTTGTTACGATGGGGTAGGTCATTTCTGCCTCTTTTGCCCATTTCTTGGCAACCTTGAGCTCGGAGTCGCCGCTGAGCATGATAAGCTCTGCGCCCTTGCCTTTCATGGCCTTGTAATGTTCATTCATATCTGGCACAATCTTGCGGCAGAACCCACATTTGGAGTGGGAACGGAGTATAAAGTACACGCTGACTTTCTTTTTGGGCTTGGCCTTAGTAACGTACTCGACCTTGGCAAGCATGCCGGGCACAGTGACGGCTTTTTCCTCAGTTGTCTCGGTTTCGGCTGCAACTTCGTCCTGAGCGTAGACATTGCTCGGGGCGAAGAAAGCTGCGCCCAACATCATGGTGGCTATGAAAAACAGTCGCTTCATATTCAAAAGAACGGTTGTATCGGTGCATATTCTACATTTTTTTTATGCCAGTGCAAGCTTTTATAGCTATGCTCTGTCGGTGGGGGGCTGTGGAATTGCGGTGGACGCTCAAAAACCGGTCAGAAGGTATGAAAAAAAATATTTTTTCTGATTGCTATGCAGAGCGCTGCATGGTAGAATGAGGATAGGCGTAAAATCATTATGAAAAAGCTGATAGTCCCCAGAAAGTTTGTGAGCATGATGCCCCCTGCCGTCGGGAGCTGTTTTCGGCGCTGGGCCGAGTATATGTATGCTAATGTACAGTTCAGTCTGCCGGATAGTGAGCTGCACTCTACGGCGCACTGTGAGCGAGTGTTGCTATATGCTATGCTGATGACACCCCGGATTTTTGTTGATGACGAGCAGGCGCTCACTATTTTGGCACATGCGGCTATTTTCCACGATACCCGCCGAGATAATGAGGGGAAGGATACCGGCCATGGGGGGCGCGCAGCCGAGTATTATGGGGCTTTTTGTCGGGAGCACTCGGAGTTGACGTATTCTCCGGAGGCCGCCGTCATCATGCGCTACCATGACCTCCACGATAATAAGGGGGAGGAGGCCATTGCTCAGGAATTCCCCGATTCTGCGAAGCGGGTGTGCACGCTTTACCGTGTTTTTAAGGATGCCGATGCTTTGGATCGCTGGCGCTTGGGTCCCCGTGGGCTCAATCCGGATTTTCTGCGTACGGATGAGGCTATACACTTGGTCGGCTTTGCTCGCAAATTGGTGGAGCTAACTCGCTCCATTGATTGGTGAGTTCAGCTGTTATCTTGCCGTGGTTTGGCGGGAGGTTGTCTTTTCTCTCAGTCGCGCAGCGCGCGGCGCAGCTCGTCGCATTGGTAGTATTCGGCTTGTTCCAGTCGTTGCTGTAATTTATCGATGTCAGCCGGAGTGGCACCTCCGGATTTTTCCATAGCCTCGATAATTTCCATACCGGAAATGGTGGGTAAAATATCGTTGAGGGTACTCAGGCGCTCGCGCAGGGCTTTTACTTGTTGTGCGACATTTTGTGCGGAGGCGGTGTCTGTAACCTGATTGAGAAGATTCACCATTTCGTTGAGTCCCTCGACAAAGGTTCGGAGTGCCGCGGCTTGCTCTTCGGGGGGGAAGTTCGGCTCTTCCTCCATTTCGGTACTGCCTCCCGGCTCCACTGTGATTTCCATATCGTCGAAATTGTCCTCTTCATCGGTATATTCCGGGTCGATATCACTGCCGCCGGGCTCATCTGCAGGCTCGGTGTCGAGTTCTTCGTCATGCGGGCTAGCGTCATCTGTTGTCTGCGTTGGCAGCGAGAAATTGAACCACTGCTCGATGGGGCATACCTTGCCATCTAAGTCGAGCACTATGGTATATTTCATAGCTTTTTGCCCGTTTTCGCGGTGAATAACGGCTTGGCCTATGGGGTGTTTGCTATCGAGTGTTTGCAAAATATGAACCACGATTTCCTGCGAGTCGGGTGGGAGGTTCCATGCGGTATCTTGCGATAGGCCTGGGCCACCGGTAAGACCGGGATGCTGAGCTGCGGCTGCTGTAAGTGTTTGTTTTAGCTGCGCAAGTTGCTCGGGGGGGAGTTCTGCTTGCTCGAGTGCCAAGTAGGCAGGTGCCCCCATCGCGGTGGCCAAGGCTGTGGAGTGGTAGAATCGGGCTGCTTCCAAGCGCTTTTGTAACCCCTCCGCTCGCTCCTGGGTTATCCCGGCGTCTATCATGGCTTTGTTGACTATGGGGAGCGGTATATATTGCATGCCGAAGCTCAGTTCGTCCAGCAATAGCATGCGTACTTTCAGCTTGTCGGCTGCGGCATCGGCCGTTGCTTTGTCTTGTACGGTTTCGAGCAGTTCGGTTACGGATTTCATGGCTCGTACGGCGTCTTGCAATACACGGCGCAGTTCGGGATTTGCCAGTTCGTATGCACTACTCGCGGGCTCACTTGCCAGCCGGGGAACAGCCGTGGCCGATTCTTGTGCCGGGCAGAGCGTGGAGGTCAACAGAATGATACCGGGAATAAATGTGTGCAGCGTTTTCATGAATCCTATGCTTTTAGTATACACGAATTGCACAGTGGCGCAAGTAAAAAGAAAAATGGGGTCGGATGTTACCCATAGCTGTCCAAAAAGCGATCTAAAGAAAGAGGGGGTTATGAGGAGAAAAATATCAACGAAATAAAAGAAAACAAAAATGGAGATTGAGTTCTGGGGTGCCAGCTGTTAAACTGGCGGTGCAAAAAAAATGAACCAATCT
>JAFZGW010000012.1 GCA_017555205.1 Akkermansia sp. | reverse complement strand
GTTACTGTTCGGAGATTGGTTCATTTTTTTTGCACCGCCAGTTTAATAGCTGGCACCCCAGAACTCAATCTCCATTTTTGTTTTCTTTTATTTCGTTGATATTTTTCTCCTCATACCCCCCTCTTTCTTTAGATCGCTTTTTGGACAGCTATGTATACTCTGAACCGTCAACCGCGTTCTGAAGTTGACTCCACCGAGTTATTATGGTACAACCAAACCAAGACACAATCCCCTTTATCCTACGTTCTGAAGTTGACTCCACCGAGTTATTATGGTACAGGATTAACAGGCGTAAGCGTGCGCATGGTTATGTTCTGAAGTTGACTCCACCGAGTTATTATGGTACACAAGCAATGCAAGCCGTGCAAGCTCAAAAACAGTTCTGAAGTTGACTCCACCGAGTTATTATGGTACAGGCAGCTATGAGGGCAACGCCGCCCGGCAGCTGTTCTGAAGTTGACTCCACCGAGTTATTATGGTACAACAGGAGAAACATCACCTTTTAATAGCACTTCGTTCTGAAGTTGACTCCACCGAGTTATTATGGTACACAATTCAGTTACATCGCCGATGAAGAAGATGTGTTCTGAAGTTGACTCCACCGAGTTATTATGGTACACGCACCTCATGTTGTAATGGTAACTTACTATAGTTCTGAAGTTGACTCCACCGAGTTATTATGGTACATGAAGCGCGGCCATCAGAATCATTCTGAATCTGTTCTGAAGTTGACTCCACCGAGTTATTATGGTACATGCACCGTCACAGATACCTGCGCCTGCACAATGTTCTGAAGTTGACTCCACCGAGTTATTATGGTACAAATAACCGATTATGTTCAGAGGATACGTTGCGTTCTGAAGTTGACTCCACCGAGTTATTATGGTACACCCCGCGCTTTCCTAAACGCCGCTTTCCCCTAGTTCTGAAGTTGACTCCACCGAGTTATTATGGTACAAACGTGCCATCTTTAAACATTCCCTGGATAAAGTTCTGAAGTTGACTCCACCGAGTTATTATGGTACAAGGAGGCATCCAAACCGATAACAAACAACAGTTTGGATGCCTCGCCATTTTCACGAATTACTTTTTAGAAGGCAAAAAAGGCTACCAAAAAAGCACAAAATTCTGGAAAGGTCTTTGAGGAGGAGGTTCATTTTCACCCAATAAAACGACCTGTTGCTCCCAAACGGAACGCTCCATAGGAATCAGGCGAATATCCCCCTGTGGCACTTGGAGCGCGACCCGGCGCATGTACCGGATTACACGGTCAATTTCGTGGTCCTCCCCTTCAAAAAGGTAGAGACTGTACTGGACACGTTTGCCACCAAGAGCCTCGAATTCCTTACGCAGAAGGGTCTGGTACTTGGTTTCAGTCACATCATAGGCAAGCATCACGAGCATGGAGCACAAAAGGGCGAAAGGCTGCGAGATTCTGAGTAAGCAGCGCCCTGGCGAAGGATTCCACGACCAAGCGGATGACGGTTCGCAAACGAAAGCGCTTATCGGCATAGCACCAGAAAGATTCCATCATCTCAGCGAAGCGACCTGCCATGAATTTGAGGTCATGCATTTCGTCGAGATAGCGCATAACATAGAGCTCCACACAACAGCGAAAGGGTTCAATAAGGTCACACACTAAACTGGGGCGACTGCGGCGCAGTTTATGGATAATTCCCACCCCCGGCTCAATACCGGAAGCCAAGCATTGCCACTCTATAGCGTGGTACAAAAATCCATAACCATAATTTAGGGCGACATTGAGAGGAGCCTGAGCCCTGCGGCGCTCACGGGCGAAGAGATCTTGGGAAGCAGCCCGAAAATAAGTAGCCCAGAAGAAGCGGGCCCATTTGGCCTCCAAGCGCAAGATACGGTTAAATGAGTTAGCCGCCAGTTTAGGTAAAGGAGAAAGGGCGGGATTAAGCGACCGAATGAGCGTATGCTGATTCTGCACTTTGGTAAAAAGCAAATCCGAAGCCAACTGAGTGCTCTGCCGGGGTTTCAATGTACAGATTCTGAATGTAACATCCGGATTCACATAACGGCAACGCGGCAGCAGAGAAGAAGTGAGCCATTTCTCGGATTTAGAATCCCAACGCACCAAAATAACCGGACATTGTTGAGCAACAGCGCACAAGGCAGCCTGACTCCACCTTGCATGTGAAGCCAGGCACTGTAATGAGCCTAATACCTGAATGGCTACTTTATGTTCACCACAAATCAGCAACCCATCTTTCAGATGACAATCTGCCGATTCTTGTATCAGGATAAGATGATGAATCATACCAGTGGATTCAAACGTCGGCTCGCAGCCAAATCTGCGGGATTTTCAGGCAGATTACATAACAAAGCCAATTTTTCAGCTGCAGAACAAGTATTCACCTTTCTTCCTTTTAACACCAGAGATTTAATTTCTAACACTCTATCACTTCGCACCGCAGTCACACATCCCCATGTTTCCACCAGGTAACGAAGTGCTTCCACCGACTTACCATCTTTCTGCAATTTCTCCAAGTATTTAGCATCCGGCTCAAAAACAAGTCTGAAAACATCACCTTTTCGGAATATTGCAACCTTTACCGCATGAGGTGGGAGCGTTCCGCAAACTAATGAGTGTAAATCTTTCGCCTTTCTTTTTTCTAACAGATTAGACAGATAGCAGGGCGCCCCCTTTGTGCCACGCCAAGGCAGTCCCATGCGCTTAATTCCGGCCAGAGCAGCCGCCGTGGGAATGAGTTTCTTGTAATACTCCCAGCGTTTCTTTTTGGCATTCCAACCAAGCCAAAGTTCCAATCTCTCGTTGGAAGAAGAAAGGCTGCGTAACTGATCAAACACCCCCTCCGGCGAAATAACACCGTTCCACCCCATAGGAGAGTTGTCAAGATTCCCCTTGCTACCAAACTTCCAAATGTTACGAATAGGCGTACCGTTATTAAGCCTGAGAGGTTTTGGTTGCACTGACTTGTCCGCTTTCGTAGCTGCTTGAGTATCAACGAGCCATTTCTCCAAGGCTTTTTCCGAAGGTATATCTTTCGCCGGAATCCCCATTCTGGATAGAATAGAAAACAGCTCATGAGCATTCTTGACCTTATCGGGAGCAAGCACCGTGCGCTGGTGAGTAAGGCCAGATTCATCCACCCCCCAGAAAGTACTGTCGCCCAATGATTTACTCTTACTTCGGCTATTAATTCTGATAACAGGGCATTCGCTACCATCCGCCTTCAGCTGACAGAAATCCGGTAGATTCAAGCCCTCCAAGCAGAGGAGCATTCGGCTATTATCCTTATCTTTCTCGGTAAGGAAAATTCCACCATAAAGGACATCATTCATACCGGTGGGTGGCAGGCAGGTCATAAGAGCGGCATCGAAGCGATGGTGGGTATTGTCGGAACGGTCTTTCACATAGCTCGAGCCGGCAAAAGAGCGTCGAGCAGCGGCAGTATATACACCGCAGGGACTCCCCAAACGAGTGCGCATAGCCTCAGAATCACCGCCAATTCCCATCCATACAGCCACTAAGCGCCGCAATTCGCGTGCCAACTGAGCGGTACGAGTCAAATTATTGAATTCAGGGAACTCAGTTGCTGCAAAAATGGTACGTTTGTCAGTCCCCCAGCGGAAGTGTTTCTGCTGCAATTCAATCATACCGTTCCAACTGAGCCAACCCGGCAGAGCAGCCCGAGCAGCCTCACGCGGGGTCATGTTTTGCATGGCAGCATTGACTTCTTGTGTAGTGAGCACAAGATTATCGGCCATATAAAGGCCGCCACGAGAATCCGGCCAAAGATGCGCGAGTTGGAATTTAGCGGAAAATAGGTCTGAAGGTGAGAGTTCCTGACCGGTAAAGGGACATATTGCCGGGGAGTCCGGGCTGCCCCCCTGCTCCGTAAAGAGACGCATGCGCAAGAAGTCTGCATGGCTGACATTATTGGATTTACCAAATGATTCGGCAAGCTTTTCGCGACGAGCGCGATTTTCCTTCTGTTTTTTCTCGCGTTCCTTAGCCTTATCGCTATTAATGGCCGGGTCTTTTACGCACTCCACAATGCAATAATCAGGAGCAAGTTTGCCACCCAATTTATCTGCAAGAGTAATTTTGAATAAACGCTGCAAAAAGCCCTCCGTCGCAAAAGAGAGTTTACCCTCCGCAGAGGTCACTTTCTTCTTGCCAAGCGAACCCAGCAGAGTCTGCACCTGAGGATATATACCACCGTAGGCATCTATCTCAGCCCGGAACTCATAAAGTTTGACCTCTTTTTTCCACTGCTCCATACGAGCTGGGGAAAAATCAGTACCACCATTTGTGGCAGCGTCGACCATAGCACGAGCAGCAACGGCAGACATACCGGCACGCCCACGTCGACGAATGGCCGAGGGCACCACAATATCACTCAACTGCTCAAGCTGGGCTTTGTTCCAAGGACGATTCGGAATAGTAATTGATTGTTCCTTGAGTTTATCCGTCAGCATTTTTTTCGCGGCAGCCCAAGTCTTGCATTCTGAATCAATAGCCTGCATCAGCACCTGCACAGCCGAAGCCGGCAAAGTGCAACGTCCGAGCGGAAGTTTCTTCTGTTCCAGTTCAAAGGTGCGAACAGAAACAAAATCAATCAGCTTCCACTTGATGATATCTTTATCCCCGGCCACACCACAACGAACAGTCGGCAAATCAAGCCAAGCGCAATAGGGGCACTTCTTCACCTTGCGAGCAAAGTGAAGAGAAGCCTCGCGCGGGGTTTTACGATTATAGTGGAAGATGGCATACTTCTTGTCTTCTTTGCTTTCACACGCTCGGAAAAGGGCGGACTCAAACGCCTCCGCACGGTCAATCAGGTGAGCATGTCGGCGAATAATGTTGCGCAGATGCTCTTCCACGTGAGCGCGAGGATAATTTCGGCCGCGAGCTTTTCGCACATTAAGCGAATTTTTAACGTAATCCTTTAGTGTGGCATCTATACCAATAGTTGAGGCCATCTCATGGCGAGCAGCAACTAACTGCCGCCACTCTTCACTTTTCTTCTCATCTAATTCCTTGTTGTTAAATGTAAGTAGAGGCAGCAATGACATAAGGTACTGCTGCAGCTTATCATCAACATAAGCTGAACTAAGCCATTGTTTAGCATCCGCCAGTGAATAACCGGAACCCCAAGGCATTTCGCCTGCGGTATCGCCATCGTCATTCATGGCAAAGTAATCATAGCCACGCCGTAACACACAGGAACGGATACAGATAGACAGAGCTTCCTTCGAAGCAAGAGTGCCGGAAATGGCACGATAGCGCAGCTTGAAGGGGTCAGAACGCGACATAACATCATCATCCACCCATGGCAAACCATGCTCAGCAAACAGGTCGCGCAAACGGCGCATGCGAGTACGACGATTCTTACGGGCGTGACGTGAGGCTCTGAAAGCACGCCTTTCCGCCAAAGCCTCAGCCTCCGGCAAATCAACCAGCAAGGTCTTGGCATACAGCCATTCGGTACCACGCCGCACAGCAATACCTATACCTTCAATACCAATATCAAGCCCCAGCACCACCTTGTCCGGCGCATAAAAGGGGTCACAATTCCATTTTTCGCGAAGCTTATCACAATCAACCTGCGAAGAGAACATAGGGGAGATAGTTTCAGTAGTCATAATTTTTTAATGGGCTGCCCCGATAAAGGGACTTTGAAGATACCAGCCAATACTATTGACTGCAACCAAATGTCATTCTAATACATATCTACCTCAAGTCAAACAAAAAATATTTTTTTTGCTTGCAGTCTGCAAAAGATTATGCTAGATTGAAATCACTTCAGAACCAGCACTCGTGGTGTTCGTACGAACATGTGTAGGAGAGCGCTCATACCACGGCAAAAAGTGTGACTCCATACATCCCCCGCTACGGCGGGGGTAATTTTTTATAGAGCGGTGATAAGCTTGCAATTTGGGCGAGATGTGCTATACTGTTGCGAACAACGAAGATAGAACCATGGCAGAACGTATACCGGTCCGGAATCCGAATGAAGTCAGCAAGCTGCGGAAGGCAGGTGAAGTGAGTGCGCGCATATTGATGGATTTGATGCCCATCATCAAGCCGGGAGTAACGACGAAGGAGATAGATGACTACGCAGCGGAGCTATTTAAGCGAGAGAAATGCGGGAATGCGTTTTTGGGGTACTATGGGTACCCGGGTCAGTTGTGCATATCGGTGAATGAGGAGATTGTGCACGGAATAGGCGGTAGCCGGGTGATTCAGGATGGCGATATAGTTTCCCTGGATGCGGGAGCGATTGTGGATGGTTGGTATGGCGACAATGCCATGACGGTGCCCGTGGGGAATGTGAGCGAGGATGCGCGCCGCTTGTTGGCGGTGACGGAGGAGGCGCTTTTCCGTGCGATTGCGGAGGCGAAGCAGGGTAATTCCCTGGCGGAGGTATGCGGTGCTGTGGAGGATTTTGTGAAGCCGTTTGGGTTCGGGATAGTGAGGGATTATGTGGGGCATGGCGTGGGGCGCAAGCTGCACGAGGAGCCACAAATTCCGAATTACCGACCGAAGTACCCCCTGCCCCGACTGAAGCGTGGTATGATTTTGGCGATTGAGCCGATGATAACGCTGGGTAGTTTCCGGGTGCGAGTGCTGGAGGATGACTGGACTGCTGTGACGGCAGATGGCAGCTGGGCTGCGCATTTTGAGCACATGGTGGCCGTGGGGACCTACGGTGGTGAGATTTTGACGGAGCGCCCGCGCATTGCCCTGCCGGAGCAGTTGGGTATTTCGCTGTAAGCAGCGGGTGCACGTGGGTAGAAGAATCCCCCTAAAACGAACGGGTAGTGCCGCATGTGGCGCTACCCGTTCGTTTTGTTTTGAAATGAGAGATGTAGAAAATATCAACTGCGGCGCTTCTTTCGTATGGCGCGCAGGGCGTATTTTTTGTGCTTAGCGGTATAGCGGAGTTTTTTCTTCACGATTTTGCTCTTACTGCTGCGGGCGATAGCTCTGCGCGAGGTGCGGAGGGAAGCTTTGCGGTTGTAGCTCTTTTTGCGCGGAGCAGCCTTTACAGTAGTAGCCGCAATCTTTTTGGTGTTGTCCGCCTCGGCAACCGGTGTTTCCTCGGTAGCCGGGGGTTCAGCGGTTGCAGGTGTGTGAGTTTCGGCCGCGGCGAGAGCCGGGGCGGGTTCACCGACGGTCTCCACGGGAGCATCTGCATTTATCCGGAAGCGGGGGAATGCGTGGTTGCTCTCGGAGCGCAGGTACATATCTTGCGAGCAGCGCTCAATCACCACGGGCATGCCACGGTGCACGCGGGGGTAGAGATCGAGCACGTCGTTGCTGCGCATGCGTATGCAGCCGTAGGAGGCCGGGCTGCCGATGGTGCGCTCTTCGGGTGTGCCGTGTATGTAGATACGGCGGCTGTGCGAGTTGCGGTTGGATTGCTCGAGCCCGGTGAGCTGAATAACGCGTGTAACAATGGGGTCGCGGCCGGGAGCATCGACCCCGACTACTTCGCCCGTGGGGCGGCAACCTTTGAACACCATTCCCTTGGGCTGGCCGTCGCCGACTTTTTGGCTTACAGCATGCACACCCGTAGGGGTGCGCCAGCTGCCACGCGTAGCGCCGATACCGAATTTGGAGGTGCTGATATCGTAGTCTTTAACCTTTTTACCATTGCGAATAACGGTGAGTTTCTGGTCGCGAAGGGTAATAGCAACGCCGTCTTTAATGACAGCGCGGGGGGGCGTATCCGGGCCCGAGGTGTACTCGCTGATGGCTTCAGCTCTGTGTTTACAGGCCACCTGCGACATCGTCACAGCGATGAGGAGCGGAAGTAGCAGACCGGTCGGTTTAATCATTTAGCTTATTATATGTTAGCAGATTACAAAAAAAACTATTATACGGCAGCGGCACGAGCGGCGGCGCGGCGCTGGCGCACACCGTCTATCAGTCGGCCGAAGGAGCACAGGCTCGTGTAGAAGAAGCCCAAGAAGGGGCTCATCAGGAATACGTTGAGAATAAGCCCGTATTCTCCTTGGAAAATTTTGTAAATATACACACCCTCTACAAAGGCGAAAAAGAGAGCGAAGAGCAGCTCGATGCTGGGCACCAGTATGGATTTGAGTGCCTTGTAGTCTTTGGAGCGTTTCTCGATGGAGAGCTCGCCTTCTTTCGATTCGCCGAACTTGGGCGTGCGCACGAACTCGCTGGGCTTGCCGCACATGGCCTCCAACACGGCCTTTGCGTTGTTAACAGCCATACCTACACCCAGTGCAAGCAGCGGTATGATAAAGGGGAAGACCATCCACCAGCGCTTGGGGCGCACGATTGCCTCCGCCGCGACGTAGAACATGCACACAGTCACGGTGGCAAAGAAGAAGAGGGTAAAGGTGAGCAAAATCATGCGCGGGGAGTCCCACTGCCAGGCTCCGGTGGGAACAATCAAATCGGTACAAATGGGCATGACCAGCAGGCAAAGGAGGATGAGAGCCAGGTAGGAGTAGTTGCAGGTCAGGTGGGTGGATGCCTCCATCTTGGCCTTCAGGGGAGCGTTCGAGCGCCAGATGGTCCAGAACATCTTGCGGCAAACCTGTATGCAGCCCTTGGTCCAGCGGTGCTGCTGGGCTTTGAAACCGTCCATATCCTCCGGCAGCTCGGCAGGGGTTACATAGTCATTCAGGTAAACGAAGCGCCAGCCTTTCATCTGCACGCGGTAGGAGAGGTCCATATCCTCGGTGATGGTGTCGTGCTCCCAGCCGCCGCCGTCGAAGATAGCGCTTTTGCGCCACACACCGGCAGTGCCGTTGAAGGTGAAGAAGCGGCCGGAGCGGTTGCGCACTGTCTGTTCGAGCGCGAAGTGGCCGTCCAAGAAGATGCTCTGCAAGCGGGTGAGCATGTTCTTGTTGCGGTTAATGTGCCCCCAGCGGGTCTGCACAAGAGCTACACCGGGGTCGGTGAAATAGGGCATGGTAACTTTGAGGATGTCGGGCTCGGGGCGGAAGTCAGCATCCAGAATCAGCAGGAATTCGCCCTTGGCCACGGCGTCTGCCGCCTCCAGCGCGCCGGCTTTGAAACCGGTGCGGTCCACGCGGTGCAGGCACTTAATGTCGAACCCCTGAGCCTGATAGTACTCCACCTGTTGCTTGCAGAGTTCCCAGGTGTCGTCTGTGGAGTCATCCAAAATTTGGATTTCGAGTTTATCCTTGGGATAGTCGATAGCCGTCACCTTTTTGAGCAGCCCCTCGACTACAAATTTTTCGTTGAACATGGGCAGCTGCACTGTAACCAGCGGCCACTCCTCCCACTGCCCGGCGGGTTGCGGTACGTCTTTGCGGTGTTTCAGGTAAAGTACAACCATCATCAGACGGTGAAACCCATAGCCGCTCATCCCAATGAGAACCAAGAAATAGGCAATCATCCAGATGAAGTTAAACCAATACTGTGCCGTCTCGGACATTTCAGGAGGTGTCATTTGTCGGATACTTTTATGATAAGGACTTTACGCAGCAAGCCGGAGTTCTTCGCAAGTTGACTTTTTATGTCAGCAAAGAAGTTAAACTTGACGCGCGAAAATAGTAATGTATATTTGAACAGGAGTCAAGCCTAAAACATATTAATCCAAGCAACGGAATTTCCACGAACAACATGAAAAGTTCATTTTACCGCCTAGTGGTGCCTGCTGTCCTCATTTTCAGTACTGTAACGAATGCCCAAGAGGTAGTGGATGCCGGCGATTTTTCAACAGATGCGGCGCAGGATGGCACCCCGGATTTCATGGTTGCCGATGAGCCTGAGCGCCGCCCCGGAGAAGTGCCGGCTATGTTCCGGGATGACTCCATGCTCGATGAGAACCACTCCAACCAGGAGTTGGGTATAAATGTGTATACGGCGCCCTCTATCAGCAAGATATTTGACCAGCTGGATAACCTGCCGGCAATTCCGGAGGAGTATGTGCTGCGCAATCGCCCCGAGAAGCTCCCCATACATGCCGGAGCACTGGCTGTGGAGATGGGGTACCTACTGGCGGACGGGTTCATAGCCGTGCGCAGCGGGCACATGAATGATATTAAACCGATAGCTCTCGACCTCTCCCGCTATGGCAATGCCCTGGGTGTGGGTGATAAGATGAATTCCCACTCTGCCGGGCTGCTGGAGCACGCAGAAAAGGGACACCTTGAGGAGTTCAAGCGTATACTGGCATCCACGCAGAGCGATGTGAATGCCGAGCTCACTTCCCTGCGCGACCCCGATTTATCGCACCTCATCGCACTGGGCGGATGGGTGCGCGCGCTGGAGGCCTCTGCCGCGGCGCTTTGTGAGCGATTTGACACCGAAAAGGCACGGGCAATCTTCTACCCGGATGCACCGGAGTATTTCTGCGAAGTTCTGGCCGGTCTGGCTCCCCGCACGGCGCGCCGTATTCAGGCGGAAAAGATGAGTGAACTGCTGCGCGAGGTGGCCGGGATGATGAGCCTGCAGGAGAACGAACTGCCGACCCAGCAGAAAGTGCAGGCCCTGCGCGACAAAGTGGGTGAGATTTCTACCTTGGTCGTGGGTAAGGGGTATGAGCACTGACGGGCACTCCCTGCCTGTGCTCGATGTGCTCGACATGGGCATAGCCTTGGCCGGGTTGCGTATCACACGCTACCCGGAGCCGATGTACCACGTCTTTTTCCGCATTCGCCTGCACAATGCCGGCGAATGCTCACTGCGATTGAAGGGGCGTAAGTGGTTTTTGCAAGACAATACGGGAGATTCGCGTATTATTGAAGCGGCTCAGGTTTTCAATCAATCTCCCATTCTAACCCCCGGCGCCGTATTTTCATACAGCGGAAATCATAGTTTCAACCGCCCTCCGGTCAGGATGGAACTGAGGTTTTTCGGTGAAGTTCAATGGGGAACGCCGTTCATATCACCGGCGCTCATTTTCCCTCGCCAATGTTTTAGAGCCCCACGGCTCTGAGCATGCGTTTCCAGCTCCATCGGCTATGCCCTGAGCGTTCGCGCTCAGGGCGTTCTTGAGCCTCCATTTCGGCTTCCAGACGAGCGCGTTCGGCGCGGTATTGGGCTTCCGCCTCTTTCTTAGCTCGTTCGCGAGCTTCTTTTGCAGCTTTCCATTCCGCCTTAATTCGCTTTCGCTCAGCTATAGCTGCGGCTCGGGCAGCCTTGCGCTCGGCGCGAGCTTTGGCTTCGGCTTCTTCCTCAGCGCGTTCGCGAGCTTCCTCGGCGGCGCGTTCTTCGGCCTTGCGGCGGGCACGCTCAGCGCGTTCAGCTTCCTTAGCGGCCTTGCGCTCGGCGCGAGCTTTGGCTTCGGCTGCCTCCTCAGCGCGTTCGCGAGCTTCCTCGGCGGCGCGTTCTTCGGCCTTGCGGCGGGCACGCTCAGCGCGTTCAGCTTCCTTAGCGGCCTTGCGCTCGGCGCGTG
>JAFZGW010000011.1 GCA_017555205.1 Akkermansia sp. | reverse complement strand
CTGTACAATCTGACGCAGAGGTGCGCCAGCCTTTCATTTCAAGAGCCGGTATAACATTCATTCCAACCACATATTACCACAACTCTTGGTGGTTGGCGTACCTCAGTCCGTCATTCCGCGACTTTTTTGACGCAGTGCCATAAAACGAGGCTCTTGAGTTTAGTTCAGTAGTCTTTTGACATGCGGTACGATTACATCATAGAACTTTTTACTCCACTCTGCATGGAAAAGTGCCATTTGTTGCCAGTCTGCTTCGTTTGTAATACTTACATCACACAGCTGATAGAAGATCTTGGATGACTTTATGTTATCACCACGGTGCCATGTAAGTGACACACCTAGATTATCTTCTATAACTGATTTTATAGCGAAGAGAGTATCAAAAATTTGCTTGTTTTCTTCAGGTGCATCTTTTTCTATATACAACTCAACTCTGGCTCCTTTTCCATTAGCAACACAGCACAAGCAGATGCCTTGAATCCCAATGTAGCCGTTAATCCAACTGCTTTTTGCAGGATTAACGTTGCTGAAAGCAGCATTGCCGTGGGTTTCGTGTATGAAATCCAATGCAAAAGACCAATACCTGCGACGACGTTCCTCTATTCCTTCTTCTATTATGATGGCTTCTTCCTCGTCTTTCTTCTCTTCAGCACTAGCGGGTATCTGACGCAAACGTTCGGGGCATGCATGTATGTTGGCCATTGCTTCAAAAATCTTGTAAGCTTCTTCGGGAGCCATGGCGTAGAATTCACGCACTCGGAGCCGACCATTGCACATCTCGGAGGATCGCAGAACCGGATTAAGACTGTCAATGATGCTATGTACTCCCTTATCTGCTAGGCGTGCTGGTACCTCATAGGTGGCGTATACCCGGAATGCAAACGGAGTGCATTCAGTGCTATTGAGCTGCCGAAGCCGTGCTTCGACGTTATCAGCATAGCCAATCTTCACATACCCCGGGAAAGATGGATTTGTCAGTATATAAATGTAACCTTTGCTTGTGCTCATGTATTGGATGCGTCTAATGTTACCAAATATTCGCAGAGATTCAACTCAAGATGTCCGTTTTTGTTCTTAAACAGAGTTTGTTTCTAGGCTAATCACACAATCGCTATTTGTTGCAATAGATTTGTTTTTCACCTCTGGATTTTCCTTCTGTCTGTTTACATAAAAATCGTAATATCTCGCCACATTGCGATAAAAGCGACGTGAGTCCCCAGCTTTCCGTCTTTCTGAGGAAATGAACCTGTGAATAGAGCAAGAACAGGAACCAAGATTTCTTCCACTTCCACAGGGACAAGGTTTCTTGTTAGCTTTACCCTTTTTTTCTCCCAGTCGAGATAAGATGAGGGGGACATATTTTAGAGGAAGTTTTACACCAAAGCGTTGTGCCAAATCTTCTTCCAGCCCCTCATCATAGTGCTTTAATTCACCCTGCTTAAACGGTATGCCTTTTTCTTTCTTCAATATGGCTGATGCCAGATGTGGAACGATGCAGGCTTTCGCAAAACTGATCAAGCTTGGGTTTCTTGATAGCTGCGTAAATAATGCAAGTGGCGATCCCAGACATAGTGATAAGTCACTGTTTTTATGGTATTCTGGAGACGTTGGTATTAGTGCATTTTGTTTCAATTCGTATACGATAGGGAGTGCGTTCGGATAATCGACGGGAATGTTTATTTCTAAATGAAACTCCTTATCTACAAGCGTGCTGCTGTCATCTCCATATTGAGCATATACGGGAAACTTACCAGAAATGATATAACGATCGGAAGGAGACGGTTTTAGAGACATACCTATGTATGCCTCTAAAAACTCATCTATAGCGTCCATTGCTGTCATTGCAGCCACGGCTTCGTAGTGGTTGAAGCTATATTAAAAGGCGTATTGTAAGAAAGACTACCTTGGCTCTTTTCCTGCACCAATTTTTTATATGTTTCACCGAAAGACAAAGAGAAATTAGAGGCGAGTATTTTTTGCACTTCCTCTTGTGTAGGGGAAGCCTTTGTCAAAATACCAAAATCGCGAGTAGCTTGTGCAATCCACATTCTAAATTGATGTCCATAATTAGAGTCTTCTACCCATTTATCTGCAAAGTTTTCTAACGGCTCTGTTGGATTGTTTATGAAGGTAGTAACGAACTGGATAGTATTTTTCATGCCCTCTAAAACGTTCATTATAGCAGCACCCAAATCTTTTTCTCCACTATAGGCCTCTGCCGCAAGTTTTGAAATAATAACAGAGATAGGAGCATAGGTCTTGTCTTCCTCAAACATGACATCTCGGTGTCGTTTAAGTAATTTAACAACCTGCTGTAAGACAGTATCGGGCTTGTTTGTTGTAGAAGGCAGATCTTCCACTTCGTTACGCGGAGCAGCCGCGAGTATCATTTCATTCAGCTGGGCCAATGCCGCCCTGGCTTGGAACCATTTAGAAAACCCTTTTGGATTACTATGATGCCAATTATCGCTAATTGCTTTATAATCTATATTTTGGTTATCGGTAATAAAAAGCGACAGCAGACTCCAATCCTTTTTATTATCATCGGTTAATAGAAGCTCTCCTTGTTTAGATACATTTCTTACAAAGAAGTCACCATATAATTGCCATGCCTTTTCGTTTACAGGAAGGCAAGGGACAATATCAATATGGAAGCTCATGTTATCCTGATATTCCAGTCGCCAACAACGTTTCTTTTCATCTAGAGCAGCCTTAATATTTCTGGCTTTTCGATAACTTTCTAATTCTATCTTCAATAGTTTTTTCAATGACTCCTGAGATATGTTTTTTGTAGTTAGTCCTTTCAGAAAGCAACAACCGATATCGAGATCGTACTCATCTTTATTAGAGAGAGGCCGAATCGCGGTTTGGAGTAGGAACGAGCCCTGAGGAAAAACATAAGGGTGGTACATTGCGATTGCAGATTCTTCTCTACTCAACCACTTACCTAAATCCACATATCTATCCTCAGCCCTTTGTATTACTGTGTCGGGGAGGTCGATATCCTTAAGTACTTGCTCTATGATGTCGTTACGCATGATCGTTATTTTATTGAAATTGTTTTGACGAAATTAATGGTATCCCTTCTTTTTTCATAAACCACCCAAGGGTTATGATTAGCCGTTCGAATGCGCCCAAACTCTACGCATGCAGACGCTGGCATGATGGGGAATATGTGTAGTTCATCTTCGTTTGGATAGTGTCTAGCAATGTCATTAAGTGCACATCTTGCTACTGATTTAAAATCGATTAGATGTTTATTTTTCAGGATACAATCAAACCCATGATAATCTGATGTTATTTTCCAGATTGCAACATCTTCACCTAATGCCTGCTTAACAAGAATATCATCCACTTCTTGTGTAAGCATTAACATCAAAACGGGCTTTTTGCATTCTGTTTCTGATGGAGGCAAGATGGAAAATGTACGATCTGGAGCATTATCGTCCCATAGCCAACCTGCATCACGTTGCTTCTGATAGACCATTGCATTTGAGGTGTCATTAAGTAAAGAACCTAGCTGAATTAGAAGCGGCATAGGAGCTATTGCAAAAACAGAAAAATGAGTAGACTTACAACCATTCAATCGCCGTAGAATAAACTCATTATATTTGCTCTTCAAATCAATTACAGCCTCCTCATACCATGCATTATCTTGCGGTTTATTTGGAAGCGACGGAGATAATTCTATAATGTCGCGTTGAGCTGGATAATAGTGAGGCAACAAAGCTATACGCGCTGCATCCTCTGAAATAGATGTAACACACTGTGCTATATATGCAGTATAACTTACGATATAAGATTTGCACTCCGGTTTGATTGAAGTTACAAGAGCAATCCGACGCTCGTGATCTCTTTTATGCTTTCTCAGCTCGCTTGCTGAATATTTGGGAGGAACTGGCATAGTGTCAATCTCCTTGTGGTGATCCCAGCACAAAAGCATCAAATTATCCAACGTGTCTACATCTGCGGGCCTTTCATGTATGGTTTCGGCTCCGCGAGGCCCGTTTTCCTTATATGGAATGATGTGCGCATAATTGGAAATATTACCAGGGCCTTTAGTCAATTCATCCTCGTATAACACTTTGTTGCAACCGGGGTATTCGCATCGCCCTGCTGCACGCGCAACTAATTGAAATCTGATTCTTTCAGGAATCTGTTTACGTGACATGTTTTTACTTCTCCTCTTCTGCCGCCTCCAGCACCTTTTCCTCCTCTACGCGGTATTCGCTACGGAATTGTCGGTAGAGCTCGTGGGCCAGTTGCTCACGGAGCCGGGTGCGCTTGTGGTCGTCTTGCATCAGGTCTTCGAACCCCTCCATGCTCATGGCATAGCAATCCATGGCGGCATTTTCAAAGATATCCTTGAAAATGGTATCCATGAACACCTTCATGTTGGAGCTGCGGGCCGATGCGGCCAGCGAGGTGTTTTCTTTCAGTACGGCCATGATGGTGCGGGCCGCCACCTTGTTGGCCTCGGTGAAGTTGCCACCCATGGCTTCATTGATGCGGTTCAGCAGTTCATCGAGCGGCTCCTTTTTATCCGTAGCACCACCGCCTGCGGTGGCCGTGCCCGGTTCCAGGATGCCGTCCGTACCGGCCAGCTGAATACAACCGTTTCCGGTTTCCTCCAGCTTGTAGTACTCCATCTCGATTTTGCCCTCTATGTCCACAAGCTCACCGGGTTTAGTGGGCAGCACCTTGATGAGGTAGCGGGCAAACACATATTCCTTGTGCAGCTCTAAGTCATTCAGGCGCGTTATCTGCCCGATGTGGGCATACCACTTGCACAGGGCACGCAGCTTGCGGCGGAACTCGTATTGTTCATCCTCGTTCAGTTTGGAGTTGTAATCACCAATAACCGGTATGAGCAGGTTCGTGATGGCCGCGGCACATGCAGCTTCCTGCTGCTCGATGTGGCGCGTGTATTCCTCGGCAACCTTCTCCACGTCGTCATCGTGGTAGACCTCAAACTGGCGCAGGTCACGCTTGGTCTGATAAATGAGGTCATAGCTCAGGTCGCCCTCCAGCAGTGTTTCCTGATAGAAGGGCTGGAAGGCCTCCTTGATTTCCTCATGGTCGTTCATGAAGTCGAGCACGTAGGTATCCTCCTTGCCGTAGATGGTACGGTTCAGGCGCGAGAGGGTCTGCACGCACTTTACAGAGCGCAGCTTCTTGTCCACAATCATGGTGTGCAGCAGCTTCTCATCAAAGCCGGTCTGGTACTTCTCTGCCACGATGAGAATGTTGAAGTTGTTGTGGAACTCCTCCTTCGTCTGGGCTTCGGAGATATGCGTGCCGTCCGCTCGCACGTTGAGCTTGCTCTCGGTCAGTTCTTCGCCGTCTTCCGGCTCAACCTTGCCGGAGAATGCCACCATGGGTTTCACGTCGGCGTAACCTTGCTCGGCGGCATAGGCCTTCACCGCGCGGAAATACAGCACCGCAGCCAGGCGGGAGGATGCCACCACCATCATCTTACCCTTGCCACCGATTTTGTGGCGCGTGGTTTCGCGGAAGGTCTCCACAATGATTTCTGCCTTCTGCCGGATATTCTCCGGGTGCAGCGTGGCATATTGGCGTATGAGGCGTGCGGCCTTGCTACTGGCCATTTCCTCGTTCTCCTCGGCCGTGCGGATGAGTTTCCAGCAGGTCTTGTACGTGGTGTAGTTCTGAAGCACGTCGAGGATAAAGCCCTCCTCAATGGCCTGACGCATGCTGTACACGTGGAAGGGGTGCCACTTGCCGTCCGGACCCTGTTCGCAGAACTGCTGCAGGGTGGTATCCTTCGGCGTGGCGGTAAAGGCGAAGAACGAGAGGTTATCGTGCTTGCCTTGGCTCAGGATTTCCTGCACCAGCTTGTTCTCGGCGTCGTTGGCTTCGGCGTCCAGTTCCTCCTCCTCGGCGTATTGCTCCAGCGCGGCACGGGTGTCCGCCAGTGCAGCTTTCATCTTGGCGGCAGCACTACCGCCCTGCGAGGAGTGAGCCTCGTCAATGATGATACCGTAGCGGCGGCCCTCATAATGAATCACCTCACGATAAATCACGGGGAACTTCTGCAGCGTGGTGATGATGATGCGGGCTCCGGCATTGATGGCTTCCTTCAGGTCCTGCGAGGTCTTTTCATCATCGATGGCGGCAATGACGCCGCGGGTATGGTCATGCCCTGAGATAGTGTTACGCAGCTGGGCATCCAGCACGGTGCGGTCGGTCACCACAATCACGCTGCTGAAAATGGGCTGGTTCTCCGCATTGAACAGGGTGGAAAGACGGTGGGCCACCCATGCGATGGAGTTGGACTTGCCGCTGCCCGCGCTGTGCTGAATCAGGTAATTGCTGCCGCTGCCGTGCTGCTTCACGTGTGCCACGAGCTTGCGGACAACGTCCAACTGGTGGTAACGGGGGAAGATAAGCGTCTTCTTCACCACTTTATCCTCCTTGCCGTTCTTGCGGCGCACCTTCTCCTCCTTGGTCTCAAGGTTCATGAAGCGGTGCAGAATATCCATCAGGCTGTCGCGTTGGAATACCTCGCGCCAGATATAGGATACTGCAAAATCGCCGTCCGCGGCGGCGGGGTTACCGGCACCACCGTTCTTGCCTGCGCCTGCGCTGCCCTGGTTGAATGGCAGGAAGTACGTATGCTTGCCCGCCAGCTTCGTGGCCATGCAGGCTTCATACAAGTCCACGCAGAAATAGCTCAGGATGCGGAAATTGAACCCGAAGCAGCGCTCATTCGGGTCACGGTCGTTCTTCCACTGCCAGCGGGCATTATCGATATTCTGCCCGGTCAGCTGGTTCTTCAGCTCCAGCGCAAACACGGGGATGCCGTTGAGGACCAGCACCATGTCCACCGAGTTCTTGCACTTCTCGCTGTAGTACCACTGGCGGTAGACCTCCACCTTGTTGGCGCGGTACAGGCGCTCGTGCTCCTCGTTGAGATTGCTTTCGGGCCGGAAGTAACACACGCGGAAACGTGCGCCCACGGCATCAAAACCGTTTCGCAACACATGTAGCAGGCCGTCCTTGGTGCAGCGCTCGTTGAAGGCTTTGATGAAGGCGTCCTCCGGATTGCGCGTCACGAGGCGCGTATATTTCTTCCACGCCTTGGGCTGGGTCTCCTGCACAAAGCTCAGCAAGGTGTTCCGGTACAGAGCCGTGGCGCAGTCGTACGTGTCCGTGCCCTTGGTCAGACCGCCCGCGGGGGAGGTCAACGCAGCCTCAATGTGTGCCTCGAAATCTTTTTCTTTCATGTATTTAAGAGCCTATAGTTTGCATTTTTTCACCAACCGGGAAGTTTTCCTTCCTACTTCGATTATTTTCTTATACGTTGGTTAAAAAGCTGTTGCAAATATAACAATAATTTCTTATCCTTTTTTATTCTTTCCTATTACAGCAGTTTGTTTGAGCTCTGATATGCTCAATAAATAGTCGCGTTCTACCGGTGAAAGTTCAATCTGTTGATAGATTCGATACTCCCTCTCAGCTTTTTGCATGGCCTGCTCGTGGCTTACATGGCCGTTGTGCTCCAACACCTGTTCTCCTATGCTTGTCAGCAGGCTATCCAGCTGCTTGAGGTAGTCTTCCATACGCATCACTCGGTGACGCCGTGCTGCCAGCTCGGCAAAATCAAAATAACCGGATACCAAATTATTCAGCGCTTTCAGTTCGTCTTCTGTCAGGTAGTTTTTTGCTATCTGCGCATCTTTCAGCATGGGGAAGGAGCCACTGAATGTTTGTAAGCCCATAAACGGCTTATGCGCATCCGCGCGGTCGTAGATAACCTCGGCAGCTGTCTGCCCATGGGCTGCATAGTGAAACTTATTCTGTACGATGCTGAAGAATTTGCGGCTGGTGTCGCTTTTCGGGTCGTAGTCTGCACTGGTGGCATATAAATCCAGTACTTGCCGGAACATGACTTTCTCCGATGACCGGATGTCGCGGATGCGGTCCAGCAGCTCTTTCCAGTAGCCGCCGCCTCCCAGTTCCTTTAAACGGGCGTCATCCATGGTGAATCCCTTGCGGATGTACTCCGTCAGCCGAGCCGTCGCCCACTGGCGAAAGCGCGTGGCCAACAGGCTCTTGACGCGGTATCCCACCGAGATAATCATGTCCAGGTTGTATAAGGTGACGCTGCGCGTTACCTCGCGCCGACCTTCTTGCCGCGTTTGCAGGATGATTCGGGTTGCGTCTTCTTCCTCCAATTCGCGTTCTGCCAATATGTTGTTGACGTGCAAGGAGATATTGCGCTTTGTTGTCTGGTATAGTTCAGCCATCTGCTGTTGGGTCAACCATACCGTCTCCCCCTCTATGCGAACATCCAATTTCACCCCTGTAGCATCACTCTGATAAATAAGAACACCCGGATGCTCCTCTCTCGCTGCAGAAAAGTCAAACAATTCACCCTGTATATCCGCGTTCATCTCTGTTTTATATCTTTATTTTTTATCCGCCTATGTAACTTTTAATCCAACTAGGAAGTTTTTCTTCATACTTCGATTTTTTCTTTACATGTTAACAAATAACACCTTGTGAATAATTGTGTATTTTTATTTCCCTTTTACCGGTGACGCATTCGTAAATAAGCGATTTCTTGTAGCTCCCAATCTCCTCTATAAGCTGCTCCTTCTTCTCGATGATGCGGTCTATCTCGGCACACTTGGTGTCGAGAAAAGAAACGATTTCCTGTTGCTCATCTTCGGAAGGAACCGTAACCATAAGGTTTATGTATTTATCCCCGCTGATATTCTGAATAGTTGACTGTATCTGAATTATCTGACACCAATTAGTATATGTCTTCGATTTAGTATAATAATACAGAAACTTAGATATGATTTTGTTGTTGACCCTAGCTCTAATGAGGTACCCAGCAAAGCATGCTTCGATACCCTCATTGAATAAAAAGCTTTTGCCTGCAGTAGCTCCGCTTCTTGCCAATAAAATATCACCCTTCTTCAATAAATAGGGCTCTGCTATTTCTGGTAAAAGAGATTGGGCGGAGTCATCTTTAAGTTTGCCATTCTCTGCAATATCGGTGATTCGTATATAGCGGGGATGAGAGGGATTATACCCATCGGCAGTTTCATTTGCTCCATAGGTTAATTTTTCTGCTAATAAGTATTTGAGTTTGCAAGCCTCCCACTCCTCCGGGATATCACCAATCCATTCCACGCCGCTGGGCTTCATGGGGCGGGCTCCGCGTACGCCTTTGGTGACGGCCTCGGTGATGATAGCCTGCTTGAGCTTTTTGTACTCCTCAATCGTCGCTCGGGTTTGTTCTACAACCTTGTCAATTTTGACGCATTTTGTGTCGAGATAGACTGCTATTTCTTTTTGCTCAATTTCAGAAGGCATTAGCATGGAATAAGCATAGAAGTCTTTTATTCTGAATGACGGTTGCATGTTATCAGGAATCAAACTCCTATAATATCCAAAAATAAAGGTAAAGAGATAGAAGAAATATCGTACATAACAGTTGCCCGTTATGGGCTGCATTATCATACAGTTTTGGGATAGACTAAACTTTCCGTATAAACATGATACAGACATAGCCTTGGCTCCTACTGTTGTCGAAAATAAACATCCAGTTGTACCAAAATCAAAAATGTACGAGTTTATCATTCCCATAACTCCGTTATTTTCGGTTTGTCCACTATATACTGGATATTGCCCAGAATGTTCTCCGCAATATTCTGCTGTCAGCAGGGCTGCATTGGGTCCCTTGCTTGCCTTCCAGAATTGGGCAACTTTGCGAACCTCCCACGCCTCCGGAATTTTTCCAATCCACTCCACCCCGCTATCTTTCATTGCTCTCATACTATGCTTTATAGATATACGGTTATTTTACTTATCCGACAAGCTTCATCGTTTGATGGTAAGTCGATTGTAAATTGGCTAATCGGTGATTAGCTTTTTTAGAAGAGGAAGTACAAGAGAAAGCATACCTATGATAAGTCGAGCGCATAACCTCCTCTTTGATACGGGCGGGGTAGAGACTTCGGGACAGTTTGTATATGTTTGTTCCTTGTTTTCCTGATGAATTCTCTATACACTGTCTAGAGTTTTGTTGGCGATTTTCCAAACGGTGTTTGGAAATTTCTCCGGGCTCGTTTTCCGAATTGGGCAAACAGTGTTTGCCCAATCCTATCACAAGGGGAAGATGGTTGGAAAGATGCGTTTGTTTAGAACTCGAGTTCATCGGGAAATCAGGAGAAAAGATTTTTCAGAGATGCGGCAATGTCAGCCTCCAAGGCGGAGATTCGTGCCGCGATGGAATCAGCAGCCTCCGGTGCCTGATACTTGTAGAAGTAGCGGGTCATGGGGATTTCGTAGCCTACTTTGGTGGCCTTGTCATCTACCCAAGCATCGGGCACGTAGGGCAACACTTCGCGCTCCATGTAGGCGGCAATGTCCTCAGTCATGGGCACGTTCTCCGTATCGCGCAGCGATTTATCTGCTACGGGCTTACCTTTCTTCCTGATGACATTGCCCGCTTCATCGCGCTGGGGTCGCTCTACGGTAATCTTGTTGTAGCCGAACTCCTGCGTCTCAAACACCTTGCTCTCGCAGTAGATGCCCTCGGGGTCACCATAGACGACATCGTGCTCAAAGGCTTCGTACGCCTGCATGATGAGCTGGCGGCAGTTGCCCGTGATGTCGTTGCGCTTATCGCCGATGGATTTGCGGCGGGGCTCGAAGCAATGGGATGCGTCAATGAGCTGCACCTTGCCTCGGCGGTGCTCGGGCTTATTACGGGCAAGCAACCACACGTATGTGGCAATGCCGGTGTTCATGAAGGAATTATTGGGCAGCTGCACGATGGCATCCAGCCAATCATGCTCCAGAATGTAACGGCGGATTTCGGAGGGACCGCTACTGGCATCGCCGTTGAATAGAGGTGAGCCGTTCTGAATGATGGCCATGCGGCCTTCATCGTCCAGCTTGGAGAGACCGTTGAGCAGGAAAAGCTGCTGGCCGTCTGAAATCTTGGGCAGCCCCGGGGCGAAGCGCCCGGCCACGCCGCGGGCATGCTCATCCTCTACCACCTTTTTCTCGCGCTTCCAGTCGATACCGAAAGGCGGGTTGGAGATGATGTAGCGGAACTTGTAGCCACCGAATTGGTCATCGGACAGCGTATTGCCGTAGCGCATGTTGTCGGGATCGCCGCCG
Source organism: Akkermansia sp. (assembly GCA_017555205.1). Taxonomy (GTDB): domain Bacteria; phylum Verrucomicrobiota; class Verrucomicrobiia; order Verrucomicrobiales; family Akkermansiaceae; genus Akkermansia. The sequence continues at coordinate 22,521 of JAFZGW010000011.1, read as the reverse complement.
CGGATAAGCATATCGGACTTGGCGATGGCGTAGGTCTCGGCGTTCAGCTCCTGACCGCAGCAGGTCACGGGCGTGGCAGGGTTGAGCGCGTGGATACGTTCTTCCATGCAGGAAAGCATCTGCGAGGTGCCCATGGTCATATCATACACCGTCACGTTGGCATCACCGGGGGTGGAGCCACTGAGCAGCAGGTCAGTCATCAGGTAGATGATATCGCGGCTGGTGAAGTGAGCACCCGCCTCCTCGGCGTAGGATTCGGAGAACTTACGCACCAGCTCCTCAAAGATGTAGCCGCAATCTACAGCGCTGATTTTATCCGGCCCCAGATAGCCCTTGGGCGAGGCAAACTCCTGCACCACGAGGAACAGGGCGTTGTGCTCCACCAGCGTGTTGAGCTGATCCTCAAAGCGGAACTTAGTGAGGATGTCCTGCACGTTGCGAGAGAAGCCCGCCAGATAGTTGCGGAAATTGGCCTCGATATTGTTCGAGTCGGCAATCAGCGTTTCAAAGGTGAACTTGCTGGTGTTGTAGAACTTGTATCCGGATGCACGCATGAGCATCATATCCAGCGCACCGGGGGCAAGATTGGCGTGCTTTTCATGCGCCGCCAGCACCTCCGCATGCGTGGCCACAAGACAGTCGTGGAAGCGCTTTATCACGGTCATGGGCAGAATGACCTTGCCGTATTCATGCGGTTTGAAGATGCCGAATATGGCGTTGGCCACGTTCCAGATGACGGTGGCTTTTTCCTGAATGTTAGTGCCTACTTGGTAAATCTTATCGTCCTCCATTATGAAGTCTCCTATGGGGTAAAAGTGTATCTTAAAAGGTTTGAATATTAAAGCGAAAAATTACGTTATTAGTACCGAGGAAGCGTGGTGCCCCTCAAGGGAAGCCGCAGCTTCAGCCCAGGGCGCTGTGCCGCGATGAGCTCGAATGCCTCCAGCTTTTCTTGCAGCGTATCAAGGCGCTCCTGATACGCGCGCATCTTTGCGTCCATTTCTTCTTTTAGCTCAGAAACGCGCTCCCGCAATGTTGTAATGTTACGGGTCAATGAGCCGTCCAAGGTTTCGCCCTCGGGTACCTTGTAGAAAAGTGCGGCCATTTGGATGTCGAAGTGCTCGGATGTGCGACTATGGTCGACCCATGCATTGGGAGCCAGAGGCAGCACCTCCCGGGCAAAAAACACGTCGGGAGATTCATTCCACGGCACAATATGCTCCTCACGCAATGCACGGTTAGCCTCGGGCTTGCCGTGCTTCATTTGTACTTTGCCGGTTTTGGTGAGTACCGGATGCTCGACCGTTATTTTACGGTACCCGAAGCGGTGATTCTCTACCACGCGGCATTCGCAATGCATTTTTGCGGGGTCACCATACACGGCCTCGTTTTCAAAGGCCTCGTATGCCTGAAGTATCAGCTTTCGGGCCTCCTCCGAGAAGATTCTACACCGTGCTGCTCTTGCCCTCTGCATTTCACCGCCGCAGTGTGCCGCATCAACAAGGAGGACTTTGCCGCGCCTCTCCTCCGGCTTGTTTTTATTGACAACCCATGCGTACAGAGGTATGCCGGTGAAGATTGACAGATGGCTTGGAAGCTGAATAACCGCCTCCAGCAAGTCATTTTCTATAAGATAGCGGCGCACGTCGTTAGCCCCTCCTGAGATGCTGAACAGTGAACGCCCGGGCTGCAGTATGGCGAGCTTACCACCGTCGTTTAACTTGGACAGCCCGGCGAGAAGGAAGTACAGAGAGGAATCATTTGTTTCAGGGTATCCCTCAATGGGCCGTGCGGTTTTGTCCATCCTCATGCAGTATGGGGGGTCACATACTACATAGTCAAATGTGCGGCCGACAAAGACGTCGTTTTTGCTGATATCAGCACACGCAATGTTCTCTGGGCTCCGCCCTTGAAGAATGGTGATGATTTTTGCAATCGTGGCTGTCAGCATATTGAGGTCTGCTCCGTATGTATCGATGCTGCATCCGAACGCCGCCTCCAGCTTTTGGCCCAGCGAACGGAGCATCGTGGTAGAGCCAACAGCGAGGTCGCAAATGCTGATATTCGCCCGGCTGCCCAACGCCTGTCCGGAAACAAGGAGGTCACTCATTAGCTCAGACACTTCAATGGTGGAATAATGCGCCCCGTGCTCGTATTCAGACTCCGCGTGGCTACGGACGAGAGCGGCCAATAATTCCACAAAGTCGGCATCGCTGAAGCGTTCCGGTGAGAAATTGCCGACCGGCTCCAACAGAGCCTCCACAACCTTCTGGATAAAAGAGTCCTCTTTCTGAAGCCAATCCACGGCCTCGATGAAACGGAGGTCTTGCAGTATGGCCTGCACATTCGGCGAAAAGCCCCGACTGAATTTCTTGAGTTTTTCGATAGACACGGCCCCGTCTACAATCAAATCGGAGAATGCAATACCGCTGGTGTTTTCACAGGGTACGGAGGCATCATCGTGATGGAGACAGTCGTGAAGGCGTTTCAGGAAGGTTATCCCAATGGTAAATTCATATCTTAACCCGCGGAAGATCTCGCCTTCGCGCATGGTGATGCGCGTCATATAGCTAAGAGCAGCCTGTGCCGGTGACTGGTGGCGGGCCTCCTGCGGCGTATCTTCAACCGCGGCTTTTTTAGCTGCACGGGGTACAAGCGATTTTTCTTCCGCGGCGACATCCGTTTCCATCAAAGAGATAAGCTCCCCAATCTTGTCATGGCTGGCAGACGGGACCTCGTTGAGCTCCTTCAGGTGCTCAAGGGGGAGCTGGAAGCCATGCTTACGAACCGTCTTGGCAATGAGCTCTTTGAGCAGGCAGAAATGAAGCGCGTTGTCAGAAAGGTATGTGGGTACTTTGAACCCGGGGTAATCGAGTACCCACCAATTCAGAGCGATGGGTGAGCATGCGTCAGCCAGTTTAATGAGCCGCTCTACATACTCGTCCTTACCCAGTCGCAGCGCTGCGATGATACCGTGCTCCAGAGCATCACGGCCAAAGCGGCTGCGAGTAACCAGAGATGTCACACGCTCCTCGTCGTTTGCGCTGATGGCTTCTGCAATGGCGCGACGTATCTCCGGAACGACGGAGCCACGGACGTTGGCCTGTGCAATAATAGCGCGGTCTACATTGCTCAGGAAACCATGGCGGTTAATAGAGAATACAGAGAGCTTCAGCGAGCTGCGGCCAAGCTGATGTACCACACGGGCCCCAGTGGTGACCTTATCCGTGATAAAAACGATGGATTTACCGTCAAGGCCGGGCTCCTCTTTCAAAATTGCCTCTACAATGGCGTCAGAAGTAGGCAAATCGCGGTTGAGGTACGCAAAGCGTACGGTAGCGGGGGCCTCCTGTGCTCGCGCGATTAAAAGGTCTGCGTGGGGCAAGGGTTGGTCCTTATAGGCGAATACAACGAGCTGGGCGTTTGCCGCGATAAGGGGTGCTTTGACGTGGCGGAGGAAGTCCGGGGCCTGCTCATGCTTCAGCCCGGAAACGTCAATGCACATAAGGGAGCGCTTGGCGGTGGCGCTGAGACGTTCCACTGCTATCTTCTCGGCCTCACATGAGTACAGCAGGTCAAAGGGATTTGCAAGCTCTCCCTTATCGTTCACGCTTAAGGTTACCAGCGCGGGTAAGCTCTGAGCCGCCGCCGCGCCAGCTTTGCAAAGCTGGCGGAGCTCCTCAAGAAAGGCCTTATCTTGGGCAACGATGATTTGCTTCTGTGTGCGGTGATTCGCGAACACATAATTACGAAGCTCTTGCTCCTCTGTTGCGGCCGTGTCACCCTGTACACCGAGAACCCGGATTTTACCGTTGGCACCAGAGCCGTTTTGTAGCAGCTGCGTAATAATAGCAGAGGCAGAGGGACCGGCGGCCCCGGTCTTGGCGGCGTTAAGCACGCCAAGACCGGAAACCAAGATTGCTGGGCCCTGCAGGCGGGGGACCGCCTGCAGCATCTCAGTCAGAAGCACCTCGATGCTCCCGCAAAGCAGCGAACTAGAATGAATAAGCGTGGCTCCTGCCTGCTCAGAGACCGTATTGTAATCGGCGATGAGCTTATCCTGAGCGTTGTTCCAGGGGTCAAATACAGCACGTTCGTTCATGATGTAAAAAGATTAAAGGTTTTCTGTCGGTAAATTAAGCAGCCTGCTGGGTGGTGTCACTATCTTTCACGGTTTTACGAAGAAGCCCGCGTGCATCAATGAAGCACCCCCAGAACTCCTGCATCTTGTGGGTCGTAGGTATGCGCCCCAACACATATTCGAAGCGCTCCTTTTTATTGGTGATGAGGAGCATGTGGGGCTCGCGAGAGAGACGAGCTTCGTCAAGCATAGCTTGGAAGATAGCCTCGTCTTCACGCATGCGGGGGCTGATAGCCTGCACAATGTTGAACAGGTGGGGCATGGCCTCAACCGTGCTACGCACTTCGGGGTCGTAGAGGGAGGTCGTTACCACGTTGATCTTTTGGCCGGGGCGAAGGGCGTCAAACGCCTTCAGGTTGGCGCAGAAGTCAGTTTTAGCGGCCCCAATACCAAGAGCGTGGCGCAGCGCACAAGAGTCCATAAACACGCAGCCGTTGTAGATGCTATCATGGAAGTAGCGCTCGACCCAGGGCTTCACTTTAGGCTCACCAATAACGCTCCATGCAGGAAGCTCGACACCGTCCGCGAGGAACTCAAGGCGGCTCTCGTGATAGCGCGTGAGCTTGGCGTTTTTGGCATCGATGAAAAGAACCTGAACCTGCCCGTGCTCCTCGCCCAGACCTTCAATGTAGCAGGCATTAAAGATGGAGCTGGTCAGACGCTTATCGCTTGTGAGGATGAGTACGTTCTTCTCATGGCGCAGCTTGAGTGTACGGGCGGCGTCAATCAGATTCGGGTCAGCATGTGTGACGATGCTGCTGGGGGGATAGGTATCAAAGAGGTCGCGGTATTCGGCAGAGCCAATCAGTGACCAACCACGTGTGGCGCGGAGCTTCTTCTCGTCATCTGTGTTGACAAGATTGCGGTACAGCTCCATCATCACTTGGGGCGTTACATAGAACTTGATGCCATTGGCACGGAATGCGGTGGCGTTCAGTTTAAGGAAAACTTCGAGACCGGGAGTCATTAGCTCACAGGTATCAATCAAAATTGCAAAGTAGCGACGAAGATCAACAATTGTTTTGTCGTCGAGCCCCTCAAAAAAGTCAGGGGTGGAAGGTGCCATCATGGAGGCAGCCTTGGAAGTGGAAACTACGTTCTTCTGCGTACGGCAGAAGCCAGCGGGGGTCTTGATGAATGTGGACATCGTAAATAATTGTGTTTAATATTTTTGACCGCAGCGGGGGCTGCAGACATTCCTTTTTCCGAGACGGCCGAATGCCGTATATCCCTAAGTGGGACCCTCGAAGTGGGAACGCGGTCATTCTTGCACAAATTAAGCGATTTTGCAAGAAAAAAATTAAAGAATTTCTTATACTTTCATTTTTAGTGTTTAAGATAGCTGATTTTTAACAGCTCGCCGAAAAATTGAAGTTCTCCCTGATTTTAACCCCTCTACTTGTACCGGGCGAACACCTCCCCTTCTGCCGTACTTGTATGCGGCAATTTTCTTGCCTACGGAATGCCGCTTTGGTAGAATTGCTGCATCTTCATATATGCCGTCCGATTCAGAGATAATGACCTTACAAAGTATAGCCGAGCGCCACGGCCCGGGGATACTCGATATTGTACTCAAACAGCTTAACGGCATCGTCCATCAGGGCGTATGGCGTAACAGCATGGGGGAGCTTGTCTACACTAAGGACATTGATATAGACAGCATATATCACACCGTGCTGGACATTTTCATGGGGGATTATGCCTTATTTTGCATGGAAACAAGCGAGGACGGAGCGGACATCGCGCTGTCAAATGACTTCGACCGGCAAGCAATTGCGGCCTCCACGGAGGGGAACACGCCGTCGTGGAGCATGCGCTCTACCATGAGCGCGTTCGCAAGGTGAACGGCCCGTTTAGAGGGTCTGTGGCCCTTTTTGAGTATGGGAGACTGGACCCCGGGGGCACAGGGCCGAAGCTCCTTGCCCCCTTTAGCGTTGACTCCCAGCGAAAAGCTCATTGTTTCCGTGGTGATGGTCATTCCGTGTAGCGGTTCAGTTTCAGGCCCTGGACATCGGAATCGTAAGTGATGCTCTCATACAGTGCATGGAAGATAGTATCCAGCGCTGCGTCCGACATACGGCCCACCAGCCCCTCAACATTGGCGAGGGCCTCGCTGATATCCCCTCGCTCAATCTGCGGTAGCTTCTGCTGCAGCACCGCCAGCACCTCCTTATCCTTGGCCAAGGTAGCCAGATGGAGGGCAACGGCGTCTCTGCCACTTATGTAAGCCAATGCTGCGCTCAACTTGATACCCTATTTGAGAAATGGCGAAATCGCCCCATTCCACCCATAGCCCATCTTTTCCTCGATGCCACTTATACCAAAGTTCGAAGGAATGAAATCGTAAGTGATTGTGCTGTATTTGTTGCCGTTGGTATTGATGCGGAAACAGGTCGGCGTATGGTGCTGGGTGTTTCCGTCGGGCTTTCCGAAGCGGCCGAGGCGCTGCAGGCAGCCTCGTCTCAGCCTCAAAATCCCGCAGCTTAACCTAAACCGCAAACGAACTTTGCACAAATGACAGGGATTTTACAGAAAAAACTTGCGCCGCCGCTTTATTTTTTCAGTTCTATTTGGTATACTCTTCACGGTTAGCATTGGTATTATGAAAAAGCTAGGCTACAAAATCATCAAAACTGCATTGTGTTTCTTGCTTGTGGGGGGTGGTATATATTGGTGGAAATTCTCCCCTGTTGAGGCTCAAACTAAGCAGGTCACGCGTATGACTTTGCAACAGACAGTTTTCGGTACCGGCACGCTGGAGGCAAAAACGCGCGTGGCTATCAGCCCGTATGCTACCGGGCTGGTGCAAACCCTGCATGCTGACCAGGGCGATACGGTTAAAAGCGGGGAGCTGCTGGTGGAAATGAATGCTGAGGATATTACCCAGCAACTGGCAGTAGCGGAAGCTGATTTAGCCATCGCCAAGGCTTCAATCCAGCGCAATGAGGCGGAAATAGCAGCTGCCAGAGCGACACTTGACTACGCAAAGGTCACGTTTGAGCGAATGGATAATTTGCGGCAATCCAATTCTGTATCTCAGACAGATGTTGACAAAAGCAGGCAGTCGTACCAAGTTGCCGTGGCTCACTTGGAACAGGCAGAAAAACAAAAGCTCGAAATTGAAGCCGAAATCGTGCGCAATGAAGCACAAATTAAGTACTTTCATTCAAAACTGGCAGAAACTCAGTTAAAAGCGCCCTTCGATGCGTTGGTTATCCGCCGCAACAGAGAGCAAGGCAGTATCGTCAATCCCGGTGTATCTATCATGGATGTGGTAGATACGGGGCAAATTTGGGCAAGCGTGTGGGTGGATGAAACAGCCATGTCCTCCATTCACCCGGGATTGCCGGTTGACATAGTCTTCCGCGCCCTGCCCGATAAGAAGTTTTCCGGCAGAGTAACCCGCACATCACGCGAGACAGACCGCGAAACACGCGAATACCGGGTTGATATAACACCGGATACCTTGCCCGACAACTGGGTACTGGGACAGCGTTTGGAGGTTTACATCCATATCGGCAAGACAGATAATTGCCTGACTGTGCCCAATAATATGATTTGCCGTGACAAGCAACGCACCTTTGTGCTGGTGGAGGAAGATGGGTGTATCGTGGAGCGAGATGTAAAAATCGGAATACAGACCCGCCAGCAAACCCAGATTCTCTCCGGGTTGGATGAATCAGACCACCTGATTCTTCACCCCCTGCAACACAGGGAGCATATCAACCGCCGTATTGCGCAATGATAAATCTTGCCTTCAAAGATATACGCCACAATCTGGGGCGTTTCCTGCTCACCACGGCAGGCATCAGCTTGCTGCTCATTGTGGTGATGGGAATGGGGGGTATCTATCGGGGGTTGATTCAGGAAGCAACGCTCATCATTGACCGAGCCGGAGCAGACATCTGGGTGGTGCAAAGAGATACCAAAGGCCCCTTTGCCGAGGTATCTAAGCTACCTCGTAACTTGGAGAATCGCATTGAAGCCATCTCTGGCGTGGCCTCGGCTGAGCCCTTTGTCTCTCACACCGTACAACGTAACAAGAATGAGCGGGTTTTGCGGCTCACCATCCAAGGAGTGCCGGATGATGGCTCTTGGCTACCCATTATCCAAGGTAGAGCCTTGCAGGCCGGACATTTTGAAATGCTGGCCGATAAATCAGCTAAACTTCCACTGGGCAGTACGCTCAAACTGGGCAAGGATACTTACACTGTAGTGGGTATTACAGGGCGCATGAACTCACCCTCCGGCGACGCCATGGTATTTCTTTCGCTGAATGATGCCATGGCCATACAGGCGGATACCCCGGCAGAGGCTATTCGACTAGAGCGCCATGCCCGCCTGCAACGCTTTGATGCCCTTCCTTACGGCAGCACGTCTGTAGACCACGCGGACATGCTGATGAGCGAAACCTCGCGCCCGGCAGCGTTACCCGGTCGGCAAATCAGCGCGGTGCTGGTCAAGGTTTTACCCGGGCACAGTATGGAAGCCGTGTTAGCCAAACTCCGCACCATGCCGGACGTAACCGCCTACACCGCTGATGAACAGAGAGAAATCATGCTTAGCGGCTTCGTTGCTCGTTCCCGCAAGCAACTTTTGTTGTTCCGAACCATTCTGATTATTGTATCTACGGTCGTGATGACGCTTATTCTCTACACCCTCACACTCGACAAATTACACGACATCGCCATGTTGAAACTCATTGGTGCACGAAACGGTGTTATTGTTCGAATGATTATGCAGCAGTCGCTTCTCATCGGTGTTTTGGCATTCGGTATTGCCAGATTTTGCGGTGAATGGGTATACCCCTTCTTCCCCCGGCGTGTGGTTCTGGTCAGTTTTGACCTGTGGGTACTGTTCGGTATCGTCATCGGCATCTCGGTATTGGCCAGTTGTGCCGGAATCATTAAAGCCATGCGCACCAATGCAGGAGAAATATTATCATGAATACTGTTGCTTTATCTGCTGAGCATCTTTTCAAAACCTACGGAGAGGGGGATACGGCGGTTCATGCCCTCAATGATGTTTCTTTTTCCATGAATGTGGGGGAGATTGTGGCCTTGCTCGGTCCTTCCGGTGCAGGCAAATCAACATTGCTGACCACACTGGGGCTGATTCAACCGCCAAGTTCGGGAACAATATCCATTGCCGGTACGAGGGTTTTCGATAACGGCTATCAAGTCAATATACGAGATTTTCGACGCAATAACATCGGGTTTGTTTTTCAGAAAGCAAACCTGCTGCCTTTCCTGACAGCCGAAGAAAATATCCGCATAGCGATGGAGGTAAATGACGCCTCTTCCCGAGAATCAAAACAATACGCCGCAGAGTTGTTGGAGCACTTTGAATTGTCTGCTCGCAGGACATTCCTGCCCAAGCAGCTTTCCGGTGGTCAGCAACAGCGCGTGGCTATTGCAAGAGCTCTTGCCAATAAACCAAGCCTGCTACTGGCAGATGAACCTACTGCAGCTCTCGATAGCCACATGGGGCGTAAGGTGATGGAATTGCTCAAAAACGTAGCGCATACACACCATACTGCGGTTTTAGTCGTCACCCACGACCACCGCGCTATCGATGTATTTGACCGAATCTGGATGATGGAAGACGGAAAACTCAGCGAGAAAAACCGGCAAGATTGAATATATGAGCATCAAAAAATGATGGCGGCAGCTCAAGCTTTTTTCTGTAAAATACCAGTCATTGGTGCAAAAATCCTCCGTTCGGTTGAAAAAATCTCCACTTAATCCAAGAAACCGAATCAGAAGACAATCTGGTTCGGTTTTTGCTTTGCATTGATTTTCAGCATCTACGACTGCGTAGAGATTGCACGCATGCGCTTCCCTGCTCTAATTCCTCAGTGCGGGTCTTTGAATTCCGGCTGTTAGTCACCGCCGCATATTATCCCCCAAAGATTAAGGGTACTTAGCAGCGGCGGGGGGTGCATCAGCGCACCCATTTGCCATTCCCCATGGGCAGGCAACCGTTGCTGACGGGGTGGTAGCGAGTGGCTTCCGTATTTCCCCAAAGGGGTACTCCCACGGCTTTTGCCCACTTAGCACTCATGCTGTTACCGGTATAGCAGCCAAAGCTGCGGCAACGGGCATCGGGCGCGAATGCCTTGCGGTTAAGCTTGGTGGGCAAATCGTCCTCGTGCATCCACTGAGTCGAGGCGCCGATGATATCGTTGCTGTACTCAAGCATGAAGGAGTGTGCATTCGAATGCCCGAAATAGTAGAAAGACTTAATTTTGTCTGAACCGCGAGCTGCGTTATTGATGGCGGCAAAAGCCTGATCTGCAGTATCTACCAGCACGAGCTGAGCATTGCGCTTGGCAGCCTGCTCACGAATCATGCCGATATAGTCCTTGCCATCTTCGCGGCCGCGGGTAACGTAGGAGGGACGGTATACGACCCACACAATGGACTCCTGCGGTTTTTTACGGCGGGTCATATCCATCTGCACCGTGGCAGCGCGTATGAAATTGGCCCACCAGTTATCGTGAGCGGACGGGCCTCGGAAATGCTCCCAAGATTTCAGCGCGACACCGCCGGACAATATAACCTCCACCCCGTAAGCTAAGGGGCTAAACAGCAACATACCCAGCGGCAGAATATAACGCGCGATTTTCATTGTGCGCACAGCATACCGCGAGCGGGACTGAAAGTCAAGCCCGGATTTAGGTTATTGCTGACACAAAAAGACACGACACAGGCTCGATTCCGGCGACAAAAGCGTGGTATAATGAGCGTGTGAAAAAATGCCAGATTTGCGGAAAACGCGCGTCTATATACCTGACTCAAATCATCAATGGCCAAACATCGGATTTGGCCTTGTGTGAGACCTGTGCCCGCGAGAAAGGCCTGTTTGACCCACAATCGTTGACATTTGCCGAGAAGTTTTTCCCGGAGGCTTTTAAGGAGAAAATAGACAAGCTGGTTCGCGAGCTTACCGGCACCCACCCCCCGGCGGCGGGACAGACCGCCCCGAAGAAGGCCGTAAGCGGTGGGGATTTGCTCACGGAGTGCCCGGTGTGCCATTTTAAGCTGGAGAATTTCCGCAGCAGCGGGCGCCTAGGTTGCGCGGACTGCTACAGTGTGTTTGCCGCTGAAATAGAAACCGACCCGGAGGCCGCAGCTACCGATGCCCCGGAAGCCCACCTTGAAGACAGCGAAGACTCCGCCCCGATTCGTCGCCGCAAACTCGAGCAACAGCTGCAAGCTGCTATCGCCCGCGAGGACTACGAGACAGCTGCACGCCTGCGCGACGAGCTCAAACAGCTCGATTAATTCCCCCCCCCTACCGGTAACGTATGACCATCAACATAGAAAACTTGCAGAAAACGTCCCCGATTTGGTACCGCCACGCCGGGAGCGAGGGCGATGTGATTCTGGGCGTGATGGGCCGCCTCGTGCGCAATTTGCGCGGCCACGCCTTCCCGGGGTGGAGCACGGCGGAAGGGCGCCGAACCGTAGCTGAACAGCTCTTGCAGGCTATTCAGAAATGCCCCGGGTTCAAATCCACCCTGCATGCCGAGATGAGCGAGCTGGACTACGGCATGCGCCGCGCCTTGCTGGAGCGCCGTCAAATTTCCCCCTGCATGGCCGCCCGCCGCGATGGGTGCCACCTCATCATCAACAAACGTCAGGATACCGTCGTGATGATTAATGAAGAGGAACACCTGGTCATTCACAACTTCTACGAAAAACCGGATTTCACGGGAGTCATTGAGCGCCTGTACCGCCTGCCCGACATGCTGAGCGACGACTTCGGCATTGAGTTTGCCACGCATCCCCGCCACGGTTACCTGACCAGCCTGCCCGGAGAAGCCGGCGAAGGCATACAGCTGTACGCCACACTGCACCTCCCGGCGCTTACCTTGTCGAACATAATGCCCCAGGTAACACGCGCCGTAGATAAGCTGCAACTCAACCTCGCGCCTTTATACCCGCAATTCGGTGAGGAATGCGGGAACACGTATGTGCTCTATACCGCCCCTATCATTCACGGTGCGCTCGAGGAAATGAGCAACCACCTGACGAATGTCATGATGCGCTTGGCAGAACGCGAAAAACAAGTGCGCGAGCGCCTGCTTGCCCTGCACAACCAGGGTGACTGCTTTTTGGCGGACCGCATCAACCGCTGCTATGGCATGTTGCGCTATGCTTGCGCCATTCCCATGCCGGAATGGCTGGAGGCTATCTCCATGCTGCGCTTGGGGATACACTGCGGATTTATTGAACCGAAGGAAGGTACCACCGAGCAATTGCTTGCCGATTTAGCAGAACAACCGGTGCTCGGTGGCGAGTTTGCCACCGGTATGCCCATACCCGAGCGCACTCACCCCCGGCAGGCTACACCGCCCGAAAAAGCACGCAGCCAAAGCATACAGCGCATTTTGAGCAATATCAACCTGCTCACCGCACCGGTAGCGGCACATCATTAACTCACCGGCAATCACTTTCTCTACAATATTTTATGAATAACTTCACTCCCAGAGCCCAACAGGTGCTCAACCTTGCCCGCCGCGAGGCCGATCGATTTCACCACAACTACATAGGCGCAGAGCACGTGCTGCTCGGCATGCTCAAGCTCGGCCAGGGTGTTGCAGTCACCGTTATGGAGAACATCGGCGTGGACATTAACCAGCTTATCAGCCGGGTCGAGGAATCCATGGTAGCAGGAGATGCCGGCGGCAATGATGGCTCGCTCCCCTACACCGCGCGGGTTAAACGGCTGCTGACAATGGCCGGTAGCGAGGCGCGCGAACTGCGCCACACTTATGTGGGCACGGAGCACTTGTTGCTCGCATTCCTGAAAGATGACAGCGGACTGGTCAGCGATGCCCTGCACTCGGTCGGGCTTACCTATGAGGCCGCCCGCCAGGGCGTGATGCGCGAGATTGACCCCAAGTTCGATTCCCCGCAAGACGATAACAACAATCGCCCCAACCGCCGCGAGGAGGAAGAAGAAGAGGAAGACTCGAACGAATTTCTACACACCAGCGGAGTAAACAGCGGCAATAACTCACCTGCGGAGGGCCGCACGCGCACCCCTGCCCTCAAAGCCTTCGGGCGCGACCTCACAGCAAAAGCCGCCCGCGGCGAACTCGACCCGGTTATCGGCCGCCAGGCGGAGCTCGAGCGCGTCATTCAAATCCTCTGCCGCCGCACCAAAAACAACCCCGTACTACTGGGCGAGGCAGGTGTGGGCAAGACAGCCATTGTAGAAGGGCTGGCTCAAATGATTGTGAATGGCGATGTGCCTGAATTCCTGCTGGGTAAAAAGCTTATATCGCTTGATCTTGCGCTCATGGTAGCCGGCACGAAGTACCGTGGCCAGTTCGAGGAGCGCATGAAAGCCATCATGGAGGAAATCCTGCGCGAGAAAAACATCATCCTCTTCATAGACGAAATGCACACCCTCATCGGAGCCGGTTCGGCGGAGGGGACTATGGATGCCTCCAACATCATCAAACCCGCCCTCTCGCGCGGTGAGTTGCAGGCTATCGGCGCAACGACGCTGAATGAATACCGCAAACACATCGAAAAAGACGGAGCGTTCGAACGCCGATTCCAACAAGTGCAGGTCGGCGAACCCTCCGTGGATGATACCATACTCATACTCAAAGGAATAGCCCCGCGTTATGAGGAGCACCACCATGTTCACTACACGCAAAAAGCGCTCGAAACCGCAGCCGGTTTCTCCAAGCGCTACCTTATGGGGCGCTTCCTGCCCGACAAAGCCATCGATGTAATGGACGAAGCCGGCTCCCGCCTGCGAGTAGCGCTCATGACCCGCCCGCAAGCCCTCAAAAACCGCGAGCAAGACCGCCGCAACCTCGTACTCGAAAAAGAGAAAGCGGTTGAAGCCCAGGACTTTGAGCGCGCTGCCGCTCTGCGTGACAACATTGCTGCGCTCGACAAGGATTTCAAGCTCGAAGTCGACGAGTGGAAGGAGCAGATGAACACCTCCCGACCGGAAGTTACGGAGGAGGACATCATGGCCGTTATCTCCAAATGGACCGGCATCCCCCTCTCGCGCATGGAGCAGAAAGAAACCGAGAAACTCCTGCGCATGGAAGATGAGCTCAAGAGCAAAGTCATCGGGCAAGATATAGCGTGCTCCGCCATTGCTCGCGCCCTGCGCCGCAGCCGTGCGGATATCAAAGACCCGCGCCGCCCGATTGGCTCCTTCCTCTTTATGGGTCCCACCGGCGTGGGTAAAACCTACCTTGCCCGCAACTTGGCCGAAATTATGTTCGGCACGGCGGAAGCGCTCATTCAGGTCGACATGAGCGAATACATGGAGAAATTCAGCACCAGCCGCCTGATTGGTTCCCCCCCCGGGTACGTGGGGCACGATGAAGGTGGCCAACTCACGGAACAGGTGCGCCGCAGACCCTATGCCGTCATTCTGTTTGACGAGGTAGAGAAGGCGCACCCGGACGTCATGAACCTGCTCCTGCAAGTGCTGGAGGAAGGCTGCATGACGGATTCCCTGGGCCGCAAGGTCAGCTTCGCCAATACCATCATCATACTCACCTCGAACGTGGGAGCCAGTCTTGCCGCCCGCCAGGGAACCATGGGGTTCGGCGCCATGAACAACGAAAGCGCAGACTACGATACCATGAAAGAGCGTATCAGCGAAGCCGCCAAGCAGCATTTCCGCCCCGAGTTCATCAACCGTTTCGACGAGCTCATCGTCTTCCGCATGCTGGAGCGCGCGGACCTCGAACAAATCGTGCTGCTCGAAGCGCAAAAACTCATTAAGCGCTTGGCCAGCAAGCAAATTTCGCTCACCCTGTCGCCCGAGGTAGTCAGCATGTTGGTCGACAAGGGCTACGACCCGCAATACGGGGCTCGCCCCATGCGCCGCGCCATCGAGCGACTGCTGGAAGACCCCATTGCAGAGGCAATCCTGCGCGGGGAACTCGCCGCCGGCATAGCATCCCGCGCCATTCGCCCCGAGGGCACCGACCGCATAGACTTTGCCGAACTCTCACAGCCGGAACCTGCACCGAAACCCACACAACCGGAGCTCGACCTCACCACGGAACCGGCTAAGCCTGCCCGCAAGCGTACCACCACCACGCGCAAGAAAACGGCCACAGGCACCAAAACAACCGGCAAAGCCCGCAAAAAGAAGAGCGAGTAAACCATCCGTCGCAAGCCCCCCATACCGGGGGCTTGTTTTTATTAACCACTCCGGCGCCACTGTTTGCGCCAGTTTGTCTTGACTAAAACGAACAAGAAATGCTAGCATAAGCACACACCATGGATTCCGACACCAAGAAAGCCATTGCCGCAGGTTCCTCCGTTTTGTGGAGTGCCCTGCTGACCGCTATGAAGTTCATTGTGGGCATTATGACCGGCTCACTGGGTATACTGTCGGAAGCACTACACAGCGCGCTGGATATGCTTGCAGCACTCGGCACCTACTTTGCCGTCAAAATAGCAGCACGCCCGGCGGATGCCGAGCACCCTTACGGTCACGGGCGCATAGAAAGCCTGACCGCCCTGGCGGAAACCCTACTGCTGCTCATCACCGCAGGCTGGGTGATTATGGAGGCGATTGAACGCCTGACCAGCGACAACCCGGAATCCCTGCACGTAGAGACCAACGTATGGGCGTTCGTTGTCATTATCGTCTCCCTTACAGTCGATATCAACCGGGCAGCCATGCTCAAACGAGTGGCCAAAGAGACCAAGAGCGATGCCCTCGAAGCCGATGCCGCCCACTTCGCCTCCGATATTTGGAGCAGTGCGGCCGTACTACTGGGTATCAGCGGTGCCGCAGTAGCCCACATGACGGTAGAGGACAGTTGGCTGCACTGGCTGTTGCAGCGCGCGGACGTACTGGCCTCCCTTGCCGTGGCCGTGCTGATATTGCACATCTGCTGGGAGCTTGGGCGCAAATCCATTAACAACCTGATGGACAAGACAGACGGCGAAACCGCAGCCACCGTACGCAGCCTGATGACCAAGCGCATGCCCGCCTACCCCATGCAAAAACTGCGTGTGCGCGAGGTAGGCAACAAGGCCTATATTGAAATGGTCGTTGCAGTACCGCGCGAGCTGCACATCGACACCGCGCACGATATTGCCGAGGCTATCGAAGAGCTCATATCAACCACCCTGCCCGGCGCAGAAACCGCCATACACATGCACCCCACAGATGCCGAGCCCGACTCGCACGAAATGCTCGTGCGGCGCATTGCGCTCACCCACCGCTTCGGTGTTCACGGGCTGGTGCTCATGCACGCGGAACAAGGTTATACCGTCTTTGCCGACCTCGAATTACCCGGGAACGCCTCCCTCGACAGCTGGCACATCGCCATACAAGCCTTCCGCAAAGAAGTCATGCGACGCCTGAACGCCGACCGGGTAATGGTGCATGTGGAGCCCGATTTGCGCGAAATTCCGACCTTCTCCACCCCCCTGCCCGAAGACTGGGAACAACTGGTGCGCCATGCCATGATTGCCAATGGAGCTCCCCTGCCCACGGACATACGGGTCTACACACAGCAGCAGCAGCGTTTCTGCATCATCACCATCCCGCAGGAATGCTGCCTGACCGTGCAGGAAAGCCACGAACGCCTTACAGCCATCAATCGCAAGCTCCGCAACGAACTCCCCTCAGCCGCACGCATTATTGTCGTATACGAATAAGCGGGCGTATTTTGGCGTAAGAACACGCTTTGCGCTTGATATGCCGCTAAAAACATGCTAAACTCCGCGGCGTGAAGGTTATTGTTGTAACAGGCGGAATCGCCTCCGGCAAATCTACAGTTGTTCAGCTGTTAACGGAAATCGGGGGACAAGGCATACAAGTCTTTGACTGCGATAAGGCAGTACAGGAATTGCAGCAGAGCGGCAAGCTCTCCCGTGATTTGGTGACGGCATTCGGAACCGAAGCGCTCAACGACGACGGCTCCGTGAACAAAGACCTGCTGCGTGAAATCGTGCTGCATGATGCCGAAGGCCGCAGTAAGCTCAACGAAGTTGTGCACCCCAAAGTTGCTCAGCTGTGCCGCGAGGCGCAGGCCGAGGCACGAAGCAGCGAGCAAGTGCACACGTTCCTGATTGATATACCGCTTTACTTCGAAAGTCCGGCAGACTTCAGCGCCGACCGTGTGTGCTTGGTAGCCGCCTCCACCGAAACACAAATTAAGCGCATGGCTGAGCGCAACGGCACGCCCCGCGCTCAGGCGGAGGCCATGATTGCGGCGCAGATGCCCACTCAGGAAAAAATTGAAAAAGCGGGCACTGTATTCTGGAATGAAGGCAGTCTCGACATGTTGCGCGCCCAGTTGCAGTACTTCTTCGACTCCGAACTGGCAAAGGAAGCTGAGGTAGTGCAACAGCGCTCCAAAATAGTGAGCATGAATGAGCTGCGCACCATGCCCCTGAATGACTTGCGCAAGCTTGCCGAGCTCAACATCAAAAAAGGAGCCACCGGCAAAACCCGCCCCGAATTGGTCATGGAATTGTGCCGAATTTATGCAAAAGTAGGCAACAGAATTCTGGTGACCGGCGTGCTCGATATCACCAAAGACGGCACCGTGCTGCTGCGCGATGAACAGCGCAGCTACCGCCATGAAATAGACGACGTTGTGCTGCCGACCGAACTAGTCAAGCGCTACAACCTGCGCCACGGCAACAAGGTAACCGTCAAGCTCTCACAAGAGCAAAGCAACAAGCCCAATCGTCCCTTGCGCGCAGGCGAAGTAATGGAAATTGAGGGAACTCCGGCGCAAGAATACAACCAGCCCAAGGATTTTGACACACTCACCCCGCTCTTCCCCCGTGAGCGAATCATACTCGAGAACTCCGACCTCAAAATCCCCTCCATGCGCGTGCTGGATCTCATCACCCCCGTGGGTATGGGGCAGCGTGCGCTGGTAGTAGCCCCGCCCCGTGGGGGCAAAACCGTGCTGCTCAAGAGCATGGCAAAATCCATACGCGCCAATTACCCCGATGCCGAGCTGCTGATTCTTCTGCTCGACGAGCGCCCGGAAGAAGTAACCGACTTTGAGGAAACGGTAGATGCTCCGATTTTCGCCTCCACCTTCGATGAACCTTCGCGCCGCCACGCCCAGCTGAGCGACATGGTGCTGGCTCGTGCTCGCCGCTTGGTTGAGCAAGGCAAGAACGTCGTCATCATGCTCGACTCCCTTACCCGCTTAGCCCGTGGCTACAACGCCAATCAAATCGGCGGACGAATCATGTCCGGAGGCCTCGGTTCAAACGCCTTAGAAAAACCCCGCAAGTTCTTCGGAGCCGCCCGCAATGTGGAAGAGGGCGGCAGTCTCACCATCATTGCCACATGCTTGGTCGACACCGAATCCCGCATGGATGAAATCATCTTCGAAGAGTTCAAGGGCACCGGTAATATGGAAATTCGTCTTGACCGAGAACTGGCGGAGCGCCGCATGTACCCCGCTATTTCCATTCCCCAGAGCGGCACCCGAAACGATGACCGCCTGTACCACCCGGATGAATTCACCCGCATACTGCAAGTGCGCCGCCAGCTGTCCACCCTCCCCGGCTGGGAGGCACTGGAACTACTGCTGCGCAACATACGCCGCACACAAAACAACGCCGAGCTGCTCATCGGTGGGTTAACAGATAAGAAATAAAACCATCCCCGGGCTTCATTTTTGCCTATCCCCCCTGCTTCACCACAGCAGAGGGGGATTTTTGCATAAAATTCCCCCATAACATATCCATTTTTCAGTTTACACTTGAAAATGCAGCACTCAAGTGCTAGAATAATCTCAGAGCAGATTCGTGCTTGACACTTACCAAAACCAATCATAACTCACTATGTCACTCGAAACATTCTTCAATCCGAAGAGCATTGCCGTTGTCGGTGTATCTGCCGACTCCACCAAACTGGGCGCCGTTGTATTCAACAACATCATCGCCGCTGACTACAAAGGCAAGCTCTATGGCGTGAACCCCAAAATGGCCGGTCAGGAGCTTTGTGGCAAACCCTGCTACGCCAGTGTAGATACCCTGCCCGAGCCGATGGATCTCGTTGTCATTCTTGTTCCCGCTCGTTTCACCGAGGGCGTGATTGACTCCTGTATCGCCAACGGCACCAAGAACATCTCCATCATCACCGCCGGTTTCGCCGAGGTGGGTGAGAAGGAGCTCGAGAAGCGCATTGCTCAGAAGTGCATGGACAACGGCATCAACCTGCTTGGTCCGAACTGCCTTGGCCACATCTCCACCTTCGATTGCGTGAACGCCTCCTTCGCCGACGGTTTCCCCGCCAAGGGTAACGTTGCTTTCGTATCTCAGTCCGGCGCCTACTGCTCCGCCATCATGGACTGGGCCGCCGGTAAAGGCATCGGCTTCTCCCACTTCATTTCCATCGGCAACAAGGCCGTTATGGGTGAGGATGCCCTGCTCGCCGCTCTGAAAGACGACCCCAACACCAACGCTTTCGTATTCTACCTCGAATCCCTGAAGAACGGCAAGGAGTTCCTCAAGGTTATTAAGCAGGTTTCCGATACCAAGCCCTGCGTAATCATGGAGCCCGGTAAGAGCGCCAAGGCTCAGGCTGCCTCTCTTTCCCACACCGGTTCACTCGCTCCGAACTACCGCGTGCTCGAAATGGCTCTGCAGAGCGCCGGCGCCATTCAGGCCTACAACGACCGCGAGCTCTTCGGTCTGCTCGAAGTACTGCAGTACTGCAACCACAACCAATTCGATGGCAAGGTAGCCGTGCTGACCAACGCCGGTGGCGTGGGCGTGCTCACCTCCGACCTTTGCGAAGAAGCCGGTCTCGACCTTGCACCCCCCAGCGATGAGACCAAGGCTGCCCTGCGCGCCGTGCTTACCCCCGAGGCCTCCCTCGGCAACCCCATCGACGTTGTGGGCGATGCCAAGGCCGACCGTTACGAGGCTGCCCTCAAGGTGCTTTGCGAAAGCGGTGAGTACAAGAACATCCTCGTTCTGCTTACCCCCCAGCGCGTGACCGAATGCCCCGAGACTGCTCAGGCCGTCATCAAGCTGGCTCCCCAGTACCCGAATGTCAACATCTACTGCTCCTTCGTGGGTGGTGCCCGTGTGGACGAGGGTCGTGTACTGCTCAACGAAGCCAAGATTCTCAACTACGAATACCCCGCCGACATCGTGCGTCTGCTCGGTCTGCTGAAGGCTCAGATGGCATTCCGCGGCAAGAAGCTTGCCACCTGCGAGGTGGGTGAGGTTCCCGCCGAAATCAAGGCTGCTGTAACCGCTGCCAAGGAAGCCGGTCTTGCCTCCCTGCCCCAGGATACCGTCAACATGCTCATGGATCACTACGGCATCGACTATCCCAAGTGCGGCAACTTCACCGACAAGGCCGAGGCTCTTGCCTTCTGCAAGACCATCTTCCCGAACGCCGTCGTGCTTAAGCTCTCCGCTCCCGATGCTCTGCACAAGACCGAGATGAAGGGTATCTACCTCAACATCAATGACGAGGCCTCCTTCAACGAGGCTTGGGAAGGTCTGTGGGGCTCCATTACCAAGTTCCAGCTCAAGGGCGCTTCCGTGCTCATTCAGGAGATGATTACCAAGGCCACCGAGACAATTATCGGTGTGAACACCGACCACAACTTCGGTCGTGTGATGGTATTCGGCACCGGTGGTATCTACACCGAGGTTATGCGCGACACCACCATGCGCATCCTGCCCGCCGACGACTTCTCCGCCATGATTAAGGAGACCAAGGTTGGCACCATCCTCAACGGTGTGCGTGGTGAGGCTCCCAAGGCCGTAGGCCCCCTGGCCGACACGCTTGCCAAGGTGCAGAAGCTCGTGCTCGAGATTCCCGAGATTACCGCCATCGACGGTAACCCCGTGCTCGTCACCGCTGATCGCGCTGTTGTGGTAGACTTCAAGATGATTCTGAAGTAACCCCTGCGCATAAAGCAATCATACTTCCCAGCGCGCGCTCTGGCACTAGAGCGCGCGCTCTTTCCTCAACTACCGGCAATACAAAATAATGAAAAAACTTCTCAACCTCGTCGCTGCGGTACTGATCAGCCTCCTTCTGCTCGGCTGCGGTAGCGAACCCCACACCCCACTGCGCGAAATATATGAAGCTGCCACCGCAGGCGACACCACAGCCCAACACCGGCTCTACAACAGCACCGGTATTGAGGCCGGCAAGTTCCAGGAAATGCTGGCAGATGATATCGCCTACTCCTCCCCCTACGAAGCAGAAAAATGGTGGGCTCGCGCCAAACAAAACGGTGTGCAGAACGGCGGACCGAACTTTTACCTTCTCTTCTGGCTCAGGAAATACTGGTACCTCGTCGTGGCTATTGCTATTGGCCTGATTATCCTCAAGCTCAAATGCGGCAGCAAAAAGGAACCGGCGAGTGGCAATGTGCTCATCATCGACACCAACGTGTGGATGGACGACAGGCTCCGCCCCTGGTTTGGCCGCTTAGAAAAACAGGCTAAGAAAAACGGCTGGGTAATACTGCTCGAAAGCATCGTCCTCGGCGAACTCAAAGGGCTGAGCAAAAACGAAGAGAAAAGGAAAATTGCCCAGCTCGGCATGTCGAGAATCGAGCGCTTGCAAAATGAACTGGGCAAGCAATTCCGCATGGAAAACAACGCTACCGCACAAGATACCATCGCCGATACCGTCTTGCTGAAAACCGCTGCCAGAATTAGCGACAGCATGCTCATAACCAACGACAAGGAACTGAGAATACTCGCCCGCAGCAAGGGTATAAATGCCTTCGGGAGCGCCGAGTGCAAATTCTGAGCAGCACTAAATAATTACCTGCATCTTTTCCAGAACAACTCGGCAACTTTTTTGCTAACCGGCAGCGGCATGGCAAGTGGCAAAGGTGTAGCAGGCTCTCTTACGGATTTTCCCCTCACTTTTAGTGCGATTTCCCGCTCCGGAAGAGGGTCTGTTACGCATAGCGAAGGACACCGAATCTTCTCCGGGTCTTGGTAATGATGGAGAAGGAGAGCCCCGTTATATGACGGGTAGCCGTCCCAGTGACAATAAATGACATCCAGACTTCCATCTTCGTTCCAGGTGCCGATGTGCGATCTTGTATTTATCGTTTGCCGTTGTAGGGTTATGTGTAGGAATGCTCACACATTCAATGCATGAGGAGAGGGCGAAATAACCCGCTCATGCATATATAGCCCCAAGAACGACCGTTTTTCACCGGCTCTAAGTTAATCTTCTTCTATATAAGCATTGAATTATGGGCACTGCGTCAAAAAAGGGCACTGCGTCAAAAAAGTCGCGTGAATGACGGAGATGTTAGCTGCCTGAGTTTGAGCCGTAGGTAATCAACGGAAGGTAAACCTCGAGTTTTGAGTTGGATGCGGGCAATCATAGAGTTTATCCCTTCAATT
>JAFZGW010000057.1 GCA_017555205.1 Akkermansia sp. | reverse complement strand
GCCGCTCTTCAGCTCTACGTCACCAGTTAAACCACTAAAGTTAAAAGCAGTACCATTACCACTCAAACCGTATTGAAGCACTATGGTACCGGCACCTCTTACCTTAGAAAGATTCGCAGAGCTGCCGGCGGCGGTCAAATCGAGTCTGCCCCCGTTAACCACAACGGATGAAGCACTCTCCAGCAGACCAAGCGCATTGCTGCCCAATACCAATGTGCCGTTCTCCACTCGAATGGAACCATTAAAATCAGCAGAGCTACCGGCAAGCTGCTGTGTGCCTGCGCCTTCCTTCACAAGGTTCAAGTTCCCCATCACCTCGCCATAGAAAGTATAATTGCCATTCGCCGCCGTATCAATGGTAAGAGTGCGCACCTCCTTACCCACGGTAGCAAGGGATGCATTCCATGCCTGACCGAATCCTACCGTGCCGGAGAAAAGTTTAGCTGTATCACCGGATACGGATTTAAGACCGGCAATAGTTACTTGCGCTGCATTTACTCCCAATCCAACAGTAGCACTGCCGGATTGAGCATCTGCTATCGAGATAACTGCGTTTTTCGCAATTTCTTCATTTGAAATCACGACAAAGGCAGAGCGGCTGCTACCGTTATTCAACTCGTTGAGGGTGATAGTGCCGGCGAAATTTCCGGCTTCTTCACCAGCCGCTCCGAACTCGAAGACGGTGCTATAGGTGGAGGCAGCATTCTTGGTCAATACCAATTCAGCGCTATTGACGTTATCAGCCAGGCGCAAGCTCTCTATCACCATATATCCGGAATGGTGAACATCCTGCAACGTGGCGGATGTGCCATTCATCTGCACGCAACCTATTGTTGTAGCAGCAGTAACCTTATCTCGATCATTAGTCTGGAAGACAGCACCGGTTCCCAGCTCGACGATTCCGAGATTTTTATTTGCTCCGGCTGCGGTAGTGCTGTTATACATCGTTACTTCAGAACCGGCAGCAACTTTGAGGCAGTCAATATCAACCGCACCTTGGGCTTCGTAGGAACCGGAATTAACATTGAGTGTTCCTATTTGAACGTCTTTTGTAGTGGTGAGCTTACCTTCGCCACTCTTGCTGAGGGCACCATCACCATTGATAGCAATTGCGAGCGTAGCATCTACACCGGTTGAGAGTTCCAGTTCCGCCAGTCCATTCACATTCAATTGAGAGAAGGTATTAATCTGCGGCACTGTCGCCTGCTGTGTGAAGCGATTCTCTGAACCATCCAAAGTCCACTTATAACCGTTACCCTGAATATTTGCAGCTTGTACAGAAAGACCTGTAGTCATATCAGCCTCTGCTATCAGGGTAGTTGTACTCAGTGAACCACTACCGCTAATAGTAGCGGAATCCATTACCCGCACGCTATCGGCACTCACCGCAGCATTCAGCACCAACTCACCACGGTTACTCTTCACCATGCTACCAAAAGTAAGGGATTCACCGCTCACGGTATAAGTGGTCGCATTATCGAAAAGACCCGTTCCACACACAAACGACTCGGCTATTTCAGCACCGCTTCCAAAAACAAATACTACTTTATCATCAGCTGAAAGATTCGAGCCTACATCCTCCCAATGGTAATATCCGTCGGCCATGGAGAATACGGCACTCAACCCCTGGGTCCCGGCGTTCAGTGTGGCATTCAAGTATTCCGGCGTGCTTACCCTCAGCTGGGTTCCTATGCCGCTCCAGTCTCCGTTGGCCAGCCATTGGGTCGTATCCAGCTGAATAGCTCCGGCATTTCCGAAGCCAACGGTGGTTATCCCGGTGCAGCTCACACCGGTAGTGGAAAGAGGTACATTCCCCGCGCTCGCGCCATAGGCTTCGAACTGAAGCAAGCCACCGTTCAGCACCAGACTATTATTCAATATCGCGCTCTGTCCCTCCGTGCCGGACAACACAATGAGCTGATGGCCGACATTCAGTGAATAGGAACTACTGCCGATTGTCATCTGTGCCCCCTGTGCGATACGGACGTCACCGTGTATCGTGGGTGCGTTCGAGAAGTTCAGGTGCCCCTGCAAGGTCGTCACATCGTGCACAACATTGTCGGAACTCGTGAAGGTTTGTGAACCTTCGCCGGTCTTCACAATATTCAGACCATTGGTGGCATCTCCCAGTATGGTGCCATTGTAGGTATGATCCACACCCTTAGTGTTAATGGTCAGGGTATTAAGTGCCGTGGATGTAGGATTATTCCCGTTACCAGAAGTTTTAACGGCTCCGGCATACACAAATGTATTGGTTGTGCCGCCTATACCTGCCACGTTAGCATTAGCGGTACTAATGGCCAGCCCCGGTTGGCTGTTGCTATCGCCCCAGAGGTTAATGACCATGTTCTTGGCCGCATTATCATGCGCCAGTGCTACATGCTGCGTAGAACCATGATTATCCTGCTGATTCACTAACAGAGTACCCTCAAAGGAATTATCACCATTTAGCACTAAGCGGCTTGGGCCGGCGGGAGTGTTGTCAAACCAGCGATTCACGCCCTTCCACTCTATTTCACCGGCACCGGTCAACAATGAAATATTGTAAATGTGATTCCAATCACTTGAGCTATCCGTAATGAGCAATTTTTTACCATTGCTGATGTGAAGGTGATTAATATTATGAGTAATAGTCTGATATCTGCTCGGATCACCTTGTTCTGTATGGAGAGTACTATCTTCGACTACGCTTAACGTACCACCTATATTCTGAGTAGCATAGGCTGTACGGTGACCAAGATATGTATTCGAAGAAAGTTCAAGTACACCGCCGGCGGAATTAATCTCGCTTGTATAAATGCTGAAAGTACCGTTTTCCAAGCGAAGGGTAGAACCTACAGCTGCGCCGATTTGGCCATTTACCGTAAAAGTACCACCACCGGCGGAAAGTTTACCGGTGCCTTCCGTAGCCTGCACTTCAGCAGTTGCGCCAATAGTGCCGCCATTGCCGTACATGATACCACCGTTCTTCAACTCTACCTTATCCTGCAAGGTATGGGTATTGAGGCGCATGATACCACCCTCGGCTATTGTGACAGCGTTTGTGTTATCCAAGCGGCCGCCCTCACGCAAATTCAAAGTTGCTCCATTCGTTACGGTGAAAGTATCATATACCATATTGCCGTACAACTCCACAGAACCACCCGAAAGAGCGACATCAGCACCACTCAGCATACCACCGGAATTGACACTCACCTTGCCACCACTTATTGCCGCAGCTTCTAACCGGCCCCCATTATTGATATTGACAACACCACCGACTGATTGACCTTCTGTCAATTTCCAAACACCGCCCTCATTCAAATTGACAGTAGCGGCATCAAATGCACCATTCTGCGCGGTGCTCAAGGTCATCCGGCCTCCCGAAGACTGTACGTTGACCGTGCCGGAATACCCCGTTGCCACTTGCTGCAAGACTACCTCTCCGCCGGCTATGCCGCCGGCATCCACATTAAGCGTATCTGCCCCGGAAAGCACATAGTTCACCACCAGCTTGCCTCCACCGCCTAAACGCGTGGACGTATTCAATGCTTCACTGGTACCTGCAGCGCCATATTGCACTATTCTGCCACTCATGGCACCTACCGCAAGGCCGGCATGCGAGCTCATATCCAGCTGCGTGTTACAATCTTGCGTCAAGGCCAGGGTACCCTTAGAAGCGGAGTCTATCACCAACAAAGTATCCTGCGCATTCGCAAGCTGCACCATAGCACCACCGGCATTCACTAACCACTTGTTGTCCGTATCAGCTGCCGCGGCACCCTCAAGAATGAGCTGACCGCGATTCAGGATTTTGCTGATACCGGAATCAACAGCTCCACTGAACGTGAACGAAGCACCGAGTACGCCGGTATCCACAGTCATGGTGCCAGTACCGGTCACATTGTACGCATAACTTGTATTAGCATCCACGTCATCATTAAACTGCACAGCAAAGGTACCGCCATTGAGCTGCACATTGCCCTTGTGCCCGAAGTAAGCGCTATATCTGCTCGTATCCTCCAGGCGCTGCCCACCTTCCACATACTCCAACCGGTGGCGTACAGCCTCGCGCATCACATACGTGCCGCCTTGTTCCACCGTCACATCACCTGTGAGGCGTGCGTGGCTACCCAGTTCAAATGTGCCACTGTTATGCACAGTCACATTCATAGTGGCGTCAGCATAGTGCCAGTCATCTTCGTTGAAGTACCGATCGTTCTCCGTGCTGAGGTCAGAGCCATAGGCATGCACCGTGTTGGTGCCGGAAAGTGCCACCGTACCATTGTTCACCAGCAGACCACTGTCGGCATGCTGCAGGTTGGTGCGGATGCTGTTGAGTTCCCACCGTCCATTGCCATCGTATACCACCTTGAGGCTGCTGGTGGCAGAATCGGCAAAGGAACCCAGATAGCGAGTATTGCCGCCCTCCTTGTAGGTCAGGGTGGAAGAGCCGGTATAATTGGCAATGAGGGCTGCCTCGGTCAAAGCATTGATGGAGAAACCTTCACGGTTAGACTCAGGAGACTCGGCGGTCAGGTACCAATCCATGTCCTGATTGTTCAAATCCAGCGTGCCGCCGCGATTGCCGAAGGTAAGGTCGCGCTTAATCTGATTCACATCACTGATGACGACCGTCGAGCCATTGTTCACCAGTACGTTGTAGGCTGCATAGCCGTTCGTGCGGTTCAGGTAGGTCGAACCCTCTCCACCCACATTGAGCAGGATATGATTATTACCCGAACCTTCAATATAGAAATCTCCCCCGCCTATTTTGCGCCACTCATACATGTGGTTAGGGTTGCCCGTCAGCGTGCTATGCACCTCTACTCCACTGTCAATCACATAGCCGGCGTGGTTGAACTGGTAGCTACCATTACCATCGGAGGAAATATCATACCGCACTACGCCTTCCGCGCCATTTGCCTTGGAAAACTGAGCATAACCCACGCCCAAGTCCACCGTGGCATTCAGTACAATGTTATTCTCTGAACCAGAGGATTCGAACACGAGGTCTTCAGTAAAGAACAAATCCTCAATGTTGGGGAGCAAGTAGCTCTGGTTATAGCTGTACCAGTTCTGTGTATCTTTAAGGGCAGAAAGATCTCCCCAGGTATTGAGGCCGCTGGCCAGTCCATTATACTCCACTGCATGGCCTGCTGTATTCGTCAGCACGTTGCCTGACGCATCCGTCACATTGCCGTACCTCTTAGTCGTGCTGTGCTCACCGGAGGTAACGGTTTCACCCACGCCGGTCACGGCATTCAGGCAGACCGTCCCCAGCCCCTGCATCTGCACATACTCATGGTAGCTCTCTACGGTTGCCTTGTCGAAAGTGGTATTGCTGGCCACAATCGTGTAGCGTTTACCGGCATCGGCATCACCACCGTAGGTGCCACCAAAATACTGGTAGCTCCGGGTCTCATCATTCCATACGTACAGAGGACTACCCGAATCGCCATTCAGGGAAATCCAAGGCAGAGGGTTGCTGGTAGAAATGCCACCTTGTCCGTAATCCAATCGATGATAAATGGCATATGAATCCCCCAAGGTTCCATTATACCCATTCAACTGCATGATGCCGCCGGTTACATAGGAATAGGAACCTGCAAGCTGATTCAGATTACCACCATAATCCGAAAGCGTAAATCGCCCGGACCCCGCATGATACCCCAGCATGCCGCCGGTTGTCTTGGAATTATCGTATATTTCTGCCGGGGCTACATCCGTGATGATTTTGCTCAGGCGCGTTACCTTGTGGTCCGTCTGGTAACTGGCAGCAGCGGAAGGATGCGAGGGATCCACAACCTGGCTGAAAGTCGCATCCCCTTTATACTCGATAGCCTGATAACGAATGGCATTTTCAGTGCCGATGCCATAATACTGCTGGGTAAAATCTGCACTGATGGCACCATTGTGCTTTACTGTAGCAACACAGTTGGCTGAAATGGCCGCTGCTGTAGAGCGGTAATAGCCAGCGCTGAAATCAATCATGCCATGAGGCAGCACATAATCGGCCTGACCACCCGTATAGGTCAAAACTACTCCATTGCGATTCACATATTGCAGCAAGGCATTGGTAACCCCGACAGAATAGCGCCCTGCGTTCTGACCAAAATCCGTGTAGGTGACAACGGACGCATCCTGATGCTGAACTGATGCCGATACCGGCATACTGGTAACGACGGCTACCACAGGCATAAGAGACATCAGACATTTAAAGAGAGAGACAGGAAGATGCAGTTTCATAGTATATGGCTTTTACAGAACTATCTTCAGATTCTAGCTCCGCGTGGGGGTGTGCGTCAAGCCCTATAACAGTCATTTTTTTATAACCGGTACATCGCGCATTGCCTCAAAAATCCGGTCACCGAACTGACCTTATCGTGAGTTTAGCTGACACGTGAAAAGACGGATGCCTCATAAAATTTGTTTTCTGTTTTGGGGCTTTTCCTTCAAAGCAAGGTACAAGAAAGGCGCCTCATATCGGCGCCTTTCCTGTATTCCGCTGTTTAAAATTTCGGAGCAAATCACCGAACAGCCCGGCGGCGGCGGGCGGCCAAGCCGACCAAATACCGTTTTACTTTCTACGGCGACGCATAGCCAAAGCAGCCAGTGCTACTAGACTCAGCGTCGCCGTGGTCGGCTCAGGTATCATGGCGATACTCAGCTCGCCATGACCTACACCGGCTGCGGTATCGTATACCAAGAAGTAGCTGTCCGCAAGGTTGCTGAAGTACTCGTTTGC
>JAFZGW010000056.1 GCA_017555205.1 Akkermansia sp. | reverse complement strand
CCCTCAGCAGCCTCCTTCATGGCGGCGTTCACCTCCTCAACGGTCACATCGCTCTTCAGCACGGCCACGAAGTCGGTCAGAGAACCGGTGGGGGTGGGTACGCGGAAGGAAGCGCCGTTAAGCAGACCCTTGAGCTGGGGAATTACCTCACCGATAGCCTTGGCAGCACCGGTGGTGGTGGGGATGATGTTGATAGCGGCAGCGCGCATACGACGGGGGTCGCTGTGCGGCAGGTCGAGGATGCGCTGGTCGTTGGTGTAGGAGTGGATGGTGCTCATCATGCCCTTCTCGATGCCCCACTTGTCGTTAAGAACCTTAACCATGGGGGAAAGGCAGTTTGTGGTGCAGGAAGCGTTGGAAACGATGTTGTGCTTGGCAGCATCGTACTCGTCATCGTTGATGCCGATGCAGAAAGTGAGGTCGGGGTTCTTGGCGGGAGCGGAGATAAGAACCTTCTTAGCGCCGGCCTTGATGTGACCCTCAGCCTTCTCACGAGCGGTGAAGAGACCGGTGGACTCGAGCACAACGTCAACACCCAGCTCAGCCCAGGGGAGCTGATCCGGACCCAGCATACCGCCAACAATCTTGATGGCGTGGCCGTTTACAACGAGGTTGTCACCGTCGATCTCGATGGTGCCGTTGAACTTGCCCTGCGTGGAGTCGTACTTAAGCAGGTGAGCGGTGGTAGCGATGGGGGTAAGGTCGTGGATGGCAACAACCTTCTCAAGCTCGGTCTGGGACATGGCGCGAAGCACGTTGCGACCAATGCGACCGAAACCGTTAATAGCGTATTTAGCCATAGTAGTGAGAATGTATTCTATTAAGTTGATTGTTCCCCGCTAAGCCACCCGGCCCAGCAAGGCATGCGCCTATTCTACTCTGGCTTGCCGTCGGAGTCAACACAAATTTCATTCAGAAGGCCGAAAAATCGCGTCAGAGCCCGCAAAGGAGCGGCTGAGTTGTTATCTTCTGCGTCTCATTTCTGTGACAGCATAGATTTCTGCACTTGACAGCGGGCGTTGGCTGTGTCAGTATAGGCGCACATTTCAGTGGCACGGCTCCGTCGTTCAATGGATAGGACAAAGGTTTCCGGTACCTTCGATGTGGGTTCGATTCCCGCCGGGGCTACTTAAAAAAACGCGCTATTTCCCCGGTGGGATGGCGCGTTTTTTTATTTCTGTTTATCCGGCAACGGGCAGCAAACTTGAAAAACAGAGAACCACCGTTCTGAGAACAAAACGGTGGTTCTACCAAAGGAAGCGCTCCGGCCGCGGCTCGAACGCGGGACCCCAAGCTTAGAAGGCTCGTGCTCTATCCAACTGAGCTACCGGAGCAACTTGCGCGCGGACATACTAGCAGTTCCGGCAATTAATTGCAAGCATATATTTCAGGAAAAAGAGTCAACGTTGGGCAGAACTGCCGCAAAAGAGCCAAAAGAGCTCAATCCTTGGCGGAGCCGAAGGCGCCGTGGCCACGGGGATGCGGGCGCCGGGGAAAACGGCGCGGTGCTCGCCGCATGCGCAGCAAGCGCTCGCGCAGGGCTTTGATTCGCTCGGCGTCGTAATCTTTGAGCAGGGTACGCAGCTCCGGGCCAAGTTGAGCGGCCGCATTTCCATGCAGGTAGTAGCGAGTGAAGAGCTTGACGAGTTTATCTCGCAAGGCAGGCGTAAAATCGCCGCGCGAGGTCACGAACGAAAGCATGCCGAGCGTGCGCTCGCGCTCACTGCGCGCCTGCTCCTCGTTACCGGTGGCGGATAAGTCGCGCACGTAGAGGTCGCGTGCCGATACAAACAGCATAATCAGCTCACTATCTGCAACCGATGTTGCCAGCAGTTCCTGGGCATAATTCGCGGCAACGGCCGGATTTACCACAGTAGCCGCCCCACGGCGAGCCGTAACCGCCAAGCGCACGTAGGCGCGCTTCAGCTCATCGGAATCCGGGTTCTCGGCCAACAGCTGCTCCAGCAGAGCCAGCGGGGATTCCCCATTCGGCGCCAGTAACTGCTGCACTTTGTTGCTGCGGGCACGGGAAAGCAGCTCCACCTGCAAGAGACGCGCACCGGCATTTTGCGGTTGCTCGCTCAGGAGCTGAGCCAACATTACAGCGGCGCGTTCGGAAATACTGCCATGCGAGCCCAACACAGCCTCCGCCATGCTGCGGCGTTTTTGCTGCTTGCTGTCAAGATTAGCGGATGGGCCGATTCCGTAGCGCGCCGCCACTTGCAGAGCCCGCACCAGTTCCAAGCGGGTATCGAAATCGGCTGTGGGGGGCACTTGTTTTTCCAGCGCGGAGATAAGGCGTGCGGCCTCGCGGTGTCTCTCCGGTGAATCCTGCGCAAAGATAGCCGACGCGAGCCCGCCGGTTGCGACTACAAAATCATAACTTCCGGGTTCGGTCTGCTTAATCACGCGGCGGAAGTACTGCTCCGCCATGGCATAGTCGCCGGTTTTAAGCGCGATGGTGGCAAGTATGGAGCATGCATCTATAACCTTGCTGCTGCCGCTTTCCACCTGCCCTGCAAGCTGCTCGTAGTAGGGCATAATGTCCTGCAACAATCGCACATCTGCGCGCGAGGGTGGCAAAAACTCCGCCTCTGTCGAGCCTTCGCTCACCATGGCAGAGAAGATTCGCTGCAAGGTGGAATCCGCAATCTGTTCATTGAGTTCGGCACGCTCACGCTGCTCATTCTCACTGCGCAAAGCACTTTTTACACGGGCGTAGCCCACGGTGATTGAGGCATAGAGTAGCAACAACAAACCAGCGGCCACATGGCACCACATAGCAGCCGCGGGTCGACGCCGCAGCCACAAGCGGTAGCGGCTCCATAGCGACGTGCGCCGTGCTTTCACCGGCACGCTGTCGAGCACACGCTGCAGGTCATCCGCCATGGCTTGCATACTTTCGTAACGCTCTGCGGGGTTGAACGCCACGGCTTTGTTCACCACTGCCCCCAGTTCTCCGAACCCCTTGAGCGGCGGCAGACTGTCGGAACAAATAGCCTGCACAAGGCGCCCGGCCTCGTACTCGTGGAAAACGGGTTGGCGGGTAAGCAGCTCATAGAGCGTGAGCCCCAGGCTGTACTGGTCACCGGCAAAGGTATCGGCCTCGCCCTTCAGGCGCTCGGGGGCCATGTAACGCACGGTTCCGTCTTGGCTTTGAGCCACAAGCGGCGCGCTCTCCCCGGCATTCAGAATGGTAGCCAGCCCGAAATCGCTCACCAGCAGCACTCCATCATTCCCCATGAGCAGATTGCCGGGTTTAATGTCACGGTGAATCACCCCATGCGCATGCGCAAAGGCCAGCGCATTCGCCGCCTGCACGCCCACACGCGCAACAGCCTGCTCGATAGGTACCCCGGGAAACGCAGCCCCCAGGCGCCCGACGCTGAGCCCCTGCCCGTGCACCAGCCCCATCACATAGTAACGGTAAGACCCCTCGTGCCCGGCACCGAAAACTTCCACTATATTGGTATGGCGCAGTCCGGCCAGAACTCGGGACTCGTTTTCAAAGGCATCGCTCACCCGCAAATCACTACTCCACGAGGGGGCCAATATCTTAACGGCCACTTCGCGGTGCAGGGATTCCTGCCGGGCTCGAAAAACCGTGCCCATGCCGCCGCTGCCAATGCGCTGCAAGAGGTGATAGTCGCCCAATCGCTCGGGATAATGCGCCAGCACCGGCGCCGGCGGTTGCACGCTACGCCCTACGCCCTCAACATCGAGCATGAGCGGCAAAATCTCCAACAACTCCGGCTCGCATTCCGGATGGGAGGCCGCATAAGCTACATAATCCGCCCGCTCACCCCCGCGCACACGCTCCAAAAATTCCTCTGCCAGCGTGGCAACCAGCTCTTCTTTCTCAGCCTCCGTCATGTGCCGATGTTGCCGAGAAGTTCCTTCATGCGCTTAAGAGCCCGCACATAGCGTATACTGGCAGCCTTGGGGTCGATACCCAGAGCAGCCGCGCACTCAGTGTTGCTAAGCTCCTCGAAATGGCGCAGTTCAAGAATTTCCCGGTCATTTTCCGGCAACTCACTCATGGCTCGCCGGGTTTGCTCCAGCAGTTCCAAGCGCTCCAAGTGAGTACGCGGTCCCACCAGAGAATCCGCAAAGCGAGACAGAGCATTGACCGATACATCATCATCTCGCTCGGCCAAACTGCTCTCCTTCATCGCATCCCGCTTACCGGCAGCGAGATGTTTGCGCTCCATATCGGTGATGGTCTGAAGAGCAAGCTTGCGGAGTTTCACAAACACCGGCACATCGCTATGCTCCTGCAAGAACTTCATGCGGCGACCGCAGGCCAGGTACGTCTCCTGCGCCACATCATCGGGGCTCATGCGGCGCAACAGCACAGGCGACATGCGCGTGGCTATCAGGCGCACCAAGCGGTCACGATTCTGCAACCACAACTCAGCCAGCCACAAGTTCTCCGGAGCATCGACAGTCATGGTATTTATTGTCAGCCTTCAACAGATGAGCAAAGGGGATTAATCCTTCACATTTTCAGCACGCAAATCGCGCGTCATGAGCTCCTCGAGAGCCTGACGAGCGGGCTTGCCGCAGTAGAGGATTTCGTACATGGCATCCGTCAGCGGAGTACGCACATCGAGCTTGCGAGCCAACTGGTAAGAGGAAATGGTATTCGGAATACCCTCCACCACCTGACCGATGCGCTCCTGACACTCACTCACGGGCACGCCCTGAGCAATCATGCGGCCGGCTGTCAGGTTGCGGCTATGCTCAGAATAGCAGGTCACCACCAAATCCCCCATACCGGACAAGCCCATGAAAGTCTCCATACGCCCGCCACGAGCCAAGCCCAAGCGGGTCATCTCAGCCAATGCGCGAGTAGCAAGAGCAGCACGAGCATTGTCACCAAGCCCAAGACCGGCACAAATACCACTGGCGAGGGCAAAAACATTCTTAATAGCACCGCCAATCTGCATGCTCACCACATCCGTAGTGGTATACACACGCAGGTACGGAGTGCTCAGGCGCTTCTGCACAGCGCATGCTACAGCTTCATCCTCAAAACCCACTAAGGTCAAGCTGGGCAGCTCAAGCACAATATCCTCCGCATGGTTGGGGCCGGAAAGCGCGCCCACCGGGCACTTAAGCTCCGACGAGAGGATTTCCGTCATGAGCAGGTTCGTGTCTTTCTCAATCCCCTTAGAGCAGCTGACCACCACGGCATTTTCCGCCAGTCCGGCCTCCGCCAAGCTGCGAGCCACCCCGCGCATCACCACGCTGGGAACCACCACAATAACCAAATCAGCTCCGGCGACATCCGCCCAGCTGCTGGTTACTGCCACATTTTCCGGCAGGGGCTTAGCCCCCGTCACACGGCAGAGACTGTGACGAGTCTCGCGAATGAGGGCGGCCTCCTCTTCCCTATAGGTCCAGAGCACCACTTCACCGCCACTGTAACTTGCTGTAAGAGCCAAAGCGGTACCCCAGGCACCGCCGCCGATTACTGCTGTTTTTTTGAAAGTCTGAGTCATATCACTTTGATTTTTTGGAGAAAGCTTTGGGTTCCGTGCCGTTGCACAGGCGAACGATATTGCTGCGATGTTTGTAAACCACAAGCGCAAAAATCAGGAACAGAAGCCCCAGGGCCATACCGTCGGCTACACTCAACACACCGTCCTGCCACCAGAACTCCCATGCCGCAGTCAGCACCAACACCAGCCCCGCTACCATACTGGAAAGCGAAACATAGCGCGTGAGCACCATCATGATAATCCACGTTGCTAGAATAGATAAACCCACCGTCAGCGAAAAGGCAAACATACAACCGGCCGTAGTCGCCACACCCTTGCCGCCTTTGAAACCCAAAAAGCAGGTATATGTATGCCCCAGCACCAGCGCAAACATCACCCCCAAAAACCACCCCATGTCGGCAGCGCTCATCGCAGTCACCTCGCCCCCCAAATGGCACTTCATGTAAAGCAGCGGCAGCAGACCTTTCAGAAAATCACACACAAAAACAGGTATACCCCACGCCTTACCCAGCACGCGCACCGCATTCGTCGCGCCGATATTGCGCGAGCCGTGTTCGCGCAAATCAATACCGTTGAGCTTTCCGGCCAGATAACCGAAAGGCACTGAGCCAATCAAGTACGCAGCTACAATGTACAGAATATTCTCTACCATACAGCGATAGTATACGCGCTCTCCGCCCCGATTGCAATCTTTTTATTCATTCAGGCGCGGATTTTTCACTTCCGCTTACAAATTGCCACGCACTCATACAAACGCCCTGCCCTCTTGCAAAAAAAATCTTCCGTCCTCGAACCGCTGATGCTCAACACTTTTCAACAACCACCATAAAAAAATGCAAATTTATTCATTTTTTTACTTGACGAACGCAAACGAAGCATGTATAATTGCGGCGCACCCCGTCAACAACGACGGCTTGCAAGAATGGCTCGGTAGCTCAGTTGGTAGAGCAGCGGATTGAAAATCCGCGTGTCGGCGGTTCGATCCCGTCCCGAGCCATTATTTTTATGCCCGGATTTCACCCTATCCGGAACCGCTCGGGGCGTAGCTCAGCCTGGTAGAGCGCCAGCTTTGGGAGCTGGATGTCGCAGGTTCGAATCCTGTCGCCCCGATGCACCCCTGACCCGCCGCCGCAATGGCGGCTTTTTTGGGTCAACTCCAAAAAGTGTGGAAGGCTGTTTTTTTGAGTCAGCGGCCATGTGAGCACTCTACTAATACCCTTAACTTGTAATTTTGGAAGTTTCTGTAGCCATATCCTAGTACTCTGAAGTTCCTTAATAGCATATAGGGCATGGTAGGACTTTTGTCCTCCATGCTCAATTCTTTTATCGGGCTATTGAGTATCTTTTGCTCTCTCTTATGCCAAAATCGACGCCTTTTTCTACTCCGGGAATGGGACATGCCCACACTTTATAACGAAGAGCCAAGATTCTCATAAAACGGGCACTGCGTCAAAAAAGTCGCGTGAATGACGGAGATGGTTAGCTGCCTGAGTTTGAGCCGTAGGTAATCAACGGAAGGTAGACCTCGAGTTTTGAGTTGGATGCGGGCAATCATAGAGTTTATCCCTTCAATTCGTCCCGAGGTCAGCCGATATCGGAAAAAGTTAAGCACCTGCTGTGCATGCCTAGAAAGAGTTTT
>JAFZGW010000036.1 GCA_017555205.1 Akkermansia sp. | reverse complement strand
TCAAACGGATACAAGCCAAAGCGTGCGGGTTGTTTGATGTGAGGTACCTGTTCTTGAAACTGCGCCAAATATACTTCCTGAGACTCCAACGGAAACACAAAATTGGTCATTTCTACTACCAGCAGATTTGAAACAGACCCGGACAGGTTCTTAGTATGGGATTTATGCTTTACATCGCGTTGTTGATGTGATACTTTGGTAGAAGTCTGTTATGAAATTTCACTTACCTCTCCTTTTGCGCAAAGCGCTTCTTCTTTCACTGTGTGCGTGTACAGCAACGACGGTACATGCCGGTATAATGCACGAAGATGTTGCATTCCAAACCTATGCTGATTTTGGTCAGAATAAGGGTCGTTATGCCGTTGGTGAGCGTGTGAATGAACTGTTGCAGTTCATTCGCGAAGAAGATGGTGGTATTGTTATTTCGTATACGGATGGTACGGCTC
Source organism: Akkermansia sp. (assembly GCA_017555205.1). Classification (GTDB taxonomy): domain Bacteria; phylum Verrucomicrobiota; class Verrucomicrobiia; order Verrucomicrobiales; family Akkermansiaceae; genus Akkermansia. The sequence continues at coordinate 9,218 of JAFZGW010000036.1, read as the reverse complement.
CCTATATTATTTCCAATGAACAGGGAATGATTAGTTTTGCCGGCACCGGTGATGGCGGTTATTATGCGGCGGTGGCGCCTAATGCCATGGCAACTGTGCTGCACAATGGTTCTATTGATGCCTCGTATGGTGAACGAGTGGTAGGGACTGAGCATGCTATCAATTACGCAGGTATCGATATAAACGGCTCTTGGGCATTCAGATTGGCTCCCATCCAGACCAATGGCGACAAGTACGACTACATGTTGCAACGCCAGAGCAAGATTGTGACGGATGCTATCTATAATCCGCTCTCGACGGAAGTGGACATTAACGGGTATAGTGGAGAATATCTTTATCACTCCGGTGGCGGTACCATGAAGCTGTATAAGGAAGGCATTGGCACCGTTAATTTGTGTGGTGGGTATCAATTTATCATAGGTTCTATCAATACAATTACTAGTATCTGGTCGAACGATGGTACCAACATGAGCCTGTCTAGTGACCCCGGATATGGTAACGGGGTGGGGGCTAGTGAGGCTAACCCATTACCGAATTGTATTCAGCCCGGCGACTCCGGTAGCCCGATTTTCATTTATAACAGCGAGACCAAGCAGTACGAGTATATAGCAGCTCAACAGTCCTATGGTGGTACCAGTTGGGCGCAGGCTCGCGTTAATATGCAGTGGACGTATGAGGCGCTGGAATCCTTCAACACCCGTGTTGCTATGAAGGAGAATACCGCGGTGGTATACCTCAATGCCATTAATACTGCGGGGGAAACCAAGGTCGACGGTTCTCTTTCCACTACTTTGTATTCCGGTAAAGCAACGGATTCTGCGGGTAATACACTGGCTAACTACGTAGGTGTGCGAACCGGACTGAATACTTGGGCCGACCTTTCCGGGGTGAAAGATCAACAGAATTGGTATGCTTATAACGCTAATTCCAATCTGTTAATCAAAGACCAAGACTTATTCTACAACAATAATTTGGTATTCACCACAAGCACGGCTGAAAACCATATCGTGCTCAATGATACGGTGGATTTGGGTATTGGTTACGCTGAGTTTAATGGTGGGAAGTTCACCATTAGTTCTGCCTCCGGAGAGAGCAACCTGTTCAACCATGCCGGTTATGTAATCAATGAAGGGGCGGAGGTGCACCTCAAACTCACCAACCCGTCCAATTATATGCGCGAGTGGCGCAAGAGCGGTGCAGGTGATTTGTACATCGATGGCAAGGGGGATACGAATGCCCTCTTGAATGTCGGCGGCAGCGGTACAGTTTATTTGCAGCAGAGCGGTGGCTATGCTGCCTACAATGTGTTGGCCAATACCGGGGCTCGCGTGGTGATTCAAGACCTCAATCAGATTAAGCGTGATTTCACATTCGGTGCCGGCGGCGGTGAGCTGGATATGAACGGCCTGAGCATGGATTGGTATACCACAACGGATGCCGACGGTCGTTTTACCATCAATGCCCTTACGGAAGAAGCCGTTATCACCAACCGAAAGGGACAATCTACCCTTACCTACAAGGAAAGCGGAAATCATACCTATCTCGGTTCATTCCGCGATACGAAAGATAGCTCGCTGCGAATTGATTACCAAGGTGGCGGTAAACTGACGCTCAACAGCATTCACACGGATTTGAGCAATAATGCAGCCAGTGGGTTGACCGTAAGCAAGGGTACCGTAGTATTGGCCGGTACTAACACTGTGCACGGCATGGGCTCCGCCACCGGTACCAATGCCAATCGTCTTGTTGTGAGTGATGACTGGCACTATGCAGATGCCACCATGGATGTACTCGTGAAGAACGGCGGCACCTTCGAGCTGGGTAGCCACGCCCGCCTGACAGGCGATGTTACGGTGCAGTCCGGTGGTGCCTTCATCATGTGCGAGGGGGTGATTGGCGACCAAGAGTATGTGGAGGGTGGTATTGAACTCGAAAATACCTCGAAATACGCGGCCTATTACGGTCTTAAGGGGGACGTGGTTCTCAATGGCGGCACATTTTCCGTGCAGTTCAATGATGATGTAAATGCCGATATCAATTATAGCGGCCATGTGAGCGGCACCGGTGCTATGATTGTAAATGCCGGTCTGGGCGGTGGCAGCTTTACTTTCAACGGTACGATTGACGCCGGGATTTCCAAGACTCTTGCTAGCGGTATTCTCTTTTTGGAGGGTGCGGAAGCCACGAATTCATCCGGTCATAAATGGTTGGTACAGAGCGCCGGTCAGATGTCAATCGACCATATCGACATGATAGACACTGCCTCGACCGGTACCTTGGTCATCAATCGCGATACCTTTGAGCATGTCGATATGGGCAGCCACAGCAATATGATACTGGGCGCCCAGTTAGGGACCGAGGTTCAGTATGGCGAGGCCGGTACTTCCGAGGCTCTCCGCACCTTAACTCTGGGTGGTGGCGGTACGATGCTGGTGAATTATGTTCTTTCCGGCAATGATACTTTTACTGTTGATGGCCGCGGAAATAGCACCGGTGTAATCAAATTGCAACAGATTGCGGATGATTACCGCGGCACCTTGAATGTGCAGAGCGAGCGAGAGGGCGGTCGAATTGTTCTCGATATCGGTGACTATGCTCTCCGTTCTACCGTCAATGTGAAGACTGGTGGTGTGCTTCGCTCATCCGACAGCAGCATTTCCGGTTCTACCAGCGTTATTGATTTGTACGGTTCGATGGAGTACGATTCTTTCACCGTGCGCGACGGTGCTACCCTGAAATTGCGCGCAGGTGGCCGTTTGGACAGTGAAAACGCTGTAACGATTGCCGAGAACGGTACCATGCGTTTAGATTCCGCTACTTTGCAGGACAAAGTTGAATTGAAGAACGGCGGTACCATGTATGGCAGTAGTTCTGCAATCTCCGAAACAGCGGAAGTTCTGGTGACGGAAGGTTCCGGTAAAATTGTCGCCGGTGGGAGCACCATGGCTGTGAATGGTGTGATTGGTGCAGCGGAGGATGCTACTCTTCGACTCGAAAACGGTACCTTCAGTATCTACAACGGCAACATCAATACCGATGGTGGTACTCTGGAGTTGGCATGCAGCGCGGTGAATCTTGGTCATAAGGTCAGCAATGCCACGCAGAACATAGGTGGTACGCTCAATGTTGTATCAAACCTTACAATCAACGCCAAACAGACAAGCTCGGACTATTCAAACATTACGCACAATATCAATCATCTCAATATTGACAATAAGGAACTTAAGATAGTTGATTCGAGTAATGAAGGTAACCGTGTTTACAATATTTCATCGTTGACCGGACAAGGGACTATTTTGTGGGTAGCAGATACCGGTAATGCGGGGGCTTCGCGCATGGTCTTAAGCGGAGATAATTCTTTTAGCGGTACGCTGATACTTGACCATGAGGATAATAATGCCGGCTCTGCGCAGCATGTTTGCCTGACTCACGACAATGCCGCCAAGAATTTGGTCATCAATATGTGGGGCGATTCGGACAGCCGCCCGGGGTTAGCTGTCAGCACAGCAAATGCTCATGTGGCAGGTATAGGCGGTACACTGAATAGCTTCGTTTATGCCGGAGCTGTGAAAGCCTTTGGCAATGGCGATAATCCGACCTCGACGGCTCTCAATACTCTGACTATTGACACCAAGGGGAGTAATCATACCTATAATGGTACATTGCTTGGTGATGCAAGCAATGGTTTGAACGTAGTGAAGACCGGAGCCGGCTCACAAACATTCACCAATACAGCCAATGTGGTGCATGATGTTACAGCATTGCAAGGTCACCTGAACTTCAGTGCGACAACCACGGTACATGGTGATATTACTATTGCTCAGGGCGCCCAGCTGACCCTGAAAGAGGATTCGTCCGGGCTCAGACTTGGCTCCGGGCAAACTCTCAATGTCGTTACCGGTGTAAGTGGGCAATCTGCCGTTCTTGGCAATAGCCTCTATGCCGAAGGGGGAACGATTAATTTCGGTGCTTATGACAGCACTGCTTATTCCCTGAATTTGTCCGGGGGGATTGTTGTTGCTCAAACGACCGGCGGGCAACCGAGTTTGAGTATTAGCTTCACCAATATAGAGAACATTGAAAGAGGAACCAGATACCTGCTGGCAGGTGGTAATTGGTCCGGTATGGCCGACTACGTTTACGCCAACGTGAGCGGATATCTGAACGCTGATTTTAATTACAGCAACCAGGGGCTGAGCGTTATCTTTACCGAGAAAGAGGGGTATACCTATTGGGAGGGTAACGAAAATGTTCTCAATCAGCAATCAAATGTCATATTGGGCAGCAACAGAATTGATTCAGCCACCCTGTCGCAGAGTTACTCAGTAAGTGGGCTTTATTTTGCTAATAAGGATACTTTCACCGTCTCGACTGAGAACGGTGATACTCTGAGTACCGGCTATATGGAAATCACTGAGGGGGGGACGCTTGTATTGAATGCATCTCTCAATGCTGACAGCTTGCGAATGCGCCAAAGCAATACATTGACCGGTAGCGGTGAACTGCGTGCTGATGATGTCGAGATTCAGAGAGGTGTGCAGACCACGCTTGCCGGGATGGATTTGGTTGTGGGTAACAGGATAGACGGTGCCGGCTTGCTGCGCGTAGAGGACGGCTCTTCCTTGCAGGTGGGGAACAATGCCGGCGGCTATGTTCACCTGCTGGATGGTTCTACATTTGTGACCACCGGTAGTTCGGTGTCGACCAATCTCAAATTGGGTGAGGATGGAACCGACAGCCGCATATCGATTCGTATCGCTAATGGCTCAGGGATGGCGCTCAATGGGGAAGTCGCAGTGCTCGGAAATACGACTCTTTCCGTTCAGGGGAAGGGTGAGCTGCAATACCATTCAGCTTTTGACAATTTGGTGGCGTTGGAATTGAAAGACGGTACTCATCTTACCCGTAATACGGAACTGGGGATTCACTTGATTCTCGATGGCGGTTCTGCTACTTTCGGGGGAGATGATAATCGGATTCTGGGTGAAGATATCACGGTGAAAAACGGTGGTACCTTAGCATTCTCCGGAACCGGGGCTGATATCCTTGACTTTGAAGCCGTTGGTAAGACTCTCGACGTATCTGGTGGTACGGTTGATTTCGGTTCTACACGCCAGACGATAGGCGAGTGGACAATTAAGCTCAGCGATGGCGCCAGACTTACCGGCCAAGGGAATGCCACGTATGGAGCGATGGATTTCCATATCAACGATTCTACCATTTATGCCACCAGCGGTGAGAGTACAATCTCTGCGGTAACACGTCTGCGCGAAGGTAATAACCTGAATTATGATGTCAGCGAAGGCGCGACCCTTATTGTCGATGGGTGTATTCACTCAGACGGCGTTGCCGGTGCGGGCTCTATTACTAAGGTGGGTAACGGTAAATTGGTGCTCTCTGCAATCAATACTTACGAGAATACCACTACAGTTAATAAAGGTATTTTGAGCACGGCCACTAAGGGCGCGTTGAGTAATTCCAGTGTAGTTGTTAACTCCGGTGGTGTGCTGCTTATTGAGGGTAGTGATAATCAGGCGTTGGATACGAATGTAACGGTGAACTCCGGTGGTACACTTCGCTTTGATGGTACCGGTTTTAACATGTTGGATTACAATCAGACCGGCAAGACTCTTCTGGTCGAGGGCGGTAAGATTGATTTCGGTACTACCTGCCAGACGATGGGTAGCTGGACTCTTAAGCTGAGCAATGGTGCCAACATTATCGGGCAGGGGGATGCAACCTATGGCGCAATGGATTTCAATGTCAATAATTCCACTATCTACGCCACGAGCGGTAATAGCACCATATCTGCGGTCACGCGCTTGCGCGATGGCAATAACCTGAACTATGACGTCAGCGAGGGCGCAACCCTCACAGTTCGGGGTGTTATTCATGCCGATGGTGAAGAAGGTAAGGGCGCTATTACCAAGGTGGGTACCGGTAAGTTGGTACTTGCCGGGGCCAATACCTATCAAGGTCTTACCACGGTGAATGCCGGTATATTGAGTGCTACTGCCCGAGGGGCGCTGAGGAATTCCGATGTGATTGTTAACTCCGGCGCGACTCTGCTTATTGAAGGTAACAACAATAAGGCATTGGGCGCAAATGTGACGGTCAATGCAGGGGGCTTGCTCAGTTTTGCCGGTACAGGCTACGATATGCTGGATTACGAAGTGAGCGGCAAGATGCTTACGGCAATCGGCACCACCATTGATTTTGGTTCTACACGCCAGACGATGGGTAATTGGTCCATTACGCTGAGCAATGGCGCTTCCGTTATCGGTTTGGGGAATGAAACCTATGGAGCGCTGGACTACAATCTCAGCGGTTCTACAATCTATGCCATTAGCGGCAATAATACAATCTCAGCAGTGACTCGTCTGCGCAATGGCAGTAACCTGAACTATGACGTCAGCGAGGGCGCAACGCTGACCATAGATGGTCTCATTCACGCCGATGGTGTAGCCGGTAAAGGCTCAATCACGAAGGAGGGTGACGGTACCTTAGTGCTCGCCGGTGTCAACACCTATGCGAATACCACTACGATTAACGGTGGTACCTTGCAGACCTCCATTAAAGGCGCGTTGGGTGGCTCCAAAGTTGTCATCAATTCCGGCGGTACTCTGCTGATTGAAGGTAGTGATAATCAGGTGCTGAAGAATGATGTCACCATCAATGCCGGTGGTATGCTGCGCTTTGCCGGTTCCGGTTATAACATGCTGGATTACACCCAAACCGGTAAGACGCTCGCGGTTGTGGGGGGTACGCTTGATTTAGGTTCCACAAGTCAGGTGATGGGAGCTTGGTCGCTTAAGCTGAGCGAGGGTGCCACCGTTATCGGGCAGGGGAATACATCTCAAATTGCGCTCGATTTTGATGCTGCCGATTCCACCATTTATGCCACAAGCGGTGATAATACCATTTCCGTGGTTACTCGACTGCGTGAGGGTAATAACCTGACCTATGACGTTAGCGAGGGGGCATCCCTTACCGTGAATAAAGCTATTCGCGCAGAAGGTAATAATTCCCTTACCAAGAACGGTGCCGGTAGCTTGGTGCTCACAACAGCTAATAACTTCTCGAATACGACCACGATTAACGGCGGTATACTGAGTACCTCAGTCGTAGGTGCTCTGGGTAGCTCGGAGCTTGTCATTAACAACGGCGGTACTCTGCTGGTTGGTGGTGATAACAATAAACTGCTGGGTGAGGATATCACTATCAATGCCGGCGGTACGCTGAGTTTTGCCGGTACGGGGGCGGATATCATTAACTACAATAAGAGTGGTAAGAGCCTTACAGTTGCCGGTGGTACGGTAGATTTCGGCACGACCCGCCAGACGATGGGTAGTTGGCGTCTTGCGCTGAGCGATGGTGCTAACCTTACCGGTTTGGGAAATGAAACTTACGGTGCGCTGGATTTCAATGTCAACAACTCGACCATTTATGTGACTGGCGGCAATAATACTATTTCTGCGGTCACGCGACTGCGTGAGGGGCATAACCTGAACTACGATATCAGTTCCGGAGCGACCCTTACCGTTGATGGAGCTATTCGCGCTGATGGAGGAGGTTCTCTCACGAAGGAGGGTGACGGTACCTTGGTGCTCTCCGCAGCCAATACCTATACGAATACAACCACGATTAACGGCGGTACGCTGAGTGTCACCACAAAGGGGGCTTTGGGTAGTTCCAATGTAGTTGTTCATTCCGGCGGTACTCTGCTCATAGAGGGTAGTGATAATCAGGTGCTGGGCTCCAATGTCACCATCAATGCCGGTGGTATGCTTCGCTTTGCCGGAGCAGGTTATAATATGCTGGACTATACTCAGACCGGTAAGACCCTCACAGTAACGGGTGGTACGGTTGATTTCGGTTCCACTCAACAAACTATGGGTGATTGGACTCTTAAGCTCAGCGATGGTGCCACTCTTACCGGGCAAGGAAATGCTACTTATGGTGCGCTGGATTTTGACGTCGATGATTCTACCATTTATGCCATAAGTGGTGCCAGTACCATCTCAGCGGTCACGCGACTGCGTGAGGGGCATAACCTGAACTACGATATCAGTTCCGGAGCGACCCTTACCGTTGGCGGTGCTATTCGCGCTGATGGAGGAGGTTCTCTCACGAAGGAGGGTACCGGTACCTTGGTGCTTTCCGCAGCCAATACCTTTGCCGATACGACTACGATTAACGGCGGTACACTGAGTACCTCTGTCGTAGGTGCACTGGGTAGTTCAACTGTAGTCATTAACAACGGCGGTACTCTGCTGGTTGGTGGTGATAACAATAAACTGCTGGGTGAGGATATTACCATCAATGCCGGCGGTACGCTGAGTTTTGCCGGTACGGGTTCGGATATCATTAACTACAACCAGACCGGAAAGACTCTTACTGTTGCCGGCGGTACGATAGATTTCGGTTCTACACGCCAGACAATGGGCAATTGGGCTCTTGTGCTGAGCGATGGTGCTACCATTACCGGCGCCGGCAACGCAACCTATGGTGCGATTGACTTCAATAATAACAACTCCACCATCACTGCCACCAGTGGAGAAAACACCATTTCCGCCGTCACTCGTGTGCGTAACGGCGGTAACCTGAACTACGCCGTCAACGAGGGGGCTACCCTCACAGTCTGTGGGCTTATTCACTCTGCCGGCTCCGCTAATAAGGCTTCCGTCACCAAGCTCGGGAGCGGCCTGATGATTGTTAGCAGCAATTTGAATCTCAACAATCTCTCAACTCGGGCCGGTGAGGTCCTTCTGACCGGTGCGCAGAATACTGTCGCCAATGTAGACTGCTCTATGGGGAGCACCGCCGAAGGCACGCTGCGATTGGCTCAGGATGCTCGCTTGGAAGTTACAGGCAACATCTGGAGCAGAAACAATACCGGCATATTGCTCGATTCCGGCGCGGAGCTGAATATCAGCGGCAAGAAGCTTACCATAACCAATCGCGCGGATGAGGGGACGGCATCGCTGGCCGCTACTACTTCCACCGACCCCGGTGAGTATACCATTAACCGAACGGGGTATCAAATCAGCAATGCCCATGTAACCTACACCGGCGGCGATGCTACGATTAACAACCTGCTCACAAACTCCTCCATCGAGAATGCCGGCAGCGGCACCCTGAAGGTGGATAATGCCGGGAATACGCTCTCGGCGGTATATGCCACGGGTGGCAGCGTTAAGTTGTTCTCCGATGCCGAG
>JAFZGW010000055.1 GCA_017555205.1 Akkermansia sp. | reverse complement strand
GTGCAAGTTGTAAAATCAAATGCGACACCGAAAGCCCCTCCCCAAAAGTCTCCATAGGAGCCCAAACTGCCCTAGCAGGATGGGGGGATAGGGGGAAGGACGACAATGAGTCCTTCCCCCTTGTGGAAGCGATGAAATAAAAAAAGGGTGCTTTTCGGTGTTGTAGGTGGCATAATGCCAGTGAACCAAAATACAAACAACACTTAACTCAGATGAAAAGCACCCAAGACGATTGTATAGCACCTTCCAGAAAAGGCAAGCATTTAAATGAATCCGAGCGACAGCAAATTGAACGATGGCTCCTTAAAGGGTTGCCAGTTAAACAAATAGCAACACTTCTGCAACGACACCCATCCTCCATCTATCGAGAAATCAAACGAGGTACAGTTACAAACATAAGGAGTGATTTAAGAGAGTACCAAGTCTATCGGGCTCAACAGGCTCAGGAAGACTATTTATGTAATTGTGGAGCCAGTGGTCCGTATCTGAAACTAGCCTAGGATTCTGAAATTGCAAAAAGGTTGCATACACTAATGACTGTCAATAAAATGTCACCTTATGCAGCTATTGAGATAGCCCGACAGAAAAAGCTCAATATAAACTTCTGCGCTCGAAGTCTTTACAACTACATTCATCATTACAACTACCCCATAACTAGAGAGCAGCTTCCCATGAAAAACAAAAGAAAAAAAGGCAGCAAGACCCGCTCAGTACGGCTAGCTCGCAACAATGTTAAAGGGGAAAGCATAGAAAAGCGCCCGATTGAAATAAACGAGAGGGATGAAGTCGGACATTGGGAAATGGATCTGGTAGTAGGAGCTAAGGGTGGCAAAAAGGTCCTTCTGGTGCTTACGGAACGCAAAACGCGCTATGAGTATATTATTCTATTGAAGGACAAGAGTCAAAAAAGCGTTATCTGGGCTCTCAACAAGATAGAGCGACAGTATGGCTCAAAGTTATTCAGAGAAACATTCAAAAGCATCACTTGTGACAACGGTTCTGAATTTCTTGATTTTCAATCCTTAGAAAAGTCATTATTCAATAAAACACGCAGAACAAAACTTTATTACGCACATCCGTTTTCCTCATTTGAACGCGGCAGCAACGAAAACGCAAATCATTTGATAAGACGTCTTTTGCCTAAGAAAACTACATTTGATACGCTAACGCAAAACGATATCAACCGCCTCGCCGAATGGATGAACCGTTATCCTCGCCGCATCTTTGAAGGAAAATCTGCACGCCTCATGGCACGTGCAGAAAAGCTCCATTTTATCAATTTTGCAGCCTAAATAGAAGAAAAATCACTTACTGTCGCATTTGGTCTTGCAATTCAGCCAATTTTTTAAAAAAAGATGCGCACAGACAAGCTGTGCGCACCGAAATAAAATATCTTTCAGACTGAAACTCAGACGGAAGCCTTGATGATAGCGGCGAAGGAGTCAGCCTTCAGAGCAGCACCACCTACGAGAGCACCGTCAATGTCGGGCTGGCTCATGAGCTCAGCGGCATTGTCGGGCTTCACGGAACCACCGTACTGCAGGCGTACAGCCTCAGCAGCCTCAGCACCGAAGGTGTCAGCAATCACGCCACGAATGAAAGCGTGAGCAGACTGAGCGTCAGCAGCGCTGGCGGTCACACCGGTACCGATAGCCCATACGGGCTCGTAAGCGATTACCAGACCGGCAACCTCGGCGGGGGTAAGCCCCTCCAGACCTTCAACAACCTGGCTCTTGAGCACAGTCTCAAGCTCACCACCCTGGCGCTGCTCGAGAGTCTCACCGATGCAGTAGATGGGGCAAATGCCGGCGGCAAGAGCCTTCTTAATCTTCTTGTTGATGTAAGCGTTGGTCTCGCCATGGTACTGACGGCGCTCGCTGTGACCAAGCACCACGTAGGTGCAGCCCAGCTCGTTGAGCATAGCAGTGGAAATCTCACCGGTGAAAGCACCGTTGTCGCGGTCGCTCACGTCCTGAGCGCCCACGCCGATGCACTTGCACTCACCGAGGGTCTCCATCACGGCGGGAATTGTCACAAAGGGAGGCACAATCACCTTGTCGACGGCGATTTCGCAAGTCTTCTCATCCTTGAACGCGGCGAGGAAAGCCTTAGCTTCCTTCGGGCCCATGTTCATCTTCCAGTTAGCGGCAATAATGGGTTTGCGAGACATAATGATATATAGTGTCTGTTCTGACGGCACAAGGGTACCCCGCCGCGGCACGAAAGTCAAGAAAAATCAGTTTATAGCCCTATTTTATGCTTGCAATGAGCTATCAATGTGTCAGAATATATTTAAATGATAGGAGCCATTATAGGAGATACTGTCGGTTCCCGCTTTGAGTGGGACAACAACAAAAGCAAAAAGTTTACCTTTCTGCATCCTGAGTGTTTTTTGACGGATGATTCATTCATGACCCTAGCCATCGGCGCTGCCCTGTTGCGCTGCAAGCCTGATTTCAACGACTTGAGTGCACAAGCCGTGCAGTGGATGCAGGAGATAGGCCGCGCCTACCCCGATGGCTGCTACGGCGGCAGGTTTGCCCAATGGCTCTACGAATCGAATCCACAACCCTACAACAGCTTCGGCAACGGCTCCGCTATGCGAGTGAGCGCTGTCGCCTACGTCGGCAACAGCGAACAGCAGGTAAAGGAACTTTGCCACGCCGTCACAGCAGTCACCCACAATCACCCCGAAGGACTCAAGGGCGCGGAGGCCACCGCCATGGCCATCTATCTGGCTCGTACCGGCAGCGACATGGCAGACATCCGCCGTTACATCTGTCGCAACTACTACGACCTGAACTTCACCCTCGATGACATCTGGGAAGACTACCTCTTCAACGAAACCTGTCAGGAAACTGTCCCGCAGGCCCTGCAAGCTTTCTTTGAAAGCACGGGGTTCGAAGATGCCGTGCGAAACGCCATCTCCATAGGCGGCGACAGCGACACTCTCGCCGCCATTACAGGTAGCGTGGCAGCTGCCTATTACGGAGTACCAACTGAAATTCGACAACAGATAACCGAGTATATGGATGAATTCCAACTTTCCATATTACAAGAATTCGAAAATCGCTACCCGGACTCAGCAAAGTAACGGCTCTTCGTTATAAAGTGTGGGCATGTCCCATTCCCGGAGTAGAAAACGGCGTCGATTTTGCCGTAAACGCGAGCCCCAATGGTATAAAGAGCCCACATAGGCGGTGAGGCAACAATGGGGCTCGCTGTGCTTTTTGTAGTTAACCCGAGAGTTGCTCGTTGAGCTATACAGGTAGATGCAGAAAAGGTCAGAGAACTGAAGTCCTCTGACCTTTAAGCTCCGGCGGTTGGGATCGAACCAACGACCTAATGATTAACAGTCATCCGCTCTTCCGCTGAGCTACGCCGGATTTGCGTTCCCTTTGTTGGTGGGGTGCGAGGTCATTATACACATTATTCGGACTCATTGCAAGCTTTTTTTTAAAAAAAATGCATTTTTTTTGATTTTCGGTTGAAAATGGGGCAAAAATAGGGTAAAAATAGCGCATGAGCGAAGAAAAAATGAGCAAAGGGACACTACAATTCACCCTCTGGGGCATACCGGTGAGCATACATCCGAGTTCTTGGGTGGTATTGGCACTTCTGGGCGGCGGGCTTCAGGTAAGTTCCGGGGGAGATTTGCTGCAGGTGGCAGTTTTTGCGGTTATGGGTGTACTCTCCCTATTGGCCCACGAGATGGGGCATGCGCTGATGGGGCGCAAACTGACCGGCAGCACGCCGACGGTAACACTGGCGCTGATGGGGGGACTTACCCAATTACCGTTTGCACCGCGCACGCGCGCGGGTTATTTTCTCTTTGTACTAGCCGGTCCGTTGGGTGGTTTTGCATTGGGACTGCTAGCAGCTATCATCATGGGGCTTCACGTCGGGAATCTTTCGGCCGGGATTATGTACTACCTCTGCAGCCCATTCGACGCCATCGGCCTGATGAGTGCCGAGCAATACAGCAGTCTGGTGACAGCACTCAGAGATGGAACCATGCCCCTGGCAGTACTACAGGTATACAGCATACTTATGCTCATCTGCATGTGGTGGAGCCTGTTCAACCTGTTGCCGATATTCCCCATGGATGGAGCTCAACTGCTCTATACGTTGACTGACAAACTCAGGCTCTGTAGCCTCATCGGCCTGATATGTGGCGCAGGGTTGACCCTGTTGAGTGTTTACCACGGCATGTGGTTCACCATGATGCTGCTGGGCTACTTCACCTACATCAACTGGCAGATTTTCCGTGATTCCCGCGGCGAATAAAAGCAGTGCACGGGAAAATTTAAGTCACGCTGTCGCCTTGCCAGATGTGCGATAATTGGTTATAATAACGCGCATACAAGATATGTCCAGTTCATTCGGTACAATTTTCAAGGTAAGCACCTGGGGGGAATCCCACGGGGTGGGTGTTGGTGTAGTCATAGATGGTTGCCCGGCAGGCGTACCGCTGAGCACGGAGCAGATTCAACGTGAGCTCGACCGTCGCCGCCCCGGTCAAAGCGATATCGTAACGCCCCGTAACGAAGAGGATAAGGTTGAGATTCTGAGCGGTGTGCTCGATGGTGTGACCTTGGGTACCCCTATCGCCCTGTCGGTTCGCAACAAAGACCACCAGTCCTCCGCCTACAATGAAATGCAGCATACCTACCGCCCCTCGCATGCTGACTATTGCTACGATGCCAAGTACGGCATACGCGCATGGGCAGGCGGCGGGCGCGCCAGCGCACGCGAGACAATAGGCCGCGTAGCAGCCGGTGCCGTAGCAAAAGCTGTGGCTCAGGCACTATGCCCGCAGCTGCAAGTCATCGGCTGGGTGCAGCAGGTTCACACCGTTTTCTGCCATGTATTACCGGCAGACGTAGATCCCGCTGTGGTCGAAAGCAATATCGTGCGAGCCGCGGATCCGGAAAGTGCGGAGGATATGAGCGTGGTTATTCGCGATGCGCGCGCCAAGGGCGATTCCGTAGGCGGGGTGGTAGCCTGCACGGTACGAAATTGCCCTGTGGGGCTGGGTGACCCTGTGTTCGACAAACTGGAGGCGACCCTGGCGCACGCCATGCTGAGCATACCTGCCTGCAAGGGGTTTGAAATCGGCAGCGGATTCGGCGCCCCTGCTCTGCGCGGCTCCGAGCACAACGACCCCTACTACATGGAGGGCGAGCGAGTACGCACCCGCACCAACAACTCCGGCGGCGTACAGGGCGGTATTTCCAACGGCGAGGATATCAACATGCGCTTGGCCTTCAAGCCCACGGCAACCCTTATGATGCCGCAGAACACAGTCAACGATGAACACGCCGAGGTACAGCTGCGCGGTAAGGGGCGCCACGACCCCTGCGTGCTGCCCCGCGCCGTGCCTGTAGTGGAGGCCATGGCTTGGCTCGTGATAGCAGACCACATATTGCGCCAACGTTCAGCTCGAATCTGATTATTCCCATGGAAATCAATAAAAACACCTCACAGGCTGACCTGCAGCGGCTCTACACCGCCGTGGTAAAACGCGAGTTCCTGAAAGGTACGCCGCTTAACCTCAAGGCCTTTTTGCGCTACGCGGTGCTCTTCATCCTCTTCCCCGGCATGATATTCGGTTTTTATGTCGGGTTGGCTATCACGGCAGCATTCTGCGGTGTACTGCTCACGCTGGTACTCACGGACAACATGCATTGGGGCATGACAGCCACCCTTTCATGGCTGGGACTGGGGCTGATACCGACTGTTTTCGTAACCATCGATACATGGCGGCGCGCAGCCCGCACCCGAGCCCAGCGAATGATGGAGCGCAGTCCCCTGCCCGGCGCCAAAGCGACCAAAGCCGTCTCTACAGACCGCACTCAGCTCAAATGGCGCCCCAAAAAAAGCAATGGTAACACTATCCGTATAGCGGATGCTACCGTAAAGGCGGATACCGACGGTGTGTATGCCTTCTTGCTCACTATTGAGAACTACTCAGGCACACGCCTGCTCACCGACGGTCCGGCCGGCATGTGCCTGGTGCAAAGCAGCGGAAAAAAAGGCGAAACACTGCAAGCTCTGCTGCTCTACCGCCTGAAGGCCGGCACTCATGAAATATGTTGGAGCTTGCAGGCCGATGAGTCCCCGCAGACCTACCTCAGTCGTCTGAACTGAGCCCACCTTTTCCCCAATCCCCCAAGCCGCTCAAATGCGCTTGGGGGATTTTGCTATACCCACATAAGATAGCGCGACGGCATGCTGTGGTGCATACCGCCGCGCTGTGAGAGAATGCGAGAGAAAACGCAAGAAAATCAGTAGCGAATCTCGTAGTTACCGGGGTCACGCGGAGCCTCGGGCTCGCGATCACAGGGGGGCAACATCGTATTGAGCGCACGGCGCTGAATGGTCTTCTTCATACCGGCATCATTATCCTTCGTGATATCGGCGGCCTCTTTGGCCGCTTTTTCGCGCTGCTTCTCAGCCTCGGCCTTAGCCTTGTGGTACTGACTCAGACTGGCTTTCTGGCGCTCGGTAGCGATACCCTTCAGGGTGTCTTCAGAGAGGTCGGATGCATCTATAACAGGGGCAGCCTGAAGTACGGCAGCCGCCACAGCAAAAACTGAGAGTAAGGAAAGCGTTTTCATAAATTTAAGATGTTCTCAGTATACGCTATACACCCGCCGTGTCAAGCTCATTCTTCCGTTTTTTGCTCTCTGTGGGAAAAATCTTGCAATTTTCGCTGCAACAAGGTAGGATGTTGCGCCGCACACAACCAGACCATGAGTGAAGCACGCACAGAGAAGCCGGATTTCAAAGCAACCGCCATCAAAGAGGTGGATCGCACCGTCATGCCCCAAGCTCCGGGGGTCGAAAAGAGCATGCTCTCGATGATGACGATAGACCCCACAAATATCATATCTCAGTGCATTGCCGATGGCATGAACAGTGATTACTTCTATGTACCGGCTCACCGCATCCTCTGGGAAATCTTCCGCGAACGCTACGAAAAAGGTATCGCTATCGACATAGTTTCCGTTGCGCAGGAACTCACTGACCACAACCGACTGGAAGCCGTGGGCGGGCACCCCGGCCTGACGGATATCTTCACCTATTCCACCACCACGGCTCTCTACAACGTCCATTTTGAAACCCTGAAGGAGAAATTCATCCGCCGCAGCATCATCCTGACCGCCAACCGGGCCTCCGACTCGGCCTTTACCTCCGAGGCTGAAATCGATGAACTACTCGACCAAACGGAACAAGACGTGCTCAAAATCCGCATGAATTCCGCCAAGGGCGAAGAATGGAGCCTGAAAGCCGACATCGACAAGGCCGTTACCAACTTGGAGCGCATGATGTCCACCTCCGGCGGCATATTGGGCCTTTCCTCGGGCTTCCCCAAGCTCGACACCATGATTAACGGCATGAAACCGGGCGAACTATTCATTATTGCCGCCCGCCCGGCCATGGGCAAAACTTCCTTCATGCTCAACATCATGGAGCACGTTGTACTCGATTTGAAAAAACCGATGATGGCATTCTCCTGCGAAATGCCCAGCGAGCAGCTCGTAGAGCGCTTGCTCTACGCACGCAGCGGCATCAACAAACAAGACCTCAAGGCTCGGCAGGGCAAGCTTAATCAGGAGGAGATGAAGCGTTTTCGCTCTGCTATCACAGAGCTGAAAAACAGTAAGCTTATTATCGATGACACAGCCGCCATCTCCATATCTGAGTTGCGCGCCAAAGCTCGCCGCCAAATGCGCAAATACCCGGACCTCGCCGCTATCGGCATCGACTATCTACAGCTCATGCGCTCTCACACCAAGCAGGCTCAGAACAGCCGCGAACGTGAAATTGCAGAAATCTCGGGCGGTCTGAAGAGCTTGGCAAAGGAGCTCAAACTCCCTATCATTGCCCTGGCTCAGCTTAACCGTGGCCCCGAAAACCGTACCGGTAAAAATAAGGGTACCCCCCAAATGAGTGACCTGCGTGAATCAGGCGCTATCGAGCAAGACGCCGACATGATTGGCCTGCTCTGGCGCTCGCGCTACTATGCAGAAGATGACGAAGAGCGTGAAACCGTGGGCAACGAGGCTAACCTACTGCTGGCAAAAAATCGTAACGGTCCGACCGGCGACGTACCGCTCAGCTTCCACGCCGAAATCATGCGTTTCGTGCCACGCACCGTCGTCGACAACGACGAGGAGTAATCCACCCCGTTGAGCCCCCTCCCAACAAATCGTACCAACTCAAGTCCGCAGTCTGCTGAGGCTGCGGATTTTTTGTGCAGATACGGCGTATCGGTATTTTCTATTTTGTGAGCGCCTCGAGTTGCATTTGATTTTACGACCTGCATATACGGGTCTGTTTCAGATTTGCTGATGCCCAAGTAGCCCCCTCGATGACAAAAAAAGTGGCAATCCAGTCTTGCTTGTCTTTGTAACACCCGTTACAAAGAGTTGATGATTAAACAAATATACAAACAGAAGGGCTGGACTGC
>JAFZGW010000054.1 GCA_017555205.1 Akkermansia sp. | reverse complement strand
GTATCGCTATTTCCTCGTGTTCCAAGATAAGGATATCAGCATGACCGGAGCGTACCCCATGAGTGAGTTCCTCAAGATACTGGCCGAACTGTAACCAACGCACAAAACACCACTTTGCACCGCATGACCCGCACCCGGCAGCCAAGGGCTCCACTTCGAGCAAATCCTCCCCTTGCAGCCTCACTTGTTGCGCCATCGGCAACAAAAATGCAGGAAACGCGCAACAACATGCCCGCCGTGAGCGTCTAATTTTTAGAAAATCTGCACTTTCTGCAATTTTTTGTTGCGGATTCGGTGCCGAGATGAGATGATACGCAAGTAGAAGAGAGCAAAGGCTATGTCAGCAGAACAGACAGTCCATGATAAATCAGTACAGCCGAATGGTGCTCTTAACTTTTTGAAACAAGTGGTGGCACTAGTTCTTGCCCTTGCTGCAATGGCGGGCATTTTCATTGTCGGTACGATGTATTCGGATGTTGCTCAATCCCTGAGCAGCGAGCCAGTGTATGAAGCGACACCGGAGCAGGTGAATCCGGCGCTGGAGGGCAAGTTGGTCAAGATGCGTGTCACAGAGCTGGTTGCAGAAGGAGGACCGGTGGTGGATGAAATTTTCGGGTTGCGAGAGGAGAACACCATCGCCCTGAACCGTTATTACTTGCCGGAATGCTCTGAGGGGCGGCTGCGGGTTTATTATAAGGAACTTCATGGTATTCGAAAGGCTTTGATTCTTGCCCCTGATGTGAAAGCAGGTGCCTACTCACTCCGCGCACGGGATAGTTTCTGGGAAGACCTGGGCGGGGAATACCTCAATTCCGATGAAATTCCCCTCCCGGCTTCATGGGAGGGGCGCGTGGTATCCCGAACGGCGCATGGCATCACCCTGCGCACAGATGATACCTCCAACCTCGCAACTCAATACGCAGAGTTCAAATATATGCGGATTCCATCACCCTGGCGTGGGGTGCGCCACATGGTAGGCCGCCAGCAAGGCAACGTACTTGACCTCACAGGTGAGGGCTGCGGACTTATTCGCGGAGAGGAGTCGTATCAGCAATGGTCTCGGATGCGCCCTGCCGTGGGGCTGCTGCTGATGCCGGTCTGGGAATACTGCTTCTACATTCTTTTTTTACAGGGAGCAATAACTCTGTGCCTGCTTCCGGGCGTGCTGATGATGCAGAAACGGGGGTGGTTGCGGGCAATTTCCTTTTCCTTCCTTTTGGGAATACTGCTTAGTGCATTGGTGGCTAGTGCGTTTTTGCTGCTCCCCTACTCGGAGCATAACTGGATGACCTGGACATATACCTTGGTTCCCTGTCTGATTGCTCTCGTTCTGCTCTGGCTCGCGTGCCGGATGAAGAGATAAGCCCCTTCGTTATGAAGATACAAGAATCCTACTGCTCTCGGCTTTCTTACTGCGGATTTGGTACCAGGATGAACATGGAAATTATAGAGAAATGAAGAGTACAGCCCATAGCAATGTTTCAGACTGGACCTTAAGTGACCCTTTCGGTGATTTCAGCTACGATGAACAGTCATTACAACGCATTGCAGCCAAGAGAGGAGCGGGACTGACAGTGGAGGAGCTAGCCTTTACTGTCTTTGCCGGCTACCTTCCGGCAGGGACATACGAGGAGTGCCTCCCATATCTGCCCGCAGCCTACGACTATTTGCGCACGGCCACTCCGGGTGCGGATGACGGTCTGCCCGATTTATGGGAAAACCTGTTTCATATCTGGGTGCCGGAGAATATAGAGAACTTGCGCCGTGACGGTCTTCTGGAGGGAGTAGTGGCGCAGATGCGCGGTATTTTTCATGAACGTCTGGAGAGCTGGTTGCGCACAGGAGAGTCCATCGCCATGGCTGCGAATCTGGAGCTATGGTGTATGAATTTCCTCTGCTCCAGACTGGTGGCAGAAGACCATGCTCCCTTGCTGCAAAAGCTGCTCGCAGGTGGCGTGCATGCCCGCATTCTCCTGTTGCAGCTGCATCCTGCAAGCGCACCCTTATTTCCTCACATGTCGCCTGATAATGAGGCTTGTTATTTTACTCCGAGTGAGGTACGCAGCACGGTGCAGCAATGCCTCCCGGAATCTCTGCTTCCTGAATTTCTGAGAACATTACGGACAGACGCTCAGACATTATTTGAAAGCCGAAAGGCTACCCATAAGCTAATGGAGTATTGGGATATTCAGATCAAATGTGCAGAAAAACATGTTACTAAGTAATTCCCGTAAACTCACAACAGATACTCGCTTAGTTATGACCCTGCCCACCATCCCCCGAATCTTTGCCACCACCGCCCTGAGCCTTGCGGCAGGGAAATAACGCACAAAAAGTCACCTTGCAGCCTGGGATTCCTCCTAGGCTGTTCACTTGTCAGCCCCAGCTCCCGTCTATCGCTTGCAAGAGGCCTTTTTATCCCCTTGCAAGCGATGTTTCATTTTAGGGAAAAATAAAAAGTTTCGTAAAGCTATTGACAAAAAGTCATGATTGACTGATAATAAACCCATCAGAATTATAGTTCGCTGATACAATTTCTCTTGGAACGCTCCCGCCTAGTCACCGGGGGCGTTTCTATTTATGGTGCATGCCTAGCCACCGGGCGCATTTTGTGCCGCCCGTCTTACAGCTTCCCGACCAGCATTTCCCCCATCGACAGCACTGCCATCTACGACAAGAGTTTGTACGAGGCCGAGGAATCCGCCAACAAGTTCGAGACGGAGCTCATTCAGGCAATCACCGGATACACTTGCATAGGTACTTTCTACTACTGCAGCCAAGCTGCGGCAAGCAAAATTCTCTCCACCCTCTATAAAAACTGCATTCTTTCATCAGAAAAAGCACATTTTAGGGAACTTATTTCGCAATATCCGGATTTCCGCGCCCCTGGGTTTGCGGCGGAGCTTGCTCAGTAACGATTGTTGGAGATTTCCAGGCATGGGCCTTCACCGAACAGCCGAGAGCACGGGTGCAGGGTAAAAATTTCATCTGCGCTCCAGATATCGTCATCGTCCATCTCACCTACCGCGATGTGCGGATTAACAACCGGGCATGCGTTGCGCTCGATAAATGATTCCACCACATGGCGAATGGCAAAAACAAGCCACTCTCGTGGGGTGGAGGGGGTGTCAACGGCGCGCAATTCCGGCAGTCCGAATCGAGACATTCCCTCAGTTTCCAGGCCTGTTTGGGTCTCTGTGGAGCAAGGCTGCAAGCGCAGCATACAGAGCAGCGGTTGCTCAGCATCTGCAAGCTCTGTTGCGGGGATGAATCCGCGCCCCAAATCGGCCGCTACCGCCTGTTCGCCCCAGCAGCAAAGCTCCTGCACCGCCCGAGCCAATCGGAACCCCGCAGCTAGGGGGAGCTCCCCGGCGGAGTTCCGACACAGCAGCTGCACCTGCCAGTCATGTGCCACGGGGGCCGCCCTGTCGGCCTCTGCCCGCTGCAGCTCGCAGCCATGACTCTCCGCCGGAAGCTCTATCGGCTTACCTTTCATCAGCACTCTTGCGCTGAAACTCGCCTGCGGCACACTGAGCAAAGCCCCGCGCGTTGCACCCCGAGCACGCAAGAAATCCAGCAATTCCTGATGCGCGGCACCGGTGGAGAATCGACTGTCCATAGCAACATCCAGCGGAGTAAAGCCACTGAGAGTACGCGCATTAACATCAGCCCCTTCCAGTAACAATCTGTCGGCAATCCGAATATCAGCGGCCACATCGGTCGCCTGCCGGTAGGAACAAAGCAAGTGCAATGCCGTCAAGCGGTCGGGGTTAAAGTCCGGGTGAGCCCCCTGCGGAGAAGCCCCGTGCGCCTGCAGCAGCTCAGCGATGTCCAGCCGTCCCCTAGCCAGTGCATCCAAGAGCGGCGGATAGCCCGTGCCGGCATCCGGCGAAGCTCCATGCTCCAGCAGCAGACGAATCGCCTGCAGATTGCCATCCGCCACACATTGCTCCAGCACACCAAGCGCGAAAAAATGAGGCGGGTTCAATATAGCCGGATTCGCGGCACCGGCGTTCAGCATGGCTGTAGCTACCTGCCAGCGTTCTTTC
Source organism: Akkermansia sp. (assembly GCA_017555205.1). Classification (GTDB taxonomy): domain Bacteria; phylum Verrucomicrobiota; class Verrucomicrobiia; order Verrucomicrobiales; family Akkermansiaceae; genus Akkermansia. The sequence continues at coordinate 1,031 of JAFZGW010000054.1, read as the reverse complement.
TGCAACGCCATCTGTAGACAAGAGGCGATATCATCCTTGCATGTTTGAGAACCATCCCTCAGCGCAGTGCGTATGCAGCGCGAGGCAAGCTCCGGCTTATCTTTCTCGATAGCCCTGCGCAACTTATCCCATATTCCCTTGTCATTCAACAGCCATTCATTCCGCGCCACCCAAATGGTCATAACCAGGAACCCCAAGGAAAGCAGTAGCAAAGCAACAGCCCTGTCGGTGTTCCCCCCGGGCAGGAGAACCATATTCGCCACAGCCACCACTACCCCCAATCCCCAGAGAGCCATGGCTGCCATATGACCCAACTTCATCATTTTCCTGAGCCGGGGTATATCATGTTCTTTTACCTGAGTCAACAACGTTTTTATGAAGGCAATGCAGAAAATGTGCAACAAAATGCCTGCGGTGTGCGCCTATATGGTAGAAAATTCCCACTTTCTGCCATTTTTTGTTGCGGATTCGGTGCCGGGAAGTATTATCTTAAGTAAAGGAGATAGAGAATACTGAAGACAATTTTCCACAGAATCCTTGCCACCACAGCTCTGTGCCTTGCGGCGGTGGGGCTTGGCCTGATGTTCAGCCTGCGAGGCGTATCGCCGGAGTTGGGTGTGAGCGGTTTCACGCTTGCCTTCCTTACCTTTTTCCCCACCATTTACACACTATTCTCGGAAGGGGCAAATATGCCGGAATGCCGCAGGCGTGCCATAGAGGCTGCACTGCCCGCTTTCAAGCTAAATCTCTGGCTTGTGCCGGATGCCTGTCTTCTCAGTCGGGTGTGGCGCTTATCACCTTTGCAAGCAATGAAATGAAGCATTCGCAGGGAGCGTCAAAGATAAAATAATAGTCACTGACGAGGTCTAATCTTGAGTAAGTATTTAGCTTTTAGTACAATACAGATTATGGATTCGGAACTGATTCTTTACCTGTTCTATGATAAAGATTTTCCCTTGATTCTTCCACCTCCTTACAATGAGGTCGAGCCAGAAGGAAACTGTGCCTGTTTGCAGGCATGTGACGATATG
>JAFZGW010000053.1 GCA_017555205.1 Akkermansia sp. | reverse complement strand
GACATCTTACATGGTTTTCCGCCAGTCAATTCAACTGTTTTCCGTAACTGTAAATGGCTACGTTCCGCAGCGGAAAGGACTGCTTACTCTCCGCTGACGGTGTACGCAGACACCCACCAGACGAGTGGTGGCGGAAAAGCGAGAGGAGTCTAGCATATAGCAATCATCCGTTCAAGTCTCAACGGCTTATACTTTTGACATCCCGGAAATGTGACTGTGAACGCACGAGTCTAAGCGAGTCCTTTTGGCTGCAAAACGGGGTATAAATATGAACAAAATCAGCCCGGGAAGTCCGTTTTTCGTTATGAGTTGCGATTTTATAAGTCGCTGAAATCAAGGCACAAAAAAGGAGCGGTCGTTACCATTTTGTCTTGGTTACGACCGCTCCCATAATAGCCTTTTTGTGACTGTGATTTTGGCGACTCTAAAAGACCGTATATAAACAGCTTACGAAAATTGCCCCGTTTTCTGAAAATCACCTCGAAATTTGCCATATCTCATAACGTACATTCCCGCCTTGTCACGATGTCGACAATTTACAACATTGTAAAATCAATGGGGTATATGAGAGCGAATTATCTCAAACATAGTGACATACAAAATGGCATCACTAGAGTCAAAATTACATAACTGATACGTTTCTCAACAATTTCGTAAAATATAGTGTGGAGATTTCGGGAATATACGATGTTATTCTAACCTCTCCAAACTCAATTACTCAACACCGCAACCCGTCTTATTTAGCGTTCATACGCAGCTCTGCAATTGACTTACTCTGCTTTACAAGTTTCTCAATTTTAGGCTTCAATAATTTGGCGTAATACTTTGCCCCGTACTCAGTCAAATGAACGCAGTCGTGACTGATATACTTTGCATCATCGGTAAAAACCCGCACACAACCATCACGAGAAACCGGCATAAGCAAATCTATGAACACACCGTCATATTTATTCCTGAGTTTATCATTATAATAGAAATATTTATCCTGAATTTTCGACATTTTGGCAATATCAGGGTATTTGCTATAGAAGCGGCTTACGTATACGGGATTAATCCAGCCAAACTTTTTTCCTCCCACTATAATAACTTTCTCTTCAGGGATTCCCAATCGTCGTATCTCGTCCAGAAACTCATCCACTGTACTTTGATACAACTCCGGCACTGTCCCCATTGTTTTGAAAATAACATCTGCATTCTTCATCCTTTCAGCGTTATACCCTGTCGAATACGACAATTCCACTTCGTTTTCTACACCAGCCTCCCTCAAAATATTACACCAATCACGACCGAAACTGTCTCCAATAACAATCCATCGTATTTTTCCGGAGCTGCAAAAATTCCGATTGTACTGATGAATATTTTCATTATAATCTATATGCATACGCGGAGTTACTTTTCCTTTTTCCACTCCTAGTTCTGGAACGCTCCTCAATACCCCAGCCTGTCGATATAAGTAACAAGACGTCAAACAAACCGGCAATGCCACGCATATACATATCAATAAATTTTTCAGACCAGCAGTTTTCGGCAAATACTTAGTTTGAATTTTATTCTCAAAATAATAGTAGGACAGAAATGAAAACAGCGCGACAAGAGCCACAATGGAAACAATGTGCGTCATATCCAATTCCGCTTCAATAACACCTCTGTAAAAAGACAAAACAATCTGATGCCATATATAGATACTCAAACTCATCTTACCTATAAATGAGAAATGCTCATTATGAAAAAAAATCCGGGCACTCTCACCGATAAAAGGAAGATATCCAAGAAGAATTGAGGTCAAGACGCAGGTTATAACTACATTGGTCTCATTGCTGGCAAAGCCCCCGGAAAAAATAACACAAAATAAGAAAGTATATGCTATAAATACCAACCAAGTCGACAGCCTTTCTGAAAAGACCGGACGCCTGTTACTGAAATATAAGGCGATCATCATCCCAAAACAAAACTCAAACATTCTGAATGGAACAAAATAAAACTTTATTGATGCACTAACATCAGTCAAAACATATACTCCCAATGAGACTATGCCACAAAGCGTCACTATTGCAAAAGTCCAATCCCGACCGGCAGGCAGAACTTTTTTTATGAGAACGACAAAGATGGAAAACAGGACATAAAATTGCACAAGAATACCCAAATACCACATGTGCATCAATGGCTTATAGTCATTGGAAACGTCCCAATAATCCGCAGTCGTCAAATATGATAAAATATTATTGCAAAATAAATTAGACGCAATAATCTCTCTCACTAAATCTCTATATGTAAACGGCAAGAGCCATATAGCCCCCCACACAAGGCAAAAGACAGAAGCGACAATGACAATTGGCCATAATCGAGTAACTCGAGCTACGATAAAATTAAAAACATCCCCGGTCGTTTGAAGCTTTTGAAAATACCGAGCCAGAAAATACCCGTTTATCACCAAAAATATATCTACACCCAAATAGCCGGATGGCACAATTCCCATGTGGTAAACAACCACTAAAATAATTGCAACAGCCTTTAAAACATCAAATGCGCAGATTCGTTCTTTACTCATAATCATACATAATCACGGCTTTCGTTCACTAAATGGCACCATTCATTAGACACCTAGAAGGCTAATTTAAGCCCCTCTCTTGTGAACATCTGTCGTATGTAACCTCTTATATCATTCTATCTCGCTGATGTCAACCCATTTTTGGCGCGATTTAGTAGCGGGTAAATTGTAGCAACACCTATAATTTTTCCAAGGAGCAAACAGCCCTAGCAGAATGGGGAGGTAGAGGGAAGAGCAACGATAATTCCTTTCTTGTGGACGTAATAAAATAAAAAAACGGGTACTTTCAAAAGTTGTAGGTGACATATACTGTCTGAAAAATACAACCAATTCGTTACTAAGATGAAAAGACCAACCGCAGTTTTATGTAGACTGTTAACATTTCCCCCGTAAGAATAAGCCCTTGCATTTCAGGCAATTTCTGTTATCATACCGGGCGACATGGTACAGGAAAAGAATTACAAGAAAACCCTGATTGCTTGCTACCTCGGGTTTGTGACTCTGGCCGTTACCGCTAATTTCGCCCCTCTGCTCTTTCTGACCTTTAAGGATCTTTACAAGGTCTCCCTCGAACAAATCGCCCTCATTCCCTTTACCTTTTACCTGACCCAGTTTTTTGTCGACCTGGCCGCCACAAAGTATGCAGATAAAATCGGGTACCGAGCATGCGTAACCGTCTCGCAAGTGATTTCAGCTCTCGGCCTTGTGCTGATGGTGCTTCTCCCCGATTTGCTTTCTTCGCCATTCCCCGGCATCATTATTTCCGTTATCCTCTACGCAATTGGCAGTGGGCTCATCGAGGTTCTGGTAAGCCCGGTTGTCGAAGCCTGTCCCTTTAAAAACAAAGACGGCATGATGAGTCTGCTGCACTCATTCTATTGCTGGGGGGCGGTCGCCGTCATTCTCGGCTCCACCCTCTTCTTTGCCTTATTCGGTGTTGAAAACTGGAAAATCCTTGCTCTCATCTGGGCCGCTATCCCCTTTATCAACACATTCAACTTCCTGACTTGCCCCATCGAGCGCCTGCCGGAGAGCAATGAGGGGAATTCCACGAAAAAACTACTGCGCCTGCCGCTTTTCTGGCTGCTCGTCCTCCTCATGATTTGGGCCGGCGCATCGGAGGCTACCATGGCGCAATGGTCATCAGCCTTCACCGAATCCGCCCTGGGAGTATCGAAGTCGGTCGGCGATTTGGCTGGCTCCTGCCTGTTTGCTGCCTTCATGGGGATATCGCGTCTGCTATACGGCAAAATGAGCGAGCGGCTCGATTTGGTAAAGACCATGTTCATCTCGGGCATTCTGTGCGCCATCTGCTATTTTGTGGCCTCACTGGCACCGCTGCCTATCATTGCATTGGCAGGGTGTGCCTTCTGCGGATTTGCAGTCGGCATCATGTGGCCTGGCTCACTCAGCATCTCCGCCCGGGAATGCCCGCTCGGCGGCACTGCGCTGTTTGCATTCCTCGCCCTCGCCGGTGATTTGGGAGCAACCATCAGCCCCACCGTAGTTGGCTACATTTCTGAGCTGGCCAACGGCGACCTCAAGGCCGGACTTCTCGTCGCATCGGCCTTTCCTATCTTACTCGTCATAAGCCTACTCCGAATTAAACGCAGCAAATCTCCCGTACCGGTAACAGCGAGGTCATAACTGCATTCACCTAAACATTCCGGACATAACGTCAATGAAAAAGCCCCCGCACCAATCATGGTAAGGGGCTTTTGCTTGGGCGGCTACAGAGCCACAGATATCAAAAAAAGTCTTCTATCAGAAGGGATTCAGGGAGTACCACGGGCGCTTGATTTTATGCTCATGAACCGTGGTGAAAATGGTGGAGATTTCTTTTACCCATTCATCGATGATACGACGGTGATAGGCGTAGGGGCGGAATAAGCTGCCGCCCTCCTTTTGACACGAATAAGCTATTTCTTCTTGTTTTTTTGTCCGGATGAGCGCAAAAAAATCGCCGCCGGGGGGGTAGCCCTTCTGACGGCAGTATTCTGATGGGCTAAGGTTATCTAATTGTGCATGAGGGCGTTCTCGGTTGTAGTAGGTTAACCAATGAGCTGTTAATCGCCTGCCCTCCTCCAATGTGTTTACTTCGTTGAGCTGGAAACAGTCGTGTTTGTAAGTGCGCCAGAAGCGCTCTACTGCAATGTTATCTGCCCATCGCCCCTTACCATCCATGCTGATAGATATACCTCGTTCTTCCAATTCTCTAAGCCATTCATGTGAGGTGTATTGCCTCCCCTGATTCGTGTTGAATATTTCCGGCTTACGACCGATTGAAAACGCCATATCCAGTGCGTCCAGACACAATTGGGTACTCATGTTATCTGACAGACTCCAGCCAAGTACCTCACGGCTTGCCCAGTCTAATTCGACACAGAGATAGTAATTTTTCGGACCTATCTGCAAGTATGTGATATCACTACTCCATACTTTATCTACATCAATCGTTTGCAGCGTTTTGAGCAGATATGGATGTTTCCCTTCCTTACATTTTCCCGGTGCGCTCGTTTTGGGATGTCGATAGATGGTTTTTATTCTCATCCTCCTGCGTATGTGTGCAATTTTTTTGCCCCTATCTTTATGCCGTAGTGACGTTTTACCATATCGGGGAGTTTTCTCAGCCCCAGACATGGGTCTTTGAGATAGAGTTCATTGAGCGCCTTTTCTATAGGTGTTTCAACGGCATTTGCTACGCTTGAAGATTTGAGATACCCCCCTCCAGTGCTTGCATCTACCACTGGCGAACCAGCTTGGGACTGAGGTTGTTCTCGCTCGCTATTTGCTGGAGCGGCTTTTCCCCTTTAAGGGCTTCGAGTGATACTTTCTCTTTCAGGGCAGCACTATAGCGCCCTCTCTTGTGAATTTTGGTCATGTTGATGAGTGTGCTGTGTTTTTTTGAGCTTGTTCTACACTCATCCGGACTTTTGCGCAAGCTTAGCAGAATTAGCTCAGTGTCCTAAATTCGG
>JAFZGW010000052.1 GCA_017555205.1 Akkermansia sp. | reverse complement strand
CTTTATCACAACCGTTCGCTTGCGTTTCATGAAGTGCTCTGTCGCCAAGTAGGTGATGCCAAATCCCCCCGTAGTGCTGAGAGTTTTTTCGATAACGTACTCAACTCCACCGAGTTCTGTGAGTCGAAACCTCGGTGGTAGTGGAGGGCGGTTGCTGTTTGTTGCGTTTTGTTGAGACATGGCTACTAGGTGAATTGGCGGCGAGTAATGCGCTGCTAACTGTTACGACGTATAGTGTAGCAAAAATGTTGCGAAAATAAAGCAGAAAAATCCCCCATGCGCTTGGAAATGAGTCCGCACATGGGGGAAGATAGCGCCTGCTGCGGCGCGCGATTAACTGAAAAGTCGCTTGAAGAAGCCCACTATCCCGCCATAGTTACCACCCGCCTCGCGTAATAACTCGGCGCATTCGGTGTGGCCTCTTTCTTCCGCCTTGCAGAGGGGAGCGCAGCCATTTTTATTTGTCTTGTTGACATCCGCCCCGGCGGCGATGAGTAGCTTCACCAGCTCGGCGTCGCCCTCTTTGGCAGCATCGTACAATTTGCTATCATATCCCCCTGCCGAGATTCCCCTTCGTTGCAGTTCGGCCTGTGCTGCCTGTTGGGTGATTTTCGGGGTTGGCGTGGGCTCCTCGATGGTGGGTACATGTGTGTTACCCGCAACGCGTAATAACTCGGCGCATTCAGTGTGGTCCATTAATGCCGCCCAGTAGAGGGGAGTATGCCCATCGTTATCTGCCTTGTTCACATCCGCTCCGGCGTCGATGAGTAGCTTCACGCATTCCGTGTGGCCCAATAATGCCGCCCAGTAGAGGGGAGTTCTGCCCTCCTTATCCGCCTTGTTCACATCCGCTCTGGCGTCGATGAGTAGCTTGACGCATTCGGGGTGGCTCTCACATGCCGCCGTGGTGAGGGGAGTGTGGCTATCCTTATCCGCCTTGTTCACATCCGCCCCTGCGGCGATGAGTAGCTTCACGCATTCGGTGTGCCCCATGTGTGCTGCCCAGAAGAGGGGAGTTTTGCCACCATCATCCGCCCTGTTGATGTCTGCTCCGGCTGCGAGCAGGTTTTGCAGTTTATTCGTATTATTTGCTATGACAGCAAGTGAAAGAGGAGTAAACGAACTTAGGTCAATCCCCGGTGCGTCGAGCAGTCGCTTCACGCATTCGGTGTGGCTATTCCATGCCGCCCAGTAGAGGGGAGTTTGGCCTTTCTTATCCGCCTTGTTAACATCCGCGCCGGTGTCAATCAGCAGCTTCACGCAATCGGTGTGGCCATAGGTTACCGCTGAGTGGAGGGGAGTTCCGCCCCACTTATTCGCCTTGTTAACATCCGCTCCTGCGGCGAGTAGTAGCTTCACGCAATCGGTGTGGCCATTCCAAGCCGCCTTGTAGAGGGGAGTGTCGCCATCCTTATCCGCCCAATTAACATTCGCCCCGGCGGCGATGAGTAGCTCCACGCATTCCTTGTGGCCATTTTCTGCCGCCTTGTAGAGTGGAGTCCAGCCATACTCATCGGCCTTGTAGACATCCGCCCCTGCGGCGATGAGTAGCTTCACCAGCTCGGTTTCGCCATTTTCGGCAGCATCGTACAATTTGCTATCATATTCCCATGCCGAGATTCCCCTTCGTTGCAGTTCGGCCTGTGCTGCCTGTTGGGTGATTTTGGGGGTGGGTGCAGGGGCTGCGATGGTGGGTACATGTGTGTTACCCGCAGCGCGTAATAACTCGGCGCATTCGGTGTGGCCTTTGTATTCCGCCATGTAGAGGGGAGTTTCGCCCTTCTCATTCGCCTTGTTGACATTCGCCCCGGCGTCGATGAGTAGCTTCACGCATTCAGCGCGGCCACGGTATGCCGCCCAGATGAGTGGAGTCCAGTCATACTTATCGGCCTTGTTCACATCCGCCCCTGCGGCAATGAGTAGCTTCACGCATTCCGTGCGGCCTTTGATAGCCGCCCTGAAGAGGGGAGTTTCGCCATACTTATCCGCCTTGTTCACATCCGCCCCTGCGGCAATGAGTAGCTTCACGTATTCGGTGCGGCCTTTGTCTGCTGCACAGTAGAGGGGAGTCAAGCCATCCTCATTCGCCTTGTTGACATTCGCCCCGGCGGCGATGAGTAGCTTCACGCATTCCGTGTGGTCAAAGTATACCGCCATGTGGAGGGGAGTGTGGCCATCTTTGGCTCGATTGACATCCGCCCCGGCGTTGATGAGTAGCTTCACGCATTCGGTGTGGCCATACACTGCCGCCCTGAAGAGAGGAGTGCCCCACTTATCCGCCTTGTTCACATCCGCGCCGGCGTCGATGAGTAGCTTCATGCATTCCGTGTGGCCATTGTATGCCGCCCAGTAGAGGGGAGTTGCGCCCTCCTTATCGGCCTTGTTCACATCCGCCCCGGCGGCGAGTAGATGTTTCAGTTTGTTTACATCATTCGCCATGACCGCAAGCGAAAGAGGTGTATGTGAACTTTTGTCAATCCCAGGAGCGTTGAGCAACAACTTGACGCATTCGGTGTGGCCATTCCATGCCGCCATACAGAGTGGAGTGCGGCCAAACTTCTCGGCCTTGTTCACATCCGCCCCTGCGGCGATGAGTAGCTTCACGCATTCCGTGCGGCCTTTGTCTGCTGCACAGTAGAGTGGAGTCAAGCCATCCTCATTCGCCTTGTTCACATCCGCCCCGGCGGTGATGAGTAGCTTCACCAGCTCGGTTTCGCCATTTTTAGCAGCAACGTACAATTTTCTATCATATTCCCCTGCCGAGATTCCCCTTCGTTGCAGTTCGGCCTGTGCTGCCTGTTGGGTGATTTTCGGGGTTGGCGCGGGTTCCTCGATGGTGGGCACGCGTGTGCCATTGACCGGTGTGGCTGTTGTATTGTAGCTGGAATCGATAGCGGCCATCCATTCCTGAGCACTTTGCCAGCGGTCGGTGGAGCGTAGGGCAAGCGCTTTGTCGATGGAGGCGAGCAGCTCGGGGGAGAAGCGTCCCTGTAGCTCAGGACGCAGTGCGAGGGGGCGGTAGGTTTCATCCGTCATGCGGTCGAGGCAGTTCGGCGGGTTTTGCCCGGTGAGCAGGTAGTAACAGGTTGCGCCAAGAGCGTAGATGTCAGTCCATGGACCGCACTTGCTGCTGTCGGACATCTGCTCGGGGGGAGCATAGGCCGGCGTTCCAATTGGTTCGGCATCGCGGAGATCCGCCATAGAATGCAGGGCGGCGGAGTCGATGAGCACGGGCTCGCCCTCCGGAGTGAGTATGATGTTGCCGGGCTTAATGTCGCGGTGAAGTATACCCTGATTGTGCAGAAAATCCAGTGCGCTGAGCAGTTTACGTAATATGCTCCCCAGCAGTTGCGGCTCCATCTGCGAATTAATGGGGTAGAGTTCGGCTAGGTTTCTGCCCTCTATCTTCTCCATAACGCAGTAGGTGGTATTGAGTTTTCGGAACACGTTGGTGACGTGTACAATGTTGTTG
>JAFZGW010000010.1 GCA_017555205.1 Akkermansia sp. | reverse complement strand
TATTGTCTACCGCATCCACCTTCGCTCCGGCAGCCAGAAGGGCTTTTACCACTTCCGCATGACCATTCAGCGATGCAATCATCAAAGACGTCCTGCCGTCCTTCATTACCGCATCCACCTTCGCTCCGGCAGCCAGAAGGGTTTTAACCACTTCTGCGTGGCCGTTCGATGATGCAATCATCAAAGACGTCACTCCATTCTTCTCAACCGCATCCACCTTCGCTCCGGCAGCCAAGAGGATTTTGACCACTTCTACATGACCGTTCTGCGATGCAAACATCAAAGACAGCCAGCCGTCCTTCTCAACCGCATCCACCTTCGCTCCGGCTGCCAGAAGGGTTTTAACCACTTCTGCGTGGCCGTTCTCCGATGCATACATCAAAGATGAATAGCCGTTATTGTCTACCGCATCCACCTTCGCTCCGGCAGCCAGAAGGGCTTTTACCACTTCCGCATGACCATTCAGCGATGCAAGCATCAAAGACGTCCTGCCGTCCTTCTTTACCGCATCCACCTTCGCTCCGGCAGCCAGAAGGGCTTTTACCACTTCCGCATGACCATTCAGCGATGCATCCATCAAAGACGTCACGCCACCATTGTCTACCGCATTCACCTTCGCTCCGGCAGCCAGAAGGGTTTTAACCACTTCTGCGTGGCCGTTCGATGATGCATAACTCAATGACGTTACTCCATCCTTCTCAACCGCATCCACCTTTGCACCGGCAGCCAGAAGGGTTTTAACCACTTCTGCGTGGCCGTTCGATGATGCAATCACCAAAGACGTCGCGCCGTCCTTCTTTACCGCATCCACCTTCGCTCCGGCAGCCAAGAGGATTTTGACCACTTCTACTTGACCTTTCTCCGATGCAAACATCAAAGACAGCCAGCCGCCCTTATCAACCGCATCCACCTTTGCACCGGCAGCCAGGAGGGTTTTAACCACTTCTGCGTGGCCGTTCGATGATGCAATCATCAAAGATGTCGAGCCGTTCTTCAAAACCGCATCCACCTTCGCTCCGGCAGCCAGAAGGGTTTTAACCACTTCTACATGACCTTTGTCCGATGCATACATCAAAGACGTCACGCCACCATTGTCTACCGCATCCACCTTCGCTCCGGCAGCCAGAAGGGCTTTTACCACTTCCGCATAACCATTCAGCGATGCAATCATCAAAGACGTCCTGCCGTCCTTCTTTACCGCATCCACCTTCGCTCCGGCAGCCAGAAGGTTTTTAACCACTTCTACATGGCCGTTCTGCGATGCTAACATCAAAGACAGCCAGCCGACCTTATCAACCGCATCCACCTTTGCACCGGCAGCCAGAAGGGTTTTAACCACTTCTACATGGCCGTTCTGCGATGCATACATCAAAGACGTCACTCCTTCCTTATCAACCGCATCCACCTTCGCACCGGATTGCAGTAGCAAGCGTACAATATTTGTGTGGCCTTTACCGCAGGCATATATGAGCGGCGTCAGTCCTTGGTCAGTGGCAGCATTTACATTTGCACCTGCGGAAATAGCTTTTTGGGCGGCTGCAAAATCCCCTGCCTGAGATGCCACCAGCAAGTTAAAATCCTGAGTTTCATCAGCAAATGCTGTAAATAATGCCGGGGCGGTCGAATCCGTAGAAAAACCGGCAATCAACACACCGATAATGGCAGATGTAACAATGAGAGAAGAAGTTTTCACAGTTTGTATATATTTTTAACCTCACTTAGCCGCAAAATATGTCCCGGTTAGCGCTCCAAGCGCTTTAGTGCATCACTGGCAGAAGGATGCCCCAGCTGAGAGGCTTTACGATACCACTCGATTGCCTGATTGATATCCTTCTGCACGCCACGGCCTCTTTCATAGCAGCGGCCCAAATTGTACTGAGAGTACGGGTCTTCCGAATCTGCGCCTTTTTGGTACCACTCTACAGCCTTTTCGTAATCCTGCTGCACGCCTTTGCCATCTTCATAGCATAAGCCCAAGCAGTTCACGGCTCTGTCAAATCCCTGAACGGCAGCTTTTTGGTACCACTCCACAGCTTTGGTGTAGTTCTGCTGCACGCCTTTGCCATCGTAATAACATTCGCCTAGGCAATACTGAGCGGTGGGAAATCCCTGAACAGCAGCTTTTTGGTACAACGCCACAGCTTTTTTGTAGTCCTTCGGCACACCATTGCCACGTTCATAGCAGTACCCCAGATTGAACAGACCTCTAGCATCCCCCTGATTCGCAGATTTTTGGAACCACTCCACAGCTTTTTTGTAGTCCCGCTGCACCCCAATGCCGTCTGAATAGCATAAGCCCATATAGACCTGTGCCATAGCATCACCGGCCTGCGCCATTTCCATATTTTGCTCAATTTCTGCCCTATCGAACCGAGGAATAGACCGAGAGGTAGGAGATTCAGTCGTAGAACAAGACACCATAGCAGCCAACATTACGGCTGCCACCAATTTGTATACAATATGTGATTTTTTCATTTTTTCAATAAACAATTTGATGTGAGTTATTACAGAACGCGCTTATACACATTCTCGGTATACGTTCGTAACGTTCACAGTTTAAGTGCTCATCTCGTTGAGCGAGCAGCGAAGAATTAAGGAGCCGGCGAATCGCCTGCGCAAATAAATTACTGCCATCCTGACCATCCATTGAGGTGTCAGAACACAGAAAAGGCTTGCTTAATGCGTCGAATATGGCGATTTTGTCTTGTTCGGTTATTGTTGTTGATGGCGGATTTATTTGTTATCTGATTTTTTTGCGATGCGAACGAGCCTTCTCCACCGCTGCGTCAGAATAAACTCGCGCGTATGACGCTGAGGTCAGAGTGCTTAGTTCTTCTTATTCTGTTTGAGTTTACGGCGATGATTTCTGAGGTCACGCTGATAATCTGCAAGATATTTAGCTTTCCACTCTGCTGCTTTTTCCGGATTTTTTTCTACACCGTATCCTTTATCGTAGCAACGGTGTAGAGTATTGCCGGAATAAACCTTATCAAAATCAGTCGCGTTGGGGGCATGATACACCTTCCGCGCCCAGTAAACACATTCCTCCGGATTCTCATTGGCTAATTCACCGTTCATACCATACAGTTCCATGAGAGATATCTGAGCTTTTAAATACCCCTGTTCCGCAGCCTTGCGGTACCACTTTTCGGCCTCCTGTATATCCTTCTCTACGCCTTTACCATTCATGTAAGCATAAGCGACATCTTCCTGAGCCTCAGCATCACCGGCCTGCGCCTTTACCAAGTCTGCTTCAAATATCTTGGCAGCCCGATTGCTGGGGGCTTCCGTCGTAGAACAAGACACCATAGCAGCCAACATTACGGCTGCCACCAATTTGTATACAATATGTGATTTTTTCATTTTTTCAATAAACAATTTGATGTGAGTTATTACAGAACGCGCTTATATATATTCTGCGCTTTCAATGCACTTTCAGCATACTTCCGAGCTTCCTTATAGCGAGAACTGGGTGATATACGGTTTGCTTCGTTGAACTTATCACAAGCGACAGCGTACATTTTTTTATACATACAACAAATTCCCTGCATGTAAAGACCCTCCGGGGCATGTGAGTTCGAGTTAACATACGCCCGGGCATTCGACTCAGCAGAAGCCCAGTTGCCAATCTTTGCGGCATCCATAGCCGCTTTCAACTGCGGTACCTTCATATACCTGGCAACTAACTCTCAAATCACCACCCGACGCCTTATAGTAAAAGCTCAAGTCAACAGCATAATCCAATTTCGGAATCCCTTTTTCGTGTACGCGGTGTACACCGTTCGGTGTACACCGCCACCGGAAAAAACATCCTCAAAAGCTTCTGTCACCATGTTAAATACCAATGTTGACACACCTCCATAAAGATTTATATATTTACCTTTCTCATAGAAAGCAATGATACTTCCGGGAGCAGGATTCAGTCCGGGAGCCTGCCACGCTTTCACCGAAAGGGTGCTACCACAACTTGCAAGAGAAAAACTCAATATGAAGGCTGAAAGCCATTTTTTCATTTGGCTCGTGGCAAACAACTTATTGTGTATTTAACAAACAGATGAGTTACATTCCCTGAGAATGATAGAAGCCGCGGATTTCATAATGATTCGGACCGGAGGAGGAGGAACTACCGCCATCGCCTCTTGTAGCGGATGTATCAATGTCTCCATATTTGACCGGATCCCACTTGCGTTCAATAGACCCGTATGCGCTGGATGTTTCATACACTAACATGACAGCCCCAATACCAATGACTAAAGCATTTTCCACACAGGTCATTGGTAAATCCACACACAACCAGTCAAACACGCCGGCAGTATAAAGCCACGGAGCTGCAGAAGAACGATGCTGCCACACCTCTGCATATTTGCCGGCATTTTTCACAATGGGCAAGGTTGAACAACGGCTCTTAATATCCTCACCATTCTTCACAAGGGTCATCTCGGAGGGAACATCGGGTCCCTTGGCCTGCCCGGTCAGGTACATGGCAAAATCTCTGGGAATACGGAACACATCCTTTCCGCGTGCTTGCAGTGTGTCCTTGGTCTCATCTTGTGAAAAAACCGAATATTGAGTAACCACCGGCTTACCCATGCGATAACGGGTGAGTTCTACATAGTAATCCGAACCATCCGTGTAAACGACTTGATTTTTGTCCGACTTCAGTTCACGGGTAAATGAAGAAGCCTGATAAGATGCTTTATCAAATATGTGCCCTGCTGAGTTGAAATAGCAACTGTTAAGCATTAATGAGCCGCCCAGTGCCGTGGCAAGGATAATTTTTTTTGCTGTGTTCATAAGTTTTATGGTTTTAAGTTAATATTACTGCTGAGGAATACCGTGGTATCTGTTAAATCTATCTCTGACTTCGGGCAGGATTTCGGCGGCCATGGGATCGCCGTTATCCGCAGCACGCCGCATCCAATACTCAGCTTTCGACACAGAGGGCCACCGCCCGTTACCATACATATAACGAGAAGCAATAGAGAATTGGCAGCTGGAATCCCCAAGCTGAGCGCCGACAAGATACCAGTTAGCAGCTTCTCTATCATCGTCCGGGAAACCATTTTCCCCGCGACTATAACATTCTGCAATTTTCTGAATAGCTGCTATATCATTCTGCGTAGCCCGTTCAAAGGTACGTTTCATCGCAGGAGATGTTACCGTGGGAGGCAACATCATATCAGGGACCTGAGAGCATGATACTAATCCACCAAGCAAAGCACCGCCCAGAAGAAACAACATTATTTTAGTATTTATTGCTTTCATAAGTGATTTGTTAATTGTGAGTTTAGAAAAACATATAAGCTTGTGTTTTCGTCAATAATAAATGCTGCGGCGCTTAACGCGGGAACATCTGCTCCTCTACAGTCTTAGTAGGATGATGCACGATACGTTTTGCACCGGCATGCCCCTGTGCAGCCGCTCTGCGCAGCCATCTGCCGGCTTCATCCGCATCCGGCCATCTGCCCCGTTTTTCAAAATACGCCAGGCCTATGCGGTATTGACACTCAACATCACCCAGTTCCGCGCCTCTCTGATACCAGTTGGCAGCTTGACGATTGCTCTGCGGAAAACCGTACACCCCGCGTTCATAGTATGATGCAATAGTGCGTATGGACGCGATATCATTCTCCCGGGCTTTTTTGAATGTGGATTTAGCAGCAACATTCGTCACAGTCTCCGGAATCACCAAATCCGGAGTAGTGGAACAAGAAACAAGGCCACTGCATGCCAGCATACAGATGACTGATAATAACAATGCTTTCTTTTTCATAATAGAACCAATTTCGTTTTTTTAATAAGTAGCGCCGTTCTTTATCAATACGCGGGCGGCATCCACCGATCCGTTATTCATTGCTGTATCCAAGGGTGTATAGCCCTCTGCATTTTTTTTGTTAATCATGGCTCCATGGTTAATCAACAGTTGGCAAATGTCAGCATGGTTGAAATGTGCTGCCAATTGCAATGGTGTATCATACCAATACGATATAACCTCGCCGTTATCTACATAATACCTATTTACCATTCTGTCTTCCGCATTTACATCTGCCCCGTACTCTATGAGCATCTTACAAGTTTCATAGTGCCCATTGCGTGCAGCCAGATGAAGAGGGGTTCGCCAGTCACGCCCTCGTCTCGATTCTATTGGAATACCTTTATCCAACATAGCCCGAACGGTTCGGACATCACCGCATTCCGCCGCTTCCAACATAGCATACTTCATCCGTATGCCTTCACAGGAAGACATACCTATAAGCAGCATGCCGATTACCACAATTTTAAAACACGAAAATAAGGAATGAGATTTCATAGTTTGCTTTAGATTGAAGCTTCACCTTGGTTGAGCCCAAATTCCAACCGCCACAATTATACATCTTTCCGAATGCTGACACCCGACTCCCCCTTTCACATCAATAATTTACTAAAAATTTTTATTTTAAAAACGGAACTATCTGACTTATTCATTCGTCTACCTAACAAGATAAAGCAAAAAAAACAAACATTTTGGGATTTTATTGCTTGACTCCAGCATTCGGAAAGAAGGCTCCAAAAATCACCATGAAAAAAAATCGCATTGCACATACGTTATTGGCAGGGACAGGAGTATCGGCAACAGACGCTGCTCGGTTAATCTTGGAAGCTATCGAAACCCTGGGAGATACCGCCGGAGGCACAGAGCCGATGCCCCTGCTGCGGCGGGTGATTCAGGCAGGTGTGGCAGCCGTGAAGGCGGCAGAGCATACCGTACCCCTGAGCATGGCCGCATGGGCGAGTGTGGAGGCCCGCAAGGACCTGCGCGCGACCACGCGCCGCGATCTACGGCACTTTGTGCGCCGTATTCTGCGTGTGGAAGGCGCGGCGGATATGCCGCTGCGCGCCATGAGTACGGCGGATTGCAGGCGGATACTGGCCGCCGCCTTCGGTACCAGCCCCAGCAGCTACCGCAAAGGGCGTGCAGTTCTCAGCAGCGTGTTCAGCTACGGCATACGGCAGGAATGGGCGGACAGTAACCCGGTGACGCGAATCAAGGTGCCCGCCGTGCAGGAAAAGCCTATCGAGCCGCTGGCACCGGACGAGGTGGAGCGCCTGAAAGCCACGGCCGGTCGCCCGGAGTTCCGGGATATGCGCCTGTCGCTGAGCCTGATGCTCTACGGCGGCATCCGCCCCACGGAGGTGAGCCGCCTGCAAGCCGCAGATATCAACTGGGAGGAGGGGCAGATCATCATACGCCCGCGTACCAGCAAGACGGGCGGTGGGCGCGCGGTTCCCCTGCGCGGCGTGCGGGACATCCGCAAGCGAGACCGGCACATTCCCCGCAACTGGAAGCGCAAGTGGCAGGCCTTACGGCGAGCCGCCGGGTTTCGCCACTGGGTGCCGGATGTATGCCGCCACACCTTCGCCACGTACCATGCCGCCATGTTCCGGAATCTGCCGGAGCTGCAGCTGGAGATGGGGCACCGCGATCCCTCGCTTCTGCGCTCGCGCTACATGGTACCCACCAGTAGAAAAGAAGCGGAGTTGTTCTGGAAAAGATGCCGCTGATCGGCATGCATGCAAAGTGATTCCGCGAGTTGAACTTTTTTGTGGGGAGGGGCTGCCCGAATTCCACATTCTGACAAGAGAAGAAAATGCGCCATGGCTTATCAAATCATTGACGAGCTGTGCACACAATGGTAGGTTACTGTTCGGAGATTGGTTCATTTTTTTTGCACCGATAAGTTGAAATCATAATCGAAGAAGTGCAGCTTGGTCAGAACTTAGTCGGAGCTTGGTCAGTCTGGCATCCCTCTTAAACAGAACGCAAGAAATCGTGCGGCATTTCTTGCGTTTTGTTTTTTTCTTTGCGTCTGCTTTTATTCCCTTTTAGGAATATTTGTGCATCCGATGAACTTTTTTGAACAAAATCTTCCTAATTGGGAATATATTCTTGCATTTTTGCCCGAATTGCCTATAATAATCCCAAAAGGGAACATGAACATTACAACAGAATCAGAATTAGGCGTAATCATTCGGGAGCGCCGCAAGAAGCAAGGGCTTACCATCGCGGAGCTCTCGATGATGGTGCCATGCAGTCCTCGCTTACTGAGTGAGCTAGAGCGAGGAAAACGAGGAGTTAGTGTTGGCGTTATTCTCCAGTTGCTTGCGCTGCTGGGATTAACCGTGGATATAAAAGGGAGAGAGGAAAATGAATGATGAATGTAGTTGTAAAGACTTCGAGCGCAGAAGTTTATATTGAGCTTTTCCTGTCGGGCTATCTCAATAGCTGCATAAAGGTGACATTTTATTGACAGTCATTAGTGTATGCAACCTTTTTGCAATTTCAGAATCCCAGGCTAGTTTCAGATACGGGCCACCGGCTCCACAATTACATAAATAGTCTTCCTGAGCCCGATAGACTTGGTACTCTCTTAAATCCTCCTTATGTTTGTAACTATACCTCGTTTGATTTCTCGATAGATGGAGGATGGTTGTCGTTGCAGAAGTGTTGCTATTTGTTTAACTGGCAACCCTTTAAGGAGCCATCGTTCAATTTGCTGTCGCTCGGATTCATTTAAATGCTTGCCTTTTCTGGAAGGAGCTATACACCCGTCTTGGGTGCTTTTCATCTGAGTTAAGTGTTGTTTGTATTTTGGTTCACTGGCATTATGCCACCTACAACGCCGAAAAGCACCCTTTTTTTATTTCATCGCTTCCACAAGGGGGAAGGACTCACTGTCGTCCTTCCCCCTATCCCCCCATCCTGCTAGGGCAGTTTGGGCTCCTATGGAGACTTTTGGGGAGAGGCTTTCGGTGTCGCATTTGATTTTACAACTTGCAGAAGTCATAAATGCCTTAAAAACAGATTGACAGGCCAAAAACGGATTGCTATAATCGGCGCGCTGCTTTCCGCCTGCATTTCGGGCAGTGGGTAAGTGGCGCTTATTCATACCTGAATCCCCACATATTATGTCCATCGTTAAGTTTTATAAAGAAGAGCACCAGGTACCGCTTGAGATGCACAAGGTGCGCGTAGTACAGAAACTCTTCCTGCCGCCGGTTGAGCAACGTGTAGAATTGCTGAAGCAGGCCGGCAACAACACATTCCTGCTGCAGAATAAGGACGTATTCATGGATATGCTCACCGATTCCGGTGTGAACGCCATGAGTGACAACCAGGTTGCAGCCTCGATGCAGGCCGACGACTCCTACGCCGGTTCCGAGACCTTCAATCGCCTTTCCCGTGTGATTGAGCAGGTGTTCGGCACCAAGTACTTCCTGCCCGCCCACCAGGGTCGTGCTTGCGAAAACATTTTGGCAGAGACTTTCGTGAAGGAGGGCGACGTAGTGCCCATGAACTTCCACTTCACCACCACCAAGGCTCACATTACCCGTAAGGGCGGCCGTGTGGAGGAGCTCATTACCGCTGAGGGTCTGGACCCCAACCTTGACCTGCCCTTCAAAGGCAATTTCGACATTCCCCGCCTGCGTGCCCTGATTGAGGAGGTAGGTCCTGAGCACGTACCCTTCGTACGTATCGAGGCCGGCACCAACCTTATCGGTGGTCAGCCGCTCTCCATGGAGAACATGCTCGAGGTGGCTGCCGTATGTAAGGAATACGGCGTGATGGCTGTGCTCGATGCTTCCCTGCTGCAGGACAACCTGTACTTCATCAAGACCCGCGAGGCCGCTGCCAAGGATATGAGCATTGCGGAAATCATCCGCAAGCTGGCCGACGCCATGGATTTGATTTACTTCTCCAGCCGCAAGCTCGGTTTCGCCCGCGGTGGTGCCATCATCTCCAACAACGAGAGCCTGATTCTCAAGATGAAGGCCTTTATTCCGCTGTACGAAGGCTTCCTGACCTACGGCGGTATGGAGGTTCGCGCCATGGAGGCCATGGCTATTGGTCTGCTGGAGACTCTGGACGAGGAAATCATCAATCAGGGTCCCATCTTCATTGAGTACCTGGTGAAGGAGCTTTCCGAGTACGGCGTGCCCATGGTGAAGCCGGCCGGTGGTCTGGGTGCCCACATCAACGCCAGTGAGTTCCTGCCGAACATTCCGCACGAGCAGTACCCCGCCGGTGCTCTGGCCACGGCTCTTTACATTGCCGGTGGTATCCGCGGTATGGAGCGTGGCTCCCTCTCCGAGCAACGTAACCCCGATGGTTCCGAAAACTACGCTGAGCTGGAACTCGTGCGTCTGGCCTGCCCCCGCCGCGTGTTCACGCTCTCTCAGGTGAAGTACTGCGCTGACCGTGTGAAGTGGTTGTACGACAACCGTCACCTCATCGGCGGTCTGAAGTGGGTGGAAGAGCCGGAGGTTCTGCGCTTCTTCTTCGGTCGCTTGCAGCCGCTGAGCGACTGGCAGGAGAAATTGGCAGCCAAGTTCCGCGAGGACTTCGGCGAGAGCCTGTAAAGCCCGCCGCGCCATCAAAAAATCTCAACGCTGCCCGGTTAACCGCCGGGCAGCTTTTTTTGCGCTTAATCGGCAATCGACCCGCGATAAACCGTGCCGGGGTAGGTTTGGGTGTGCGGCGGCAGCACACGACCGGGCAAAATAACGCATTTACAGCCTATACGGCAATGCGCGCCCACATAGCAACCGAGTTTATTGGTACCGGTGGGGTGCAGTTCGCCCTGCCAGGGCATGCGGATTTCGGCGGCATCGTGCCTGAAATTGCTGAATATGCAACCGCCGCCCACGTTCACGTCATCCTCAATCACGGAATCCCCCACATAGGTGAGGTGAGAAATAAACACCTGATTGCCGAGGATGCAGTTTTTCACCTCTACGGCATTCCCCAGCACGCAGTTATCGCCCACGCTCACATGGCCGCGCAGGTAGGCATTCGGGCCGATGCTACAGTTGCGCCCAATGCGCACATACCCCTCGATAACCGTACCGGCTTTCACCACGGAACCTTCGCCGAGCTCCAGCACGCCGTCCACCACAGCCAAGGGGTGCACGGCTCCGCGACAGGCGGGCTGCAACTCAGCCAGTTCTGCTGCATTTTTTTGTAATCGTTGCCAAGGAGGAAGAGGGGGCATACGCTCTCAATTATTTTGGGGTGGGGTTAATTCGGGGCGCCCGCCGGGGTTCGCCGATTTGCAGGCGGTTACAGGCACTCACCATGTGCTCATAGGCGGAGTAAATTTGCCCGGGAGCGCGGTCTTCAAAGAGCGGCAGGGGTTGAGCATGCTGGTAGCGGCGGTCGGCACGGTCGCGATTTTTGCCGCTGAATGATATGTTCAGGTCGGCCTGCGGGCACTCCCGCCACGGCCCGCCCACCGCCGCCGCCATATCTTTGAAATGGCGATAGGGAGCACAATACACATTCAACCAATAGTCTATTCCGGTGGCACGCTCGCGCGGGTATGAGCGCTTGCGGCAGCTCACGGCATCGAGCGTGACGACTACCGTTCGGCCATGGGGGTGGTTCAGGTGGCGCAGCACATCCATGCAGGCGGAGCCCCCGTAGCTATGACCAATCAACACGAGGTCAGCACCGGGATTCGCCTGCAAAAAGGCACGCAAATCGCGCTGTATCAGCGCCGTGCTGTGAAAAAGCAGACACCCGCGCCCACCGTCCCATGCATAAAACGCGCGCACCTGTTTGCCGGTGGTCGGCAGTGGGGGCATGCTCTCATACACTCGGCGCAGGTGGGTGAGCACCTGCTCACTGAATCCACCGATGAAGACCACGGCAACATCCGCCTGTTCTGTCCCCAAGCGTTGCTGCAAACGGCGCCCCACGAAAGAAGTATCGGGCGCGGGGTAAATTCCCTCCGGTGGCGGGGGCTGCTGCTGACATGCACTCAGCGCGGCCAACATCAGTACCGCGGTCAGGCAACTGTTCCGGCGGCTCATGGGCGTATATCAATGACCTTCACCAAATAGGGATACAACAGGCGATAGAGCTCGCGGCTGTCGGCCTCCGTCAGCTCAATATCATCCATAATAACCATATCGCCCTCCACGCGGCCGCCCAGGCACTGGTAGTTGCTGCCGTACAGGTAAAAGACGCCCTTCACCATATCCTCACGTCGCCCGGGGATATTGTCGCGGTAGTGGCTCTCGTGTACTACGCGCATCTCGCCCCGGCGCAAAATCGTGCGCAGCTGCCCCATTTCACTCGACTTCATGCGGTGAATCTGCCCCGGCTCCAACAGGAACCCGGGTATACAGGGAGTAACGGCTATTACCTCGGAGGTCAGGGTCTCCGCTACCGACTCTTGCGCGACGGAGCCATATCGCTGTGCACATGTCACCAGCAGTGCAGCACTCACCAGTGATATCAACATCGCGTGTACAGTAGTAATCTTGCTCATCGTCGTCTCCCTTCCTGTACTCTGCATTCTAGCGTTTTCTCGGTCGTCATGCAAGCTAAATCGACTTGCAAGCGGGGATTTTTCCGCCGATTTCGGGCAAAGCAGTGCAAGATTCAGCCCTGCAGACGTGATTTCAGCTCTGCCACCAGTCGTTGCATTGAGCGAGTGAGCAAAGCCACCACGGCATCGAACCCCGCAGGGCCGCCATAGTAGGGGTCCGGCACGGAGTGCTCCTTTTCATCCGCCGCGAACCACTGCCACATGCCGCGCACGCGGGCTTCGTCATCCGCATTTCGAGCGAGCGAGAGGATATCTTGCTCATTGTACTCATCTTGCGGAACAATGAGGTCGAAGTCGGTAAAATCCGCCCGGCGGAAAGTGCGGGCACGGTGACCGCCGTAGCTATAGCCGGCTCGCTCAAGCGCAGCGAGCATGCGGTGGTCCGGCTTGCTGCCTGTGTGGTAAGAGGCCGTTCCGCAGGAGTCCGCCCGCACCAGTCCGGCTACACCTTCACGAGCTGCAACGGCATTGAAGATAATCTCAGCCGCAGGGCTGCGGCATATATTACCCAGACATACGAATAAAACTCGGTAAGGTGCAGAAGAACTCATGGCAAAATAAATCTCGGTTAAAGAGTGAAAAAGCGATTGACGCAACGGCCGGGTTCTGGTATGAACCCTTTTGTACAGCCACAGTATACCACAGAGCCATGAACATTGCACGCCTGAAATCCGAACCCGAGATTTTTTATTCCCTGCAAGGGGAAGGCCCCCGTTGCGGCAGCCCCGCCGTCTTTCTGCGGTTGGCCGGTTGCAACCTGCACTGCGCATGGTGCGACACTCGCTACAGTTGGCTGCCCGGCTGTGAATTACCGGTGAATGAAGTGGCGGCGCGCCTGCTCAGCTACGGTTGCCCCGCAGTCGTCATCACCGGTGGCGAACCGCTGATGCAAGCTGCGGAGCTCGAAAAACTGCTTGCCTTGCTACCCGGGTATTTTTATATAGAGGTAGAGACGAACGGCACCATAGCCCCCACCCCGCCCCTTGCTGAGCGGGTAAACCAGTGGAATGTTTCGCCCAAGCTCGCCCACTCCGGCAATAGTGTCGAGCAGGCGCTCTGCCCCACTGCACTCGCCGCCTTCACCGCAACCGACCGCGCTTGGTTCAAGTTTGTGGTGCAGAGCGAGCACGACTGGCCCGCCATCGCGGCGCTTAAGCTCCCGCAGCAGCGCATTATCCTTATGCCCTGCGCCACCACTCAGGCAGAACTTACGGCCGCCCGCCCGATGGTGGCTGAGCTTTGCCTGCGGCACCGCGTGCGCTTGGGCGATAGGCTGCACATCGTGCTGTGGAATGACAAAAAGGGGGTATGAGCCCCTGCGTGCGTGCGCGTGTGTCAGACTGAGTGCTTGCAGTCTGCTCGAAATTGAGGTAGAATAGGCGCCGTATGAATGGCAAGGGGTACAAGGTAGTAGGCTCGGTTAGCGACTGGCAAACTTGGTGCACAGCAGCTCAACCGCAAATTGCAGAGGAATGCGACTGGGTAGAACTGCGCGCAGATGCCATGCCCGAGCACATCTCCCCGGCTCAGTTACTGGCACAGCGCCCCGCATGCCCGGTACTGCTGACGGTACGCCACGAGAGCGAGGGCGGTTGCCGCAGCATGACAGAGGAGGAGCGCATGACCCTGGCCCGCGAACTGCTGCCACTGGCCACGGCACTCGATTGGGAAACGGAGCAACTTGCCCACGCGCAGGAACTGGTGGACGCCGCCCACGCAGCCGGGGTAAGCGTTATTGCCTCGAACCACGATTTTGAACAAACTCCCGAACTGAGCGTGCTGCTGGAGCGCGAGCAACGAGCCCGCAAACTGGGTGCGGATATAGTAAAGTTTGCTTTCCGTTTGCACAAGGCGGAAGATATCATGGTAGGTATCGAACTACTGCGCCGCGCAACCGGCCCGATAGCAGTCATGGGTATGGGGCCGCTGGGTGCTGTGAGCCGCCTGCTCTATGTACAGCATGGAGCCTGTCTCATTTACGGCTACCTGGGCAACACCCCCACCGCACCGGGGCAATGGTCAGCTGCCCTCTGCAAACAGGCCCTCAGCAACCTCTAAATCAATATCCCGGCGATTTCCCGATACCACCCCCCCGCCATGTATACCACCCCGGCTGATTACGACACTATACCTACCTTGCCACATGGCCACATTTTGCGCGATGAATATAGAATTGAGCGCAAACTCGGGCAGGGTAGTTTCGGTATCACCTACCTTGCAACGGAGTTAATAACAGATTACCCGGTTGTAATTAAGGAAAATTATCCGCGCGATTATGTCGACCGAGACTTACATACCCACGAGATAATTGTACGCCGTGGCTATAAAGACGCCTACGACTGGGCAATGGAAAGCTTTGAAAAGGAGGCTCGAACATTGCGCAGACTGCCGGCACACGCCAACCTTGTGCGTGTAACAAGTACTTTCCGCGCACTCAACACCGCCTATATCGTGATGGATTGCATCGATGGGCAAAATCTTCACGAGCTATACAGGGACGGCAAAACGATGGAGCCGGAGTTACTGGAGAGTATCTTACGAAAAATGCTCTCTACGCTCAGTTCCCTGCATGAGCAAGGAATCATCCACCGTGACATCAAGCCCGGTAACATCATGCTGACCGGGGCGAATGAACCCGTGCTCATAGACTTCGGCGCCGCCCGTCCAACGCAAGGTACCCACACCGCGACAAAAATAGGGACAACAGGTTATGCTCCCCCCGAACAGATGGAGTTCGATGATGAGGAGAATGAAAATGCCGAAAAAAAATCCCCTCAACCTCAATGGGATCTGTACGCACTGGGCAGCACCTGCCACCAACTCATTACCGGTCGGCTCCCCATCGCCGGCTCTCGCAAACTCACCGAACGCCCGGAACTGCTGAACAAGTACCCGGATAATCTGTTGAAAAGTATCGACAAGGCCCGCGATATATCCCCCGAAAAACGCTGGCAATCCGCCCAGGATTGGCTCCGCGCCCTGCCGACTTCACAGACAACCGCTCAGCCCAAAAAGCACCGTACTTGGTTACGAAAGACACTCCTTACCTTGGGAGCGCTCACCTTAACCGCATGCACAACTTTCGGCTATACCATAGGTTTGCACTGGGCAGCCGCAAACGACCACGAGCTCGCACTCCGCTTTTTCCTGGCACTGCCGGGTATTGACTGCAACAAAACATTCCAAGGACAAACCCCGCTGCATTTCGCGCTCCAGGAAGCTAACGATGAGTTGGTGGAAATTCTGATTGATAACGGTGCCGATTGCAACAAGCGCAATGCCGACAATGATACACCTTTGCATTTAGCTACGTTGACAGGTGACTTCAAAAAGTTTTATCCGTTTCAGCGAGCTATCTGCACAGAGCTCTTGCTATACTACGGAGCTGACCCCAATGTAAAAAACAATGAAGGTCTAACCCCGTTGCACAATGCCTGTATGCAAGAGCTATACCCCTGTGTTGAATTACTAATCGAGAAGGGTGCAGAAGTTGACCCAGTAAGTAATACAGGAATCACCCCCTTGATGTACGCAAGTGAAAACTACAAGCCAAACTCTTTGCTGCTCTTGCTGAACAAAGGTGCAGATGCCACCAAGCGCGACGATGGAGGGAAAACCGCTCATGATTACGCCCGTCGGGGACGCGTTTTGTACGGTACTTCGCAGTGTGAGGATATACTTTGGAATATCATAAAAGCCACCGAAAAAAACGCCGATGAAGCCACGCCCGAAGAAGAATACCCCATAGAAGCCGAATTAACAGGATATTACACTATCCGCCATGGTGATACACTTGCAAAAGTCGCAAGGAAGCACAACATAACTGTAGACGAACTCATGCGACTTAATAATATATCATCACTCAACAGCTTCTCTTTAAAAGTCGGCATGCGGCTGAAAATAGCCAAATAAGGGACAATTGGAATCAACGGCGCTTGCGATTGCGCCGTTGATTGTTCCTGCCGGGCTTTTTGGTTGTTCCCTTATTTTTATTAGCCTTTGGCTTGTTATCTGCCTTGGGCTTAGGAGCCGGGGTAGGAGCAGCAATCGGTTCCGTGGTAACCTCCGGCTCCGCGGGTTGCTCGGGGGTTGGTACAAGGGTGGCATCAGGGTTGATGGCGAGGGCGAAGGCACTCACGCCCTCGGTAATGGCCATAACGAGCTTCTCCCTATACTCAGGCGTATTCAGGCGGGAGCCTTCCTCCTTGTGGGTGGCATAACCGGCCAACACCATGATAGCCGGGCATTCAATGGAATTGAGCAGCGAGTACTGCGCACGGCGACAACCACCATCCTGCGCCCCACTGGCACTCACCAGCGAACTGTGCACCGCAAAAGCCAGCGCAGCGGAGGCGGCATCGTGCTTATTTGCCGGGCGCGGTGTAGCACCGGGGCACTCAGGCGCGGCGGTGTATGTCTCTATACCTTGTATATCACTGCGCCCGCTGTTGAGATGCAGGGAAATGAAAATGGGGGCATCCACCCCGCCGGCAACGGCAATACGCTGCTGGTCGGAAAGGTGGCGATTTTGCTCATGAGTGAGCAAAACAGCAAAACCGCGCTTACTGAGTTGCTCTCGCAGTGCAAGAGCCAGCAGCAGGTTACAATCAGCCTCGTGCACAAAACCACCGGTTATCCCGGTATCGTACCCGCCGTGGCCGGGGTCTATGATAACTGTGCGCACCAAACGCCGCTCGGCAATATATGTAGGGCGCAAAATGGGGTCAATCATCTTTACTATATCGACCTCAGATATCAGCAAATCCCCTGCTCCATCGTCTTTCAACGGGTAGGAAAGCAGGCAGCGATAGCCGCCAATGCGCAGCTCACGACGACCGGGACCGAACTCTATCGTGGTGCCGGCATTTGCAATGGTGCGAACGCCCTCGCGGGAGCTCTTCTGCGGCATGAGTTTGTAAAAACCGCGCAGCTTTTCCAGCGGCAGATAGCGTGGCTCCGCAGCAGCCGCACTATCTGCGGATGCCGGCTGCTCAGCTTTAGCCGCTGCCATAACTTGCAACAGTGCCAAACCGCAAAGGGCTGCGGTGGAAACTCTCAACGGCAATACCTTGCCGATTAGGTGAAAAGCATCGGTCATATTTATTTTACAATCGGGTTGTGCCGCGGTAGTTTGAGTTGCCGTGAATGGATGAGGAGCCACGGGATGTGCCGGTGCGCTTAGGTGCCGCCGCCGGTACTCGACCGCTATGCTTAAGCCCGGATTTGTGACCGCCGACGATACGGCTGTAACTTAACACACCTTCGGCTATGCTATCGGCAAGCTTGTTTTGGTATGCGTCGCTCGCAATAAGCCGCCCCTCCTCAGGATTGCTCACAAAGCCGCCCTCAAAGAGAACAGCCGGGCGTTTAATGGTGCAAAGCACCGAAAAACGCGCGCGCTGAATACCGCGGTCTGTAGCCTTGGTGCTTTTAATGGCACGACTGTGAATGGCGGTGGCCAGTGCGATATTCTCGCTATCCTGGTCATTACCATCCAAATCCGCAAATCGACGGGTCTTCGCAAAAGGCGAAGTCGTGCCCTGCGGTGCCAGAGTAAAAGTCTCGATACCCTGTGCCGCACGGCGCCCGGAATTGTGGTGAATACTCACAAATACACTATCCGGCGTACGATTGGCAATTTCCACGCGCTGATCAAGGGTCAGGAAAACATCCGAACTGCGGGTCATGACTACCCGGAATCCCATACGCTCAAGCCTGAGTTTCACCTTGTTCGCCAACTTAAGATTGCAGTCTTTCTCGCGCGCCCACGGACTCACGGCGCCGGCATCGTGCCCGCCATGGCCGGGATCCAATACCACGGTGCGCAATACGCCGGCATTTTTCGAGTAGCGAGGGCGCAGCACCGGGTCCACCAGCTTTTTCATATCAATGGCCGATATGAGCAAATCCTCCCCATGCCGCCGCACCGGGTAGGAGAGTATGTAGCGGTAATTATTCACATAAAAATCCTGCCGTTCAGGCTTGACGGAAACCACCCTGTTTGCAGCCCCGTAGGATACACAACCGGGGTGCCCGGTCTTCGGCGAAAATCGGTAAAATTTCCACACATCATTAAGTTTCACATACTTAACACCCCCTACATCGTAAATCTCCCACTTACCGGCAGCAGGGCACACACCACCCGCCAGCAGCAACATAAGCCCCAGCAACAACATAAGATGGCGAACTACATAACTCACGCACCACATCGTAACATGGCGCACCCCAACATGACAAGCTATAATTGAGTCAACGCCGACAGCATGTATCAAAATTAATTTAACCGCCTTTCCGCCCCATAAAATCACGCACCCATCACAGCGGTCGCAACACACAAAAAACCCGCAAGGATAACCTTGCGGGTTTTTCAGCGGACAGGGAGGGATTCGAACCCTCGGTACGCTTTTGACGTACACACGATTTCCAATCGTGCTCTTTCGACCACTCAGACACCTGCCCAGTCGAAGACTTATTTTGTTCGCACCCGGATGGGTGCGCGGCCAATATACGCCAAATCAGCGCACAATGCAAGCCTAAAATTTCAAAAAGGCGTTTTTTTTGGTGTACTTGTAGCCAAAATCGCCTTTTTTGCTCTGTCTATCAGCTCGATTTACCCTATTCGCATACGCTTTTGCGGCAAAACGGAGAAAATGTGCCGACTGTCACATGTGTCCCAAAGATTTTCTGAAAGGATAGCAAAACAGCAAAAATCAGGGCAAAGAAAATGGAAGGTTGATTTTTTCACCAGCAAAACGTATGCTGGTGTTGCTCAAAAAAAACACCTTCCATGGGTACTGTACATCT
>JAFZGW010000051.1 GCA_017555205.1 Akkermansia sp. | reverse complement strand
TTTCTGCCCTCTATCTTCTCCATAACGCAGTAGGTGGTATTGAGTTTTCGGAACACGTTGGTGACGTGTACAATGTTGTTGTGTCTGGGCAGCTTGTGCAGAAGGGTAGCTGTTCGCTCGAAGTGTTCCTGAGCCCAGCGGATGAAACTCTCGCCTTCGGGGGTGGAGTTCAATTCACCTGTTATGCGGTCTCTGTAGGCGAAATCGGAGAGAAAGCTCTCCTTAATCACCACGGGGTAATTAGTCAAAATTTCCCTTGCTGAGTAGGTAATACCGAATCCGCCTTGCCCGAGCACATCTTCGATGATGTAGTCGTGCAGCTTATAGCCCACGGGCAGTGCGGTGTCGTTCGGTGTAAATGAGCTGTTTTGTGTGGAGGAAGGCATGGCGTGGAGAAGTTTTGTGTACGGTATGCGTTATTATGGACGTTATTCTACCCAAAATGTTTCGAAAATAAAGCAGGGAAATCCCCCATGCGCTTGGAAAAGAGTCCGCACATGGGGGAAGATAGCGCCGTCTGTGTCGCGCGATTAACTGAAAAGTCGCTTGAAGATGTTCATTACCTCGCTGGTGTCACCTGCAGCGCGTAATAACTCGGCGCATTCGGTGTGGCCTCTTTCTTCCGCCCAGTGGAGGGGAGTTGAGCCCTTCTTATCCGCCACGTTAACATCCGCCCCGGCGTCGATGAGTAGCTTTACGCATTCCGTGCGGCCACTGGATGCCGCCCAGTGGAGGGGAGTAAAGCCATTCCTATCGGCCTTATTCACATCCGCTCCGGCGTTGATGAGTAGCTTCATGCATTCGGGGTGACCCTCCTTTGCCGCCCAGTCCTGGTCCACCCATTCCTGTGCCGCCGAGTGGAGGGGAGTTGAGCCAAACTCATTGGCCTTGTTCACATCCGCTCCGGCGGCAATGAGTTGCTTCATGCATTCCTTGCGGCCGTTGTACGCCGCCGAGTGGAGGGGAGTGTGGCCATCTTTGGCTCGATTGACATCCGCCCCGGCGTCGATGAGTAGCTTCACGCATTCCGTGTGGCCTTTGTCTACTGCACGGTAGAGGGGCGTGGTGCCATACTTATCCTCCTTGTTGACATCTGCCCCGGCGGCAATGAGTAGCTTCACGCATTCCGTGCGGTCTCTTTCTACCGCCTTGTAGAGGGGAGTTTTGCCATCCTCATCCGCCTTGTTCACATCCGCCCCTGCGGCAATGAGTAGCTTCACGCAATCCGTGAGGCCTTTGATTGCCGCCCAGTAGAGGGGAGTCCGGCCATCCTTAACCACCTTGTTAACATCCGCCCCGGCGGCGATGAGTAGCTTCACCAGCTCGGTTTCGCCATTTTCGGCAGCATCGTACAATTTGCTATCATATTCCCCTGCCGAGATTCCCCTTCGTTGCAGTTCGGCCTGTGCTGCCTGTTGGGTGATTTTGGGGGTTGGCGCGGGTTCCTCGATGGTGGGCACGCGTGTGTCGTTGACCGGTGTGGCTGTTGTATTGTAGATGGAATCGATAGCGGCCATCCATTCCTGCGCGGATTGCCAGCGGTCGGTGGTGCGCAGGGTAAGAGCTTTGTCGATGGTGCTCAGCAATGCGGGGGAGAAGCGCTTTTGCAGCTCGGGGCGGAAAGCCAGCAGGTCGCTGTCGGGGGCTGCGGAGTTGCGGGCATGGCAGTTCGGCGGGTTTTGCCCGGTGAGCAGGTAGTAACAGGTTGCGCCAAGAGCGTAGATGTCAGTCCATGGACCGGGAGCTTCGGTATTGGAAAACTGCTCGGGGGCAGAATAGCCCTCCGTTATCAGGCATTTACTGCGGGGGTGGTGGGCTATCGCGGAGCGTGCGGCGCCGAAGTCGATGAGTATCGGTGTGCCCTTGGGGTCTACCAAGATATTATTTGGCTTAATATCGAGGTGCAGCAAGATTTCGGGTAGGCTGTGGATGTAGTGCAGCGCGCTGAGCATGGGGCGCAGAATGCTGAGTAACCATTCTTCCGTTATCTGTTGTGGCGCTGCCTCGTGCAGGGGAAGCCCGCCGATGTAGTCCATCACATAGTAGGCGGTGCCGAGCGCCTTGAAGGCGGTGAGTACGGGCACGATGTTGGGGTGTTTGAGCCGAGTGAGGATTTTTGCCTCGTCCAGAAACTTGTCGAGCACCCACTCGTAATCCTTCTTGCGCGAGGCTCCGGCAGGTCCGGCGTGGTGGTTAGCGCTGTTGCGCATGGCGAAATCAGTAGGAAAATTCTCCTTAACGACCACACGGCGTTCCGTCACATCTTCTGTTGCCAGGTAGGTGATACCGAAGCCACCCTGTCCGAGCGTTTCGGTGAGGGTGTATGTATCTCGCAGCTTATAGCCGACAGGTAATTCATACGAAAGGAGTTCGGAATCAGGCTCCTTCAATGTGTCGATGACCTCCAGCCATTCCTGCGCGGATTGCCAGCGGTCGGTGGAGCGCAGGGCGAAGGCTTTGTCGATGGAGGCGAGCAGCGCGGGGGAGAAGCGCCCCTGTAGCTCAGGGCGCAGTGCGAGGGGGCGGTAGGTTTCATCCGTCATGCGATCGAAGCAGTTCGGCGGGTTTTGCCCGGTGAGCAGGTAGTAACAGGTTGCGCCAAGAGCGTAGATGTCAGTCCATGGACCGGGAGCTTCGGTATTGGAAATGAAAACCTGCTCGGGGGACTCATAGCCCTTAGTTACCAGGTATTCACCGTCGGTGGCTAACGAGGAGCGTGCGACGCCGAAGTCGATGAGTATCGGCGTGCCCTCCGGCGTTATCAAGATATTATCCGGCTTAATGTCTCGGTGCAGCAAGGATACGCTGTGGATGTAGTGCAGCGCGCTGAGCATGGGGCGCAGAATGCCGAGCAACCACTGCTCCGTTACTTGCTGTGGCGCTGCCTCGTGCAGGGATCGCCCGCCGATGTAGTCCATCACATAATAGGCGGTGCCGAGCGTCTTAAAGGCGGTGAGTACGGGCACGATATTCGGGTGTTTGAGCCGAGCGAGGATTTTTGCCTCGTTGAGGAACGAGCCGAGCACCCAGTCGTAATCGTTCTTGCGCGAGGCTCCGGCAGGTCCGGCGTGGTGGTTAGCACTGTCGCGCATGGATAATTCAGCAGGAAAATTCTCCTTAATTACAACTTTGCGACCTGTGATGTAATCCGTTGCCAGGTAGGTGATACCGTAGTCACCCTGCCCGAGCACATCTTCGATGTTGTAGTCGTGCAGCTTATAGCCGGCGGGTAATTCATGCGAAAGGAGTTCGGAATCAGGCTTCATCAATGTGTCGATGACCTCCAGCCATTCCTGCGCGCTTTGCCAGCGGTCGCCGGCGCGCAGGGCAAGCGCTTTGTCGATGGAGGCGAGCAGCTCGGGGGAGAAGCGTCCTTTCAGCTCGGGGCGGTGAGCCAGCAGGTCGCTGCCGGGATCGGCAAACATGCGGTCGTGGTAGTTCGGCGGGTTTTGCCCGGTGAGCAGGTAGTAACAGGTTGCGCCAAGAGCGTAGATATCAGTCCATGGACCGCACTTGCTGCTGTCGGACATCTGCTCGGGGGGAGCATAGCCCGGCGTTCCAATTAGTTCGGCATCGCGGAGATCCGCCATAGAATGCAGGGCGGCGAAGTCGATGAGCACGGGCTCGCCCGCCGGCGTAAGTATGATGTTGGACGGATTGATATCACGGTGGAGGAGGCCGTGCTGATGTAAAAAATCCAGTGTGAGGAGCAGTTTACGCAATATGCTCCCCAGCAGTTGCGGCTCCATCTGCGAATTAATGGGGTAGAGTTCGGCTAGGTTTCTGCCCTCTATCTTCTCCATAACGCAGTAGGTGGTATTGAGTTTTCGGAACACGTTGGTGACGTGTACAATGTTGTTG
>JAFZGW010000050.1 GCA_017555205.1 Akkermansia sp. | reverse complement strand
TTTTGTGACTTGAATCGGTTTCATTCTGGTCATAAATGCGCGATTTTGGTACAATATGAGAGATGAATGAAGTAAACCAACGTCTGAGGTCTGCCGTTGAATTGGCAGGAATCCGTCGGCCTGAGCTTGCTTCATTGCTCGGGGTGAGTGTTACAACGGTGAATGGATGGTTCAGCTCCGGGAGAACGATTCCGAAGCTGAAGCAGAATGCCATTGAGGCCATTGTGAAACAAGCCCGCCGCCCGGAGCTTAAATTTGATGACATCGTGTCGTTTTCTGTCCGACTCACTCCGCTAGAATGGAAACAACTGTGTGATATTGCCGGGACGGAATCTCTTTCCCCGCATGAAGCAGAAGCAAAGGTGCGTGAGTTGTTGCAAAAAGCCTGGGGCAAGCTCAGTGCTCGCCGCTGAATCCTCCGATTTCAGCCTCCATAGGTAAAAATTCTTTCTACTGTCATTCCGTCATTGCGTCACTGCCCCCCATACCGGGAAAGAGGAACCCCGCCAGGCTGCTGAGGGCAGAATGGCGGGGTTTCCAGTTGCTTATATAATTACGCTGGGAAACGTGAGTATCACACAGTCAAAAAGAGGGCGGATATGCGTGCCCTAAAAGGGGCGTATCTCAAATGTCGCACGATGTCCCGATTTGACGCATAAACCGATGAAAAAGAAAGAGCGGCAGTCGTTAAACTGCCGCCCTTTTCAACGAGCTTCTTAATACCGGCTGGACGTTTTGGGTAACACATTATCAATGGTTTACATATCCTATGCATATAAAGTGGGCATATATAGCCCCAAGAACGACCGTTTTTCACCGGCATTCAGGAAAATGCTGTTTCTATGGTCATGGTGTCATTGTTCAGTCCAGTCGGCGGCGACGTGCTGCCAGACCTGCCAGGGCCAGCAGTCCCAGCGTGGTAGTAGAGGGCTCCGGAATGGGGAGCGAATTCACATTCATCACAAAGAATGTTCCTGCCTCGGCATCGTAGGTAAAAGTCGTTGATTCGTTTATCCATGCCCCGGTGAAAAAGTCTCCCGGATTGACGGCTGCACCGTCTGTCAGTTCTGTTCCATTGTAGATGAATCGCATGCTCTCTACTCCCGTAAAAAGAATGATGGGAACATCCGGCTCGTATACCGTCCCCAAGGTAAGAACAAGATTAATCTTCTTCTCAACGCTTGCGTTGAACGTGAGGACAGAACCTTCCGTCATGATGAAATGAGCATTGTCAGCCACCAACGTAGCGCCGCCATTCAAGGTCAGGTCTCCATCTATCACCACGGTGTTACCAGTATTGTAAGCAGTAGTTCCTGCCGCAACCGCCTCGCTCAAAGCAAAGGTGGCACGGGTCTGCAAATCCGAGCAGCTCAAGGCCAGAGTGGCCTCATCATCAATAATGATTTCGTTTGCTCGTACGATAGAACCATTGCTGAGCTCCAGCCGTCCGGTTGCGCCGATGGCGATATCGCTTGTGCCAGCATCCAGCTCCGCGTTATCAATCTTTACCGTGGCGTTGCTGCCCTCTGCAACGGCAAGACCTGCAGTTGTCTTCAGAACGGCCTGCTCCTCCACCCTGAGGCGTCCGCCGTACAAATTAACGGCTCCGTGAACTTCACTTGTGCGGGAGGCTTGAATCTCCTCTTCTGTACCATCGATATTTCCCTTCACAATGTAAAGGTCATTTTCTGTAGACTTACCGGTGAAGATGATATCGCCCTGTTGCTTGATGGAACTTGTCTCTGAAACAGCATAATCGGCATTCAGGGAAAGCGTATTTCCTGTTCCTATATAGATGGAATCCCGGAACTCAATACGCTTCCCCGCAGCGGCAGACAACGCCACCGCACCATTGCCAGCATCCTCGGTATAAATACTCCGGAGCCTGTACACGCCGTCTCGCACCTCGCTGTTTTGCTGAAATAATGTATCTCCATTATTACAGATGGACAATTCACGGTATTCCGGAGTGCCGCCATAAACCTGGAATGCATAAATCGCCCCGCCTAAGGCAACAGCATTACTTCCGTCCGCAGAAGCAGCAATTGCGGAGTTCCCGAAAAACTCCAGAACGCCATTATCATTCAATTGGTACTCCCAGCCAAACAACGCACCACCTTGCGAGGTAACAGCTCCAGTCTGAGCCTTGTTTCCCGTGATTCTCACCTCATCATTCCCGGAAATTGAGGCACTTCCTCGTATAGCACCGCCTGCAGCCCAGTTTACTGTTGAAGAGGCCACATTATCTTTGAAAGATACCTTCTTATTATGATTAACTTCATTGTTAATGCAATAAATAGCGCCGCCATCTGCTCCGGATGTCTCAGATTCTACTCTGTTACCGATAAATGTGACACTATCATTCTCATTGATGGAAGTTTGTGAAGTCAATGGCGAGCTCCCAGCAATTGCTCCGCCGCGCCTAGTCGCCACATTTCCTTCAAATCCCACGCTACCGTTGTCACTCAGGGTTATCGTTTTTCCATAAATCGCACCGCCGGAGGCCTCTGAGGTGTTGCTAGCTGAGTTTCCACTGAACGTCACACTTCCATATTCTCGGAGAGTTTGGAACGAATGCACAGATGTACCACCTGCATACGAGAATGAGCTAGAAGAATTGCCAACTATTTCAACTTCACTTCCGGTAAATATCAAAGAACTTCCTTTCTGCAGGTTTACGTTACCTGTAATGGTGTTGGAGCCGGATACCTCCAGCGTGGTGCCGGCATTGAATACCAGGTCATAACCCTCATGGCTCAGCCTGGCATTCTGCAAGCGCAGGGTAGCCGAGGAGCCCTCCAGGGCAATGATACCCTGCCCGCTGCAGATGGCGCCATCCTGAATATTCAGGATTCCACTATTCAGGCTCAGTTGCCGGCTTGCAGCCAGTCCTCCGGTTATATTCAGCGTATTCCCGTTGAGATTCAATGCACCGCCGGTATATTCCAGCTCACTGATAGTGAGGTCTGTGTTCAGTTTCAGCGAACCGGCGGCCAGGCTCACCTTACCCGAACCCAGGGCGGTTTCATTGCCGGCCACAAGCTCGCCGGCCTCGATGACGGTGCCGCCGCTGTGTGTGCTGGCACGGTTCAGGATGAGTGTGCCTACCCCTTGTTTGACCAGCTTACCGATGCCCGTGAAAGGCACATCTACGGTGATGGTGCGCCCGATGGTCGGGTAGTTTGCATCTGAGGTATCAAAAATAGTCCCCTGCCCCGTACTTATCAGCTGCACGGGAGACACAGTGAAGGAAGGATTATGGTGCATTCTCCAATCTGCTGTTGCTCCCAGTGTACCATTACCCAGGAGAATCTGAACGGAGCCGCTGATATCGCTGATGCCATTGGCGCCTATATTAACGCGGGCGGTGCCCCCATCAGACTCCCCAAGATAGAACTTGCCGCGTATGTTCGACCCGCTTCCCCAGAACGAAATGCCTGCCAGGTTGGCCACACCGCCCAGGGCCTCGTATGTGCCGGTGCCATCCCAGCTGATGAACATCGTGGCGCCGGGGGAGTTCAACAAGCCGCCCTCCTGCCGCAGCGTAGAGGCATACGGCCAGTGCGCCAGCATGAAGCTCCTGTTTGTGCTGTGCTCGTTATTCGTGCCGGTGAGGGTAAGGTTACCGCCATCCTTGATTGTAAGCGTAGCCGAACCATTCTCCGACAAACGCAGACTGGTGGTGCTGAAGGCTCCGGTCACTTCCACAGAGCCATTGCTACCACCAACCAAGAGAGTATCGGCAGAACCGCCGTTCAGAGTTGCAGAACCACCGGCAACATTGAGAGTGCTCAAATGACCACCGGAAACCGTGACACTCCCCTGATTCAGAACCAAGGCCCCCGTGATGCTACTCTCTCCCCCGATATGCAAAGCACTTGAGGCAGAATTAAAATGAACAGATTCACCAGCCACACTGCCAGCATTGAGCACCATAGTTCCGCCATTAATCTCGTATGATTCAGCAATAGCCTGAGCTTCAGCTCCGACTGTCACATTGCCGCAGTTGACGAAGTATTCTACAGAACGGAGGTTTTCAGGATAAATGAAACCGATACCCGTGCCATCACAGAACAACTCATATGCCTCGTCGCCCAGCTGCACCTGACTTCCCTGTGCTACTGTATATTGCCCACCGGCCACCAGATAATACCGGCCATCGGTCTGGAACCTGAAGCCATTTTCCGAACCGTCGGTATTATAGGTAGTGCCGTCCTGGCTGTACCTGACAGTGGCACCCTCTGTGCCGGATTGCAGGTATTCAAGATTGCTGCGGTCTAGGGAAACCTGGCTGACCTGCAGATTGAAGGTACCGGCATTAGCGATGGTGCGGTGCACGCTGAGCTGCCCGTCACCAGAAAGCGTGGTGGTCGTACCCGCCGCCACGCTGATACCCGAATCCAGCGCCAGTTCTGCATTGTTCACGATGCTGCCGGTAAGCGACACATTGCGCAGCGTGATGCCATGAGTATTACCGGCATCAATCGTCACATTGCCAATGACAGGCTTATTGTTCAGCCCGGCACCATCCAGAGACCAATCGCACTGCGTAGCCAGAAAATTCACTCTATTCTGATTATCAGCGCCTACAATGCGGATGGTGGTGACGGTGTTGCTCTCACGGTCCACGGCTGTTTCATCCGTGAATTCCAGAGTACCGCCACTGATATTGATGCTGTTACTATGATTAAGCTTCAGGCTGATGGTACCCGTGGTCAACTTTCCGCCTGTCATGGTCAACTTGCCCCAGAAATCACGAAAATTGCCGGCCCAATGCCCCAGATGCATGGTCCCGGACTGCACCGTTCCGCCGCTTATCTGCAAATCTACGCAGCTTTCCACAGCAAAGTGATTAATAACGGAAAAGGACTTACCCTCACCTACGCGGAAAAACGTATTCCATCGATTATCAGACCAATAACCATTGAGGAAGAAATTATCCGAATGGACTTCATAATTATTGTTTATCTCCACATGCTTCTGAAGATAAACACCTTCCAGCATCTGCAGATTAATAACACCAGAACCTTTCGTCTGGATATTATTCCTCTCCAGCAAGGCTAAGAACCCCAGCTCCGGATTAAGCACGGCGCCACTGTCGATGATGATAGTGGCAAGAGGATTCGTTAATAAACCATCGCTCAGATGGAGGGTCATATCCCCCCTCGCTGTGATGGAGCCGGAAAAACCAGCGCAATCACCACTCACCGTGAAATTCCCCGACTGAGAAGATGTATTACCAATCTCTATTGCCCCGCTGCCGGCCAGCTCCCCGACACTGACCACACTACCATCCAGTTGGTACTTGAGCGTACCATCTACGCTCACCTCACTGGCAGCAAGGCCACGGCCTGCAGTGCTGACCTGAACATATGAATCATTGGCCACGCTCATGCGTGTAACCTGAATATCCTCCCCCAGAGTGACAAGTGACACGCCGTCAAAGGAGACATTATCATGCGTTCTGAATGCAACTGCTTCACCATTTGCAGAGAAGGCCTTATTTTCCGCATCTGTGTTCCAGTTCAGCGAGCCACCGGAAAAACTCAGGTTCAGCATGTGGCAATTGGCTATAACTGCGCCATCGGAAGAAATGGACCACTCGTATCCCGTTGTTTGCACGCCAGAAACATTGGCAGCAGAAAACGACGAAACCAGCCATTCCCCCGTAGAGGAGTCTGCCGCAAGAGCATAGGTTCTGTTGCCGGAAGCATCCTCCTGGCAGCCCACGGCAGAAAGGTCCAGCACCGCGTTCTGACCAATGATGAAACTGCCGTTGTTGATGATTTCCGCCCCGGCAGACAGGGTAAGGACGCCGTTCAACGCCACTTCTCCCGTGAAGGTGGAGGTATTCAGTACATCCAGGGAACCATCCACCGTTATGCTATTGTTGAGCATAGTGGCGGCATCCACCACTAGCCCATTGCCCTTTGCTATGGAAATGGCACCTGAGCCGGAGGTATTACCCACAAACTTGAAGACGGAACCATCGTCCACCTTGTTCAGCTTCATCTCACCGGAGTACTGGCTCATATCCCCGGCAAACATGTACGTCTGTCGCACTGATTTAGCATCTGATGTGCGTTCAAACACACCAGAACCTGTAAAATCGCCACTGAAATTATAGATAACTCCCGAGTTCCCATCATTAATGCTCAGCGCATCAATCCGCAGATCCGCCTGCACATCAAACGTCGTGTTCACGGCGCCCTTCAAATGTCCTCCGTTAAGATTCATGATGACAAGCGACCCAGCCGGAGCCGCAATCAGATCCGGATCATTGGAGGTGTTGATAGTATAAGTAGCCACCGCAGCACCTTCAGCCGCTGATACAGGTGCTGCACTCATGCTGGCAGGTAACCCAGCTGCAGCAAGAACACACGTCAACAAAGTCTTGCGAAGGAATATCGGAAGATGAAGCTTCATACTCGGATGTTTGTTTTTGAATCGTCAACACTGTGCACAGGGGGATTCTCCAACACTAACCGAAAAAGCTCCTGACGTACATCCTTTCCATCCGCCAGAAGATGTCGAATGTTTTCAAGGAGTTCGCTTACCGGTATCTGGAGAGAGATGGCAGGCATGACCAGTTTTTGAACGTTGAGAATTTAGCACATTCTTCACCTAAAAGCAAGCAGTAT
Source organism: Akkermansia sp. (assembly GCA_017555205.1). Lineage (GTDB taxonomy): Bacteria > Verrucomicrobiota > Verrucomicrobiia > Verrucomicrobiales > Akkermansiaceae > Akkermansia. The sequence goes on along the minus strand of JAFZGW010000050.1, from coordinate 177 downwards.
ATACGCACGCAGAGTTGCATAATGCAATGTGCTAACTTTTGTGACTTGAATCGGTTTCATTCTGGTCATAAATGCGCGATTTTGGTACAATATGAGAGATGAATGAAGTAAACCAACGTCTGAGGTCTGCCGTTGAATTGGCAGGAATCCGTCGGCCTGAGCTTGCTTCATTGCTCG
>JAFZGW010000009.1 GCA_017555205.1 Akkermansia sp. | reverse complement strand
TTTTGTGACTTGAATCGGTTTCATTCTGGTCATAAATGCGCGATTTTGGTACAATATGAGAGATGAATGAAGTAAACCAACGTCTGAGGTCTGCCGTTGAATTGGCAGGAATCCGTCGGCCTGAGCTTGCTTCATTGCTCGAGGTGAGTGTTACAACGGTGAATGGATGGTTCAGCTCCGGGAGAACGATTCCGAAGCTGAAGCAGAATGCTATTGAGGCCATTGTGAAACAAGCCCGCCGCCCGGAGCTTAAATTTGATGACATCGTGTCGTTTTCTGTCCGACTCACTCCGCTTGAATGGCAGCGATTGTGTGATATTGCCGGTGTGGCTCACCTTTCGCCGCATGAAGCCGAGACAAAGGTGCGCGAGCTGCTCCAGAAAGCCTGGGGCAAGCTCAGTGCACGCCACTGAATCCCGCATTTCAAAAAATGGGCATATACAGGAGCCATATAGTGGGCATATGCGGGGCATATAAAGCGGGCGTATCTCAAATGTCGCACGACGTCCCGATTTGTCGCATAAACTGTTGAAAAAGAAAGAGCGGCAGTCGTTAAACTGCCGCCCTTTTCAACGGGATTCTTAATACCGGCTGTGGGACTCGAACCCACACTCTTTCGAACTCGATTTTGAGTCGAGCGCGTCTACCAATTCCGCCAAGCCGGCGTTGCGAAGTGGTGTGCGAGAATTAAACCAAAGAGTTGAGGAAAAGTCAAGGATAAATCGTATTTTCTGTGACAACATGCCATAAAAAAAATGCCGCTGCATGCATTTGCACACAGCGGCAGGGGAAAAACAAGTTTTTTGATTAAGGTCAGGCCTTCTTGCAGAAAGCTTCGAGGCGATCAAGGCCCTCCTTGAGTACGTCGAGCGAGGTGCAGTAGGAGATGCGGATAGCGTTGTCGTTACCGAAGGCGATACCGGGAATAGCGGCAACCTTGTAGCGGTCGAGCAGTTTCTCGCAAAGCTCCAGCGAGCCGATGCCGAGCTCGGTGGTATCGATGAAGAAATAGAAGGCACCCTTGGGCTCCACAACCTTAATCTTGGGCATGGTGCTCAGGCGGCTGTAGACGTACTGGCGGCGGAAGTCGTACTCCTCGCGCAGGTCGGAGATGAAGGACTGGTCGCCGTTCAGAGCCTCGATAGCGCCGTACTGGCAGAAGGTGGTGGCGTTGGAGGCGCAGTGGTCCTGAATCATCTTGATGTACTTGGCGATACCGGCAGGAGCAGCGGTGTAGCCCAAGCGCCAGCCGGTCATGGCGTAGCCCTTGGAGAAGCCATTGATGGTAATCGTCAGGTCATAGAGCTCGGGGCTGAGGGAAGCCATGGAGACGTGCTTCTCGCCACCGTAGATGAGGTGCTCGTAGATTTCGTCGGCAATGATGAGGATATCCTCGTCCACCGCGACCTCACCAATAGCGCGCAGCTCCTCCTCGGAGTAAACGGCGCCGGTCGGGTTGTGGGGTGTGGTAAGGATAATCATCTTGGTGCGGGGAGTCATGGCGTTAGCGAACTCCTCGGCAGTAATCTTCCAACCGTTCTCGGCCTTGGTCTCCACGAATACGGGGGTTGCACCGCAAAGCTGCACCATGGAGGGATAGCTCACCCAGTAGGGGGAAGGAATGATAACCTCATCGCCTTCGCTCACGGTAGCGCGCAGAGCGGCATATACAGCGGGCTTGGCGCCGGAGCATACGCAAATCTGATCGGCGGTGTAGTCCAGGTTGTTGTCGCGCTTAAGCTTGTCGCAAATGGCCTGGCGCAGCTGGGGCAGACCTACGGAAGGAGTGTATTTGGTAGCGCCATCTTCCAGAGCCTTGATGGCGGCCTTCTTGATGTTCTCCGGGGTATCTTTGTCGGGCTCACCGCCGGCGAGGCCGTATACCTGCTCACCCTTGGCCTTCATCTCTTTGGCCTTGTTGGTAACAGCCAGAGTCAGCGAAGGAGAAAGTGCAGCTACTGTGGGGGAAATAAAGTCCATTGCAGGAAAATGTGTTAAAAAATTGATATGTGTAGAGACACGCCCGCGCGGCATGTCGCGGGTATGTTACTCTCTTAGTCACCAAAAAGCAAGGAAAATATGCAGGCGTGACAGAATAAAAACGGTGCGGCGCCTCGGTAAAATGAGGTGCCGCACCGCCGGATTAAGGAGAAAAAGCTCAGGAGAGCACGGATTTCCAGTAGCCCAATCGGCGCTCGGTGTTGGCGGGGTTGGGGGCACCGGGATTTGTGCGCGAATCGAAGGCGCGGTCGAGATTGAACACGCTGTGCACGTCATCCCCATATTCGGGGGAAATTTCGCGGAACTGGTCGAGGGAGAGGTGATTGAGCGGGGTGCCGGTGCCGACAGCCACGGCTACAGCGCGCCCAACCAGCTCGTGAGCTTGGCGGAAGGGCACACCACGGCGCACAAGGTAATCGGCCAAATCGGTTGCAAGCAACAGGGGGTCGCTCACAGCAGACTCGCAACGGTCGGGGTTGATGCGCATGGCGGCAATCATCTCTGCATTCACACGCAGCGCAAGGCTGACCGTAGCAAAGGAGTCGAAAAGGGGTTCTTTGTCCTCCTGCAAATCGCGGTTGTATGTAAGGGGTAATCCCTTCACTGCCACCATCACACTGACGAGATTACCATACAAACGACCGGACTTACCACGAGTGAGCTCGCACACGTCGGGGTTCTTCTTCTGCGGCATGAGGCTGGAGCCGGTGGTGTGGGCATCTGACAGGGTGCAGTAGCCGAACTCAGCACTACTCCACAGTACCAAATCCTCACTCAGACGGCTGAGGTGAGTACCGATAACGGACAGGCAGAAGAGGGTCTCCATGATGTAATCGCGGTCAGCTATGGCGTCCATCGAATTTTCGGTAACGCCATCAAAACCAAGCTCTTCAGCAATAGCTACACGATTCAGATTAATGGTAGAACCGGCAATCGCGCCGGAGCCCAGCGGGCTCACATTCACACGGCGGCGGCAGTCTGACAGGCGCTCAACATCGCGCCCCAGCATTTCAACGTACGCCAGCAGGTGGTGACCAATTGTTACGGGCTGGGCACGCTGCAAGTGGGTATAACCGGGTATGCGGATTTCGGCATATTCCTCAGCCTTGGCAACAAGGGCTCGCTGCAAGGCACGCAGCAGCTCGATGGTGGTATCAATCTCCGCGCGGCAGTACAGGCGCGTATCGGTAGCCACTTGGTCATTGCGGGAGCGGGCGGTGTGCAGTTTAGCTCCGGGCGCACCGATACGGCGTGTGAGCTCGCTCTCGATGTTCATGTGCACATCTTCCAGCTTAATAGACCACTCAAACTTACCGGCCTCAATATCAGCCAATATACCTTTAAGCCCCTGCTCTATGGCATCGAACTCCGCCTGCGTAAGCATACCGGCGCACAGCTGCGCCCGAGCGTGGGCTATAGAGCCCGCAATGTCATGGCGATAAAGTTTCCAATCATACGATACGGATTCACCGTACTGCAATACCAGGTCGGCCGTAGCCTGAGAAAAGCGTCCTGTCCACATAACGCGGGCAGATTACAACAAAATACGCTTAATTGCAAGCAAAATCACACAGTAAGGGGTTGTTTGGCACAGGCGCCATCAACAATGAGTTTCGCAACAATGCTGCTGCAGGCGAACAAGCTCCTCGTCGTAATACAGCGGGCTGAGCGGGGTCCAGTTGCCCGGGTATTGCATGCGGTTGAGAATATCGCAAAGCTCCGCAGCATTCGGCGAGCAAAGGTCTACCAGCCCAATCAGCTCAGCAGCGGCAGCAGTGAGTACTCGGCGGCTGAAGGTGCGCTCCCGCACGCCCCCCACGGCGGGGTTACGCATACGGAAATTCGGGGACTGATAGTAGATATAACGCAGCTGAAAAGGCTCTGCCGCAATCCCTTCGATATCCATACTTATGCAAATATGGCAAAGCTGCTGCATAAGTTCGCATATATCGCAGGCTGACAGCAAGCGGCCGGATTCTTTCATAACATCGAGCGGAATTCCACCGATTCGCTCCTTGGCCAGGTGCCAAGTACCTTCAGCATAAAAGAGTTCAAGTGCGGAGGCCACTCCCCCGCCGCTCATACAGGCCTGGGCGTGCGCCTTGGCCAAGAATGCCTGCACCCGCTCCGCATCTCCGGCAAGATGCGGGCGCAGGGTCTCCACCACCACCTCGCGTCGCATGTCCTTTTGTGTGGCACAGTAAAGAACGGTGTCCGCAGTCTCGCTCAGCACGGAGGAAAACACATACTGAGCACCGACCAGAGCAGGCAATGCGAAGGCGGTGGATTGCATAAAAGCGAGGATTTAGCCGTGAGCGTAAATGAGTTTGATGACCGGCAAGCCCTCTACGGCGTTCTGCCAAGCGGAGGCAGGTATGACGAAACGCATGAAAGCACGCGGTTCATCTTCCCCCGGCAGTTCAATTCGCTCCACTTCCACCTTACAGTCCGGCTGCCCCAATACTTCGGGTTCTACGGTATCAATCTCATGTGCGGGAATAAGCAGCTCCACATCATTCGTGGTTGCGATATCGGGCGGGAAGAGGTAGGTATCCTCATACACCACGCTGCACATCCAGCCTTCCGGCAGGGTGATTTCGAATACGGGAGAACTTTCGTAAATAGCCTCACCATTCACCTGCATCCACTTACCCACGCGTTGGAAGACCTCCTGCACAGGCTGCGGCACGGTGCCGTCCGCCATGGGATTGATGTTGAGCAGCAGATTACCACCACGAGCAGCGCACTGTTGGAGCTGGCGAATGACGGTAGCCGGCGATTTGAAATTGACGTCATAACGGTTATAGCCCCACTTGTCGCCCACCGTCATGCAGGACTCCCAGTCAATACCGGGATACCCCTTAGCAGGAATACGCTTTTCCGGGGTAGTGTAATCGCCACAGCGCAAATCAAGCTCAATACCATCCTTCGATGTATCAAAACCTGAGAAAGAGTAGAGGCGGTTATTCATAATGACGCCGGGGTTCATCTCGCGGCACATATTCATGAGAGCCGGAGCCCCCCAGGCGCGCTCGCCTTCAGCCGCGCCCTGCGAGTAGTCCCACCACATGATATCGACAGTACCGTAATTGCTCATCAATTCCCGCACCTGATTGTGGAGATAGATTTTGTAGAGGGCCTGATTTCGGGGCACGCCCTTTTCTTTGAGCATTTTAGCCTGATTGACCGGGTAACAGAGATCCGGGCAAATGGTGTTGTCGTACGAGGGATGGTGCCAGTCTATCACACTGTGATAAAATCCAATCTGCATACCACGCTTGCGGGCCGCCACGACAAATTCGCGCACCAAGTCGCGATTTACAGCCTTGGCAGAACTATAGTCAGAGGTAGCGGTATCGAAAAGAGCAAAGCCATCGTGGTGCTTGGTAGTCAGCACCATGTAACGGCAACCGGCCTGCAGAGCCAAATCAGCCCAAGCATCCGCACAACCGGGGGCGGGCTTAAAAAGCGGCAGGGCTTCGGCAGCATAGGTATCGGTATCAAGCCCGAGGTTGGTTTGAATCCACTCCGCGCCGCCGGGGTGCCCCTTAAACTCACCGGCCAAACCGGAATAGAGCCCGTAATGTATAAACATACCGAACTTAGCCTTGCGCCACCATGCCATGCGCACGTCACGCTCCTCGTTCGTTTCGGTAACAGCTGCGTGATTTTCATCGCCGGCGACAGGCAATACCTGCTGCCCCTGAGCCGACAGCGTAAGTGCCGCCGCGGCTAACATTGCAAAAGATTTAAGATTCATCATTCTGATTAGAGTTTTCGGTATCTTCCGTAGTATTAAAAAGATCCAGCGGCAACTGGGTGGCGTTTTCCGGCACAGGGGTAACAAGCTCTTGCCCCCCCTGCTCTGCGGGCTGCTCAACCGGTGCGGCCGTTGCAGTCGGCAACTGCGGTTCGACGGAGGCGGGCAAGCCCTCGCCGCCTTCAGGTTCGACAACCGTCGGCATAATGCGCGAAATTCTCTCCACCGGATTTTTGGTAACCATATTTCCCATCACGGTTCGGCTCTTCACGCGCAGGCGCGCAAAGTCGAAGGGAATGGGACGCCGCAAGCGCTTAAACTGGTTTTTAAGGTAAACATTGACGGAAAGCGTGGCACTGTCTTCTTCCGTATCATGTACGGAGAAGAAGAAGATACGGCTACCGGGAGTCCCCATGGTAAGCGGGTATTCCCTGTCACGGGTAAAACCGCCGATGTGGAATCTCTTGGCGTACGTCACCCCATCTTTACCGTCACGGTATATGAGGTTAAATACCCAATCATCCCCGGGGCGCAGCACACGAATGCAAAGCGGCTTCTTGCCCACATAGAATTTCTCCTGCACGCGGCGCACCATCAATACACCCTGGCTATCAATAGTCAACACATCGCTGAGTGTAGAACACTTCTCCACAACCTCACCTTTGCGCAAACCATAGCCGGCAAAGCCTTCCTCGTCGATATAAAGCATTTCGTTCTCCACCGCAGCCTCGGCACGGGTGAGAGAGTCGAAGGTAGCCAGCTCTGTACGACGGGGCCAATCAGCGCCGTACTTCTTGCGCAGGTTCTCGAACCAGCGAATGGTATACTTGGTAAGCTGAGCGAGGTGTTTACGGGTTTGTTCAATATCGGCCTCAAGTCCGGCGATATGGTGTTCGGCCTCGTGAACCTCATATTTAGCGATTTTCTTAATGCGAATTTCAGTCAGACGAACGATATCATCGCGTGTGACCGGGCGAATAAAATCGACCACGAAAGGCTCCAGACGCTCACCGATTTCAGTCACGGACTGCTCCCAGCTGTCGCTCTCTTCGAGCACCTTATATATACGATTTTCGATGAAAATCTTTTCAAGGCTGGCAAGCATCCAAGCTTCCTGCAATTCACCGAGGCGCACCTCGAGCTCTCGGCGTAAGGTATCGCGGGTAAAATCGACATTATGCTTAAGGATTTCGCTCACCCCCATAAATACGGGCTTGCGATCCATGATTACTACAGCCTTGGGCGATATGCTCTTTTGGCAATCAGTGAAGGCGTAGAGCGCATTGCAGGTCTTCTCCACATCGGCACCGGGAGCCAAGTGCACCAGAATATCAGCCGTTGCAGCGGTATTATCCTCAATACGGGCTACCTTGAGCTTGCCCTTCTCCATGGCCTTTTCGATACTCTCGATGAGGGAGTCCGTAGTCGTACCATAGGGAACCTCGGTAATACGAATAACACGCTTGGTGCTCACATCGAGCCTGGCGCGGGAGCGCAGTCGGCTGTTGCCGGTACCATCGTTGTAACCGCTCACATCGAGCAAGCCGCCGGTGGGAAAATCCGGGAAAAGCTCGAAAGGTTCATCGCGCAGGTAATGAATGGCGGCCTCTATAATTTCGTTGAAATTATGCGGCAAAATCAAGCAATTCATACCTACGGCAATACCGAGAGCCCCCTGTGCCAACAGCAAGGGGAACTTAATAGGCAGCGCTACAGGTTCCTTGTTGCGCCCATCGTAGCTAAGCTTCCACTCCGTTACCTTGGGGCTGTATACCACATCTTTCGCAAAGGGTGAAAGACGCGCCTCGATATATCGGGCAGCGGCTGCACTGTCGCCGGTAAGTATATTACCCCAGTTACCCTGAGTATCAATCAGCAGCCCCTTCTGCCCCAACGTCACCAAAGCACTGCCGATAGAGGCATCGCCATGGGGGTGGTATTTCATGGTATCACCCACGATATTGGCCACCTTGTTGTAGCGACCGTCATCCATGCGCTCCATCGAGTGCAGAATTCGACGCTGCACGGGTTTAAGACCGTCAATAATATGCGGAACCGCACGTTCAAGAATAACATACGAGGCGTATTCCAGGTAATAATCCCCGAACATACGCTGAATCTTGCTCGGGTTTTCCTGCAGATAAATCGGTGTGTTGCCTTCGTTGCTACTCATACGCTCTGCTTTATAATAGCAGATTAAAAGGTACACTTCAAGCTCAGAATGTGTCGTGTAGCAGCTATTTAAGTCGAATTATTCGGGATTTGAGCCAATAATCCAACGGTAAAAATTACAACCGACAAAGTTACCCAACACAATAGCGAAGTAGAAAATCAGAATATCGACAAAATTTGCCACCCAAAAATCGAGCGGTGCAGCAAGGTAATAGAAGGCATCCGCCACGCAGTGCGGGAACCCGCACACAATGAAAAGCGGCACACCGAAAAGTAGCGGCAGGTAGCTACCCTTGCGGGCAAAGGTTACAGCCGTCGTCATAATAAAACCGCAACCTACAGACAATATACCACCACGGAAGGGGCCAATGCCCAATCGCCCTTCAAGCACAGCCTGAGCTGCTCCCTGCAAATCCATAGCCGAGACACGAGTGAGCAGCGCCACAGCCAAGCAGCCCAGTATATTACCGGCCAACACCTGCAGCATATACCCCACCTCGTCCTTACGAATAAAACCGGCAGTACCGGTGTAGAGCTTCAACTTATAATGAACTACAGCAAGAAGAGCAAATGCAAACAACACACTCCCCACCATATCCCGAGTAGCCAGATACCCAAACCCGGCTATTCCCACACACACACCGGCCATGAAAGCCGACCTCCATGTTGCAACAACACCTGCGTTCATTGTCTTGCATATTAACACATATTGGCTCGCCGGAAAAGCAAATTTTATGTCACAGCTCATATTTTGCGACTTGGCAACCGAGATTGATTTGTGTATAATCCGGCTATGAGACATATTCTTCTCATCTTAGTGCTACTGTTTCAAGCCGGTATAGCCGATGCGCTTACGGCAGAAGCTCGCTACACGCACGGAGTTTTCTATCGCGGCATGCAGAGACAACCGGTACTTCAACTTAAAATCACCGGCGAACCGGGAGAAAAAATCTCCTCCATCACCTTTACCCCGGGAGAAACCAGCAGACCGACCGATATCAAACTGGTTCGCCTGAGCTCACGCGATGACTGGAACGGTTACACCTTCAACACCTCCAATTACATCCACGAAAACGCGAAAGGCAAACTCAATCAAGGCAAAATCACCTTCAAACACGAGTACACGCTGGGAAACAACCCGCTCTATATATGGCTGAGTTACGATATAGCCCCCGGTGCCGTACGCAATGGCAAAATCGATGCCGTCTGCACAAGCATCAAAACCGAAGACGGCGAGCAAACCGAACCTGAAGTCATACTGGCAGAAGCTCTCGAAGAACGCAAAATCGGTCGCGTGTACCGATTCCCTTATCGCATTGTACCCTACTACCGTCCCCGCTGGGTGAAAGGCTGGGGAAATGCGGAAAAAGCCGTACACCTTACCCCCGAACACTTCAACCTTTTTACCGACCTCATTCACTTTGCCTACTGCGTAACAGCCGAGGGCAATATCGACTACCAATGGGCCGGCGGCGGCCAAAGCAATCAGCAGGTAGCCGATGAAGCGCTGGAAGAAATCAAGCGCCTGCATAAGGAAGGAAAGTCAAAGGCCAAGCTCATTGCCGGTTTCGCCCACATGGACGAGCCCATGACTGCAGCGGTTGCCAACCCTCACACTCGCCGAGTTCTGGCTCGGAACATGGCCACCTGGGCCATAGAACGCGGCTATGACGGCATCGACATCGACTGGGAATACCCAGACAGCGACGAGCAATGGAAAAACCTCGGCTACTTCATAGCAGATTTGCGCGAAGAACTTTCCGGCTCGGCAATTTCCATCAGTATAGCATCCTCGGTAGGCTACAAGGTACCCAACTACTGGACCACCGACCAGCTCGATTTCATCATGACCATGTCGTACGATGACCTGACGCCGGACAACCACGCCTCGATGCGTCTGTTCCAACGTGATGCCGACATCTGTCAAAACAAGTTCCGCATGCCCAAACAGAAAATCGTGCTGGGGCTGCCTTTCTACAGCAACGAACAGGGAAAAATCGGTCCTCAGTACGGCTATTCGGGGATTTACAGCTGGAACCCGCGCATGAAGCCCGACGTCAACAACTGCCGACTGAAAAACGAAGACGGCACCGAGGGTCCCATGCATACCTTCAACGGCCCTGCCCTCATCACCGAAAAATGCCGCTGGGCCAAGGAAAACAAAATAGGCGGCGTTATGATATGGGCCTACGAAACAGACTTACCCCTCAAGCACAAGGCATCCCTCAGCCGTGCGATGTTCAAGGTTATCCGTCAACCTAAGAAAAAAGAATGAAACTCTTCACAATCCTTCCCCTGATAGCAATCGCAATCACTGCTGCGGCAGAACCGACAACAGCTTGGGCTCGTGGCGTATGCGAGCAAAGTGGCTGGCGTGACTTTGACAAGAAGTTTGACGGCAGTGATAACGAGCAATGCTGGGCTATTACAGCCGGCAACCTCATTGACGGAGCACGAGCCGGTGCTGCTTTCTGGATTGGCGTATCATACGTTTCACCCAAAGGACGCCCCGCTATGCATTCGCTCAACGTATGGGGTGTGGAGTACACCGCAAGCGATGATAAATATCATATCCGTGGTATATGGATTGCGGATTCCGATGACTACAAACACGGCATCACCTACGTTCCCGTAAAAGAAGATAAGGGCATGCTTATTTTCAATAGTCCGGAGCATCCTATTTACGGAAGAATTTCCCGCATAGAAATCGATACAATTACTTCATTAAAAGCGACATTCTAACACTCGCATAACCTGTTAATTTACAGCATATCAAAAAAAATAGCAAATTAACATTTATTTTCAGCGCAACGACAGAAATACGGCTTGACACAGAGCTTATCACTGGTTAAAATAATCCTTTGTCAACTTACGGAATCAGATAACTGTCTCTATACCGGTAAAATAACAGCAATCATCCGCAAGGTGACAAGTCCTCCGTCGCCATCATGAAACCGCATCTTCCACTCGGATTATTCGCATGGCTGATTGCTACTGCAGCAGTCAGCTTTTATACATTTTCAAGCAGCTCCGACAGCTCCAACACCAATAGGCACTCACACTCGAGAGAGTATGTGAGGTATACGCCCGCCCAACAGCCCCAATCTCAGCAGCAGCAGATTGCACAAGTTGACCAACCCGATGCCGGCCATGAGGCAGTGCTGCTCAGCCACACGGAAGAACCTATCACGCTTCGCTACAACCTCTGCGCCACCCCAGGTCTTGTAGAAGCCTCAACCGACACAACAACACCTGCAAACAACGGGGCTACGTCCCCTCTCAGCACATCCGGAGAAACGGCGTCAAACGGCAGCAACGACGGCGACTCTGCTGACAGTGCTTTCAGCCCTGTGCAGACACTCGGCGGAACAACTTTTGCAGCGCCCTCCGGCTCCGCCAGAGCAGCGGACACACCTGTTACCGCCTCATTCGAAGGCAACACGCTGACTATTGTCAGCGGCCAGAATGCGGCGGTGCGTATGAAGGACAACACAAAAACGCACAACACCAACTCCTACAGCAGAGAAGGCAACATCAGCGTTTCCAGTGCAAGCAATGGCCGATACAGCGGAGGCACGGCCATCAATAACAAGACACTTACGACCATCAACATTCAGGGCGGTTCATCACTCTACCTGTACGATTACACCACCAGCGACAACGACTTCAACGGCACCGTAAACATCACCAATGCCGGAAGCTCCATGGCCGCCATTGGCTCCGCCAGAACCGGAGCTCGCAGCCTGCAAATCGGCACACTTACCGGCAGCGGCCAGCTTCTTCTGCGCGGCCACAACACCAGCGACACAAGCACATTCACTGTATCCAACAACACCTTTGCCGGTACTGTCTACATGACCTCCAATGGAGGAACGGTTCAAGTAAATGCTAACGGCAAGGGCTGGCAGAACGCCACCTTTGACTTTACACGCAACAAAGCTTACAGTAACAGCCTTCTGGACACTACCGGTACAGAGCCGGCAAAACAGGTTCTTTACCTGAATGGGGATTCCACTGTGGCAGCCCTGCGCAATGGAACGACTCAATACGCCGAAATCACGGGTAACGGCCACACCCTGAACGTGGGCACAAACTCCGGCAGCTTTACCTATGGTGGTGCCACAAATGATTTGGAAAAACTCGTCAAGTTTGGCAACAGCACCCAAATCTTCACCAGCACCATCGGCACAGAAGTCCTTTCCATTCAGGGCGGCACACTCGGCACCCATGGAGGAGGAGCCTTCACCTCAGTGGAGCTGAGCGGCGGCGCAACATGGAGCGTGACCGACAGCACCTCCACCGAGACACTGCAACTCACCTATGGCAGCGGAGCCACCATCGCCGGCGGCAGCAGCAACGTGGTGTGGGAGGCTCCCTCCACACTGGATGTCACCGGAATTTCCGGCTCGGCACCATTCTTCACACTTTCCAACCTCACACTCCGGCTTGGCAGCAGCCTGACACTCACCGGCTATTCCGGAGCCGTAGAGAATGGGGCAATCATCAACTTTGCCACCATCGGCAGCGGTGCCGGTTATGAAATCAGCGATGATTTCTACATTAAGCACGGCAGCTATGCGTACAACATCACGGCCAGTAATAACGGCGGAGTACTGCAGTTCACCCTCGGTGAGGCCTACACTCCTCCGGTGGAACCGGATATCATAGCTAACGGCATTCTTGCCATCCGCATCTCCGGCAGTGACGGCTTAACGGCAAGCGGCGCTACGTCTATCACACGCTCCGGAAACTGGTCAACTACCTACACCCACAACAACAGAGGCTCTGCCAACAATGCCGAGTGGCGTTCGGCCGGAAATGCCGTATCCTTCTGGGCTTCGGAAGAATTCCCCGCCAGCATGAACAGCAACGCCACCTACACTGACAGCGGCTCAGATGTCGTGAGTGGAAAGATTGGCATCATTCAGGTAGACGAGGGCAACGCTCTGTACATCGGGCATGATTATGGTGCCTATAACGGCATTGTCCACATAGAAGCGGATAACACGGATAACAACCACGCTGTCATCGCGTCCTATGACTCGACATACGATGAAATCAACATTGCGCACCTGCAAGGCAGCGGCGACGTGCTCCTGCGTGGTCACAACAGCGCCACGACATTCAGCTTTGGAGACGCCTCAGCCTTTGACGGGCGGATTTTCATGTCTTCACAAAACACAGCGGTGAATTTGAACACCGCCGGACAATCCTTGGCGAATACGGTAGTGGACTTCACGCCCACAGCATATACCACCCCCTTCGGTTCCGGCTCTGCGAGCAAATCCACCCTCGTTCTGAATGATGATTCTACAGTGGGCGGCTTGAATAACGGTTCTACCACTAATGCCGCGGTCAACGGCAATAATCACACCCTGAGCGTAGGTCGAGATAATGATGAGACCTACAACTTCGGGGGCACAGTGAACGATTTGGCCGCACTGGAGAAAATCGGCACCAATACTCAGCACTTCACCGGCAGCATTTCAGTTGACCGCATCTCCGTAAATGCTGGCACGCTGGGTACAAGCGGCACATTGGACGCGGAAAACCTCAGCATTGCCCAAGGCGCCACGCTGAGCACAAGCGGCACAACCAATATCTCCGCCCTCACCCTGAATGGCGGAGCTACCTGGGTTCTCAGCGGCAGCGAAAACATCGGCACACTGACATTGACCAACGGCACCGGCACCATCCGCGGCGCCGGCGATGACGTAACCTGGACAGCTAACACCACTTTCAACGTCGGCACTATCGGCGGAACAAATGCTTGGCTGAATCTGGAAAACCTGACTTTCTCTTTCGGAAACAGTCTTTCACTGGAGGGGCTGAGCAGTGAACTTGCCGCCGGCACCACCATCAACTTCGCCACACTGGGCAGCGGCGCCAGCTATACCGGGCAGAGCACAGTCACCGTCGCAGGGGAAACCCAGCTCTACACATTGGGGGTTACCACAACGAAGGACAACATCCTCCTCCTCACCGTCACAGGCGTTGAAACACGAGCCGACCTCATAACGGAAGGGATTGCTGCCGTATTTATCGAAAGCGATGGTCTTACCGCCAGCGGTGCGGCACAGATAACCCGCAGCGGCAACTCCTCTCGTTATACATACAAAATGAGCAATGAAGGCTCCGCTAACAATGCTCAATGGCGTACGCAGAACGGAGTTTCCCTCTGGACGACGAATCAGTTCCCGGCCGGCACCTACACAAGCAACCTCTCTACGGATAGGGGCGATGATGTCGTGAGCGGTCAGCTGCGCGTCATTCAAGTGGATGAAGGCACAGCCCTGTATCTGGGTGGCACGGCCTATGCCGGTCTCATACTGGCGAAGGACATGGGAGAAGATGCGTACTCCGTCATCGCAGCCTATGATACCGGTACCACTAACGTGAGCATAGCCGCCTTGGAGGGTTCCGGAGATGTTCTACTTCGCGGTCACAGCGCCAATACCACCAATTTCAGCGTAGGCGATGCCTCCAAACTTCAGGGAAGAATCTTCCTTTCTGCGGATAATCGCATTGCGAATCTGAATGTAGCAGGCAGCGGACTGAGCAATTCCATCATCGATTTCACACCGGTTGCATACGATAGTGTTTTCAGTAACGGAGCAACTGCTGCCAGCGCAATTCACCTTACCTTAACAAGTGATGGTCACGTGGGAGCCTTGGATAACGGCACTCAGGGCAAAGCCATCATTAACGGCGGCGGGCACACACTTACCATTGGTAACTACAGCGACGAAGTCTTCAGCTTTGAAGGGGCCTTCAACAATTTGACCGGTCTGGTAAAAATAGGCACCAACCGCCAGGTGTTTGAACAGGGTAACAACAACCCGCTGGAAGTGAGCGGCGGCATCACCATCAAAGGCGGTGTTCTCGCAGTACATGATTCCACCTCTGCTGCAACTACGGATAAGACCCTGCTGGACGGCACCCCGCAGATTAACCTCTATGAAAGTGCAGAGTTCGTTCTTGACCGCCGTAATGAAGACCGCGGTAACGACTTCATGGGCAAGCTCAACATCGTCAGCACCACAAAAGGCGGCGACAGAGCAATTCTGAGCACCTATGAGGACATGACCAACCCGGAGTCAGACATTGCCGACGAACGTCTGCAATCCCTGCGCGTAACTGAGCTTACCGGCTCCGGCTCCCTGCTTCTTCATGGTGTAAATACTGATAGCCGCACCGAAACCCTTTTCAGCTTTGACGTGGGCGATAATTTCACCGGGCGACTTTATATGTCCTCCGAAGGTGGTGATGTAAAGCTGAGTCTCGGTAACGCCCGCACCCGCACATGGGACACGACGGTCGTGGACTTCAGCGATGTGAGTTATCACGGCAGCACCGTTACCCCAAGTCGCAAGACCCTGCTGCTCATCGGCGCCACGGATTTGGCCGGTTTGGCCGGCGGTGACGACAAGTCATATCTGGAAGGTGATACCGGTATGCTGACGCTGGGTAACGATAGCAGAAATACCTACGTGTATGGCGGCCACAGCCGACTCACCAGCCTTACCAAAACCGGCACCAATACTCAGGCGTTCACCAGAGCCACGGAAATCAGTGCTTCCACCACTATAGATAAAGGTCTGCTGGAGTTCCGCGACGGCCTCAATACACGCCACATCACACTGAATGATGGCCGCCTGAACGTTATCGGCGACCTGCGGACAGCCACGCAGGACACAGCATATAATCCTCAGCTGGGTACCATCACCATCAATGCAGGCAAGCTGCAGGTAAGTAACCTGCTCCATGCCGGCACATTCACCCAGAATGCAGGCGAAACCTCAGCTCGCGAACTGCAGCTGTTCGCCTTGCAGCAGCGCGGAGGCTCTATCAGCGTCAGCCAAGACGCCACCATCACCGGTAGTGCAAACATTGGTGAACAGGCCTCCATGACCGTGCGCGGCAACCTCGACTTACAAGGCTCTGAAGGCCGCACTACGGACACCATTATTCAAGGCACGCTGAGCGTCAGCGGGCACATGGATGCATCCGATTATGCACAAGTTACCCTACAGGGCGGTGCTCTGCACACAAAAACGGCAGACATACTCACCCTCAATCTCCATGAAGGCAGTTCATGGACGGTGAGCGGTACTAATAACGTCAGCAATCTGACCCTCACCGCCAACACCGGTACCGAAAGCATTACCCTTATTGGCTCCGGCAAAGCTGCGGCCATTAACATGCCGGACACCATTACCTTCAACGGTTACAATCTGATTGACTCCAACACCCCCATCTTTACCGTGTCCGGGCTGAAGCTCAATCTGGGAGCCAGCATCACATTCAACAATCTGGATCTCACCGAGGTCAACACCTTCAACTATGCGGGACTGGGTACAGGAGCCAGCTACACCGGAGAACGCGAGCTGGAAATAACCGACGGCTTGGGTAATATGTACGCTGCCACCGTGACCGACACCAACGGTCTTGTGCAAATTACCATAAACCGCACGCCCTTTGACGCCGGGAACGGTGACAAGATGTGGGTGTACAGCAGCGCTGAAACCGGTGCTCCGCAGATTGGTAAACTGGGAGCGGAGTATGATATTGCCAGCGGGAGCTGGATTAATGAGACAGAATATCTCGATAAGGGCTATAAGATGGTGCAACTGCAGCTCACTGGCAACGCCGAGTTGTATGTGCGCAGCGGCGACATCTCCAACAGCTTGGGAATTCTGACCAGCAACATCTCAATTCTTCCCGGTGAGGGAACCACTCAGATACATGCGGAAAACACGGCAGGCTATTGGGATTTCCGTGGGCACATCACCGGCGAGGGTAACCTGCAACTGGTAGCTCACAACAGCAACGGTGCTACCGTCTTCGACTTCACCAACAGTACACCCAAACCTGAATGGTTCAGCGGCGAACTTAATCTGGTTAACCCCAACGGGGGCGCTATTCAGCTCAGCATCGGCCATGGCGCAACGGAAGCGGGCAGCGTAGATTCCCGCTGGAAAAATACGGTGATGAACCTGACGCCGACTTCGATGGACAGCATCTATGATGCCGATTCTGAAGAAGGGCGCGCCCATGCCACAGTGCTGGCTCTGGAAGGCAACGCTCAGATTAAGGGGCTTATAGGTGGTGCAGACGGCAGCGGAGTCACAGCCAGCGGCCAGTTCAACCTGACCCTCGGCAGCGACAAGGCTGAAGATGTTTTCATTTACAATGGTACTCTCGGTAGTGATACCATCTATACCGGCGGAGAGTATGATGAAGGCAGCATCGTCACAGTGAACAACGCTGTGAACAATAACCTGAGCATCACCAAAATAGGTACTAACACCCAGATTTTCCAAGGCAGTAATTCCCTGCACCATATCAACATGGAAGGGGGTAAACTCACCTTCACTCAGGCTCTGGTTGCAGACCACCTGAACCTCAAGGTCGGAGAACTCACTACACTGGGTGAAACCACTATTGACAGCGCTAATCTGAATACCAGCAGTATCTGGAACATTGGCTCAAATGTAACGATTACGGATTCTCTCACCCTCACAGGTAACAACCTGATGGGTGCTGTGGGCGGCGATCAGGCTCACATTCTCCGCACAGGCGAATTGGAAGAAGGCGCAGAACCGTACGTCTGGACGGCACCGCAGCGCATTGAGCTCAAGGACTTTGCTCGTGGCGAGAACGGCCCGTTCCTCAACATCGGCGAAGGCATCAGCCTGAGCATTCAGGATAACTTCACGCTTACTGGCTTCAACGCCGTGCTGACCAACGGCCAGATTATCAACTTGGCCCAGCTCTCCTCCAGCCAACTTAGCGGGCTTGCGCTCGGCCATGCCAAGGTATCCAGTAGCCATAACCTACTTTACAATGCCGAGGTACATATTGACCCTACAAGCAATATTCTGCAGCTCATCATTACGGAAGTTTACTCCGAAGTAACAGCCGGTCACAAGATGTGGGTAAAGAGTGGGGCTGATGGACTCACCGGCCTGAATGAAGCGACCTACAACGGTGACTACAACTGGAACGGTAAAGAAATTTCCCCCGAAGAACTCAACAAGATTTACCTGCGCGGTGGCTCTGAGCTATACTTGGTAAGCGATGAGCACTCGGACAAGACAGCCGACTACGACGGCACTCTGGTGCTCAACCCTGATGGCGGAGCCGGCGCAGCACGCCTGCATGCCGAGAACACGAACGCCTACGTCACCTTCTCCGGTGCAGTGGGTGGTCAGGGTGAACTTCAGCTGGTGGCTCACAATCAGGAAGGTGCAACTGTATTCGATTTCGTGGGGCAGCAGGAGGCCATACTTGATGGTCGCCTGAGTGTCACCAATGCCGAGGGCGGCGAAGTTCAGCTCAATATGGGCAACGACCGCTGGCGTGCCACGGTTGTTGATATCGGCTCCTTCCCCATCGACAGCATTTACGATGCCGACAGCACGGCTGAAAGCTCGGCAAACACCATCATCGCTCTTACCGGTGATGCCTCCGCCAAGGGTATTGTCAGCAACTCGGAGAACGCCATGCTCACAACTCAGGGCAACTATACCCTGACGCTGGGCGAAGAGAGCGGCCTTTACAAGTACATCTACAGCGGCAAAGTGGACGGCTATGCGTACTACTACGATAATCAGCTCAATAAAACGACTGATACGGAGGGACGCATGCTCAGCCTCGTGAAAACCGGCAACAACGGCCAGACATTCACGCTGGACGCCAAAAACCTTTATTCAGTCGAAATGAATGGAGGCACGCTGGAGTTCCAGCGTGACCTGCAGGCTGACTATCTAACAGTTAACAGCGGCACGATAGAAACCGGCACCCTGAACCTTACCGGTGAAGGCATGATGACGGAATCCGGCGTTATCAATGCCCTTACCATCAATGGTGGCACACTGAACAGCGGTGACGCCGACATCAAATCAGCCGTCATGTATGGCGGTACCTTCGCTGACCGAGGGCATGCCGTCATGGAAATGCTTCAGATGCAGGGCGGCGTAATCGATGCTCGTGAGCTTACGGCATACGCCACTATGATAGACGCAGGCACTGTGAGTGCCACAGATGCCACCTTGGATGTGGCCATGATTAACGGTGGTAGCATCACCGCCGGGAATATGAATATAACCGGTATCATGAACATGACCGGTGGTGATGTGCACGCAGTTCGCTTCCAAGCCGGCAACGCCGGGTGGGTAGATATTTCAGGCGGCACCCTGACCACGGGTACAGAAATCACAGGCTTGAAGCGAGTGAG
Source organism: Akkermansia sp. (assembly GCA_017555205.1). GTDB lineage: Bacteria > Verrucomicrobiota > Verrucomicrobiia > Verrucomicrobiales > Akkermansiaceae > Akkermansia. The sequence continues at coordinate 112,284 of JAFZGW010000009.1, read as the reverse complement.
TGAGGGCGCTCAAATTTCCACACTCCGTGTGTCCGGTGGTGACTTCACCAGCCGCGGCCTGTTGATTGTAAACGATACCATGAGCGTAACAGGTGGGCGAGCTACTGCTGAAGGCCTACTGGAAACCAAGACTCTCGAGCTTGGCAACGACGGCGTGCTGGTATCATATAACGATGTGTACGCCAACACCACAATCCTGCATGGTGATGATGACTCCAGCATGGATTGGTTCCTCAATGCCAGCGTAGCTGCTACCAACGGTATTTCCATCAGCACCTCCGCCACGAATAACAGCACAGATGTCGCCATCAAGGGTGGTTACATTTTCAAGGACCTTGATAAGGGAACTGTAGACATGCTGGGTCAGCGCGGCGCCAATGTCGTATGGAGCACCCCGCTCTCCATGGATTTCACCGACAGTGGGTTGACAAAAGATTCAAACATCTTCTCCTTCACCCACATGGGCTTCACCCTCGGCGGTGTAACTGAGTTGAAGCTGCCTTATGAGGTAGAGGCCGGCGATATCATTTCCTTCGCCCAATTTGGTGAAAACGGCAAATACGTTGATATTGAAGGCGGTCGATTCATCATTACCGATCCGAACACCTCCAAGCCCGCACTCGTCGGCACCGTCATTTCGGACCCCGGTGGTGCGCGCATCAAGTTTGATGTAGCAGAGGAAGGACAAGTAGGCGCCGGTGGCTTCATCTGGAGCGGCTCCACGTCCACCACATCCTCCTGCGCACCCGGCCTGGTGCTCGGCAACACTTGGCGAGCCGACTACTCAGCAGAAGGTACCGGCTGGCATGAGCAATCCAACGGCGCCGGAGCCGGTGTCTTCGTCAACGGTAGCGGTGCCATCTTCGCAGATACGGACATGCACGGCAATGAAGTGGTGCAGGATGCCCGCAAGGTGATGCTGCAGACCAATACCATTTACGATAATAATGGCATGCCGGTCGTTCAGTCCGTTGCTCCGGGCACAATCTTCGTCACGGCCGATGAAAACAAGGGCTTTGTAACCCGAGACAATGAGGCTCGAATGTGGTTCGGCTACGCGTTCATCGGTTCCGCGACAGAGGGTCTGACGGACGTCTACGATTCTCAAGGAAACATGATAAGCCAGACAGGCATTGTCAAAACGGGTGATGCCCTGCTGGTTCTCAGTGCCTACAACACATTCTCCGGTGACGTAGATGTGCAGGATGGCGGCATCTTCGTGGGTGAAGTGAACGCCTTGGGTTATGGCACTCTGAAGGTGCACTCTGACCAGGTATGGGATCTGCCGGTCTACGCTAACCAGACTAACAATAATGCCGGCGACCGCACCCAAACGGTCAACAACTCACTTCAATACGATTTGTACCGCCGAGGTGCTGAAATTCTGGTATGCTGTAACTACAGTGATGAAATGGCCTCCGGTTTCCGCCAGCCCACTATCACCAACGATATTGTGATGGTAGACACCGGCCTGGGTGAATACAACAACAACCAGAGTGCTCTCGGCTCATACGCCACGGGTAACCACCTTTCCATCTCCTTTGCCTACTCAACGTTCCACGGCGCGAACAGCAACCTGCTGAGCGTACCCCGCCACTGGCGCCAGCTGACCATGAGCGGTGCGCTTCAGGGTACCGGCAATGATGATGATGTTCTTCACCTTATCGGTTACTCTTCATCCTGGTACAACAACAATGAACGTTACCAGGACCAGAGCTACGTGTGCGCCTTCATCATGAACGATTCTACCGCTACCGGAAACCGCGAAAGCACCTTCTCCGGTACGGTCGTGATGGAAAACACCATTAATACCTCCCCGCTGGAATCCAATAGGACAGCAAACCGCACAGGTGGTACGGTACAGCTCAACCTCAGCGATAACAAGCTGCAGTACGCTGTGCTTGATATGACTCGCCACAGCGTAACAGGCACCGAGCTCTCCGCCTTGGGGATTAACGACAGCGGAACCCGCCAAACCTATAATGATATTCTTGTGCTGAAAGGTGACGTGGGGCTGCGAGGTCTGGAAGCAGACTTCATCGGCTCAGCTTGGAAGCACTGGATGACCCAGACTGCAACAGGCGGCAGCGCCGGTTCTTACGGCTTCGGCTCCATTGCACAGCACGATGAAGTGTGGCACGTACGCGCAGTAGCGGAAGCAGCCTCCACCCTGACTCTGGGTGAGCACGAAAAGGATGCCTCCAGAAACTATGTATTCTCAGGGGCCTTGGGCTTCAGACAGTCCTATGCAGGCGCTCAGGACGCTCACGTGATGTATGGTGATGGTTTCGATGAAGCCCCCACCAACACCGATAACACCTACATCAGAGATCGCTACTCCGACCACATGATGGGTGAGACGGCGCTTAGCCTTGTTAAGGATGGAGCAGCCGGCCAGTTCATCCACTCAGCAGAGCTCATCAATGTTGCCGTGAAGGAGGGAACCCTCGGCTTTAACAACCTGAGCGTCAGCGGCAATGTAGATTTGACCGGTGGCAGCACACTGGCACTGGGTGTATACCAGGGCAAAACGGATACTCAGACAGGCCAAGAGTTTGCTTGGTCTCAGGTTACAAACTGGGATAATATCACCACGGATACCAGCACCGGAGCAAACACACTGGACTATCAGTTAAATAAGACTACAGCAGAGATAACGGTAGCCAGCGGCAAGACTTTCCGCATTTTCACCCCCACCCCGACAGCCGGCATTCTGCCCACAGCAGCCGTTGTGGACGGCAATATCAACATGGCTGAAGGCTCCACCCTCTCCTTCGTGGTGGAAAATGCAGACCTGTGGAGTAAAAACATCGAGCTGACGAACATTCATGCACCTTCTGAAAACGTGCTGCTCAACGTGAACGGCACCCTGAAGTTGACAGAGGATTCCAACGATATCGACCTCAACTTCAGCGGCGTGAACTTTGCTCTCTCACCCTTCGCCAGCAAGACCTACTATCTGGCAGAGGCAGATGCTATTCAGGTGGGTAATGAAGATGCCACAGCCTTCGCCAAGCGTCTTATCTCGCTGGGTCAGGGTTACTTCGGCACGCTTACAACCATCAACGATGCTCAGTTTGAGGGAGCAAATCGTGACTACCTGGTCATGAATGTGCTCAGTGACCCGCGCAATACGTGGTCCGGCATGATTGAGCTCAACGGCAACAATATCGTATGGGAGCACTCTGACAGCGTAGAAAAGGCACAAGATTACCGATGGAAAGAAAACACCGTGTTCCGCAATGGCAACATCGTCTTCTTCGGTAACCTTTACACCCCCGATGAATGGACAGAGGCCAGCAAGCTGACGTCCGATGAATCCGTTCGTGTACAAACCGGCGGTGTTCTCTCCGGAGATGTAGAAAACCTTGATGATGAGCTTGCCGTGCTGGACGGCCAGACATATGCCCCCACGATGGCCGGCCGCAACCCGCTGATGCCCGGCACGGTGCAGGAGCACATGCTCATTGACGACTTCGATGAAGGCACCGAGCTTGCCGCGTATAACTGGCAGACTGTAACCAGCAATGGCACAGAGGTCGCTATCAACAACCGCTTCGGGCTGGATTATCAGAAAGTTCAGATTAACGATGAGGTGGCGCCGCTTTCTCTGGTAATCAACACAGATTACCTCGACATGAGCAACAATGCAGCAAGCGTATGTGATGGAACCAACTACTACTTCTTCGGAGATGGTCTCATCCGCAATGCCACGGCAGAAGAACTGAAAGAACATGCGCCCGGTACAAACTGGGAAACCAATCTTGAGAAATATGGTACCGGTACCGCCGTCATTGCTACGGCCAACACCTTCACCGGCGGCACCCTGCTGGAAGGCGGCCGAATCGTGATGCAGAACCGCCTTGCCTTGGGGCTCAGCACCTATGATGAGGATTACTATGGTGACGGCTATTTCGGCAAGAAAGAAGGCAATGAATGCGGCATCATCACTATCAGCAATGCAGCCACCCTGCAGGGCGACTTCGCAGATGACCGCACAGCTGATTACTGGCCGCATTACGGTGAAGCCTACACCGGTGAAGGCATGACCACCACCACCATTGAAAACACGGTATTCGTAAAGGACTACATGAACGGCTCCGCCCTCACCTTCGATACCGATATCAATGCCAACCTCACCAATGCTCATGACATGAAGCTGGTGCTGGTGAAACTCTCCGGTGAAAGCAACACGGTGGTAACTCTGCGAGCCATGTCAGTAGCGCCGGAGGAAGCAATCGATGGTAAATACACCTACGGCGTCTACAAAGTACTGGACCCCGGCGGCTTCTCGGGTACCATTCGTATGGATGGCAACCTCTGGGGCAAGCAGGAATACAGCTATGACCCCGCTAAGGTAGACCAGCTGGCAGGTGGCCGAGTACAGCTCGAAATCATGACCACGGCCAAGGCTAACACCACCACCGTGGCCGCCAATAAGGACTGGACTCGTGCGAACATTGACCTCTCTGTCAACAATGGCACTGAGCGCACAGTTCTGGCACTGGATCCCATCGAGAAAACCTCTGATGGCACGGCGCAGTCACCTGATACCATGCAGTACGCCTATGTCAACACCCTGATGGGCACAAGCGACACCCGCATGGAAGATGGTGCCATCAACTCCTCTGTGGTGAACATGAGCGAGCGTAACCCGCTTACCCTCGTGCTCACCGGCTCCAAGGATGGTGATTATGATGGCGTGCTCGGCTATGGCAGCTTCCAGCAGACCACGGATTACGGTTATGCTCATGCGGATGCTCCCGAGGTAGGCCAGGAAAACCACCACTACGGCAACGGCGAATTCGGCAACCTGAGCGTACAAAAGGAAGGTAACACCTCCCAGAGCGTCTATAACGCATGGATTAATGTGCTGGATGTGAATGGCGGCACCTTCAAGGTAGACCACGTGCTTCTCGTAAGTGACATGCAGGCCGGTGCACTCAATACTACCACCATGATGGGCGCCGGACAACGTATCATGGTAGGTGAGGTCACCAACCCGAACACCGTATACTCGCTTACCGTGGGTAACAATGGTATTCTGGCCATGGACAATGCAGAATCCGCGGCCTCTCTTACCGGTACAAAGGTTGATGCTTGGGCCAATGTGGGCGCCGGCACCAAGATTGAGTCTAACGGCACCTTCCCCGCCGCTTGGGTTCAGCTGCAGGACGGTGCCACCATCACCGCCCATCAGGACTGGTACACCGCTAAGCAGGTAGAAATTGAAACCGGCTCGGCAGTAACGTTCAACGCACACGTCTACAACCCGGATGCCTACATCACCTCTGCGGAAGATGATGCCAACCATGGTAACGAATATGGTGACCACTTGGCTCACTCTCAGCACCTGAACCAGAGCCGCATCATCCAGCTTCTTGGAAACATGAGCGGCAACAACCTCAATCTGCTCTTCAATAATGACCAGATGAGCGCCGGCGCTACGGCTGAGGAACTGGGCAAGGCAGACTTCATGGGATATATCGCCCTCCAGAATCATAACCAAATGACAGGCCGCCTGACAGTGACCGACCATACTGTGCTGCAGATTCTGAACAACCACTCCGAAGCTAACACCATGAATGCTGTAGTGGAAGGAGAAGAGGCTGCCATGCAGATGGTTAAGAATGGTAATCAGTACGTCAACAACCTGAGTGTGGGTGGTATCGGCGGTGCCCTGATACTGGGCGGTGCAGAAAAAACCTCCCTGACGGGCAACTATGGTGTGGAGGATCGCACCGGTACACTGAGACAGGATCACATCGATTATGACCAGGAAGCCGCCCTGCTCACCGTTGAAGCTCGAACCATGGACGGGGTCGTAAAACGGGAAGAGGGTAACTATGGTACCATGACCAACGTTCATACCACGGTTAACAATACAAACCACACGGCCTCCATCGGTGGTACGGCTTACAACGTGGCTCTGTGTGATGTAGACGGCATGACAGAAGCTCATGACGTGCATATCACCGTTCACAATATCTACGGTACAGCCCCCACTGATGCGACAATCCACCATACGCACCTTCATAACAGTTTGGTGGAACTTGAGGAGAACTGCTCCACCAACATGCAGGAACAGGTACTCATCAAGCAGAATTCCATCGTCTTCGGTACCGGCACCACTCTTAATTCCGGCAGTGGCATGGTCGTGGAAACCTTGGACTTCAAGGAAAATGGCAGCTATAACTTCTACATGGATGCCAATGACAAGGCTAATGAGTATGTGAACAACGGAGTGAAACCGAACCTTGCCTCGGCCACCACAATAACCGGCGTGAACACCACCGTGGAAATGACTTTCGATAACAACCGAAAGAACTACCACGTCGGAACAAGCTCCGCAGGCCAAAGCATCGACTTCTACCATGTTAAGGTTGATCAGTTCCAAGGCGTGAATGTGGATGGCTCCGGCCTTACCATTCAGCTCCAGGACGCCCTGATTTGGTATGCCACAGAAGCCGGTGCAGAGTTCATTGCTATTCAGGTTGGTGGTGAGGAAGATACCGGCCGCTTTATGTTCGAAGATGAAGCCGGCAACTTCGATTTCGCTGATGGCAATCGCTATATGTTCGATGAAAACGGCAAGGACATCACCCTGCAGTGGGTTTCCTCCAGTGAGGTTAACAAAATGCTTGCTGAACTGGGCATTAACGTGGACCCCGTCTCGCACCACATGCTCTACTTCGTTGTGCCTGAGCCCACCACGGCAACTCTCAGTATCCTCGCTCTCGCAGCGCTCGCCGCTCGCAGACGTCGTAAGCAGGACTAATTTGCTCCGCTCTTTCTTCAGGCTGCCGGTGCTCCAAGCATCGGCAGCCTTTGCTTTTTTTCAAATTACACACAAAAAAGGCTTGACTTAAAAGTTAGTTTAAACTAAACTACCCCCCGCACATCAATTAGTTTTCACTAACAGAATGAACACAGGCAAAACGGAACTTACCTTGGCGGATATCAAAACCGGCAAATCGGTTCGAGTAACGAAAGTAGGCGGCGAAGGTGCGCTGAGACAGCGTATTCTGGACATGGGACTCACGAAAGGAGCCGAGGTAACCGTGAGCAAAGTAGCGCCGCTTGGCGACCCGCTGGAGGTAACAGTGCGCGGTTACGAGCTTTCCCTGCGCCGCCGCGAAGCCGCCTGTATCCTTGTGAAGTAAAATTTATTACACCCTTCATATAGTTAGTTTACACAAACAGCATGAAGAAGCGCATAGCACTCATAGGAAATCCCAACTGTGGCAAGACGTCGTTGTTCAATGACCTGACGGGCTCAAATCAGTATGTAGGGAACTGGCCCGGAGTGACGGTGGACCGCAAAGGTGGCGAGCTGAAAGAACACGAAGAGGTAGAGATTCAGGATTTACCGGGCATTTACTCACTCTCCCCGTACTCACCGGAGGAAGTCGTGAGCCGCAACTACCTGTTGGAAGAGAAGCCGGACATGGTGATAAACGTGGTGGACGCCACGAACCCCGAGCGCAATCTGTACCTGACAAGCCAAATACTGGAGACCGGCCTGCCCGTAGTAGTGGCGCTAAACATGATTGATTTAGTGGAAGAGCGGGGAGAGAAGATAGATGCCGAAGCCTTAAGTTCGAAACTGGGTTGCCCTGTGGTGAAGGTGAGCGCCATCACGCACGAGGGCATGAACGAGCTGCTGGGACACTTGCTGGCCGAGCCCCCCGCCCCCGGCAGGGCTCTCAGCTACAAGCCGGCAGTGGAAGATGCGCTCGAAGAAATAATAAGCGAACACAAAGTCACCCGCTTTGAGGCAGTAAAGATGCTGGAGGGAGATGAGAGCCTGCTCTGCCGATTGACTAAGACCGAGCGACACGCCGTGGAAGACCTGCGTATGGCAGTGGAAGCGGAACTGGATGACGATATTGCCTCCATCATAGCCGGCGGGCGCTATGATGCCATCTGTGAGTTCGTCCCGAGCATTCACACGCAAAAGAGCACAAAAGAAAGCTACACCAAAAAGGCAGATCGCGTACTCACACACCGCATTTTCGGTCCCATCATCTTTGTGGCCATCATGTACGCCATTTACTACATTTCCATCAACACCGTGGGCAGCTGGGGCACCGGTTGGGCCAACGATGTACTCTTCGGGCCGGTAGTAGGCGGCTGGCTTGCCGGCTTCATAGGGAACGAGGCTGCGGGCATCGAGGCGCTGACGATGTTCAGCGCCGTACTGGGCATGGTGCTGGTGTTCCCCACGATGCTGCGACGCCTACATGATTTAGGCATGAACGGAGCGTGGCTATACATCGTGATTGCGCCGTTCCTGCTGGAGTACATGTGCCCGCACCTGCCGGAGCTTCTGCATCAAATCCTGATATACGCCCTACTGGCGGGCAACGCAGTGCTGCTGGGGCTTTGCATGACCCGGCGGGGACAGCGCAAGGCGAATGATTACGGCAGCCGCACCCGCGAGTTCGCCCGAAATCCCATGAAAACAACGGGGCGTGGCAGCCGCACGGAGTTCTGGTTCTGGTTCGTCACCATGAGCCTCATAGCTTTCGGTGTAAGCCTGCTGGGGCGCCTCACGCTGGACTGCAGCCCACAGCTTCAGAGCATCATTACGGATGGTATCGTAGCCGGTGTGGGGGCCGTGCTGGGTTTCCTGCCGCAGATGGCCGTACTCTTCTTCCTGATGGCCTTGCTGGAGGACTGTGGCTACATGGCTCGCGTAGCTTTCATGCTGGATCGAATCTTCCGCAGCATCGGGCTCTCCGGCAAATCCGTTATTCCGCTCATGGTCTCCATGGGCTGCGGTGTGCCGGGCATCATGGCCACGCGAACGATTGAGAATGAGAAAGACCGCCGCATGACGGTCATGCTCACCACCTTCGTCCCCTGCGGCGCCAAGCTGCCCATTCTTGCCCTCATCGGGGCCATGCTGGGGCAGACGGCCACCATTGCCACCATCGCCTACTTCACCGGCTTTGCCTCCGTTATTCTCGGCGGGCTCATGCTGAGAAAGACGCACATGTTTGCCGGCAGTTACACCCCCTTCGTGATGGAGCTGCCCACCTACCACATACCGCATGCGGCAAACATTAATCTGCGAGCCATGGAGCGCTGCAAGGCCTTTGTGCAGAAAGCAGGTACCGTTATCTTCCTGGCCTCTGCCATCATCTGGACATTCTCAAACTACAACTGGAGCTTCACCTACCTTCCCGAACTCGAAAACCGACAGGAGGCACCCATTAACCAAAGTATGCTTGCTGATACCGGCAACACCTTCGCCCCCCTTTTCAGCCCCCTTGGCTGGGGCGACTGGAAACCCACAGTAGCCACTGTTACCGGCCTGATTGCTAAGGAGAACGTGGTAGGCACCTTCGGCGTACTCTACCCCGCAGCAGAAGATGCGGTAGAGCAGAAAGAAGAAACCGCGGAAGAAGACGCCCTGCTCCGCAGCTCCGACCTGCGCAAGAGCAATGCGCTCACCGCCCTCACCATGCTCGCATGGCAGCGCGACCCCGGCGCACGCCAATCTGCCCCGGCTCATCCCTTAGCGGCTGAAGATGAGGCTGAAGAAGTCCCGGACACCGCACAAGCAGAGCCCGGCCTGATGGGCTGGCTGAACTCCGCCGTGGCCTTCCTCTTCCCGGAAGTGGAGGAGGATGCCGAAACAAGCGGCGTGGCCGGCAATGTAAAAGCCGCCGGCGCCTTCACTCCCTTTGCGGCACTTTCCTTCATGCTTTTCAATATCCTGTGTGCCCCCTGCTTCGCAGCATGCGGTGCCATCCGTCACGAGATGAACAGCGGTCGCTGGACCTGGTTTGCCATCGGCTTCATGACACTCTGGGCCTACGCTGTATCCTTCATCGTCTATCAGCTTGGCACTTGGGCTACGGAAGGCGTCTTCGGCTCCTCTCAGCTCATGGCCTGCGCCATCCTTGCCGCAATTCTGTACATGCTTGTGCGCCGCAATCCCCACACCTCACAGCAGTAACCCCAATCCGCATACTGATTATGGCTGACATCTTCATCATCCTTATCCTGCTGGGAATCACCACACTGATTATATTCTCCATGCTCAAGAACCGCAAAAAGGGAGGCTGCCATGGCAACTGCTCCTGCTGCGGCGGCTGCGGCCACCACAAACAGGAAAATAAGCACTGAGTTCATCGATATACAAAATTTTAACAACAACTCGCATAACATGAAAATCAAACGCATCCTCGCACTGGCCATTACCGCCCTCACTACCACCCCAACCATCGCTCAGGATTCAGCCCCCGGTGAGCTCCTAGAAAGCATCAACATGTTTACCCCCGAAGAGGGCGACCCGGCATACAAGGTAACAGCCAATGAGAAATACGGTACCCAATGGTACGCCGATTTGGCCTATGCCTATTGGCACAGCAAAAATGCGCTCAGCGGCTACAACAATAATGCCAACATGGCACTTGTACACGCCGTGCTCAATCAACGAATTATTGAAGACAGCACCAACGGCGGTACTTGGGTGCGATTCGAGTTCTCCGGGTCATGGGGACTGGATCGCAGCTCAGCCAAGAGCGACAGAGTATTCTCCGATGGTTTCAACACCACCAACTACCCACATTTCGACATTTACGGTGCACACGATGGGGTAATTCCCGAGTTGTCGCTCATGCACTACTTTGCCGGCAAGCGCGCCTGTATTGTAGCCGGCATGGTCAATATGACCAACTACTTTGACTGCGTGAGCATTGCAAACGATACGTTCTCCAACTTCGTTAACAGCGGCTTCGTCAACTCATCCGTCCTGGCACTGCCGGATGCTAACCTCGGTGCCATCGTACAAGCTGAAATCAACAGCAACAGCTACGGCATGATTGGTTTCAGCCGGGAGGCTACAGGCTATGGTGACAACCCCTTCTCCACCTCCGACGGCTCCTTCTTGCTTGTCGCAGAATACGGGCATCAATTCCTTGACGGTGACGCCACCCTCCGCCTCACCCCCTTCTTCCGTCATATCGATGAGAGAGACGATACCAGCAGCACCAACTTCGGCCTGGCCGCAAGCATAGAATACAACGTCAGCAATGAACTCACCATCTACGCTCGTACCGGTTTGGGCTACAAGCAGGAACTCGGCAATGCCTTCGACTTCTCCTGCGGTGCAAACATGAAGCTTATTCCGAATCGGGAAGACGACTTCCTGGGCATAGCAATGGGCGTATTCAAAGGTTGTGCCCCCACCGAGCAAAACCGAGAAATCGTGCTCGAAGCTATGTACAGCTATCAGGTGAACGACTACTTCAAGATAGTCCCCCACATCCAATACATTGCTAACCCGGCCTACGATGCCGAAAACAGCGATGCCGTGCTCATGGGTGTGCAGGGTGTCTTCTCCTTCTGATTACCCCTCTGTGTTGTAACGTGTATGTAACGCGCAGGGCGTCGGAGCCACGGCTCCGACGCCCTTTTGAATTAATTTACCTGCACCGCAATTAAAGCGCCGCAATAATCGACTCCACAATTTTGTCGACCGATACCAAGCGCCCCTGCCCCTCCACACCGCAAGCAAGCATACCGGCATCCTCCGGCCCGATGATGGTGTGTCCGGAGCGAGCGCGCAGAATAGAAGCATTCTGCTGAGTAGCGGGGTGGTTCCACATGTTGCCATTCATGGCGGGGAAAATAAGCACCGGTGCACGATTGGCAAGATAGAGGCTGGTGAGAGCATTCGGCGCCAAGCCCTGAGCCATGCAGGCCATCGTATTGGCAGACGCCGGTACAATAGCCAGCACATCAGCCCGACTGGCCAATTCAATATGCACAGGAACCCATGAGCCGGTTTCATCTTCAAATGTCGTGATAACCGGATTGCGAGATAACGTCATGAGGGTAAGCGGTGTGACAAACTGCAAGGCCGTAGGGGTACACACGCAGTGCACCTCATGCCCCAGCTTCACCAGACGAGACGCCACATCTGCTGCTTTATACGCGGCAATCGAACCGCACACGCCCAGTACAATAGTTGCCATACCTCACTTACCTCAGCTTATTGAAAATCAGTCCGCAATTTCAACAATCATGTTGATTTCCACGGCCACACCCAGCGGCAGACTTACCACACCTACAGCCGAGCGGGAATGAGCAGCAGTCGGGCCGAACAGCTCTACCAGCAAATCAGAGGCACCATTGAGCACCTTTGCCTGATCTGTGAAATCAGGTGTGCAATTCACAAAACCGTTCACAGCCACAATTTTGGTCATCTTTTCAAACCCACCCAACTCAGCCTGAATAACAGCCAAGCGGTTCAAAATGGCAGCCTGAGCCGCACGCTGACCATCTTCAATGCTCACATCGGCTCCCAGTTTGCCATAGACGGCCACATCTCCATTCACAGAGATACCGCCGGAAAGGTGCAGGTAATTGCCGGTGCGAATGCACTGCACATACGAACCAACGGGTGCCGGAGCGGGATTAAGCTTCAGGCCCTTCTTCTCGAGTACTTCAGTATTGAGCTGCATATTGATAAAGTGTTGTTACGCTCACAGGATACACCCATCCCCCGATTTTGGCAAGCACAAAGAGAGTCCCACCTTCGGCAACATAGCTTGGCTGTTTTATTCACCGCGATTCGAACACCCACTAAGCGCGGCAATCCATGCGCTCTGCGGCATAGACGCGGCCTGAGCAGCGGTAAAGGGCATGCGCGGGCGCCAATTGGTTCCGCCCTCCGTTCCGGGGGTATTCAAGCGCACCGGCACATCGAAAAGCTCAGTCCACATGAGAGCGGCGTAGGCAGAGCGACATTCCAACAGGGCGCGGAAGAGGGCATCTTTCAGCTCCGGCCCCCACGGTACTATAGCCTGTTCCGGTTGAAGGCCGGCATAATCCCCCAACCAAGCAAGCACGCGGGCACAGTCGCGCCCTACGCGCAACTTTTCACGGCGAATATTCGGTGCTAAAGTGGAGTCAAGAGCTGCGGCTTTCCCCTCTTGCACATGAGCGTACCAATCATTCCAGTCATTGCAAATGGGCGGGAAATCATGGGTGGCATAGGTCGCAAAGGAACAGGGGTTGTAGGTATTCCCCTTCACGATTCGCTGCTGTGCATCTATCTCCCAGTGCGGAATCTTAAACCCGGCTATACGCAAGCGCGACAAATCCGGTCGCACATAGTCGGGCACACAGCCCAAATCCTCGCCGATAACGAGCACACCCGGCGCGGCTTGTAACAAACGGCGCAGTAAATAATCCCCCTGCATGAGATTTGCACGGCGATTTTCCACGGTATCGTCCGGGCGAGGACGGAACCCGGGGCGCCGCCCATCACAACGCGCCGCCGCTTCATCCCCATCCAGCGGCAAAAATTCCGGATTGCGGTCGGGCATCCACGGGAATGCGTAAATACGATAAAAACCCAACACATGATCAATGCGGTACATACCGAAAATCTCCGCAAGCTTGCGCACACGGCGATTCCACCAAGCAAAGCCATCGCGCTCCATCACATCCCATCGATAAAGAGGGATACCCCAATTCTGCCCCCATTTAGCAGTGAATGGATCCTCCGCGAAATTGCCCTCAGCAGGTGCGCCACCGCTCCACCCCATATCAAAGAGATGCCGCTCGAAAAATACATCTGCACTGGCCGCCGACACACCGATGGGTACATCGCCCATAAGCAACACCCCACACTCGGCAGCCACTCGGCGCACCTGAGCCCACTCCTTGGCGCACAACCACTGCAACCACATACGGTAGCGCTTCTGTCGGCACGCTTGCTCGCAGCCATTTACCAAAGCGCGTGCAGCCGCAGGGTCTTGCACAGGCCAATGCCACCATGCCGTGGTGGAATATGTAAGACTAAGCACACAGAACGTGGCAAAATCATCCAACCAGCTTCCCTGCCCCTGCACCCAGCCATCGAACTCTCGGCGTAAATCAGCGAACTCTTCGGAGCTATCGAAACGCGTAAATGCTCGATTGAACAAATTGCGCTTGTATGCACGCACCCGAGCATAGTCTACTAAATCAGAACCGCCGGGCAACTGTAAAGGCGGCAAATCCACCGGCACCGGTGGCAACGGGAGTTCAACACCGGGTACACGTTCGGGGCTGAGATAGAGCGGCTCCAATGCCACCGAGCTAATGGCCGAATACGGAGATGGAGCATCATCCTCCCCCAAGGCATTCACCGGCAATAATTGCAGAAACTTCACCCTGTGCGCCCCTGCCCAGCGCACCCACTCCTCGAGCGCCATCATATCGCCTATACCGCAATCCCCCTCTCGACGCATGGAAAACAGCGGCATCAATACACCGGTCATTCGTTGCAACAGCATAACTCTGACAGTCTGTCACAGCTCGCCCCGTTAGTCAATAAAAAAAGAACAGTCTCCACAGCAAATGGAATATCCCTATAATTTCCGACAGTTCGCTGCATAAAACGCAATTTTTTCTTGCAATCTGAAAGTTATTGTGGTATTAGCAGACAATCGTTCGCGCAGATTTTCACAGACTGCGACAGACAATCCGTCAAAAGTCATTCTCACATAAAGCATTACACACATGGCAACCAGCAAGAAAACCACAACTTCTGAGGCCAAGGCTAAACCCGCCAAAGAAAAGACGAGCAAGCCCACAGCGAAGAATACGGAAAAGAAAGCCCCCGTCAGCAAAACTAACGGAAAAGAAGTTCTTACGCCTGAAGAAAAAGCCCGCAAAGCTAAGCTTAAGGAGACTCTTGCCCTGCTGAAGGCAGACCCTGAATGGCCAGCATTCCTCGAAGCCCGCAAACAATCCCTGCTTGAACTGCGTGACCAACTGCTGCCGAACATGCAGGATATTACCCGCGACCACCTGCGCAGCGGTGCATCGAACGTATCTTCTTCCTCAGGCCAGCACATTGGCGATGCCGGCAGCGAAGCGGAGGTACGCGACCTTACCCTGCGCTTGCTGGGCAAAGACCGCGAGCAGCTTTTCGAAATCGATGCCGCACTCGAGCGAATCCGCATGGGTTACTATGGAATTTGTGAAATTTCTCTCGAGCCCATCCCTAAAAAACGCCTTGAAGTACGTCCTTTCTGCCGACTTACGGTAAAATGTCAGGAGGAATTTGAGAAAAAATACGGCTCTTATGCCAGCTATTTGGCTAAAAAATCGGACGATGTGGGCTATTCCGGCCTGCAAAATGACATGGAAAGTGTTTTTGCACTTGACGAATCCGAAGAATAGTGTAGAATAGGCGCCCGCAAGTCAACATTAATCACCGAATATGCCTAGAGATATCATCATCCTGGAATGCACGGAGGCTAAGGCCGAGGGTAAGACCCCCTCTCGCTATGTCACCACCCGCAACAAGAAGAGCCAGCGTACCCCCGGTCGTCTGGAGAAGGTTAAGTTCAACCCCTTCCTGAAGCGCCGTACCCTGCATCGCGAGATGCGCTAAACCGCCGCAACACCAGTAAGATTACAGCATTATGATTACAGAATTCAAGAGCGTTGAGCGTCGTATCCGTTTCCGCACCTGCAACAAGACAATGCCCCGTCGTCGCATTGACATCCCCGCCGGTGCCATCGATATGTGCAACCCCGAGTTCCTTTCCAAGTTCACCTCCGAGACGGGCAAGATTCTTCCCCGCCGCGTGACCGGTGTCTCCGCTAAGACACACCGCAAGATCACGCGCGAGATTCGCCGCGCTCGTGCCGTGAACCTGCTCCCCTAATTTGAAATCTCCGAATGTAGAGGAGTTCTCGACGGCAGATTGTCGTTGATTAAAGGGAGCTTGTAAGCTGCGAAAGCACCTTCAAGCTCCCTCTTCTTTTTATTATTCAGAGTTCAGCAACCATGAAAGAGCTCAAAGACACTCAGAATGAGCACGATACACGGCAAATTTCCATTGACCGTGTAGGCGTGCGAGGGGTTCGCTATCCCATTATTGTGAGTGATAAAGAGCAGCGCACGCAACCCACCGTTGCAACCTTGGCGCTCATGGTTGACCTACCCGAGCAGTACAAGGGCACTCACATGAGCCGATTTGTGGAGGCTCTGCATGAGCACCGCCGATATCTGGATGTCCACTCTGCGGTGCGCCTACCCTCACGCCTGTTGCGCAAGCTACCCGCTCAGCGAGCACGCGTGGAGATTGACTTTCCCTTCTTCCGACTGAAAAAAGCCCCGGTCACAGGGATGGAAGGAATGATGGATTATGATGTGCGTTTCGTCATCGATGCCGAACGCAACCAGCCGGGCACCTTCACGCTCACGATTAAGGTGCCCGTAACTACACTTTGCCCCTGCTCCAAAGCAATGAGCGAGCGTGGTGCCCACAACCAACGCGGAGTAGTGACCTATTCCGTGCGTTTTTCCGGGGCTGCGGTTTGGATTGAGGATCTTATTGACCTTGTTGAAGATTGTGCCAGCTGTCAGCTTTACAGCCTGCTTAAACGCCCCGACGAAAAATATGTGACGGACAAAGCCTACGAAAACCCCGTATTCGTAGAAGACCTCGTGCGCAATGTCGCCGTAGCGACGGAACGCTACAATGCCTTTTCTTGGTATCGAATCGAGGCTGAGAACTTTGAATCCATACACAACCACAGCGCCTACGCCTGTGTAGAGCGCTCTTTGGTATAAAAATTAACCGGAATTTGTAAAGCCGGATATAAGCTTTGCCAAAAAAAATCCGCAGACATTGACAGCCTACGGATTTAAAAAAAGAAAACGGGGGTAGTAAATACTTGCTACGACTTCTCAGCTGTATAAATAGTAGCAATCCCGCCCATAAGCGACAATGCCTTCGCGCCTTTATAACCGCAGCGGGAAAGCAGCTCACAAAATGCGGCTCCGCGCGGAAAGGCCTCGATGCTCTCACCTAAATAATCGTATGCCCCGGAATTTCCGGTAAGCCAGCCGGCAATACGCGGTAAAACATTGTGCAAATAAAAACGGTAAGGGGCAGCAAACGGCCCCTCCACCATACTGAAATCAAGCACCATTAGGTGCCCCTGCGGACGCAAAACGCGGCGAAACTCGCACAGCGCCTTCTCGTAATCAGCCATATTGCGCAATCCGAAAGCAACCGTAGCAGCATCGAACGCAGCATCCGGCAAAGGGAGATTCATGGCATCCGCCTCCAGCACATTCACAAGCCCACGCTGCACCGCTACATCGAGCATGGGACGGCAAAAATCCGTACCGAGCACCTCCACCTCCGGCAGCGCTCGCTGCACAGTAAGTGCCAAATCGCCGGTTCCGGTAGCGATATCGAGCAAGTTGCGAGGTTTCCACTCAGCAATTATCTTCAACGCGCGCTCACGCCACAGAATATCCATCCCCAATGAGAGGACATGGTTAGCTGTAACGTAGCGTGAGGCGATTGAAGAAAACGCCGCGTGAACAAAGCTGGGATCAGGCATGAGGCTGGCAATCAGAGCTTGCTGATAAGGAGATCACCGAACTCGCTTGTGCTCAGAGCTGTTGAGCCGGGTATCATCTCTGCAAGGTCGGCTGTTACCTTCTTATCCGTTATAGCAGCCTCTATAGCACGCACAATGTTATCAGCGGCTTCCGTCCAACCGATATAGCGCAGCATCATCTCAGCAGAAAGCAAGAAGGAGCAAGGGTTGGCTTTGTCGAGATTCGCCAGAGCAGGAGCAGTACCATGTGTAGCTTCGAAAACGGCGTGCCCGGTCTTGTAGTTAATGTTGGCACCGGGGGCTATACCAATGCCGCCTACCTGTGCAGCAAGGGCATCCGAACAATAATCACCGTTGAGGTTGAGAGTGGCAACCACGGAGTGGTCTTTGGGATGAATGAGGATTTCCTGCAGGAAAGCATCGCAAATGCAATCTTTAATAATGATGCCGTTGGGCAAGCGGCACCACGGCCCCTTATCCAGAATTTCGGCACCGAATTCACGGCGAGCCAACTCATACCCCCAATCACGGAAGGCGCCCTCCGTAAATTTCATGATATTCCCCTTGTGCACCAGGGTGACACTCGGGCAATTATTGTCGATAGCATACTGAATAGCCGAGCGCACCAGGCGCTCAGTCCCCTCGCGCGAGACCGGTTTGATACCAAAGCCGGAAGTATGGGGGAACCGAATCTTACCTGCGCGCTCAGGGTACATCTCAGAAAGCCAGTTATAGAAAATCTCAGCCTCTTTACTGCCCTCCTTAAACTCAACACCGGCGTAAATATCCTCCGTATTTTCGCGGAAGATAACCATATCAACAAGTGAGGGGTCTTTAACAGGGGTCTCAATCCCCTTAAAATAACGCACGGGGCGCACGCAACAGTACAAATCAAGCCCCTGACGCAGGGCAACATTCAGCGAGCGAATACCGCCACCGACCGGAGTTGTCAACGGGCCTTTGATACCCACCAAGTAATTACGGAACGCCTCGACCGTCTCATTCGGCAACCAGGTTCCCAGCTCGTCAAACGATTTCTGCCCGGCCAGTACTTCCTTCCACTCAATGGCGCGTGCTGCGCCGTAAGCGGCTTTCACGGCGGCATCTATCACACGCTTAGCTGCGCGCCATATATCAGGACCGGAACCATCACCGATGATATGGGGAATAATGGGAAAATCAGGCACCTGCAGTCCCTGCGTGCCCATGGTAATAGGGGAGGCGTTGCTCATAATGTTCGATGGAATATAAGTTGGTTATTTCTGGATATAAATGAAAAACTGCTACAAAAAATCACTCCTGAGTAGTAGTAGGCTCTGCAGCAGCCGATTCGGTGGCAGACTTAGGAGGAGTCGCGGTGTAACAGAAAATTATAACTGCCAACACCAACACGGGCGGCAGTATGTAATAAAGCGGACCTTCAGACTTTACACGTTTCACCTCAGCCGTTGCAATCTTCAGCTTCGAACCGAGGGGGTTTTTAATCTTGGGAGTAGCCATATAAAGATGGGTTTAAGACGCGCGTATTGTAGCACATTCAGCGCAAAATGCAATGATAAAACACACATTGCGTGTATTCATAAGCGTTGCAACGTAAAAAAAGCCGTGCCATGAATTGATTTCAGTGTTGACTTTACAGCGGTGAACAGGCATAATACCCCCGTTATGAAGAAACCCGTAACCGTGACCGTGACCGGCGCCGCCGGCAATATCGCATATTCTCTGCTGTTCCGTATCGCAGCCGGCGAGATGCTGGGTGCTGACCAGCCCGTTATCCTGAAACTTCTCGAAATCACCCCCTGCTTGGATAAGCTTCAGGGTGTAGTGATGGAGCTCGAGGACTGCGCTTTCCCGCTTGTACAGGAAATCGTAGCTACCGATGATCCCGCCGTTGCTTTCAAGAATGCTGACTGGTGCATGCTCGTGGGTTCCGTACCCCGCAAGGCCGGTATGGAGCGTAAGGATCTGCTTTCCATCAACGGTAAGGTATTCGTGGGTCAGGGCAAGGCTATCGCCGAGAACGCAGCCCCCGGCTGCAAGGTATTCGTGGTGGGCAACCCCTGCAACACAAACTGCCTGATTGCCATGCACAACGCCACCGGCATGCCCAAGGAGAACTTCTTCGCTATGACCATGCTGGACGAGTACCGCGCCAAGGCTCAGCTCGCAGCTAAGGCCGGTGTTGCCGTGTCCGAGGTGACCAACATGACCATCTGGGGCAACCACTCCGCTACCCAGTACCCCGACTTCACCAACGCCAAGATTGCCGGCAAGCCCGCTACCGAGGTTATCACCGATTCCGAGTGGCTGAAGACCGACTTCATCAAGACTGTTCAGCAGCGTGGTGCAGCCATCATTCAGGCTCGCGGTCTTTCCTCCGCCGCTTCCGCTGCCAATGCTGCTCTCATGACCGTGAAGAACCTCACCACCCCCACTGCAGAGGGTGACTGGTACTCCGTGGCTCGCTACAGCGATGGCACCAAGTACGGCCTGCCCGAGGGCATCATCTGCTCCATGCCCAGCCGCACGGAGGCTGACGGAACCCTCACCATCGTAGAGGGGCTTCCTATCGACGAGTTCTCCCGCGCCAAGATTGACGCTTCCTGCGCCGAGCTGCTCGAGGAGCGCGCTGAGGTGCTCGGCTAAATCGCCGCACAATCCGATTTTATATGCGCCGACCTGCTTCACCGCAGGTCGGCTTTTTTATACCTCAAATCACACGGAGCCTCCCCAAAAAACAACTAACCTCGCGCACCGGCACGAGGTCAGTTATTCAAAAAGTTCAATCAACTATAGTGGGGAAAAGCCCCCGATGATTGAAAGTATTTAATCCCACTGGTTATTGAGCGATTTCGTCTGCTTAGTCACCTCCATATTACGCTGCTTCTTCCCTGAAATTTGGGGAGGGTTATCAGTAACCATGTGAAGGTCGAGAATCTCAATAACATTATTCCCCTGCTTCAAAAACTCCCCGGGGCAATAAAGGCGCTCCTGCGGCCCTATGTGCCAATAGCGCCCCAACAGGTGACCATTCACCCACACATACCCCTTCTGCCAACCATTCATATCGAGGAATGTATCCTGCGGTGCGTTTTCGAGCTTAATTTCAGCACGATAAAGAGCACCGCGCTCCCGATAGCGAGCGTGCCCGGTTTTGCGCACCTGCTCCGGTACAGATGCCAGTGGCATGCGCCGTACATACCAATCGCGCAGCTCCGTGCCACCTAACATCACCTTACCGATTACACCCTTGCGGTCTTTTTCTATATAGGAACCAAAGTTCACATGCCCGAAGGTATCTACGACAATTTTGAGCACCGAGGCCTCATCTCTCGCCGGTAACTGCAGGCCGGCCTGCCCCAACCGGCGATCTAAAGCGCCAATAAACTTATCTCCCACATATACCAGAGCATAGTCATGAACCCGACAGCTGAGAGCCGCAGCGGGACCTGCAGGAATAACGGCGGAATAAATACCGATACCTTGGTTTTGCCCTAAACTCTCAAGCGTGGGCGGAGTGTCGAAACACTGCGGCTCAGCCACGACTGCCAGCCCATGAAAATCCGCCACATGGGTAGGTCTAAACGCCGGAATTTCCATAGAAACAGGATGCTCGGGCTCTATTAAGGCAGCGTCTTTGGGAAGAGCTGCTTTAATTATATCCCGGTACTCAAAATACTCTTTGGTAAGATTGCCGTTTTCACCCACAGGTGCACCATAATCATAACTGGTGAGGTCAGGTTGAAAACCGCTGCCATCCCCATTACTATTGGCGCCGGCTGCAAGCCCGAAACTAGTCCCCCCGTGGTACACAAACAGGTTGAACGAAACTCCGTCCCTCATGTACCAGCGAACAGAATTCAGCGTATTTCGACTGGGAGTCCAGTTACCCTCCCCCCAGTGGCGCAACCAACCGGGATAAGTTTCGCTCGAAAACACCGGCACGCCCGGAGCAATACGAAGAGCATTATTCATCTGCCACGCATTGTCCGCCGGGTCAAGACCGACCGCCACCCCGCGCGGCACAAATCGCAAGTGGTGATTTTGCGAACCTTCCGACAGATAGAAGGGGCCGGCACCCTTATTCGTCCAAAAATCTTTCAGCCACTCAATATAGGCCATTTCGTCGTGCTCAGTCTTGTAGCTGCCGTACTCATTTTCGAGCTGCACCATGAGGATAGGCCCACCATTTTTGCAAAGACGAGGAACCGCGATTTCGGCCATCTTCTCAAGATAACGAGCCTGAGCCTGCATGAACTGAGCATTGCCAGTGTAGCGCAGCGGAGTAACGTCGTCTTTTATCAAATAGGCAGGCAACCCGCCCAAATCCCACTCACCGCACACGAAGGGGCCCGGGCGGAACAATACCCACATCCCCTCCTCTGCGCACATATCTATGAATGCCGCAATGTCATTTCTACCGCTGAAATCCCAACTTCCATCCTTCTGTTCAAGCGCATTCCAAAACACATAAAAGGCGATAGTGTTCAACCCCATGGCTTTAGCTGTTCGAATTCGGTGGCGCCAATGAGTGCGGGGAACGCGCTGCGGGTGAATCTCACCGGAGCGAATCTGAAAGGGTTTCCCATCCAGCATAAACTCGCGTCCACCTTGCCCGCCAAATGTCAATTCAGCTGACAAACCGGCTTGCGGGCGCTGCAAATTCTTCATCGCCTCCGGGCCGGCCCATACGCTCACTGCGGTAAGTGCCATCATCGCAAAAACAGAGTTCAGCAATTTCATATCATAGCTATAGCATATCGGAAACAAACAGTCGAGCTAATTCTGCACATTTGTGCGAAATCAGCCCGACCGACGGCAATAAAGCAAAGCTATGTAGGAATTTTACCAGAAACGCCACCAAGGCTGCTTATCCTCTACCAGCAAAGGAATCGAGCTGACATCGCACTTTGCTTTCAGGAAATTCTTCATACCGGCCAAATCGCGGTGCATTTCACAATACCCCAAGGCCTTCTCCACATCATCAGAACTGCGCACAATAACGTTGAGCATATCATAGTTAGCCTCATGTAAAGCCACTTGGATAGCCTTCTCACGCTTCAGCATGGGATTTCCGGCAATAATCCGCAGCGCAGCGTCAGAGTTGTTTTGATGAACAGCATCAACAAGAGCCGCAGGTTGAATATCGGGCTGGCGGTGCATGTATTCATAAGTACCGTACAACGCACCGGCCACACAAATTATATTCAGCATACCCAGCAAATAACCGTTAGCTGCAGAAACAGGCTCTTTGGTCGTAGTACGAATAGAACCCCACACCAAATTGAAAATCCAAACAAATGCGGCAGCACATCCTAAACGGCCGAGAAATGTAACCTTCTCACCTTCCTGCTTGCGGCCGCCAAAAATAGCCCACAGACCGGCCAACAACGTAAGCAATGAAAAAAGCTGACCTAGAATGTCAACAAACAGACGACCGAAGGTCGCAAACAGCAACCCCAACGTGCGAGCCTGCCCGTTACATCGCTTCACCAATAAAAACGACAATATAAAAGAACCGACAAATAACACTGCGGCAACAAGCAATTCTTGCTGCATGTAGGGCAGCAAATCGTCCCCTCGGTAGCCTATAATTGCAGCGCACGCCAACCCATACCAGCAAGCCAACGCCAAGGGCACAGACATATAGACATCGCCCATACCATAGTGCAAATCCACTCGCTCAGCAGTAGCTACCAGCAGACCGATAAAACCGAGAACGGCAAGCACAGCCGCCAATATCAACACGCCATTCCAACAGTAATGAGGTGCGGACTCCGGCAACGGTACAACAGTCTCAGTAGCCTGCACCGGCAAAACCACCAAGGCAGACATTATCAATGTTAATATTCCTCTTATTCTATTCATATCTTTATATTTCAGCTGGATGATTCATCATCTTTTCCGACACCGAAAAAACGCCCAAGCTTGGAAAAGCTGAAACGCTTACCAATGGAGACGCCTGCAATACTTTTGCTGAGCCGCACACCCCCCTTGTCAACAGTAGCTCGCCCTACTGAGCTCTTACCAAAACTAAGAGACAAACCGGAACGGCTAATATTGAGATACAGAACACCCGGGATAATCGGAATCCTGTGATACAAGGGAGCAGTTCGAGTGCGCGAGCGTCTTTTGGCCATGTCCGAAAATTGTGTGAACGGGCACAGTATAACGCGATAATCACTTACTGTCAAGCGAAGAAAAATATTATTTATTTTGTGAACAATGCAGCTTCTTATTACGTCAGATATAGCTGATACCAGTTACATCACCACACTCCGGGCAAGCCGTGTAGGACGCAATTTAGACTTGCCCGAAACAGGCGTTAACTATAGAATAGCATCTTTCTGTACGGATGAATATTGAACCGGAATACCCCACCAATCCCCCGACGGGACAGGTGAAGAGCTGGCCTACCCGATTAGTCGGTGCAGGCATCGTCACTTTTTGCATACTCTTAATAATCAGCCTACTGACCTACAATATAAACGAAATGGGGTGGGCTGTACTTAACCCGAGCGGGCACGAAAGCGCAAAAGCAGTCCCCTGCACCAACCTATTGGGCAATGTCGGTTTGTACATGGCCGGCCTGACCTATTCACTACTGGGGGCAGCCTCCATCTATTCACTCATCTTGCTGTCAGTTATGGGACTGAGCATGCTGGCACACCCCCTGCGCACGCGCCTCGGCAGATGGATTGCGCTCCTTATCATGGTAATTTGCACCTGTGCCTTTTTGTCCATTCAACCCTGGTTTTGGACCAGCTGGGCACAAGCTCTCAGCTTAAAAAGCCCGGGGGGCTTGTTGGGGTATTTTGATGGAAATTGTATAATTGAACCTTTGCTGGGTGCACAGTGGGGCATGGTATTGGTGGTACTCGGCCACGCAATTGCCCTCATTTACTTTGCACGCGAAACCCCCGGCAGCATCGGCAAATTCTTTGCCGGCGACATACGCCAACTTTACCTTCGCGCACGCGAGAAACGCAACCAAAAACAAGAAATTCGCCAGCAGCAGGAACAAGAGTGGAAAACAAGCACCCCTCAACCCGGAACTGCTGATATAACAACACCGGAAGGCTTCGACATCGAATACACCGATACCCCCGAAACCACCCCTCGCAACAGACAGTACCCACGGTTCGGCCACACAAACCAAAACAGCGCAACCGAGCAGCCCGACGACAACGACTCGGACGAGCGCCCGGCCGAACAGCCTACCCCTGTAGCACAACAGCCCCAGTTACCGCAACGCACGCGCCCCGCTATACAGACGGCACCACCCCCTATCCGTCCACACACGGAACAACCTACGCCACGACCGGCACAACCGACTCCAAAACGCGATCCCTTCAACATCGACAACAGAACGGATGCTACAGGAGGCTCCAACCTCACCCCGGTACCGACTGCGACGCGACGCCCGGATCCCGCCCCCAATATTCCCAAGCAGACCCCACGCCCCGGTAAGAACACGCCCCACCACATGAGCGCCGGCGACAATCTGCTTGACCTCATGCCGGAAGTGGAAGACGAAATCGTGCGCCAAAACACCACCGACTTCGACGACGAACAGAACAACACCCCTCGCTCACGCATGCCGTTGAGCCCGGCTGCGCAGGCTGCTTACCAAAAATTCCTCAACCCGGATACCGACAATCCCACCAAACAACCGGAGCAGAACAAAGCTACTCGCGGTTCTGAGCCGATTTGGGTAAAACAATCGGAAATAACGGCTTCCGACGACGACATCGAAACACCGCCGCCGTCTCGCCCCATTACTCCGTTAATTCCCAAGAAGGAACAACAACCTACACCACAAGTCACTCCGCAACCCCGTGCCGACCGCCCGGGACTGGCCGAAAAACTTCGCAACACACCTCAACCTCCTCAAGAATTACCGGAGGATACCCGCGATATGTACGAAGATTACCCGTTGCCGCCCTATGACCTGCTCAACTACAGGCCGCCGGCAGAGGAAGACACTGCGGCAGCTCGCGAAGAGATGTATGCAACGCAGCAAAATATCATCGAGACATTTGCCTCCTTCAAGATAGATGTAGGCCCCGGCGACATTACCCGTGGCCCCTCGATTACACGCTACGAGTTCTATCCTCCCAAGGGACTGAAACTCAGCCGCATATCCAACCTGGCCGACAACCTCAGGATGGCCACGCAGAGCAAGTCCATAAACATCCTCGCCCCCATCCCGGGCAAGAACACCGTGGGCATCGAGCTGGAGAACGAAATCAAATCACCCGTTTACCTGCGAGAGCTCCTGCAAAGTGAAGCCTTCCACTCCCCGAAACTCCGCATTCCCGTGGCTCTGGGTAAGGACGTGTATGGCTCCCCCGTCATTGGCGACCTTGCAGCCATGCCCCACACCCTTGTGGCCGGTACCACCGGTTCCGGTAAGTCCGTTTGCGTGAACAGCATGATTCTTTCCATGCTCTACAAGTTCCGCCCGGATGAACTCCGCCTCATTCTCGTAGACCCCAAGGTGGTGGAAATGCAGCCGTACAAAAAGCTCCCCCACCTTGCGTGCCCCGTGGTAACGAATGCAGCCCGGGTCATTGGCGCACTGCGCTGGGCTGTGAATGAAATGGAGCACCGCTACAAGCTCTTCAGTAAAATTGGCGTGCGTAATTTCGAGGACTTCAATAACCGCCCCGAGGATTACATCCCCGAGCCAGAGGAAGAAGAAGTACAGGAGTACAACTCGCTCCCGGATAACTTTGATGCGGCAGATGCTATCGTGCGCGATATCGAAAACTCCCAGGGCTCCGAATACCTCCCCGAGGAAGAAGAACAGGGCGAGTTCGACTTCGATGCCGATGAACAAATCCCTGCCAAACTGCCCTACATCGTCATCATCATCGATGAGTTGGCAGACCTCATGATGCAGGTGAAGGAAGATTTGGAAAACTACATCGCCCGCCTTACCCAAAAGGCACGTGCAGCCGGCATTCATTTGGTGGCAGCCACTCAGACCCCCCGTGCTAACGTCATCACCGGTATCATCAAGGCAAATATCCCCAGCCGACTCGCCTTCAAAGTAGCCAGTCCGTTGGATAGCCGCGTGATTCTCGATGCGAATGGTGGTGAAAACCTCCTCGGCAAGGGTGACTTCCTCTTCCTGCCCCCCGGCGGCATCACCAAGATTACCCGTGCGCAGGGCGCCTTCGTGAGCGACCCCGAAATCGCCTCTATCGTGAAATTCTGCGCATCTCACGCCAAGCAAAACTTCGTGCAGGGTGTCACCGCAGAAATGAACAACGCGGAGGGCGGCAGTGCGGACGCCGGTGACGGCGGCGGTCGACTCGGTGGCAATGGTATGAGCGATGAAGACGCTGAGCTCTACACCCGCTGCGTAAACCTTGTTATCACCGAGCGCAAAGCCAGCACCTCCATGCTGCAACGCCGTTTCTCCATTGGTTACGGCCGTGCCGCGAAAATGATGGATATGATGGAGGCTCGCGGCGTCATCGGCCCGGCATCCGGCAACACCTCACGCCCCCGCGAGGTACTCATCGAAGCCCCGGAATAGCCACCCTAACCCTCCTTTCGTCAGATTTATCCACCTGACTTTGCACACATTCATGCATCAACTCGGGCGAGGGGGACTTCCCCTCGCCCGTCAACTTAACCACACCCCATTTGCAAAAAATAAACAAACACAGCCGAAAACGCCTTTCCTTTGTTAGTTTTACCTAACCTTACAAAAAGGTGTAAATAATAGCTCTCGCATACACTTTAGGCTTGAAATTCGGGGAAAAAGGGTGTTTAATAACTGGGCACCAATGTGGCCTGAGGTGGCCATAAATCTCAAGATTATGAACACGACCAAATTTTTACAAGTGCCTGATTCACTGAGCACTACATCGGATTATCTGAAGAACGATGCCGATGACCACGGCGAGCTGATGACCCTGAATGTAGGCCCCTCGCACCCGGCCACGCACGGCGTATTGCGCCTGAAGCTGGTGATTGATGGTGAGGTGATTGTGTCCTGCGATCCTGTGATTGGCTACCTGCACCGCGGTATGGAAAAAATCGCAGAAAACTGCCACTACAACCAATATGTAGCCTACACCGACCGTTTTGACTACCTGGCACCGATGAGCAACAACATTGCCTATGCCTGTGCAGTGGAAAAACTACTGGGTTGGGAACTGCCGGAGCGAGGGCAGGCCATTCGCGTGCTCTGCTGCGAGCTCTCTCGCATATCCTCCTGCTTCCTTGGCACGGGTGTTTACGCGATGGACACCGGCGCCATGACCGCCTTCCTGTATGCCTTCGAAGAGAAGGAGAAGGTGCACAACCTCTACGAGCAGATTTGCGGCGCACGCTTCACCTCCAGCTACACCCGAATTGGCGGCATGACCCGCGACCTGCCCAAGGGCATCGAGAAACAAATTCTCGACTTCTGCGACAGCGCCCTGCGCACAGTAGACGAAATGGAAAAGCTGCTGTTGCACAACAAGATTTTCATCGACCGTCTGGTCGGCGTAGGTGTCATCAGCAAAGAGATGGCACTCAACTGCGGTATGACCGGCAACAACCTGCGCGCCAGCGGCGTGCAGCGCGATTTGCGTAAGACCAACCCCTACTTGGGTTACGAGAAGTACGAGTTCGACGTACCCGTAGCCTACGAAGGTGACTGCTACGCCCGTTTCCAGGTACGCATGGAGGAAATCCGCCAGTCCGTGCGCATCATCCGCCAGGTACTGGCCACCATGCCGGGCGGCCCCATCTGCGTGCAACTCGACAAGGGCATACTCCCCAACAAGCAAGACGCCATGCAGGGCATCGAAGAGCTCATCCGCCAATTCATGGTGAGCACCGAGTGTGTGAATGCCCCCGCCGGTCAGGTATACTTTGCCGCAGAAAACCCCAAAGGTGAGCTCGGCTTCTTCCTCGACTCGAAAGGTGGCGGCATAGCCAACCGCCTGAAGATGCGCAGCCCCTCCTTCTGCACCCTTTCCATCCTGCCGGAACTGATGCCCGGCCACCTTGTCAGTGACGTAGGCGCCATATTGGGCTCCTTCGACTTCGTACAGGGTGAGTGTGACCGCTAAAAACTTTAACAGAAAACTTATACCATGTCCGAAACACCGAACGCGATAGACGCCATAACGGCCCCCGTTTCCTCCCCCGGCGAGAAGTTCTTCCCCAAGTTTGAGGTCACGCCGGAACTGACAGCCAAGGCACAGGAGCTGGTAGCCCTCTACCCCGAAGGTAAGGAGCAGTCCGCTGTACTTCCCATCATCCACCATGTGCAAGAGGAATTCGGTTACGTGAGCCCCGAGGCCATGCCTTGGATTGCCGAGATGTGCAAGAGCACACCCATACACGTGGCAGGCATTGTAACCTTCTACCCCGGCATCCACCGCAAGTGCCCCGGTAAGTTCCATTTCCGCGTATGCCGCACTATCGCCTGCGCTCTGGCCGGTGGCGAAGAGCTGCTGCCCTACATTTGCAGCAAGATGGGAGTAGACCCTGCCGAAATGACAGACGAAGAACCCATGGTAGTAAGCCCCGACGGGCTGTGGAGCTTGGAGGCAGTGGAATGCTTGGCCAACTGCGGATTCGGTCCGAATGTGATGGTGAACGACACCCTGCACTCACAGGTAACCCGTGGTAAGATTGACGAAATCATGGCCGCCTGCAAGAAAGAGCTGGCCGCCGAGCGCAAGGAAGCCGCAGCAGCCAAAAAGGAAGCAGCCGCCGCCCGCAAGGAAGCCAAGGCCGCAGCAGCTGCCGCCGAAGACACTCCTGAACCGGTTGCAGAAGAGCCCCAAAAGCCCGCTGCTCGCAAAACTCCCGCAAAAAAAGCAGCCCCTAAAAAGAAGTAACCCCTTTAGCGAATCATGAGCGATATCACTTACAAACCCGGCAAGGAACCGCACCCGCGGGAAACCCGCCGCATTTTCAGAAACATTGATCGCGAGGGGTACGACCCTTCCATTAAATGTTTCATGAAGGACGGCGGCTACGAGACCCTTAAAAAGTGCCTGAAAATGGAGCCGGCCGACATCACCAACGAGGTGAAAAAGAGCGGCCTGCGAGGTCGTGGCGGCGCAGGTTTCCCCACCGGCGTAAAGTGGACCTTCATCCCCAAAGGTAACACAAAACCCGTTTACCTTGTCTGCAACTGCGACGAATCTGAGCCCGGTACTTTCAAAGACCGCTTCATCGTACACCAGGACCCCCACCAGCTCATCGAAGGTATGGTAATTGCCTGCTATGCAGTACAGGCACACTACGCCGTTATCTACATGCGTGAGGAGTTCCCCGAAGGTGCCAAAATCATGCAGAAGGCACTCGAGGAAGCTGAGGCGAAAAACTTCCTCGGCAAAAACATTCAAGGCAGCGGCTTTGACCTGAAGATTGTGCTGCACCGCGGTGCCGGCGCATACATCTGCGGTGAGGAAACCGGCCTTATCAACTCCATTGAGGGTGTACGCCCCTACCCCCGCATTAAACCGCCCTTCTTCCCTGCCGCCATTGGTCTGTACGGCTGCCCCACGATTGTGAACAACGTGGAATCGCTCTGCCAAGTACGCCAGGTTATGCTGATGGGTGGCGAGGCTTATGCCGCCGAGGGTGCCCAACGCAGCCCCGGCACACGCATCATCGGCGTATCCGGCGACGTAAAGCGCCCGGGTGTGTACGAAATCGTCTCCGGCTCCATCACCTATGGTGAGTTGCTGTACGACATTTGCGGCGGCCCCCGCATCGGCCGCAAGTTCAAGGCCATCATTCCCGGTGGCGCCTCCGCCAAAGTCATGCGCTGCGATGAAATCCTCAAAGACCGCAACCCCGATGGCACTGTGCGTGAAATGACAATTTTCGACGTACCGATGGATTTGGACAGCATTGCCAAGTTCGGTTCCATGAGTGGTTCGGGCGGCGTCATCGTCATGGACGACACACGCAGCATGCCCAAAGTACTCAACAACCTCAACCGCTTCTTCGCTTGGGAATCCTGCGGGCAGTGCTCCCCCTGCCGCGAAGGCAACCCGTGGATGTACAAGCTCTCCACCCGAATATGCGAAGGCAAGGGTTCGCCCGAGGATGTAGATTTGCTTAAATCCGTGGCCGACAACATCTGCGGTCGCACCGTATGTGCCTTCGGCGAGGCCTGCTCATGGCCCACACAGGCATTCACCACCAAGTTCCGTGAGGAGTTCTTGGCGCTTACCAAGCCCATCAACGCCCTCAAAGCCCACTCTGCAGAGACTGCGGAAGCACGCAAGTTCCTGACACGTGAAGACTGAAACCTTTGAAACCAGCATGAGTAATAATCCTACAATACTGCCGAAAGACGCCGCCGCTGCCGAGGGCAAGGTGAACGTCCAGATTAATGGCAAATGGTACCGCTTCCCCAAGGGAACCCGCATTGCCGATGCCTGCAACTCTGTGGGCGTACACGTCCCCTGCTTCTGCTACCACCCCAAGCTTTCCGTTGTCGGTTCATGCCGCATGTGCTTGGTGGAACAGGGCATGCCCCCGCGCTTGGCCCCCGGTGCCACCCCCACCTACGGTGAGGACGGCTACCAGCCCATACAGTGGATGCCCCGCGCCATCATTGCCTGCGCCAACACTGTAGCCGAGAACATGGGCATTCGCACCGACGGCAAGCTCTGCAACGAAGCACGTCGCGGCGTACTTGAGTTCCTTCTTACCAACCACCCGCTTGACTGCCCCATTTGCGACCAAGCCGGTGAGTGCAAGCTGCAGGAATACACCACAGACTACGGTAGCGGCACCCACCGATTCACGGAGGATAAAACCAAGAAAGGTAAAAACATTTCCATCGGGCCGCGTGTCAACCTCGACCAAGAGCGCTGCGTGCTCTGCCGCCGTTGCGTGCGATTCATGAAAGAAATTGCCGGCGAAGAAGTACTCGGCGTGGTAGGTCGCGGCACGCACAATGCCATTGCCTGCTATCCCGGCACCAGTCTCGACAGCAATTACTCCATGAACGTAGTGGATATCTGCCCCGTTGGCGCCATGACCAGCAAGGACTTCCGCTTCAAGATGCGAGTCTGGTTCCTGAAGAGCACACCTACCATCGATGTGAACTGCGGCACCGGTACCAACATCAACATCTGGACCCGCGAGCAGCAAGTTTACCGTATCACCCCGCGTCAGAATGACGAGGTGAACAGCTGCTGGATGCCCGACAGCCACCGTCTCAATTACAAATACATCAATGCCCCGGAACGTCTGCTCACCCCCATGGTGAAGACCGACCACGGCGCACCGCAGCGCCCCAGCACTTGGGACGCCACAATAAACATGGTGGTTGAGCAGTTGCACTCCTGCGCACCGACGGAGACAGCCATCATCTGCTCCGCCCGCATGACCAACGAAGAGCTCTACATGGTGCGCGCTCTGGCACGCCAGCTCGGCGTAACCAAGCTCGACATCGTTCCCCGCAAGGGCGAAAACGACGGCATGCTCGTAAGCGATGACCGCAACCCGAACACCAACGGTGCTAAACTCATCCTCGGCAAGAACGGCAGCGGCCTGCCCGCTATCCGTCGCGGCATCAAGAACAACAGCATCCGCTTCCTCATTGCGCTGGGTGAAGATGTAACTGAAGAAGCCGGCATCGAAGCCGAAGACCTCGAAGGGCTCGACTACATCCTCGCCATGAGCCACAGCGAAAACGCCACCACCAAGGCGGCTGACGTTGTGCTGCCCAGCGTAACTTTCGCGGAGAAGTACGGCACCATGATTAACGTAGCCGGTCGTATACAGCGACTCAACAAGGCCATTGAACCGCAGGGCGAGGCACGCCCCGACTGGGATATTCTGCGCCAGCTCACCGAGCAGCTGGGCTGCGACTGCCCGCGCGTAATCGCCTGCCCCAGTCCCATGATAATACTGGAAGAAATGGCTCAGGAATTCGAACCCATGAAGGGGTTGACCTGGGGGAACATCGGCAACGGCGGTGTAGTCATTATGGACACCGGCGTAACCATCCCGCTTATCGAGCGCGAGAAAGGCAAGAAATAACTTAACACCATAACACATCATGTCCCTATTCGATACTATCTGGAACTGGTGCGTGGACCTGCTGAGCAACGAAATCTGGTTCTACCTGATTACGACAGTTGTTAAGCTGGTGCTCATGTTTGCCGTGATTCTGGCATTCGTGGTGCTCTCTGTATGGATTGAGCGCCGTGTAGCCGGTTGGATTCAGGACCGCCCCGGCCCCAACCGAGCCGGCATACCGTTGCAGCTCTTCCAGCGCTTCGGCAGCAAGGAAAAACAGCCGCTGAAAGAGTGGCTGCACTTCTTCGGCATACCTGAGACCTGCTGGATTGCCAAGCTCTGCACATGGCTGCGCCTCGACCGCGAAATTCCGACCTTCGGTCTTATGCAGCCCTGCTTGGACGGCGGCAAGCTCTTCCTGAAGCAGGAACTCACCCCCAGCTATGTGCGCAAGGTGTACTTCACCATCGCCCCCATGCTTGTGCTGGGGCCGCCCATGGTAGCGGCAGCCGTTATTCCCTTTGCCTCTAGCGTCTCAACCGATTTCGGTACCATCAACATGGTAGTGGCCAATATCGGCATCGGCCCGTTGTGGATTTTTGCCATCTCCGGCCTTTCCGTTTACGGTCTGACCCTGGCCGGTTGGTCATCCAACTCCAAGTACCCCTTCTTGGGCGGTCTTCGCGCTACGGCACAGCTCATTTCTTATGAAGTTGCCATGGGGCTTTCCATCATTCCGCTGCTCATGATGTTCAGCACACTCAACATGCAGGACATCGTACAATATCAGGCGGACAATGGTTGGACACTGCTTCCCCTGTGGGGCGAAGGCCTCAGCTGGCAGCGTTGGGCTCTCATGGCTCCGCTCGCTCTGAGCTTCATCATCTTCGTGACCTGCGTCTTCGCAGAGGCCAATCGTACCCCCTTCGATATGGCTGAGTGTGAAACCGACCTTGTGGGCGGCTACCACTCCGAGTACTCCTCGATGAAGTTTGCATCCTTCTTCATGGGTGAGTATGCAGCGATGGTCATAGGTTCCGCCTTGGTAGTCACCCTGTTCCTTGGTGGCTGGTCCATTGGTTTCGGAGCAGATGCCGCCTTGCATTCCGTATGCAGCTGGCTGGCGGTTTGCTGCCAGTTCATCATGTTCCTCATCAAACTTGTCGCCTTCATCTTCTTCTTCGTGTGGGTGCGCTGGACCCTGCCGCGCTTCCGCTGGGATCAGGTGATGAAACTGGGCTGGCTGGTATTCCTGGAGCTCGCCGTTGCCAACATCTTCCTGACGGCAGCTATTCTCTATTTCGTAAAATAAGTAACACCTGAGAATTTCACGCTATGTCATACACACCTGTAAAGCGACCCAAGTTCTCCATACTCGACAAGGTATACATTGTTGAGCTGGTTAAGGGGCTCGCCATCACACTGAAGCACTTAGTGCTCTCCCTACTGGGCAAGTCCCAGGCGAAAAAAGACTTCAACGGCAAAGGCGTAGGCGCCTGTATGCCCTTCCCGGAGCAGCGGTGGGATTCCCACCTGCCCTCCTACTACCGTGGTGCACCCACCTTGGTACGTGGTGAGGACGGCCGCGAACGTTGTGTGAGCTGCCAGCTCTGCGAGTTTATCTGCCCGGCTCGTGCCATTAAGATAACCCCCGGCGCAGTCAGCCCCGAATCCGCCTGCCAGAAGCAGGAGAAAGCCCCCGCTGAGTTTGAAATCGACATGCTGCGTTGCATCTACTGCGGCATGTGCCAAGAAGTATGCCCCGAACAGGCCATCTTCCTCTCCAAGGAGTACCTTATCACCGTAACGGACCGCAAGCAGGCCGTTCGCGACAAGGCTACGCTCTACAAACTCGGTGGCACCCGCAAGGGGCTTATCAACAAGTGGAATCAATACAAATAACACACGACTATGGATTTCGCCATTTCCTCCATTCTGTTCTACATTTTTGCGGCAGTGACCCTCATCTGCGCTTGCGCAGTGATATTCTCCCGCAACCCTGTGACCTCGGCCATGAACATGGCACTGTGCTTTGCCGGCACAGCAGCACTGCTCTTCGGTATGGGAGCCCAGTTTTTGGGTATCGTGCAAATCATCGTATACGCCGGTGCTATTCTTGTGTTGTTCCTCTTCGTCGTGATGATGCTTGACATCCGCACCGAGGAAGAAGACAACAGCTTCTCGGTTTTCCGCAGTCTGGCACGCATGGCTCCCGGTGCACTGGTAGCCGGTGTATTCGGAGCTATGATTTGCATCGCAGCGCTTAAACTGCCCGGTGCTACTGAGTGGAACAACCCGCTCTGCACCGCATGGAACGCCACCGGCGAACTTTGCATCGGCAAGCAGGAGCCCACACAACAGCAGCAAAGCGGCCTTTACGGTGCCGCCCTGCCCGAGCTCTCTCCCGCTGCAGCGGCTAAAACTCTCAACCCCGCCATCAGCGATGAAGAGGCCGCAGCCGCCACCAGCATGCCCGACGTGAAACTGCTTGGTCAGCGTCTCTTCTCCCGTTACAACATTGCCTTCGTCATTCTCAGCTTTGCGCTACTGGCCGGCACGGTCGGTGCCGTTGCCCTGAGCCGCAAAATTCGCAAAGACTAACCCCGGTACATCACCATGGATATTCCTTTAGCTCATTACCTCATACTTTCCGGCCTGCTTTTCTCCATCGGGCTTGCCGGCGTACTGATTCGCAAGAACATCATCGTGGTCTTCATGTGCCTGGAGATGATGCTCAGTGCCGCCAACCTGTCACTGGTAGCCTTCTCCCGTGCAAACGGGGTGAATGGTGTACCGGTGTACGATGCGCAGGTACTTGCCTTGTTTGTGGTAGCCATCGCCGCTGCAGAAGTTGCCATCGGTCTGGCTCTCATCGTCGCCATGTTCCGTGCCCGCCGCACAGTATCGAGCGCAGCACTCAACACCCTCAAAGAAGACTAACCCCACGGCTCACAAATTATGATTCAGAATCTTCCCTGGTTATTCCTGTTGCTGCCGCTGGTTGTAGCCGCCATTGATTGGCTGTGCTTCAGCAAATGCCCGCGCACGGCGGCCACCCTGTCCACCCTCTCCGCCATGGCCACATTCGGTCTGTGCGTAGCCTACCTCATGGGTTGGCAGACCGGCACGCCCGATAGTTACACATGGATGTTTGCCGGTGACGCCGCCGGCTTGCCCTCGCTGAGCGTGGGTCTGCTGACAGATCCGCTTGCCATGCGCATGATGCTCGTGGTAACCGGCATCGGCATGCTGGTTCACATCTTCTCGATTGGCTATATGAAGGGTGACAGCTCGAACCTGAGCCGTTACTTTGCCGGCCTGAGTATCTTCATGTTCAGCATGACCATGATTGTACTGGCCGACAACCTTGCCATGACCTTTATCGGTTGGGAAATGGTAGGCTTCTCCTCCTACTTACTCATTGGCCACTGGTTCCACAAGGAAAGCGCTGCCGATGCTGCGAAGAAAGCCTTTATCACCAACCGCGTGGGTGACTTCGGGTTCCTCATTGGTATACTGCTGACACTGGCTGTATTCGGCACACTCAATTTCGCAGAAATGGGTGGCAAGGCAGCTACCATTGCACCGGCTGTACTCACCGCGACCGTCATCTGCCTCTTCTGCGGTGCCGTTGGTAAATCCGCTCAATTCCCGCTGCATGTATGGCTGCCCGATGCCATGGAGGGTCCCACCCCCGTATCGGCACTCATTCACGCTGCGACCATGGTTGCTGCCGGTGTATACATGATGGTACGCCTGCAAATCAGCATGGGCGAAGCCGCCTTTACCGACACCGCCTGCACAGTAATCGCCACCGTTGGTGCCATTACCGCAGTTCTGGCCGCACTCATGGCCGTGCAGCAGGACGACATCAAGCGCGTACTGGCTTACTCCACACTTTCCCAGTTGGGTTACATGGTAATGGCTGTCGGTCTGTTGGCCGGTGAAGCAGCCATGTATCACCTCTACACGCACGCTTGGTTCAAGGCTCTGCTCTTCTTGGGTGCCGGTGCCATCATCGTGCGCTGCCACCACGAGCAGGACATTTGGAAAATGGGTGGTCTGAGCAAGAGAATGCCGCTGACCGTCATCTGCTTCCTGATGGGCACTGCCGCTCTTATTGCCATTCCCGGTTTCTCCGGTTTCTTCTCGAAGGAGGCTATCCTCGATGCCGCACTTGCTAAAAACCCGATTTTCTTCTGGGTCGGTGCAGGTGTTGCAGCCCTGACCACCTTCTACATGGCTCGCCTTTGCTTGGTAGCATTCTATGGCACGGCACGCGCCCACGGGGCAGCCGAGGCCAAAGAGGCAGGTCCCACCATGCTGCTGCCGCTATTGATACTGTCTGTAATGGCAATCATATCCGGCTATGGATTTGTAGCCGACTCTCTGGTGCCCTACGAGGGATTCCACGCGCACGGCTTTGCGCTGGGGCTTCCCTTCTATGTGAGCATGGGCTCCTTGGCCGTTGGTCTGCTGCTTGCCTATGCCATCTACGGCTTTGGTAAGCGCACGCAGGATCCGCTTGCCGGCAACGCCCTCAGCACGGCACTGCGCAAACGTCTCTACATCGATGACATCTACGACAAGGGTCTCATCGGCTTTGTACAGAGCAGCCTTGCCCGAGCTATCGAGCTGACAGACAACGCCGGTGTGCGCGGAATCGGCACGCTTGGTACGGCTTGGCTCATCGGCAAGTTCGGTAAGTTGCTCACCTGGTTCCAAGGTGGTGTACTGCGCCGCTACGCTGTTGTAGCAGCACTGGGTGCACTCGTATTCCTGTTCCTTATCGCCTCTGCAACATTCACACACTAACACAAAATCACTACCATGCTAATCTGGCTTATTATCGTACCTGTGATTGCAGCCGCCCTCATCGGGCTGCTGAAGATGCCGGGCCGTGCCACGGCGCTGGTAAGCGCCACCTTCACGCTGATTATGGGTGTGTGGGCGTTCATCTGCACGACATTTTTCCCTGAGAGCTGCTGCATAGACTGCTGGTCTCAGGTGGGTGGTCGCGAGCTGTGGCTCTCCCTTGAGTTGCCGCTCAGCCCCATCATGCTGTTGCTGGCCTCCATCGTTACCTTTGCGGCCGTACTCGGCCTGAAGGCTCCTGACAAAGATGCCGAGCGCAGCTGGGCCATTTCGACCCTACTGCTCTCCACCGGTGCCATCGGCGCGTTCGTTTCCGACAATATCATCTCCTTCTATGCCTTCCACGAGCTGGCTCTCATCCCGACCTTCGTGATGATTGGTTTCTACGGTCGTGGGGATCGCCGCACCATCGCTTGGACTGCTACAGTCTACCTTGGTCTGGCCTCCATGGTACTGCTTGTGGGCTTGCTGCTTCTCTGCAACGAGTTGCAGACCTACACCTTCACCGGCATAGCTTCTGCCATTGAGAGCGGCAAAACGCCCTCTACCGGTCTTATTCCCGGTCTGCTCTTGGCAGGTTTCGGCACCTTGGTATCCCTCTTCCCCTTCCATGCTTGGGCAGCTCCGGCATACGCCAGTGCCCCCACGCCGATTGCCATGCTGCATGCCGGCGTGCTCAAAAAGTTCGGTCTGTACGGCCTGTTCACACTGGCATGGCTGATGGGTCCCGTCTGCAAGGACTTCTTCGGTTACTGGAACAACCTACTGTTGCTCCTGTTGCTGGGTAACGTGCTGTGGGTCGGCTATGTGACCGTAGCACAGACCCGCTTGGATGACATGCTGGGTAACTCCTCCGTCATGCACATGGGCTACATTTTCTTGGCCTTTGCGGTATACATTGCCTCTGCCGGCGACAACACGCTTGCCATCAAAGGCGCAGCTGCGCTGATGCTGGCACACGGTTTGACAATTGCTCTGCTGTTCCTGTTGAACGGTCAGATTGAGAGCCAAACCCGCACACTGGAACTGGACTCCATGGGAGGTTTGGCACGCAGCCTGCCCGGGCTGGGTTTCCTGTTTGCACTTGCAGGTCTTGCGAGCATTGGTCTGCCTCTGCTGGCCAACTTCGTGGGTGAGTTCACGGTATTCGTTTCCTCCTTTGCCGGTTGGCAGCCCGGAGCCACCACTGCAGCCGCCGCTCCCGATGCGCTCAGCGGTATCACCTCCGGTTTGGAGAGCATCTGGCTCATCGGGCCGGTATTCGGCTGGATATTCGGCGCAATCAACTGCGCACTGACAACCGTAGCAGGTTGGTTCGGCGGGCTGGGGCCTGTGCAGCTTACCACAGTATTTGCCCTGTGGGGTCTGGTGATTAGCGCCGTTTACATGCTGCGCGCCTTCCGTCGAGTATTTGAAGGCAAGGTAGGTTTAGCCTCCGAGCGTGCCACCGGTCTGACCGGCGCGGACGTATGGTCGGCTATTTTCCTGGCCTTCTTCATTGTACTGTTCGGCGTAGCTCCCATCCTCATCTTCTGAAACATCATCCCCAATTAACTGAAATACCATGACCAACAATACCGTTTCAGTCCTCTACACCTGGGGACAGTTTATACCGGAGTTCGCGCTTGTGGCACTGGCCGTGCTTATTCTGATGGCCGACTGCTTCACCGCTCTCCCCAAGCGAGTATATGCCATTGTGGCCGCAGTAGGTGCCATCATCGGTGGCTACTTCATAAACACCGCACCCAACTTCTACGGCGCGTTCGGCACTATTGCCTGCCTGACAACGGCACTTGTACTGCTGCTGGCGTATGACTACCACAAGGTAGCCTGCGCCTCCATCGGCGGTGGCGATACCGAAGACGGCACAGCTGAGCTCTACTCCCTGCTGCTGATTGCCTGTGCCGGCATTTGCTGCCTGTGCAAGGCTCGCGACATCATCATGCTCTTTGTGAGCTTGGAAGTTGTCACCCTGTCTTCATACGTAATGGCCGGTTACTTCCGCCGCAATCAGGGCTCCATCGAGGCCGGTGTAAAATACTTGGTACTGGGTGCTCTGAGCACGGGTCTGCTGGTATTCGGCGCGGCTTGGTACTATGGCACCACAGGTACGTTTGTGCTCAACGCCGGGCTGATTTCTGAGTTCTTCACCCGCCAGAGTTCGGTATACCTTACCGGGTTCTACCTGTCGGTAGGTCTGCTGTTGCTCGGTGCCTTCTTCAAGGCAGGCGCCGCGCCCATGCAGATTTGGATTCCCGACGTATACCAGGGTTCCCCCACCCCGGTGAGTGCGTTCTTGGCAGTAGCATCGAAGGCCGCCGGCTTTGCCGTGTTGTCCATCATCATCATTCCCTTCGCCAGACTGTACCCTGCTTTCCCTGACAAGGTTGGGGTTCTCGCCAGCGGTATAGCCGTGGCAGCTGCTGCCACACTGCTGGTAGGTAACTTGGGTGCCATTTGCCAGAACAATGCTAAGCGACTGCTGGGTTATTCCTCCATCGGTCAGGCGGGCTTCATCTTGGTGTTCTTCACCAACATCGCCTCTGCCGCTACCGTATACTGCGTAACCTCTTACCTTGTCGCCTATATGCTGGCAACGGTCGCTGCCTTCTTCGCCATCGCCATGGTGCGCACTCAGCGCGGTAGTGAGGAGATTTCCGCCTTCCGCGGTCTGGGCAAGACCAATCCTCGCACGGCATTCCTTATCACGGTTGCCTTTGCCTCTCTGGCCGGTGTACCGCTGACCTACGGCTTCTTGGTGAAGTACTATTCCTTCGAGGCCTTTGTGGAGGCCATGCAGTACCAGAGCGGTCTTATCTGGCTGTTGCCCTTCATGATTGTGGGTGCAGCTGCCGGCTTCTACTACTACTTCAAGGTACTTCGCGAGATGTACTGGGAGAAACCGCAGGAAGGTGATACTGCACTGAAGGTACCCGTAGTGACAGCCGCAGTGCTGACCGGCTGTGCCATTGCTATCATCTGGCTGGGCACAGAGCCGTTGATGTTCATGCCTGCCAACTAATTCGGTTATTTTCACCGTATATTTCAAAGCCCGGCCTCTTGCGAGGTCGGGCTTTCTGTATGAAGTAAAAAGGAGCAAACAACTCAACGCGGCTGAGAGCCGCAAATCACATAAAGCTCGGAACAAAGTACCGTTCCTTTATCCGCATCGTGCACAGAAATCCGCGCGGCATACAAATCCCCTTCCCTACCGGTAAGTTGCTCAAGCCGCACAAGTGGTTGCAGCGGTAACTTACCATCACTGCGCCGGGGTTCAGTAACGGGCAGAGGCAGCATACGCTGAGCCCGGCCATCTGTACCAATCAAAGCCGTGCGGCCGGTTGCCAAACTCATGATCGAAAAAGCGTAATGAGGCCGCACCGGGTTCCCCCAGTAGAGCAGCTCAAAGCGATTCGGAGCATATTCGCGCAAGCGCAAAACAGGTCGCCGAGACTCCAGCAACGCGGGGGCTTTGTAGTCGGCAGTATATGGTGTCAAACAAATTGACTCTGCCGGCAAATAATGAAACTGTACATTCGAGCGCATGCGCGCCAAGCTCAGCATGCGCGGGGCATAAAAAGCAAATGCCCCCAGCGTTACAATAGCCGCAGCCGAAATTGCTGCCAGATGAGTAATCCACACATGGCGTTCGGGCAGGAAAGGATTGAGCAAGCGACGGAGCATCAACGCGTCATCAGGCGCAATGCGCCACGTATAAGTTCATCGGTATCAGCTTGGGGATTATCTTTCAGCAAGCCTTTAAGAGCCTTTCTAGCCTCGACCTGTTTGAATCCGAGAGCAACCAAAGCCAGTTCAGCATCTGCCGCGGCGGGGCTGGTAGTTCCCTGCTGCTGAGATTCCCAAGTAGCCGCCACTCCGACCTTGTCCTTCAATTCAAGCACAATTCGCTCAGCGGTCTTCTTGCCGACTCCCTTAGCGCGAGCAATAGCCTGCACATCACCACCGACAACGGCGGCTTTGAACGAACAAACATTCAACCCACTGAGTATGGAAATAGCTGTTGCCGGGCCTATACCGCTCACCCGCTCAATCAATAAGCGGAAGATGTCACGCTCTGCATCTGTCGCGAATCCATATAGCACCTGGGCATTCTCCCGAATATGCAGGTGCGTTTTGAGGGTAACCTCCTGCCCCTCTATGGGGTTAATACGGTCAAATGTCGACAACGGTACCTGAACTTCATAGCCCACACCGTTGACATCGAGCACTATACACTGTGGCATAGCCTCGGCTACTCTACCTCGCAGAAATGCAATCATACTCACATGGTAGCCGCAGCAACGGCAAAATGCAAGCCCTCAGTCTGTCACTTAGCTTCCGGCTTGGGCTGCGGCAACAAATCTTGCATTTCCACAAACTCAGCCTCGGCACCCAAACCACCTATCTCCTGCAACAATTCGCGCACGCGGGAATTGAGACGCTCGTAGTTGATAGGGCCATTCTCAGGTTCTTTCGTACCGGGGAAAATGATATAGCTAACCCCTAGGTTCGACACGGGGCGAGCATATACATTGGCCTTGGGGTTCACAGTTTTGCACAGGCGTAGCGATGCCTCGCCCGTCTTAAACTTCGGCCCGAAATCACCCACAATGGCAGGGAAAACCCGCTTACCGACCACCACCGCAGCATAATCACCGGGAACCGGTCGGTAGGTATCATCCTTACCCTCCTTCACCGTCAGCGGTACCACGATAAAAGAATCATACTCCGCCAGCAGGAAACTGTAACGCTGCAAATCGGTTATCACAAGTTTAGCGCGTTCTTCGGCTTCCTTATTACCCGCCTTTCTGTAACGCTGCAGGCGTTCCTGCCACCCTTCCAACAATGGGTTCGGGGTAGTCCCCAACTTGCGCCATCGATATGAAGTCGAGGGTTGATAGTAGTCACTCTTACGTATACTTTCGGGCATGGTGGGCAAACGATCGCCATCGGAACCATCGGACACCACATCCATGTCCGCCTGAATCCAAAGCATATTCCGTTTACTTTCGGGAGCAGTAATTTGAAGAATGGTATCCGTATCGTAAAAATTATGACGATCCAGCACTTGGTTCAGCAAGGCTGTATTCTTTCTCACCCTATTCTGCTTGTGAAGATACAAACTATGGTACCAAGGAGATACTGCGGCTACCTTCATTAAACCGCCAAAATCGGCCAATACCTTGGGCAACTCGGGATTTGCTTTCAGCAAATCCTCCCCCTCAGCCGCCTTCGGCAGCAGCGCATTCATGCTCACACGCACCTGATAGGCATCCTTTTTCACCCTATCCTGAGCCGCTGTAGTACCGGGGGTAAAGTGTACATTGCTGCGGTTATTTAAGCCGCGAGTAAGTTCGTTAATATGCTCGTAGTTGCCGGGTTCCACCCGTTCGGGAAGAGCCGGGGGAAACGGCGGCAGCACCACATCAGGCATTGCGAAAGTGGCTTGCGGTGACCACGGTTCCGGCGCCACCAGCTCAGCCTCGGTAGGCACGGGCGCCGGCTCAGCTTTCTTCGGAGGCGCCGGCTTAACCGTTTTCTTGGGCTTAGGCGCAGGTGGTGGCGGCGGATTAAAAGCCTGCACCAGCTGTGCCGGATAGGGGGTAAACAGCGAACCTACGGCTCCACCCAAAACCAGCAACAGCCCCAACTTGAACCACGTTAACGAGCTTGCGTCCTTCTTTGTCTTTCTCGAGTGCATCTCCATGTCGTTTTATTCGGCAGGTACGGCTTTTCGCGGACGAGACCCCATAATTAAGCGCAATAACCACAGCGGAGCATTGCGAACAAATAACCCGACAAGCCGGATTTTCAGGGATGGATAACAGCGCGCCTTGTTGACCAATACTGCCCGGTAGGCAGAGTCCACCACACATTCCACGGATGTGTAAAACCATTTACGGAAAGGCACCTCTTTTTTGCTCTTACCGGTACGGCGCGCTACATCCCCGAACCCCGTATGCGACGGCCCGGGGCATACCGCCGTAACATGTACCTGAGTTTTTGCCAGTTCTATGCGAAGCGCCTCGCTGAACGACGTCACAAATGCCTTGCTGGCAGCATACATGGCAAAATCGGGTATGGCAAGGTCACCGGCAAGCGACGCGACATTGACAATATACGCATTTCTTGCGGCCAACATCGCCGGTAACATAGCTCGTGTAGTCTCGACAAGGGCAGTCATATTTACTTCAATCATACGATGATTGCGCTCCGGCTCAGACGTGCAAAACTCACCGTAATCCCCCAAACCTGCGTTGTTCATGAGCATCATCCAGTCGCTCCGCAGGGCGGATACCGTTTGCAACATGCTTGCGCGCGCTGCACCATCTGCCAAATCACAAGGCAAAACCACAACATCGCAACCATATTTACCGGTCAGGTCGTCTGCCAATGCCTTCAGCTTGTCCTCACTGCGAGCAATGAGAACAAAACGGAGTTCCTGCGCACAAGCCTGACGGCTCCGCGACTCAGCAACACGATACGCAAACGCCTTACCAAAGCCGGACGAAGCCCCGGTAATGACCACGGTAGAATAACATGACATGCTGCTATCATCCCACGTTATGCAACCATTTGCAAGCATAAAATAAGCCAGTTAAAAGGGCTGAGAGCTTTTTTTGCTGGAATTATGCGCCGAAAGATGGTATAAATAGCGGTGTTATGGCAACACCTCCTTTTGTCTATCAGGAAATG
The DNA here is from genome assembly GCA_017555205.1 of Akkermansia sp. Lineage (GTDB taxonomy): Bacteria > Verrucomicrobiota > Verrucomicrobiia > Verrucomicrobiales > Akkermansiaceae > Akkermansia. The sequence continues at coordinate 68,331 of JAFZGW010000009.1, read as the reverse complement.
TTCCCCATGGGGGAAGACACCACGAAGTATCGTCTGCTCACTAAGGACTACGTGAGTGTCAGTGAATTTGAGGGCAAACCGATTCTGAAGGTTGAACCCGAAGGTCTGCGACTGCTGGCTGAAACAGCTTGGCATGATGTGGCTTTCTACCTGCGCCCGGAGCACCTGCAGATGGTGCAGAGCATTCTCAGCGACCCCGAGGCTTCGGAGAACGACAAGAGCGTGGCTCTCACCATGCTCCGCAATGCTGAGGTTGCAGCCCTCGGCGTGCTTCCGCTCTGCCAGGACACCGGCACCGCCATCTGCGTGGGCAAGAAGGGCCAGCAGGTATGGACCGGCTTTGATGATGCCGAATACATCTCCCGCGGCGCATACGATTGCTACACCAAGAACAACCTGCGCTACTCCCAGAATGTAGCTCTGGACATGTACAAGGAAATCAACACCGGCACCAACCTGCCCGCTCAGATTGATCTCTTTGCTACCGACCACGGCATGGAGTACGACTTCCTCTTCATCGCCAAGGGCGGCGGTTCCGCCAACAAGACCTACCTCTATCAGGAGACCAAGGCTCTGCTTAACCCCACTTCCCTCAAGAAGTTCATGGTGGAGAAGATGAGCACACTCGGCACTGCTGCCTGCCCGCCCTACCACGTGGCATTCGTTGTGGGTGGCACCAGCGCCGAGCTCTGCCTGAAGACCGTAAAGCTGGCTTCCACCAAGTACTACGACAGCCTGCCCACCACCGGCAACGAGCACGGCCGCGCCTTCCGCGACGTGGAGCTAGAGAACGAGCTGAAGAAGGAAGCCGAGAAGCTGGGCCTGGGTGCACAGTTCGGTGGCAAGTGGTTCGCTCTGGACGTTCGCGTGGTACGCCTGCCCCGCCACGGCGCATCTTGCCCCGTAGCGCTGGGTGTATCCTGCTCTGCTGACCGCAACGCCAAGGCCAAGATTACCCCCGAGGGTATCTTCATCGAAGAGCTCGAGTACGACCCGGGCAAGTACATTCCCGCCGAACTGCGCGAGACAAAGAGTGCCAGTGTACCCATCGACCTCGACCGCCCCATGAAGGAAGTGCTCGCAGAGCTCTCCAAGTATCCGGTTAAGACCCGTCTTTCCCTGAACGGCACCATCATTGTGGGCCGCGATATCGCTCACGCTAAGCTCAAGGAGCTGCTGGATGCCGGTAAGGACCTGCCCCAGTATGTGAAGGATCATCCGATTTACTACGCCGGCCCCGCCAAGACGCCCGAGGGTTATCCCTCCGGTTCCTTCGGCCCCACCACCGCCGGCCGTATGGACTCCTACGTGGACCTCTTCCAGAGCCACGGCGGCAGCATGATTATGATTGCCAAGGGTAACCGCGCTCAGTGCGTGACAGATGCCTGCCAGAAGTACGGCGGCTTCTACCTGGGCTCCATCGGCGGTGTTGCTGCAGACCTTGCTAAGAACTGCATCACCTCCATCGAATGCATCGAATACCCCGAGCTGGGCATGGAAGCCATCTGGAAAATTACCGTGAAGGATTTCCCGGCCTACATCTTGGTTGACGATAAGGGCAACGACTTCTTCGCCGACATCCGTGCCGGTTGGGCTTGCCCCGGTTGCGCTCACTAAGCCCCCTCTTCCACCCCCGCTGCAGTGCAGCGGGGGTGACTTTCTCACCATCCGCCCCTGCGGGCATCTGCACCCTCCACATTAAGCCTCTTATGTCCCCCAAACTCAAAACCTTCATTGAACGCGGTATCAGCACTATCATACTCCTCAGCCTGCTTGGCGGCGCTGTATGTTGGAACAGTTCCATTGGTTATGCCATTCTCGTGTGCGTGCTGTGCAACCTTACAAGCTACGAGTGGTTCAACATGCTGCGCGAGCGCGGTAAGGAAAGCAATCGGGGACTAGCCCTAGTAGCAGGTTTGCTTTACCCATGGCTCATGGCGGCAGGCATGCTGTTGCTCTGCACAGAGGAGCCCCTCGCCGTGATTGGCGGCGTAGATGGCCCCACCTCCATCTTCCTAGCAGCCAACTTTAACTTCAACACAGTAGCATTGAGCCTGTTGGTTCTTTATGTACTGGTGGCATTCTTCTGCGAGCTCTATCGCATGGACTACAAGGGCAGCACCGGCGCGCAGGCACTCAGTAGCGCCGGCATGACCATACTCTCTTTCGTCTACCCCGTATGGCTTTTTGCCTTCGCCCTGTGCACGCTCAATGACCCGGCAGCTATTTACAACCTGCTGTGGCTGATTCTCGCCACCAAAATGAGCGACATTTGGGCATACGTGAGCGGAGTACTACTGGGGGGGCGCTTTATTAAGCGCAAGTTCAGCCCGGCAGTATCCCCCAAGAAAACCTGGGAGGGCATCATTGGCTCCTTCATCATCACATCTGTGTGCAGCTGGTACCTGCTCCCCATCACCACCTTCGATTTTGGGCAAACTCCCGTTATATTCTTCTGCGTGCTCATGCCGGCAATCTTCATATTGAGCGTAGCCGGCGATTTGGCGGGCTCCCTCATTAAGCGCGGTGTAGCGATTAAGGACAGCGGCTCACTGCTGCCGGGCATCGGTGGCATTTTCGACCTCATCGACTCCCCGGCTTTCACCGTATCGTTCTTTGCCGCAGTAATGCCTATACTCTGCGCCTAATATTACCCCATGCACCTCACTGTTCCCCTGCTCATCAACCCCAAGGCCGGCAGTCTTTTTCGCTCCGGCCTGAAAGCATGGCTGGATGACCACCGTGACGACTTCACACTGGTTCCGACCACAAGTGCCGAGGATTTGACAGAACGAGCCCGCGAGCTGGCCGAATCGGGCGAGCCGGTTATTGCCGCCGCCGGTGGCGATGGCACCCTAATGAATGCAGCTCAAGGCTTAGTAGGAACAAACGCCGCACTGGGCATACTCCCCTGCGGCACCATGAATGTGTTTGCGCGAGAGCTGGGAATCGGCTCGCGCCGCTTCGACATCGCCCTCGATGCCATCAAAAACGGAGCACGCCAAGAGGTCGACATCTTCACCGTCAATGACCGGCCATTTCTGCAAATGGCCGGCTTCGGCCCGGATGCAAGCATTGTCAAACTCATCACCCCCAAACTCAAGCGCAACATGGGGGCTGCGGCACATATCGTCACCGGCCTGAAAGTAGCCGTCCGCCACCACCCCGTCATTACAGTCACTCTGCCGGACGGTACGGAAATGCGAGGCACACAAATCATCATGGGCAACGGCAAACGCTACGGCGGCGAGGCTCACCTCTTTGCCAACGCTCGCTACGACGACGGCAAGTTGGATGCCGCTATCATTCACCAAGAGAGCATGCCCATCCTTTTCGAAATACTTGGCTGCATGCTCCAGCGCGGCGCAACCAACAGCAACGTGAGCCAATTCACCAACCTCTGCACCTTCGAAAGCTGCGAAATAACGGCCGAAGGTACCGTTGACTACCAGCTCGATGGTGATTATGCCGGCAGCCTGCACCCGGGGGAAACCATTACCATACGCCGATTACCCCGCAGGCTCCGAGTCTGCATCCCCCGCATGCCTATCCCCTCCACCCCCATAGGGCGAATCATGGCACACCCCATGGTCGATGCCTGGCGCACATTCCTGCGCCGAGCCCAAGATTTTTAATACCGCTCCCCCTTCCCTTCAGCGGGGAAAATATCGCGCAACAAGCGGTTCTTGCACCGCAAATAATGCCTGCCTATCTTCCGGCTCATAATCCAAATAGCCGTGCAAGTGGGTAAGCCCATGCACCATGTAGCGAAAAAGCTCCTCGCAAGGGTCAATACCATGCTCCGCAGCATAACGGGCAGCGGTATCGCAACTCACCAAAATCTCGCCATAGGGGAACGTGATAGCATCCGTCTCGCTGGGGTCATCCAAAAACTCGGCATGCACCTGGGCAATCGCAGCGTCATCCACTACTGCAATCTCAACCATCGGCAACGAGCTCAACACATGATCCGGCCCCCGTGGTACGGCCAACAACTCAGGCAACAACTCCTGCAGCGCAGCTTCAAAGCGAGCCAAGAGCTCCTCGCTCACCCAATCTCGCTCCGTATTGAGGTATAGTTCAATCTGCGGTATCATCCTTTGAGGTCTCCTGTTCTCTCAGTTGTTGCTTGCGCAATTTTGCTGCAGCCCGGGCAGCACGAAAAAAGCTCTGAAACTGCTCCAGACAAGCATCGCCCAACACCCCGCCCACGCACTCACACTTGTGATTGAGCGGCGGGTTTGAATCCAGCAGGTGAATCCAGCCACCGCAGGCGCCCCCCTTCGGGTCGCGTATACCAAAAACCACCCGGTCAGGGCGGCAATGCACCATGGCACCGGCGCACATAGGGCACGGCTCCTTGGTTACGTATACAGTGCAGCCCTCTAGGCGCCAATCTCCCACAGCGGCTTCGGCAGCAGTCAGCGCCAGCATCTCCGCATGTGCAGTGGCATCCTTGAGGGCTTCTACTTGGTTCCAGCCACGGGCAATCACGCGATTGTCTTTCACAATCACACAGCCGCAGGGAACCTCGCCGGCAGCGCGGGCTTTTTCAGCCTCGCGCATAGCCAGCATCATAAAATGTTCGTCAACCGCTTGCGGCGACGGCATTTGCGGCACATCAGCGAATGGTGATGCGCTCATCATTGTCCAGAATCTCCTGCAGTTCAGGCCAGCCTTCCTCAGTCTGGTTCTGGAACATGTGCAGGTATACGGAAACAGCACCGGCAGGATATTTCTCAAAGAGAGCGTCCACGGCAGCCTTCAGTTTGTCTGCATCGAGCGACTCGGGCAGCACATCTACCACACCGTGGCCATTGTGCTCAATACCCAAAGCTTCGATAAAGCTGATAAGCATACCCTCGTGCTTACGGATAAGCCACACCTGCAGGAGGTGATCAGCGATTGTCTCGGCCGGTTTCCAAGCCAGCATCTTTTTAATCCATGCGAACTGCTCCTCAAGAGGTTTCTGCTGCATGAACTGAGGACGAAGCTTTTTCAGAGCGCCCAACTCACGCAGTGCGGCACGGTATACGCCGCGCTCCTGATCGCGCATCCAAGAAAGGAAACTGTTGACGGTCTCGTCATCCGACTTCTGGAAAATGGTGTAAGACTTCATGATATGCGTAAAAAACGTGCAGTTAATAAATCACAAATCAAACCGTTTGTCGAGTACAAGATGAGACATAAAGAAAGAATATCGACATTCCCCCTGTAAAATAGCCAAACAGTTGGCTATATAGATTGTGCAACAGGCCTCCCGGAGAGCATAATGGCGAAGTATGGAAAACAAACACACCTCATCCACGCTACATTCAGGCAACATGCGCTGCTACACAAACTTCAGCCCATCTGCCACCACCTTCGCTACGGATATTCCAACTGCCCTTGGCGGGCGCGGGGAATTTCCGACACCGGCAGACATGTTGGCAGCAACGGTAGCCTCCTGTATGTTAAGCATGATTGCCTATACTGCAACCAAGCGCAACATATCCACAGACGGAGCTTGCATAAAAGCCGCCTGCACCGAAGGAAAAAACGGCATAAGCTCCATCGAACTCCATATCAGCATGCCGACAAGTGTTTCCCACCACGACCGAAAAGTGCTGGAATCCGCCGCACGGAGCTGCCCTATCGGTCGCGCCATTCATCCTGATATCGAAAAGAAAATCACTTGGCACTGGGCAAATTGACAATTTTCTGTGGCATCACACCACCGTTACCACCCTTTTTACTTGCCAAGCGCCCCACAATGTGCTTGAATACCTGCACACACTCTGCTACAGTGGCGGAATGGTAGACGCAGGAGACTTAAAATCTCCCGGTGGTTAACACCGTACGGGTTCGAGTCCCGTCTGTAGTAGCTTAAAAATAAGCCCCTTACATTAAAAAGTAAGGGGCTTTTTCTTTGCCCAAAAAATGCCAAAAATTGCCCAAAATAGGGCTAATAACCGCAGAAAATCGCCCTTATCGTGTATACTTTTCGTATACCACAAAAAAGCCCCTCAATCCCGCACGGCAAGCGGGTTCCAGCCGTTTGCAAGTGAAAATTGCATGCTTTGTTATTTTCGGCTTTAGGTAACACTTGGCCAAGATGGCATTTTGTCCACCTCTGCCGGCTCCAGGCAGCAGGGAGAAAAGCAACTTGCGCGCACGGTTAACGCCACAGCTTTATATAAAATCTTAAATGTTTTTTCTGAAAAAGTGACCACTTTTGCCCTTATTTATTGATAGCAAGCGTGTTAATGGTGGTCATCGCCCTGACCACCAATGACCACCAGTTTTTACAATCGGCTTATTGTTAATACTTTGCATGGTGCTCGTTTTCCCTTTTCGGTGGTCACTTTTTTACAAAAAAGCCCCGCAGAGCCTTATTTTTTGAGGCCGGCGGGGTAGTTTTTCGGCATCGCGGGCGAGTTCCTATCTCGCAAGGCGTGCCGGCTTTTCGCTATTCTTCCAGAATCAAATTGGCGGGGAAAAATAGGAAATGTAGCGGAATGCAGGTGGAAACAGGGCAAAAAAAGCGCGGTAGCAGGCTTGCCCACCTACTACCGCAAAATATGCAATAAAATAATATACCCCGTTCGGGATGGCCTCATTATACCCCACGCCACAGCGGAGTCAAGACTTTATTTTTCCTCCCTCCCAAAAGGGCGGGAGAAAGGGGCAACTTTCCCCCGCCCTGTACTGCCTTTAGTTATGGCAGATTACAATAACCAACTCTATGAGCCGGAGTACTGCCTCACTATAAGGCAGAGCGGAATATATTATCTTGTGCATATTTAACCGCTTTCGCGGCGCGGGAATTGTACATCAGGGGTAGACAACTGTCAAGGAATCTTTGCCCGTTGCAATCAGCCCCAAAAAAGGCACCCCAGCGCGGTTTCTTCATTGGCTCCGGGGTGCATTCTGCCAGACTCACTCAAGCCCAGCAATAGCTCATTGTCACACTCAAGGCGAAGCGGCTATGGCAACATGCCATCATTCTACCACGGCCGGCCATCACGAATCTCGATTACTGACTCATACTATTTCCTAATCAGATAAAGCTAAATCCGCCAAAACAGAATTTTCCCAAGTGCTCTCACAACATACTACAGATAAAAGATTAAGAAAAAGAATTCCGCATATTGAGCACCATTTCTACGACAACAGTCATGAGTAATACTCGTTTTAGTATTGACAGCCCAACAAGTTTGCGCTATATTCGAACCGTGAGTAAGCTTTCCGGCTTCCCCGCGTTCGAGCTTTGTATTCATACAAGGCACTGAAACAGCGAACACCGGTAGACCTCCTGCAAAACATATCATTCACCAGACTATGAAACGCACAAATCTCTTTGGCCTGCTCGTAGCAGCCGCACTCAGCCTTACCCTTTCCGCTTGCAGCAACAAATCGGCCGGCGATGACATTGAATTCGAAGATGTAGAGGAAGAAATCATTGGTGGTTTTGCTCCTGCAAAAATCCGCTATCACGAACTTAAGTTCAAATCTCCTGCCATCGCAAAATACCTTCCGGAAGAAAAGACAGAGAAGGATGAGGAAGGTAATGACGTCAAAGTGATAATTCCCGTCACCGACGCCGGTTTCGGCACAGCCAGAGACGGTGCAACTCCCTTGGTAGAGCGAGTGTACACCTTCTACGACAAGAAGTTTATCTACGAAGAGGCGTTCGGCATTAAGGACGGTGAAAAACAGAAATACGAATCTGAGACTTCGAGTTACCGCTACGAAAAGCTTGATGAAAATACAGCGACTCTGAACATTAAGACAATTCGTCCCGGCGAGGTGAACTTGAAGATGGAGGCCTCCAAACCTACCAGCGAATCCCTCCAGTTTACTTTAATATTCTCGAGCGAACAGGTGGGTACCATCCACTTCAGCGGAGCACCGGCCGAAGGCTATCAGTTCGAAATTCGCCGTTGGGCTAACTAATTCTCACTCCACCCCTTTCGTGCCATCTCAGACATACCTACAATCTGAGAAAAGCGGTTCCCCGAAGGGGGAGTCACAACTTACAGCCCCGAGTTCGCTCGGGGCTTCTCGTATATGACAAAAATCGCATTAAGAGCCATAGTGTTTGCCGTGCTGCTGCCTACGTTGACCGCAGCAGATGAATATTATATAGCGCGCTATGCTACGGCAGTAGTCCCCCACCGGGTTCAAACCATGCCATTAACCCCGGGAACATACATAAAAATATGCCACAGCGGGAATGGCATCATCCCAAAAGGGACACTGCTGGCTAAAATCAATGCGGAAGATTTGGCACTGGCCGAGGAGGAAATGCGCCACCAACAGCGCAAAAACAACATTAATGCTGAAGAAGCCCTCCTAAAACTACGCAGGCAAAAGGAAGAGCTGGAGTTCATCATGGCTCAGCCAAATGAAAGGCGCAAGTTCATGGAGGCTCGTTTTAACACACAGGCTGACCGGCGAGCCCTCGATTTGCTGAACGAACAAATTGCCCTGCAGGAGGAAGCAACCCGTATAGCCAATACTAAATTACAGAAAAGTTTTGACAAAGAAAAAGCATCTCACGAAATTAAGATGCCCTTTGATGGCAAGGTGCAATTTCACATAACACCACCGGCAAATAAAGAGGAGCACTTTCTCGCGACCCAGTCGGGGCTACTCCTTTCTGCCGTCGATGACAGTCATCTTTTCATGGCTATATCGCCGGAAGAAAGCTCTGTTGTTAACATACCGGCAGAGAAATTGCAGCTGAAGCTTGTTGACAATTCCGGGAATGGAATAAAAGCCGAATGGCATCACCGAAAAATTGAGAATAAGGGACGTAGCGAAAAACTGATTTACTATTTTGAAATAGGCGAGGCAGACAAAGAGAAAGCTTGGTCGCTGATGGGGGCCAATCTGGTTGCCGAGCTGCACTACAAACCGGCTGAAGGCGAAAACCTACAAAATGTGCACAAGGCCGAGCTGGCAGCCGAAGCAGGCAATACCACCTACGAAACATGGGCAGAACTTGTGGCAGCACTCCGCCCCGGTTTTGAGATTCTTTTCATCGGCGAAACACACATCTGCCTGCGAAAGATAGACTGAGTAAAAGCATGAGAGGCACATTCCGGATAGGCTTTTACTTGGCAAGAGATACAGCGTACCGCTGGGTAACACGCATGTCGAGCCCCCTGGCCCGACTGGCGGTTGTGTTCTTTTTGAGCCTTTGCGGATTGGTTTTTTTAAGCAATTACGTTCTATCCATCAAACTACTGCGCAAGCGCATACACAGAAGCGGAGCAGATTTGATAGTAGCAACGGAGTACATGTCCTCCCGGAACATACATCAGTATGGGCGTGGGCTATTGCCCTACAAGCCCGACGAATATGAGCTCTACAGCTTCAACGAACCATATTCCGGTGCGACCATTGGCAAGCAACACTACCCCGTTGTGGAGTACATGCCGGACAGTATGTCGCTCTTTCCCGCTACCCGGCGTAACTCCTTTTATCTGCTCCCCTCCAAGCGCACGGAGCAAGTCGGGCCAGCAATCGTGAATCTGGAGGGCTTCAGCTTGGAAGTAGTCACCATACCGGAAAAAAAGGCACGACTGCTGCGGCGCATCTATCAAGATGGCGCGGTATTCGTCCCCTACGGCAGCCTGTCCCATGTATGGGATGACGGATACACGCGCCGCAATATCTTGCGCATCAAATCCCCCACGGTAGAGAATGTGAAGAAGCACGAGGAGATATTGCGCCAGCTGGCACGCTTGGATAAACGAAGAATGAGTATCCTCAGCAGCGGCAAGTTACTCGAAGAATTGAACGAGATGCTCGGCTCTCAATACACGGTACGAGTGGGTGTAACACTGGGAATATCAGCCATTATCTGCCTGCTGCTCACCTGTATATCATCGCTGGAATTCCGCCAGAATCGCTATGTATACGCGCTGATTGGCAGTTTCGGCATCAATCGTTTTCTTCTCTTCCTGAGTTTCATCATTGAAAACACAATTCTGGTAGCACTGGGTTTCGCCGGAGCCCTGGCAACAATTTGGGGAGTAAGAGATTACATAACGGAAGTTCTCTACAAAAGCCCGGATATAACCCTTTCACTCATTGAGCTGGAGGCCGACATCCGCACCTTCTGCCTTGCCTTCGGCATCTGTATTCTCGTATCAAGTGTCCCCATTGGCATCGCCGCCATGCGTCCTATCGGCAAAGTCCTGCATTAACAAACATGAACAGGTATATCACAACTTTCCTACACACAGTCACCGCCATTTTGGCCCTGCTCTGCTTACCGAGTTGCTCGGTGGAAAAGCAGCTAGATAAGGCCAATGAAAAACTCATGGCACAATATCAGACCTTGCCCGCGTTGCAATCTTTGCCGGAGCGCCCGCTGAGCTGGCAGCGAGCTATAGCCATGCTCGACAACAATACGGAGATTAGACAACTCCAAATGCAAATCGACACTGCCCGCCGAGATAAAGAGCGAGTGTACCGCGACCTCATCCCCAGTCTGGATTTAGGCCACTATTACAATACAGCTCTGCTTAAAAGTAACAGTGCGTACGGCCGCAACACCTCATTCAACATCAATATCATTTTCAGTATTCCGGCACTCAGCCAGTTACCCATGGATCACTACCTCCGCACACTGGCGCACTTTAAGGCAGAGCAAAACCTACTACTGAAAAAACGAGAACTCGTGGCCAGATTGTGGCAATATTTCCATGAGTATGAATTGGATATGCGCAAAGACGCCATGGAAGACGCCACCCCCTCCGTACGAACAGCCGATTTGACACTCATCAAACGCGAACGCGAGATACGAGAACGGGAGCGCTCGCTCAAAATCAGCATGATGCTCAACGATTTCAGCGCCCGTTGGATACCGGTTGCCGATACCACTCCCAACATCAATTGGAACAGCTACCGTAAAATGGCAGTCGTTCCCGATAAACTGACCCAAACCCAAATGGCGCTCAGGCTAGAGTCCGCCCGTTTACAAAAATTGGGGGTAGCACTGCGATATATGCCTGATGTTCACGTAAACTTCTACAGCCCTTCCCTCTTCTCAGTCACCGGCGGCGAAACAACCGGTTTCATGAATGGTGCAAAAGATGTGCGCATGAACCTCAATACTTACATGCAAATCGACACCAGACTGGATATATGGAGCGATTGGGCGCAAGCTAAAGAAAACTACAAATTGGTCGAGCAGGAACTTACTCGCCAAATGTACCAGTACCGCAATAAAATGGAGCTGCTACTCGATAGTTGGCACGCATACGATGACTGGCTGAAGAGCACGCAAGACTATATCCAATTCCGCCGCAATCAGGGTGTATGCGACGCCGGCAGTGTGCAGGAGCTCTACCGCGAAGATTTGTCACTGCAAAAAGAAATGCTCGATCAAGCCGGTGCAAACTTGGAGCGCGAATGCGCACTCATTCAGGAATACGGGCTCCCCGACGAGCATAACTAATACTTGACGCTATGCTTGTTTTGTGAGAAAATACCGCTGAAATGAAGAAAGCCATTGTCAGAAAGGTCGACCAGATTTCCGTTTCTCATTTTTACGAAACATATCGCAACGAGTTAGGGCTACAACTACTCAACAGCCCACTGGGGATGACCCGCAAAATTCTGCAGCCCACGCTAAACCGCCCGGGTTTGGCGCTGGCGGGGTATTTCAGCTACTTTGCTCACGAGCGCATACAGATTTTCGGCGCGGCGGAAATGTCGTACCTGAACACAACCTTGCAGGGCGATGACCGAACCGAGCGCTTACGCCTGCTGATGAAGAAAGACGTCCCCTGCCTCATCTTCTCGCGCGGCGCGGAAGTGCCGGAGGATGTTCTGCAACATGCGGATGATTTTTCCGTGTGCGTGTTCCGCTCTACCCTGCCAACCATGAAGCTGGTCAATCAGACCACAATCATTTTGGAAAATGAGTTTGCCGAAAGTACAACCATGCATGGCTGTATGGTGGATGTGCGAGGTGTGGGGGTACTTATTACCGGTAAAAGCGGAATCGGCAAGAGCGAAATTTCACTGGGTCTGGTCGAGCGTGGCTCATCCCTAGTAGCAGACGATATGGTACGAATCCGCAACATCAGCGGACAGCTGGTAGCGACCTCGCCCAAACTCAGCAGCGGCTTTATCGAAATACGAGGAATCGGCATCATTAACGTCAGTAACCTTTTCGGGCTCAAAGCTTACCGCCGACAGAAAGAAGTTGACCTCATCATCAATCTGACAGATGGTGAAATGAGCGAAATGGAGCGACTGGGACTCACTCACCAAACGACAGACATACTGGGGGTCGAAGTGGAGCGCCTGAACCTGCCCGTAGCTCCCGGTCGAGATATGAGTCGACTGGTCGAGGTGGCAGCCCTGGGGCGCTACTTGCGCGAAAGTGGCTACGATATGGCCGGTGAATTCAACAAACGACTGCACAACGAAATCAAAGTTCGCAGAAATCTGGGTGGAAATCCCACTAATGCATAATATGACATCACTCAAAGATATCACCAATCTGTTGGATAGCACCCTGCGTATAGCAGAGGTGAAAGATGCTTCCGTCGCCGTCAATGGTCTGCAAGTGGAGAACAACGGGCAAGTCACCAAAGTAGCACTTGCCGTAGACGGTTCCCAGAAAACGATAGATGCCGCCATAGCCGCCGGTGCTGATTTACTGATACTGCACCACGGTATATACTGGTGTGGACTGGTACCGATGACCGGTTGGTTCCGCAAGAAGATATGCAGCTGCTTGGAGCACAATTTGGCCATTTACAGTGCCCACCTGCCGCTGGATATGCACCCCGAACTTGGCAACAACGCCGGTATAGCCCATGCGTTGGGGTTACAGGATTGCCGCCCCGAGGTGGACTACCACGGCGTGCTCATAGGGCAAAGCGGTGAATTCTGCGGCACTGTGGGCGAACTGCGAAATAAGTTTGCCGAAATCTGCGGCTGCGAAATCACCGGCTATGTGAAGGATGCAACAGCCCCGGCCGGCAGAGTGGCGGTTTGCTCCGGCGGAGCGGGTGATTCCATTTACCAAATGCACGCCAAGGGCTACCGCACTTACCTGACCGGAGAGGAAAACCACTGGGTGGTAAATGCCGCGGAGGATATAGGCATGAACATGCTCTTCGGCGGCCACTATGCAACGGAGACCTTCGGAGTAAAAGCCTTGGGGCGCCTGTTGGAAGAGCGTTTCGGCTTACCGACAGTCTTTATTGACCACCCCACCGGCATGTAAACCGATGCTCATTATTGCAGAAGATTCCATAGGCTCCCGCCTGGACCAATTTCTGGCAGCCCAGCTGCCGGAGTTTTCGCGCGCACGTATACAGGCTCTCATCAAATCGGGAGATGTTACCGTAAATGGCAAAACCACCAAAGCAAAAACCCCGGTTGAGCTTGGTATGCGCATAGAAGTGAACATCCCCGAGCCGGAGCCGGCAGAGGCTCAACCTCAGGATATCCCCATATCGGTGCTATATGAAGACCGCGATGTTATCGTCATCGATAAGGAAAGCGGCATGGTAGTACACCCGGCAGCCGGCAACCCCGATGGCACCTTGGTAAATGCCGTGCTCTACCACTGCGGAGATTTATCAGGAATCGGCGGAGTGGAACGACCGGGCATTGTACACCGACTCGACAAAGACACCAGCGGTTGCATAGTCGTAGCGAAGAATGACAATGCGCACCTGTCGCTCACTACCCAATTTGCAGAGCGCGATACGTCGAAAATCTACCTTGCCGTTGTACAGGGCTGCCCGAAAGAGCCGGAGGGTACGGTGTTCACCAACATAGGGCGCCACCCGGTTAATCGCCTGAAAATGGCAGTGGTAAACCCCGGCTCCGGAAAACCGGCCATTACCGACTACAAGGTATTGAGGCACGACCCGGCAACCAATTCAAGCTTGGTTATGTGCACCCTGCACACCGGTCGCACTCACCAAATTCGCGTCCACATGCTGCACTTGGGGCACCCGCTCATCGGTGACCCCATCTACGCACACCCGCAAAAACAGAAAGCCCGCCCCGGCCGGCTTATGTTGCACGCGTGGAGATTGGCATTCAACCACCCGACCGGTGGCCGCCGCGTAGCATTACAAGCCCCTATCCCCCCGGAATACACCCCTTGGCTCATTGACTTGGATTTACCGGCGTGGGAGGAAAGCCCGCACATGATGAATTAAGTTCTTTAGTCCTTATCAGCGGAGCGGCAAATAGCACTTGCTCATCAATCGCTTTTGTGCTATAGTGCCGCAGTCCGCCAAGCTCTCTCTATTCCCCCTTCACCATGACCGCCATTATCGTTTTCTGTTTATTGTCCGCCCTTTTGGTTACCGGCAAGGTACTGCGCACGCTTATACCGCTGTTGCAACGCTGCTACCTGCCCAGTTCCGTTATCGGCGGTTTTATCGGTCTTTTGATATTTCAGTGTTTCCCTGATTTATTCCCTGCTGAGGTTGTAGGCACAGTGGGGAAATTACCGGGATTCATGATTAACGTAGTATTTGCAACATTGTTTTTGGGTGTCGTCACTCCGCCCATGGCGAAGGTGGTTCGTGTAGCCTTCCCGCAGTTGTGCTTCGGTCAGATTTTGGCATGGGGGCAATATGTACTGGGTTTTGCCCTGGTAGGTTTTATATTGATGCCCTTTTTCGGGGTAAATGAAGGGTTCGGCAACCTGCTTGAAATCGGCTTTCAAGGTGGACACGGCACGGTGAGCGGCATGGCCGAGAGTTTCGAGTCCTTCGGTTGGGAAGACGGCATAGCACTGGGCTACACGGTTGCAACGGCCGGCATGCTGCTGGCAGTCATTCTGGGCATCGCCCTCATCAACTGGGCTGCGCGCCGTGGGTATATCCAAAACATCCGCCGTTTCGATGAGCAAGATAAATTGCAACAACGCGGCATTTACACCAAAGATGAACAGCCCGCAGCCGGTGTGCAAACTGTATATTGCGACTCCATCGACTCTCTGGCATGGCACATCTCGCTCGTGGGTATCGCCATCTTGGCCGGGTTCGGCATGCGCTGGGCGCTCATGGAGCTGGAGTGCTGCTGCCAGCCCGATGGAGTGGTGGTACTGTTGAAGGGCTTTCCTCTTTTCCCCTTCTGTATGATTGGCGGTTTGCTCATGCAGAAATTAGCGCAGAGCGTAAAAGTTCACACCCTCATTGACCACGGCCAAATGCAGCGAGTTTCCGGCGCAGCGCTGGATTTCCTGGTAGTTTCCGCCATGGCAACCATTAAGGTTCAAGTAGTTCTCGACAACTGGGTAGGCCTGTTGCTACTCATTGTACTGGGCACACTCC
Organism: Akkermansia sp.; assembly: GCA_017555205.1. GTDB lineage: Bacteria > Verrucomicrobiota > Verrucomicrobiia > Verrucomicrobiales > Akkermansiaceae > Akkermansia. The sequence goes on along the minus strand of JAFZGW010000009.1, from coordinate 53,020 downwards.
TGTCACTCTTCATGGTAGTGGTAGTAGCGCGCCGTTTGTTCCGCGAGTCGTGGTTTGAATGTGCGATTGCGGAGTTCGGCCAGTCACTGGGCGTAACGGCCACCGGTCTGCTGTTGCTACGCGCCGCTGACCCCGAAAGTAAGACCTGTGCCACACAGGCATTCGGCTATAAACAATTGTTGCATGAACCCTTTATGGGCGGCGGGCTATGGACAGCCCTTGCACTCACCCTGCTCTATAAGCTGGGGTGGCAGCTCATGCTGGGTATATCTGCAGCGGCGCTTCTGTTGTGGATTATTGCCGCCGTTATCTTTATACGTCGTAGAAAAGCCTAACGTGCTCGGTATGGGGGGCTAGATGCCCAGCAAATTGCGCACCACAAACCAAACAAGCACCCCCCATGCATAAATAAGAAATATGTGGGGGTAGCTGCGGTGATTTGCCCAATCCGGCAAGCGGGTAAAATGCAGCAACAGCATGCGAACATACTCAGCCATAAGAGCCAACACACCTAAAGGCAATATCAGAGTATACCGAACAGCTCCCACTATATCACCATTCAAAAGGGCAATCGCTGCACGGGTTCCCCCACAACCGGGGCATGATATACCGGTATAACGCCTGAAAGTACAGCCGGGCGAAATTGTGCTCACCAACCCGGAAAGATGCTCAGGCTGCCATACCGCATACCCAAGCAATACCACAATAAACAAGGTGCAAACAAGTACCCCCACCCGCGCAGCAGTCCATCGGGCTCTACCACGTGGAAGTGGGGGTAACTTCATATACAAATGGATATCAAATTCCGCCTACACCAATAAGCATGTACTGCACCACGCTCAACACCGCGCTCCATATACAAGCGGACTTGGCAGCCGCTGCGGCATTCTGAGCAGCTTCGTATTTACCCTGATTCCACAAATCGGCAACGGAAGCTGATTTGATAATGGCATATATACCCACAGGCATGCAGCAAAACAATGTAGTCAAAATGCTCCACACCAAATAATTATCAGGGCACGACGCCGCTCTCTGAGTAACAATGGTTTTATCATCGAAAAGCTGTTCCACCGGCTCCCAAGAATTCGCCCCGGGTACACTGTAACAGGTACCGGGAGGAATAGTTCCCACCTGCACCCCTACGCGAATATCTTCAAGACTCATGGGGCCTTCCGGTTTCATTGACCCCGGTTTCACAATATAAAAATCAGCCATAATACGCTGTATACTTACACCAATTTTCACGGCCTGTCAAGCGGCAAAAGCCCAACAAACCTACAAAACTACTGCCATTGACCGACTTTAGCTGACTCGGCCTGCTGCTGAGCGGCCCACAAGTCTGCGTCCTTCTTTTGGTCCGCATACTTGCCATGGCAACGAGCCAAGCCCCGAGCGATTAACTCTTGGTTAACGTATTTCGCCCCCACATAAACCTTTCCCACATAGCGACCATAGCGATCAACAGTCTGAACAACCACAGTTATCTTTTTCTTTTCTACAAGTTGTTTCAAACAGGCACGAGCCTCTTCTGCATAGGGTTTATAGCGCTCAGGAGCATCCACACCATGCAGCTGAATGATTGTATCTTCCGTCTCCCCCTCCTGCACCAAACAGAGAGAATCGCCATCCTGCACATGGCGGCAAACACCATGCAGCAACTCAGCATCTGCCGGGAATACCGGAGCCTCTTCTGCCGCCACGTCAACCGGCTCCGATTGGGGAGAATCATATACCGTGCCGTGCTCGCGGCGATGCTCTCGCGGATTTTTAGCTTGCTCATCGCGCCACAAACCAAGCCGAGCCTTACGCGCCTCGGTCTCAGCCTTGGCTAAGGAAGCATCCTGCGCAGCATCAGCATAGTAATCATAATGCCACGCCAACCCGGCCTTCAACATCTCCAAATTTACGTAAACCTTTCCCACGTAAACCTTTGCAACATAGCGGCCATATTTATCCTTATCAATAACCTCCAAGCGAATATTTTTGCCGCGCACGAGTTTCTCAAGCTTCTTGCGAGACTGCGCCGCGAACTCCTGATTTTTCTCCGGAGCATCCACCCCATACAGGCGCACACGCACCTCCTCGCTCCGGCCATTCTGCACGAATTTCAGCGAATCGCCGTCCTGCACATAACTGCATTTGCCGCGAAGTGTTTCAGCAGGCGCAGCGGATATACCGAAAATCAATAGAAGGCCTAATAAAAAGCGTTTAAACATAAAACAACGGAGGAGGAAATCGGAAAAAGCGTAACACATCAACAATAAATAGCAAGCCTTTTTTGCTTGCCGTGCAGAATTATATATGCTAATCTCATGCAGTATGAAAGCTCTTCTTATCAACGGCAGCCCGAACGCAAAAGGTAACACTTTCCACGCCCTCAGTATGGTAGCAGACGGTCTTCGAGCCGGTGGCGCAGAGGCCGAAATTATTCAGATTGGCACGCAGGCCGTACAAGGTTGCATAGGGTGTCGCCGCTGCCTGAAATCCGGCCGTTGCGGCATGAACGATGAGCTTTACAATTCCATATACGAAAAACTGGATGAGGTAGATGCCATCGTCATCGGCAGCCCCACCTACTTCGCCGGACCGAACGGTTCGCTGTGTGCCCTGCTCGATCGCTTGTACTACTCCGCCGGCAGCAAACTGGCGTACAAGCCCGGTGCCACCATCGCTGTAGCGCGGCGCGGCGGAGCCTCCACCACCCTCGACCGACTGAATAAATACATCACCTACAACAATCAGCCGCTCGTCAGCTCCTTCTACTGGAACATGATTTACGGCATGCGCCCCGGTGAAGTTCAAATGGACCCTGAAGGCTGCCAGACCATGCGCAATCTCGGCCGCAACCTGGCTTGGATGATGCAGTGTATCGCCAATGGCCCAGCTCACCCCACCCTCGACGAGCCCCGCGCCTGGACACACTTTGTGCGCTAGTCCCCCATAACGTTAAGCGCAAAAACATTCACACCTCTCAACCGCCGGGCAGAAAGTCCGGCGGTTTACTTGTTATTCACGACAAACACAGTTACAATGCGGCAGCGAATGTATCAATATGTACAATCGGCAAAGCCGTTCGCGCGAAAAATAGCGCGTATGGAGTCGGTAAGTTCCTTCTCGGGGGGCTCGACATCTGCGAGAGTGTAATCCAGCCCCAGCTCCTCCCACTTATAGCGGCCAATCTGGTGGAACGGCAGCACGTCCACGCGCTGCACATTACCCAGCCCTGCGGCGTAACGAGCCAACTTTTCCACATCGGAGGGGACGTCGGTCACACCGGGCACCAGCACATAGCGCAGCCACACGAGCTTGCCAGCGGCTGCCAGGCGCTCCGCGAAATCTAGCGTGGGCTGGAGCGGTTGTTTAACCAGGGATTGATAGACCTCCGGATTCCAAGCTTTGATATCCAAGAGCACGAGGTCAGTATCCGCCAGCATAGCATCATCCGCATTCCGACCAAGATGACCGGATGTGTCGATGCAGGTATGTAGCCCCTGCTCTTTGCAGCCCCGAAGAATGGCTCGGGTGAAGTTCGGCTGAAATAACGGATCACCACCGCTGATGGTCACCCCGCCCCCGGCAACCTTTATGAAGGCCGCATAGCGGCTGATTTCCTCCAATACATCCTCGGCCGTTCGTTCCTTGCCACGGCGCACAAAAGAAGTATCAGGATTATGGCAATAGCGGCAGCGCAGACTGCAACCGCTGAGAAAGAGCACAAAGCGCACACCCGGCCCATCTACCGTGCCGCAAGATTCCACCGAATGAACAAGCCCAATAGAAGCGCCGGGCTCAGTTGTTGGTTCCATCGTGTTGCTCATAGCTGTACTCTTTCGTTAAAATAAGTTCGGCACCCTCGGCATGTGCGCTTTCGCCACACATCGAAGGCGCCGAACTTTTTATTTAATAATCAGTTAATTGAAATAACTCCTTACTTCGTGTGGAAGGTACGGGAGATTACTTCGCGCTGCTGCTCGGGAGTGAGCTTGATGAAGTTCACAGCGTAACCGGATACACGGATGGTAAGCTGCGGGTACTTCTCGGGGTGCTCCATAGCGTCAAGCAGGGTTTCGCGCTCCAGCACGTTCACATTGATGTGGTGACCGGTGGCTGCAAAGTAGGCATCCAACAGGCCGACCAGCTTGGTGCGCTGCTCATCTTCCTCCTTACCCAAAGCGCCGGGTACAATGGAGAAGGTGTAGGAGATACCGTCCTGGCTGTCGTCGTAATTAAGCTTAGCCACAGAAAGCATGGAAGCCACGGAGCCATTCTTGTCGCGGCCGTGCATGGGGTTAGCACCCGGTGCGAAGGGCTCGCCGGCGCGGCGGCCATCAGGCGTGTTACCGGTCTTCTTACCGTATACCACGTTCGAGGTAATGGTAAGAACAGACTGCGTGGGCAGAGAGTCGCGGTAGGTGTGCAGCTTGCGAATCTTGTTCATGAAGTTCGTGACAAGGTCGCAGGCGATGTCGTCCACGCGCGGGTCGTTGTTGCCATAGCAGGGGAACTCGCCCTCCGTCTCGAAGTCAACGATAAGACCTTCCTCGTTGCGAATGGCCTTCACCTTGGCGTACTTAATGGCAGACAGGGAGTCGGCAGCCACGGACAGACCGGCAATACCGCAAGCCATTGTGCGCAGAATCTCGGGGTCGTGCAGAGCCATCTCTATGCGCTCGTAGCAGTACTTATCGTGCATGTAGTGGATGATGTTGAGGGCATCCACATAGGTCTTGGCAAGCCAATCCTGCATGTTGCTGAAGAGCTCCATGACCTTATCGTACTCGAGGTACTCGCCCTCGTAGCGGGGAGCAACGGGGGTCACCTGCTTGCCCTTCACCTCATCCATACCACCGTTAAGGGCATAGAGAAGGCACTTGGCCAAGTTGGCGCGGGCGCCGAAGAACTGCATCTGCTTGCCGATACGCATGGCGGATACACAGCAGGCAATGCCGTAGTCATCACCCCAGTACGGGCGCATCAGGTCATCGTTCTCATACTGCACGGAGGAAGTCTCGATGGAAACCTTGGCGCAATACTTCTTGAAGCCCTCCGGCAGGCCCTGTGCCCACAGCACCGTAAGGTTCGGCTCGGGAGCCGGCCCCAGGTTGTAGAGGGTCTGCAGCATACGGAAGGAGCTGCGGGTTACCAGCGTGCGACCATCTTCGCCCATACCGCCAATGGATTCGGTTACCCAAGTGGGGTCGCCGGAGAACAGGCTGTTGTACTCGGGGGTACGGATGAAGCGCACCATGCGCAGCTTCATCACGAAATGGTCCATAAGCTCCTGAATCTCAGCCTCGGTAATGGTACCGTTAGCCAAGTCGCGCTCGAAGTAGATATCGAGGAAGGTGGATACGCGGCCAAGGGACATAGCAGCGCCGTTCTGCTCCTTCACAGCGGCCAGATAGCCGAGGTAGGTCCACTGCACGGCCTCGCGGGAGTTCTGAGCGGGGCGGCTCAGGTCGCAGCCGTAGCTCTGCCCCATGCGGGCAAGCTCATCGAGGGCACGAATCTGCTCATTCATCTCCTCGCGCAGGCGGATGAGGGAATCTGTCAGGTCACCGCTCTCACGGTCCTTCAGGTCCTTACGGCGAGCAGCAATAAGCTTATCGGTACCGTAAAGAGCCACACGACGATAGTCACCTATGATACGGCCACGGCCATAAGCATCGGGCAGACCGGTGATGATACCGGCGGAACGAGCGGCACGAATGTCGCTGGTGTAGGCATCGAACACACCCTCATTGTGGGTCTTGCGAATACGACCGAAGAACTCAGCTGTGTGCGGGCACATCTGCATGCCGTAAGACTCCAGGGCCTTCTGAGCCATGCGAAGACCGCCGAAGGGCATAAGAGCACGCTTCAGGGGTGCGTCCGTCTGCAAACCGACAATCTGCTCCTTCTCCTTGTCGATGTAACCGGGGCCGTGGGATACAATTGTGGATACAACCTCAGTATCAGCATCCAACAGACCACCGGCATCTATTTCCTTCTTCATCAAGTCCAGCACCTCATCCCACAGAGCTGTGGTGCGTTCGGTCGGACCGGTCAAGAAAGAGCCATCCCCCTCGTAGGGTGTGTAGTTCTGCTGAATGAAATCGCGCACGTTGATGGACTCTGTCCACACGCCGCCCTTGAACCCCTCCCAGGGGTTTACCGGAGTTTCTGTTTCAGTAGTCATAAATTATCGTTGTGAGTGTAAAAATTGCAAATAACTTTCCGTGTACAGATACTACATGTTTTCCCATGTATAGTCAAGACGAATCGGCATTTTTTTAATCATTCCAACATTCCCGTACCTCCCTATCAGCGGCGGCAAGTCGGCACTTCATTTTAGGGTTGAAGAGACAGGTAAAAAAGCTGCGGAACATTTGTTGGCTTATCGGATTGAGGAATAGGTAATAACACATATTCGCCATAATCGAGGTAAAGCACCGATGCATCTTGACAACGCGTAAAGGGCATGCGGCGAATACGCGGGCGCAGAGCTTGCGGATTGCCCATATAATAATTCAGCAGAGCCATCACCCGCTTGCGCTCTGCATCGGTCCTGATGGGGCAAATATGGAGTTCTACTTCATCCGCAGGTGCAAAGAGAGGGCGCAATGTAAAGCGGCGCGTTTTACGGATATGACTGAGCGTAAACATATCGCCACTCTTACTGCATTTGACATGATAATCGCCGTCCGGCAGGTAAAAGCGGTGTAAATACGACTCCGGCACCGGAAGATGCTCGCCGATAGCAGCAGCCGGGGCGGAGGAACTTCTGCACTCAGCTCGCGCCTCATATTGCTCGGCATGCCCCCCCAAGCAGCTCACGGTCAACTCGCTGCGGCAAGATACAAGGTATTGATACCACTCCGTCAGGGGCAAAGTAACCAAAGCCACCACCACCAGCAACCATACATCCCAAAAGCGCTTAAAACGCCCCTGCGCACAAGGTGGGGGAAATTTGAGCGGCAACTCCAATTGAACAGACTCCTCACCTTCGATGGCTGCATTTTCTTTGGCTGAACGGCGAGCTCTATAGGCTCGCACGCCCCAAACCACCGACAAAAGCACGGCAGCTCCCGGTGCCCCCCACATGCCAACCAAAGCCACTACATGCAACCATCGCCAGAGCGGAGCATGCTCCAGCAAATCGCACTCCCATATATAAAGCGCCCCGGCCAACCGCTCGATGAGAATACAATAAACCACCACCATCACTAATCGACGAAGGATGATGAATCGGGGGTGATTTATAAAGGAGCGCAGACGTTCTGACATCACTCTGCATTATAGAGATATGTCACGTTGCTTGTCAACGATAAAAGAGCAAAAATAACGATTTGGGTCTCAATAAAACAGTTTCTCGACCTCCGGTCGGTCGATTATCCGAAAAATCAGCTCAGGCGACGCCCGAAAACAGCGGATGCACGCCCACTGGCTTCGAGCACAGCGCGGCGAGATTCCGGCAGCACATCACGCGGCAATTCTGCATACCCAAGTCGATCCCGGAAATAATCAACCGCGCTCTGAGATATTGCAAAAATCCACTCGTAGCCCAAATCCCGGGCACGCTCCTCCACATATCGGCACATAGCCCGCCCATAGCCATGGCCTTCATAATTTTTCTTAATAAACAGGCAGCCAAGCTCGGCACAATGCTCGGCAGCGAAGGGATAGAGGGCTACACAGCCCACGATTGTGTCATCCAACGTATAGACATAATAGCTATCTATATGCTCCCGAATACTTTCATACGTGCGCTCTACGAGTTTCGAGTCGACAACACAGCGAGCAATCATCGAGAGCAGCTCCGGTATATCATCCTCCTGCAACAGGCGGATTTCCCGATAGGAGTCGGTATGCACCATGGCTCCCACACCTTCCTCGGAGAAGATTTCATCCAGCAGCACCCCACGGTAGCGGCCGTCCAGCAGGTGAACACGCGGCACCCCGCAACGGCACACTTCCGCAGCCTGCAACAAGGTGTCGGCATGCGTGCAATCATCACAGGCACCGGAAAATACATCCCGCTCAAGTACGGCAAAAATCGGCTGTCCGCCCCGACCGGGCACTCCCCCCGCCTGTAGGCAAATATACTTAGCCGCTCCCAATTGTGCAGCAAGCGCCACACTACCGGCATCAAACTGACCGGTGGTTCCCGAAGCGACGATGGCCACCTGGCGGCGCTCCACTATCTCCCGTACACGGGCAAGCGCCATTTCTCCCGTTGTAAGCGGTAGCTCTGCGGCGGCGGCATGCACCTCGCACAAACCGGCACGGCGCAGCAACAAAGAGGTATCTTCACCCTCAGCCACCAGCACCAGACGCACCCCAATTTCATGCAGGGCGTCAACATCAAGCAAAGCATCCACCAAAGGCTCCGCTGCCAGCAGCTCTTCGCAGATGTGAACTACGAAGAGCCGGCCGCGAAAGTAAGGCACGTATTCCAGAACAGAGCGAATGTTCATACCGTGCGGCGGAATGTTTGGTCGATGCCTCGCGAACCTGCGCTTTACTCAGGCTTCTGCTCAGTCTCTGCAACGGGCTCCTCCTCACCGGGGAGCAACTCTGGCAGCAATTCCTCGTCGCCCAAAGCCATTACGGCGGGATTTGTTTCGCGCTTAATCTTGCCCATCACCTTGCGGCGAGGCATGGCGAGCTTTTTCTCAGCCTTCATGCGCACGCCGGGCATAGGTGCACCGCTCACGCTGGTTCCCTCAGGCAGTTCCATATCGGGCACAGGGAGCTCGGGGATATCAAGCGGCTCGGGAGCAGGCGCTGCATTCCTGGCACGTTCGGTAATCTGGCTCATCTGCTCGCGCAGCATGGAAAGCAAGTCGCCGTTGCCAAGGATATCCGTCACATCCGAAGACTCCTCATCAGCGTTGCTGTTAGGCAGCGAGGCAAGGAAGTCCTCGAAGGCGTTGAGGTTAGTGGTGCTGCGGAAGAGGTTGTTGAGAATCTCGAACTGAATATTGTTCATGAGAGACTCGAAAATCTCGTAAGCCTCCTTCTTGTACTCAACGAGGGGGTCACGCTGTCCCTGAGCACGCAGGCGCACGCCTTCACGCAGAGCATCCATATCGGTAATGTGCTGCTGCCAAAGCTTATCGATAGACTGCAGCATGATGGAACGCTCCATCTGGTCCACACGGTCGGGGCGCTCTCCGGCAATCTTCTTCTCGTACATTTCCCGTACCTTATCAATGATGATTTGAGCAGCCTCATCGGGAGCCTTGGTCAGGAAATCGGATTGAGCCTCACCCCACCCCAGGGGGAAGGTCGAGTTCACCCACTGCAGCAGGTCAGTGCGGCGCACGGTGCCGGTGTTGTCCTCATTCAGGTAAAGGTCGCACTTGGTACGGGTACCTTCTTCGAGCTGTTCGTAAATCATCTCGCGGGGCTCCTCGCAAAGCAAGGCCTCATTGCGCATACCGTAAACGATGGTGCGCTGCTGGTTCATGACGTCATCGTAGTCCAGCACGTGCTTACGCCACATGTAGTTGCGCTGCTCCACGCGTTTCTGAGCGCCTTCGATAATCTTGTTCATCAGGCCGCTTTCCACAGCCTCGCCCTCTTCCATACCAAAGCGATCCATCACTCGGGTCATGCGTTCGCTGCCACCGAAGTTGCGCATGAGGTCATCCTCAAATGACAGGAAGAACTGAGAGGCGCCGGGGTCACCCTGGCGAGAGCAACGACCGCGCAACTGGCGGTCAATACGGCGGGATTCGTAGCGCTCGGTGCCCAGCACGAACAAGCCACCCAAATCAGCCACACCCTCACCCAGCTTAATATCGGTACCACGACCTGCCATGTTGGTAGATACCGTTACGGCACCGCGCTGACCGGCACGAGCTACGATTTCGGCTTCGCGCTGGTGGTTCTTGGCATTGAGCACTTCGTGGGGGATGCGTGCCCCGGCAAGCATGCGCGAAAGAGTCTCGGAGGCAATCACACTCGCGGTACCTACCAGCACGGGCTGTCCCTTCACATGCAGCTCCTTAATCTTGGCGACCACAGCGTTGAACTTCTCGCGACGGGTCTTGAAGATGAGGTCATTGTAATCCTGACGAATACAGGGGCGATTCGTAGGAATGGGCAGCACGTCGAGCTTGTAAATATCGTGGAACTCTGCGGCCTCGGTCTCTGCGGTACCGGTCATACCGGCTAAGCGGGAGTAGAGACGGAAGTAGTTCTGGATGGTGATGGTCGCATAGGTCATGTTCTCGGCCTCAACTTCCACGCCTTCCTTAGCTTCCACGGCCTGGTGCAGACCCTCGCTCCAGCGGCGGCCGGGCATTTCACGGCCGGTATTCTGGTCAATGATGACGACCTTGCCGTCCTTCACCACATACTCCTTATCCTTTTCGTAGATAGTGTAGGCCTTCAGCAGCTGGCTGATGGTGTGCAAGCGGGCGGCGTTTTCATCCAAACGCTTAATAAGGGCGCTCTTGCGAGCCTCGCGCTCACGCTCAGTAAGTGTTTCGTCCTCGTCGATGTTCACGAACTCAGTACCGAGGTCGGGCAATACGAAGGCCTCCGGATTACCGGGGCTGATATGCTCGCGACCTTTCTCCATGAGGTCGGCATCGTGCAATTTTTCGTCAAGGCAGAAGAAAAGTTCCTCCTTAAGCTGGAAGAGCTCAAGCTTGCGAGGATCCTGCAGCAGGAACAGCTCGTATTTTTCAACCATGCGGCGCATCTCCACATCCTCCTGCGAGCGCATGAAGGCGCGGTTGCGGGGCATACCGAGCTTCACCTTGTACAGGCAGCGACCGGCAGCCATGGCATTGCCCTCCTTGGCATACTGCTTAGCCTCAGTCATCAACCCGTTACAAAGCTCAATCTGAGCCTTTACCACCTTCTCAATCAGGGGTTTCAGGGCATCGTACTGCTGCTCGCGCTCAATGACGGCGGGTCCGGAAATGATAAGCGGCGTACGAGCTTCGTCAATAAGAATGGAGTCAACCTCGTCAATAATAGCGAAGTAGTGGCCGCGCTGCACCTGAGCACTTCGGGTAGAGGCCATACCATTGTCGCGCAGGTAGTCGAAACCGAACTCAGCATTGGTACCGTAGGTAATATCGCAGGCGTACATCTGGCGGCGCAGGTCATTGGGCATCATGCTCTGAATACAGCCAACCGTCAGACCGAGGTATCTGAAGAGCGCACCCATCCACATCGAGTCACGGCGTGCCAGGTAGTCGTTGACCGTCACAACGTGCACACCCAGACCGGTAAGGGCATTCAGGTACACCGGCAGGGTCGCTACCAGCGTCTTACCTTCACCCGTGGCCATTTCGGCAATAAATCCGCGGTGCAGTGCTATACCACCAATCAGCTGCACATCAAAGTGCACCATATCCCACTTAATCGGGGTACCGCAAACATCCACCTCGGTTCCGCACAGATTGCGTGCCGCACATTTGGCAACAGCGAATGCCTCGGGCATGATTTGCTCAAGGTACTTGGCGCGCAGCTTGTCAAACTTCGGCTCAATTTCAGCAAATGCTTTCTTACCGGCTTCGATGGATTCTGCCGTTGCCTCAATCTTCGGCAACTTAGGGAAAATATCTTTAAGTGACTCAAATCGAGTATTAAGCACATCGGCATACTTCTGCAAATCATCCTGATCGGCGGCAAGAATTACGCCACGAGTCGGCAAATCAATGGGGGTAAAGCGATGGAGGTAGCGCTGCCACTCCGCTGTCTTACCGACGAGAAAATCGCGATCCTTGCCCTGCCAGTTAGTTTCTATTTCGAGCATTTTCTTCACGATGGGGCGCAACTTACGCACCTCACGCTGGTTCTTAGAACCTACGATTTTATTGAGAATCCACTTAATCATTATTTTTGACGGTTAAAATTGACGGTAAAGCGAGCCCGGGCGGCATACGCGGTTGCTCATTGTAGCATAACTCCCCTGCCATGGCAAGCTTAACCCCGGTTTTCAATGCGCTATGTTGTGTCATGGTAAATATACCGGCTCCCGCCTCGCGAAAAATACGCCTTTTCCATGCGACATGAACGCAAACTTACTCTCCATCCCCGGTATTTTATGCTTGCTGAGTCAACTGAAAAAGGCTAAAATAACGAGCATGAGAAAGCTTACATTCCCCCTTTGCGCCGCCCTGCTCGGTTCCCTGCTGTGCACTCCGGTTGCCGGAGCCGGTTGGGATTCTTTGTTGGAGGACACAAGAAAGCTCGAACAAGGAGCCCTCGACTTGGGAAAGCACGCCCATGAATTCGGCATGCAAGCCCTGAAAAAAGCCAAAAATTTCTGGGATGAGCTGGAAATCAACAGCGCCCTGCAAGAGGCTTTCGGCAGCAGTATTGACGAACAATCCGCGCTCGTGGGGCGTTTCTATGACCTGAAGCAGCCCATTGACGGCAAGGCACGCCCGCTGAGCCGCCACCAAGTTGTGGACTTATTCCACCGTTTTAATTGCAAAGAGTGGGACAGCGGCCTGTTCTCCGCCTACTATTCCCCGAAAGTCAAACTCTACGCCCCTTATTTTTACCTGCCGCGCTGCAAGGCGGCATACGGCCCGAAAGCTTTTCAATGCAACGAAAAAGCCGGTGAAAAGCAAGTAAAACCCTCCGACTGGGTAGTACTGTATCGAGGGGTTGTCACCGCACCGGAGAGCGGCTATTTCCGCTTTGTCGGCATGGGGGATGATGTGCTCATGGTTCGCTTCAACAATAAATTGGTACTAGAAAGCGGGTGGAGCATCCCCACGCGCAACAACATGACGTTGGGCACCTCAAAAAATTACCAGCGAGAAATCACATCGAGCAAAGGCGGTCGAGCGCTCTACCAATACAGCTCTACCCCACACTGGAACAAAATGCTCGGCGGCATACCCACCGGCACTCCTTTCAAAGTTCAACAGGGTAAAAAATACCCGATTGAAATACTTGTATCGGAAATCCCGGGCAATGAATTCGGGTTCTGCCTGCTGGTTGAAAAACTCGCCCACGCGAACAAAGCCCCTCACGGCACCTACCTGCCGGGCAAGGCGCCTACCCTGCACCTGTTCCGCACGGATAATTGCCTGCCCGATTTCGACCGCATCCGACAAGCGCTCACGGCGGACGGCGTAGATTACACGGTTAACAACACCAACGAAGGCCCGCCCTTCCTCAAAGACAGTCTCGTTTGGAAAGCTGATTTTGATGAAGCCGAAAAACGCGGGCTCTTTGACAGACTGTTCGGCAAACTCACCGGCAGCGATAAAGATACGGCCATGGGAACTTCGCACGAGTCCGACGATGAGCCGGAAACACCAAAGGATAGCAAGAGCCTTTGGGACTCGCTGTTAGACTGATTTTTCGCACCCCAATCACATCATCTGCCGCAGAAAAATACACTTTTCTGCGGCAGTATGGCATATAGTTTGCTATTTCTCCTTGCAATGGTAGGAATAACGTGATACCATCCCGGCGCAAGCCAATACATCAAGCATATATGAACAGAGACACCATTTGCGTACAGAGCGGTTGGCAGCCCAAGAAGGGCGAAGCCCGAGTGCTGCCTATTTTCCAGTCCACTACCTTCAAGTACGAGACAAGCGACCAAATGGCGCGCCTGTTCGATTTGGAGGAATCAGGCTTCTTCTACACCCGTTTGCAGAACCCCACAAACGAATGCGTAGCAAAGAAGATTGCTGAGCTCGAGGGCGGTGTAGCTGCCATCCTGACGTCTTCCGGTCAGGCGGCTTCTTTCTACTCCATCTTCAACATCTGCGAGGCCGGCGACCACTTCATCTCCACCAGCGCTATCTACGGCGGCACCTTCAACCTGTTCGCTGTAACCTTCAAGAAACTGGGTATCGAGGTCACCTTTGTCGATCAGGACGCCCCTGCCGAGGAAATCCAAAAGGCCTTCCGCCCGAACACCAAGTGCGTGTTCTCCGAGACGATTTCCAACCCCTCTCTGCAGGTGCTCGACATCCGCAAGATGGCCGATATCGCTCACAAGAACGGCGTCCCCCTCATTGTGGACAACACCTTTGCCACCCCCATGAACTGCCGCCCCTTCGAGCACGGGGCAGATATCGTCATGCACTCCACCACCAAGTACATGGACGGCCATGCCACCCAGGTGGGCGGTGTTGTGGTAGACAGCGGCAACTTCGATTGGGCCGCTCATGCAGACAAGTTCCCCGGTCTGACCCAGCCGGATGACTCCTACCACGGCTTGGTATACACGGAGGCTTTCGGCAAGGGTGCCTATATCACTAAATGCACTGTTCAGCTCATGCGCGATTTGGGCTCCATCCCCTCGCCCATGAACGCATTCCTGCTCAACCTCGGTCTCGAAACCCTGCACCTGCGCGTACCCCGCCACTGCGAGAATGCTCAAAAGGTCGCCGAGTTCCTGGAGAAGCAGTCCGATGTCGCTTGGATTAACTATGCCGGTCTGCCCTCCAATCAGTACTACGAGCTTGCTCAGCGTCAGTTCGACGGCGGTCGCACCTGCGGTGTGGTTACATTCGGCATCAAGGGTGGTCGCGAGCGCGCCATTAAGTTCATGGATAGCCTGAAGCTCACCTCTATTGTGACTCACGTGGCAGATGCCCGCACCTGTGTGCTGCACCCCGCCAGCCACACTCACCGCCAGCTGAGCGACGAGCAGCTTATCGAGGCCGGCGTGAAGCCCGACCTTATCCGCTACTCCGTCGGTATCGAAGCCGCAGAGGATATCATCGCTGACCTTCAGCAGGCCTTTGCAGCCATTCAATAAGACGCCACTACAAAGCCACAATTTTGTCTACAAAAGCCGCAGCTGCTCAGCTGCGGCTTTTTGTGGTATCAGGCCCGGAATTCCCCGGCATCTCCCACCTGCTGCATACTCACATAGCGCGTGCACTGCAGGTTACTGTCGCCGCAAATAAAGCTACATGTAAAAACAATTACATGTGTGGAAAAATCCCCCATAGCCACTTGGCTGTGGAGGATTTTGTTGTAGTCCTTTGTAACGAATGCGCATATGTCGGAAAAGAGCGTTTTTGTAGAATGCCCTCAATTCTACCATCTCCATTTTCAGCGATTATTTAGTTGGATTCGGATGTATAAAAAGCCTGTAATGTATAATAAGACACTAAAATAACAATTAAAATGCAACTTTTCGGAGATAACAGAAAGATTTACTTGCAATGCCGGTTAGAAATGCTTAGAATAGTACCAGTCGGTCGGATAAGCGCGTTTTCAACGCATGTAAAGGCAAGCGCAACATCCACCCAAAATCTAAATATCACGCACATGAAAAAATCACTTATCGCACTACTCACACTCGGTAGCATAGCCATAGCGGCTCCGACTACTGAAACCTTTGATTTTGGCGGTCTGACATCCATTCAGCTTGCCAATCAGTACGACATGAGCCAAGACTGGAGCATGACGCTTCATTTCAAAGCAGCAGCCGGTAGCAGCACTCACTATGATACTGTTACAATTTTCTCCACCACACCTGAAATGGGAGCACTCGGACTCTATGCGCCCACAAAAAATCTCAATCCCCAGATTGCCGCCGGTGGCACGACGAAAACCGTGAGAGTCAGCTCAACTACCGGAGCTAACGACTTAAAGTGGACAGCATGGGGCATGGGCATCGAGCAGGTTTGCAAAATCTCTTATGATGCAGCCGCCGATAAGGTAACGGTATCTGTTGACGGACTTTTCAGTAATCAGTCTATTAGCGGTGTTAATTTCGAAGGCAGCGTGCTTACGATGCTGAGCACCGGCATTACACAGGAGCAGATGGATACCGGCCGCTGGGGGGTTTTTGAGGGCACCTTCACCGGTGAGGCGATTGCGCCGAACCCGGACGCTCCGGCAGTCCCCGAACCCACAACGGCAACGCTGAGCTTGCTGGCACTCGCCGGCTTGGCTGCCCGCCGTCGCCGCAAATAAAGCTTCATGTAAAAACAATTACATGTGTGGTTCACCCCCATAGCCGCAAGGCTGTGGGGGCGAACCATTCAAGGGAAGGCAAGCCCCCACGCACGGCCTAATCAATTCGGCAGGAGATACTCCACGCACAGGGGGACTTCCCCCAAGGTCAACACGCTCCCATCCCCGAGCGGGGTTTGCGGAGAATAGGCATCCACCTGCACATCATCCACAAACACCCCGTTGGTTGACTGCAAATCTGTCACCACCAGACCGCTGTAGTTAATTTCCAAACGCGCATGAATACGCGATACGCTGTCATCCGCAAGGGCCAAATCGCACAGTTCCTGTTCCCGGCCGATAATCACGCCGCCATCAGCAGCAAGCGAGCTGAAGGAGACGAAGTGCTCCCACGGCTGCCCATCACTCAGCAAGCCGAAAATCCTCAATCGACCGGGGGCAGAATGTCGGGTTCTGCCGGGGATATGAAAATGCACATCCGCACAGCCGTCGGCGGAGGGTAATCCCCCGCCCAATCCCCACTTACGGCGCAGTGCATCGTGCAAGGGCAATGACTGCAACAACACCCCGGGGGTAACACCCAACATACGCGAGTCCTGCCGGCTCACCTCACTGACCGCCCCACCCCTATGCGGTGCGGAAAGGGGGCACTCGCAGTCATCGACATCGGCGCACACCTCTGCCGGGCCGGTACGCCGGTCAGCCAAAGCGAGGGAACGGGCTACGGCAAGCTCCGCCTGCACAGCCGCCAGCTCTGCGGCGAGAGCTCTTGCTCGCGACTCCAGCTCAGCAAGAACATTTCCCGATTCTGTAGCACCTACTCCCATGCACACGAGATATTACCACATAAATTACCCCCGAACAAACAAAAAACGCACGAATCAGCTACCGATTTCCTCAAAAAATCCACCGCCGAGCAATTGCTCGCCGCGGTCGGCATCGGGTGCGTAAAACGCACAGACCTGCCCCAGAGCCAAAGCTCGAACCGGGGCATCGAAATCGAGGCGGTACTTATTGTTTTCCAACGGGGTACAAGTAGCGTGCACAGCGGCGGCTCTATAGCGAGGCTGTGCCATAATACGCTCCGGCAAGGGGCGCAACACATTGGTAACCGAACCGACCACCGCACTGCGGGCATAAAGCCCGGGGGTATCCTCGCCCTCGTAACCGAGAATCAGGCGATTGCGCTTCAAATCCTTGCCAACCACCACATAGGCCACGCCCTCGCGGGGAGAGGCGACATGGTGCCCCTTGCGCTGCCCCATGGTGAAAAGGTGCAAGCCATCGTGCCGACCGAGCACCCGCCCATGAATATCCACAATATCACCGGGATTATCCGGCAGATAATGGCGCAGGAAATCGCTCATCTTTACCTGACCGATAAAGCAAATACCCTGAGAATCCTTCTTTTCGGCATTGGGCAGGCCAAAACGGCGGGCAAGCTCACGCACCTGCGGTTTGGTAATTTGCCCCACCGGAAAAACGGCGTGAGCGACCTGCTCCGGGCGCATGAGAGCCAAGAAATATGATTGGTCCTTGTTTCGGTCGGCACCGCGCAGCACATAACTGCCCACCCCCGGCACATCTAAGCGATTGGCATAGTGGCCGGTAGCGACAGATGAAAACCCCTGTTCGAGGGCATAGTCCAGCAGCACGCCGAATTTCATTTCGCGGTTGCAGAGCACATCGGGGTTCGGGGTTGAGCCTGCGCGGTAACCTTCTATCAGGTAATTAACAACACGGCTGCGGTATTGCTCAATCAAATCAACCACACGCAACTCTATACCCAACTTGCGGCACACGCCGAGAGCATCCTCAATATCGCGCTCCCACGGGCACTCACCGGGTATATTCTCATCATTCACCCAATTTTTCATATAGGCAGCCACAACTTCATGCCCCTGCTCCGTAAGCAGGGCTGCTGCGGCTGCACTATCAACGCCGCCACTAAGAGCCACTAGAATCTTCGCCATGTTTCGGTTTAATGGAAGGAGTGAGCGGGGGTGTCGGCCCCCCGGTACCGGCGGCCGTTGCATCGGCCGTTATACTTGGCGGCAACTCGCGGGGAGGGAGCACCCCCTGCTCCGCCAGTCGATCCGTCATCATTAGCAATGCTGTAACCACCGCGCGCGACATGTCGATGTGGTTCTCTGTACACAGGCGCTCAAGCGCCGCAAGCTCCGCCTCGGGACAACGGAAGATGTACATCTGTTTCTGCATGCGTGCGCATGGTAACAGATACTACCGCACTTTGCAAGCATTCTATCGCGGAGATTGTCTTTTTCTCTTTACATACCACATACCTACAGCTAATATACAGGTATGAGCAAGCCCACCCCATCGCCACGAAAAAAAGCAGCACGCAGACCTCGAGCCAAAGCCCCGGCAGCGACAAGTGCAAAAAAATCCGGCGGTGGGAGCGGAGTTTGGTTGATTACCCTGCTCCTGCTGGCAGCTATAGGCGGCGGTTGGTACTACTATGACCAACAGGAAAAGGAAAAAGCACGCCTTGAAGCCCAGGCACAAGCACGCGCAAAGGAAGAAGCCGCGCGCAAACGCGCCGCCGAGGAGGAAGCCCGACGCAAAGCAGCAGCAGAGGAGGCTCGCCGCAAAGCCGAGGAAGAAGAAGCCCGACGCCGCGCTGAAGAGGAAGAGGCTGCACGCCGCCGTGCCGAGGAAGAAACCCGACGCAAAGCTCAGGAGGTCGAAAAGACTGATACACCCGAAGAACCGGAACCAAGCACCGTAGAGCCACAACCGGAGGAACCGACAGAAACGCCCACTCAGGGCTCCCCCTACGAAGCCGATTTACCCCTCATTGGCGGTGCCACCACGACCCGCGAAAACAAAGACTTGTACAACTCTATGATAGAGCGATTGCTCACCGAGGGCGACTTCCAAGACTTCGAGCGCGCATTTGCGGAAAAAATCAAAGCCGCAATCCCGGAAATAGTCAACAACGACAAGCTTAACTTCAATTCATATAAGCGCAGCAAACAACTCATGCAGGCCGTGGCGCTCTGCCACCTCATACGCCTGACTGGGGTGGACAACATGAAGGAACTCGTTAAGCCCTCCCCGGGAAAAATGATTGGCGAAAACGAACTCGGCACAGAGGGCGGTAAACTATTCATGCAATGGATGCTGAAGGATAAAAGCGACCCCTTGCACCACTTCATGCACAGCTACACTGCCAACAGCGGCCACCCCCGCAACATGAACTACCACCTGCAAACACTTTACAAGCTGTGGCTTATAACCCCGGAGCGCGACCGCACCAAATACCTGAATCTCGCCATTGCCTGTGCCCTGATTGAACCGGGGCGCGCCGCTGCCAACAGTCAGGTTAAAACCAAAGAACCGACCCTCACCATAGAACAGGTTTACAACTATTTCCGTGAGATGGATGCCAAAAACAAACTGCTCACGGATGTGAAAAAAATGGACGTCAGCGACCTGCTCTTCGTAGTGGACGTGCGCCTGCCGAAGTCAGAGTTCGACTGGGTTCAGAAGAACATGAAGTATACTCAGGCGCAGTGGGGAGACGCCTACAGCTCAATACGCTACCGCATGGAAATAGCCGCAGGGTCGCTCAGCGAAGCCAAACTCTACCAAAAATACAACTTCGCCGAAATCCGGGAAGATGGTGGTGTGTGCCGCCACCAAGCTTATTTTGCGGCCAACACCGCCAAATGCAAGGGAATTCCCGCCGTCTACATTGTTGGTGACGGCGATCGCGGACCTCACGCATGGATAGCCTCTATGACGGACAATGTCACATGGAAGCAAACCGGTTCATACGGTTACAACACCGGCCGTTTTGCCAACCCGTGCTCCGGCCGCGGCATGCACGAAAGCGTGCTGCTCAATCAGAGCAAGAAAACCTCGGACGACAAACTTTCCGCAGCCTACGAGGGTATGCTGTTGGCCGAATATCTGGTAAGCATAGGCAGTAGCGCGGAAGCCCGAGGCACCGCCCGCTACGTCACCGGAGCCTTCCCCCAGTTGACAACCGCTTGGAGTTCGCGTATTCGCGTGCTCACCGCCGACAAGGAAAACATGCCCAACGCCGATTATTGGCGCAAAATGAGCAACGAACTTAAACGCCATGGTAAGAAAAATGCTGAATTGCTGGACCTTGCCGGCGAAATTGACAGCAACTACGCCTTGGAAGGCAAGAACTACAACGCCAAGCGCACCGCGATGAAACGCAACCTCGATAAACTGGTGCGCACCATCGGCGATGAGCGCAGCGACCTGCTGCTCGAAGCCGTTAACAGCCAAGCAGAATTGCTGGCAGAAGAAAAAGACGTTCGCGGGCTCACTCAACTCTACAACAAAATGTTGAAGGAGACAACCAAGCGTGGCGATATCTTCGGTAGCCTGCTGCGCCAGTATATCATGCACATGCAGAGAGCCGAGGCATCCAAACGAGACTGGTCAGCCATGGCACGTGCCACAGAAAAACTCTACGAAAAAGGAGTGCAGAGCAATACGAGCGACCATTTCAAACTCTCCAAGGAAGTAGAAGTGCAAAAAATCATCGGCGATATCTACGAAAAAGCCGGCAATACCAAAAAAGCCGAAAAACTCAGGGAAAGTGCCGAAGAACGCCTGCGCCTCAGCAAAGAAAGAAACGGATAATACAAACTCACGCCGCCGCCCGCAATACGATGCGGGCGCAGCTATGTTTAGCGTTGACAAGTCATACGCAATTTGATATACTGCGCTTACCATGAAAAAGCGACTCCGCAAAAAGTACCGTGTGGGCGAGTTCCGCGAACTCTGCTTTGAGTTTACCTTTGACTACAAGGGCGATGTAGAAAGCCCTGAGTGTGAAGCATTTCTGCGCAAGTTCGTGGATGAGTGCATCGACGCCAACGGCTTGGAGACCAACGGTCTGCTGACCGAACAGGGCTGCAGCTTGGTAGCCTATGATGCCAATCCCACCCAGACCACGGAAGCACAGCGCATGGCTGTGAAGACATGGTTGGAGGCTCGCGAAGACGTCGAAATCAAGTCTTTCGGTGAGCTGGTGGACGCCTGGTACAATTTCTAAGTTACCTGAACCGAGCGGGACGGAAATCCCGCAACAAGATTTAAAAAGCCGGTGCGGCGCGCGCCGCATCGGCATCTCCCCCCCTTACGAACGAAGAATGAAAGAACAGCAGACATCTAATCCTCCCCTGTTTGCCAAGGGTCTCAAGGGCGTCATTGCCAACGAGACCGGGCTGAGCGACGTGCGTGGTGAGGAGGGACGCCTCCTCTACTGCGGCTATGAGATTGAAGATCTGGTAGACCTTTGCAGTTACACTGAGATTGTCTACCTTCTTCTCAATAAACGCTTACCGAATCGAGATGAGCTTGCAGCCCTCGAGCAGCGCCTGCGCAACGACCGCGAACTTCCCCAACCTATTCTTGATTTCTTCAAATCCGCCACCAAGACAGCTCGCCCCATGAGTGCTCTGCGCACGGCTGTCTCGATGCTGGGTATGTACGACGACCGCACCAAAGACCCGAGCCAAATGAAGGAAATCGGTCTGTCGCTCATTGCCAAGATACCGGTAATGGCTGCGTACTACTACCGCATCTGCCAAGGACTGGAGCTGCCGCCCATTCGTACGGATTTGGATGAGGCCGCCCACTTCCTGTGGCTGCTGAAGGGTACCGAACCCGACCCACAGGAGGCACACATTCTCGATGTAGCCTATATTCTGCACGCCGACCACGGCATGAACGCCAGCACATTCTCCGCCCGCGTGACCGCCAGTACCCTCTCCGACATGTACTCGGCCATCACCTCCGCTATCGGTTCCCTGAAGGGGCCGCTGCACGGTGGTGCAAACGAAGCCGTGATTGAAATGCTCAAGGAAATCGGGAGCGAGGAAAATGTGGAGGCATATGTGAACGAGAAACTCGCCAACCGTGAGAAGATTTTCGGCATGGGGCACCGCGTGTACAAGACCCTTGACCCGCGCGCTCCGCAGCTGCGCCGCATCGCCATCCGCCTGACTCAAACCATCGGCGAGCCCAAGTGGATTCGCATGAGCGACATGATTGCCAAGATGGTGCGTGCCCGTAAGAACCTGAATGCCAATGTAGACTTCTACAGCGCTACGGTATACTACAGCTTGGGCATTCCCACGCGCATGTTCACCACGGTGTTTGCCATTGCCCGCGCAGCAGGTTGGGTAGCACAAATTCTCGAGCAGCTGGAGGACAACACACTTTACCGCCCGCTCTCGCGCTATATCGGCCCGGATGAACCCTTGCTGGTGCCAGTGCTCGACATGCGATAATTTTTACTATCAATCCCCGGTAGCCCGCGCTACCGGGGATTTTTTTGCACCCGATATCTCACAACGGCGCGAAGGGTAATTATGCCGTTATTATGCCACAATAGGCACTTCACGCGCAGCGGGGGCTGTGATAGAATGAGCGTTGAAAATATGGAACTTCCGAAAAATTACTACATACCGACCGTCATTGAAAAGACGGGCCAAGGCGAAAAGGCCTATGACATCTACTCTCGTCTGTTGCTGGATCGCGTCATTTTCATCGGTACCGAAATTGATGATACCGTTGCAAACTCAGTGATTGCGCAGTTGCTTTTCCTGCAAATGACCGACCCCAAGAAAGATATTCACATCTACATCAATTCCCCCGGTGGTTCCGTAACAGCCGGCTTGGCTATTTACGACACCATGCAGTTTATTTCCTGCGATATCAACACCTACTGCATCGGCATTGCTGCAAGCATGGCCTCCGTACTGTTGGCCGCAGGCACAAAAGGCAAGCGATTCTGCCTGCCGAACTCCCATGTCATGATTCACCAAGTGCGCGGTGGTGCACAGGGTACGGCAGCCGATGTAGAGCGCACCATCAAGTTCATGTTCAGCCTCGATAAACGCCTTACCGGCATTCTTGCCAAGCACACCGGCAAGGACTTCGACACCGTGAAGGCAGACCAAGACCGCGACAACTACATGACCGCTGAGGAATCTCTCGCCTACGGTCTGGTTGACCGAGTGCTCGAACACAAGGAGCACGGTAAAAAAGCTTAACCATCTTACTACATGGCCAAGAAAAAGGAAAACAGGATTTGCGTATTCTGCCGCGAGAAAGAGGACGATACCTGGCCTGTACTCACATGGAACGGCATTGATATATGCTTCACCTGTCTGGAAAACATGCTGCACCAGATGCTGCATGAACCCATGGGCGATCAGGCGGCTCAACACATGCTCATGCATGTAAGCGAAGCCCACCCCCAACTTTTGCCGCAGGATGACCATGACGGCAGCCCCGTGTTGGAGGTTGAATTGCGCGACCAAAGTGCCTTGCCCACACCGGAGCAAATGAAGCAGGCGCTCGACAACTACGTTATCGGGCAGGACTTCGCCAAGCGCACCCTCTGTGTGGCCGTTTACAACCACTACCTTCGCCTGCGACAGACTGAGAGTGAAGACGGTACCGAAATCGAGAAGAGCAACATATTGCTGGCCGGCGCTACCGGTTCCGGCAAAACCTTGTTGGCTAAAACACTGGCTCGAATTCTCGATGTGCCGTTCTGCATAGTGGATGCCACCACTCTAACCGAGGCCGGCTACGTGGGCGAGGATGTCGAAAACATTGTACTGCGCCTGCTCCAGGCCGCCAATATGAATGTAGCCAAGGCCGAGCGCGGTATCATCTATGTGGACGAAATCGACAAAATCGGCCGCAAGACACAGAATGTCAGCATCACCCGCGATGTCAGCGGCGAAGGTGTGCAGCAAGCTCTGCTGAAAATCGTGGAAGGCACCGAGTGCAACATCCCCCCCAAGGGCGGTCGCAAGCACCCGAACGAAGAGTACATCCGCGTCAACACGCAAAATATACTCTTCATCTGCGGCGGCGCCTTCGTAGGCTTGGAAGGTATCATCCGCAAGCGACTCGGTTCCACCTCCATGGGCTTTGCCTCCATCGAAGAAGAGCGAGACACGAAGGAATATACCGAAGAAGAAGTGCTGTCCAAAGCTATGCCTGAGGACTTCTTCACGTTCGGCATGATTCCGGAGCTAGTGGGGCGTCTTCCCATCTTTGCACCGCTGACCACACTGACGGAAGACCAGTTGCTCAAACTGCTCACCGAGCCGAAGAACGCGCTGGTTAAGCAGTATACCAAGCTGCTGAAGATGAACGACGTAAAGCTTGTTGTCGAAGAACCTGCTCTTCGTGCCATGGCTCGCCAGGCAATCGAGCGCGGCACCGGTGCGCGCGCCCTGCGTGGTATTTTCGAGCGTCTTATGCTCGATATCATGTACACCGTACCGAGCGACAAGACCATCACTACCGTCACCGTAACAGAAGATGTGGTTCTGGGGAAGGCTGAGCCCAAGCTCACCCGCCGAAAGTCCAAGAACTCCACTAAAACAGCCAAATAATCACGCCATGCTGGTTCTGGGTATCGAATCCAGTTGCGATGAGACAGCCGTAGCGCTCATCGAAGAGATAGAGGGCGAGGAGCAACCGCGCCTACTCAGCTCGGTCATATCCACGCAGATTCCGTTACACCGCCTTTACGGCGGTGTGATACCCGAACTGGCATCGCGCAACCACTCCACCAACCTGCCCGGGGTGCTGAAAGAAGCCCTTGAGAAAGCCGGGCGAGACATTAGTCAGGTGGATGTTTTTGCCAGCACGGCAGGCCCCGGGCTGGTAGCAGCTCTACTGGTGGGGAACACTGCTGCCAAGGCTCTGGCACTGGCTGCCGGCAAGCCCTTTGTAGCAGTGAACCACTTGGAAGGGCACATGCTCTCCCCATTTATCACCCACCCTCAGGGGTTAGTGCCTCACTTGGCACTGGTGGTAAGCGGTGGCCACACCCTGTTGGTTGACGTGCAAGGCTCAGGAAATTACCGCCTGCTGGGACGCTCTGTCGATGACGCTGCGGGCGAGGCTTTCGACAAAGTGGCAAAAATGCTCGACCTGCCCTACCCCGGCGGTCCAGAAATAGACAAACGAGCCGAACAGGGAGACCCCAACCGCTTTAAGCTCCCGCGCCCCATGCTCCACGAGCCGCATCTGGATTTCTCCTTCTCCGGCCTGAAGACAGCCGTGCTCTACACCTTGCCCAAACTGGTGGAAAGCGGCAACCCGAATGACCTCGATGAGCAAACCATGTGCGACCTCTGCGCAGGCGTACGCGCCGCCATCGTCGAAGTGCTCATTCACAAGGCACTCAAAGCCGCGCGGCAAACCGGCCACCGCGTGATGGCTGTCAGCGGTGGTGTAAGCTGCAACGGAGCACTGCGCCGCGAACTCAGCGCAGCCTGCGCCCGTGCCAAAATCGAGCTGATACTGCCGCCCAATAGCCTGACCACCGACAACGCAGCCATGATTGCCTTCGCCGGGCTGCTGCGTGCCAGAGCGCAAGACTTCTCGCCACTTGATACCCCGGTAGATCCCAACCTGCGCCTGGCCGGCGCACAAACCCGCGCCTGAGCCACCATGAGCCTGCGAGACAAACTGGTGGAGATACTCCCCACCCTGTTACCAGCGCGAGAAGAAGACGCCATCAAAGGAACGGAACTCATCGCGCGCGTGCGTGACGTATTGGGAGACGCGTACTCTGACCGCTCCCTGCGGTCACAGTTTTCCTTTATCGCGCTGGAACCCGACTCCTGCCTGGCGCGAGTCCCCAATGGGCAAGGCTACTACCTGCGCAGCGAAAGTGAAAGCCCCTCACTGCAACACGTTTTCACGGACGAAAGCGACAGCCATAACCCGCTGCACAAGGCTTTGGCTCTGGCCGTACGACTGTATGATACAGCCGGCATGGGGGTTTTCGTATACCCGCCGGAAGATGACAGCTGGGAGCACCCCGACCTGGTAGCCGTACAATGGCCGGCTGGCTGTACAGATGCGACAGGAGCCTATATCATTGACCCGACTACGCCGAGCACGGTCTCCTATCGCTCCGTCTGCGTAGCACCGGCAGATGATGCAGAGGAATGCCGCCGAGCCTTTTTCCGCAGTCTGGCCTGTGGTCTGTGGGCTCAGGAAATTGAGCTTCTGATTGTGGGAGATGACGAAGCTGCCGCGCCGGAACTTCTGCGGTTGGCCTCACAATTCGGGGTTGGCGTACGCACCATCGCGGCGAATGACGATGTGCTGGACGACCTGCCGAATGCAGACGAGATATTCCGCGCCACAGCGGCAGATGCCCGAGCCATGCTGGCCGATTTACAGCTGCCGCCACTCGCGCATCCGCGCTACCGCAATACGCCGATACAGACAGAGGATGACCTGCCCGCCACCTTGGCCGCCCGCCGATGGGCCGAGGGCTGCATAGCCCGCGGGCGGGTGGAGACTTACGAGTTCCGCGTAGCCGTCAACTGATAACCAACAGTCAACATGAGCAAGCTCAAACAATCCATCAAACGTCGAGGCATCTTTGTGCTCATGCTCTTGGCCGGATTTTACTACGGCTGCATGGCTCTGTGGGGGCTTACGAACACCCTGCTCTACTACCACGAGGCCGTGACCATGCCCGCCACGGTTGTCGATGTGCGTCAACGGCCATTCGAATCGTACTCCGAAGCCCTGCACTACGGCAACCTGCCATGGCAGGGCGAAATTGCCTACCGCCCCATTCTTACTTTTGTAATGCCAGCCGGTATTCGCATCAACTCCTATGCAGCCCCCGATTGGGACAACACCGATTACAAAATCGGCGAGCAGGTAGAACTGATTACCCACCCCCACGACCCCAATCAAGCCCATGTGAACAAATGGAAATTCCTGTGGGGAGCTGATTGCATGCAGTTAGGTTTTGCCTTGGTACTTGCTGTGCCCTCGTGGCTGGTATTGTTCCCGCACAAACGGCGCAAAAACACCCCCGGCGCCATCAAGAAAAAGAAAAAAGAGCCACAGCAAAAACGCAAAGATGCCCCCGCATTCACCTTGCAGAATGACGAGCCCCCTGCTCCTCAACAACCACGGTCACCCCGTAGAAAAAAGGATGCAGACCCGGACGCACCCAAAAAGCCCCGTGCTCCCCGCAAGAAAAAGGAGGTAGACCCCAATGCCCCGCCCAAGCCCCGCAAGCCGAGGAAGAAAAAGACGGAGGCCTGATACCGCCCCCTATACTCCGCCCCCGCCCCACACTATGAAACATATTTACGCAACAGCATTAGTCGCACTGTCTCTTGCCGTTGGCAGCTCAGCAGCCCAGCCGGAACTCCCACACGCTCAACAACTCGCCCGCCACGGCATCACCCCGGAGCAAGCCACAGAGCAACTGCACCAGTTAAAAAACAAACGCTACAGGACAAAGCCCCAACAATACCTCGCTGAGCTCGAAGCATTACTGGAAGCAGGAGCAAATCCCAATATTCCTAACTCTTATGGAGAGAGTTACATGTTCTATGCAGCATTTTCGGCACGAGAGCCGAAAGAGCTGGAGCTGGTGCTGAAATACGGCGGCGACGTGCATGCCAGGGATAAGTACGGTAATACCCCCTTGCACCATGCCTACGGTAGAAATACCGAACTCCTGTTGGCTGCGGGAAGCTCCCCAAACGCCGTCAACAACGACGGAGCGCCCGTCATCACCCACGTTATCACGGAAATCATCTGGCGAAACCCGGATGATTGGCCCGCGTGCATCTATACGGCCTCTTTGACCGTCAGCTTACTGTTACAGGCAGGAGCCGATGCGAATGCTGCCGATGCCCACGGCAATACAGCCCTGCACTATTTCCTGCAAGGCTCTGACAACGCCGACATCGTAAGCGAGCTCATCGCTAAGGGGGCAAATATCAATGCTCGCAATAAAGACGGTGCCACCCCTCTGATGCTCGGAGCCACACAAGGTTGGAGCAAAACACTTGACAGTTTCTTGAAAAATCATGCTCCCGACCTCAACGCCCGCGATTATCGCGGACTGACGGCCATGCACTATGCCGCTGAACACGCCGGGACTTCCCCCACCACCATTGCCAAAGCCGGTGGCAGTACCGGCAATGCGCCGGAGGATGCCATACTGCTCAACAACATTGCCGAGCTTAAGCACTATATTACAGCGGGTGGCAATGTGAATGCAAAGGGTACTCACGGCAGTACCCTACTGCACTGGGCGGCTGCCTGCGGACATACGGAAATCACCGCCATGCTGCTGCAGGCAGGTGCAGAGCCAAACGCAATAGACGACAGCGGCTTCACGCCCCTGCAATACTGCTTCCATCGCCATTACAATTCATATTTCATTCACGAAGAAAGTCTTCGACTGCTGCTGGAGGCCGGGAGCAATCCGAATGTCAAAGCCCGTGATAACGATGAGCTGCTTATTTTTGCGGCGGCACGAAATGCCGCTGTACTGGAACACATGCTCAGAAAAGGCATATCCCCCGACATCAAAGATTCTGAAGGAACACCTCTCATCTTCCATGCCACCAGCTACCGCTACACTCCCGATACCCCTGTTAAGGTTCTACTGAACGCCGGGGTCGATATCTTTGCTAAAAATGCAGAGGGAAAAGATGTATTCGAGGCCGACCTGATAATGGAATACGAAATCTTCAAGGCGCTGGATGAGGCGCGACAAAAACGGAGGCCTGAGGACGAGAGACAGTAAAATCAAGGAAATCAGCACCGGCTCAATGTGTGGCATGCAGAATGTTAGGGTTTGACGAGAAAGGCTAAATATGCTAGTCTACCCAAACAGGCAGGGAAATACGCCTGTTTTCATTAACCCATCAGACACACTTTCAGAACAATGAAGAAAATCGCACTTTTCGCAGTACTGGCAACAGCCGCTATGGCTCAGAGTGAAATGCTGACCGCCGTTAAGGATGCCGCTGTAAACGAAGCTGAAAATCAGGTCAAAGCCGCTATCACCGAGAAGATTACAGCAGCTACGACCGGCGCTGCCGATACAACCTCCGGCATCACTGACAAAATCGCTGACACTCAGGCTAAAGTAGAGGCTGTCAAGTCAGACATCGATGCCAAGGCTCAGGCCGTTACCAACGCTAAGGAGCAGGTTCAGTCCCAGGCAAACGCTGCCAAATCTCAGGTGGATGCCGTGAAGAAGGACGCTGCCACCAAGAAAAACACCGCCAAGGCCGACGCTAAGA
This sequence comes from Akkermansia sp., assembly GCA_017555205.1. Lineage (GTDB taxonomy): Bacteria > Verrucomicrobiota > Verrucomicrobiia > Verrucomicrobiales > Akkermansiaceae > Akkermansia. The sequence goes on along the minus strand of JAFZGW010000009.1, from coordinate 23,993 downwards.
AGAAGGCTAGCAAAGCTACCGGCAAAGCCGTAAACAAGGGGCTTAACAAACTCCTGAAGTAAACAATTCCCCGCTCAAAAACAGGTCGGTTTCCCGCTAAACCGACCTGTTTTTCCTTAAAAATTCCCTATAATTGAAAAAAGACGTAAATTTGGCTTGCCAAAAGCACTCAATTAGGGTATAAGAGGCGACCACCAGTCCGCAGTGATGCGGTATTAACCTTTTACACAAAACACAAGATATGTCCAAGCACTCCACACTCAAAGCAACCGGTACCGTTGGCGGTAAGCGTTCTGTCCTCAAGCGCTTCGAGCGCGTTAAGCTCATGAAGGAGCGCGGCCAGTGGAAGCAGGGTCAGAGCCCGATCGGTCTTCCCAAGACCAAGTTCGAGGCCTGATGCCGACCACACCTACCCTCTCTGCGTGAGGGGTACTTTTATCAATTTTTCTCCCGGAGCCTCTCGGTATACAATGCCGCGAGGCTTTTTTACAACCTGATAACCAAGGCGCGAGAGCGCCGGAACAACGATATTGAACATGACAGAAGAGAACAGTTACCCGCCGGCCCCCGAGGGCAGCGTGCGTCTGAATAAGTTTCTGGCAGCCTGCGGTTATGAATCTCGCCGCGCTGCCGACCGATTGATAGCCGAGGGGCGTGTGGAAGTGAATGGCAAAGCAGTTGACACCCCCGGTCTGCGCGTATTGCCGACCGATTATGTAAAAGTGGACGGTCGCCACGCTACCCCGAAAGAGGAGGTTGTAGTGCTGCTCAACAAGCCGCGCGGTTATGTTTGCAGCCGCGATGCGCAAGGCGCCATTGGCACAGTATATGATTTGCTGCCGCCCAAATACCGCTACGCCAATTACATCGGCCGTTTGGATGCCGATAGCGAAGGTCTGCTCATCTTTACCAACAATGGCACGCTGGGGCAGAGCATCGGCCACCCGAGCGGTGGTATTGAAAAGGAATACTGGGTAACACTGGACCAGGCATTCGACAGCAGTGTACTCATTCAGCTGCTCAAGGGCGTGCGTATTCCCGAAGGGCAAGCCAAAGCAAAATACATTTCCCGCCTGAGTGCCCGCCGCGCTTGCGTGGTGCTGGAGCAAGGGCTCAAGCGCCAAGTACGCCAAATGTTCTCCTGCTTAGGTCTGCGCGTAAAGAAACTGGTTCGCGTACGTATCGGCTCCCTGTGGGGTGGCGACCTCGAACCGGGGCAAGCTACGCTCATGACCGCCGAGCAGATTGAACAGGCTATGACTAACCCTCGCCGCCGCAAGGGGCTCATCGGCGCTAAGCAGGCATTCAAACCCCGCCCGCAGCAGGGTGGTGCCACAGCTTCGCAAAAAGATGAAGACGAGGACTACATCTTCAACCCCGATGATTTCGAAACCGAGGAAGAAGCGCTGGGTATCACAACCAAGTTCACAGATAGCGAATCCTTTGAGCCTGAGCGTGAAGAAAGCCGTCGACCCTTCGGACGCGCTCCGCGTAACCGCCGTGAGTTCACCGGCGATGACCGTGGTGAGCGCCGTTCCTTCGGCGACCGTGGCGAGCGCAAGGGCTTCGGTGAGCGCCGTTCTTTCGGTGACCGTGGCGAGCGCAAGAGCTTCGGCGAGCGCCGTTCCTTCGGTGACCGTGGCGAGCGTAAGAGCTTCGGCGAGCGCCGTTCCTTCGGTGACCGCGGCGAGCGCAAGAGCTTCGGCGAGCGCCGTTCCTTCGGCGACCGCGGCGAGCGCAAGAGCTTCGGCGAGCGCCGTTCCTTCGGCGACCGTGGCGAGCGCAAGAGCTTCGGCGAGCGCCGTTCCTTCGCTGACCGTGGCGAGCGCAAGAGCTTCGGCGAGCGCCGTTCCTTCGGCGACCGTGGCGAGCGCAAGAACTTCGGTGAGCGTAAGAGCTTCGGTAATCGTGGCGAGCGTAAGAGCTTTGGTGAGCGACGCAACACGCGCACATTCAACAAACGCCGCCCGTACAATAACGGTAGCTTCGAATAAAATCACACAACCATCAAAGCCCCGTTCCGACGGGGCTTTTTGTTGACGATATTGTGTCAGCCCCTCGAACAAAGAGTATCTCACGACCATCATAACCGCATGAAGTTCTTTTCACTGATAGCCGCTATCGCCCTGCTCCCTCTGCCTATGCAGGCGCAAACAACGGAGCCCGAGATACCGGCAGCGCAAACAGACACCGCTACCAACGAGCTTACGCAGAAAGCTGAGAGCGGAGATGCCGAAGCCACGCGACAGCTCTACAGTCAATACGCCTTGTCCGGTGACACGCAACAGGCAAAAAAATGGGCCGCGCTTTACGAGCAGCAACTTACGGCTCAGGCAGATACCGGAGACGTAAAATCTATGATGCTACTGGCTACCGGCTACATGAACGGCCGAGATTACATGCCGCAAGACCCAGCCAAAGCCGTGAGCTGGTTCGTGCGAGCAGCAGAAGCCGGACAGCCGGCGGCGGCTTACATTCTGGGTGAAATCTTCACACAGCACAACAATAAGGCAGAAGCAGACCGCTTCTACAAACAAGCCTACGATGCCTACGCCACCACCACCGCAAACCTCAGTGAGCCCCTGACCACGGAGCAGCGTCAGGCTCTCTACTGGCAAGGCTACATGAAGCTCATGGGCATCGGTACCGAAAAAGCCCCGGAGCAAGGCATTACCCTACTGCAGCAAGCAGACAATGAGTGGGCTCACCAACAGCTCTATAGATGCTATGTAAAAGGAATAGGCGTGAAGCAAGACATTGAAAAAGGCATCTCCTATGCCCGCCGACTGGCGGATGAAACCGGCGACGGCATGATGGCCTTTGTTGTAGGCTCGGCTTACTTATTCGGTACGGGGGTGGAGAAAGATGAAGCCCTGGGGCACAAGTACCTGAAAATGGCTGACGATGCCAACATACCGCAAGCAATCCACCTGAATGGAACACTGTTGCAGGCAGAAGGCAAAACCAAAGAGGCGTGGGAACACTTCAACCGCGCCGCAAGCATGGGATTGCCGGAATCCATGACGGAGGTGGGCAAAATGCTGATGCACGGAATCGATGGAGTAGAACAGGATGTCGCCCGAGCCCTCCAAATGCTCAACACAGCCAGCGACCGTTACAGCGACCCTCGCGCACCTTGGGAGCTCGGTTGCTACTACGACAGTATCGGAGAGCCCGAACTCGCCAACGCTCAATACAAAATTGCCAGTGACCGAGGCGTTATTGAGGCGATGGCACGCCGCGGGCTGCTGCACATCACCCCGAACTCAGGTGTGAGCTGGAGCCCCACACAAATGTACCGTTGGTGGCGCCTCGGCAGCGATGCCGGTGACCCCACCTGCTCTCTCTACCTCAATCTTTTCCTCTTCGTCTTCATCCCCATTGTTCTCATACTGGCCTTTGGCGTGCCGATTGTAGTGGTACACATTCTGAACAAAAAAGCCATGGCGGAGGAAGAACAACAGGAAAAACAAGAGACCGACAAATAATCTACCGGTACAGCTTAAATAAGAAAGGCGGGTATACCACCCGCCTTTTTGAGTAATCGCGGTTATAGGCGCGACTCACACGTTCTTTCGCTGCACTATACTGATATTCTTCAGCAAGCTACCGCGCTTTCGTGCGCGCATCGCCTCCATCTGCTTGGGGCTGGGTGCTCCGTTCAGGCGGTGGTCGAGCTCATCGCACAGGGCGCGGCGAGCGAGAAATCGATTAATTTCACGCTCGCGCTCACGGTGACATTTGATTACCAAGCCGGTAGGGCGATGCACAAGGCAAACGCAATTGTTCGTCTTGTTCACCTTTTGGCCGCCCTTACCGCTGCCACGCACAAAAGTCTCCTCCAAATCCCGCTCGTGCACCCCGAGAGCTTTCATGCGCTCGAGCAACTCGTTGCGTTTCTGCGGGGAGACCGGCATAACTTTACACAGTCACCTCACCCACCAGCGGCTCACCGGGAGCAAACGAGTAAGCGCCGGTCACGGTGAGCTTCTTCACATTCTTCAGGCTGGGCACACCGAGGGAATCCAGCGATTCAACAAGCTTATATCGCTTGCTATCAAGCTGCACAATGGGAGCTACGCCACCACATTCCGGGGCAAGACGCATGAGCCCGTCTTCATTGATTTCCACAGCATCTGAGCGCAGCAACAGCAGGTCACTGCAAGTCTTCACCGGGAAGAAGCGGCTACGCGGCACACAAACGGCACGAGCCCCGGCAAAACACTGTATGGCAGCACCCATAGCAACCTCAAGCTGGTATACCTCGGGGGTAGAAGCATCTCGAGGATCAACCGTCTTGGTGTTTCGAATGACCGGCAAAGGCATCACGCCGCCGTTGGCCGCAAGGTAATCGCGCAGGGCATCGAGGCGCACCCAGAGATTGTTGGTATTGAAGTATCGGTGTTTTTCAATGTCTTGGAACGCGGTTAAATCTTCCTCCGGGCACTGAGCAATCTCGCGCAGCAGGGGCTGCCCATCCGCCGCACGTGTGGCCAAGTGACCGCCCTTTTTATCCGCCTCCGTACGGCGGGTCACCTCCATCACAAACGGCGCACCACTTTCGGCAAACCAGCGCAGGAAATGCGTATCCATCTGCGCACCAAGGTTGTCGGAGTTCGAGACAAAGGCATATTTCACCCCGGCAGCCAACAATTTATCGAGCCACCCGCTACCAACCAGAGCGGGATAAATATCACCGTGGCCGGGCGGGCACCATTCTAATTCGGGATTGGCGGGATAACTCACCGGCTCCAGCGAACCGGTAAGTAACTTAGGCACTCGGTTCTGAATCATCTCCACCTGTTCGGGGTCAGCAAACCCCTCTTCCACATAACGGGCGAGGTGAGCCATTGTATCCTCGCTGGTAGAGAATGAATTCATGAGCAACAGGTTGACGGGGTAACCGGCCGCGACTCGCAGGCTCTTCACTTGCCGAACAATGAGGTCCAAGAAAGTAACCCCGGGCTTAATTTCCAGCAGGCTCTTAGCCTTTTGCAAGCCCATGCTCGTTCCCAATCCACCATTAAGCTTTATGAGCACGGACTGAGCCAGCAGCTCAGCATCGGCAGCGGGAGTGGATGCAACCAGCTGCTCCCAGTCAGTCACCCCCTCGGCGGGTACAATATCCCCTTCGGGTATCATCATACTCTGCTTGCTCTCCAATACCTGCACACTATGGCGAAAAGCGTTGATGGCGGCAGCTGAGAGCCCCACTGACTGCATCTTGCGTTCAATTACGTCAAAATTGCTCATAAGCTCATTATATACAGCAACGACCACACTTTCAATACCAAAGTGCGGTCGTTGAATATCTTTTCGATTAAAATCAATACGAAAAAAGCCGGAACTCCATGTAACGAGCTTATTTCTTAACCGGGATTAAGGAAACTCCCCACGATTGATGTTCACCGATATAGGGAAGCTCGAAAACGAAAGTGTTATTACCCTTTTCGAGGTTGATTTCAATAGGCTGCTGTACCCACCATATTTCTTCGGGGTCAAGCGGCTGTTCAAAGTTCCAAGCGTTGCCGGGGTGAGCCTTCTGACCGGCCAAGCGGTACGTACGGGGATTTTTGATTTCCTTGCCATTGAGCCAGACACGCGCACCGGTTTGCGACCATGTGTTCTTTTGGGGAACACCGGTCCAGCGGCGATTCGAGCGAGCAGGAGCATCGAAACCAATCATAAACTTCTGCTTGCCTGCTTTGTCTGCCCGAATGGAGGTGACAGCCCAAATGGTATTGCCGGGGCGGGCTTGGGGGAACATGCCCAAATAACCGGTATCGGGACGTGTGCGGAAGTAGAGGTTGGCGCAATAAGCCTTGCGAATACCAACCCCATCGATGCGGCCGTCAATCACGTCATCTCGCATAGTTGCGGCCTTGGCTGTGGCCACAGGACCAACAACGGTCCAACTCATGCCAGATTCCGTCCACACGGGGAAGTCTTCGCCAGCAAATTGTGCGCAACGCAGGCGCTGCATGCGCTTTTCAAACAGAGCATAAGCGCGGCCGGGCACCGTATCGGCAGCAGGCATATCAAGCGGCAAGTGGTCACCATCTGCCCCGCCGCCAACCCACGCGCGCTCCGCCATGGCCATCATGCCCGGCCACATGGTGCACATTCCGGGGATATATGACTTGTCGTCTACCTTACCATCCGGCCATATACAAATGATGGAGCCGAGTTTCTTCTCATCCCCCTCTGCAGAACCGCAGGGGCGCATGAAGAAGTAGCGGCGTACCAACAGTGCGGGATCCAGCAAATTGGAATAGCCCATGGTAGAATCTATTGCACGGCGGGTAATGCGCTCTGGACGAATGGATTTGGCAACCATATCAGCACCCTCGCCCCAACGCTGCTCGATGGAATGCTCGCCCACAGGCAAGTCGCGATTGCTGGCCCATTGCATGGGGGTACGGCCGTGGCTCAGCAACTTCTTAGTCACAAAATCCACGAACTGGGCAGCATTGGGAATTCGTACCTCATCTGCGCCGAAATGGATAATGGGGCAAATGTCGGCCGGCACCTCTCGGCAGAACTCATCGAGCAACTCGCCCACGATTTTCATACCTTGCGGGCTGTGCATCTTAAAGCCGAATGCTCGGTCAAAATACGCACTGTGGCCAGGCATATCCAGCTCAGGTATAATGGTAATACCACGCGCGGCGGCATAGGCAAACACCTCACGAATTTGCTCATAGCTGTAGGTATCGTTCTTGTCACGGGTGCGGTGTTGGGGTGCATTGAGCACCGGATAACAACGGCACTCCACATGCCAGCCGGGATAATCGGTCAAATGCCAATGGAAAACATTTACCTTCAGCTGAGCAGCCAGAGAAAGCTCTTTTTTCAGTCGTGCAACACTGCGAAAATTGCGTCCGCAGTCCTGCATATAACCGCGATATTCGAAAGCAGGCCAGTCAGTTATATTGCAGTAGGGGAGTTTACCATTCCCGGTAGCAAGCATCTGACGAAGAGTTTGAAAACCATTCAGCAGACCTTTAGGCGTTACAGCGGAAAGCTGCACCCCGGACTTTCCAACATTCAGGCAATACCCCTCTGCAGCGCGCTCTTTCGGCAGTGCATCGGGCCGGAGTTCGCACTTTACGGGAATGATACCATTACCCTGAGTTCTCCCGGCCTGGTAGTCTGCAAGAGCCTCGCGCAGCATGTCATTCACATCGCCGGTCAAGCGAGGTTCCTTCCCTTTCACATTCAAGCTACCGGCATGCCACTCAACCTGCTGTGGGAATGGGATAAGCGCCACAGTAGCCTGTTCCTCCAAGCGTAGCTCGTGCGGAGATGACCAATCTGCGGCATCCGCCTGCACAAGCCCTGCCCCAAACAAACACGCAATCAATAAAAATATACGCTTGAACATGCCTTATCTTCTACCATAAACAAGGTGCTAAGTCAAGCAGAAAGCCCCCTCCCCCAATCAAACTCAATTAAGGAAGTAATCAATGATTCGCAGCTTCACACAGTCAAAATAATTAGCCTGCTGCACACGGCGACGCTGCTCATTCAAGTGCGGTAAATCACGGTACAGAAGGCCGTAGCGAGCGCGCCACCCCTGAAGCTGCTCCGCGGTAGCAAGTTTACGTGTTCCTTGGGTGGCGGCATAGCGTACCAGCAGAGGCAACAATTTATCAGCAGCACTCTGAGCCTGCTCCGCACTCTGAACGGAGGTATATACCGCTGCGAGCTCAGAAACCAACCCACCTAACTCTTTATACTGCCGCTCAAGGCCTTCTGCTGTAAAATCGCGTTCATATACCGGACTGAACAGCACTTCCATAGGCAGCCATCCAGCGGCGTCCAATATATCCTCCGGCGCCAAATGTGAGGTTTCCACAAACAAGCGCAGGTCAAGCTCATGTACCCTGTAGTCGCTATATAGTTGCCGCAGAGCTTCACGCACGGTATAACGGGCGCGGGATGAGAGTTCCCCCTGAGCCTCCAGCTGCATATACAAGGCAAAGACCATTGGAGTCCCTAACTCAACGGCACGTTGAGCGGAGAGCGCATAGTTTTCCGGGCTGACGCGGTGACGTTCGGCTTTTGCCCTCACCATCTGTCCCAGCAAGACTCGCTTAATGGCCGCAGCCCGGGAAAGCCGAAGCTCTACGGGCAACGACTCGACCTCCGCCGTAGTGTTAATAAGCGGCAGGCCGTACTCAACCAATGAACAGTACGGCTCGTTGCCGGCGATAGCTTCCAGCAGAGCCGGCGGCATGGCATTCTGCGGCTCCGCCCCCTGCACCGCAATGGGACAGAGGGCTGCAACAGTTGCTATGGCAAGCGCAAACCGCATGAGCGCATCAGAACTCGCCGAGGTAGAACTTCTTCTTGCCACGGCGAATGACAAGCACCTCGCCGCCAATGGCAAGCTCAGGTGTCACCTCAAATGCGGGGTCTTTCACCACATCACCATTCAAGGAGATTGCACCGTTACCAATGAACTCACGAGCCTCGCGCTTAGAGGCGCAAACCTTGCTGCTCACCAACACATCGACCAATGCACCGGAGCTAAGTTTAACATGCGGCACATTGCTCATGCCGGCTTTCACATCGGCCAAGCTCAGGCTCTTAAAGTCACCGGCAAAGAGTTTGCGCGAAATATCCACTGCTTTTTCAAACTCTTCTGCACCGTGCAAGTCAGTAATGATTTCGCGGGCGAGAGCCTGCTGAGCCAAGCGCTGCTCAGGGTGCGCAGTATGCTCAGCCTCAATCTCCATAATCTGCTCAGGAGTCAGGAAAGTCAAGCGCTTAAGGTAAGTGATAACCTGTGAATCTTCGGCATTGATAAGGAACTGGTAGAGCTGGTAGGGAGACGTCTTGTTCTTATCGAGCCACAAAGCATTACCCTCACTCTTGCCGAACTTATTACCCTGAGAGTCAGTTACCAAGGGCATAGTAAGCGCATACACCTCGTCACCTGTAGTCTTGCGAATAAGCTCGATACCGGTGGTGATATTCCCCCACTGGTCGCTACCGGCCACCTGCAAATCCACGCCACGATTCTCGTGCAGGTATTTGAAGTCAATAGCCTGAATAAGCATGTAAGAGAACTCGGCGTAGGATATACCGCTCTCCATCTGGCGGCGTACGTGATCCTTGGTCAGCATGTAGCCCACGTTGATATACTTACCAAAATCGCGGAAGAAATCAATGACATTCAGCTGATTAATCCAGTCGTAGTTATTCACCACCTCGAAGCCGAAAAGCTTTTCCACCTGAGCCTTCAGAGATTCGTAGTTACGGAAAACTTCTTCCTTCTGCTTCAGCTCACGCTCCACCGTACCACGGGGATCGCCGATAAGGCCCGTTGCCAAGCCCACCAGCAGCAGCGGGGTGTGACCGGCATTGCGCAGACGCCTGGTAATCAGGAAACTGGAATAGTGGCCCAGATGCAGGCTGTCCGCCGTCGGATCTGTGCCGATGTAGAAGGTCAGCCCGCCTTTGTTGAGCTTTTCAATCAGATCGGGGCTGGAAATCTGGTTCACAAGCCCACGCCATTCGAGTTCTTCGTAAAAAGTCATAAGCGGTTTGAGGTTTTGAAGTCGCAGCATATTAGCACACAAGCCCCGCAAAGTCAATCTGAATGTCAGGGAAAACGCTCCATCAGCGCATGCGGAAAATCAAGAGGACGATTATAGCAATCGCTCCGGTCAGCACAGCATAAGCAACCGTGGCAGCAGCGTACCGCCACCCCATGTGCGGAACTCCGGGCAACAGCTGCACAGCACGATGAGGGCCGCATTCACACCACCGGTAAAAACAGGGCAAAAATCTCGCCGATAACCGGCATAATCCCACTTTCCGACAACCAGCCCCAGTACACAACATTAGTCAACGTGTAGAGAATGGCAACAACCGCAGCCGGGTGCAGCATGATTTTCTTTGCCGTCAATTTATCAATCATAGGGAGAATGAAACATGGGGTTCGGCAGAACTCTACCGAACCCCATGGTGCTGAAAGATTAATCAGGAAAGAGTGCGCACCTTGCGCTCCCAGCTCCAATCCCAGCGGGTCAGAGAGGAGAAGCAGGCGGCAAGCAGGTCCACACTAGCCTGAATGTCGGTCTTGTGAGCCATCTCAATGCTCTGGTGAACGTTACGCACCGGGATGGAAACGGCACCGGCAATGGAACCACCGGCGCAGAATTTCTGCATGGCGCCGGCATCCGTACCGCCGGCTGCAAGCAGCTCAAGCTGGTAGGGGATTTCCTTCTCATCGCAGAGAGCTTGCATGAACTTCACCATGCGGTTGTCGGTGATAAGAGTACCGTCATAAACCTTGATAGCAGTACCCTTGCCCAGCACGGTGCACTTGTCGTGGCTACCGGAACCGGGAGTATCGAAAGCGATGGTCACATCGAGAGCAAAGGAGAAATCAGGCTGAATAGCCAAAGTAGCGACCTGAGCACCACGCAGGCCCACCTCCTCCTGCACGGAGAACACGGCATAGAGGTCATAGCAGGGCTTCTCACCGGCCTCGAGAATGGAACGAATGGCCTCGATGAGCAGGAAGCAACCGCCACGGTTGTCGATGCTCTTCACATTCAGGCAATCGCCCATCTCCACCAAGTCACCTACGCGCGTGATGGAGTCGCCGAGAGAGACGTACTTCTCCACCTCCTCCTTGGGCAGACCAACATCCACTACATAGTCAGTAACAGCGGGCATCTTGGTGCGCTCCTCAGGGCTCATCACATGAATGGGCTTCACACCCATGCAGCCGGGAAGATCCTTAGTACCATGCACAATCACACGCTGAGCCGTCAGCGTCTTGGGGTCAAAACCACCGAGGGGCAGAATGCGGATGAAGCCATTATCATCGATGTGGCGAACAATAAAGCCAATCTCATCCATGTGAGCAGCGCACATAATCTTCTTATCGCTGCTCTTACCCTTGATGAGAGCGGTAACATTGCCGATGTTGTCCACGGTGATGGAGTCAGCCATCGGCGTCATTTCCTTAATGATAAGGTCACGAATGCCGTACTCAAAACCGGATGCACCGGTTGCCTCGCAAAGGTCCTTAAACAGTTTGATATTCATCGCGCACCAAGGGTAACGCAAAAATGGCAATTTTGCAAGCAAAATTGCCATTCAGCAGAAGTTCAGTAATGCAACAAACGCCGACTAATCAGATGAACGTGCGAATAACGGCTTTGTTGCGCAAACGATCGACCCAAGCGCGATAGCGTTTTTCATTCATCTTGCGACGCACGGAGTCATCAACACGCTCCTTCACCCCGGGTGCAGACAAGGCCGGAGCCGGAGCCTGGCGCTTACCAATGACGCGCACAATCGTGAAACCGGCTTTATCGACCAGAGGACCGGCAACCTTGTTTTCAGGCAGAGAGAACACAATGTTAGCAAACTCCACAGCCAAATCACTACGCTTTACATAGGGCCAGCGGCCACCATCCTGAGAGCAGCGGTCATGGGAGTACTGACGGGCAGCACTATCGAAAGTCATCTCGCCGGAGCGAATGCCGGCTGCCACCTTCTCAGCCAGCTCATATTGCTGCTCAGGGGTAACATTAGGATCGCTCGGGTCGATAGAAGGGATGAAAATCTTATCGAACTGAATCGAGTCTTTCGTCATATCACGATAATCAGCCTTTGTGGCCTGATACTCAGCGCGAATCTCATCAGGGGTGGGAGGAATGCCGCGGTCATAGCGGGAGCTGCGCATGGCAGCAACGGCAAGTTCCTTACGCACAGAGTCACGGTACTCACTATAGCTCAGACCACGCTTGCGCAGGCTGGTGAGCAGAAGATCACGGTCTCCGTTAAACTGGTTGAGTACACGGCGGCTGATTTCCTCGTTTACGGCAGAATCGGGGTACACCAAATTACGGCTATCAAACTCACCCAAAACCAACTCACGCTCCACAAGCTCATCGAGCACCGCCTTCTTTGCCTTAATCAGTTCAGCATTGAAGCGAGGCCCTTGACGGGGGTAGAGCATGGCCAACTCACGCACGTAAGGGTCCATACGGAAGCGAACCTCAGCAGCCGTAATAGGACGACCATTCACCGTAGCTGCAACTCGGTTAACAATGCGCGGATTCTTGGGGCTGGCAGACTTGCCGGACTGAGCCTCGGCCACAGCCGGGCAGAGACAGCAGGCAGCAAGCAGAAGAAAGGCATAACGGCTGATGAACTTCATATACGTTGCATCTTACACCATTTTCTTCACATTGCAATATTCATTTTTGTCAACAAGCAACTTTATTCTCGCATTTCTGGCGGGAGTATGGTAGAAATATAGTGTTCACCTAAATATATACATTGCCTATGGCTATTAAACTGTTTATTCCGGGTCCGACGGTCGTGTCGGAAGATATTCTTGCAGAAATGAGTTTGCCGATGATTGGGCACCGCTCTAAGAAGGCCTCTGAGATTCAGAAGCGCATTTCTGACAACATGCAGAAGATTCTCTATACCGATAACCGCATTCTGCTCTCCACCTCTTCCGGTTCCGGCCTGATGGAAGGGGCCATTCGCTCCTGCACCGCCAAGCGTGCTGCCGTATTCTCTGTGGGTGCCTTCGGTGATAAGTGGTATAAGATGGCCATTGCCAACGGCATTCCCGCTGAGAAGTTCTCCAGCGAAATGGGCGAACCCACCACCCCTGAAATGGTAGATGCCGCTCTTTCTACCGGTAAGTATGACCTCATTACGGTGACTCACAATGAAACTTCCTCCGGTATCCAGAACCCGGTAGAAGAGATTGCTGAGGTTATGAAGAAATACCCCGATGTGGTATGGTGTGTGGACGCCGTTTCCTCCGCAGCAGGCTCCAAAATTGAGACCGACAAGCTGGGCATTGACGTACTCATCACCTCCACGCAGAAAGCTCTCGCCCTGCCCCCCGGTCTGGCCATCTGCGCTATGAGCCGCAAGGCCTATGACCGCACAGCCGAGGTTGCCAATCGTGGTCTTTACTTCGACCTGCGCACGCTCTGGGACTTCATCGACAAGAAGAACTATCAGTACACCTCCACCCCCTGCCTTTCCCTCATGTATGCTCTTGACAAGCAGCTGCAGAAGATTGTCAACGAGGAAGGCATCGAAAACCGCTTTGCCCGCCACGAGCAGTGCGCTGAGTTTACCCGTGCTTGGGCAGATGAGTACTTCCGCGTGTACCCCAACCGCAAGTACCTCTCCAAGACCCTCACTGTCATCGACGCACATCCCAAGGGTTGCTCCGAGCTTATTTCCATTCCCGAGCTCAACAAGGCTCTGGCTGAGCGCAACATGCAGCTGGGTAACGGCTATGGTGGCCTGAAGGATAAGACCTTCCGCATTGCCCACATGGGCGAGCTCTGCCTCGACGACATGAAGGAAATCACTTCCGCCGTTGTCGACGTGCTCAAACTCAAGTAAATAATAGCAATTTTACACCATACAGTCGGGTTGACCATGCAGGTCAACCCGACTTTTTCATTATCACTTATGTAGCAATCGCGTAAGCCAACTTATCAACAAGCCCAGCACAAGAGCCACTAAGGTCAGCAACAAAAGGTAGAGCAGCCCGGCCATGATAATCATGCCGGCATCATAGCTGTAATATCTCGGGGTATTCAATGGCACCTCAACTACACGCCCCAAACACACCAGCCATAGCAGTAAAGGTATACCGCGAGCCGCCGTCAACGGTGCCCGCCACATCATACAACCATCTGCCTGCACAGGTGGGGCAGACATCAAGAGCGGCCCCAAACTCAACAACGCACCCCAAATCAGAAAGCCGCCCATACGCCAACCTCCCCCCACCTGAGCATACGAACCACAAAAAAACCACCCCACCAGATTAAGCAAGAGCCACATAGCCACACAGCTCAACCCGACGATTCGTACCATACAGCATAAGCCCGACTTCATACAATGAGTTATAGCACAGCTCCCAACGAACAGCAATAAAAAACACCCTACAGCCGCAAAGCTGTAGGGCGTGAAGATGTTTTTACTCTCAGTCTGAGATGATGCGATGTTTACTCCGCAGTTGTCTGCTGCTCCAATTCACCGAACTTCCCCTTACGAATCTGACCCATCAGGCCATTAACGTGGCTAGTCCAAGAGCTATGACTGGAACAGTACACCCGACCAATCTGGGCCACAGTCACACGACCCTTGGAGCGGTACTTTGCCAGCAACTGAGCAAGGTCCTGCACACAGTCCTCCTTGCTCTCATATCGACGCTGGCCCTTGCGACCCATAATGCCGGCCAGATTATTCCTGCGGCGGGCAGAATAGGACGTTGCATTGGCGGATTCATGGCGAATAATCGCCTCCATTAACACGGGGTCCACTCCATGTTTCGCGGCCGCATCATTAATGGCGGGGCGAAGAGCCGTTACATTCTCGGCCATCGCACTGCTCGCCAGCAATATGCCGGTCATAAGTATTGTGATGGTAGATCTCATGCGGCGGCCAGTATACACGCACTTTTTACTTTGTCAATACTAAAATTACAAAATTTTTAACTTTTCTGAAATATTAATTGCTGGGAAGTCAAAATTAAAAATGCCAGAAGAAGGGGCTTTTCAGCAAGCAACCGGTGTGGTATAATGGCAGCCATGCTGGAGGAACTGAATAGCTACACGCTGAGTGTGAACGAAACCACGCCGTGGTTACTACCCTTGTGTTTTGCCATGTTCGGTGCCTGCATCGGGTCATTTCTCAATGTGGTCATTTACCGCATGCCACGTGGGTTAAGCGTGAATGAGCCGAGCCGTTCGTTCTGTCCGGATTGCCGCAAGGAAATTCCCTGGTACCTGAATATCCCCATTGTCAGCTGGTTGTTGCTGAGAGGTCGTAGTGCATGCTGCCACAAACCCATTTCGATTCGATATTGGTTGGTGGAAGTAGCTACTGCCCTGCTCTTTGCTGCCATAGCTTGGCGATTTGCCGCAGACCCGCTGCCCACACAGGTACTGCTCTGCGTATGGGTTGCGATTATGCTGGCTGTGCTCTGTATCGATCAGGAGCAGATGGTTGTTCTTCCGGTACTGACAAATAGTGCAGCAGCAGTCGGAGCTCTGGCCGTGCTGTTTGCCCCCTGGCAAATCGAGCCTCAATCGCTGCAAGCCACTGAGGGGTTGATGTGGAGTATCATCGGCGCCATCAGCGGCTACCTTTTGCTCAAAATAACGGCGCTGCTGGGGCGCCTTTGCTTCGGGGGCTCCCGCCAACAGTACGAAGAACCCCGAGCATGGAAACTCCGGCAAGAGGGGGACGACATAGCCCTGCGCATTGGTAATGAGCTCTACCTGTGGAGCGAACTGTTCATGGAAGCCGCTAATCGGGTTCAGTTGCAGGAGGCTACCGTAAACACTTCTGCAAAGACAGCCCCCGGTAACATCACCTTCACCGTCGACACCGCCACACAGGCAGATGGAACCGTCCTCTCGCTGGAAGACCATGAGGAACTCAGCGGCACTTGCAAAGGCCTACTCACACGCAAAGAAGCCATGGGCAGCGGCGATGCTCTGATTGCGCTGGCCATCGGCGCAACATGCGGTTGGCAAGGAGTCCTGTTTGCCTTGGTTGCAGGCAGTTTCATCGGCCTGCTTTTTGCAGCAATCGCCCGCGTCCGCCGGGGGCAACCCATGCCTTTCGGACCCTCCTTTATTCTGGGAGCTCTCGTCTATCTCTTCTTTGGCAATTCACTTATCATCTGGTACTTCAGCAACCTTGCACACTAAATATATCAGCCTCTGCTTCGCTCTGATTTTCAGTGCTCAGCCTCTTATCGCACAAGAGGTCACCACTACACGCCCTCGCGATGTGGAGGGCATGTACACACGCGCGGCTTTCATTCTCGATGACCGCAGCATCAGCAATGTATACGGCGTAACAGCCATGCTGGAAAAATGTGCACAATGGGGGCACCCTCTGGCCATTGAGCTGTTACTCGATGTCTACGAAGGGCGCCGCAAAGGGCTCGACACCCACCCCGAGAAAGCCGCAGTACTGGCTGAGGCGGTAGCAGAGGGCAAACTACGCCTCGATGAAGAACACCCTGAATCCGCCCGAGTCAAGCGGGAGTGCATGTTCCGTTATGCCCTCTACTGCGAAAAAGGCGCAGGTTGCGCGAAATCTGAAAAAAAGGCTCTCCATTGGATGCTGAAAGCCGCTAACGAGGGCGAAGGCAAGGCTCGCGTTGAACTGGCCCGCTACCTCACCGATAAAAACAAACCCTACAGCGACCCTCGCAAGGCACTTCAGCTGCTGCGTGACCAGGCACGAAAAGCCCCCGACACCCCCAATGTTTTCTTTTACCTCGGCCACATGTATATGACCGGCATGGGCTTACCCCGCCCCATGCCCGAACTGGCCTTTGAGTGCTACCAACTGGGCGAAAAGATGAAAGACGCCCGAGCCATTAATAACCTAGCCGCCATGTACGAGCGCGGCATTACCACATCGCGCGACCTCACCACAGCCCTGCATCTTTATAAAAAAGCGGCAGATTTGGGCAATAAAGAAGCCTCTGCCAACATGCAGAGATTGGCTTTTATTCGCGCTGAGCTGGAAACCGGCACCCCCCGAGCAGCGCGAATTAACCATGCAGCACTTCAGATTATTGAAGCTCTCCCTCTTTCCGAACAAGCCAAAAAACGACTTTCCACGCCCTTTCTCTGACCTGCGCTAAATGACAGCTCCTCATATCATTCGTCATGCCGCAGAATATGCTGCGCACTTACTGGGATTCTCGGCTCTGGGCATAGCCCCGGCGCACGCAGACCAGGGGGAACGGTTGCAGAATTGGCTGGCCGAAGGACAACATGCCGATATGGAGTGGATGGAGCGCCATCTCCCGGCCCGCCTCAATCCTGAACTGGTTTTGCCCGGGGTGCGAAGCGTCATCATGCTCACCTACGAATACCCCCGGCACGACTCCCGCTGTACCTCGGGGGCTGTTGCCCGCTATGCACAAGGGGAAGATTACCACAAATTGCTGGCAGCTAAACTGGCAGACATCGATGAAACCCTCTCCTTCTATGGTGGCACTCAGCGTTGTTTTTCAGATTCAGGCCCCATCAGCGAGCGCTTTTTTGCAGCTCAGGCCGGCTTGGGGTGGATTGGACGCAACGGATTGCTTATTCGGCAGCACGGGGGCTCCTACTGCTTTCTGGCCAGCATACTGACCACTTTGGAGCTTCCGTACGACAGCCCCGTGACCAACCGCTGCGGCAATTGCCACCGCTGTGAACAGGCCTGCCCCACAGCCGCTCTGAAAAACGGCAGTTGCGATGCCCGTCGATGCCTGTCCTACTGGACCATCGAAGCACATCAAGACATGCCCGATGACATACGCGCGGCTCAAGGCAACCATCTTTACGGCTGCGACGCCTGCCAAGAAGCCTGCCCCTGGAATACCCCCCGACCGGGAGCTCCGCTTCGCCCCATCGACCCGCACCTGCTCATGCCGGCAACATTTGCCGCAATGAGTTCTGAAAAGCTATCACAACTCTCACAGCAAGAGTTTGAGCAGCTCTTCGCAGGCACCCCCATACGTCGCATCGGGCTTGAACACTTAACCGCCAATGTCCGAAATCTATAACCCTCATATTATTTAACTTATAAAGCTAACCTAATCCTTATTATTCATAACGAATTTACCATATATACACTAACAGAAAACTGGGTATGCTGGGTAACCAGAAGCAAGTCCAACATAAAAGTGAAGGTCTTAAAGTCGCGCAATAAAGGCAGACAAACACCCCTCGAGAGAGCAAGGAAGCCCATTATCCTATCATTTTGAAAGATGAGGAAGAGGAACTTACAGGAAAGATAAGTTACATGCGTTACCCACGAAGCTTCAAACACATTTTAGTGAAAGTGCTGGATAGTAACAACAAGAAATAACTGTCAGTTTTCTGAGCAATAATATAGACAAGACTGCCTCCGGCACATATGACCTGAATCGCAGCCGCTGAGGAAGCGAGTTTTTATGATTCAAACCTTTGTAAGCTTTAACTTGAATGCTATCGAACGGCAGATATATAGGACAACTTCCCCCATGAAATCCGCCAGCAAATTATAGAGCCTAAACTTTTTTTCAAAAAAATACTTCTCAAACTCCAGTATTCATGCATATCGGAGGCGTAGTTTTATCCCCCTGTTAGATGAGAATGAGCTCCTTCTTTAAAGTTTTTCACCACTACCATACAAACTCCCTATTCTCTTGACGCCTCGTATGACGAGCATAAAAGCAAACATTACACAAGCATAAATAGATAACATGCACGAAGGAGCCAAATATCTTGGATGTACCATTGGAGAAACCAATAAATAACTTAACGAATATAAAATAGAACTCCAGCAAGTAACTGTAATTACGGCATTTTCTACATCAGACAAGCATAGTTTCTTTACTATCTTAACTAATAAAAGAAGTATGAAAGGAGCAAACAAAAGTGCGAGTCGCCCCAATGGTCTTCTTGCCAAATATCCAGAATAACGCCAAGCATCTCTATTGTTTTTGACAGCGGGAAATAAATACTCCACTGAAGAAGTTAACCAAGAATAATTTTGCCCGCTGCAATAAAATTGAATGCGCTGAATAATTAAAGATGCAGCCATTGAGAAGGGCTTTTCTTTCCACATCGATACATACTCTTCTTGATATTTCGACCAAGTAATATCGTTAGCCCCCATCATACTATAATCTCTCATCACACAAGAAGAACAAATATTATCAGCCAAAACCTGTTTTGACTGTTTATATTGCCTTGTAGCCTGTTCACCATTTAAAATTGCACAAATACGCATATCTGACTCCATCATTGGGTACAAAGGGCGCATGCGTTCTACATTAAATACGGAATCCACAAATGTATTAGAGACAAAATACAGAAGAAAAACAGCAGCTGTACTAATAACGGATCTCCATCCAGACTTCAAGAATACTGCAATGGTTCTATTTATTCTACGGTACGAAAATACTCCCATGAGATAGCTGCCGAGAAAAATGACAACAAAAATTGAGTTTCTTCGGAACGAAAGCATATGCAAAAAAACAATAAGCATAGTGAATAGCAATATCGTTTTCGCTAAACGAGAAGAACATTTTACGTATGATACCAAAAGAGCGATTGCGAATAACATCAAAGAACACCAATAAAAATCCAAGCCATAATATCCACTCCATCCCATCGCTGTACCAAGATATGCACATAGAGGAGAAATAAAAGGAAGCAAATAAACCCAAATTATATTATTTCGACTTAATCTCCACGCTATTAGCATCAAACTCAAAACAATTAACACAAATGCTATCCACCATACAATGTACAAAACTTCTAACCCCGCTAATTTACTACCAAAAACACAATCTACAATCAATAAAAAAAATCGACACTCAATTAAAAATAATGCACTATGCCAATTAGTAATTTCACCAGACTCTATCAAAGGAGCATATGCGTTTACTGCATCAATCGACATTCTATGACCGTCTGCTCCCGGTAAAAAAGGAATCATAAAACCAATACTCAAAAGGACAAAGAGTAGGTAACATAAAAATGCCCCCAACACACTTTTTTTAATTTGCACCATGTCTTTAGATTTGTTTAGCTCACCTTTAACTAGGAGCAATTATATCAGTTCTCTCATTCATCGGTCAAGAGTTTTTCAGACAAGAAAGACAGAAAATAATCGCACCATGACGAGAAAATCTACCATACACACGTGAACAAGAATGGCGGGAAAGGTGTCTTAATGATACGATACAGATAAACATGACTGAATTCATCTTTACAACATTAGCTCAATACGGCACCTACTACAGCGACCAAGCCGGTTATATGACGACCTCCGGCAGCGGAATGGGCATGTACGGCGGTGCAACCATTATCGGCGTGGGGCTCATCCTCCTTGCCGGTCTGATTGGCGGCATTGTACAAAACCGCATGCAGGCCAGTATGAAGGAATATTCTTCCACTCCGGCACCGCTGACCGGTGCGGAGGTAGCTCGTCGTATGTTGGCGCAGTATGGGTTGCATGATGTACAGGTTACCCACACCCCCGGGGCACTCACCGATCACTACAATCCGGCCAATCGCACGGTCAATCTGAGCGACACCGTTTACTCGGAAGCCACCGTAGCCGCCATGGCTGTGGCGGCGCATGAATGCGGACATGCCGTGCAGCATGCTCAGGCCTATCCTTGGCTTACGCTGCGCAGCGAACTGGTACCGCTGGTCAATATCGGTTCTCGCCTCGGGCAGTTGATTCTGATGGCCGGGCTGGTGCTGGTAGCTCTTGGCACGGGAACAACTATAGCGTGGATAGGCTTGGCCTTGTTTGCCACAACCACGGTATTTGCACTGGTCACGCTGCCTGTAGAATTTGATGCTTCGCGTCGGGCTCTGGCTTGGATGGAGCAATCCGGATTAGCCAGTCGAGCCATGCACGGGCAGGCCGGAACGGCACTTCGCTGGGCAGCCATGACCTATGTTGCAGCGGCACTCTCCTCCATTGCCATGCTGGTATATTATGCGCTCATGCTGCTCAACGCTCGCAGCCGCAATGAATAATCATACCCATCGACTTTTAGGATTTTACCGCGAACATTACATGAAACAGACTCCTTTTATTATTGCAGCCCTCGCCGCTGCGTTCATATCACCCGTCGGAGCTCACGAGTTGCCGCCCAGCGAAGTAACGCCTTATGAATTGCTGAGTCCTCGCGAGCATGCTAACATGTATATCAACCTTGTCAGCATCATATACGGGGAGCTCATTCCTCTGCAGAACAGCGTTACGAATGCCGAAAGCGCAGCCCTCGTAGGTGCTAAAATCGAAGCACTTCACGGTCGTCTTAATCTGGCTATGGGTCACATGCTCCATAACCCAGACATGGCCATGGAGGTCAACCGCCAGCTGCAAGCTAATCCTGCACAGCGTACCCGACTTGAAGATTTGCAACGCCGTTACCTTGCCAGTCGCAAACGCTGCGAACAGACTAACCTCATTACTACGCGAGAGTTTGTCCGCCACCGTAACTTTGCAGATAAGCAACTCATAGTCCCCGCGGAATGAACCGTAAGGAATTGCTGGAGCTCATACGAAAATCGCTCGGCGGCACCGCTACCCAGAATGCTGCCGAGCTGGCTTTAAATGCCGTAACGCGAGCCATACAAGACGGATTACGAGAAGACGGAGAGGTTAAACTTGCCCGTTTTGGTTCTTTCCGTCTGCGCAAAGCAGCTCCGCGCCGTTTGTTGCTGCCCGGCAGCAATAAGGAGCTCATTCTGCCTGAGCGCCGGGTATTGCGCTTCATTGCCCCGCCAAAAGGGACAAATGACACACTACAGACTTCACACCAAGCCAATAAAGTGAAAGAATAAGGGCATGAAACAGGCATTGCGCACATCGTTACTGCTCATCTGCGCTCCTCTCCTCATGCTGGGGAGTGGCTGCAAAGACTCAGCCGAAGAGCAGGCTGCGCGTGCAGCTCAATTCACCACGGCTACCAAGCCGGCACCAAACCCCCAGCGAGAATCGCTCGAATCGCTCATACGTAAAGACCTTAACATACCTACCGGCTTACCCGGTGCCCCCAAGTATGAGCTGTACAGCCTATACAAAGGGGAAGATATGCGCCAGGTGACGGAAGTTTCCGGCCGCAGTCTGTTACTCGTATTTACAGCTCCCTGGTGCAAGCATAGCGATGCCATGCGCCAGGCACTACAAACCTTAGCCAAGGAAGAAAAAGGGAACCTGCAGGTAATTGAAATCAATGCTGACGAGTTCCCCGTCATTGCGGAAGAATTCAATCTGACCAAGGTTCCCACCACCATTCTTTATACAGAGGGTGTAAAACTGCGTACCATTGAAGGGGCCAAGAGCACGGAGGCCATGCGGAACTACATCCACAACATCCTTACCAACAGCGAGAGCTGATTATTTTCACTACAAAGACATCACTTATTACCATGCGATTCCTCACAGGATTACAACCCAGCGGCCAACTGCACATCGGTAACTACTTCGGAGCCATCAAACCTGCCGTAGAACTGCAGGAAAAGGGCGAGGCCTTCTACTTCATCGCCAATTACCACGCCATGACCACCATGGAGAGTGCTCAGAAGCTGCGCGATAACACCCTCAGTCTGGCCGTGGATTTCCTGGCCTGCGGCCTCGACCCCAAGAAAGCCGTTCTTTTCTCCCAGTCTGCGGTACCCGAGGTAAACGAACTCGCATGGATTCTTTCCACCGTTTGCCCAATGGGGCTACTGGAGCGCTGCCACTCATACAAAGACAAGGTGGCTAAAGGCTTTTCCCCCAGCCACGCTCTCTTTGCTTACCCCGCCCTGATGGCGGCAGACATTCTGCTCTACAACAGCGATGCTGTACCCGTGGGTAAGGACCAGAAACAGCACCTCGAAGTCACCCGTGATTTGGCAGCCAAGATTAATGACACCTTCGGTGCTGACATCTTCAAACTGCCGGAGGCTATCATCAGCGAGGTTACAGCTGTCGTACCCGGTCTGGATGGCCAGAAGATGAGCAAGAGTTATGGCAACACCCTGCCGATTTTCGGTGAGGAAAAGCCGCTGCGTAAACTCATCAACAAGAAGATTGTGACCGATGCCACGCCTTTGGAAGCCCCTAAACCCACCGAAGGCTCCATCATCCTCGCTATCTACAAACTCTTTGCCACTCCTGAGCAATACGATGAAATGGTAGCAGCTCACCAACGTGGCGGCGTGGGCTACGGCCAGTTCAAGAAGGATGTCTTTGAAGCCTATTGGGAATACTTCCGCACGGCTCGCGAAAAGAGAGAATGGATTGTTGCCAACCCTGACTATGTAAGTCAGGTGCTGAAAGACGGTGCAACCCGCGCCCGTGAAGAAGCTGCTGCCACCATGACCCGCCTGCGCGAAGCCGTAGGTCTGGTATGGCACTAACCCCTCTCAACAAAAAGTTTAACACAGCCCTCTGCTCAGAAATGAGCAGAGGTTTATTTTTCCGGTTTTTCTTCCTGCTCAGGCTGCTGAGGTACAGCTTTGCGGGCCGCCTCCAACATGCGGGCGGCAGACGTATGGCCGGCATCAGCAGCCTGTTGCCACCACTTCAGTGCAGCCTCTCTATCCTGAGGCAAGCCCTGATAACCATGGTACAACATCATACCATAGCGAAACTGAGCCCAGGGCTCCCCGGCATGAGCAGCCTGAATGATGCGCTCATGAAAATTGCGCAGCTCCCGCTCCTGCACCTCAGGGGGTAAATCAGATTCCCCCGGCAAGCGGTGAGAGGCCGGTTTATGATCAGCCATAGTCTGTGGCGCTTCGCGCCCGGCATAACCAATAAACCAGGGAATCATAACCGCCAGGCAAATGGAGTAAAACATCACAAAATGCATCATCCCCGATTCGCCTTTATGGCGCAGCGTAAACATGCGGGGAATTCTGCTGCTGTAAGCGCCGGAGCGCTCTGCTCGACGATGGCGCCCGCGCCGCTCACGCCGTTCATAAGCATGGCGTACCGAAACACGCACCGTACGACGCGCAGCCATGGCGGCCAGTTCAGGTGCATTGCTCAGGCGTTTATGACGCTCCAGCCAGGCATCATAATCAGCACGACGAGAGGGTTCACCCAAGGTACGGTAAGCCTCAGCCACTAATTTAAAACGCTCTTCCGCCACAGGGTTGCCCACATTCAGGTCGGGGTGGTACAGTTTAGCCTGGCGACGGTATGCCGCCTTAATTTCAGCGGCTGTCGCCTTTTCCCCTACATCCAGAAGCTGGTAATAATCCGAACGCATGTTCCGTACAGGCGAGAGTTTATCACATCATACTAATCAGTAAAAGGCCAAAATTGTGAATTGCAAGGATAAATGCGACAGAGGTGAAAAAAATGGGACTTAGGCTAGGATTCTGTTAAAATGGAAAGAATAGACTTTGGCTAGTTGCCATGCTGAGCGCCCATCAAGTAGCTTTCGTGGATATTTATTCATC
>JAFZGW010000049.1 GCA_017555205.1 Akkermansia sp. | reverse complement strand
GTATGAGTTTAAGGAAAAGTTATGTAAGCTACTTAACAACAAAAAGAAAACAAAAGCACAATGCCTGCCTCTCATACGAGAACTCAAGCATTGCATGGAGCAGATGCGAAGCGAGGCCACAAAGCATTTCCATGCGTTGGCCAAGACGCTCAGCAAGTGGTTTGAACCCATTATCCGCATGTTCCGTTTCTCCAAAAGCAATGGAATCACCGAGGGCTTTCATCGCAAGATAAAAGGAATTCAGCGTCGAGGATATGGCTACAGAAACTTTCAAAATTACAAGTTAAGGGTATTAGTAGAGTGCTCACATGGCCGATGACTCAAAAAACAGCCTTCCCACACTTTTTGGAGTTGACCCATGATTTTCGCTATCCTTTGATATAGGTATGCTCTACTTTTGGGTGCTTACCTATTTTGGACAGCTATGGTGAATGAGAAGTGAAATGTGATATGAAAATTCAAATTCCACAATGTTTGGGCTTGCCCCGAGATTCCCAAGTTAAGGATATTAGTAGAGTGCTCACATGGCCGATGACTCAAAAAACAGCCTTCCCACACTTTTTGGAGTTAACCCAAAATCCCGCGCAAAGTCAGCATCTTTGCGCGGGATTTCGTAATATCTTTCGCTGGAGGCGAGGGGAGTCGAACCCCTGTCCTAAACACCGTTGACGCAAGCATCTCCATGTTCAGATGCAGATTGCTGCTCTCACCGGTGGTCCGCTCTGCATCGGCCTTCCACCTAGCCAGGAACCTGTGGATGTCATGCCGGCGCGCGGTTCCCCCACGCGGCACCTGCCTACTGAGCTGAGATTCGCGACCTTAGTAGGCGTCAGGCGTTGAATCGGGCGCGTATGTTACGCAGCCATTGCGTATTCGTTCTTGGAATAGGCATTTAATGTTTTGAGCGGCTTTTAAGGAGGCCAGCCGTTCAACCTCCACATGCAGCCGGCGCCTCAGATGTTCAGTCGAAACCGGGACGCCCCCATGCAATATGTTCTTGTGAGTTTCCTCACTCTATAGACTTAGAGTCAAAAAAAGCCGGTTCTGTTGAAGAAGACCGGCATTTTTCTGAGCCCGAAGGCCTTTTGTTGTAAGGAAGCACGCCCGCAGGGATTCGAACCCCAAACCTTCTGATCCGTAGTCAGATGCTCTATCCAATTGAGCTACGGGCGCTTTGCCTTGTTTGGTTACCGCTGTTGCGGTGCGCATAGTATAGCAACTTCCATGAAAATGTCAACAACAATTTTGCATTTTTTTCATTTTTTTGCTAAAAATGGCAATTTTTCTTGTCCATTCACCCCAATCTGTGCTCAAAATCGGCATAATCGAGCGCGCAGGCGGTCGAAATATGGCCATCTGCATGCAAAAGTTGCACGGCAGGGTGTGGCACACCATTGAAATGGGTTGTTTTCACGATAGTGTAGTGGGTCATATCGTCAAACACGATTTCATCGCCGGGTTGCAGGGGGGAGGCGAAGGAAAAATCGCCCATGACATCACCGGCCAAGCAAGTTGGTGCCCCGAGGCGGTAGGTATAGGGCAACTCGCCGGGTTGCGCTGCGGGGGAATAGCTCTCGCCGGGGAGCGAAACAGCCGGAGTACCGGGCGCCTGCTCTGCTGCGGGGCGCACGGCGTAAACATCGGGGCGGTAGGGCATTTCCAGCACATCGGGCATGTGAGCACTGGCGCTTACATCCAATATAGCATGCTGATACCCCAATGAGTGGAAGACATCGAGCACGCGCGCACGCAGCACACCGGTGTGCACACACCAGGCTTCACCGGGCTCCAGGTAAACCTCCACATGGTAGGCACTACGAATTTCGCGCAGCAGGTTTACAAGAGCAGCTCGGTCGTAATTCGGTTTCGTAATCCAATGCCCACCGCCAAGATTGAGGTAGCGAATTTGCGGACTTGCCAGCAGGGCGCCGAAATCCTTTTCAAAAGCCCTGAACGTATCGATAAGCTCTTGCGCACCCTGTTCGCAAAGGGTATGAAAATGCAGCCCTGAAATACCACTCAAATCAACACCTGCCAGCTCTGCTGCGGGAATTCCCAAGCGAGAGCCCGGCACGCAGGGGTCGTACAGCGGCGTATGACCGGTGGAGTAGCATGGATTGACCCTCAAACCAAGCTGCAGCTCCCCACTCTGCACGCGGGGGTGTTTGCAGCAAAGCTCTCGATAGTGCTGCCACTGCGGCAAGCTGTTGAAGTCGATATGGTGGGCAATATCCAGCAGTTCCAGCAACTCCGCCGGACGATAGGCCGGGGAATACACTGCAACGTGCTTGCCCATGTGGCGAGCCGCCAGTCGACCTTCATACAAGCCCGAGGCACAACACCCCGCAGCATACGGCCGCAGGGTGTCAAATGTGGCTGTAGTCGAAAATGCCTTCAGCGCCAGCAGCATATGCGCCCCGCCCTCCTGCGCGACTTGTGCCAACATACGGGCATTGCGCTCAAGGGCAGGCAGCGATATGAGAAATGAAGCCATAGTCAGATTCCGGCTTAGTTCAGCTCGGTTCCGGGAGCAGGCTCCGACTGAGAATCCCCTGTCGTCTCCTGCCCAATCTGGAGTTTCTCAGCAAGAGCCTTAACATTCGGCACCAAATTATTGAAAGCCTGTTCTACCCTGAATCGCAGAGCGGGATCGGTTGTAGCACCATACAGGGCTCGGCACATTTCAGCAGCGTGATTCCAATATTTCAACACCTCGCGATCGTTGCCGCAACGACTCTCAAGATTTCCGATTGCCACCAGCAAACGTATGTACTGCATGTGCATTTCAGGGGTCATGCGGCGCAGCTCCTCCGCCATTTCAATACCACGTTTCAGCGTTACGCGGGCTTCTTCCGGGTCTTCGGCCAACATCTGGCACTCACCCAGGCAGCGGTAGGATGAGAACACCGCTGCAGCCGCCGCGGGAACACCTGCAGGAATCTCGCCTTTCTCGGGTATGGCCGGTCCATCTGACGGTATTACAGCGGCGTAAAGCTCCTCATCTATACTGAGCCCGTCGTTATAGAGCGACAGCGCTGCCTGCATATCACCTGCGCGCATGTGGCAGAAGGCCTGACCATTGCAGATGGAGCTCAGCAGGCGCTTATTTTCGGCTTCATTCTTCTTACCTTCCGGCAGAGCATCGTATGCTTCTTTAGCCTCGGTATAGAATGCAATAGCGCGATTCCAAGCGGTAAGATTACGTGTTGTATCAGCCATACGCAGCGCAAGCTGCACGCGCTCAGTGGTGCCGTTCAGGCTCTCTTTGTTCTGATTGTAGTAGTTTTCGAGCGCCTCCAACATGTTGCGAACTGCTGCATTCAGCTCCGGGTGGACAGCAATATCGGACGCACAACGCCCCAAATCATAAATAAGAGTTTTCAACAATGCCTCCCGTGCTTCCGCCACTGCTGCCGAGCTATCCGCGGGTGCGGCCTGCTCCGCAGCGGCACTCGCCTGCTCTTTATTGCCGGCTTTATCAGCGGCCGGGGTTTGCCCTTCAGCTGCCGTCTTTTCCTCGCACGAACTGAGCCCCAGCAACGCCATACTTCCTACTGCTGCCAGCATTGCACGACAAGCAGCAAACTGTTTACGGTAAATCTTCATAACGTACACTATTCTGTACCGACTCAAGCCCATTCGTCAAGTCATTTCTGAGTTAACACTCAAAATCAACTCCCATTTTTGTGCCCTCACCCCCGATTTGGTCATAAAAATGATAAAAAAAAGCATTTTCCGTAAGTTTTTGCTTGTCTTTTCCCTCCATTATTGGGTAATATAAGGAACACCGAATCGACATGAAACATCTTTCCCTCTTCAAAAACTTCGTTCTGGCCTGCTGCACCATGGCCACTCTCGTTGCCGTGAGCTCCTGCTCCGGCCCCGCCCCCATCGAAGCTGCCGACATGTTGCGCGCGGGCGCCACAGCTACCGTGTACAGCTACGATGATACGGCATCGCCCGTAGATCGCGACGTATACCCCGCAGGCCCCCTGCCCAGCCGTGCCGAACGCGCTCTTTATGGCTGGCTGCGCAACTCTACGCCCAAGGATTTCTCCTATGCCTACCCGCAGTACTATATTTCCCTTGTAACCCCCGGTAAAAAGGAGGTTGTGTGGGGCATCTGCTCCGATGGCCATGGCAACATGGTCGGCGTACTCATCCCCAAAAACGGCCGCCCCGCTTGGGATGCTCCCTTCACCAGCGAACACACTATGTATGTGTGCGATTCCCCTCAGCGCAAGGCTCTTGGTGATGCTGTAATGGAAGCCCTGGCAGATGCCGGTTACGACAAGTTCCGACTCGACACTCGCCGCGCCTCAGGTCTCACCCAGAAGCGCTATCTTATCTCCAAGCCGCTTTCCGAGTCCGACCAGCGCAAGTACGAGCTTATTAAGAAAGCCGAAGAGCAGGCCGCAGCCGCCCGCGAAGCCGCAGCCGCCGCTGCTGAGGAAGCAGAGGCCGCCGAGGCCGAAGCTGCCGATAGCACCGACATGCTCGAAGACACGGGCGATGACGACCTCGACCTCGACCTCGAGTAAAGAAACCGGCACAATAGCCCTTTTTAGAAAGCCCGCAGGCAACTGCGGGCTTTCGGCATTTATACTCTCATCCCCCACAAAACCAACCGCTCCACACCACGGCAAACACCTCTCCC
The DNA here is from genome assembly GCA_017555205.1 of Akkermansia sp. Classification (GTDB taxonomy): domain Bacteria; phylum Verrucomicrobiota; class Verrucomicrobiia; order Verrucomicrobiales; family Akkermansiaceae; genus Akkermansia. The sequence goes on along the minus strand of JAFZGW010000049.1, from coordinate 1,074 downwards.
CGCTTGAATAATTGACGCCCCCTCTTGTGCAGCCCCCAACAACTCACAATTAAGCAGCCCCATTCCCCGACGACTCCGCCACACACAAATTTGTACACAGAAAAGCCGCAGTCTGCAATGACTGCGGCCTTTCTGCTAAAGGGCAATCGCCCAATATAGGTTATAGTTCTTACGCCTATCAGGCAACTCGGCGACGGCGAGCAGCCAGACCGGCCAAAGCCAGCAAACTAAGTGTAGCAGTGCTCGGCTCCGGAACCAGGTAGGAAATCAGCGAGAAGGCATTCTTAGAAGAAGTCGTACCGAAGGTTACAGCCTTATCTTTATTGAGAGTACCCGTTACCTTGTACAGGGTCATGGAGTTGTAGCCACCTTTCTGATTATCGAAACCATCGCCCTTATGAGCAGCAGCGGAGGTCACAGTGTAACCGTCCAAACCACTTACGATCAAATCACCGGCAGAGCCCAATGTGGAAGTAGCGAACACATAGAAAGTCATGGAACGACTAAGATCTAAATTCTTAGCGGCGTTTTTGAAATTCAGAGTCAGCGTTGTGTTCGAATTGGTGCCCTGGGTGCCGATAAACTTCATGCTGCTCAGGTAATCGGCAGTGAGATCCAAGCCCATAGTCTCATTCAAATCCTCCAAAGCAGCGGTGTTAGTCCAAGTCTTTGTCGGATCCTGAACAAGGAGCTCACCAGAGGTCCACTTGAAGGTAGCTCGCACGCCGTCCGCGAAAGGCGTCAAAGAAAACGTACCGTTGTAATCAACACGCTGTATGTCGGCGTTCAGCTGACGCTTCACTACATTTTCAGCATTGAGCTTCAGATTGTATGTGTTACCATACAACAGCATTGTGTAGCCCTCAACCGACCCAGTAGCCGCCTCGGCAGCAAATGCAACCGATGCAAACAATATTGTTATCAGTGTCTTTTTGGCACTGCGTCAAAAAAGTCGCGTGAATGACGGAGATGTTAGCTGCCTGAGTTTGAGCCGTAGGTAATCAACGGAAGGTAAACCTCGAGTTTTGAGTTGGATGCGGGCAATCATAGAGTTTATCCCTTCAATTCGTCCCG
>JAFZGW010000001.1 GCA_017555205.1 Akkermansia sp. | reverse complement strand
GTGAATAAAAACGCAACAATTTATCGCCCCGCTTTATGCCACCCCTGCCGGGGTTCGTGTTTTTTTTGTTTCGCTTCCCGGGGTTCCGCCTCTTGCGAGGCTTCACCACCGGGCTACCTTATACCGCCCCTCACCGGGGCTTATGAATTAGGCGGGCATTCGCCCGTGGAATGCATAGCTTATGCCACCGTTCACGCCGTGTTTACCGGGCGGCGCTAGCCGCGGAATTTTTCAATTTGCCCATCGAAAGTTGTAACTCATCTTTCAGCAAATGGGAGTTCATCGAGCAATACCCTAAAAAAGCCCCCACAGCCAAGCGGCCATGGGGGCTTTACCACACATGTAATTGTTTTTACATGAAGCTTTACTTGCGTCTGCGGCGTGCAGCAAGGGCTGCCAGTGCCAGCAAGCTCAGCGTAGCCGTAGTCGGCTCGGGTACCACGTTGCTGACGCCTTGCAGGTAAACCACGTTGGCGGTGCTGTCGTAGTTCAGCGTGGTGCTCTCGTTAATCCACTCGCCCGTGAAGTAGTCGCCGGCATTCACGGTATAGACGATTTCGTCACCGGATACGCCGAAGAGGTCGTCCATGAACAGGTAGACCGAACCGACATTGCTGAAGAGCACCACCTGAGAATCCGGGGTGTAGTTGGCACCCAGTGTCAGCACCAGATTGATTTTTTGCTCCTCGTAGCTGTCGATGGTCAAGTCGGCGCCGTTCATGTCGATATGAGCTCCGTTTGCTATCAACGTGGAACCGGCAAACATGTTCAGGCTGTTGGTCTCCAGCACGACCCCTACTGCGGTATGCACGGCCACGGTCGGGTCGTAGCCCTCTGCAGCTGCAGTGGTGTAAACGGCCATCTCGCCGCTCATCAGGCTGTTCAGCTCCACAGCGGCACTCACATCGCCTATGCTCAGCGTGGCTCCTTCGTGGATGTTGATGTTGGTGGCTGTCACCGTGGCTTCATCGATCACGGCCAACTGTCCACCGTCTTCAAGGGTAATGCCGCCTCTGTTTTCAAGTGTGAGCTTGCCGCCTTGTACTTCTACTAAACCACTGCCTTTATAGCCGCCTTTGGTCAGGGTAAGTTCTGCATTGCTGCCTTTCACGCTCAGACCACCTGTGTAGGTGGAGGTGTTGCTGAAGCTTACGCTGCTATCCTTTACCTGTACACTACCGCTACCGGTCAGGGTGCCTGCAGCTGCATTAAGCCCGTCAAAACGCAGGGTGCCGTTAACAATGCTGCCGCTGGCTGCATAGTCGCCGCCATTCATCTCCAAGGAGGAACCTTCGGCTATTTCAACTGAGCCTGCAATGCTGTTACCCTCCGCAGACAGCACAACTTGACTATCGTTTTCTACGGTAATAGTCGTACCTTCTGCTGCAATGAGAGCCGCTTGCCCCTCTGCCGTGGCACCCAGTGCCGTGCTGTGCTGTATATTGATTGTACCGCCCAGCAATTCCGTGTTGCCGGTGTGGGCATTGGCTGTAGCTAATGTCAGTTCACCGGAACCTGTTTTGGTAATGCCAGTGCTGCCCACCAGTCGACCGCCGCCCTCAGCCTCGGTGAAGATATAGACCGAGTTGCTATTGATACTGATGCTGCTCGGAGCAATATCTCCGGATAACTGCACAATCCCGGCTCCACGGTCGGAGAAGAGAACAACCTGCCCGTTTCGGAACGCTGAACCTTTGTTCCAATTGTCGTCTTCGTAACTCCATATCCCGCTGCCGCTTGCATTGCTCCACAAGGGGCTTGCTACATAGTACAGCACACCATCTTGCCACAGCAAATCGCCGAACTTGGCTTCCGCCGCAGCGCCGCTGCCATTGAAGGTGATGTTGTCGGCGGTCCAGCCGCTTACATCATATTGTGTAGAATCGCTCAGCGAGATGATTTGGTACATACCCTTCGCGTGTTCGTTTTCTACGTTCAGGTTGAGCGTCAGCGTGCCTTCGGTGTAGAGGGTGCCGCTCAGGCTCAGGGCTGCTTGTTGCAGGTTGGTATCTGTCAGGCTCGCTGTCAGGGTGGTGCCGGTACTCAGGGTCAGGGATTTAGCTGTAAGACTGTTACTCCCTTGAAGTTCAAGTTCTGTTCCGGTGGCGAATGTAAGCTCGGAGCCGGAGTGGCGCATGGCGCTATCACGCATCAGGAGCTTGCCATCGCCGCTTACCTCTAATCCGCAGCCATTCAGACGGGCGCCGTCTACTACCTGCAAGGAGCCGTTTTTCAAATAAATGTTGCCAAAACTACTCGTCTGCGAGTTCTGAATTTCATCAGCCGTAGCCGTGCGGTTTTCATTGTTAGCTGCCAGAATTTCATTCAGATGCTGCTCGGTATATTTGCCGCTGATGATGATGTCACCACCGGCGTTTTGTGTGTTGCCTTCCGCATCTGTGTAATCGCTGTTGAAATAAGCCTCTTCGGTTGTGTACACGGAGTCATAGAAGGTGATGTTTCCACCGGTTTTGGTGGAAAGTGTCATGCCACCGGAGCTATAAATACTGCGCAGACGATATGAACTACCATTCGTTTCATAGTTCTTTTCAAATAAGACACTATCATTACCTTGGATGTATAGCCATGAGTAAATAGCACAGATCGCGCCGCCGTAGGCGTTGTGGTAGTATTTGGAGGAGGAGGAGGAATTTTCAGAGAAAGAAACATTGCCATTATGGCTGATGGTCAGGTTGCCGTCAGTAGCATAAATAGCGCCGCCGTTGGAGTTGTAATCGTCGCTTGTGACGGAATTTCCTGAGAAAGAAACATCGCTATTATTACTGATGGTCAGGTCGCCGTAAGCAGAGATAGCACCGCCGTGGGAGGAGGTGTAGGCGGAGAAGGATGAATTTCCTGAGAAAGAAACATTGTCATTATGGCTGATGGTCAGGTTGCCTTCAGCATAAATAGCGCCGCCGCTGGAGTCTTCGTTGTGGTAGGAGGAGGTGGTGTGGGATGAATTTCCTGAGAAAGAAACATCGCTATTATTACTGATGGTCAGGTCGCCGTGAGCAGAGATAGCACCGCCGTGGGAGTAGGAGAAGGCGGCGAAGGATGAATTTCCACGGAAAGAAATATCGCTGTTATTGCTGATGGTCAGGTCGCAGTATGTATGGATAGCGCCGCCGTTGGAGTTGTAATCGTCGGATGTGACGGAATTTCCTGAGAAAGAAACATCGCCATTATGGCTGATGGTCACGTCACCTTCGTAAGTATAGATAGCGCCGCCGCTGGAGTCGAAGTTGTTGGATAAGGCGGAATTTCCTGAGAAAGAAACATCGCCATTATGGCTGATGTTCAGGCCGCCGTAAGCAGAGATAGCGCAGCCGTAGGGGCTAGAGTAATTTCCTGAGAAAGAAACATCGCCATTATAACTGATGTCTACATTTCCGGCATCAATCGCAGATATAGTGTTATTTTCAAACAGCACATCCACAGTGTAGCCCTGACCATCATTCACATTCGTGATGGTTAAATTGCTACGGGTACCTTGTAAATAGATGACAGGAATATTTGCCGTTATCGTCGAGAACGTCAGGTTGCTTAAGGTATCGAAAGTTAAAGTGCTTTGGTCGTAGAAAGCCAAGCCGTTGCAGTTTTTGAAACTCAAGGCAACGGGGGAGTTTGAATTGTAGGAGCCAAAGAATACATGGCCTCCGCTGACGAGAGGGGTAGATTCAGTCCAATAGTCGGCGTTTGTTGGGGATATCTCCTGAGAGCGATGCAGAATAAATGCTATGTACTCTTCATCCGTAAGATCTGAATACGTTTCCAGAGTACCGGGGCTATTCAAGTATGTGAAAGTATAACCCTCCGGGGCTTCTACGGCTTGGGCAGGCAGGGCGACAAAGGTTGCCAGAACGGCAGTTAACAGAGTGAGAGGTAGGTGTAATTTCATAACGGGAAATGAAAAACTTCTCACACTCTACGCTTTCCAAAAGTGTAAGTCAAGCATAAAGAATGCATTTGCGCAAAAGGAATAGACTCAGTTTAGCCGGTTTTCGCCGTTGGGTACCGGACGTACTGCGCCACACCTTTGCCGGGTACCACCTGCGGCACTTCCGCAGCTACAGCGAGTTGCAATACGAAATGGGGCACCGCGACAGCTCCTTGCTGCGCACACGCTATGTGAGCATGGGCAGATGGGAGATGCTGCGGCCTTTTGGCGGGCGGCGGGGTGGTCTTAAGAGTAGGTGGGGTGGCTTGAAAAGAAAAAGCCCTGCGACTGCAGGGCTTTTCAGCGGAGCGGGGGGGATTCGAACCCCCGGTACTGTTTTAAGCAGTACGTCCATTTAGCAAACGGGTGCTTTCAGCCACTCAGCCACCGCTCCGTGTGCGGAAGGAGTATAGCGGAACTTTAAGCGTTCGTCAACTCGAAAATGATAAAAAAAGCAAAAAAAGTGTGTTCGCAAGCAGATTTAAGCGTTGCATGGGCTATTTTTGCCGGTAGATTTTTCGCAAATCAGCTCTCGGTAGGTAATGGGGCAAGTTCAATGCGAGCCTGAGTGATGCGGCGGCCGTCTGTGCCGGTAACAGTGAAGACGTAGTCGCGTATGCGAATTTGCTCGTTGAGCTCGGGCAGGTGCCCCAAGCAGTCGGTGATGTGGCCGCCGATGGTGGATATACCGCTGTCGCTTTCGATTTCGCCGAGTGCGGGCAGGGCTTCTTCGAGGTCGAAGAGGGCCATTGCACCGTTAGCTATGTATTGGTTGGGGCCAATTGCTAAGAAATCCTGAGGTTCGTCCTGCTCGAATTCATCCTGAATATCGTTGCCTACTATTTCTTCTATCACGTCATCGAGGTAGACCAAGCCGGTTACAATGCCGTGCTCGTCCACCACAAGTGCCGAGTGAGTTTTCTCGGTGGTGAAGAAGTTGAGCAGGGTGTCGAGTTTCATGGTTTCGGGCACGACTTTGATGGCACGCTTAACGCTCAGAATGTCTTTGCTGCCGCTGCGCAGCAGCCTCATAATGTCTTTAACATGTACCCACCCCTTAACATCGTCCAGGTGCCCGTCTACTAAGGTAAAGCGGCTGTGCCGGCTGTTGGTTACAATGTCAACATTGTCTTCGAAACTGTCGTTGATATCCAGTACTTCAACCTCATTGCGCGGTACCAGAATGTCACGCACGGCGCGATCGTTCAGTTCGAGAGCATTGGTGGAAATCTCGGCTTCGGTGGCAGTCACCTCGTGGCTGCGGCCGCTCTCTTCCACAATGTGGGCGATTTCTTCCGCGCTGTGGTGGGAGTCCGGGGTGTAATTGGGATCCACCCCAAAGATGTGGTGGGCGATGGCGTTTGCCGTGTTGTTGAAGAGTTTAATGATGAGGGATGTCCACTTAGCGAAGCGAGTCATCCATACGGAGGTGCCCATGGCGACCTCGAGAGGTTTGCGAATGGCTAGGCTCTTGGGAACCAACTCACCCAGCACGACATGAGCAAAGGTGAACAGGGCGTAGGCCAGAATGTAAGAAATCGCACTTACGACAGCCGGGCGCAGGTGCAGGTAGTAGCTGAGAAAGGGCTCGATGAGGCTCTTAATGAAGGGTTCGCCCAGTGCACCTAGTGCGAGGGATGCTAAGGTGATACCCACTTGGTTGGCGGAGAGGTAGGAGTCGAGGTGGTTGACGATGTTGAGTGCCTTTGCGCGTTTTGCGGCATCGGCCTTGCTGTCGTCAATATTTTCGCGCAGCTGGCTGGGGCGCACACGGGCACTGGCAAATTCGTTTGCTACGAAAAAGGCGTTCAGGAAAAGGAAGAACGATATGCCTACAACAAACAGGAATATCGACAGGAAACTGGGGTAGTCCCACTGCAATTCGCCGACTTCTGTCGGACTCAGGAAAAAGTAATTCAGAATCTGGTCTATCATTTTAAAAGGGGCAGAACAGCCGGTCAGAGTTTTTCGTAGACGCCTTGGTCACGCTTCTGCATGACGGTGAAGCCGGCTTTCTTGGCGTCAGTTACTGATATGGGGGCAAGAATTTTGGGAACGTTGACGGCACTGATTTTTTTGCGCACCGGGTTTTTGCAGTACAGGCAATGCGTGAGCGGGGCACGGTCAACAGGCCGCATCAGTTCAAAACCGTTGCGGCAGAACCGGCACGACTTTTCAGGGTCTTCCGGTGTTTCAGAGATGTACTCGTAGATTGGCATAGTTCAGCGCGAGCTATTCGTAGAATAGCCCGCGCTATAAAGATTGTCAAGTGCAAACCGTGGCTTACCAGCTGGACTTGGTAACACCGGGAATCATGCCGGCGTTGGCAAGCTCGCGGAAAGCGATACGGGAGAGGTGGAAGCGACGCAGGAATGCGTGGCGACGACCGGTGAGCTCGCAGCGGTTCACCAGGCGAACGGGGGAAGCATTACGGGGGAGCATCGTCAGACCGATGTAATCGCCCTCAGCCTTCAGCTTGGCGCGGAGGTCTGCATAGCGAGCCGCGACAGCTGCCTTCTTCTTGTTTCTTTCAATCCAGCTTTTCTTAGCCATAACTTTGTGGGGGCGGATTTTACACGTTTATATAAATTTGTCAAGCAGAATTTGAGAAAAAACTTTATTTTGCCTTGAAACTGCAAATTTAGCATATATAAAACGCCCATAGGAGAAAGCGTGTCCATACGAGGTATGGAACAGAAGCCAGAACAAGAACGACCGCCGATAGAGTGGTCTCAGTCCTCAGGTGTTGAACAGGATATCAGTTGCCCGCTCAACAGAATGTGCTCTCTCTACTATGAGAGTACCGGCTATGCCTCGCCGGCAGCTGGTGTGAGCCCTAATCGGCACAAGCAACTCAATGATGAACCCAACAGAAAAAGCCATGAATAACAATACACAATCAGACGGAACGCCCCGCCGCTCTACCCCGGTGGCTACTTTGGGCGTGTTTACTTTAGCTATGATAAATGTAGCCGCTATCGTGAGTCTGCGAGGTTTACCGGCAGAGAGTACATACGGACTCAGTTCGGCGTTCTACTACCTATTTGCGGCGCTGTTTTTCCTTGTGCCTGTGTCCTTGGTTGCGGCTGAGCTGACGACCGGGTGGCCCCAGAAAGGTGGCGTTTTCCGCTGGGTGGGCGAGGCCTTCGGCACACGGCTGGGTTTTTTGGCTATATGGCTGCAGTGGATTCAGACCACAATATGGTTTCCCACGGTGTTGACTTTTGCTGCGGTGAGTATAGCCTTCATCGGGCCGGATCAGAGTTGGGATTCCGCATTGGCTGCCAATAGTCATTATGTGCTGGTGGTAGTATTGGCGGTATATTGGTTGGCTACGCTGCTGAACTTGCGAGGTATGAGCACGAGCGGCGCCATTACCAAGTGGGGCGGTTTATTGGGCACGGTAGTACCTGCTGCTCTGCTGGTGTTGATGGGGATGGTATATTGGGGGATGGGGAATCCGATAGATATCAGTATGCAGCCCCGCGACTTTATACCTGACCTCAGTAAATTCAATAATATTGTGCTGGCCGCGAGTATTTTCCTTTTCTATGCCGGTATGGAGATGAGTGCCGTGCACGTGAAAGATGTGCGCAACCCCGGTCGTGATTACCCTATGGCGATTGCTGTGGCGGCGGCGTTGACTGTATGTATCTTCGTGTTCGGAACTCTCGCAATAGGTTTTATTATACCGGCGAAGGATATTAATTTGGTGCAAAGTCTGCTGGTGGCATTTGACCGTCTGTTTGCGTATTTTGAGGTTCCGTGGATGGGTAATGTGTTGGCTGTCTTTCTTGCCTTCGGTGTACTGGCCCAGGTGGTGGCTTGGGTTGGTGGTCCGTCTAAAGGCTTGTTGCAAGTGGGAACTGCCGGCTATTTACCGCGTTTTTTACAGCGCACGAATCGCAATGGTGTACAGGTGGGTATATTGATGCTGCAAGGTGTGATTGTGACCCTGTTGTCCATTCTCTTTGTGGTATTGCCCAGTGTGCAGACGGCATATCAGGTGATTTCGCAGCTCACAATCATTCTGTATCTCATTATGTATATATTGATGTTTGCCGCTGCGATTTACCTGCGCTATAAAGAGCCGCATACCCCGCGCGCCTTCCGGGTGCCGGGTGGGAATTTCGGCATGTGGGTAGTGGCCGGTCTGGGCTTGCTGAGCAGTTTGTTGGCTTTTGGGTTCAGCTTCATTCCGCCGTCTCAAATCCCTGTGGGGAGCCCTGCCGTGTATGTGGGGATACTTATAGTGGGTATGTTGGTGTTTGTGGGTATTCCCTTGGTGATATATGCCATGAGGCGTCCGGATTGGGCGGATTCTGCGGCTCGCTCGCAGTTTGAGCCCTTCGGTTGGGAGCGCGACAAGCGCGACTGACTTCCTGTTGAACTTGCGCCCGGGGAGCATCGTTGATTCCCCGGGCTTTTTTTTCATCATTTTGCTTGACTAAAATCCGGTAGGCTGATATGGTCACTCCACGGCCACCGACGCCGAATGCGTATATTGTAACATTTTTTCCCAGAGAAGAGTTATGTCCACGGAACTCCCCAGCAGACCCCGGGCGCTGATCAGTGCAGCGCATGTCACCATTGTAGCCTCTACCTACAACGAGAAATACACCACTGCTCTACTGGAGAATTGTATTGCTGAGCTTCATGAGTGTGGTGAGCGCATAGTGGTCAATGTAGTACGTGTGCCGGGTGCTTTTGAGGTTCCGGTCACGGTTAAGCGTGCGATTGTAAACAGCAACCCGCTCGAACGCCCCGACGTTGTGATTGCTCTGGGCGTGATTTTGCGTGGTAGTACGGCACATGCTGACCTTATCGGTACGGCTATTACAAATCAGCTGCTTTCCATTTCCTGCGATACCTTGGTTCCCGTTATCCATGAGGTGCTGCTGTTGGAGGATGAACAGCAGGCATTTGCCCGCTGCGTGGCTTCCGCACTCAATCGCGGCCGCGAGGCTGCCCGCGCTGCCGTTTCCATGCTGTACTTGCTGGAAGAAAAATCAGAGTTGAATAGTCAGGTGCGCCGTAATGCTAACGTAAACCGCATGGGCACTATCATTCACTGAGTATTGTTTGTATTTTTCCTGTTCGTCTGATACCGGTATGATTAATAAAAGTAAGATGCGACAGGCCGCGCTCAATCTGATTTATGCGGTCGAAGAAAACGGCGGCGAATTGAGTCGGTTTGACCTTAATTTGTTTTGGCGTATATCGCTGGAGAAGGAAACGGACCATTACCGCGTAGCGCTGTGCAAGGCGATTGCGCATGTGGCGCGTGCAACGGCTGATACGGCTCGTTTGCTGGCTGTGCGTACAGCTGCTGTGGCGGAAGCCATGCGCGGGGATTTGACGGCGGAGAAGCTGGTGAACGAGGTTGAGCGAGTGCAGCGCCGTTCTTCCGAGTTCGAGTCTGCGTTGGCAGCCATGCGCTATTGCGCTCGCGACCCGCGGCAAGATACGACTGATAAACTTGAAATCTGCTGCAAAGAAGTTATCAACCTTGCTATTGCTGTAGATGGCTTAGGGCGTGATTTGCTGCCGACTTTTGCCGATTTCCCCGCCTATCATTCCGTTCTTGAGCCGCTGAAGAGTGCCATTAAGCGCCGTAATAAGTTGATGATGACCGTGGCTGCGCTGGCCAATCCGCTGGAGCTGGAAGGACAGCAAGAATTTACCGGTTTGCTGCGCTGTGCCCGTGTGTTGCAGCAACTGCGCCCCGCGGCAGAGCAGTTCGCCCTTGCTGTGCTCAGCAAGAAAACGCAGCTCGAGGAGCGCTTGTCCGCCCTGCTGCAGAACTACTCCACAGCTCGCTTGGATGTGGTAGACCGTTGTATCCTTTATATCGCTCTGTATGAGCTGGAGTATAACAAGCTCGATACCCCCATCGTCGTATCCGAGGCGAATGCCCTGGCCGATACTTATTCCGGCGGTAAGAGTGCTCCGTTCATTCACGGTATCATATCGGCGGCAGCTGCTGCCAAAGCCTGACTTTCGTATACTATAAATCATGGCCAACTTTTTCACACGTCTTGTAGATAAGTTCCTCGGCGAACCTGAGATTGATTGGGATGAGCTCGAAGCAGACCTTATCTCTGCTGATATCGGGGCTAAGCGTGTTATCCCCATGGTAGAGGAATTGCGGGCGCGAAATGAGCAGGACGCCTGCGATATTGCCGACTTCATCAAAGAGCAACTGCGCTCGGCATTTCCCGCACCGCTGCCTGTATTGCCTGAGCCGCAGGCAGGGAAGCCCTGTGTAATCATGATGGTGGGCGTGAACGGCGCCGGTAAGACCACCACCAGTGCTAAGTTGGCCTATCGCCTGCAGAAACAGGGGCGCAAGGTGTTGCTCGCCGCGGCGGATACCTTCCGCGCCGCCGCTGTGGAGCAGTTGCAGAGCTGGGCTGACCGCCTGAATGTTCCTCTTTACAAGGGCAATCCGAACCAAGACCCCGCTTCCGTGTGCTACGAAGCTCACACCCGCGCTATTGAGGGTGGGGTGGACTACCTTATTTGCGACACCGCAGGTCGTTTGCACACACGCCACAATCTTATGGAGGAGCTCAGCAAGATTCGTCGCTCCATTGCTAAGCAGGATTCCGCAGCTCCGCATGCCTGCTATTTGGTAGTGGATGCCACGACCGGTGGCAATGCGCTGATGCAGGCACGCGAGTTCCACAAAGCCACTCCGTTGGATGCCGTGGTCGTTACCAAGATGGACGGTTCGGGCAAGGGTGGCGTGGCAGTTGCCATAAAGGATGAGTTGGGGATTGCCCCCATCATGCTTGGTGTGGGTGAGGGTAAGGATGATTTGCTGTCCTTCGATGTGCAGCAATACGTCGACAAACTCATGTAACCCATTCTTCCCGCCGTTATATGGAGAAAACCTGTCTGCTGGAGTACACTCGCGAGGCGCTGACTGCCCTTATGGCCGATTTGGGGCATAAGGCTTTCCGTGCGGCTCAGGTGCTGGACTGGATTTGGAAGCATCGGGCCACAGATTTTGCCCAGATGTCCAACCTGCCGCCCGCTCTCCGAGAGCAGCTTGCAGAGCGTTTCTCCTTGCGCCCGCTTACGGTGGTCGAGGTCAGTAACAGTACCACCGGTTCAACTCGGAAATTCCTTTCCCGTATGGCGGCAGACGGCCACTTAGTGGAGTCCGTAATCATTCCCGCTGCGGAAGGTAAAGCCGGCAGCCGCAGTGATAGAATTACGCTTTGCGTATCTTCTCAGGTGGGCTGTGCGTTCGGCTGTAAGTTCTGCGCCAGTGGATTGTTGGGGCTTACCCGTAATCTGACTGCTTCGGAAATCTTGGGGCAGATTCTTGCTGCGGAGGAGATAAGCGGTACTCGTGTGGATAATCTTGTGTTCATGGGTATGGGAGAACCCTTGGCAAATATGGATAATTTGCTTTTGGCGCTTACCCAGATTATGAGCCCGGACGCCCTCAATATCGGCGCTCGTCACATTACCATCTCCACCTCGGGCAATGTGCCCGGTTTGCGCAGATTGGCAGAGTTTGGCAAGCCGTTGCGATTGGCTGTCTCCCTGCATGGCGCCAGTGATGAGGTGCGCTCGCAGGTTATGCCGGTCAACCGTAAATGGCCGTTGGGTGAGCTTTTACCTGCTCTGGAAGCATGGAATCGCACCGGTAAACACATGATTACCTTGGAGTATATTCTCATCGAAGGGGTGAATGCCATGATGACGGAGGCGACAAAGCTGGCTCGCGTTGCCCGCCGATTGAATGCAAAGGTTAACCTGATTCCCTACAATACGGTGGAGGGGCTGCCTTGGGTGCGCCCATCCGAAAGTAATTGTCGCGCTTTTGCCAAGGCTCTTTCTACAGCCGGGGTTCCCGTTACCATGCGCTACGAAAAAGGGCATGATATTAATGCCGCCTGCGGGCAGTTGCGCTTGCGCAGAAAGAACGAGCAGGAGGATATATAGCAAAAAAAAAGACGAACCCCGTAGGATTCGCCCTTTTTATACATATGAAAAAAACTGTTTGGGGGATTACTCCCATTCAATGACGACTTCCGCACGCAACTCGCCCTCGCTTGAAATGCTGTGCTGCGTTTGCCTGCCTGCCATGCGGTGCTCAATACTGATAGCCGCACCGGCAAAGGTTTCGCGCTTAAAGTTGATGCGGAAGCGCTTGGGTGCAGCACCGGGAGCCATGGCCTCGGGCAGGGTTTCGAGAGCCCATACGAGATAGGCTCCGTTGTTAATGTGGCCGTTGAAATCGACATCGCGGCGGGGGGCTACCATGTCCACCGTCTCGGTCTTTTCGAACTCAGTAGCTGCGATAAGCTCCGTACTGATGATGGGCGGGCACTCGTCCGGCATCTGCGCCATGGCACGCTTGAGGGGGATGGGGCGGCGGCTGTTGACATCGATGAGCACCCACATGAGGTCGGCGCGGGCGATGACGTTGCCGTCCACATCGCTCAGCTCCACAAAGCGGCGGGCTTGCAGGGCAGAGGCCTTGCCGGTGTTGGAGCGCACGTTGATAATTTCTTTCCACGAGGGGCGACGCACAAACTCGAAATCTCCCTGAACCTCCACCCAAATCATGCCGTTGCTGATGCTCCATTCGTAGCCCAGATTGTTGCCGGAGGCGTGGGTCTCGGCAGCTTCCTGGCAGATGTGCATGAAGCTTTCAGGCTTAAGCTGATGGTCTGCGCCACACTCGTAACTTGTCACCTGATGTTGAATGTTGAGGTCTTCCATAGAGTTAACTCTATCATTTTGTCGCGCTCACGTCAAGTATAACATTAAAAATGCCCGACTTTCTTTCGGGGCGGGGGACACAAGGGCAGATTTATTCGTGCACGCTAACCCTGGGATACGGCAAATGATAATCCGCGCAGGGTGGCTTGATCCATGTTCAGGCCGCGCACGAGTGCTCGCAGCAGGGCCAGGGAGCCGGCGGCGTCGTACAGGGCATCGTGCCATGTTTTGCCGGGTACCAGAGCGCTGATTTGTTCAGTCAGCCCCAGAGCATTGCATACTGTGCCGAGGGCGTGGTCGGGCAGGGTGGGCAGGGCTTTGCGCGCCAGTGCAAGGGTGTCGAGCCATGGGCCGAAGCCGTGCCCGGGAAAGGCTGCCAGAAAGCGCTGCTCGGTGGCCGGGTTGTGGCCCACTACCACGCAGCCCGAGAGCAGGCGCCGCAGCTCTCCCCACAAGTCGCTGAAGTGCGGCGCTTCTCGTAGCATATCGGTGGTAATACCGTGTACCTTTGCGGCACTCCAGCGCACGGGGCGGTCGCAGGCTATGTAGGAGGTAAAGATTTCCTCCTCGCCAAACAGGCTGTTCACCCGCACGATGCCGACCTGCACAGGCAAATCGGTTTCGCCGGGTGCTGTACCGGCGGACTCGAAGTCGATGGCGGCTATGGGTAGCTGCGCCAGCGGGCAATCCATCAGCTGCGAGCCCATTTGCGTGCCTGCTGAATTTCGGAGAACAGCGAATCGTAATCGCAGGTAAGGAACTTACCATCGCGGTAGAGCTCTTTACCATCCACAACTGTCAGCTTGTTTTCGGCGCCTGTTGCAGCATAGACGATATTCGATACAATGTTGTGCACGGGTTGCATGTTGGGGGCGCTGAGGTCTAAGGCGATGAAGTCGGCCTTCATGCCGGGCTCCAACGTGCCGATGTGCGGGTCGTGCAGGGCTGCTGAGCCGCCACGAGTGGCCAAATCGAGTGCCATTTGAGCGGGGCAGGCTGTCGGATTGAGCGTATTGACCTTGTGCAGCAGACTGGCTACATACATCTCGCGCAGCATATTTTGAGCATTGTTGCTGGCGGGGCCGTCTGTGCCGAGAGCCACGGGAATGTTGTATTTCTGCAACGCTTCAATAGGAGCCACACCGCTGGCCAGTTTCATGTTGGAGGCCGGATTGTGCACTACGGCGCAGTGGCCTTCTGCGAGCAGCTCCATATCTTGCTCGTTGGCATGTACTACATGGAAGAAGGTGCTGCCGGGTTGCAGTAGTCCCAAGCTTTGGCAGTATGGGATGGGGCGCATGCCGAATTCTTTGAGGCAGGTCTGTGTTTCCGTGTCCGTTTCGGCTAAGTGCATGCCGAAGAGTGCCCCATTTTCCTCTGCAAGGGCGTAACATTCGCGCAGAAGCTCGGGGTTGGTGGTGTAGGGTGCATGCGGTACAATGGCTTGGCGTATGCGCGGGTGATTGCGCCAGTTGTCCGCCTGTGCTCGTACTAAGTCGAAATAGGCCTCCTTGTCTTTACAGGTCAGGCTGGGGAAGAATTGAGTGATGCTTTCACCCAGCACGGCACGCATGCCCATGGAGTCTGCCGCCCGGAACACAGCATCCTCTATCATGTACATATCGTAAAAGGCCGTGGTGCCGCTGCGTATCATTTCTGCCAAGCTGAAACGAGCCCCCAACTCCACCAGCTCAGGGGTAAGTGTTGCCTCGCGCGGGAATATATCCTGAGTGAGCCAATCCATTAGCGCTTTGTCATCGGAGTACCCGCGCAGCAGGCTCATGGGAACGTGCGTGTGCGCATTGATAAGACCGGGCATAAGCACGGCATTGCCCAAATCTACGCGGCGGGCATCGGGGTAGAGTATTTCGAGTATATCGGTATGCCCTACGCAGATAATGCGGTTGCCGGAAATGGCAATGGCGCCGTTTTCGATGATGTCGCGCCCGTCATTTTGGGTAACGACATAGGCGGCTGTGTACAGGGAGTCGCAAACGTTGGCGGAATTCATGGCGATGAGGGGGTAAATCAGAACCAGAACAGGGAGCACACCAGCACGGCTACACCATAAATCAGGCCGAACAGGTTGCTGTATTTATACACCGCCGGGCGTGCTGTGTACCAAGCTGCCCAGTCGCGCAGCAGGTAGGGCTTGCCCACCCAGAACATCGCTAATGTCAGCACTGGGTACCACCATATCGGAATAAGCAGACGCGTGAGCGGCTCTTTCAGAAATGCCGCTGTGAGCGGTACAATTGCCAGCAGCAATAGGAATAAGCCCAGAGCTCGCGGGAAAATCAGCGCTTTGGTCTGCCCGTAGAGCACAAACCAAACCAGCGGGCAGATGATGATGAGCATGCTGCGGAAGGAATTGAAATCAAAGAGGTTCATGCGCAGCGGATTCCAACTCACATCTAACAGTAGAAGGAATATCCACACAAAATCAATCGTCAGTAATACCTTGCCTGCTTTGTCGTTTTCTGCTGCTTGACTCAGTGCTTTTTTGGTGGCTTCGGGCTTCAGCAGGGCATAGCCGTGCAGGGCAATCAGAGCCAACCCCATGAGCAGCCCGGCCCAACCGAGCGGCAGTTTCTCGTATGCGTGCAGATATTGGTCGTACATAACTGCGCAACATCATAGCGCATGCGCGTGCGCTTGACAAGCCAAGATAGAGACATTTTGGCTGCAAATGATGAGTTTCAGCACTTACCGAGCTATTGCTCGGCGGAATTGAGGTATTCTTCTATTCCGTTGGTGGGGTAGAGCAGGCTGTTGCGGCGGAAGGTGTTCAGGTCGCGTCTTGCTCGCTTGTGGGTTCCGAATAACTGCTCGATACTCAGTCTTTGCCCCTCGGGTAGATTGAGCTTGTGTTGCAGCACAAAGATGAGGGTGCGCAGTGCCGGCACATTGTTGTGCGGGTTGGTAAAAAGCCGGCGCCCAAGGTCGAGCGCCTCCTGTTCCCGCCCGCGAATACGACAGAGGTTGTAAAAGCGCAGGCGCGCGTAGATTTGCGGTGCGCCCAGCTCAACTGCCCGTGCGTAAGCCGTGGCTGCTTTGGCAAACTCCGGGCGGCGGTAGAGATCACTATAGAAATCTCCCAATCGGGCATAGAGCAGGGGGCTTTTCGGATTGTTGGCTATTCCTTGTTGCAGGTAGTACTCACCCCTGCTGATATAGTGCCGAGACTGTACTGTGCGCTCTCGGGGGGATAGGTTCTCCTTGCTCAGTATGTCCCCCGCTGCGTTGGTAGCCATTTCGCGAGATGCCGAGGCCCAATAGTTAACACGGCGAGGTGCCAATGTTGTGACTGTCTGCCATCGGGCGTCTGCGCGTGGCCAGTCGCGCTGGCTCCAAGCATTTGTCGCGTCCAGCGAGGTGAGTTCCGCAGCCAGCGAGCGTAGCCCGCCCAAGGTGAAAAAGGCAAGCTGCTGGGTGAAGGCGTCTCTTTGGGCAATGCGGGGCGGGGGGAGCTGCAGCCCCTGTACCTGCTGTTCCCTGCTTACGGCTCGGTTGAGCGGCTGCACCACCAGACCGCTGCCCAGCAACATGAGCACGGCAAGTAGCGGCGGGAATATTTTTTGCTTCAGTAGCCCCAATCTCATGTACTGTATCTGCTCAGGCCTGCGGGTATTTCTCTTTCAGGCGGGTTTGTATGTCGGCGCACAGTTGCTCCCATTCCGGCACCTCCGCGCCAACTTCGTGAGCACGAGCAAGCGGGGTGCCCCATATTGCCTCGTATTCCACCGGGCGGTGCCGGTTGTAGTCTACGGCGCTGCTGGGTATGAAGTCACCCATTTTCGACGTCTGTTCCATTTGGCGGTGTATGATTTCTTGGGGCAGGGGGTAACCGCGTAATTCCGCTGTGCGGCACACTTCATTCATGATGGCGCGTGCGCGTTCCGGTTGTCCGGGCATGAGGAAGAGTTCCCGTATGCTGATGCCACCATGTGCTAGGCACAACCCATTGAAGGGGATATTCCACGAGAGTTTGGTCCACAGTATTTGCTCCGCCTGCTGAGCGGTGCGGGTTTCTACCGGTGTGCCGGCGAACAGGTCTGCAAGCTCCTGGGCTTGCGCTGCACCTTCTGCCGTGGGAAGGTAGGGGGCGAATTGTATGGCGCCGCCTTCCAAGTGCGTAATTTCGCCGGGGGTGTTCATCATGGCGCACACGAAACACAGCCCGATGAATACCCGCTCCGCCGGTACCACGCGCGCGATAGCCTCGGCATTCCCCATGCCGTTCTGGAAGGTGAGCACTCTCGTGCCGGGGTGCAGTAGCGGGGGCAGGGCTGCCGGTAGCAGGTTGTTGGCGGTGGTTTTCCAGCACACTATTGCCAAATCTACCGGGCCGCACTCCTCGGGGGTGCGGGCTACGCTGGGGGCAGGCAGGCAAATATCGCCATACACACTATTAACTTTCAGCCCATGCTCTCGCACGGTTTCGTATGCTGAGCGCATGATGAATGTTACCTCGTGGCCGGCTTCGGCTAAGCGTGCTCCGTAGTAGCAGCCTAGTGCTCCAGCTCCCAGAATTGCTATTTTCATGCCCGTGATTGTAGCATTTATACCCATTTTATGCAATAAAAATTCATTTTTATGGCAAGCACACACACTTTTGCCTTGCCATATCGTGCAGAAAGCGTTATTTACATGTGCGTATCTCATCAATATCGGGTAGTTCTCTGCCCTACAAACATAAACCAAAACAATGGGTCAACAGCACCGTAAGGAAACGAAGCGCCGCCGTCGCAGCGCCTACATCAAGCGCCAGAAGGAAATCGCCAAGAACAGCAAGAACACTGCCCCCGTGCAGCTTGCTACTAAGGTAGTGAAGGCAGAGGATGCCGCAGCTGCCAAGAAGGACTGATGCGTGGCTTGATATTCTCTCCCGAGAGAACTTCTTAATACACAGAAAACCCGGTGCTGTTTCTACAGTATCGGGTTTTTTCTTTCTCTTTCCGATTGGGGGATTTACATGTCTTTTTTGACTAATCAAGAAAAAATAATTGTTGAAAAGTGTTGACAAAATGTCGGAAAGCGGTTACAAGATGCTCGGTTGACTCGAACCTTAAAACAATAAGTTATTCATAAAATAATGAAAATTCTTTCTGTTAAATCGCTCCTGTCAATGGTTTGTGTGGCATTAGGGGTTACTGCTTGCTCGCAGGTTTCCCCCGAGTTGCGTGCCCGTATCGAGCTCGCTGAGGAAGTGCTCGAGGCTACTCCCGCTCCTGAACCTCTTCCCTATACGGAGGGATCGTATGAACACTTTATCTGCAACCACGGGTATCCCACTACCATGGAGATATATCGCGATGAAGAGTTGCTGAAGAAAGCCGGCCGAAAGAGTGCTGTGCATATATGCTTGCCCCAGCAGCGCGGGCGCCTGTATGTGGATGGTAAGGTGGCCGCCGATTGGCCTGTCTCTACCGGTGTGGCCGGTCGTGAGACTCCTACCGGGGCCTACTCCGTTATTGAAAAGAAGAAAGACCATGCTTCCAACCTCTATGGTAATATAAAGGATGCTGATGGTAAAACCGTGAAGGTGAATGCAGACGTAACCAAAGACCCCGTGCCCGAGGGTGGTACGTTCGTGGGCTCGCCCATGCCCAACTGGCAGCGCCTGACTTGGGACGGCTTGGGTATGCACACCGGTAAGGTGCAGGCCGGCAAGCGCCTGTCTCACGGTTGTATTCGTACCCCGAACGAAATGGCTCGCGAACTTTTCGATATCACCGGTATGGGGACTCGTGTGCACGTTATGGATGAACTGGAAAACGATTACCCCGTGCGCGATTTGTTACCCTTCAGTGAGCAGTATCAGGCTGTGCTGAAGGCTCATAACGATGCTCAGGAAAACCTCGATAAATTGCGAAAACAGGCTGAAGATGAGATAGCTGCACGCGAAAAAGCTGAGGAAAACGACGAAAATGCGGCAGGTTAAGCCGGTTCTGAGCCGAAAATCAGTTAATTGCATTGACATATCCCTTTGATAGTGGTACAGTTTCGCAACGGAACTGTACCACTTTTCCTTTCATTTTCGGTCATGAATAGAGTAAGCTTTAGCTTGTGTATGCTGATGGTGGCGGCGCTGCCGTCCTGTCGAAGTGTGTTCGGCTCTCGCTTTATGCCGGAAGATGAACACAAAATAGCTGCCATCGAAGCTCAGATCGATGCCTTGTCCGAGGTGGATGATGTCTCATCTTATACCGTCGGTACCTATGAGTTTTTCGTGAGCCACCGCCATTATTTGGACACTATGGTGGTGTTCCGCGACAGCGAATTGCTCAGTCGTGCTACAGCCGATTGCCCAATCTATATTTGCTTGCAGCAGCAGCGAGGTCGATTATATGTTGACGGCCGCGTTGCCCTCGATTGGCCGGTTTCCACCGGCACGGAAACGACTCCCACTTCGAGAGGGCACTTTGTCATTCTCGAGAAGAAGAAAGAACATTATTCCGGACGTTTTGGTTCCATTCGGGCCGCAGACGGTTCAATCCTGATAGAAGATGCCGACTCCCGTAAGCACACCGTACCTCCCGGCGCCAAGTGGGAAGGCGCGGCTATGATGAACTGGATGCGCATGACCGATTCCGGTATCGGTATGCACACCGGCGTGGTTATTCCCGGGCAGCGTTTGTCCCATGGCTGCATCCGCATGCCTAATGAAGTTACCGACATTATTTTTGATATCGTACGTCTTGGTAGCCCCGTCTATGTGACGGATGCAGCAGAGGCCTGTTTCCCCTGCAAGCAGGCATTGCAAGAGGGCAATGTCGTCCGCGCCGCAGCTAAGGCTTGCCGCGATTTGGAACAACAGCTTGATGCCTTGCTGCTGCAGGCCGAAGAGCGCGCTGTGGTTTACAAGGAGGCAATTGCCGCCGAGGAAGCTGCTCGCGAACAGGCCGAGGAGGCAGCCGAAGCCAAGGCTCGCGCCGAGCGTAAGGCCGCTAAGGAAGCCGAACGCGCTGAGCGTGCTCGCCGCAAGGCCGAAGAACGCGCCGCCGAGGAAGCTCGCGAACGCGCTGAGGAGGCAGCCGAAGCCAAGGCACGCGCTGAGCGCAAGGCCGCTAAGGAAGCCGAACGTGCTGAGCGTGCCCGCCGCAAGGCCGAAGAACGCGCCGCCGAGGAAGCTCGCGAACAGGCCGAGGAGGCTGCCGAAGCCAAAGCCCGCGCTGAGCGCAAGGCTGCTAAGGAAGCCGAACGTGCTGAGCGTGCCCGCCGCAAGGCCGAAGAACGCGCTGCCGAGGAAGCTCGCGAACAGGCCGCGGAGGCAGCCGAAGCCAAGGCTCGTGCCGAGCGCAAGGCCGCTAAGGAAGCTGAACGTGCTGAGCGTGCTCGCCGCAAGGCCGAAGAACGCGCCGCTGAGGAAGCTCGCGAACAGGCCGAGGAGGCAGCCG
>JAFZGW010000048.1 GCA_017555205.1 Akkermansia sp. | reverse complement strand
GGCAAGTTCAAAGCCAGCGAGATGATTGCCCGGTGGCAGGATAAAGGCTGGATAACACGCACCGACAATGACCACCCGCTTGCCTACATGGCCGCAGCTATGAGAAACCTTTGCACGCTTATCAATCACCACATCGGCAATGCCCCCAAGGTTGAACTGGTGAAGCGTGGTAACAAGACCCTCGTTATCCCCGAGGGAACACCTGAATCCCAGTTGGGGATTCTGATTAACAAGTTCACAAGGGGGTAGAAATAGAGAACCTCCCGGGCGCAATCCGAGAGGTTCTACAGAAAAGCAATCCACGCCTACATGGATTTCATGACCATAGAATGACATTGAACTACTCCAATGTCAAGATTTATTTAGCAAAAAGCCTTCTTTTTAAGTGAAAAGTGACGTGCAGACAGGATTGCGCTTCCTGCTGCACGGAGCTCCTTTACAGGCTCATAATGAACAGGACAATCTGCACTATGATAACCAGAAGCTCAATCCACTTTAATGTAGGCATTTGTGGTTGCTATTCTGCCAGCCGAGTTCAACTGCTGTTCCGTACCCTTGCGGACACGTTACCCCAGAGGAAAGGGCTGCTAACTCTCCGCTGAAGGTGAACGAGCCACCCACCAGACGAGTGGTGGCGGAAAAGCGAAAGGAGTCTAGCATATAGCCGTCATCCGTTCAAGTCTGAACGGCTTATACTTTTGACATCCCGGCAATGTATTATGCCTACCATTTCCATATCCACCCGCGAAGACGAAAACAATCGTTCTATGATTCAGCCTCCGGCTCGCACCGAATCCGGTCTGACCCTGCGTCCGATTTCCCTTGGCTCCCTCGAAGTCCTGCGCCAGCTGGGCAACCCACTTTCCGCAGGCAATGCCGAATTGACCAATATCGACATCGGGATTCTGACTGAGTTTATCTGGGTACACGCCGCTCCTCTCGATGAAGTCATGGAGACCGTCTACAACACCCCATCACAGGTGAAGCGCAAAGCCGCCCAGTTTGCCATGAGTATCAGTCCGGCAGAGCTGCGAGTCATCACCTCTGCGTTGTCCGCTGACCAAGCATCGTTGCAAGCTGCATCTGCCATTCCGCAGCCGGATGCTACTGACTCCCCAAACGGGCATACCCCGCGCTGAACGCCACCGTGATTTTCACGATAGCTAAAGCGACGGGGTGGACGGAGGAATACATCATGTGGATGCCGCTCCGCAAGACCTTGCAATACCTGCATGCATCATGGCTCAGCGAGGGAGTTGCCACCGAATGGCGAAGCGTCTCCGAAGATGAAGCCAGAGAAGCGGAAAGCCTGTTCAACCGATTGAAATACCTGACCAGACATGGCTGACGTTACATTCACATTCTCCGGGGATGCCTCCGACTTGCAGAATGCCCTGAACGAGATTAAGGGCGAAATCGGCAAGACCAAGGAATCTGTCAAGGGACTGGCCGGGCAGTTCGCTGCCTCCTTTGCCGCAATCGGTGCTGCCATCGCTGCGGTCAAAGGGGCATTCTCCACCCTGGGTGGAATCTCCGCAGAAGCAGCCCGCATGGAGCAGACCGGGCTTGCGTTCAAAGTCATGATGGGCGATGCCGCTGCGGCAGCTGAGTATGTGGAAAAGCTCCGAGTCTACGCTGCCGAAACACCCTTTGAGTTCGGGGATATTTCCGATGCCGGAAAGACCTTGCTTTCCATGGGGACGGCTGCGGAGAAGAGCATTGAAGTTATCCGCAAGCTGGGCGACATTGCCTCGGTATCCGGCAAGCCACTCAAGGATTTAGCGTTTCTCTATGCCAAGGTGCAGAACTCCGGGCTTAGCAACGAGGTTGCCGAGTCCTTGGAAATGCAAGGCGTTCCCATCCGCAAGCTGATAGCGGAGATGAAAGGAATCTCCTTTGAGGACGTGTTCAAGGGGATTTCCAAGCGCCAGTTCAATCTGGACGACCTCGATGCCGCTCTCGACAAGCTGACTGGTCCCGGTGGTCTGTTGGAGAACATGACCAAGCTGCAATCGCAGACATTCTCCGGCGCATTAAGCACGCTTACCGATGGATTCTCTGCCTTAGCGGTGGAAATGGGTACACCCATCAATGCCGCTATACTCCCGGTATTGGCAGACCTGACCGCTTACGTTGATTCCCTGACTCCGACCATTCAACAATTCGGGCAGACATTAGCCACCATATTTGAGGGGACGGTGTCCGTCATTACTCCCATTGTTTCCGGCATTGGCGAGCTTGTCTCAATACTGGGAGGCGCGGAAACAGTCATAGCCTCAGCCGCCGCTGCCATGCTCATGTATGTGGGCAACACCAAGACGGCTACCACCAGCACCGTGTCGTTCCGGGCGCAGCTTACAGCCCTTGGTAATACCATCAAAGGACTTTCTTTTTCCTCCTTTGTGACAGGCTATCGCACCGCTCTCTCCGGGTTGAAAACGGCCATATCCTCCACCCTTGCCGGGCTCAAGGTAACGTGGTCGATTGCGTGGTCAACAATGGCTACCGTAACCCGCACGGCTATGGTTGCGGTAAAAGCGGCCATTGTCAGCACCGGCATCGGTCTGATTATCGTAGGCATTGGCGAAGCTCTGGGAGCCTTGTATTCATGGTTCATGGGCAACAGCGAAGCGGCAGAACGAGCCGCAGAATCCACCCGAGAGTTTGAGAAATCCCTCCGAAACCTGAACAAACAAGCTGAAAAGGTCAAAACTCATGAACAGTACGAGTCCTTCATGGAACAACTGGAGGAGCGCATGGAAGATTTGCGTGACCAGCGCAGCATGGCTGTGGCCAAAGACGAGGACGAAGAAGTGATAAAGCTGCTCGACCAGCAGCTGGCACGGCTCCGTGAACGCAAGCGGCACTACGAAGAGACATTGCCTAAGCAGGTGGAAGCAGCCCAGGCGGCAAAACGTGCCGCCGAAGCCCTGAGGAGGCAGCGCGAAGAAGCCGCCGAACTCGAAAAGAAACTGGCAGCGGCACGCGAAAAGCTCTACGACATGGCGCAGCGGCAGCGGGAAACCGAACGAGAGAATTACCTCTCCGGGCTGGATACCAATACCCAGATTGAGCTTCGCCTTGCCGATGCTACGGCGTATGGTCAGGCTCGCCACACGATTGAAACGCTGCGTCAGGAGATGCAGGACATCCTCAACAAGCCCATTATCACACCGGAAGATACCGCTCGCTACGAGAAGCTGGCATCCACCTACAACAAGATTGTGGAGTTGCAACGCCGGGGAAGAGAAGAAGCTGAACGAACCGCCGAAACCGAACGCCGCCGGGCAGAGGAAGCCGCCAAACAGGAACAGGCTCGCCAGCGGGCTGCCAGCGACTACGACATGGCGGTAAAAATGCTGCAAGCCGAGATTGCTGGAAATGAGAAACGACTCGAAGTCCTGAAACAGCAGCAACGCATCACCCAACTTACCGCAGAATACCAGCGTCAGGGACTCGAAGATGCCGAAGCTCGTGCCAAGCGCATGGTCGCGCTGGAGAAGCAGCTCGAAGATATGCAGGAGAAGCAGGAAAAACGAGAAAAGCAGCAACAGGGGCGCAGTCGTCAGTCCAGCACGCGAATCTCGGATTCCCATGCCAGCGTCGGTGGCGGTGGGCGTTCCGTTGTCATCGGTGGCCCGCTTATCTCGGAAACAAAGAAACAGACCCGTCTGCTGGAGGGCATAGGCAACAACACCAGACGCCCGCCTACGGTTCAAGTCACAGGCAACGTGGAAGCTGTTATCAGCCGTTGATTTTGACACCCGGCGCAGATATATGGCAACCTTAAGAACAGGATTCGGCTCCGGCGGGGACAGGATGGTGTGGTTCGGCAACACGGGCTACACCATCACAGGGCTTACGATTGAACTGAGCCGTGACCGCGATACAGG
>JAFZGW010000038.1 GCA_017555205.1 Akkermansia sp. | reverse complement strand
GGACCGATGAACTTTCGTTCATCAGTACCGTGTAACCTCGCTCCGAAGTTCCTTGGAACTTCATCTCGGCGCAGGCCACGATACGCGTCACGACCTTTTCCTTCCCTCTCTTTATCCTCTCCGGCACCCCACCCGGAAGGTTATCCGGTGGCGAGCATCGCTGCTCTGCCGTGGTGCCACGGAAAGTCCGTGAATTAAAAACTGCCTCGCCCGGCCGTCGCTGCTCAGCTGCTTGTTTCAGCGGCTCGTTCAGCTCTTTCGGGCTTCACCGTGTCGGTGTGCCGAGAAGTATACATGAATCATCGCCGAACGTCAAGCACATTTTTCAAAAATTTTGTATTTTTTTGCAAGAAAATTTCAAAAACATTGAAAAATCAATGTTTTCAAAAATCACTTTTTTTGCAATTTTTCAAGAAAAGGCAAAATTCGGCTAAGAAAAGCTAAAGAAAATCCCCTTTACCGGCAAAAAAGCGCGGTAAAGGGGCAAATCTGATTGCTCGTATCGCGGAAATCTTACTTGGCCGGCTCAATTTGGAGCAGTTTAATGCCCTGCTCCGCTATGCTACGTACCGCAGGTGCGGCCACCGTACCACCACCGGAGGGCATGTTTTCGGAGCGCACGTCTTTCAAGAGGAGCAGAACCAGCAAGCGGGGAGCATCTGCAGGCAGCATCAGCACCGCACCGACATCCACCTTGCTTTCGCTCTGCCCGGCAATGGCGGAATTCGGGTTCAGCTCGTTGTAGCGAACGGTTGTTGTCTTGCAAGCCACGCGGTAGCCGGGTATAGCGGCAGCGATTGCCGTACCACGCCCCGCAGCACCGCTGCGGCTCGTACAGCTCTCCATTGCCTTAAGAATAGCCTTTGCCGTCGTATCTTTCATAGCGCGTTGGCAAACCAAGCCGGGCTCTCCCTTTGCGGGAAGCGGGGCATACAGCCCCTGACGACCTATCGCTGTATAGGCGGCGGCCAACTGCATGGGCGTAGCCATATAGTTTTTCTGCAAGAGCAAATACTCCTGCATATTATCCGTAATACTCGCAGGCAACTCCAGCCCCAGGCGCGAGAACTGCTCCGCCAGCGCCGCAGGTTTGACTATAACCTGCATACGCGCCGTTCCGGGTACGGAGGATTTCTTGATGACATCTGAGCAAGTAAGCACTCCGTAACGAAACAGTCCATCATTAAGCACACAATCGGGCGTAACTTGCAGCGGCTCGCAAGATACGTAGGCAAACGGGCTAAGAAGCCCCTCTTCCACTGCCGTCAGCAGCACTAGGGGCTGTATCAGCATCGCAGCGCGGGTAGGCTCCTGCAAGCGTATGGGATTGCTCACTCCCTCCGCCGAATATTCGCCGGCAGCCTGCACAGTGCCCGTCTGCACATCCGCCACCACCACACAGGCACTGCCTGCATTATGCTCTTTCATGACGCCAGGCACGACAGAATCGCACACCTGCTGCATGTTTTCCGGCTCTGCCGCTGCACAGGAGTAACTCCCCACTGCCGCCACAGCTGCCAATACCGATGTAAATATCTTCTTTATTTTCATACTTGTCTATTCTTCGATATCAATTTTATCTTCGAGATTACGCTCTCTACTATAACCATCTGTCAGTATAGCTATTCCGCATGCTGC
Organism: Akkermansia sp.; assembly: GCA_017555205.1. Classification (GTDB taxonomy): domain Bacteria; phylum Verrucomicrobiota; class Verrucomicrobiia; order Verrucomicrobiales; family Akkermansiaceae; genus Akkermansia. The sequence goes on along the minus strand of JAFZGW010000038.1, from coordinate 1,166 downwards.
GTCAATATCAATTTCCGACCATGTCAAAGAAAGAAAGGCTAGGATGGGCGAATACTAAACTGCGTATATGCACGAAATAAATATTCGATGAGCGAGGGTTAACTACACCGGGTCATTATGGTATAGAAAAAGAAAAACCGAAGAAGCAAGCCCAATCGAGTAAAAAATGACTTATTAAAAGCCGCCCCGCCTTAGCTTGTTTTCTACGGTGTTGAGTGAAGTATAAACGTATTTTTTTACTTGTAAAGCCTTTTCTGCAAAAAAAAACGCTCTCTATCGAAAAGAGAGCGTTTTTTATGTCGCTTCAGCGTTTAGTTCTGAAGTTGACTCCACCGAGTCATTATGGTATACTCACGGCGTCCCTCAGTTTCAGCGGGTGCACCGTTCTGAAGTTGACTCCACCGAGTCATTATGGTATAAACTTTTTTGAAAAAAGTTGAAAAAAAAGCTGTTCTGAAGTTGACTCCACCGAGTCATTATGGTATAGGTGCCACATAGGTGCAGCCCTGCGTGAACCAGTTCTGAAGTTGACTCCACCGAGTCATTATGGTACATGAATAAGAGATTTGTAGTGAAAGAATACACCGGTTCTGAAGTTGACTCCACCGAGTTATTATGGTACAAAAAAAATTGAAAAAATGCAAAAAAAAGCTGTTCTGAAGTTGACTCCACCGAGTTATTATGGTACAGGAGCGGGCGCGCAAAGCTGACTACTTCCAACGTTCTGAAGTTGACTCCACCGAGTTATTATGGTACAATTAACGAACGGCGTTGGGAACGTGGCAGGAAGTTCTGAAGTTGACTCCACCGAGTTATTATGGTACATTGGAAAAAACATCACTAAGAACACTAGAATGTTCTGAAGTTGACTCCACCGAGTTATTATGGTACATGCTACTATTCCCACGTCACCGACACAGTGACAGTTCTGAAGTTGACTCCACCGAGTTATTATGGTACATTCTCCACACATGGATAGATGGCTTCCTCATCGTTCTGAAGTTGACTCCACCGAGTTATTATGGTACAGGTAATGGTGTATACTCTGCATAGCTGTCCAAAATAGGTAAGCACCCAAAAGTAGAGCATACCTATATCAAAGGATAGCGAAAATCATCAGCCGTTTCTTGCAAATAGATCCCCCTGGTGCAAATCAGGGGGCTTTG
>JAFZGW010000008.1 GCA_017555205.1 Akkermansia sp. | reverse complement strand
AGGGAACCCGTCCCTTGGGGCGGGCTTGGTGGTGCGGGTAGAATCCCATCATCCGCTCTAAAGCCCCTCACCAGAGGGGCTTTACTATTTCAAGGGATTCGAACCCACGACGAGTGGGCAAGTTGAGAGTGCGCGAGCAACTTGCCACCAAGCCGAGCAGACACCTCTGCGAGGGAACCCGTCCCTTGGGGCGGGCTTGGTGGTGCGGGTAGAATCCCATCATCCGCTCTAAAGCCCCTCACCAGAGGGGCTTTACTATTCAAGGGATTCGAACCCACGACGAGTGGGCAAGTTGAGAGCAAGCGAGCAACTTGCCACCAAGCCGAGCAGACACCTCTGCGAGGGAACCCGTCCCTTGGAGCGGGCTTGGTGGTGCGGGTAGAATCCCATCATCCGCTCTAAAGCCCCTCAACAGAGGGGCTTTACTATTTCAAGGGATTCGAACCCACGACGAGTGGGCAAGTTGAGAGTGCGCGAGCTAACTCATCCCCCACTGTAGAAAGCCCTCAAGCAAAAGAGCAACCGTTAGCACCGAACAAAGAACTATAGGTTTGAAGCGCATAGGAATCCGTCATGCCGGAAATGTAGTCCACTACATGCAGGAAGCGATATCTCGAATTGGCACTTTGAGTCGGATCTGCATGCAAAACTGCGCCAATCTTACGGCCTAAAGTGCTATCAGGCTCACTAACCCAGCGCAGGTATAAATTCATGAGGCTGCGAATAACATTAAAACCTGTAATTTCGACCTTCAACACACTTTCGTGACTGTAAATATACTTAACAGACCATGCCTGAACAGATTCATAGGCAGCCGCCATGTCGGAGTTTTTCATGAGACTACCGGTAAGAGTTCCGCTCATCATACAGGGGTAAATTTTCTCGATAGTACCACGCAGGCTGCGAATGCAGGCACCAACGGCACAGGCGCGAGCATAGCGCACAGCAGCAGCGGCCCCGCTTCGAGCGTGCTCCCTTGCCACGCTCTCGCGCAATTTGCTACTGAATTCGCCCAGCGCAGAAAGCTGGGCAATTACATCGTCGTAGCTGATAATGCGAGAGATGAAGGCATCCTCCAAATCTGCGATAAGGTAGCTGATGTCGTCCGCCGCTTCCATCAGGAAAGCGAGTGGATGCCGTGACCACACATTCTCTCCCAATGTAGACAAGCCACACAATTCCGCCACCTTGCAGAAGTTCGGAAGCTCTTCCGGCGCTATACCGAATTTTTTGTACCTAGCGGCTGCACCCTGTCGCTGCTGCCCTGCCGGACAGGGATACTTAGTAAAAGCCCCCAATGTTGCGGCCGTTAAATCAAGCCCCAACCCGCGTATGGGGTCACAGGTACGGGTCAGCAAGCGTAGCCCCTGAGCATTGCCCTCAAAACGGAAATCAGCGCACTCAGCCGGGCAAATCCCGGCTGAGACAGCCTCCGCCACGGCTTCATCTATAGCACTTTCACCGGAATGCCCAAATGGAGGGTTCCCTAAATCGTGCGCCAAGCATGCTGTTGCGACTACATCCCCCATAGAGGAATAGAGGAGTGGGTCAAGCGAGCGGGACTCGAATGCGATGGCGACATCCGCCAATTCCTGAGCCAACGCACGGCCTACATTGGCGACCTCCAGACTGTGAGTCAAGCGGGTGCGCACATAATCATTGCGACCGAGCGGAAAAACCTGTGTTTTGTCCTGGAGACGGCGGAATGCGCTGGAATACAAAACCCTGCCGTAATCACTATTAAAGGCAGAGCGCCCGACCTCGCTACGCCCGGTACCGCTAAGACGCTCACATGTAAGCAACTGTTCCCACTGCATGAAACTACCTCCTTAAATATAAACAAACGCAGAAGGCCAGCAAGTACGCAAGATGAAGATTAGCGGGGTCGGCTGAGGATATAAACTCCACCTCAGTTATTGAAACTTCGAATCTGATACCGAGTTTTTCGATGATATAAGCTCCTTCTTCATCGTCGAAAGAGTCGTCCTCCTCCGGAGAAAGGCTTGCTATGATTCCATTCGGCAAATTAATAACAAACGACTGCACCTTTGAACGAGGATGCAGGATATGACATACCGTATTACCCCGGGCATCTTCAATGACCAAGCGAGGCCAAAAAAACACGCTTGAAGAGATTCCCTTTGTTGCGGCAGGAATACATTAACTCGCCGGATGCACTGTACATGTCAAAATCATAACGTGTACGACCTTCCAGACAGTAAGTACCATCTTCAAAGCACCAACGAAAACGACGGCCTAATTTAAAATCAATATCCCCCATGTTAAGAAATTATATATCAATATCCCAGTCTTTGCAACCAGTCTTTCATAACGACGGCAAAAGGAGCCTGCAATTCTGCTCGTCCCCGGTACGGATTGCGCGCAGCCGCCTGCCTGTAATTCCCGGCTAACATATAGCAAAGAGCAGATAACTCAGAAGATAAAGTCCCCTGCTCAAGCCCGGCCACCAGCTCTGCCACTTTTTCAGGAGAGCACCCCGGCGTATAACGCGACCCACAACGTCGCTTCAGCATAGCAAAAGCGGCATCCGCCACGTCGCACACCTCAAGCAGCACGCCAATCTCGGTCCTGCGAGCCTGACTGAGCTGAGGAAGACTTTGCATAGCCCGCAGTCGCCTGCGCCCCTCGGCCAGGTTATGAGCCTGTAAGGCCTGCAGAGCTTGCTTATAACTGACCCTTTCAACATCTACCATCCCCTTGCGAACATGTGCGGCATAGGCATTGCTAAACTCAGCATACGGTCCACTAAGCTCCCGGCGAGCTACATCTGCCGATGTCATGCACGTTTCTGCCTCGCGCGAAGCACCTTTTGCATAGTGAGCCCGTGCTGTTTTACAGAGTTGCAGTGTTTTCAAGTAAGGAGATTGCAGCCCGTTACCCGAGTCATTGGCGACCATTCGGTTAAAGTCTGCAACAATCTGCTGTGCCGCCGGGCTAGCGCCATTGGCAGCGGCCATACGCACAAACGCATCGTAATCTGTCCGAGCAGTTGGCAGGTTGAGCATTTCTGCCAGACAAGCAGTATGCAACGCCGACCATGCAAGCAGCGCCGGCTCGTTCGGTTCAGCCATCAATTGGCGGAATTTATCATTGGCAAGCTTGAAATCGCGACTAGAGAGCGCCTGCTCAGCCTGTTGCAATAACAAATTGCAGGCGGGTGACTTGCTCACCGGAGTTATGTATGATTGCTGCGGCTTGGGTATAAAAAGATATGCCGCAGCAGCTGCAACAGTTAAAGCAACAGTCAAGGTAATGCCGATAAATCTCAGCGTTCGAAAAATATGAGCAACACGCTTCTCCGGCGTCTTCTCCGCCTCATCGCTCAACAAAGCTGCGCGAACAGCCGCCAGCTCAGCCAACAAATCAGGGTAATTTGCGGGGCGCTCCAACGGGTCGTACGCCGTCATGTGATCCACGAGGTCACAGAGGCTCTCATTGGCACCCGGCAGGATTTCAGCAAGTGGTAACAACTGCTGCTTATAGGTAAGAAGCTCATCAATGGATTGTGTTGTCCTGTCAAAGCTCCCGATGCCAGTAAGGAGATAGCGCAAGGTCATACCCAGCGCATAGATGTCGGTTCTGGCATCTTCCTCACCGCGCAAAAGAGTCTCCGGCGGCGCATAATAAGGAGTAGCCCAAATGAGTTCTTCGGTATCTTCCTGATGTTTACCAAGAGCCAAACCGAAATCGAGCACCTTTGCACAACCGGCGGAGTCGATAATGATGTTGCCCGGTTTCATATCGCGGTGCAACAGACCGGCATTGTTAGCGGCTTGCAACCCCAATACGGCTTGAGTTGTATACTCGATAGCCGTCAACGGCTTCAGGGGGCCTTCCTCACCGACAATGGTATCCAAATCCTTACCATTCACCAGCTCCATAATGATATAGAACTGGTTGCGAGCCAGGCCGGCAGAGTAGACGGACACCACATTGTCGTGGCGCACTTTTGCCATCATGGTCGATTCATTCTTAAATCGAGCCACTCGCTCAGGTTGACTGCGGTAAACCTCGTTAAGCAATTTGATGGCTACATAGCGATTGAGCATCAAATCGCGGGCGCGCAGCACCACACTCATGCCACCGACCCCCAATACCCCCTCTACCCTACATCCGGATATAACGGTATGTACGGTCTCTGTCAGGCCACATCCCGTACAAGTGACTGATTCATAGAACCCTAGCCCTGAAATATCCAGCTGCGAATTGCAGACCGGGCATTGCCATATCTCTATTTTATTATCAGCCATTGGTACTCCGGATACTAAGCAAAAAAAGAAAGCCGGGCAGGCACTTGCGCACGCTACCCGGCTTGTTTTTACAATTAACTTAAGCCAACTTGGGCAGAGAAGCTGCAGCTACAGCCTGACCGTGACGCTTGGTCTTTTCATCAGGCACGCAGAGGGTGATAGCAAGCTCGGGGAACTCGCCCTTGAGTACCTCGTTGGCCTTGTCGATGATAATCTGACCACCTTCACCGGTAGCAACACGACCTAAGAACAGGAGGTTGCGCAGAGCGTAGAACTTCGAGAAGTAGGCGATGGTGTAACCAAACTCCACACCGATTGTCTCGTAAATCTTGCGAGCGCGGTCGTCGCCCTCAGCCATAGCGGCCTGCACTTTCTTAAGCTGCTCGGGATAAGGCATGCTGCCGAACTCAAAACCGGCACGGGGAGCAAGGCGAGCCACAGCCTGCTGGGAGAAGTACATGGCACCCACGCCCTTGTCCTTCGACCATTCATCCACGCCGCCGTCTTCCTGATAGTCAACGGGAACGAAGGCAAGCTCATTGAGCCAAGGCATGATGTGCCCCTCGGGGTCAACATAACCGGCAGCCAGAGAAGTACCCATGGCGATACCCAGAACGGCATCGTCATTCATACCCATAGCACCGGCAAGAGCAGTCACCTCACCGTCGTTCACGACTTCGAAGGGAACTTCCTTGCCCATGCGCTCGCTCCAACGGTCCTTGAGGGTGTTGAACATGGGGCGAATAACATTGGTGAAATCCTCAGGAGAAATACCACGGAAGAGCGAACCTACGCGGGGCTCGCTGTTCACATACACACCGGCGGCAGAGCCACCGATAGCGTCCACCTGGGGCAGGTGCTTAGCAGCACGAAGCAGAGAATCATCCACACCCTCAAGCTGGTACATGGGGTCGGTCTGGTGGTAGGGATCCCACACAACCTCTTCGGAGTATACAACCTCGCCATTCACAACGGCAGCGCACTTACGGTCAGAACCGCCAAGGTCAAAGCCGATGCGGTAGCCATCAAGATTACGGCCGAGAGAAACGGAAGTGGAGTTCTCAGCGGGCAGCTCGCAGGGGCAAGCAACCTTTACCACCTGAATGGGCTGATCATAAATCTTCTTGCCGATGAAGTCCCAGTCGAACTCACGGGCACCACCGGCGCAATATGTAGCGGCCAGCATGTCAGCAATCTTGTCAGCTCCGGCCACCATAATGGTGCAACCGCCCTTCATCCAAAGAAGGAACTTAACGATTCGCTCGATATACTGATTGTTGAGAACATCATTTTCCTCTGTAGAGGGAAGCACCTTACCGCTCCAGCGGAAACAGGTACCATCTATACGAGTGAGGGCAATGTCAATAGCCTGAGAGGCGGGGTCAGCAGCGACCTTATCCTCAAAAGCCTTGTTCCAGAGCACCGGAGCAATGAAGTCCGGATCGAGCACGGGCGTGAATTTCGGTTGAATATTCATAACGTTACTGAAGTAATAATATCATACCATAAATGAGATGACAAGCTAAAAAAGTGGGCTTTGATACGTAATTATCAGAATTCGCAATTACGGGGAGTACGCGGATAAGGTAAGACGTCGCGGATATTCTGCACGCCGGTCACAAACATGATAAGGCGCTCAAAACCTACGCCGAAGCCGGCATGGGGCACTGTACCATAACGACGAAGGTCGTTGTACCAGTAATACGCCTCGGCATCCATACCCAAACGGGCTATATTGGCCTCCAGTACGTCAAGTCGTTCTTCACGCTGGCTGCCACCAATGATTTCACCGATACCGGGAACCAGAACATCCATTGCAGTAACAGTCTTACCATCGTCATTCAAGCGCATGTAGAACGGCTTAATTTCTTTGGGGTAATTGTACACGATAACCGGGCATTTGAAGTGGCGCTCCGTCAGGAATCGCTCATGCTCGCTTTGCAAATCCATGCCCCAGTAGGGCGGGTACTCAAACTTTTCACCACTGGCGAGCATGATATCTATAGCCTCCGTATACGAGCACCGAACAAAGGCTTTACTGCTAACCTCTTCCAGACGAGCACGCAATCCCTTATCCACAAACTTGCAGAAGAAATCAAAATCACCGCTCTCATCGGCAAGCATAGTGTCCGCAATATAGCGAATAAAGGATTCCGCCAAATCCATATCGCCATAAATATCGCAGAACGCGACCTCGGGCTCAATCATCCAGAACTCAGCAGCATGGCGCGAGGTGTTACTATTTTCGGCACGGAAGGTCGGCCCGAATGTGTAAATGTTACTCAAGGCGCAGGCAAAAGTCTCGCCCTCAAGCTGGCCGGAAACGGTAAGGCTGGCGGCCTTACCAAAGAAATCACGGTCGTAGCTTTTATTTTCAGCCAAGGGGTCGAGCGTGGTCACATGGAACATCTCCCCTGCACCTTCGCAATCGGAAGCCGTGATAATGGGGGTATGCACCCAGAAGAAATCGCGCTCCATGAAGAAACGATGCACAGCACGAGCGATGCGGGAGCGAGTGCGAAAGATGGCGCCGAACAGGTTCGTACGCGGGCGAAGATGCGCAATTGTGCGCAGGAACTCCGGGGAATGGCCTTTTTTCTGCAGCGGATAACTCTCCGGCGCCGGCCCCACCAGAGAAACAGCAGTTGCCTGAATTTCCCACTTTTGCTTACCGGGACTCTCCACAAGCCGCCCTTCAACCGAAATTGAAGCCCCCGTGGTCATTTTGCTGATATTTTCATACCCCGGTATGCCGGCATCAGCAATCACCTGAATGGAGGCGAGACACGTACCGTCATTAACCTCAAGGAAAGAGAAAGCCTTAGAATCACGGCGGGTACGCACCCACCCTTGCACGAGAATGGAATCCTGCGCAGCATCGCAAGCCAACGCATGTTTTACAAGAGTTCGTTTCATGAGCACACTATAACACTATCTGCCCCGCAAGGCGAGTATTTTTTCTGACTCGGCCAGCAATTTTTCAAGAGTTTCAACCAAGATATTAGTTATCACAAAATCGCGATACCACTTTTTCTCGCAGGGAACGTAATAACACGGTAGCATGGTATCCGGCTCCTGAAAACTGCCACCCGGGGGATGCAGGTGAAAATGTAGCAATCGCACGCCACTACCGGCAAGCTCCATTTCATGCTTATCAATAAGTTCAGGGGCAAAATTGCGGTCTTGCATACGCCGGCACATCAGGCGAATTTCGCTATCTGCCGGGTATTGCTGAAGAGCCACCATATCATACTCCTCCGGTTGCCACTCAGGGCGAAAAGCCCGAGTAAGCAAGGGGTCGCAACACGATGCGATGCGCCGCAAACAACTTTTTCTATTGCTGCCGGGAGAACCGCATATAAGCACCAACATGCGCAGCGGTGGCGTTTTTTCCTTTCTGTACAGGTAATCAAGTCGACGCTGAGCGTACATCATGCGCATGTTGAGCTCCTCCATCGTGGCAACCATCTCGCTTTTACCGCCGGCAAAGAATGAGCGATCTTCCGAAGGCGGATGTGGGCGATCCGGGCGATAACGGTAGGCAACAGCCATATCCAGCTGCGGAAAATGTTTTTGCAGCGGCGTGTCTCCCTTTGGCAGAAAATGCCCAAGCACACGCATGACGACCTCGCGCTTAAACGAGACGAACATGTCGGGCTTCACCTTATTATAGGGCAACCAAACCACGGACTCAAACTCGGAACTGTAGGTACAATCCGTTTCCGGCATTTCCCTATCACATAGCAAAAGGAACCACGTTTGTTGCTGGCCATCCCATTCATCGCTCTTGCGATTTTTCTCGCGATAATAATAACGCAATCCACCCCAGCGAGCCACTACGGTGTAGGCAGAGCGCGGGAGTCCGACCTCTTCTTCCACCTCGCGCACAATAGCGTGTTCATACGTCTCACCGCTGTGAACTCCCCCTTGTGGGAAATGAAGATGCTTACTTTCTGGATTTTTACGCGCTAATAGCAGGTTGCCGGCGGAATCCATAATAACAGCCGCAACATTCAAACGCCACCTGCTAGCATCATCACTCATGACATTGAGGGGGTGCGGCGGCCGTGGCTTTCATCATTCCACGCAGCAGTACAATACTTGGTGCGGCAAAGTTCGGCCACTTCTGCCTCGAAACCGGGGTACGGTTCATTTCCCTGAACCTCCAGCACCTCAGGAGCCAAGGCCGCGGCAAGCAATTGAGGCCAACCGTCGGCCGGTTCGCATTCCTGAATTAACCCTTGGTGCAACACTGCTCCGCGATAGCGGCGCTGCCCGGCACCCGCCAGTTTTCGACCGGCGGTATCCACAATATCGCTGGCCACAGGACTAGCCCAACACGCACGACCGCCATCCGGTGCGTCCTCCACCAACAGCGAACAATCAACACCGCTTGCCTGCAAGGCTACCGCCAAAGCCCCATGAATCCATTTATACAACCTATCCGCAGGCGGATAAATCACGCCGGGCTGCGCCGGCAAAGTCACAGTATAGGTATAGCCCTTTCTATGGTCCACAATACCACCACCGGTCCAACGGCGAATATACTCTATACCTTCACCGGGAAAGATGGAAGCGGCAACGGGAGTAGAATCAAAATACCCAAAACTCACAGCGGGTTTTGCCCAACCATATATGCGCAACCAACATTCGGAGCGGCGACTGAGCAACTCATCGGCAGCCATGTTCTCATAGCCGCTCCGCGGTATCGGGTCGAGCCACAGCCTGATAGATTGCGGCAGCAATGCATCAGGCCGATCTTGCAACATGTCGAAGCTCATGTAATTAAAATCAGTGGAGATTTTACATGGGCTGAGGCATCAGCACGGTACTGGTAAAGGCACGCGTGTACGCACGGAAAAACTCCTCAGGTTTGGGCGCGCGGCGACGCTTCTGGCGCACCTGCTCAACCAAGTTCACGCCTTCATCGGTCAGTACGGTTATGGACATCGTGGCAGATACCACACGGGCGTTCCGGTATGTGGTCGTTCCGGCTACAATTCGGTCACCAAATACCGATATAGACTTATTGGAAACCGTACCCGATGACGATATAACGGGAATGCTCACGCTATCATAAGCAACACGACCACTCTCGGCATCGGCATCGTCTCTTACATACTCGATATTGAAAATCAGACTCAGCTCAACAATATTCTCGCAGAGGAAGTTATCCTTTTCATCTTTTTCGTAAGGAACATAAGCTTGGTCAAGACGCTCTTGGCACATGAGCTTTTCGAAACTCTCCCTCGGCGGAATAAGCTGACGATAAAGAGAGAAAATGGGGAAAATACCGCGCTCTTTGTCATTGGCATCCACATTGAGCACCTGATCACGATACATCAAGCGATAGCCAATGGCGTTCACATCGCCCTGCGTTTCCATATTGTGGGCTCGTGCGCCGCGATAATTGCTGCGCAGGGAGGTACTGCTGCTCACAGCAGGATTGCGGTCAGGAGCACAGGAGAAAAATACGAGCTGAACAGAACGAGGGATTTTAAGCCCCTTGGGCAATTTCCCACCCTGGCGATCCTGCTCAGTTTTGGCGAAAAGCCATTCGTAGCGGTTATTGCCTTTCATCTGGAAAGACTCGAGGTCACGCGCCATAATCTGCAAAGCCACTCGGCCACTGGTGCTGGTGCTCACATCCTCCTGCACTTTTTTCCACAAATCCACACCTTTGTTCGTGAGCTGCATAATAATCAGCACTAAACCGGCCGTAATAGCCATTGCCACGATAAGTTCCACCAGCGTGAAACCGCGGCGCTTTTTAAACGTTGTTGTCTTCATGTATCGAAAAAAGGTTAACGGTGGAATGACATATTGGCAGAGAAGAGAGGACGCCCCATGCGCTTCCAATTTCGGCCGCGATAACGGGCAGGATTGGGCGGCGACATCAAGTAGAAATCAGCTCTGTAAAAAACAGCGCCGCCATACATAGGCTCCTTTTCACCGCCGGAAGAGTAATAATCTTCGGGCTTGCCGGCCTCGGCTATCGTCCCGGGGGCTGTAGAAAGCTCAAATGTGCCGTTGTTTTTGTTGACAAGCTGGCTCATCTTCACCACAAAAACAGGACCCACGGCCTCCTTAATGTCATTTTTGTGCAAACCATCATTCATCGGGCATGCTATTGTAACAAGCTGAGAATTCTGACCGGGAACAGCTCGGGATGCCTTGATGGCGGGGAATGTGCCATCCGCCTGTACGGGTTTGGAAGTATCCGCCCGGTACGAAAAAATAACAATGGAAGAAGAAGGCGACTTACTCTTCATCAACCAGTAAAACCCCTTGTCGAAAGGAGTCAGGTACTTGCCGTCGGAAGAAGTCTTAGAATTCGCAGAAGCGCGCTCATGAGGGCGAATCGTCCCCATTTCTGCACGCAAAATACCGGTTATACGCTCAGCTTCTTGCTTAGTCAGAGCCTGTTGCACCATACCGCGAGCCGGCACAAAGACTGTCAGGAAAATAGAGACCAGCACACCGACCAAAGCTACGGCCAACAGTGTTTCCATCAACGTGAAACCGCCGCAACGGTTCATGATATGTTTCTTCATGTTCAGATTTCCTTAAATGCTTTAACTTAATCAGTCCTCATATACCTGACGAGAGGTACGGAGCTTACCGATATCCCCTGACGGCCAGATTACAATCCCCTTAGCAGCAGCAGGTCGACGCTGTGAGTCAAATTCGGAGGGAATTACACCATCCTTTGCGCGATTCCCTGTACCGGGACGCCCACTGATAACAACCAGACGCTGGGCAGGCGGTGAGTTAAGCGGGTCGGACTGAGGTGTAACATAACGCCCCTTTTCATCGAACTCGATGTAATAAACGGCAGTTTGCCCCTTACCGGCCAAACGTGTAACCTCCTGACCAAGCATGTCACCACCGGCATGATCCATCCATTTGAGAGTGGTGCTGTAAGTAGGGCTGAAGAACACACCGGGAGGGAGCAACACACCGGCGGACGTCGATACCCACACGCCCTCACCCTCCACATCGGTACCATCATAAGTACCACGGGTATTTTCATTCTTACGCTTCATCTGCACAGTCATATAGCGCAGGTGGCGGGTATCCATGCTCTTATCTTTTTCATCCTTGGCAATGATAAGGCGAGTATAGCAATCATTACCCTGCGCGGTTGCACGGGCCTCGCGAACCATAGTCTCCAGCATGTCAACACCGGAATCCAAACCACGTCCCTTACCGGCATCTCTCAGCACGTTGGCTGACATCGTCATCAATATACCGATAATGGCCATTACCACCATCAACTCAATCAGAGTAAAGCCCCTGCGCTGCTTTCTGGAAAAAGTTTTCATATAACCGAATTTACCGAACGCTGAAATACGGCATTATTCATAGCAGATTTTTAAGCAGGCTTCAATCCTTTTTTTATTTTTCTGCATAAAACCGGGGCATTTTCCGTTTTTTGATTGACCTTTTTAAGAAAATAGAGTACAGGAGTGCCGTCATGACGATAATCGACGCCATCATTCTGGGAATAGTAGAAGGGCTGACTGAATATTTGCCCGTCAGTTCTACCGGCCACCTCATCATCACGCAGTACCTGCTGAAGCTGCCGGACTCGGATGCCATGAAAGCCTTCCACATCTGTATACAAAGCGGCGCCATCATAGCCGTGCTCGGGCTCTACTACAACAGAGTAAAGCAAATGACCGTAGACAGCATACGCGCAACGAAAAACCTGTTCAACAAAAACGCGACGCCGGAAGAACGCTACCCGGCAGGAGTGCGGCTGCTTGTAAACATCGTGGTTGCTTTCATGCCGGCACTTGTGTTGGGATTGATTTTCAATGACTTTATTAAGGATATGCTATTCAACGCTCCGACTGTAACCACAACATGGGCACTCGGCGGCTTAGTTATCCTTCTCTATGTACGCTCGCGCAAGAAAAGCGGCAAAGGATTCGAGGGCTATACACTCGACGAACTCACTTGGAAGGGGGCATTAAAAGTCGGCTTCATGCAGTGCATTGCCATGTGCCCCGGTGTAAGCCGCAGCCTGATGACCATGTTGGGTGGGCTCTTTGCCGGTTTAAGTGTAGCGGCAGCGGTTGAGTTCAGCTTTTTGCTGGGCTTACTGACGCTAGGAGCTGCCACTGTTCACGATGCGTGGAAACACGGCGGCGAAATGCTTAACTCCTTCGGCTGGGAGGCGCTAACCATAGGCACGGCAACAGCTTGGATTAGTGCCATCATTGCAGTTAAATGGATGGTAGGCTACCTCAACCGACACAGTCTGAATATATTCGGGTGGTATCGCATTGGCGCGGCTCTCGTCATGCTCACGCTTATCTTTACCGGACTTGAGTTCAGCGCCAATCCTCCCACTGCACCGCAAACAACAACCGAAGCTCAGCCTTAATTGGCAACATGCCGAATTTTTAACTTCCCTTTCCGCACAGCTTGTGTAGAATGATATCAAAAGGAATGAAGCGATATTTTCTCAAAACAGCCAATTGGATAGCAGACTGCCTGCTGGGCTTGCTTACGCCCGGCTGGCGCCGCAAGGGTGTAGAAGCCAGAAATGCTCTGGAGCGTTACTACAACTACAATAAACCCCATATCGAGGACGAACGCAAGGAGCAACTGCTCAAGCTCAAAAAACGACTGACCACCGCCCTGCTTTATTGGCGTAAAGCGGACACCGAAATGCTGACGGCCGAAATTAGCACCCTCGGCGAAAGTCTGCGGGGATTCAAGCGCGGCGCCCTTGTGGAAACCGTCGAATCGCTTTTCGTTATCATGGTTATCTTTTTGGGCATCCGTACGTACTATGCTCAGCCATTCCGCATACCTACGGGGTCAATGCAGCCCTCGCTAAACGGTATTATCATTCACCCCATCGCGGAAAACGAACCTCTGCCCTCAACGCCGAAACGTTTTTGGCAAACCCTCACATTGGGCAGCAGCTACTGCGAAATAGTGTCCGACAGTGCTAAAAAAATAATCGACCTCAAAACCGAGCGCTATCCGGCCATACTGCCACTCTTTACCCGCACTCGACTTCGCTTCAGCAATGGCAGCGAGGAGACAGTACCGTGCGCAGCCGGCGCCGTGGCGGAATATTTGTCGCAGCATGGCAAGCTCGGGCGCACACTCATGCCCGGCGAGGTAATTCTGCGAGGGCGCGTGGATGCCGGTGACATGGTCGTTGTGAACCGTATGGCATACCACTTCCGCAAACCGGAGAGAGGCGAGACCTTTGTGTTCGACACACGCGGTATCAACACCAACGTGCCGGCCGGCATGCCCGATCAGAGCAATGCCAGCAACTACATTAAGCGCCTGTGCGGCTTACCGGGGGACAAAATTCACATTACTCAACCCGGCCTCGAAATTAACGACAAACCTGCCACAGAAGCCGGTATTTGCCGGGTCGCGAGTTGCGCTGCTCCGTACAACAGCACTGGCTATAATGCCCTCAACAAAAACCGCGACGCCTCCGTTTATTACCAAGCTTACATGACAGAAGGAAATCCGGTCACACTGAAACAGATGCCGACCGACCCCAACTTGAATGAATATCTGGCACTCGGTGATAACACCGTAAACTCCAAAGACTCACGCTACTGGGGACCGGTTCGACAGTTCAACATACTGGGTCCGGCCTTCCTTACCCTGTGGCCCTTTACCGAACAC
Organism: Akkermansia sp.; assembly: GCA_017555205.1. Taxonomy (GTDB): domain Bacteria; phylum Verrucomicrobiota; class Verrucomicrobiia; order Verrucomicrobiales; family Akkermansiaceae; genus Akkermansia. The sequence continues at coordinate 50,568 of JAFZGW010000008.1, read as the reverse complement.
TGGGGAAACATTGATTAACAACGGTGCACACGGAAAACCCTACTCACTCTCACTATGTCCGAATCAGACACCATTACACGGAACGCCAAATCCAACTTGGCATTCACCCTCATGGACCTGCCTGCCGAAAAGCGCATGCGCATGGCCCAATTCTACGCTTTCTGCCGTATCATTGATGATATTGTCGATGAACCCGGAATGTCCGAGCAGGAACGACACGCAGCCCTTAACCGCTGGGAGGATGTTATATCCCAAAAAGTACCGGCAACCCCCGGCATAGAAGATGAAGTTCAAAAACTGGTTAGCGAGCTTCAGCTCGATATCACTCCCATGTTGGAACTTATTGACGGCTGCCGAGGCGACATATCCCCACAGCAACCGGAAACGCGCGAGGGGCTGCTTGCCTATGCTTACAAGGTAGCCGCTTGTGTGGGTATTACCAGTGCAACAGTGATGGGAGCCTCCGCCGAGGCAAAAGATTACGCAATCGCACTCGGTTATGCACTGCAATTAGTCAATATATTGCGAGACGTAGCAGAAGACTGCCGCAAGTACAGCCGTTTTTATTTACCGAAAAATGATATGGAATTGTTCGGCGTAACGCAGGAGGATATCCGAGAGCAGCGCTACAACTACCGTATGCGCCAACTGCTCGCCTACGAGGCAGCCCTCGCTGAAAAATTCTTCGGAGACGCAGAAACCCTGTACCAACAACTCTCGGTAGATGATAGGAATGCCCTCATTCCGGCACAGGCCATGAGCCTGATTTACCATACCATCCTTTTGAAAATGCAGGATGATGAATACCGCGTATTCGAGCGCCGATACAGCGTCAACAACTTCCGCAAGCTGTGGTTCCTGCTTCGTGCCCGATTAGGCACCGTAGCTATGCCTACCTTCCCCAGTTTGGCTGATTGGGGATTCCTGAAAAATAAAAATTCATCAGATACCCCTGAAAACAAATAAAACAAACTTGCACGTAAAATATAGAACAACAGGCATTGTGCAGGCTTGACAAACCAAAAGAAATAGTGCAGAATACGCGAAACATGTAACTGTCGAAAGACAAAGATTGCATTCCTCATCATTAGAGCTATGAAAAAGCGCCTCATCCAAACAGCATTGGTTACCGTAGCAACCGCCATTTTTTCAGCATGCGATGAAAAACCCGCTGCGACTACGCCTACAGACGCCGGTAGCACAGATACCGCCACGGAGCAACAGTCTGCACAAGCAGGACAACAAGAACAAACAGCACCCACGAACGAACAAATCGTGGCCGCGGTTGAAGCTCACCTGACGGATTACCCTTGGCTCAGTGTAGCGCTTGATACAATGGAAACGGCACAAAATGCCGATGGTTCTACTCAGGTCAACGCTAAGCTGAAACTCACAACAAAGGAGGGACTTTATGAAAGCCAGAACGCACCGGCAGCGTTCAACGAAGAACGCAAAGCAATGAACGCCAGTGCGAATGCAGCCATGCAGCCCAATTCGCTCTACCTGCTTCAGATATCAGCCCCTACAGAGGCTATTACGGATGAAGACAGAGCTGCACGCCCCCTTCCCGAAAACCTTCAACAGATGGCAAACGAGCTGCGCGACCTCGCGGAGTCCGCGGTTTACGTTGAAAAGATTGCAGCAGGAACTGTCTACGAGGTAACGGCAACCATGACAGCTGTTAAGACGGAAAACGGCATGAACTGCACCGATGTTACCATGCAGACAGATGCCCTGCCGACGCCCGGCACAGTCCTCCCCGTAGCCAACATCCCCGAGGGTACAAACGTACTTACTGCTGAGTTCGAAGAAGCTCGTAAAAACGAAATTCGCAGCAAAATAGCAGCATTTGATGCAGCCGCGGCTCCCTACATCAAATCCCGCGAAGAAGAAGCACGCACCAAGTGGACTGAATACCTGGCCAAAAAAGAAGAGGAAGCAAGAAAGGCTGCGGAAGTAGCCACAGCAGCTGCTGCTGAGAAAGAACAGTGGATTAACCACTGCATTTCAACAGTAGCAGTGAGCAAGCAGTTCAAGGGCGAATGGGTTCGCGGTTCGGACTTTGGTAAAATTACGCTTGAGATTAGTCGAGTTTACAAGTATGAGAATTCCGTGCAGTTCGTAGGTGTTCTCTTCGACACGGAAATGCCCGATTCTCGCATGGATATCTCCGGTCGCTGTGACTACACCAAAGCGGAGGACGGAACTTCTCGCGTAGACGTCACAATTTATGACGGCTACTATCAGGACGACAAGCCTACAGCTGAAGTTTACTTGGCAGATGACGGCATCATGCAACTGCAGCTCGATGCCAAAGGTAATCTTTTCGGCATCATGACTTGCCAGTCGTGGAAAAACCAGCCTGAGAAAGCATTCAAGATTAATTTGTCTGCCCCCGCCAAATAAGGCATACTAAAGGTAAGTTTTTAATAATCAGGAATAAACGAGACCTGAGTTTTTCGAAAGAAGAACTCAGGTTTCTTTGTATAAAAGTCACAAAAAGTGGTTGCAAAAATGAGCAGAATGCGATAGAATGCTGCCACGGATTATGTCACGGCAAGCATTAGGGAAAGGGTTAGGAGCGCTTATCAGAAAAAACGAGGCACGAGCAGCAGCTGCCGCGGAAAGCGCAATAGATGAAAGCAAAGTCTTATTAGTTAAGGTAGAGGACATTGAGGCATCCCCATTTCAACCCCGACGAACATTTAAAGAAGAGCAAATAGGCGAACTGGCCGACTCAATCAAAGAGAGTGGGCTGGTACAACCCTTGGTTGTGCGCAAAGTCAATGGCAAGTTTGAGTTGATTGCCGGTGAGCGCCGTCTGCGAGCCGTACGCAAACTGGGACAGCGCGAAGTGAAAGTAGTCGTAATGGAGGCAACAGACCGCGAGGTCGCCGAACTTACACTCGTTGAAAACCTGCAGCGCGAAGACTTAACCCCGCTTGAGGAGGCGGAGCAGTACAAACTGCTGCAAACGCGTTTTGGCATGAAGCAAGAAATCATTGCTCAACATGTCGGTAAATCCCGTACAGTTGTTGCCAACATGGTACGTCTGCTGGAACTGGCACCCACCTCGCGCGAGCTTCTTGAAAAGGGAGATATCAGCGTAGGTCATGCCAAAGTTCTTCTCCAGCTCAAAGATGAAGCGCAACAGTCTGCCGCTGCCATACGTATTGCCAAACAGGGACTGACAGTTCGCCAAACAGAACAGCTGGTAAAAGATATCCTCACCCCTGATCCCTCTCGCCCGCCCATCATTGGAAAGACCCTGCCGGCAGCCTACGAATCAGTCTGCCAACAGCTCTCGCAGGATTTCGGCACACGCGTCAACATCTCCCTGAAGGGCAAGAGCAATGGCACTATCGAAATCAACTATACCGGTCGGGATGAGCTGGTGCGCATATTGCAACTCTTTGGGGTAAATGCCCCCATATAATCCCCCTTGCTCATGCTAAATCGGAGTTTTCTGCTCACATTAACGGCCCTGCTCCTCTGTAGCTGCGGAGAAGAGGCGTCTGCGCCTCAAACACCACCCCTTCCCACCAACGCGCCTATTGAGTGGCAGAATGGTGCCGTATTCAGCGGAGAGAACGCCTACCTTCACTGCGATGCGCTGTGCAAGCTGGGAGCACGCCCCAGCGGCTCTGCTGCGTATGCGCAGCAACTACAATATCTGACAGAAAACCTGCAAAAAAGCGGATGGCAAATAACACCACGAGCATTCTCGCTATCAAATGGGGTGAAAATGACCAATTTGCATGCCGTATACGGCGATTCGAATGCCGAGCGCGCTATCATCGTCACCTGCCATATTGACACAAAAGTCGGAATCAGTCCTAATTTTGTTGGGGCGGATGATGGTGCGAGCGCGGCAGCGGCAATGCTCGAGCTGGCGAGAGTACTTGGCAAAAAACCGGAGCAAGCCGCAGCGGTTGAACTGATATTCTTTGATGGAGAGGAATCATTCGCGCCCCGAATGACGGAACAGGACGGACTGTACGGCTCACGCTACGAAGTAATGAGGCGAGCCCATGCCCTCCCCCGCTACCAAATCAACCTCGACATGGTCGGCGGTCGCAACAAAACAATAGCCGTTCCCTTACTGGATACTTCGGACGAAATGCTTGAAGAGTACGATAAAGCAATCGAAGCATTAAAGCTCTCCACCAGCCGTTGGAATGTACACCCCGGTTCGTATATGGATGACCACATACCCTTCGAGCGTGCCGGAGTCAGCACCCTGAATCTGATATGCGATTTCACCAAAGGTAACTGGTGGCACACTGTAAAGGACGACATGAGCCGCATTTGCCCCAAGTCCTTGGAAGAAACCGGGCGCATGGTTCTACAGCTTCTCAATCAGTTAAGCGACAAGAATTGAACGCTGATTATTTGAACAGGTCCGGATACGACTTGTGCGCTAAATCGGATGAATAGTTACGAATAGTATAGCTATCTTCCGCCTGCAATGCCAATTCAGCCATAGCGCGACATTCCTCATAGTTTAAGTGGCGTATGGCATAGCGCACCAACGGAAGAAGGTGAGCGCCGACAGAAAGCTCAGCCACTCCCAGACCGACTAACAAAGGTACCAAATTTATATCGCCCCCCATTTCGCCACAAACAGCTGTGGGAATTCCGGCAGCTATGGTATGGCGCATCAAGCGTACCACACCGGGGTGTGTGGGGCGGAACATATTGGCCACACGGAAGTTCACTCGATCTACCGCGATGGTATATTGAGTTAAATCATTGGTGCCTAAAGAGAAGAAATCAACATGACGAGCCAGCACATCGGCCATCATTGCTGCACTGGGTACCTCAATCATGATTCCCACCCTCATGTTTTCATCATAGCTCTGCCCTCGCTCGCGCAACTCAGCGCGGCATTCATCAAGCAAAGCCCGAACATCCTTCACCTCCGTTATACCGGAAACCATGGGAAACATAATCCCCACTTTGCCATGAGCCGAAGCTCGAAGGATTGCGCGCAACTGCTCCTTAAAAATTTCCACTCTGCTGAGAGATACACGTATACCACGCCAGCCAAGGAAGGGATTATCCTCCTTCTCTTCGAGCACTTCAAAGGGCAACTTATCACCCCCCGAATCGAGCGTGCGGAATATAACCTCCTCAGGTGCACAGCACTCCACTAAATCACGATAGTGGGCATATTGCGTTTCTTCATCGGGCAGACTACCGCCGCCAAGCAGGAAAAACTCCGTTCGATACAATCCCACGCCTTCAGCACCGGCACGCCGAATGGCGCCATACTCGTGAGCAAACTCAACATTGGCAGCCAAGCGAATTCTCCGACCGTCCGTCGTAACGGCCGGCAAGTCTTTCATTTCGATAAGCGCCTTATACGCGAGTTCTTTCTCGGCCTGCAGTTCGCAATAGTGCTTCTGCGTCTCAGCCGTAGGGTTAAGAATCAACAGACCATTGTAGCCATCAAGTATTGCCTGAGAACCAACACGAGAGTCGATTACCAAGTGAGGCACACCAACCACTGCAGGCATGCCAAGCGAGCGTGCAAGAATAGCCGTATGCGACACCGCAGAGCCGGCCTCCGTCACAAAACCAAGCACTTTTCGCGGATCTAAATCAGCAGTATCGCTGGGAGCAAGGTCATAAGCGGCCAACACGCATGGCTCAGTGCAATCCCCACACAGAGGAGCCCTTTCAGCGGGAGCCATGTTTTTAAGGACACGCTGAAGCACATCCTCAATATCGGCCACACGCGAGCGTAAATAAGGGTCATCCACATGGCGCATTACCTCCATGAAGTTCTGCACCACAGCATAATAAACAGCGTCTATATTTTGCAGACGCGCGGGCATCTCCTTGCGCAACTTGGAGAGAATCGTTCGGTCGCGCAAAAAGAGCAAATGAGCATCAAAAATAGCGGCTTCCTGCGCGCCACTCAAATGCTCCACCCTGGCACGAAGGGACTGAAGCTCCTCTTCCGTACGGGCAAGAGCACTCTCAAAGCGCCCCCATTCACACTCAAGCTCGGTGGGCAAAATCGTACGAACCACCGGAGATGGGCAACCACGAGCCTCCACTCGCAAAGTACCCATGGCTATGCCCGGGGATACAGGGATACCTTTTAACCTGCGCTCAAAGCCTTCCTGATACTTCATCATTTTCTACAGACGCGTAAAATATGACGGATGGGGGCAAGTCGCGATTAAACGCGCTTACTCTTCTCCGAATTTCCTGCCTACTAATTCTTCGAGAGCGTCCATAGCCTCGGCTTCATCTTCGCCGTCAACGGTTACCATAATCTCAGCACCGCACCCCACAGCCAGCATCATTAATCCCATTATACTCTTACCGTCGACCGATTCGTCATCCTTCTCGACTGTCACATCGGCCTGAAAACGACTGGCCACACGCACAAACTGTGCTGCGGGGCGAGCATGAATACCGAGCTTGTTGAGAATCGTGAGTTTTTTTGTTATCATATCGTGTAAGTTCTGCTATGGTTCATGTGGCAGTATACGACATTATAAGGAAGATTTCCAGCTTTTTTTTCAGAAAATATCAATATTCTTGCTTTAAAAGTAAAGCAGCATAGGCGCCATCTGCCTGTTCCCTGTGCGGAAGAGCTAAATAATCCTCAACCAATCTAAAATCTGTGTGGGTGGACAAGAAAGCCTCCACAACTGCCCTATCTTCCTGCCTATCAATAGAGCATGTCGAATATACCAAACGACCGCCGGGACGTACAGCAGCAGCAGCACAGCTGATAATTCGGAGCTGCAAATCAGCCAAACGCTCAAACTCATTAGGCTGCAAGCGCCAACGAGCATCTACTCTACGCTGTAACACACCACTGTTGCTACAGGGAACATCGAGCAAAACGGCATCGAAGCGCCCCTGCCACTGCTGCGGGCACGGGCTGGACCAATCGTGCAGCTGTACAGCTATATTTCGCCCGCCAGCTCGCTGAAGATTTTCGCGCAGCTGTGGCAAACGGTGTTCTTCGGCATCCGTTGCGAGCAATTCTATATCGCCATGTGTAGCACCGAGCATAGCCACTGATTTACCACCGGGTGCAGCGCAAGCATCCAACACACGCTCACCCGGCTGTGGAGCCAACAAGCGCACACTATGGCGAGTTGATGGGTCAGCCACATAAATCCGGCCATTCTTAAGGTCATCCATCGGCAAACCACCGGCAGGCAGACGATACCAACCGGGAATATCGCTCAAGGCCTGCCAATCAGCACCGATTTCCGGCGGATTCAGCGGATTGATGCGAGCGTACACAGGCGGGGTTTGCACATTCCAAGCGAGCATCTTTTCCGCCTCCTGCTCACCAAATTCAGCACACCAACGCTGCACCAACCAGTCCGGCATCGAATAGCGAATCCCCGGCGACAATCGGGAAACCTCATCTTCAAACTCTTCGCGTCTGGCCACCGCACTACGCAACACGCCATTCACCAGGCCGCGAAAACGGGGCGGTGCCAGAGATACGGTTTCACTCACCGCAGCGTGGTTCGGTTTATGCAGCACATATAACTGGCACAGGCCAAGTAAAATAAGCCAACGTGCCGAGCTCTCCAAGCGGCCATTGCGTAATGCGTCGCACAGGTGCCTCAGCCAGCGAAGGTTGCGCAATGTTCCCAACACCAAAGCCTGAACTAACGCCCTATTCTGCGCGCTGAGAGCAGTGGCCGACTGTGCTATGAGGGTTTCTGCAAATACTCCGCCCTGCTCCCAACGCTGCAAACAGTTCCAGGCAACGCGACGAGGATTGGCGGGGGTAGAAGAAGAATTGCGTTTGTTTTTCTTCGATTCAACAGACATAGTGAGTTTTAAGCTTTACTTAGAGGGCATTTTCAGAGCAGCATGAATAGGCAAGAGCCCATTCCAAGCAATAACGGCACCGCTATGGCCGGCGGCGCTGTCAGGTGTATATTCCAGTTGTCCACCCGCGCTCTCCAGTATCACCCGGGCAGCAGCAAAATCCCACAAGTTGATTCGGTTCTCAATGTAGGCATCGAAACGAGCTGCCGCTATATAGCACAGGGTTAACGCCGCCGAGCCTAAGATGCGAATCTTGCGCACCTGTGAAGAAATGTGGGCAAATCGCCGCACCCCCTCCTCACCGGAGCCATCGTGTGCACCGTGCCCTACAAATACAACGGCCTCGGCCATACGTTTGCGAGCAGATACCTGTATGGGCAAACCATTCAGGCTTGCGACCCCGCCGGCTATCGCAGTAAAACACTCATCTTGCATGGGGTCATACACACAGCCCAGCACAATCTTGCCCCGCACCTGTAGCGCGATGCTCACACAAAAGATGGGGATACCGTAAAAATAATTGACGGTGCCATCTATAGGGTCAATAATCCACAAGTAATCAGCCCCCATATCGCCGCTCTCGCCTTCCTCTCCCAACACGGAATAGTGGGGATAATGCGCGAATAGACTTTGGGTGATAAGTTGCTGGGTATCTTTATCGAGCTGCAATTTAATATCGTGCGGCAACTCAACATTAACCAGCTTAATCTCAGAGAATCGAGCTTTGAGAAAATCACCGGCTACACGCGCAGCAGCGACGGCGGCTTTGAGCTGGGGTGTAAAATCCTCAATCATTGTTTCTTTAACTTATCACTTCTTTCCTTCAGTGCAGCCCTTGCAGCCGAATGAATTTCACTTGCAAGACAATAGGAAGCTCTCTTTATCAGCTCAGCCATTTTACTACTGTCCGGCATATCTGCCGGGTCATCAAACCCTATCCACACAAAAACGGCAACTCCATTGTTGTTAAAGACCATGCACATACAGCCACCGCCTGAGGGCAGATTTTCATTGAGTACAATCGGCTTGCCCTGTTCGACAATAAACGGAGCTATTTTGGATACCACACCGGCACCTTCTCGGCGTATATACTCACCGGAAACCTCGGGTTGGAAGGTATAGAGTAGTGAACCACCACGACTCCAGACACGGCTCAGAAGGCTAAATTTATAATTGCGACCTTCGTTCTGTATATCGAAAAGAATTCGGGCAAGGTCTATGCGTTTCATGAAGAACTCGCCCCTGTAGAGAGCATCTGCATTTTCCTTATTAGGCAATTTAATTCCTAAGCCCAATTTCTTATAGGCCGAGCTCACAACATCATACCCGAGTTTTCGACCGGTTACTTCGGCATTGCGAGCCACGATGTGAGTTTCGCCGCCACCGGGCAAACATGCACATTGATATAGGAACGGAGATATTGCTTTGCCGGGCATACTCATTTCCTCCCAACGATTTCGACCATCCACGGCACTACGACCAGAAACCATGGCTAACACACGACCTTTGTTATTACGCCGAGAATCCACGACCAACACACAGCACTGTAGCACATGAGCCATTTCATTATCTGTGCCGCGCACCTTCATCTCTGCCGGTCTTTTTACTTTTTCATCATAATATCGGCGCTGACGCTCGGCGGCTTCGCGGTTTGCATTCAGGAAAGGCAGCCAAGAATCAGGTATATTGCCTGGTTTTTCTACGGCCACCAGTGCAGTTTCGGCAGCAAGTTCGACTTGTTTTTGCAACTCAAGTTGTAGGTTGCTAACGGCAGCAATTCCCCCGACATGCTCTCCCAAATCATCTCGCAATTCCTCCAGTTCCTGTTGAGCCCTCATGGAGGGGTACGAAAGCACAGGGACAGACGAGCCCTTGCTATCAGACAGCACAATGCGCTCGGCAACGGCATTGTCGTGCTCCTCTTGCGAGATATAACCCAAGGCTAACATTCGTGAAAGAGTTTCCCTTTTCACCCCCATGGCATTTTTCATATCAGTAACGGGGTTGCAAAGCGATGGCGCGCGCACTAAGCCGGCAAGAGTGGCGCACTCCACAAGATTAAGCTCCGATACGGCCTTCCCGAAATAGCGATTGGCTGCAGCAGCCACCCCATAGCACCCCTGCCCAAAATATATTCTATTGAGGTATTGTAATAGAATGGTCTGCTTATCATAATGCTCTTCAATTTGTTGAGCAATCATGGCTTCGAGGATTTTACGATCCAAGGTCTTATCGCTCAACTCATATACATTGCGAGTAAGCTGCATGGTAATGGTGGATGCACCTTGCTCATAGCTGAGCGAGAGAACATTTTTTATCAATGAGCGGATTACTGAGGTATATACCACTCCGCCGTGTTGAAAAAATGATTCATCTTCTCTGGCAACGAAAGCATTGATAAGGTGCGACGGTAATTCCTGCCACTGAGCCACAAAGAGAGAATCTCCGGAGAGTGAAGCTAAGGGCTTGTTATCGCAGTCATACAACATGCTTTCGTTGTTATTATAACCAACTCGCTTAATGTCATACTGCTGAGCTCTGAAGTGATAGGTTATGATGACAGACAACAGAACCATGAAGCAAAAGAAAAGCAATACTGCTATAGCCAGCAGCTTTTTCTGCCCTATGCTCAATAATCTGTACCAGCGCTTGCGGCGATTTTCTCCCCGAGAGTAATACATATCTGAGAGTGCCGTTACTTTTGTTCGTGCATCTTCATAAAGATGGCAGTATTCGGGTCAGCCAGCCAATTGGGAAACTCTTTTTTGAGAGCCTCTTCATAATGAGCTGCTTCGCCTGCGCGTTCGCAACTACGCAAAGCATACGCAACTTTATATAAGCCCAGCGGCTTAAGTTCGGCATCGCTCACCACGTTGGCCGTTCTTCCGTAGTACTTCGCGGCTTCCGCAAAATTGCGCTCGGCAAAATAGGAATCCCCCAACGTCAGGAAGGTCGAGGATTTAATTGGACCGTCAATACCCATGGCAATAGCATCCTCACACAGTTTGCGCGCCTCCGCAGTGCGCCTCAGGCCAATAAGCAGCTGAGCCTTGTCGCGCATGCCTTCCGCTTTTCGGTAGGGCTGCTGCTCCATACTGACGTAGTGCTCAGCGGCTTCAAGTCCGCTCTCAAACTGGCGCAGCTCCAAACGGGTGCGAGCCAGCGTTTTCCACACCAGCGGTTGCACGGCAGCACGTTCGCGAGGCTTACCCTCAGCGTCCTTGTATGTCTCACGAGGAGAACGGCCAACGGCATCCGAGAGATATTTTTCAGCATCTAAATACTTCTTGTTCTGGAAACACTTCCAACCACACCACAGGGGGATGTCGGGCGGCAATGCTCGATACGTTTCAACATTGTTTCTTTCCAGCGTTTTAAGTGCATCTCGAAGCTTTTCGGCATCCTCAAGTCTAAAGTAACACTGCACCAGACACAAGTCGACCGAGGCCGTGTAACTATTGGGATTAATAGAACGAGCAGCCTCAAAATGAGGAATAGCTTCAGCGGGTGCGCGCTCTGCCTTCGCACGCGCAATCTGATAGTGAGCCTCAGCTAAGGCGGAGGGTTTTATCGCTACATTTTTAGTGTTAATGAGCAATTCATAATAGTGAATCATGGTAGCGATGTCTTTTCTTTCATTCGCTACCTGGGCGGCTTTCTGCATACTCAACGGCGCAGAAGCGGAGGTCGGATATTCCTTGACCACTTTTTCAAAATCCGCCATAGCCGCTGTTAAGTTATTCTCACGCATGTAGCACGTTCCTCGCAGGGCGAGAGCATCTGCCATGTGCTCATCATTGGGATATGTCTTGATGTAGGAATTGAGTACTTCGAGAGCGAGCAGCGCACCATTGTCATTTTTTGAGGCGCACCATGCTCTCTTGTACATGATTTCTGCACGGCTACTTTCGGGTAGGCTCGAAAGGTTATCGTAATTGATAGCTTCGAGCTGTCGAGATGCCTCTTGTGCATTTGAGAGCAACAACTTATTTGCATACATCAAACGCACCAAATCGACACAGGGTAAAGCAGCAGTGCTCTGACCGGCTACAGCGTATGCAGCAAGAAACTTCTGGGCATGTATCATGAAGTTCGGATTTCTGAGCTGCTGAAGGCATATCAGACGCCGGTAAGCGGCATCAGCAGCAAACGCAGTCTTAGGCACGGCCAGTTCCGCTACCTCAAACCACCTTGCAGCATTCTCAAACTCCTTTAACTCCATATATGACTGCCCGACTATAAGAGCGCGACGAGATTCTTTTTCCGGGTCGTCCAATACAGCATATTTTCCGGATACGGCCTGAACAACTGCAGGGTAATTCTTCTCTCTGTAAAGGCTGAGCAGTTTGTCCATCTGCGCTTCTCCGGCATACTTTTCCATACCGGGCATACGCAATATTTCAGAATAATAAGCGCCGGACTCAGCGGTTTTCCCAAGCTTGGAGGCCAAGCGAGCAGCCTGCAAAGTGGCAGTTGCGCGAATTCCCTGGTCTACATTTTTCTTTTCCAACAAGCGAGTAAAGCAGGAGTAAGCCTTATCATATTGAGCATCCTCAGTCTTCATTTGAGCCAGCGCAAAAAGTGACATATTGCCCAGACTCTCGCTTATGCCGGGGGTGTCGACCAATGCAGCAAAAAGCTCTTCGGCCTCCTTCTTCTGCCCGAGTTGCTGATGTGCACGAGCTAAGCGGAAATTAGCATCATTGCGCAGGTTATCGTTCTGAGATTCTCGAGCGGTAATCAGATAATAATTTCGGGCGGTTTCCCACAAATTGCGGCCGGCGGCCTGAGTTGCCAACTTGTATGCAGCAGCAGCAGCAAACTCGCCGCCATTCTGTCGACCGGCAACCTTCTCAAGCACAGCATCTGCCGCAGCGCGATTTCCGCTTTCTTCCAGACAGATTGCCTGCCTGTATTGAGCCTTTATAGCGTTGGGAGAGTTCGGAAAATCTTTCACAAAACGGCCAAACAACTCAGCAGCACTGGCCAATCCCATACGTCGGGATTGATCATCTAATCCACCCTGCCTTGCCTGCAAATACAGGCTTTCAGCAATATCATACCTATCCGTCTCGGGGTTGGATTGCAAGGCTTCTTCATCTTCCGCCTGCTGTGCAGCCACCGGCGAAACAGGCAACATGCAAATGGGAACAAGCACGCTGAATATACTTTTAACGTTCATCATATACATTTCAATTTTCTGCGAATAACTGCCACAATCAGCAGAGACTCAGTGTTAAATCATTAAGGGCAGATGCCCCGCTCCGTTACTCGGAGGTCTGGGGCATCTGTTTTGAAAAGCTCACATTATATACACCGGCCTTAGTACAGGTTGAAATCACATCTGCAACCTTTTGCCAGCGCATCTCGGCATCCCCTCGAATTCGAACGGGCTGATTGGCATTCAGTCGCACCTGTCGGCGCAACTTAGCCTCCAACTCTTCAAGCGAAAAAACGGTACGGTCAATAGTGACAACCAGTGTTCCGTCTTCTTCCTCGCGGGCGTTGATAATCATTTCATCAATCGCACGCGAATCCTCCGGCGTCGTTTGAATGGCCGTGGGTACTCTTACCTTTAAATCCTGCTCGTTGAGAATAAACTTCTGAGTCACGACAAAGAAGATTAACAGCAGGAACACTACATCCAACATGGGTGCCAGCTGAAAACCAATCGGCTCAGGAATTTTAGCATTGATTTTCATGAAAAAACTCAGGTGAGATTAAAAGTCATCATCATCAATCTGCTCAGCACGGGTCATCCTCTGCGGAACGTTAACCATACGCTGCTCTCGGTCAGCCTGAACAGCCAAAACCGAAAGTATGTGAGTTACGGCAGCTTCCATATCCGCAATGTGTTTCTGAATACGGTTACGGAACACAGCATAGGCCAACATGCAGGGAATAGCCAGGAAGAGACCGCCGGCGGTGGTTATCATAGCCTCGGAGATACCGCTGGCCATCTGCATCTGCTTCACACCTTCGAAATTACCCTGAGACATTTCCCAGAAAGTGGCCATCATGCCCAGCACCGTACCAAGCAAACCGACCATGGGAGCGAGAGAACCGATATCGGAAAGCCAGTTAATCTGACGGGTAAGAATGTTAGCCTGTCGAGTAGCTTCGGCGGTTGCGACTTCGCGAACGGCGTCCATACCGGCGCGGTTGTTGCGCTGCATAAATTGAATAATTACGTGCACAGTTCTGGCAAAGCTGGAACCATTACCTTCGCAGTGCTTAAGCAAGCCGCCATAGTTTTTGTTGCGGATATATGATTCCATGGTTATGACGTTATCTCGGGGCATAACAGCAGAACTTCGAGTGGTCCACAAACACATCAATACAACCATGAATGCAACAAACGACAGCCCTACCAAAACGTACATTAAGGGACCACCCTTCTCAAAAATCTCCGACAGTTCGAAACCGGTGGCGGATTCTGCTGTCTTTGCCGCCTGTGCGAGAATAAACATTGTATGCATAACTTTGAGTTGATTATATGGGATTTTATAGTCGATGACAAGTCTATATATTGTCTTCATCCGATTTTTTAAGGAGCAGGCTTCAAATCATCTCTAACTTCAAAGTTATATGTAAAAACCGTGCCTCGCTCAGCCAGAAAGTAATGCCACCATTCGCGGCTGTAGTTCCGCATCCCCACAGCAGTCATGACCTTTCGCAGCTTTAAGCGATTAGCTAACTGGGTCGGCGTAATGCGCGAAGATGAGGTATATGAGGTAACATCCAAAAAATCATGGTGTCCCCCCATATCGAGCTCGAGCCCGGTTTGCAAATCCACAAGGGTTACATCTACAGCCACCCCCCAACTATGCTCAGAGATATCACCAATATACTTACCGTCGTATATCCCTTGTTTACTGATATTGGGATAAAAACGGGCTTTCATACGTTCATCGTCCGTTCGAGACCAGCGCCGAAAATCTACCATGGCGCAAGTTGGGCGATAGGCATCCCACACGAGCAAGCCTAACCCCTCCTTTGCAAGCAGGTCCGAAGCTCGCTTTATAGCCGCTGCTGTATCTTTCCGCAATATAGCTCGGGTTCCGCTATATCCGGCAATGGGGCGCCCCACAAAATTATCATACCCGTTATACTTTAAATCCACGCGAACTTCCGGTGCAACAGTATCCAGATAACAAAAATCTTCCGGCAAAGTCAGCGGCACCCACCCACCGTTCATTGTCGAATGCACAGAACAACCGGCAAACAAAAGCAAAACAAGACAAGAGTAAATGCTATATATAATTTTCATTATCAACACCAAATACATGCACCATAAAATAAAACAATCAGCGCAGTAAGCCGCCGGGACCTACTGCGCTTTTTATCAAATATTCCGATTCTCCGGCTTAACCGATTTGAGCGCGACCGGAAAGACGGGCACCCTCAACCATGGAAAGCACAGATGTCGTGATATCGCCGTTCACAACAGCACTCTCATTGAGGTGACAACGGCCACTGTTTACGTTGCCGTCAACGCGACCGTGAATATGAACTTCACCGGCCTTGATATCGCCTTTGATATCTGCCAGCTCACCAATAGTCACCTTGCCGGATTCAGAGGTAATTTCGCCCTCAATCTTGCCATCAATGTGCATGTCATTGTGGAAAGTAATGGTACCGATAATTTCAATACCCTGGGCCAGTACATTTGAAGGATTAGTACTCATATTATATACTAAGATTTCGGGGGATTAAACAGTCATGATTTCTTTTTCCTTGGCAGCGACAAGCTCATCCACTTTCTTTACATACTTGTCCGTCAGTTTCTGCACCTTGTCCTCTGCCAGACGCACGCCGTCCTCAGTCAGCACATTGTCAGCCTTAAGTTTCTTGACACCATCCATACCGGTTTTGCGAACACCACGAATACGTACGCGAGTTTCTTCGGAGAGCGATTTTACGTGTTTGCAAAGCTCTTTACGACGTTCACCTGTAAGTTCGGGAATGGGCAAACGCACAGAACGAGCATCAATAATGGGAGTAATGTTCAGGCTACTCTCAGCGATTGATTTCTTAATGTCGTTAAGAGTACTGGGGTCAAAGGGCTGAATGAGAATAGAGCGAGCATCGGGGGTCGATACCACAGCCAAGCTCTTCAGCTTCATGCTCGTGCCGTAAGAGGCAACAAAGATGTCCATGTTATCCACCAAGGAGGGGGAAGCCTTACCGGTACGTACACCGGCAAACTTTGTCAACATATTCTCGAGAGCTTCCTCCATGGAGGTCTCTACTTCGAGCAAGAGTGTTTCTTCGTCCATATTATGTATAATGAGTATGTGAGTTAATGAGAATTATCCGCCGATAATGGTACCAATCTGCTCACCGAGCAGAGCGCGGGTAATATTACCGGGCTTGTGCATATCGAAAACCATAATGGGCTTCTTGTTGTCTTTGCACAGGGTGAAAGCTGTCTGATCCATTACCTTGAGCTCGCGGGAGATACATTCCTCGTACGATATTTCGTCAAATCTCGTAGCTGTAGGGTCTTTCTTGGGATCTGCAGTGTAAACACCATCTACAGAAGTTGCTTTCATCACAACTTCAGCGTTAATTTCACAGGCACGCAAGGCAGCAGCCGTGTCGGTACTGAAGAAGGGATTGCCCGTACCGGCGGCAAATACAACTACTTGACCATCGCGCAGCAATTCGCGAGCGGTATTGCGCACATAGGGCTCCGCAACATTCTTCATCTCAATAGCGCTCATTACATGAGCCGGCACACCGGCCTCCTGTACAGCGGAGCATATCGAGAGGGCATTCATAACCGTGGCCAGCATTCCCACATAATCTGCTGTGGGGCGATCCATTCCGCGAACACTGGCCTTTGCACCACGCCATATATTACCGCCACCCACCACAATGGCAATCTGAAGATTACCTTTCTGCTGAGCCTCAGCGATTTCGCGCGCAATTCGAGCCACGATTTCAGGGGAGATGTTATCCTTACTGCCCTGCGCACGCAGAGCCTCACCGCTCAGTTTGAGCAGTATTCGCTTATATTGGGGAGAGGTTGTTTCAGACATGAGGGGGAAAATACTTTGTCAAGGAATACTTTGCCACGTTCCGTCACAAAAAGCGAGTCTAAAGTGTGCCAGCTACCAAAAAAGCGTCCGTTTTCTAACCCCTCGCCCGGTATTTCGTCCCAATCCGGCAATTTCGAGTACGCCCGAAGAAAACTTCTGCATGCAATAGTTCCAAAATTTCATTGACAGCCGCGTGATAATGGGGTACAAGAACGCCATGTTCAACGGCATGGAGGAACAAATACTCATAGGCGGAGCTCTATCACTGCTTGCCGGTCTGTGTACCGGCATCGGTGCTGCAGTAGCGCTGTTTTTGAAACGCACGAATGCGAAGATGCTTACTTTCTCGCTTGGAGCAAGTGCCGGAGTAATGGTCTATATCTCATTCATGGAGTTAATGCCTCTGGCCATGGAAAAACTTGGAGAAGGCACTGTCAATAAGTGGATTACACTTGGTTCATTCTTCGGAGGAATGGGACTGGCGGCACTCATAGACAAATTGGTACCGGAAGATGAGAACCCGCATGAGTTCCGCAGCGAGAACGAAGTCCACGAGGCTCAGTTTGCCACCAGCCTGAAGGGACGCGACAAGGTAAAGCGCTCCGCATTTCTGTTTGCCATAGCAATAGGTGTACACAATTTCCCGGAAGGCATGGCAACAGTAGCCGCAGCCTTTGACAACGTAAGCATCGCCATGTCAGTGGCACTGGCGGTAGCAATTCACAACATCCCGGAAGGTCTTACCGTAGCTGTTCCCCTGCTCTACGGCACCGGGAGCCGTAGCAAAGCTTTTTGGATAGGAACACTCACCGGCTTGGCAGAACCGCTGGGAGCATTGGTTTGCATGTTTGTTCTGCTGCCGTTCCTGGGAACTACTCTGTTAGGTATACTTTTTGCCGTTGTAGCCGGCATCATGGTATTCATCTCGTTCGATGAACTTCTGCCCATGGCAGAGCGCTGGGGGCACCACCACCTCAGTATCGGCGGGGTGATGACAGGTATGTTTGTGATGGCCGCCGTATTGTGAATATCCGTTTAATGGCTGCGTAAGGCAATTACCCCCCCCCGAATATGCCCATTATGACGATTGCACTTACCTGCAAAAATATCACAAAATAAGTCACAATTAACCAGAAATAGGCGGATTCAGCCAAATGGCGTCCCCTCACGGGGTCCGATGTCATTATCCCCTTAGCACGGCTTGCCTGTACCACGGCCGCTACAGCAAACGGTAAACTGAAAATACACATAGTGACAGACACCACCAACACTATAATGGACGCAGTCAAGTGAGAACTTATGCCCGCAGATGAGCCACTGCATGAGCCACCTAACATCCAAGCGTTTTCTTTAGTAAACAATTGACTGATAGGCAGCCATTCGCTCATCCCCTCCTTACAATACAAGTGCTCCGAAGTAACAGCACGCTGTAAGGCCAGCATTTTAAGTGCAGCCATAGTATACGGCCCCTTCGGTATACCTCCGGGTCTTACTACATAATACTCTTCTAACTCAGGCATGCTGACTAAGGAAATACAAACCTGTATAAACACGAGGGTCAATGGATTTACCGGCAGCCATCTGTTCAGCCAACCAAGTATCAATCTCTGCCAAAGGAACTTCGTGCACTATTATATTTTCATTGTCCACACCACCGCCGGCTCCAACTCTGCGCAAATCAACGGCTAGGTAAAAGGCAACGGTCTCAGAGGTCAGCCCCGGGGATGACGGTCCAGTGAATAGGTAACGAAGTTGCCCGGCCTCATACCCGGTTTCTTCCACCAATTCACGTCCGGCAGCCAACAAAGCACTCTCCGGGCCTTCATCCCCCACCAACCCTGCCGGAAAACATATACTCTGAGCAGCAATCGGCGGCCGAAATTCCTCCACCAGCAACACATTGCCCTCGGGTGTACAGGCAAATATCATGGCAGCAGGCGTATTTCGTACCCGCTCACAGTATTCCCAGCGCCCCTCGCGCACCAAGGTCAGAAACTTTCCTTCATAAAGAGTATCCATATATAGGGCAAAAAAAGCAGCGGTGGAGCCCATTGGCTCCACCGCGGATTCGGATGATAAGAAAAATTACTCACGCACGAGAGTGCGGAAGCGGGCGAGGATGCGACCTGTAACGGGACCGGCTACACCGGAGCCAATCTTACGACCATCAAGAGAGGTGGCAGCAATTACTTCAGCAGCAGTACCGGTCAGGAAACACTCATCGGCACTCAAAACATCGAAGCGGTTCATCACCTTCTCAATGCAGGGAATACCCAGCTCAGAGCAAATGTCGAATACAGCATGGCGCGTAATACCGCCCAAAGCACCTTCTGTCAGCGGGGGGGTCATTACCACCCCATCGCGGACGATGAAAATGTTGTCGCCGGTGCATTCGGCCACATTACCACGCTGATTAAGCATGAGAGCTTCACCCGCCCCCTGAGCTACGGCCTCCATCTTGGCTGAAATACCGTTGAGATAGTTCAAACTTTTAACCTGAGGGCAAAGGATGTCAGGATTCGGACGACGGAAAGTAGAGGTAATCATGCTCAGGCCGTTCTCATACATCTCGGCCGGGTACAGAGCAATGTTCTGCACTATGATAAACATACTGGGGCGAGGGCAGTTGCGGGGATTAAGTCCCAAATCACCCTTACCGCGGGTCACAACCAAACGAATGTAACCATCCTCCATACCATTGGCCGCGACAGTATCCTTAGTTGCCTGGCATACCTCATCAAAGCTCCATGGGCACTCCATTGCAAGGTAACGCATGGAATCAAAAAGGCGCACGATATGCTCCTCAAGGCGGAACACTTTACCGGAGTAGAATCGAATACCCTCGAAAACACCATCACCATACAACACACCGTGATCGAAGACTGAGACTGTTGCCTCACTCGAATCAACCAATTTTCCATCTAACCAGATTTTCATAATAAAAAAATCGAACGTGAACGCTGCTATTATAACCACTTTAGTTCACAAATAAAGCAGAAAAAGCGGCTTCATGGTATTTTTTTTGCAAACATGACCGAATCATTTGCACAAAAAGGCTCTCAAAGCCTCCATTTGCTTAAATGCGGTCTCGCGACCGATATCATAAGCAGCCTGCAAACGTTCGGGTTTCTTCTCCACCCTACTCACCGGCAACGGAGCATCGGGGCGGATAACCAGTATTTCCCCTGCTCGTTCCTGCTCCTCGATATAACGAAGGGTATCATTGTAGCGCAGGTGGCGGGTCTCCATTGCTTTCACGAGTTCCGGGTACTTGCGGTACATAAGCCGCACAGCAAAAAGCAACCCATTCTCCTTCTTCTCGTACATGGGAGGCTGTGTCAGTATAACCACGTTGCGATTATAACCAATACTCTCAAAATATCGCAAGGGGATGGAGTCTGAAATCCCGCCATCCAGCAACTTACGCCCCTCTATCTCTACCATTTGCGAAACCAGCGGCATAGACGCCGAGGCACGAATCCACTCGAAGGTGTGATCCTCCCACCCACCATATTCATGGTACACCGGCTCGCCGGTTTCGATATCAGTCGCAACCACATAGAAAGGCATGGGATTGCGACTGTATGCCTCAAAGTCAAATTTATCAAGCTTCAGAGGCACCTCCTCATAGCAGAAATCGCGGCTGTATATGTTACCATCGCGCAGCAATGCCCACAGGCCACAATAGCGCTTATCTCGGCAATAGCGCTTATTGTAGCGAATGGCTCGGCCAATTTGCCCCGTCTTGAAATTCACGCCAAACGCGGCTCCGGCAGATACACCGATTACCCCGTCGAAGGTAATCCCCTTCTCCATGAACACATCCAGTACGCCCGCCGTGAACATACCGCGCATGGCGCCGCCTTCCAGTACCAGCCCTGTTTTCATGGGGTGCAGTCCGATTCCTCGCGCTATCAATCGCCCGTTTTCAGCACATTGATGAAGGCCTCCTGCGGGATATTCACGCGACCGATAGACTTCATGCGCTTCTTACCCTCCTTCTGCTTTTCAAGCAGCTTGCGTTTACGAGTCACGTCACCGCCGTAGCACTTGGCCGTCACATTCTTACGCATGGCAGAAATGCTTTCGCGGGCAATAATCTTGCCGCCAATGCAAGCCTGAATAGCCACGGTGAAGAGCTGTCTTGGTATCACATCCTTAAGCTTCAACGCAATTTCGCGCCCCTGAGATTCTGCGCGCTCGCGGTGTACAATCATCGAGAAAGCATCCACAGGCTCGCCGGCAATCATCATATCCATCTTCACGAGCTTTGCAGCTTGATAGCCATCGTACTCATAGTCCATGGAGCCGTAGCCACGGGTCGTGGATTTGAGCTTATCGTTAAAATCGACAAGGATTTCCGCCATGGGAATGCGGCATGTGAGCATCACGCGCGTGTCGTCAATCGTTTCTGTATGTACGACTTCGCCTCGCTTCTCCATCACAATTCGCATGATATCGCCAATGTAGTCCGCCGGAATCATCACGAATACCTTTACAATAGGCTCACGAATCTCCTGAATCTCCTGAGGATCAGGCAAAATACTGGGATTGTCCACCTGAATTTCTGTTCCGTCCGTCTTCGTCACTTCATAAATTACGGAGGGATAGGTGGAAATAACGTCCATATTAAATTCGCGGCGCAGTCGTTCCTGAATGATTTCCATGTGCAGCAAACCAAGGAAACCACAGCGGAAACCGAATCCGAGAGCCACGGAGCTCTCACCCATGTAGGTGAATGCAGCATCGTTAATCTGCAGCTTAGCCATAGCGGCCTTCAATGCTTCGTAGTCCGAAGAATCCACAGGATAAATGCCTGAGAACACCATGGGGCGAATCTCTTTGAAGCCGGGCAACGGCTCCGAGCAAGGATTGGCGAGGTTGGTGTAGGTGTCACCAATCTTCACATCTGCAGCAGATTTCATGTTGGCAATAATGTAACCAACGTCACCGGTCTCGAGCTGGTCAGTCGCCTGCATTTTCGGGGTAAACACGCCGACTTCCTTCACCTCGTAAGTCTCATCCGTTGCGAAAAGCTTAACTTTCATACCACGGCATACGGTACCGCTTACCATACGCACATAGGAAACCACCCCTCGGTAGGAGTCGTACACCGAATCGAACACCAAAGCACGCAGTTTATCATCCTCAGCCGGTTTGGGGGAAGGCACGCGGCTCACAACAGCCTCCAGCACATCTTCGATACCGATACCGGCCTTGGCAGAGCAAAGGATCGCCTCCTCGTGGGGAATGCAAACAACATCTTCCAGCTGCTTGTATACTTTGGGCAAGTTTGCACTGGGCAGGTCAATTTTGTTAACAACCGGCACGATTTCGAGCTGTTGGTCAAGGGCAAGGTGCATGTTGGCCAGCGTTTGAGCCTCCACCCCCTGAGCGGCATCCACAATCAAAACAGCGCCATCACATGCAGCCAAAGAACGGCTCACTT
This sequence comes from Akkermansia sp., assembly GCA_017555205.1. GTDB lineage: Bacteria > Verrucomicrobiota > Verrucomicrobiia > Verrucomicrobiales > Akkermansiaceae > Akkermansia. The sequence continues at coordinate 28,257 of JAFZGW010000008.1, read as the reverse complement.
CGTATGAGAAGTCAACGTGCCCGGGGGTATCGAGAAGATTAAGCTCGTATGTGTTACCATCTTTAGCCTTATAGCGCATCGTTACCGGATGCGATTTAATGGTAATACCCTTTTCACGCTCCAAATCCATGGCATCGAGCAGCTGATCCTGCTTATCGCGCTCGCCGATGGTGTTAGTGAACTCCAGCAAACGATCCGATAAGGTCGTCTTGCCGTGGTCAATGTGAGCAATAATGGAAAAGTTTCGTTTGAAGCGGATATCCGTAGCCATGCGCGCGGGAATATACACGCTTGTCATTCTTTTGTCAAGCCGAAAGTTTACCGGACTCGACACTTGGCGACAATGACTCCGGGCAAATCATCCTCGAGCGAAAAGCTCAGCAGCACATGTTCACCTAATTTAGCATGAGCATCCCCGACTCGACTCATGATTGCCTTGTAGTCATGCCCCAGGCTCCGAAGCTCTTCAACATAAGCAGTAACATGTATATACTCGGGCTTCATGCGGTAGTTTTTGCACCAAATCACAAAATCCTCGATAGAAGCAAATGCAGCATAGCGTATGGGATAATACAACTCTATGGAATTTGCCGCAGGATAATCGGCACGCTTCCAGCTATGATCACGCGCAATTAGACTATCCGGAATCGCAAAGTGAGTATGATACACGCGCCCGGCCTCATCCGGAGTCGGGTCACTATAAGTACAATCAATGTGAACCCAATGTCCATCAAGGCGAGCAAGGTTCCAACAATGGTTTTCATTGTTAGCCTCACCGGCTACAAAACGATTCTCAATCCCTGCCATACTAAGCATTAACCTGCATACCCGTGTATACGAATCACACACCCCCGCCCCGTTCAACAACATTCCAGTGGTAACATTCGCAGAATTTTTACCATGCAAATCCGTTCGGTAGCGCCCATGATTCACTATCCAATCGTGCAGCTTGAGCGCACACTCATACTGATTTTTACTTTGACTGCGAGCTTTTCGAACAACTGATTCAGCCAGAGCAAGAGCTTGCTTCTGGTTAGCTGTCAGCGTTGATTTGTACTGAGGGTTGCGATATGCTCTCAACATGTATTCATTATCGGCATACGTGGGAGTCAGAGTAACAAAATTACGCCTTGCCGACAACGCAAACGCCACAACCGCGCCGTCTCGCATCAACAGCTCTGCAGCCTTCCTCGCTTGTTGATAAGCATCCCCCTGACCTCGCCATACATAACATATCTCCGGAGAGAGCTTTGCAATTTCTGCACGCACACCACTCAACAGCTGAGCCTCGTTCTGCACCCCGGACGTCAGCAACGTAGTCGTTCCACGTTCCGATACCTTGTACCCCACACAACAGCTCAGTGTACACATGACAGCAATCGAAACCAAAGCCTTTCGCATAGACCCATCTTAGCAAATATCGGCCTATTCGTAAAGAATAAAAAATCAATACTGTCAGTCTGTAGTATTGACAAAAAAACAACGCAGGCCAATAATGAGCGTGCTATGTTAAACCTATATGATACACAGTCGGGGGCTACGAAGCCCGTACAGGCAGAAGACGGCAAGCAGCTGCGCTTCTACTGCTGTGGACCGACGGTGTACGCAGCCGCTCATATCGGTAATTTCCGCACCTTTGTTGCGCAGGATGTCTTCCGCCGCGTTGTGGAATTAGGCGGGTTGCGCACCAAACATGTGCGAAACCTGACGGATGTAGATGATAAAACCATCCGAAATTCACAAGCTCAGGGCATTCCCTTGGGAGAATACACGGCGAAGTGGACAGCTAAGTTTCACGATGATTGCCGAGCACTTAACTGCTTGCAGCCGCATGTAGAACCCAGCGCAGTTGCCCATATCAAAGAGCAACTCGATATTGTTGCAAAACTCATAGAGGCCAACCACGCCTACCAAAGCGAGGACGGTTCGGTCTACTTCCGCATTGCCTCGTATGCAGACTACGGTCGGCTCGCACACCTGGATCGTCAAGAGCTTAACCTTGGCAAAACAGCCAACACAAGAGCAGACACGGACGAGTACGAGAAAGACAGCGTTGCAGACTTCGTGCTCTGGAAAGCTCGCCGCCCGGAAGACGGCCCGAATTTCTGGGCATCCCCATGGGGTGAAGGGCGCCCCGGTTGGCACTTGGAATGCTCTGCCATGAGCCACAAGTACCTGGGTGACACCTTTGATTTGCACTCCGGCGGCGTGGATTTGGTCTTCCCGCACCACGAAAACGAAATAGCTCAAAGCCGTTGCGCCTGCGGTGGTGAGTTTGCGCGCCATTGGTTCCACGTCACCCACCTGCTGGTAGATGGAGCCAAGATGAGCAAGAGCTTGGGCAACATGTACACACTTGATCAGCTGCAGGAAATGGGCTACACCCCGGCAGCTCTGCGCTATGTGTTGGCCAGTGCCTATTATCGCCGACCGCTTAACTTCACGCTCAGCGGCATGAAAGATGCCACCAGCGCACTCAATAAACTCGGTCGATTCGATAAAGAATTGGCCAAAGCCAGCGGCGAAAAAGAACCCACTTACCGTGACCTTGTAAAAAAAGCCCCTGCCCTCGGCACCTTCCAGCCGGCATGGGACAGCTTGGAAGATGACCTGAACTGCCCGGAAGCGCTCGGGCACGTCTTCAGTGCCATCAAGGGTGTAAAACCGGCCGAGATGACGGCTGCCGCAGCTACGGATATGTGGAAGGCCTTCCGCTTTATCATGGAGGCTCTTGGCCTTCAATTGCCCGACCCCGATGCCGACATCGAGGTTCCCGATGACATCAAGGCTATTGCCGATGAGCGCTGGGCAGCCCGTCTGGCGAAAGACTGGGCAACGGCTGATGCGCTGCGTGGCAAGCTTGCTGACTTGGGCTGGGCAATGAAAGATGGTAAAGATGGTTATAAACTCACCAAGGCTTAAATACCCATGGACAACAAAGACCTTTCTCTACTCGGCAAACACAGCGCCTTCTTCACCTCCCCCGAAGAAGCTAAGCTGGAGGCATTCCCGAACCGCAGTCCTCAGCGCCCCTATGTAGTGACCCTCACTACACATGAGTTCTCCTCCCTCTGCCCGGTCACCGGACAGCCGGACAGCTGCGAACTGACAATCACCTATACCCCGGCAGCTAAGGTTGTGGAAACAAAGAGCCTGAAGTACTACTTGGTATCTTTCCGCAACTATGCTGCATTCAACGAGCAAGTCGTTAACCGTATATTGGACGATTTAGTTGCAGCAGTTGACCCGGCATGGATGAAGGTTGAAGGGCGTTTCGGTGCCCGCGGAGGTATTCAGCTCACCTGCACGGCTGAGCATAAGCCGGAGAATCGTCCCGCATGAAAGTAGCCGTACTGCTTTCCGGCGGGTTGGATTCCACCACCGCTCTCTATTGGGCGCACCACCACCACGAGGTGGTGTGCGCTCTCTCGTTTGACTACGGCAGCAACCACGCAGCCCGCGAACTCTCCTGCGCCCGCTATCAAGCAGAAAAACTCGGCATCCCTTACCACGAAATCGACCTGCGCTCGATTTCCGCACACCTCCAAAGTGCCCTTCTCAATGGAGCGGATGCTATCCCCGCAGCAGACTATGCGGAGGAGAACCTGAAACAAACAGTTGTCCCCTTCCGCAATGGCATTTTTCTTGCCATTGCCGCCGGCATAGCCGAAAGCAACGGCGCAGCAGGTATCGTCATTGCTGCACATGGTGGTGACCATGCTCTCTATCCCGATTGCAGGGAGGATTTCATGAACGCCATGGCCTCTGCCATAGCACTGGGCACCTACGCTGAGCTCGAAATTCTGCGTCCTTTCATCGCCCTCAGCAAGGGTGAGATAACTGCGCTCGGCGCACAGCTCGGAGTTGACTTTGCACAGACCTACTCCTGCTACTGCGGGCGGGAGTTCCATTGTGGTGAATGCGCCACCTGCCGCGAACGCCGCGAATCCTTCGCCACGGCGGGCATAACCGACCCAACAAACTATGAGAAAAGCTAATTTCTTTCTCATTGTCTTTAATATGGCTAAGCAGAAAAGGTGAGGATAGCCAGTTCAACATTATGAACCGGGATTAATCCACCACAAAAACGGCAGTTCCTACCACGCTATTCTCAAACAGATAGCGAGCATCCTCCGGGCGCAAACGAATGCAACCATGAGATGACGGCCGCGAACGCACAGGTCCCTGGTGCAGCCCTACCCCATCGAGAGTAAGTCGCAGGAAATACGGCATGGAGCTATTGTACAGGTTCGACTTGTGTTCGCGCCGTTTCTCCATTACATGAAAATGGCCTCTGGGGGTTGGTGTCGTTTTTTTACCACTGCATACCCTAAATGAACGCAACTCTGTAGAACCATCCATGAAAACACCCCTCTGAGCACTCAAATCAATGATAATATGCCGACCGCGACGATCCTGTTGCTCCAACGCTTCAGCATGTTCGCGATTGTAGCGGTCTGCCTCGATTTTGGCCTGCCAAGCAGCATTGCGCAAAGCCAAACGCCGCGCACGACGCATCAAGCGGCGTTGTTTGGGCGTGAGAGCCGAGCCATCCGCCAACTGTTCGGGAGTAGGTTCCTCATCTTCCGGGTATACATAACGCACCACGCGGGATGATTTCACAATACCGTAGGGCGGTTGCATCGCCGTGTATAATTGAGGTTCACTCAAGCCCCACTCGCTACGAATTTCAATTTCAACCGGTTTGCGATAGCGCTGCATCATTGCCACTGCCGGGTCTTTGTAACGCACTATCGGTTCAGGCTCCATCTGAATGTCACATGGTTCCAACTCATCGGGCATTGCGTAATCATTACAGAGTTCAGCCCCTGTAATGCCTGCGCAGAATACCATACATGTTACGAACCGATGAAACATAAGACTTCGTGCTTTTACCACATTTCCGCCTAATTGGCAAGTTGATTTGCCGACATAAATACTACTTATGACTTAGTCATTATCCGCCCATGAAACACACTATATCGAAGGCTTATTTTGCTTGCTAATTATACTACTAAAATATAAGACACAGCGAATACAGCCACTCTCAATTCCCCGCTACAAACTGCTTAAACCTTGACAAGACGACTCCTCGGCGCTATGATAGCCCGGATAATACGCAAAAGCTCATTGCAGCCAACACGGCAGGCATTATATATACGATAGAAACCATTACAAAAGCCCCATGCAACGCACCGATTACCACACACACACACCATTGTGCCTGCATGCTACAGGAGAACCCGAGCAGTTTGTAACACGTGCGCTCGAACTCAATCTCAGCACATACGGCATAGCGGATCACGCCCCAATGCCTCCGGAGCAGGAACCCTATGATAATTGGCGCATGCGCTATGCAGATGCCGCCGCCTACCGCGAATGGATAAATCGCGCACGAGCAGCAGCACAAGGCAGCTCGCTAAGCATACTCACCGGGTTGGAGTGTGACTGGTTTCCCGGGATAGAACCATGGATTCAAAGACTAAGGAAAGAATTCGACTGCGACTATCTCATTGGTTCAGTACACTACCTTCGACATGGTGAATCGGTAGATGACAGCGTATACGCCAACCGCACTATAACCGAGAGCACGGAGCAAGATTGGCTGCTATACTGGCAGGCTGTTACGGATATGGTGAACAGCAGACTGTTCGATATAATCGGGCACATAGACTTGGTAAAAATATGGGGAAGAGTCCCCGGCGGCGATTTGAGCAGGTTTTACACACCAACTCTGGATGCACTGGAGCACAGTGGCATAGCGGTGGAAATCAATACAGCAGGGTGGCACAAATACTGCGCAGAACAGTACCCGAGCCGAGCCTTCCTTCAAGAGATGCTGGCTCGGAGAATTCCAATCGTTATCAATTCGGATGCCCACGCACCCGAGCAGCTTTCGCGCAACTGGGAACAGGCCGTTACCTTGCTGCATGAACTCACCGGCAAACAACCGGTCCAATTTGAACACCGCACGGCCAATTCTCCACACACCATACTTCACGCTTATGGATCTTTTTGAATTCGCCGCTCAACAGCCCGTTAGTGATGCTCGCGCCCGCTACGACGAGCTCTGCAATATCATCAATCACAACAACGAGCTATACTACGCTCAGGCTCAGCCTGAAATTACAGATGCAGAATATGATGCCCTGTATCGTGAGTTGGAGGAGCTCGAAACCGCAAACCCTGACTTCATCACCCCCCAATCGCCCACTCAGCGTGTGGGTAATGACCTGACGGAGGGATTTCGCAAAGTCCGCCACCCGCGGCCTATGCAAAGTATAGATGATATTTTCGAGCATAAACCGGAACAGGGCGAGAGCGATGCCGAGTTGGTGGATTTCTACAATCGACTTTGCCGCAGTCTCGGCCAGGATGAACCTCAAGTTGTCGTAGAACCCAAGATTGACGGCTGCGCGGTCACTCTCATGTACCGCAACGGAAAACTGGCATACGCAGCTACGCGTGGCGATGGTAGCACCGGCGATGACATAACGGCCAACATACTCACCATCAAATCCATACCTCGCACACTTCCTGACGGAGCTCCACCTCTGCTGGAAATTCGCGGCGAAGTATACATGCCGTTTTCTGACTTCAATAAACTCAATGAGCAGCGGGATGCCGCCGGTCTACCGGCTCTGGCGAATCCCCGAAATGCGACGGCCGGCACCATTAAACTGCTGGATGCAACAGAAGTCGCAGCACGCCCGCTGGCATTTCTGGCGCACGGTCACGGTGAATACCAAGGGCCGCCCCTCCGTACGGCAACGGATTTTGTAGAACTGCTTCACTATCTGGGTATTCCCTGCAATACCCCAATTATTCATGCAAAAGGAACAGACGCCGTACGGCAGGCTGTGAGAGAGATTGATAAACTACGGCGCGAACTCAGCTACGGAACGGATGGCGCCGTCATCAAACTGGCAGACTTCACCCTCCGTGAGTCACTGGGCTCAACGGCTCGTGCCCCCCGCTGGGCAGCGGCATTCAAATTCTTACCCGAACAAAAAGAAACCACACTAAAGGCTATCACTGTTCAAGTGGGGCGCACCGGTGTATTGACCCCGGTAGCGGAGCTTGAACCCATACAGCTTTCCGGCACAACGGTCTCTCGCGCTACCCTACACAACCAAGATGAAATTGCCCGCAAAGACATCCGTATCGGAGATACCGTGTTGGTCGAAAAATCCGGTGAAATCATTCCGGCCATTGTTCATGTGAACAAAGATAAACGGCCGTCGGATGCTACTCCCTACAGTCTTTACCAAGCAGTAGAGGGCAAATGCCCGTGCTGCGGAGAACCAATTTCCCAAGAAGAAGGACAAGTTGCCTGGCGCTGCACAAACTTCACTTGCACGGCACAAGCCGCCATGCGCACCTCGCACTTCTGCAAGAGGGAGGCTCTCGATGTCGAAAGTTTGGGCGGTACTGTGGCAGAGGCACTTGTACGCAACGGCTACATATCGACCCCGCTTGATTTATTCTCGCTGAATGTTGAAAAGCTGGGTGCGCTGAATCTGGGCACCCAGGAGGAGGCTCGGCGATTCGGAGAAAAGAATGCGACAAAAGCACTCGAGGCCCTGGCAAAGGCACGGGAACTCCCGTTGGAACGCTGGCTGACCGCATTCGGAATTCCGACTATCGGTGTCACCAAAGCTCGCGAAGTTGCCGGTTACCACAGCGACCTGCAACAACTCGCTCACTCAGACTACCTTCGCGCGCTCATACAATTGGAAGAAGGTGTCGCTCAGTACAATGCCCTTAATCCCAAGGCACGCAACAACAAAGGAGCCGACCGAGATGAACTGGAGCAAAGTCGCGCTGCCCTGCGGGCTCAGTTGGAACAAACTGCAGCACCCTACGAAAAACGCAATATGCTTGCCCTGCAACCGGATGGCAACAATAAACTAAAACTCAGCAATCCCATCGGCTCCGTTTGCACCCGTAAATTGTTGGAGTGGTTCGACTCCGCCGCCGGACAACATGTCACGGCCACACTGAGCATGCTGGCAATTAACCCATTATCCCCCAATTATTCAGATACCGCGAATACCACTGAGGGACCGCTGAGCGGACTCACCTTTGTGCTGACCGGTGCCCTGACTCGCCCGCGCCCGGAGTTTGAGCGCATGATTTCCGCCGCAGGCGGTAAACCCACCGGCTCAGTCACCAAGAAAACAAGCTATTTGGTGGCAGGAGAAGGCGGCGGCAGCAAACGCGATAAAGCCATAAAACTTAATATACCTATCATTGACGAAGCAACATTGCTTACCATGCTGAAAGGAGACCAAGCATGAACAACAGAGCACTCATATACGGAACAATAGCCGTTGATACCCTAATCACGCCAAACGGACGAGCAAATTCGGTACTGGGCGGCAGTGGTATATACGCAGCGCTGGCCGCCAGACTGCTCACCAATAACATGGATTTAGTGGGAGTGGTAGGTACCGATTTCGATACCAAATATCGCTTGGCAATGGAAGCTCGCGGCGTGAGCATGGCTCATGTTGCACAGGTCGAGGGACAAACCTTTTCCTGGACAGGGCGCTACGAGGAAGACATGAACAACCGCACCACGGTCCAAACAATTGAGGGAGTGCAAGAACATTGGAACATGCAACTGAGCCACGAATTACAACAGTGCGCACTTGCCATGGCTACCAATGTAACCCCCCCCTTGCAATACCGCATGCTCGAACAATGCACCAATGCCCGCTTCCGCATGGCTGATTTCATGAAATCGTGGATTATTCGCGAGCGTGAATACACTCACAAACTACTGAGCAAGGTAGATTTGGCGCTGATGAATGATGAAGAAGCCCGCGAATATGCAGGAGAGAATGACAGCTTGGCAGCCGGCTACAAAATACTGGAAGCCGGCCCCCGTTATGCCATTGTCAAGCATGGCAGCGCTGGCTCTACTCTTTTTCACCGTAGTCCGAGCGGAGCCATCCGGCTATTCCGATGCCCGGCATGGCCACTGGTGAACGCAACGGATCCTACAGGCGCCGGTGATTCATACATGGGGGCGCTGGGCGGTTACCTGACCCAATGCCTTAATAACGGCAACCCAACGTGGGAGAATATGAAACGAGGCGTAGCCATCGCAACAGTAGTCGCTGCCGCCGTGTGTGAAAAATTCGGTACCGTCTCGCTCTTTGCTCTTAACCGCCGTGAACTTGCTGCAAGAATAGAACAATTCCGCAGCATGACCGAGTGGAATTAACACAACATTCACAAACAAATCGCCCGGCCTATCCCCCATTGCAAGGGAAAAGGCCGGGCCTGTTTCTTTCCGAAAATCAGGGATTAATCCCAATCGCTGCTTTCCCAATCATCATCCTCGGAGTCAGCATCCAACTCTTCCTCATTACCATCTTCAGCATCACCACTTTCGGCACTTTCGCCACCTTCAATCGCGGCGGGAACATCTTCATCCCCCGACTGAGTATCACCGGGAACCGCCCCCGGCAACGCAACGGGTTCTATCGATGAGTCACCGGCTTTCCTTACCAAGATGTGAATATCGCGCACCCCATTCTGGATGGTGTCAACAGCATGAACATCGCCTATGGAACCCAATACAGCTCCGGCCATACCGACCATCATGCCGGCTGCAGGGTTAGCAGCAGCAGCAGCGCCGACAATAGAAGCCAAAGCTGCCGGGCGTATGCTGTATACGGAACCGGTAAAAGACATATTACCGCGGGCATGTTTAAGCACCAAGTTGTTGAGCGCGGGGAGCGACCCTATGGCTATGCTATTCGAAGTCACCAGCACATTGGGCTTTCCAACGGCAAATTCCTGCGGTAGGTTAATATTGATACTGGTTGCGCGTTTACCTTTTCGTGCCTTATACAACCCCTTCGTTTTAACGCCTAAAAGGACAGCAACCGTACTGGCCATACGCTCGCCCGCACGTGTCAGGGCTTTTGTGTCACTATATGTACTGTAATAGCTTATATGCGGAGCCCCTTTCACATTGAAGACTGTCCAGGCAGAGGATTTACCAAGGGCTTTACCTACGCTTTTAAGAGCAGCCATAGGACTATACAAACGCCGAACAAGCTGCGAGCCGGTCTCCGTCGTCTCCCCTTCAGCTGTTGTTGTATCGAATGCCGCATAGAAATTAGCGGCGTGCACTATAAGATCGGGAATGGATGCTTTCTTCGCCGGGGTATAGGGTGTGGATTCCGTATAGAAAACAGTTTTAGAACTGGAACCGAAACGAGTAAGCGCAAGCTTACCGGCAGCATAGGAAGCCCCACAGGCATCCTGACGAATACGTATATGAATTGCACCACTGGGCATGCGCCATGCATCAACAGTGAACGGTTTAGCGCACTTTTGCGGGCCAAATGAGTTCAACCAATCACCCAGCGCCACAGCACCACGGGCAGCAGAATTGAATATCGTGGCCTGTTCTTTATTTTCTGCAGACAAAGCCTTGAAGGCCTGCGAGAAGAACCCGGACATTATATTCACATTCGTGTTACTGTATGCGGTAAATAAGTTTGTCAACTCCGGCGTTGCATATAACAGCCCAACTCCTTCACGATTAATGGTATAGTCCGCAAAACTCAACTTACCCGTATTCAATACGGATTCTTTAGACGTTGTCGCAATTTTACAGTCAGCGGGATTTTCGCAAATTACCATAACGAGTGCGTTATCTTCAATCTTATAAAGTTGATACACACTTTTAGCAGAAAAGGCATTCTTGAGCTGATTTCCAATAGTGTCGGCATAATGAACATCCGGCAGCAGGGCGGCCGCACTATATTTCCAGCCTTTATAGCCATTTTCGTTCACAGCTTCAGCACCGGGTCCTTTAGCGGCAGCTATACACTCCGACATCATGCCGGGAAGATAATTGCGAGACTCATAGTTCACGGTCACCACCGCGTATATAGGTTTCAATGTGGTGGTCTTCAGCTTCGAAACCGCAGCCAATGATGCCCCGCGTGACTGAGAAAAACGAATTTTTCGAATCGTTCCGGCGTAATCTTCTACAGCAGAATTTGCCCACGATTGACTAAGCTCCATTCCTTCTTTGCGAGATACCATATAGGTGTATATCGGGAGATAAGTTGCCAACGACTGCGTATTAGCGGCATCCACACCCAATGCAAAACTACGCACCCGCTCGGCTATCTCGGGCTTTTCAAAAGGACCGGCAGCAGGAGCAGCTCCGGCAGCAGCGGCCTTCACTATCGGGGTACTCATTACAGCGGCGGCTTTGGCCGGCTGTATATTCAACGCCAAAAGAGCATCCACCTCAGCCGGTAAAAAAGCGAGCGAGGGATAACACTCAGCCCGATGCAAAGCATTGGCCTGTGCCTTAGCCGGCGGTGTAACCAACGAACGATAGATAGAAGCAGCATCCTTCACGGGTGCAGCCGGCAACAGCGTGGCCAAAGTTAAGAAACAAAGGGGCAGAGTAGTCCTAATTTTCATCACAGTGTGAGCTTACCATTAAAATAACTGTTTGTAAAGTAGATTCGAAAGAAGCAAAAATTATTTAAACATCTAAATCCAAGTCTATACCGAATGTTGCCCCCAGTGCAGCGGAGTCGAACTCTGCTACAGCCGCAGGTACGGCTGGTGAACTTAACAAGACGGACGGTTCTATTGAACGCAGACAAAATAAAAGCGAAGGGTCGGCATCTATCAGAGTGCCGGCAGCATACACAGCAGCTGCTGCATGTGCGCAGGGTTCCGACCACTCCGGGCAACTACAGCTCATGTGCCAATCGCAGGGTTCAGGCAGCAACCCGATTTCAGGAGCACACAACTGCTCCAGCACAGCTCTATCGACCCGCCCCTCCAGCAGGGATACCAGTGAATCTATCTTGCTGCCACATGCCATTCGTAGTGTGTTTAGCGCATCTTCATCAAGGGGTGATATATGCAAGCTCACCTCATAAAGTTGCTCAGCACTGACCAATGCACTAATATGCCCCGGAGCTATCTGCAAATCAAGCACACAGCCATGGCGCAATAAACTGCGCCCGGGGGCAAGGCACAAGCCCCCTGCTTCGCAACGCGACAAATGTCGCATCCATGCACTCCCCCAGAAATTTACTGCCAACTTGCGGCTGCTATTCACCACGGGACGCAGTTGCACCCCATCAGCCAGCAATCGCTCCGCGCGCTCTTGCGCAAGCGCAGCAAGTGCTTTTACACTGAACCGTTGGGGCAAATCACACACGAAGCGAAAAAAAGCGCACCGCAAGCCCGAACAACAGGCTTAGCGGTGCGTAAAATTGTTTTATTTACTTAGTCACGCTCTTGAAGTACTCGAGCGTGGTCTTAAGCCCTTCTTCAAGGGTGTACTGAGGCTTCCAACCGGCTGCGCGCAGCTTATCGGCGCATGCACGGCTGTGCTTCACATCACCGGGGCGCTCAGGCAGGTGCTGCACCTTGGAGCTGGAGCCGGCGGCTTTAATAATAATCTCGGCAAGGTCGTTGATAGTAATCTGACCACCGTAACCGACGTTATTCACACCTGTTACCTCAGGATGCTCGGCCACGTATGCGAGAGCACCCACAATATCCTTCACATAGATGAAGTCACGAGTCTGCTCACCATCGCCGAATACCGTGATATCTTCGCCCTTAATAGCCTTCTCCATGAAAATCGGCACCGCAGCGGCGTATGCACCCTTCGGATCCTGGCGAGGCCCGAATACATTGAAGAATCGGCAGCAACCGGTGTTAATCTGTCCGGTTGTGCGGAACATGTCCATGTAGTACTCACCATCAAGCTTGGTGATGCCGTACGGGCTCTTCGGCTCGGGGTACATGGTCTCCACCTTCGGCACAACGGGATTGTCGCCGTAAATAGCAGCAGAAGATGCAAGAACAACCTTCTTACAACCGGCCTTCGAGGCTTCCTCAAGTACTACCAGCAAGCCATTCACGTTCAAATCAAGGCACTCGCGAATCTTGCTCATCGACTCAGGCACGGAAACAAGTGCAGCCATGTGGAAAATGTAATCAACACCCTCAACAGCCTTAGCTACCAATTCGCGATCCGTGATAGAGCCTTCGATGAATGTCACCTTCAGACCATCAAGATTCTTCTTGTAGCCGGTACGCAGGTTATCAAGTACGCGAATCTCCTCAGCCACACCCTGATAGTGCTCAGCAATGTGGGAACCGATAAAGCCGGCACCGCCGGTAATAAGAATTTTCATAGTATTTTATAATTAGTGTCGTTGACTTATTCATGATACGGTAAAACAAGCAGGATTGCAAGCAAAGATTCCGCCAACCCTCAAAAATAAGCCTCAAATCATGTACAAATCACCCTATATGTGTCAGCATTTCAAAAAAAACTTGAACTTTTGCTACATTTGGATAATATATGCCCCAGCAAGTCGCGGTTGCGGCCGCCTACGCGCTATGGATGGGTGGCAGAGCGGTTTAATGCAGCGGTCTTGAAAACCGCCGAAGGTTAATCCCTTCCGTGAGTTCGAATCTCACCCCATCCGTACGATACGAAGCCCCTCGGTTCCGAGGGGCTTCGCCGTTTTACAAACTCGCCATTTCTTTTGTACCCATAAAAAATACCGCAACCCCGGACGGATTACGGTATTTTCTCCCCGCGTTGGCGGGCTTGTGAACGGTACTTTATTTATCAGAAGTTTATGCCGAACTGAATACCGGCGGCGGAAGCGAAATCCTTATCGCGATAGGCGGCATCCATAATCATCTGATAGTAAACAGAGCTGTATACAAAGTCGTTAATCTGGACTCGGTACATGAACTCGAGGATTTTCTCAAATTCATTCACCAAGGGAGAGGAACCGGAATCGGCGCCCTTGTACATGCCATAGCTGACACCCAGGTAATCGTTCGGGCGAGAGGGGCACAGGTTAATAGTTGCACCGGCAGAGAACTCGGCCGTGCAGCGCTGATAGTCACCGGAAGCCCAACCGGCTCGGCCATATACCTTGGCAGAATCGCACAGCTGGTACTCTACGCTACCGAAGATACCCACGGCATTGCGGTCATGCATGCGGCCATCTTTACCCCAGCCATCCTGAGTGCAGAAGAAGGGGCTCACGCGTACCTTACCACGTTCATTATCACCAAAAATATGCCCGTACTCACCCACTACAGCCCAGCCGTTGGCGTGGTCGGGGTTAAAGGGATTCATACCCCAGCGGGTACCCATGCGGGTAACTGCTGCCGTCACCCAGTTGCGACGATTCAACTCGTACTGGGTCACAAGGGCGAGGTTGTTGAACGGAAGAGGAAGCACACCGGAACTCTCAAAGTTGTCATTCGTAAAACGAGCATGACCAATGCGATCAAAGTAATTATTGAGCTTTATCATACCGGCTGCAACCATGCCGCGCTTCCCGGCAAAGAAATGCTTAACGGAAACCTCAAGGAGTGCAGCATCGTGAGCATCGAGCACATCGGTGTGCAAGCCTGAGCACATACCCAAACTGTTAGCGTAGAAGGTCGAGGGGTCATCGGAATCGTTATTCAATCCCCAAGAACCGGCAAAATCCACTCGCAGCCATGTGCCACCATTGTATTGATCTTCAATCAGGCGCTGATTCAGAATTGTGTAGAGAATTGCTATGTGCTCGTTTTCATTGTAGTTCCCCATGGCATTATCAAGTGCCCAATAGCCGTATACCAAGTCAACTATCCACTGGGTACCGTATTTCTCATTAGCTATTTTTTTGTACTCAGGGTCATTGGCCCCGGGCGCAAACATATTGCCGTTGTACACAATATTGCCGGCTGCAGGTTCAACCACCGTTCCGGCACTTACCGGCGCAGCCATCAGACCGACCATCGCAAGAAGAGAGAAGAATCTTTTTTTCATATCCGCAGGCATTCTACCACAACAATTATCGATATACAAGTATATTTTATTCAACAAAAAGCTTGACTTACCTCTAACCTTGCGTTATAAAAACTTCGACCTCACTCTAACTCTATTCAGAACTGGGTCACGAAACAACCAAAAAAACACAAAAAAAAATGAAGAAACTACTGACCATAGCAGCAATGGCCGTAAGCACCCTGCTGGCACAGGTAAGCGCTGATGTTGTTGGTTACTGGACCACGATTGACGACGACACGAACGAGGCAAAGAGCGTTGTTCAGGTATACAAGCACAAGGGCAAGGTATACGGTCGTGTGGTACAGCTGTTGAAGAACCCGAATGCCACAGCCAAAATTCCGGGCAATCCCAGCACTCTGGGCTTGGATATCATTTGGGGCTTGGAACAGGACGGCGATGAATACAACGGCGGCAAGGTGCTCGACCCTGAAAAAGGCAGCGTGTACCGCTGCTCCATGTGGCGTGACGGCGATACTCTGAAAATGCGCGGCAAACTGGGCATTTTCTTCCGCACGCAAACATGGAAGAAGAACACCACATTCAAGCCGACAAGCACGGAGGCTCCCACCCCGAAAATCCCCAAAGTTGACTAATTGAGGATTGGAGCTTGTCTGCAAACGCATTTTTGCAAACAAAGTCTCAGCACACCCGCATGCGCTCCTTAAACTCGGGCGCATGCTGTTTTATGGCTCAATAGAGGCTTGAATCGCGCAAGAAATCGTGTATAATATGCCGCATGAAGACGTGTTTGGGTAGCCTGTTGCTTATCCCCACACTGGCAGCCGTAGTGCTGACGGTGGTGTATCACGCGTCCGTAAACGGGGAGCTCAAGTTTGAACCCAGAGCCTCCGAGACCGAGTACATCAACACGGCACGCTCATACCGCCCGCCGGTAAAAAAAGAGCAACCGAAGGCTATCGTCACACCTGCGGTACTACCCGACATGAAAGATGACGATGCTCCCGAGGAGGTCGAACCATGAGCGCTCAGCACCCCATCATCGGCTACACCTTAGGCGACCAAGCCGGTATCGGGCCGGAGGTCATCAAAGCCGCACTGGCTCAACTCCCTGAAAATGCAGAGTATCGCCTGATTGGCAAAGAAATAGACTGCACCCCCGGGCAGCCCACGGAATCCACAGCTCAGGCTGCTCTGGAGCACTTAGAACTCGCAGCCGCCGCTCTGCGAAATGGCGAAATAGATGCCGTTGTGACAGCTCCCGTTTGCAAAGAATCCCTGCACCGCATTGGTTTTGCCTACCCCGGACAAACTGAGTTTTTCGCGGACCGCATGGGAGTAAAGGACTTTGCCATGTGCCTGACCGGGCGCCGCCTGACCGTGGCCTTGTGTACCACTCATGTGGCTCTTGCAGATGTCCCCCGCCAATTACAGACCGCAGAAATTGTGCGCATTGGTTCCTTGTTGGCCAACTTTTTGCAGCGCACCGGTAAGCCCGCCCCGCGCATAGCCCTAGCCGGTCTCAACCCCCACAATGGCGAAAACGGCGCTTTCGGCAACGAAGAAAAAACGCTGATAGCCCCTGCTCTGCCGCTACTGCGTGCCGCCATTCCGAGCGCGGAGTTCTGCGGTCCCTGTGTGCCGGACTGCGTGTACCGAGATGCCGCTCAAGGGCTCTACGACGGCATCGTGGCACCTTACCACGACCAAGCTCTTATTCCGCTGAAACTTATTGACTTCGATACAGCCGTCAATGCCACCATAGGCTTACCTCGCTTACGGGTAAGCCCGGACCACGGCACGGCATTCAATATCGCCGGGCGCGGCATCGCCAACCCGGCCAGCACCCTGCGAGCCTTCCAAGTAGCTCTCAGCAGTGTCATATAGACTTAAAATGCCGCTTTATGCTCAATTCATGTTTGACTATAGGGGGTTTTGTATGCTAAAGTAACATTGAACATACACGATTCTATACTGTGAGTACACCTAACAGAGAAAAAATAACTGACCTCACCAAACTGATAAAAGGAGGTGATAAACTGCCGGCATGGCTTGTGCTGTGGGCAGAAAAGAAACTCGGTTTGCACGCCCTGAATGTGGCTCACAATAAAGTTGAGGACGATTGGGATAACGGCTCTACGGATAACTTTTTCAAACTTGCCTGTAAACACTTAAACTTGAACTACGAGTTAAGCGGCTTGGAAAATATCCCCAAGGAAGGGCCTTGCGTTATTGTAAGTAACCACCCACACGGCATGTCGGACGGTTTGATGTTCGGTGACATCGCCATGAAGGTTCGCAGCGACATTCGCATCGTCGTCAACGAGTTTCTGCAGTGTGTGCGTGGCATGGTACCGTACGAAATCATGGTCGATGTATACGGGGGCGAGGCCGCTAAGCGTGCCAACATGGCAGGCATGCGCGAAATTCTGCGCTGGTTGAAGGCCGGCCACTGTATTCTGGTGTTCCCCAGTGGCTCAGCTGCCACTTATTCTCACAAGGATAGGCGCGTAATAGACGACCCGTGGCAGGCAAATATCGCCTCCCTTATCCGCAAAACAGGTGCGACTGTCGTCCCCATGCACATTTCGGGACGAACAGGTATTTTTTTCCAACTCATCTCCATTATCAACAAAGGCATACGCTCTAATTTCCTCGCACGCGAAATTCTGCGGGACGGACGTATGCAACACATCATCAGGCTCGGGAAAGCCATAACTCCCGCTACTATAGCCATGACAGAAAATGACCAGAACCTTTCAGATTTTTTGCGCCTCAGCAGCATGCTGCAACGTTATCCGCAAACAGCTTCTGCACCGGCGACTACCACCCGCCTCATGCTCGATGTAGAGCCTAGCGTACCTACCGATGAACTTCTTGCGGAAATCGAGGCCTTGCCCGCCGATTGCCTGTATGCCGAAACAACAAGCGGCCTGAAGGTCTATGCCGTAGAGGCTCCCCAAATCCCCAAACTTCTGCGCGAAATCGGTATTCAGCGCGAACATACTTTCCGAGCCGTGGGCGAAGGCACGGGAAACTCCATCGACTTGGATGCCTACGACAACACCTATACGCACCTCGTCATGTGGGATAGCAAAGCCAATCGCTTGGCAGGTGCTTACCGCATGGGCCGCACGGATAAACTGCTGCAATCTGAGGGAGCCAAGGGTATATACAACTCGCTCTTCTTCCAATTCAGCAACAAAATATTGCAACTCTTAACTCATGGCTTGGAAATGGGGCGTGCCTTCATTTGCAAGGAGTACCAGCGCCACCCCGCCTCTCTCGACACGCTGTGGATGGGAATCGGCCATTACTTGGCACGACATCCGGAATACCGCTATTTGTACGGCACGGTAAGTATATCGAATGAATATACCCCGGCCTCCCGAGCTCTCATGCTCACCTACCTTCAAACCCTCTGCATGCATGAGGAGCTGAAGGAGGAAACCACAGCACTGAATCCGCCCACCAATATCGGTCTGCTCAGCGAGGATGCCCGCTTGGTTCCCACCGCCCTGACGGAGCTGCGCCTGCTCTCCGGTTTGGTGTCCGATTTGGAGCCGGACGGCAAGAGCATACCTGTTCTTCTGCGGCAATACCTGCGCTTGGGTGGTCGCATGCTTTCATTCGGCATAGACGACGACTTCGGCAGCACGCTCGATTGCTTGGTGCTGGTGGATATGGCCAAGGCTCCCCAGCGCATTCTGGATCGCTACTGCGGCAAGGACTATGTGCGCCCGGAGCATGTGTAAAAACAAGCTCAAGCTCCAAGTTACAAGCCGCAGCGAAGCCCCTTTTTCGGGTTGAATTTCACAGCCTATTGCCTGTATTGTAGCAAGCGGGCACAGTCAGCCCGTATAGTCATGAATAGCAATACACGCGACCAATTGAAAGGGGTACTGCACGAGGCGGCAGCACGAGGAGCCGAAAAAGCAGAACAGCAAGCTCGCAACAGCAGCGGTTGGCTGCGCTGGCTGTGGGCAGCGGTAGCCGGTCTTGCCGCAGCCGTTGCTTGGTTTACTAACCTGCCGCTTTGATATTCAGCTCTATAAAATCGGCACCGCCTGCTCAGTTCTCTGAGCAGGCGGTATTTTTACGATTCCGGGAACACGGGCAAGCCCAATATCGTTCCGGGCATTATTTTATGCCCGGCAAAGAAGCTTTCCGCATTCATCTTGCGAGCTCCGGGCGGTTGCATGGTCGATATCCGTATGGCGCCGCCGCGCGGACCGCCACACGATACCAGCATGCCCTCGGCACCGGCTTCCAGCACCATCCCGGGTACCGCATCAACCGGCTTTTTATAAAAGGAATACAAATCCACCGGCGGGAATATTTTCAAGGTCTTGTCCCCACCGGATTTAACGGAGGGATATGTGGTAAAAGTACCCGGCCACGAATGGTACGCGCGAATTTTACGCGCCACCTGCAGCGCCGGCTGGTGCCAGTCAATCTGCCCATCCGCTCGCAGCAGTTTGGGGGCGTAGGTCATCAGGCTTTCATCCTGCTCTATCGGCTCGGAGCTCCCGTTGCGCAGCTGCAATATAGCATCCGCCAGAGCCTCCGGTGCCAGTTCAGCCAAGTCATCGTGCAGGCTCTCTGCTGTTTCCGTGCCCTTCAAGGCAATTTCCCGGCTGCAAATGATATCACCGGCATCGAGCTTCTTCACCACATGCATGATGGTCACGCCCGTCTCATCATCACCGGCCTCAATCGCCGCCTGTATACAGGCAGCCCCTCGGTGACGGGGCAAGAGCGAGGCATGCGCATTGATACATGCTATGCGCGGCACATCAATGACTTCTTGAGAAAGTATCTGCCCATACGCCATCACAACTACAATATCAGGCTGCAAGGAGCGCAGTTGCTCTACAGCCTCGGCATCTCGCATGCGCTCCGGTTGGTAAACAGGTATCCCTGCCTCCTCAGCGCATACTTTAATACGCGGGGGAGTAAGCTGCTGGTGGCGCCCTACCGGCCGATCCGGCTGGGTTATGAGCCCTACCAATTCGCCGGTCGCCAACAATGAAAGAAAGGAAGGAATTGCTATATCCCCCGTGGCCATCATAACGATACGCATACGTCCTTTATGCCATAAAATGCGCAGGTGTCAAGACTTTTCAGCTCTTTCGCACGCTTTAATTCCGCGTTTGTGAACCCCGCGCCATCAACCCCAGAAGGCGGCGGCATCTCCCACCTGCCCCATGCTCACATAGCGCGTGCGCAGCAATGTGCTGTCGCGGTGCCCCATTTCGTATTGTAGTTCGCTATAGCTGCGGAAGTGCCGCAGGTGGTACCCGGCAAAGGTGTGCCGCAGTACGTCCGGCACCCAACGGCGAAAACCGGCTAGGCGGCGCAGGGCGCGCCAGTGGCGTGGCCATTGCGGCGGGCAGATTTTGCCATCAGGGCAATGGGTGCGCAGGAGCTTGGCCAGCGGCGGGTGGATGGTGACGAGCCGAGCGCCGCCGGTTTTGCTGTGTTGGGGGAGTATGCTGATGGTGCGGTCTGCCATGTTGATGTGCTCGCGGCTCAGGCGGGCGACCTCGTGCGGACGTATACCGGCGTAGAGCATCATGCCCACGGCGGCCAAGCATATTCCGCCGCGATATTTTTTCGCGGCGCTTAGTAAGGCTTTGATTTCCTGCGGGCTTAATATCTCGATGCGTTCTTCGCGCACCTTCACCGCATCTACCCTAGCTACGGGGTTTTCGCTGCACCAGCCGCGTTTGAGGGCGGTACTGAATACGCCGCTGAGTATCAACCTCGCCTTTTGCCGCTGGCGTGGGGTGGCGAAGGCTTGCTCGATGTACTGAGTGCATTCCTGCGGGGTTATAGCTCGCACACGTCTTGTTGCCAATCCCTTGCAGCGTTTCATAAAGCGGCGGGTAAAATAGCGAAAATCCGACTGTGTGCGGCTTCGCCGCTGCCGCCGCGCCTCCAGCGCCGCCGCCACAGCTTTTTCAAAGCTCACCGTTTTCTCGTGCCTCCGCAGTTCTTCCTCCCCCGCTGCAATACACCGCAGCGCCCGACTTACCCTGCCACGCCCCGCCCGCAGTGCCGCCCCCGCCACCTGCGCAGCTTCCAATACATTCACCCCCGTTTGCTTCAATACAGCCAACGCCGCCAGCTCTTCTTCTGTTATTTTAGTCATGGTCATGATAACTCGCCTTTCGAAACCGCAAGTCAAGCATAAAGCTGGTATTAATGCAAAAAGAAAACAGCTTCGCCGCGACGTAGCAAATAAAAGGAAGTTGCACTTTTGATATTGCCAGAGCGTAAAGTTTTTAGCTATTCTAAAGTGCGGTTTCGAAAAGCGTAGAGTGTGAGAAGTTCTTAAATTTTTGTTATGAAATTACACCTACCACTCACTCTGTTAACTGCCGTTCTGGCAACCTTTATCGCCCTGCCTGCCCATGCCGTAGAAGCCCCGGAGGGTTACACTACCACTTACCTGTATAGCCCCGGTACTCTGGAAACGAATTCAGAGCTTACGGCAGAAGAATACATCGCATTTATTCCGCGTAGGTCTCAGAAAATCACACCCACCGATGCTGACTACTGGACTTCATCCACCCCTCTCGTCAGCGGGGGGCATGTATTCTTTGGCTCCTACAATTCAGACTCCCCCGTTGCCCTGAGTTTCAAAGACGGCAACGGCTCGGCTTTCTCCGGCCAAAGCGCTTTAACTTTCGATACCTTGAGCAACCTGACGTTCTCGACGATAACGGGAAACAGTGCTGCCATCAGCTTAGCTAATAACGGCAGCTTAACCATCACCAATGTTAATGATGGCCAAAGTGACACTGTGGACGTATTGTTTGAGGATATAAAGAATACCTACTCCTCTGGCGGCGCTATCTTTGCTTCCACTGTGACCATCAGCCATAATGGCAATGTTTCTTTCTCAGGCAACTCCTCCTCCTCTTACGACTACTCCAGAGGCGGCGCTATCTTTGCTTCCACTGTGACCATCAGCCATAATGGCAATGTTTCTTTCTCAGGCAACTCCTCCTCCTCCTCCTCTTACGACTACTCCAGAGGCGGTGCTATCTATGCTTACCACGGCTTAACCATCAGCCATAATGGCGATGTCTCTTTCTCAGGCAACTCCTCTGACTCCAGTGGCGGCGCTATCTGTGTTCTCAACGGCTTAACCATCAGCCATAATGGCGATGTTTCTTTCTCAGGTAACTCAGACTCCAACGGCGGCGGTGCTATCTATGCTCGCGACGGCTTAACCATCAGCCATAATGGCGATGTTTCTTTCTCAGGCAACTTCTCTTACTCCTACGGCGGCGCTATCTATGCTCGCAACGGCTTAACCATCAGCCATAATGGCGATGTTTCTTTCTCAGGCAACTCAGCCACCACCTCCTCCTCCGACGGCGGCGCTATCTATGCTGATAACGGAGGCGTGACCATCAGAAATAATGGCGATGTTTCTTTCTCAGGTAACTCCTCCTCCTCCACTTACTCCTACGGCTCCTCTTACTCCTACTCCAGAGGCGGCGCTATCTGTGCTTATAACGGACCCGTGACCATCAGCAATAATGGCAATGTTTCTTTCTCAGGTAACTCCTCCTCCTCCTCTGACAACTACGCCTCCAATTACTCCTACGGCGGCGCTATCTATGCTCTTGGCTTGACCATACAAGGTAATGATAGTGTCTTATTTGAAAAGAACTACGAAAATAGTAGAGGGGTATACCGCCTGCGCAGTATTTATAGTGGTGGAGGCATGACACTTTCTGCCAAGACCGGAGGGAATATCACCTTCTATGATTCCGTATACATAAGACTCGCTTCATATTTCAACAGCGATTACACAGATGCGGAAGGCAACACACAAAGCGCCGGTGGTGACATCATCTTCAGCGGCAAATATGCCGAGCAGCATCTGAATGAAATTCTGGCAGCAAATAATGAAAACCGCACGGCTACGGCTGAAGAAATCCTGAACTCGCAGACGAGTGAATTTAGGGACACCATATATTTGCAAAATGGTTCCTTGCAGATAGTAGACGGGGCCCGCCTGAATGGCAGCGGATTACAGGTCAGCGGCGAAGCCAAGCTGCTGATGCGCGATAGCTATATGAGCCATACCGGCTACAGTCTTACTTTCTCCACCGGAACCGAGCTGGAACTGCAGGGCAGTAACACCCTTACGGCTACTTCACTTACCCTGAATGCCGGTGCCACCCTGACAGCAACGCTGACTGACGCTAACTTGCAACAGGCAGCCCTGAACCTAAACGGCAGCCTGTACACTTACGGGGCGCTGAACCTCAACCTGAATGTGGAAACCGAGCATGCTGAAGGCATGTACCAAATCATTTCTCTTACGGATTCTTCGAAGTATGATGTAAGCGGTTGGACCGCCGGTAACATCACCTTCAATGGTAGTGGCGCTGCTGCGGGGGCGAGCTTTGGCGATTTGCTGTGGCGAGACGGTGTGCTCTATTACGTAACCAGCCCCCTGTGGAGCAATGCAAGCGGTAGCGGTGTGTGGAGCTGTGAAGATGCCAACTGGAACAGAGGTTCCGTATTCCGCAACGGGCAAGATGTTCTCTTCTCCGACCGAGGAGCCGGAACAGTACAATTGTCCGGAGATATTGCGCCGGGCAGTATCTGCGTCAATAGCAGCTCGGACTACATCTTCACCGCAGCGGAGGATGGCGGCCGACTGGTGGGAAGCACCGGCATTTCCAAAAGTGGTTCGGGGGAACTGACCTTGGCAACCGCCAATGCCCATACCGGTGATACAGAACTGCTGGAGGGTACAATCAATATACAGCACAGCACGGCACTGGGTGCCACGGCAGAGGGGCAAGCTGCTCTCATTGCCGCAGAAGGTACGACCATAACCGTGGAAAACGGCAGTCAGGTTGTGCTGGCTGCAGAGGGTAATGACATTGCCGGTGCGGTTGAAATCGACGAGGGTGCCGCCTTGGTAATGAAGGGTGGCAACTATTCAGTAAGCAACAGCACTGTGAACGGCAGCCTTATTTTAAGCGACCAGACAGACGCCAAACTCTCGGGAACAACCACAGTCAACGGTAGTTTGAGTATATCCGGGCTCGCTTCTTCCAGCATTACCGGAACTGTAGATATCGCAGAAGGTGCCTCAGTGGAAATGATTGGTGGCTATTACACAGCATCACGCAATACTGTAGACGGAACTCTCAGCCTTAACGAGGTTAATGCTACAGCAGGCACCCTTACCGGTAGCGGCAGCTTGCGGGTTAAGGATGGCAGCGTGAGCTTCAGCGATACCGGCACTTACAAAGGCAGCCTGAGCGTGGAAGGCAGCAATGCCGAGCTTACCCTGACAAAAGGTGGCTATAAAGGAAGCGGCACGGTAGCAGTGCAGGGCGGAAAGCTCACACTCGAAAACCGTGGCAGCATCACCATTAATGAAGGAGGTCAGTTGGCCGTGAGCGATGAAGCCACGGTGAAAGCCACCTCCTCCATCAACATTCTGGAGGGGGCCACCCTGAGCATAGGCGATGTGTGTGCCGCTGTGGAGCTGAACAGCCTGATGAGCAACGAGATGGCCGTTTACACCACTGCAGCTGCAGAGGGCTACGACCCAACTGCGGCCGTGCACACCGCTGTAGGGGCCGTGCTGAAAACCAACAGCCTGAACCTGTTCGGTGGTTCCACGTTGATAGCAAACGGAGCTCATATCGACATGAACGGCGCCGAGTTGACCATCGAAAACTACGAGGAGCAAAAAATCAATCTGGTACTTACACTGGGTGCCAACTACACCCCGGATTCTCAGGTGGTGCTCTTCAGCAATGTCGGCGCTGTCTACCTGTTCATGGACGACCTCTTCGGCGTATCCGGTGACGAAATCGTCTACACCGTGAATGCCAGCGATTACTTCACGGGCGAGTGGATTAACGAGAGCACCACGCTGAACTACGACAGCACCGCCAACGTGGTATACCTGCAAGGCGTCAGCAACGTGGTACCCGAACCGACTACGGCGACGTTGAGCTTACTGGCCCTGGCAGCTCTGGCTATGCGCCGCCGCCGTCGATAAAATTTCATGTAAAAACAATTACATGTGTGGTAAAAGCCCCCATGGCCGATTGGCTGTGGGGGCTTTTAATATGTAAGAAGGGCGAAAAAAACTACCCCCTCAGCACAGAGCCAAGGGGGTAGTAAAATGGGGGGCGGGGCTGAACGATCAGTCCACCTTCTTATCCTTATTCTTATCCTTCAGCTGGGGGAAGAGGATAATGTCGCGGATGGAGCAAGCGCCGGTGAGCAGCATGCAAAGGCGATCGATACCGATGCCGATGCCGCCTGCGCTGGGCATACCGCTCTCGAGAGTCTCCACGAAATCGTAGTCAATCTTCTGGGTTTCTTCACCTGCCTGGTGCTGCAAGCGCTCAAGCTGCTCCACGGGGTCGTTCTGCTCGGAATAGCCCGGGCAAAGCTCCTGACCGTTCATGACGAGCTCAAAGACATCCACCACCTCGGGGTTCTCGGGGTTAGCCTTGGCGAGGGGTACGAGGTCACGGGCAACGTGGGTGACGAAGAGGGGGTTAGCCTGCTTTTCCTCGACGAGCTTTTCGTAGACCTGCTGAGTGACGCCTGTGTCGTCCAAATCCTCACCGATAATGAGTTTGAACTGATTTTCGGCGCGGTCGCGGCGCTGCTCGGGAGAGAGGTCGAACCAGTCATCACCGGCGACCTCCTTCACCAAATCATTGTAAGAAGCGCGGCGCCAGGGACGAGTCAAATCGACAGTCCAACGCAGGTTGCCGTTATCGTCGTACTGGTCAAACTTCAGGGTTCCGAACACCTTTTCGGCGACGGTGCAAATCATTTCCTCCATCATCGCGGCCATGGTTTCGTAGTCACCACCGGCTTCGTACACCTCAAGAACGGTGAACTCGGGGTTGTGACGGCGGTCCACGCCCTCGTTACGGAAATTGCGGTTCAACTCGAAAACCTTGGGGAAACCACCCACCAACAGGCGCTTGAGGTAAAGCTCGGGGGCGATACGCAGGGTTACGGGCTTGCTGAGAGCGTTGTAGTAGCTCTCGAAGGGCTTAGCGGCGGCACCACCGGCAACATCTTGCAGCATGGGGGTCTCCACCTCCAAGAAACCACGCTGTACGAGGTAGCTGCGAATCTCCTGAACGATAAGGGAACGCTTCACGAAACGGTCTGCGCTCTCAGGGTTGCCCATCAGGTCAAGGTGGCGGCGGCGATAGCGCATATCGGTGTCTACCAAGCCGTGGAACTTGTCGGGCATGGGGCGCAGAGCCTTGGAAAGAACCTTGAAGGAATCCACACGCACGGAAGGTTCACCGGTGCGGGTAATGAAGGTCTCACCCTCAATACCTACCCAGTCACCGCGCTCAAGCAACTTCCAAAGAGCCCAAGTTTCATCGGTGCAGGCCTTTTTGGTGAGCATGCACTGAATACTGCCCTGCACATCGGCAACGGTGAAGAACTGCGTGCGGCCCATATCGCGCAGAGCATTGATACGGCCAAGCAGTTTGACCTGTTTCCCCTCCACGAAGTTCGCCTTAATTTCAGCCGGATTGGTAGTGACATCGAAACGGCCACCGTAGGGGTTAACCCCCAGGGCGCGAATCTTGCCCACCTTCTCGCGGCGCACGGCAATCAGTTCCTCCTCGGAGGAACCCGGAGCGGTATTAGCAACTGCTTGTGTATTTTCTGACATAGCGCGGGTATTATATTCATATCGGGCAGAATTTCCAGCCTAAAATGCCAATTGAGGCAAAATTTTATGCAGCGGGGGAAAATGGGGGGAATAAATTTCTGTGTTAATAAGGGGATAATTGTTTTTTAACTTGTCAATTTGTAAGAAAGGCGTTAGTATACGGAGTGATGAAAATACATTTTTGTGGAGCAGCAGAGACAACTACCGGCTCACAGCATTTGCTGGAGGTGAACGGGAGACGCATACTTCTGGATTGCGGCATGTACCAAGGGCACCGCGAAGACCAATTGAAAATTAACCGCGAATTTCCTTATTTTAAGCCGGAGACAATAGACTGCGTGGTATTGTCGCATGCGCACATTGACCACTCCGGCAACCTGCCAAACTTAGTTAAGAAAGGCTTTAAGGGATTTGTGTATACCACTTACGGCACACGTGACTTGTGCTCAATCATGCTGGCGGATGCCGCCCGAATACAGGAAAGCGACTGCAAGTTCCTCAATAAGATGGACAAGCGCAAAGGCGGGGACGGCTGTGTGGCTCAACCCATATACAGCGAGCAAGATGCCGAAGCGGCCATGCGGCGTTTCCTGACCTTGGGCTACCACATGCCCATACCCATTGCAGATGGAGTCACGCTCACCTTTTACGATGCCGGGCATATTCTCGGCGCGGCGCAGGTCGTGCTTGACATTGATGACCGAGATGACGGAAAACACAAGCGATTGCTCTTCTCGGGCGACGTTGGTCGAGGAGACAATGAATTGCTGCGCGACCCGGAAGAGGTACCCGATGTCGACATCATGCTGATGGAAAGCACCTACGGCGGTCGTTACCACGAAGCCCCGGCGCAGGATGCCGACTTGTTTATTAACACCATACGCAAGGCCATGAAGCGCGGGGGCAACGTCTACATACCCGCCTTTGCCGTGGAACGCACCCAACAGCTGCTCTACCTGCTCAACCGAGCCTACAGGGAGGGCAAACTGCCCAATTACCCGGTATATGTCGACAGCCCCATGGCTGTGAGTGCTACGGAAATTTTCCGCATTCACCCCGAATGCTTCAACCAGGACGTATACAACTTCCTCTTCAACGAGCGCGACCCCTTCGGTTTCGAGCAACTGCACATGGTGCGAACAGTTACCGAGTCCCAGCGGCTCAACAACCTGAGAGAGCAAGCCATCATCATATCGGCCTCCGGCATGTGCGAAGCCGGGCGAATTCTTCACCACCTCAAGAACGGAATCAGCCGCGACAAAAACACCGTATTGTTTGTGGGCTACTGCGCCGCCAACACGCTGGGGCGCCGAATCATGGACGGCGCGCTGCAAGTGAGGATACTGGGAGATGAATACCCCGTGCGCGCGAAAATACAAGCCCTCGACTCCTTCTCGGGTCACGCTGACCACAATGAGTTGCTGCATTATTTCCGCCATACCGGCGGCAAGAAGGGGCAAGTATACCTGGTGCACGGCGAAAAAGAATGCACAGCGGCTCTGAAAGATGCGCTAAATCAGTTCCACAACGGCGAAATCCACGTCGCGCACCTCAATACAAGCGTCACTTGCTGCACATGTGTCCCAAAGATTTTCTGAAAGGATAGCAAAACAGCAAAAATCAGGGCAAAGAAAATGGAAGGTTGATTTTTTCACCAGCAAAACGTATGCTGGTGTTGCTCAAAAAAAACACCTTCCATGGGTACTGTACATCT
>JAFZGW010000007.1 GCA_017555205.1 Akkermansia sp. | reverse complement strand
GGGCTCCTGCTTGGGCTCGGTGCCGTGGTCGTGCGTGCAGCCGGGGCCGTGCTGGTGCTCGGTTGCGGTGGGCTCCTGCTTGGGCTCGGTGCCGTGGTCATGCGTGCAGCCGGGGCCGTGCTGGTGCTCGGTTGCGGTGGGCTCCTGCTTGGGTTCAGTGCCGTGGTCGTGCGTGCAGCCGGGGCCGTGCTGGTGCTCCTCTGCACGACCTGTTAAGGTCGCAGCACAAAGCGAAAAAGCTATTCCGAAAAGATGAGACAATTTCATTGCTGATTGTATGAAGGGTTAAGATATTGAAGTTGGGTCCGGGTTTCCAATAGATTCACCAGACAATCAAGATATGACAATTTGCGTTCGTATGCCAAATGGCGGGCCTCAGCAAGCTCCAACAACTTACTTTCACCCAAATCGAAGAGTTTTTCCTGCTGTTCCGTTGCAGCTTCAAGCTCTATTAAACGAGAATATTCAGATTGACAGTGAGAGCGCAGCAGCTTTTGGCGAGCGACAAGTGCACTGCTCTTCTGCAGCAGGTCACGCCACACCTGCACGGTTTCCGCCTGCTTGATATCACGCTCGCCGGTAGCCTCGGCAATCGCCTCGCGATTGCGATTCCAGAGCGGCAAACTAAACTCCACTCCAAGCGTCATTTTCTCATTGTCATCCTCCACCCCGTACAAGCCGGATATCCCTAATTCAGGGAACTGTTTGCGGATTTCTGCTTTCAGCTCGCTTTCCACCGCACCGTAACCGGCCATAGCCGCCTTCACCGTCGGGAGCGCCAACATAACTTCAGCAGGTGGAGCCGCCACCTCGGCTGGCACCCCACCGGGTAAACTACCGGACGGTTTAAGCCCGGTGGCAGATGGGTGCAAGCCCAACGTAGCAACAAGTTGCTGTTGCAATGCAAGTTTTTCATTCTCTTGCTCTTGCACCTGTTTAACAGTTTCATTCAGAC
This sequence comes from Akkermansia sp., assembly GCA_017555205.1. Taxonomy (GTDB): domain Bacteria; phylum Verrucomicrobiota; class Verrucomicrobiia; order Verrucomicrobiales; family Akkermansiaceae; genus Akkermansia. The sequence continues at coordinate 39,642 of JAFZGW010000007.1, read as the reverse complement.
GCTCTGTACCGGTCTGATAATCAGCAAAAGCCACTTCGCCCAATTCGAGCAAACGGGTCATGCGCTGTTGCTCATCGCGCAGGGCGGCTAAGCGTTTGCGCATGAGTTCCAGCTTGCCCTCCGCCGCCATAAGCTTGTAGCACAGGACATCGAGCTCTGCCATGTAATTACGCTCTTGCTCACGCATGTTCCAATAATCGACCTCGGTATATTGCTCTGCTATCTGCTTACGCAGAGCGGGCAAGCCCGTTACAGGCAATGCGAGAGAGGGTGAAACGGAGTGGTTATTGATATCCAGAGCAAACACGCGCTCAAACTCCATCCCTAGGGTGGGGTCATCCCACAACCCGGCAAACTCGGCCTTCCCCTTGCTCTTGGCGTGGCTCAAACGCGCTTTCAGCAGTTCCGGGTTCATGAGCAACCCTATGCGGCGCAACTCAGCCGGCGACATGCTGCGACGGCCCTTGCACATATCAGCCGTTAATTGCTGCCAGCTTGTTACATCTGCACTCAAATCAATCGGCTTGGGAGTATACTGCGCACAGCCCGAAAGCACTAAGGCAACTAAAGCCGCTGTATAGATTCTCTTTTGCATCATCCTGTATATCAATTAATTTCAAATTTTCAATCCGCCACAACCTCCCGCTATTTGCTGCACGGCTCTACAACCACGCGCACCCGCGCACACTCCGTCTGCCACAGCCGACAGAGCCGCTATCCGCTTCAATCTACGCTCTCTGCGCTCCATACGGCTTCATTTTACTATTTCCCGAAAAATTGTCAACTGTATACTTATTTTCATCGCGAAGTCGGGCAAAAGGCTTGACAGTCGAACGAAAATACACATAATAAAAGCAAGTTTACTATACATATTTCTGACCCATGAGTGAGCCTGACAATGAGTTTTTTGCCCGCTGGATGATGCTGTGGAAAAATATTGACGGAGTATTCAACGCCGAGCTTCACCGTGCCGGAATATCATACAGCGAGTACCTGCTGTTGGAAAGTTTGCAAGGGGCTCCGCAGGGTATGGAACCCTCCGCCCTGGCCGATGCTCGCGGCATGAGCCGCCAACACGTCAACCTGCTGCTGCGCCAGCTGGAGAATGCGGAGCTCATCACCCGTACCGGCGCCACGGTCGACAAACGCCGCCGCATCATCGCTCTTTCACCACTGGGGGCAGAAAAGCTCAGCAGCGTTAAAAACAACTGGTTACAAATGGACAGCGCCGGGTGGGCCGGTTTTGCCCCCTATGAGCGAGGGCGCATCCTTTCCCTGCTCGAGCATTACCTCGATAACCTGAAAAGCTAAGCGCCGCTTATTTTAATAAACAAGTTCCCTACACACAAAAACGGCGACCGAAACGGTCGCCTTTTTTGTGTAGGATGATTCTTACGAAATCACGCTCAGTTAGCAGCGTGGTACTCCTGCAGGGTACGCACACCGGCTACCTTGTTTCTGTTGTGCAGAATTGCGGCGGCGCAAGCGCGAGCGGAGGAAAGATCCGTAGCGTAAGACACCTTGGCGTTCACGGTAGCGGAGCGAATAGCCACTTCGTCTTCACGAGCATCGTGAGAGCCCGGTGTATTGATAACGAATGCGATATCGCCGTTCTTAATGCGGTCCACGATATTCGGGCGACGACCTTCGTGCAGCTTATAAGCGCGCTCACACTCTATGCCGTTCTGGAGCAAGTGAATCATGGTACCCTTGGTCGCACAGATGTCGAAACCGGCATCTGCGATATTGCGGGCAATCTCCACCACAGTATCCTTATCGCGATCATGAACGGAGATGAACACCAAACCCTTCTCAGGCAGGGGGTTGAACGCGGAAATCTGGCTCTTCATGTAGGCAAGCTCAGGGTCGGTATCGATACCCATTACCTCACCGGTGGAGTGCATTTCCGGCCCAAGCACAACATCGATGCCGGGGAAGCGATTCCACGGGAACACGGCCTCCTTCACAGTATAGTAGGGGGGCACAACCTCCTTCGTGAAACCGAGTTCTGCGAGCTTCATACCGCTCATGACCTTGGCGGCCAGCTTAGCAAGCGGTACACCGATGGACTTGGATACAAAGGGAACGGTACGCGAGGCGCGGGGGTTTACCTCAATCACGTAAAGCTGTTCATCCTTAATGGCGAACTGGCAATTCATGAGGCCCTTCACGTTGAGCTTAGCAGCGAGCTCCTTCGCAGCGCGCATCATCTCAGCATGCATCTTCTCGCTGACCTTGTTCGGGGGAATCATGCAGGCAGAGTCACCGGAGTGAATACCGGCAGGCTCAACGTGCTGCATAATGGCACCCACAACACTGATTTCGCCGTCAGCAATGACGTCAACGTCAATCTCGAGTGCATTCTGGAGGAACCGGTCAACGAGCACAGGGCGCTCCGGCGAGGCATCCACAGCCTCACGCATGTAGGTGCGCAGCTCCTGCTCATCGTACACAATCATCATTGCGCGACCACCCAGCACGAACGAGGGACGCACCAGCACCGGGAAACCAATGCGCTGTGCAACAGCCACGGCCTCCTCTTCATTGGTTGCAGTGCCGGCCTCAGCCTGGCGCAGACCGATTTCATCGAGCAGAGCGGAGAAGTACTTGCGGTCCTCAGCGAGCTCAATGCTACGGGGGCTGGTGCCGATGATGGGTACACCTCGCTCCGCCAGAGCTGCGGCAAGGTTCAGCGGAGTCTGACCACCGAACTGCACGATAACGCCCTCGGGCTTCTCGACGTCGCAGATGTTGAGTACGTCTTCGAGAGTAAGCGGCTCAAAGTAAAGCTTGTCGGAGGTATCATAGTCCGTGGATACGGTCTCCGGGTTGGAGTTGACCATGATTGTCTCATAACCAAGTTCTTTGAGAGCAAACGAGGCATGCACACAGCAGTAGTCGAACTCAATACCCTGACCGATACGGTTCGGGCCGCCGCCGAGAATCATAATCTTCTTGCGGTCGGAGATGCGAGCCTCCTGCTCCTCACCGTAAGAGGAATAGTAGTAGGGGTTTACAGCGTCGAACTCAGAGGCGCAGGTATCCACCAATCTATATGTGGGCACAATTCCCTTAGCCTTTCGCTCAGCGCGAATGTCATCTTCGGAGCAACCGCGAGCATAGGCAATCTGGCGGTCGGAGAAGCCCAGCTTCTTAGCCTCAAGCAGGTCGAGGGTCTTCAGCTGCATGCCGGCTTCGGCCAGTTGCTGCAATTGATCGATGAACCAGGGGTCAATCTGAGTAAGGTCAACGATTTCTTCAGCTGTGAAACCATTGACGAAAGCGGTCTGAATCCAGAAAATACGGTCAGCATTCGGCACGGAAAGCTTAGCAGCAATCTGCTGACGGCTGGGATTTACAGGGTCCTTAGCATCAAAACCGAAGCCCCAACGGCCGGTCTCGAGTGAGCGAAGAGCCTTCTGCAGAGATTCTTTGAATGTAGCACCGATGCTCATGACCTCACCCACACTCTTCATGGCGGTGGTCAGGCGCTCGTCTGCCTTCTTAAACTTCTCGAAGGTAAAGCGCGGAACTTTGCACACCACATAGTCGATGGTCGGCTCGAAAGAAGCCGGTGAGGTCTGAGTAAGGTCATTCTTCAGCTCATCGAGAGTGTAACCGACTGCAAGCTTGGCGGAAACCTTGGCAATGGGGAAACCGGTCGCCTTGGAAGCCAGAGCGGAAGAACGGCTCACGCGGGGGTTCATTTCGATAACCACCTGACGACCGGTTCGCGGACATACGGCGAACTGAATGTTACTGCCGCCACTCTTCACGCCGATTTCGCGAATGATGGCGAAGGAGGCCTCCTTCAGCAAGGCATACTCGCGGGCGGTCAAAGTCATGGCCGGAGCCACGGTGATGGAGTCACCGGTGTGCACGCCCATGGGGTCAAGATTTTCGATGGAGCAGATGGTGATGCAGTTGTCAGCGCAGTCGCGCATAACCTCCATCTCAATCTCCTTCCAGCCGAGCAGAGATTCTTCGATAAGCACTTCGTGCACGGGCGACAAATCGAGACCACGCTGCACAATCTCTTCGTACTCAGCCTTGTTGTAAGCAATACCGCCACCTGTACCACCCAGCGTGAAGGCCGGACGAATAATCATGGGGTAGCTGCCGATAACATCCTTGGCAATGTCCCAAGCTTCGGCCATGCTGTGAGCCACACCACTGGCGGGCACATCGAGACCGATTTTAAGCATGGCATCCTTAAAGCGCTGGCGGTCTTCACCTTTATCGATAGCATCGGCATCGGCACCAATGACTCGCACGCCGTACTTCTCAAGCACCCCACTGCGGTGCAACTCCATGGCCGCATTCAGTGCCGTCTGACCACCCAGTGTCGGCAGAAGAGCATCCGGACGTTCGCGGGCAATAATCTTTTCAATGTACTCGGGGGCGAGCGGCTCGATATATGTGCGCGGTGCTGTCTCCGGGTCCGTCATGATGGTGGCGGGATTGGAGTTGACAAGCACTACCTCGTAACCCTCTTCTCTCAACGTCTTACAGGCTTGGGTACCGGAGTAGTCAAACTCACAACCCTGCCCGATGATAATGGGGCCCGAACCGATGACCAATATCTTCTTGATAGATGTGTCTTTAGGCATGGTACAGTGTAAACTTGCAGATATATGCCACACTTCCCCCCAAAATGCAAGCCTTTTTTTGAATTTTCTTCGCGCAATTTTATTTCCGGCGTCTCAATGCACTCCACATGAAAGCTTTCCGAAAAAGTACAAGAACCAAGGGGGCAACACTTCGCGGCGTCATCCGCGCCCATACATCTTGGCGTAATATTCCCTATATTCTCCACCTGTCACTCTATTCAACCAAACATCATTTTCCAGATACCAGCGAACAGTCTTCTCGACACCCTCCTCAAATTGCAACGAGGGCTCCCACCCCAACTCCGTTTTTAATTTTGTAGAATCGATAGCGTATCGCAAATCATGCCCTGCCCGGTCGGCAACATATTCAATAAGTTTTTCACCGCTTCCCGGTAAATTCCCCAGCAACCTGTCAGTTGTCTTAATAACCAATTTAACCACGTCAATATTCTTCCACTCATTAAACCCACCAATATTGTAGCTTTCCCCAACTCGACCACGATGAAACACCGTGTCGATAGCCCGAGCGTGGTCTTCCACATAAAGCCAATCCCGCACATTCTCACCACGACCATAAACCGGCAGCGGTCGACCATTGCGAATATTATTAATCAGAAGCGGAATGAGTTTTTCCGGGAACTGGTACGGCCCATAATTATTCGAGCAATTTGTAATTATCGTCGGCAATCCGTATGTGTCGTGGTACGCGCGCACAAAATGATCAGCCCCGGCTTTCGATGCACTATAGGGACTGTGCGGCTCATACTTGTTCGACTCCGAAAAAAATCTACTGCCGTATGGAGCCGCGCCTTCCGGTTTATCCAACTCCAATGCACCATATACTTCATCCGTCGAAATGTGGTAAAATATTTTTTCCGACCAATCGCCATTCCAATATTGGCAAGCAGCCTGCAACAAACTGAGTGTCCCCATCACGTTGGTACAGGCAAAGATGAATGGGTCCCGAATCGAGCGATCCACATGGCTCTCCGCGGCCAAGTGAATAATTCCGTCTATCGAGTAACGCCGCATCAATTCACACACCCGCTCATAATCACAAACATCGCACCGCTCAAAATGGTAATTCGGAGCAGATTCCACATCGGCCAAGTTATCAAGATTGCCGGCATAGGTCAGCAAGTCAAGATTTACAATCCTGTACTGCGGGTACTTCTTGACAAATAAACGAACCACATGCGAACCAATAAACCCTGCACCGCCGGTTATGAGTATGTTTTTCATGCTGCTCCCTTCTCTTTTCTAAATTCTGCACGGTAAAATTCCCCGCCTCACTACCCCAAACTTTACTGCAATTTGCCCCCGTTGTCGAGAAAATTCACCTTTTGACAAGATACCCCTCTCCGCGAAAACAACCCCCTACTCAAGAGTGTCAAATAAAGCCTTTTTCAAGCTATTTCGTAAAGTCTGTTTTATCTTATTTGCCGTTTTTCGTCCCATTTTCACCCAAAAATCAGCCTTTTTCGCCATTTTTCTTCGCTTCCCACACCATCCAACAGGCAAGAAACGCCCACTTTTACAATGAGCATTACGCGAACACCTAATCATTAAACTTCATTTTAGTACCCCCATTCCCCCAATTTTAGCTCCAAAACACGACTTTTCGGCCAAAAATAAGCCATTTTTCTTTATTTTTCCTGAAATTCAAGGTGCCTTAGAATTCAATTTTTGCGTATCATTGCCAAGATTGAGAAAAATACAGCAGCATTATTCCTGTAGGCGTATAGGTATATTATTCGGTGCTTTTTTCTTACTTTTCAGCATTCGGAGCCCAACTCTCAACCCGCCCGCTTTCAACATCCACGATTTTTTTCGCTTCCGGCACTCACTCGCTTATTTCCCTGAACCGGCTTACTTTCCCACCGCTATTTCTCATAATCCCTGTATGCTTTTCGGTATTTATACCTTTTTAAAACTCGCAAGAAGCGTTTATATTATATTTTTCATTTTGTTTATTTTAAACTCTTCTCAATACCCAAGCATGTTTATATAATATTTTTTCTATTTCTTCATATTATATTTTTAGTTTCTTTATTTTCATCATTTTCTTACTTTTTTTTTCACATAATAATATATTTTCCTTCCATTCACCAAGCCTACAACACCAAGCCCCCATCCACAGAGAACGCGGCAAGGTGAAAATGTACGGAATGGCAACGTGTCACAGTTTATCCTTGCGCGAGCGCGTACTATAGGGTAGAATGCCGAGCGTGAGTTATCAGGTATTTGCCAGAAAGTATCGCCCGCGCACCTTCAAGGACGTGCTGGGGCAGGATCATGTGGTACGAACACTTTGCAATGCGATTGAGCAGAACCGCTTGGCGCATGCTTACCTTTTCGTCGGCCCCCGCGGTACGGGCAAGACCTCGACAGCGCGAATTTTCGCAAAAGCGCTGAACTGCACAGACGGGCCGAAAGTCGACTTTGATCCGGATGAGGACGTGTGCTTGGAAATAGCGGAAGGCCGCAGCCTGGACGTACAGGAAATAGACGGCGCCTCCAACCGAGGCATCGACAACATCCGCGATTTACGCGACAACGTACAGTTTGCCCCAACGCGCGGTAAGTACCGAATCATCTACATTGACGAAGTGCACATGCTGACGAAGGAATCCTTCAACGCACTTCTGAAGACCTTGGAAGAACCGCCGGCACACGTCATGTTCATTTTTGCGACAACGGAGCCGCACAAGATTCTGCCCACCATTCTCTCACGCTGCCAGCGCTTCGATTTGCGACCGATTCCGACCAACGTCATTGCTGACCATCTCGTCAACATATCGAACAATGAAGGAGTTACGCTCGACAGCGATGCCGCCTATGCCATAGCCACCGTAGCAGAAGGCGGCATGCGCGATGCTCAATCCATGCTGGACCAGCTGGTATCATTCTGCGGCAACCACATCACCGAGCAAAACGTCAACGACATCTTCGGCGTAACCAGCCGCGACACAGTAGCAAAAGCGCTTGTCTACATGCTGGACCGCCAACTGCCCAGCCTGCTGCACTTGGTGCACGAACTAGCCGAAGCCGGGCGCGACATGGGGCAGCTGCTCAGCGAGCTCATGGGAGCCGTGCGCGAACTACTCATCACTAAAGTTGCCCCGCAAGAAAGCCACTCCACACTTCCCGAGCAATGGCAGGCAACGCTTGCCGAACTGCTCTCTCGCACCCCTACGGATAAAATTATACGCCTGATGGAAGTGCTCTCGCACGCAGAGGAACAAATGCGCTGGAGCACCAACAAGCGACTGTACCTCGAAATGGGGCTTATTCAGGCAGTTCACTCACTGGCAGAGGCCAACATCAGCGACATCATACGCGCCCTCAACGGAGCACCACTGCCCGAGACCCCCATCGCCACAGTTCCGCTGCCGGCCGTCTCTATACCCGGCAACAGCACAGCAAACGCACCAGCCCCCACAGCCCCCGCGGCACCTCCGGCTCCGGCGCCTGAACCTATCGTTCAGCCACAGCCACCTGCCCCACAGCCCGCACAGCATGTGGTTACCATGCCCCCGGGACTTGAGCCCATAGATGACGCACCACCGCTCTTCGGTGATATGCCGACCGCAGACGCAGAGGCACCGACAGAGCGCCCGCTCACCCCGGAAGACTGGGAGCAAATACTGAACAATGTGCGCGAGCAGTCACCCATAGCCGGTGCCGGTATAGGTCATACCATCTTCATCAGCGATGACGACGGCTTGGCCACGATTGCCATACACCCGGATGACATGGACACCCGCGATGCTTTGCTGAGCGACACGCTCACCGAACTCATCAGCAACGCAGCCCAAGAGCGCTGCGGACATGGCCTACGCCTGCGCATAGCAAATGACGCCAGCGTTCCCCCGCCCACAGCCGTAGAAATACTGCCGCCGCCCAACTTTGAAGAACTGGCACCGGCACCGAAACCTGCCCCGAAACCGGCAAAAGCACCCACCCCGGCACCGGCAGCAGAAAACACAGCACCGGCCAGCCTGAAACCCACAGACGAGGAATTCTACAACGACCCGCTCATTGAACAGGCTCTCGAAGTATTCCACGCAACTCTTATCAAACAATAATCCCCCATATATGAACCTACAGAAACTCATGAAACAGGCCCAGGCCATGCAGGCCAACATGGCCAACGCACAGGCTCGCCTGGCAGAGCAAACCTACACAGCAGAAGCCGCAGGCGGCAAAATCAAAGCCACGGCTGACGGCACCGGCATGCTTACCGCCCTCACAATCGACCCCGCAGTAGTCGACCCCGATGACGCTGAGTTCCTCACTTCACTCGTACTCAAAGCCGTACAGGGAGCTATTGAAGGTGCCCGCAAAATGGCCGACGCCGAAATGCGCAAAGTCACCGGCGGGCTCGGTTTCCCCATGTAAGCGCCCCTCCCCCTCACTCACACCATGTACCGCCGTTACGCAGCCCTGTCAGTAGTTCTGAGCACAACTCTGCCGCTATTGGCAGAGCCCGTGACAGTGGGAAAATTCAGCGCCAAAATAGTCCCGGAGCGTATCGCCATGCTCAACCTAACCGAGCGTGGCACCGTGACTGATTTGGTGGACAGCAGCAACCGTTTAAAAGCCGGCACAGTCGTTGCTATTCTTAACAAAAAGCGTACGCAAACCGAGCATGAAGACATGGAGCTGATGCTGGCGCGCGAGCGACTGAATAAAAAAGACGAAGTTCAGAAACTGCGCGCCCAACGCGCCAAAGTGCAATTCTACCTCTCTCTCAATCCGCAAGAGCGCCGCTTCAATACCGATTTTAAGGGAGACGAAATCCCCACCCCCAGCAGCCTGCGTGACATCGACGACCGCATTTCCCTGCTGGAGCGCGAATTAGCAACCATGGAGCGCCGCAAGCGCGAAGAATTTGCTTACAAGCACGACCCGCTCACCCTGCGCATGCCGTTTGACGGGCGACTGCAGTACAACGTCACCTTGCCGGATGACCTCTCACAGCCCCTCGAATATACGGAAACCATTCGCACGTTTGCAACCGTCTGCGACGACTCCGCATACTACATCACCCTCGAAATGGGCGAAAGTGACCTTTCTCTGCTCGATGAAAAACGCTTCAGCGCCACGGTGCGATTACCCGGCGGGCGCAAACTGCAGGGCACCTATTCCCACCGCCGGGTTGAGCGTGCCGGCAATGGCGGCGACATGCTCGTCTACTTCTTCCGAATTCCGGAAGAAATGCACGCTACAGCCTACAACATGCTCGGCAGCAATACCAATGCTGTATTGATATACGAAACCGGCACCGAAACCCTGCATGTAAGCAAGGCCGAACTCATAGCACACCCGGCAGCAGCCAACAGCGAAAACTGGGAGGAACTCGTATCCCACACTCACCCTGACCACGCTATCCTGCTCATTGGACAACGCACGCTGGTACTCGTCCCCAAAAAATAAATCCCCCTCACTCCGCGCACCATGGAACTTGTCTGCGAAAACATAAGCTACGGCTACTCCCGCAAAGAGCCCGTCATCAAAAACTTCTCGCACACCTTCCACACCGGCATCACCGTACTCAAAGGCTACTCAGGCTCAGGGAAAACAACCCTGCTTAAACTGCTCGCCGGGTACTTGGAAGTCAACAAGGGCAAAATCATCACCCCAACCGGTCGCAAAGTAACAAGCAGGCGCTACCACAGGCAAGATGTAGCCTACATGTTCCAAGGCATTAACCTGCTCCCCCTCATGAGCGTAGAGCGTAACTTACGCTTGGCTGCCGAAATGGCCGTACTGCCGGGGAAATTGTGGAAACCCCGGGCCGAGGAACTCTTACGCGACCTAGGGCTCACCGAACTGCGAAATCGCCGTGCAGATAAGCTCTCCGGCGGTCAGGCACAACGAGCTGCGCTGGCACGCACGCTCATGAAAGACGCACCCACCGTATTGCTCGACGAACCGACTTCCGGCCTCGACGACAGCAACACCAACATTATCAAAAATCTCGTGCTGAAAGATGCAGCAAAACGCATCTGCATCATCAGTACACACGATAGCCGACTGCTGGAGTTAGCAGATGAAATCATTGATTTTGACACTCCTGTATCTTGCTAAAGATACGGTTAACCGCTGGTTCACGCGCATCTCCAGCCCACTGGCGCGCGTGCTGGTTGTGTTCTTCCTTAGTCTCAGCGCACTATGTGCCCTGGGCAGTTATGTTATATCCACCAAAGTGGTGAAAGATAAAATTGTGCGACAGGGCGGCGATTTGATTTACGCCACAATCTCCCCGCCGGACGACGTCCCCTCAGCCCTGCCGTCAGACAAAGAAATCAGCGAGTTACTTGGGGCAGACTCCTATGCGCTCACGCTCATCAACAGCACCGCAACCGAAGAGAGCAAGCGAGTCAATGTTTACACCTACGACTTTTGCCGTAGCGGGCAATTCCTGCCGCTATTATCCGTTAATGGTCAACCCACCATACTGGCAACAGAAAGCAGCGGAATCCCCAAAGGCCCCAACAGCGTGCGGCTCGGTCGTACTCGCCATGAAGTCTGCGTACGCCACCTCCCGCAGGAACACCCCCTCATGCGCATGATGGGCAATGCCGGGCTCATACTCCAACCGGACCAACTCCCACCAAACACCAACCTCCATTCCGCTACGCAGCAAATCATCATCCGCGTGCGCGAAATCAACAGTTCGAAGGACATCAGTCGAGCAGAAAACTTCCTGCACCAATTCATGAAGCTCGACCGGCGACACGGCAGCGTCATATCAGCCTCGCGCCTGCTGAGCGAAATGGACCTCCTGCTCAGCAAGCAAACCCAATGCCGAATCGCCTTCTGTGTGGGCATCTGCACGATTGTGGGTATCTTGCTGACAGCCTTGGCCGGCATGGAATATCGCCAAAACGAATATATATACACACTGATGAAAAGTTTCGGCATTCGCCCCATTCTGCTGGTCGGTGCGTTTATCGGCGAAAATATCATTATAGTCGCCGCCTCATTTGCAGCGGCCCTGGCTGCATTCTTCTACTTTCAGGAACTCATTGTCTCAGAAATCCTTAAACTGGGTAACTACACCCTGACCGTGCAGGAAATCCTACCCGAAATTCACCTCATTTGCTATACTCTGCTGGGCTGTATCCTTATGTCAGCCATCCCGATTACAGCAGCAGCAAATCGCGATATCGGCAGGGTTCTCAAATAATTCTCTGACAGCATGACACTGGTTGCACACTTTCTGCTTGCATTCACGCTCATTTCTGATATAACTCGTACTGTTCACAATTTAGCTCACAGTAGCCAAGTGATATAAAAATCTCACCATCAACAAATAACAAAAACATGAATATTCAGACTGCAGTCCTTTGCGACTACGCCGCCGATTATCAGGGCAAGCTCTGCATCCAGGGCGCCTTCGATACTCTCTTCGCCCGCCAGTTCCCCGTCATCCACCCCGCTTGCGCTCTGGCTCTTCGCCTGTGCTTCGAGAGCGAGGATTGCGGCGACCACAAGCTTGGTATCTCCATCGCAGACGAAGACGGCGAGCCCCTCGACAAGGAGCGCATGCCCATCGTTGGCGACCTCAAGGTTGCTCTGCCCGAAGGCGTATCTTTCTTCACCCGCAACCTCATCATGAACTTCCAGGGTCTGAAGTTCGAGAAGGACGGCGTATACTCCGTAGACGTTACCCTCGACGGCGAGCTCATCTCCCGCACCCCCATCCGTCTGGTTAAGGTTGACAATCAGCCTGCCTAATTTCATTAATAACCAAGATTTTATGAACCGACCGCCAATCGCGGTCGGTTCTTTTTTGTAAAAAAATTAAAAAAAATTACGATTTCAGCTTGACAAGCGCCATCAAAACGTGTAGAATCTCGGCGTTCCAAGTAGCACAGGGCTATGGTGTAATTGGCAACACATCGGTTTCTGGCACCGCTATTCGGGGTTCGAGTCCCTGTAGCCCTATTAACAACACAGCTGAAAAGAGCGGCAGTTTTAAGACTGCCGCTCTTTTGTTTTCAGCGTTTTATGTGACAAATAGGGACATCGTGCGACATTTGAGATACGCCCCTATTATCCGCCCGATATACGCCCACTTTAGGGCCCTCATATACGCCCTGTTTTTTAGCGACAGGAAGCGCACGTTTCCCAGCGTAGTTCAGAGGCAGAGTTTAGGACTGAAATTGGGAAAGGGAAGACATGTGCAGAAATTACGTACTATGGCACACAAAGTGACTTGCAGGCCTTGCAATTTTATCGCTTTCTTCTAGAATTTTAGCTGTAGCAATAGCTACGACTTTAATTTTCAAGCAATAAAATAATCAATATGGCTAGTGTAGAAAAGAGAAATGGACGCAAGTGCTGGTACGCGGTTTATTATGTGAACGGCAAGAAAATCAGAAAGAGTACAGGCGTGAGTGTTAAGGAACTAGGGCACACAGCAACCCAGCTGAAGAAGATGGCTCAAACACAGGCTGAGCGAATGGAATCTGTTGCTCGCGGAGATGTCCTTCCGGATAAGCAGATAGATGCTATTCGAGCAGCAGCTGATGCAACCGGAGGAGCTAAGATGCCGGCATTGAGGGACTATCTCGACTCATTTGAGATTTCTGGAGGAGAACAGAACCGATCCAATGTTAAGAGAGCCTTCAAGTTGTTCCTGGATTTCCTTGGAGCAGATTCTCTCAAGAGGCTTGACCGAATCACACGCGAGATGTGCCAGAAGTTTTTCGACTATCAGTCTACTCTTGTGAGTGCAGGTACAGTTAACCGTTACAAGACCAGTATCGCATGCGCGTTCAATGCTGCTATTCAGGAAGGACTCATTATGCGTTCTCCCTTGGTTGGAATCAAACTTCCCAAGGAGCGCACAGTAAAAAGAGAGCTCTTCACGCATGACGAAGTTCGCAGAATGCTCACGGAGCTCCCCCAGGATTGGCGAGATATGGTGCTTATCTGTCTGGGAACAGCTGGTCAGCGTATTGGTGACTGTGCTTGTCTCAAGTGGGAACATATCGACTTTGAGAAGGGCGTGATTAGCTTCGATACCCAGAAGACGGGATATGGGGTTGAGGTTCCAATGTTACCTCAGCTTGCTGCCCGACTTCGTGAAATCCAAGAGGTTCAGGAAGGCTCGGAGATCTATGTTCTTCCGTCCATGGCCCAGAAATATCTCCGCAGCAAAGGCTATCTCTCAACGGAATTCATTACGCTCCTGAAAGGCCTAGGCATTGCCAACAACCAGAAGGTGAAAACGACTAATAGGCAGAGAAATGTCAGCACTAAGAGCTTCCACGGCTTGCGTAACTATGCTGTTACCACGTTGCGAGATGCCGGTGTGGGTGAAGATATGACTTGTGCCCTGGTTGGTCATGAGAATATCCAGCAGGATCGCGCTTACTATCGCACCAACATCCGAAAGAAACAGGCTGCTATGCAGAAGTTCGGCAATATTCTCTTTGTTGATTACGGGTCATCAGAGAGTTACGCTTCTGCTAGGGAAGCCTGATAAGCTCTCGAATTCAAGTTCCTGTCCGGGTTTATCTCGGGCAGGAACTTTTTTATGAAAAAGTTTGCTCTGCGATTTGACAGATAGTTCAGCGTAACTTAAAATTTAGGCAGTAAAACAGATTTTATTGCATTATGATGAACTCATCAAAGACTAACAAGGAATGTATTGAGACTCTTAAGATGGTAGATGTATCTCCCATTGCTACACCGGCACACCTTGCTACAATAACCCAGATGATTGTAGACCAGGTGAGCGAGCGAATGAAAACATTAGCCGTTACCCAGACTTGTGGAGTTAAAACAGAATGGGCAAGTATGGCTCAGCTTGCTCAGATATTCGGAGTATGTAGACGCACTATGGAACGCATGATGCAGGAAGTGCTCAGAAAGCATGATGTTCAGGTGATTCAGGCTACGGACTACACCGGAAACAAAGGACATCGCCGTTACAGGATTGCAGACGTAGAGAAAGCCCTGATGGAAGAAAATGCAGCCTGATATAAACCAGATGAAGACTGATATTTCCGAATTCCTCCAGCTTATTTCCTCTCAGCTGGCAGATATACAACAGAACGTCTCACACATACGTGAAGATTCAGCTCAATCCAGTGAACTTCCCGGTAAAGCTCCGATTTACGCAACTTTAGCTCAGATGTGCCAGTTATACAGTATGAGCCGGGATAAACTCTCTCGAATCCTGGATATACCTGTCAAAGAGGGAAAAATCCGGGTGATTCATCCTACAGATCGTAAAGGACGAGTTGGAAACAAGAGCTATCACCTGAAAGACTTCGAAGACTTCTTTTCTTGCTGCTAATTAAGTCTAACCAGGCAATACGCGGGCGCTATCGGTTTTATCGGTAGCGCTCGTTTAATTTCACACCAGATACCACCATGAGCATACTACTACTAATCGGCCTCCTGATTACCTGCATGTACATCTCGGATTTACCCCCGGAGAAAAAACAGAAATGGCTCCGATGGATTTCGAAGGGATATAACCGGAATTAACCAGGTAAGAAAACATGAAAAGACCGGTAGGAATGATATCCACCTGCCGGCCTTTTTTTAACTACTACGTTTTGCAAATTTACATTTTTTGTAAATTGCCCTCAGATTTATGCCAATTTTTATAAGTGATTGGCACTTGTTGACCTATCGAATTTACAAAAAATGTAAATGGCTTGCACTCAATTTACAGTAAAATTAAGCTGTAATACCCTACTCCTTAATAACTTGCGAGCTTATTTACATGAAAGGTAAAACGTAAAACATGAATCCCGACGGCTCCTGAGAGGGAACCGCCGGGATTTGCTTATGCCGTTGAAATTACCTTCTTAGTTGTTCTTTCTAGTTATCTATGCGTGTCGTTCTAGTCAATATTCGGGTTAATTGTGAATTAGGGAGGAGTAATTCCCGGCGGAACCTGTGAAGGAACCGCCGGGATTTCCAATACATCAATAGAAGCAGCCGTAGTCGGCCCACTCCTGTCGGTAAGACGTAGCCTCGTTCTTGGTCAGGTACTCCTGCATCTCCTTGTTTTTCAGAGATGCTGCGGCTCTCTTGAACAGCTTGCCCATAGCCTTCTGGCGAGAGGCACTCACCAGGTACAGTTCATTGGTCAGCTCATAGATTCGCTTTGCCAGCTCGTTTTTTTCACAGAGCATTGCGTAGACCACGGGGGAAATCCCGAAGATATCCTCACGGATGCTCTCCTCGGAGATAATTCGTTCCACCAGGCTGAGCATCTGCTCGCACTTCGGATTCATAGCCAGAGCAGCCAGAAGGGAGCGCTGATGGGCATCGATCTCCTGAACTTTATCCGCCATGGCATTGTCGAGACACCAGCGGATGGCATCTTCTGAACCACAGGCAAGTGCGTAGAAGAGCGGGCTTCGGCCATGGGCATCCTTGCACCCCAGCAGCGTCCGATTGCGCTCAGCATTGGCTTCCAGGTGCTCACGCTTGCACGTCGGATCCATCACCTCACAGTGAAGGCTTGTCCAAGTGAACGCGACCGGCTTCATGGTCGAGAGAAGTCCATTCAGCCACTGAGAGCTGAGACGGCTTTCCTTGGTGGCCTCCTTGAGCACGGTGTCGGTGCGGAAGGTCATCTTGGTAAGGGCGTTCTGCAAATGCTTGCCCTCACGGATTTCCGAATCCCACATGCCGTTGAGCCCCTTACGTCGCAGGTCGCGGCTGCACTCCTGGGCTTCCTTGGTGGAGCGGAGCTGCAACATCCTGATGGTGATATCCGAACCATCGGTCAGGATTTGCTTCAGTATCTGGGAAGATACCGGGAAGCAGGTGAGAAGCTCCGTGTCATCTGCTCCGGAGCAGATGGGAGTCATGGCTTCTGCCAGCTTGTTCGCACCGTTGATAACGGCCACGTGGGTCGGCAGTAGCCCCAGGAGACCGCCGGTGTTGCTCCAGGTCATGCACCCCGTGGCCTTCAGCTCGTTGAAGGCCTTGAGAGCAGACTCGTGGTCTACATTCATGGCCAGAGCATGCAGGAGCCCGACCGAGCCTCGCGCCGGCTTATTGAGCGCCTCCCAATCACTATCGGAGTAGGTGTCCTTGGCTTTCTGCACGTACTGCATTAGCTCCTCGCCAGTAAGGCATGCCAGACAGTAGTGCATGGCGTGCCAGCCTTCGATCTTCTTGGAAGCCTTGTCAGGGCAGCCAATCTGAGCCTTGAGCTCATCGAGCGTCATGATGCTGGCGGGGGCGTAGAAGGCCACCGCTCCATTCAGGAACGAGTCGCCAGGCTTCTCGCTTCCCATTTCATAGAAGGGGCGCAGGGCCGCCTTCATCTTCTCCTGAGTGAAGATTTCGTAGGGAGGGAGCTCTGTCTTGGGCTCCTTCTTCTTGCTCTTCTTCTTCGGAGCCTCTTCCTCTTCTACCTGTTCTGCAGTGGCGAGGTCAGGCTGCACTTCCTCGGTGGGAGTAGTCTCTTCCTCTGCCGGTTCCGTCACAGCGGGAGCTTCCTCGGGAAAAGCCTCGGACGGAGTAACTTCCTCAGAGGTTTCAGAGGCACACACACTGCGAACGTAGTTCGGATCCAGGAACAGGCTCCAGGGATAATAGTCTGTGATGCAGCTGAATTCCCTGGTAGAAGTCTCCTGGTTGCCTACGTCGGAGAAGGTGGCGTTGGCGATGGTTTCGGCGTTGGCGTTGGAATTATTTACTTCAAACTTGCTCATTTTTTATCCTTTCTTTTTTAATTGTTCGAATGCAGTTATTATTACGCTACAGTATTACCATTCTCCTCGACAGAGTACTCTTCCTGGCTCGGTGCAAACACCCAGCTACGGCGGGTGCTGGTGCGGCGAGCCGTAATTACATAGGGGAAGCTCACGACACCGTTCTCGACGGCTTCGCGGATCTTGTTGAGCTTGCTGCCAAGATTCTTGGCATTGCACAGCCCGGTGAGCTGTCCGGACACGGACGGCTCCTTCGAGAGCTTCTCGTACAACTCAGTTACAGTATAGTCCTGCGGCTGAGAGGCATTGCCTTCTGAGCCAAGAATGCGTGCAATGCATTCCAGGAGCATCCCTTCTCCATCACGGAAAAGGGTGGCCTCACGCACGGACTTGGAGACATAAGCCTCCATTCCGAAGCGCAGCGCAGGTTTCATCAATCCCGAGCGATAGTGCTTCAGGAAGTGAGCGAACGCCGGCAGTTCTCGCCGCGCATTGGCTCCAAGTTTCTGATCCTCCAACTGTCTGCTGGAGGTCTTCAGGATAATGAACTTATCCCGATTGTCATCCCCAATTTCGGGGATGAGCTTGCGTCCCTCACCATCAGGATTGCATGTCACCAGAATGCGCCCAAACCACTCCACGTGGCGGTGCGCCTCGTACTTACCATTGAGGAATGCCTCGCCGGTGGCTACGAGTTCCTTGATGCGATTGTGCATCTGATTGCAACGCTTCCAGTCCACGGAAGCATCATCGAGGTAGACAAGAGGGTTATCGTCCAGCGCATAGGCGTTGAACTGGGAGTTCTCGCAGAAGAACTCCTGCCCGGAGCGAGAGCGACCGAACAGTAGTCCCAGAAGCTCACGCAACAAGGTCTTACCCGTGCCGGGAGCTCCCACGATGTACATAGCATGGCCTCGCCGGGGACGACCATAGTACGCACCCTGGTAGGCAAGAGCCAGCCAGGTCAGGAATACCTCCAGCTCATCGGATTTGGCACCGAAGAGGGAGTTGAGCAGCGAGGAAATCGCCGGGCAGCTTTTCCCGTAACGGTCGGAGACAGCGCTCTCATCAGGGCGGAGCAGCTGGACATCGCTGGTGTTGAGGTAGGTCTTACCATCGACATGGATAAGCCGGCTCGGGACGTACATGTAGTTGCGTACGCCGTCCACCTTCTTAGAGACCATCACGTCTCTGAGCATGGACTTCCCGAGGAAGCCACCAAGATGGTAGAAGGAATCCAGACAAGCCAAGTACTCCAGGTAGGTGCACTTGCGTACCTTGCCCTCAGCAATCAGAGCATAGCGCTCCTTATCCATCTCTTGGTAGTAGAAGCTGTTATGAAGAGCCACCTCCTTCTGGGAAACCTCCACTTCGGCCCAGTTTTTCTCGCCAACGATGGCCTTGAACTCATAACGGGAGAGATAGCTGCCGAGGGCTACGAATGCGTCCTCCGTCACAATAGCGCGGGATCGACCAAAGCGGGGAGTAGTCAGCCAGCCGATACAGCCAGGCTGGAACTCTGCGGGAGACTCCCACATCCAGCCTTCGGCCTCCATGTGATTCATCAGAATCTTGGAGTCGAAGAGGATGGTGCCCTTGGCCAGCTTTGCAGCCAGACGCTCGACAAACATGCGGTCATCCGTCAGTCGGAGAGTAACCTCCTGCTCATCCATCACCTCACCTACCGGAGTGGGGCAGACAAGCTGATTGAGGAAGTGCGCCTCGTCAAGTTCAGCGCCGGCGATTCGGCTTAATCCGTGGACATTCTTCCAGGATTCGAGCACCATCTCTGCTCCTTCCTGAGACTGAGGCAGGGCGAGAGGGCGATACAGCTCGAAGAACAGGGTGAAGACCCCATCTTCCTGCTGGCTGCACAGCGTAGGCTTAGCCCCGTACAGTCTCTGGGTGACGGCCTTCTTCAGGTTGTCCAGGTTAGTCAGTCCTCTGTACTTCAGACAGAGGCTAACCAGACGTGCCGGCTTATTGAAGCTGGCCTCGTGGGAGGGGATTTCTTTCTTGTCCCATCCCTGAGTGGATTGGATTACTTCTGTTGTCGGGATGCTCTCTTTGTTGGGAGCTTTTTCGTCGATTGAGATATTTTTCATTGATTTTGGAGTGTAATATAACACATCTGGAGCAGAGCAACACACAGTATCGACACATTCCCGGATAGGGTGAGGCGACATCTGGCAAATGAGGGCACTCGAATGGTGCATTCGAGAGGGGCTCATCAGTGGTCAGAATGAGTTAGACACACTTTGCTCTGCGGCGAGCATTGCCTTTGGTTCAAAACTGCATCTCGGCAAACTGAGATGTCTCGGACACTTCGGTGCCCGGTTTGACCCATCCTGCGGACTCCCACCTCGCAGGGAACTGTTGCTTGGTTGCCAGGTTTTCTTACGGATCTGGATGCTCCGTTTTATTACACTCGATCGCTCGTCCTTCGGTTCAGACTCGCGTCACACGTGTCACTGGGAATCCTTCCCAGAGGCACCAAGAGCGAAGGGAAATAACGCAGCTTGGCACTGTGCGGGGCGCATTATTACACGAGCGATTTTATCTTGTCAAGTCCCTTTTTAAAAAATGTCACTTTTTTGCGATTTTTCTTCTTCAACCCACCCTGCCGGTGTCCGAAAAACTCCTCCTGACCGGTCATGTGTATAAAATTCCCGCTGCCAGGTGGAAGAAAAATTCTTATCTACTGTCACCCCGTCATTCTGTCACTGGTATAAAAGCCCCTCTCCCTCCTCTCTAATTCCTTTTAGGTGGAGGTGGTGGAGGTTTTTTCTAATGGAGAGAGAGAAAATTGAGAAGATATAGGGGAAATGCGAGCGTGTAACCTCCACCTTCTCCACCTGGTTAGTCACTGGCTGCTACTCTACCTTCTCTCTTATTCCTTTTAGGTGGAGGTGGTGGAGTTTTTTTCTATTGGGGAGAGAGAAAATTGAGAAGATATAAGGGGAATGAGGGCTTTTAACCTCCACCACCTCCACCTGAAAGTCACTAGCTGTTACTCTTCCGTAATTTTATCGTCGCTCTTAAGCGGAGGAGGTGGTGATTATATCCGATTTTATGGCAGCGTGAGGAATAAATAAGAGGGGAGTATGCGACTTAAATCCTCCACCACCCCCACTTAAAATAAATTTGCCCTTCATAAAATCTCCTCCTACCTCACTTAAAATAAATCCGACCTCCATAAAATCGGATTTTTATCGCATCCAGGCATTCCAAACTGGCCTTTTTTATGCGCAAGTGTCATAGTGGGGCATTTTTTTAAGAAATTTTATTTTCACCTCTTTACAAGCGGAAACTTATCACCGACCATTGTAGTATTGCACTATGCGGCAATATAAGTTTTATGAAGATTAAACCGAGAAAGAAAAGTTCAGATATTATCCAGAAGAAGAAGGTCTTTGCAGAGGAGCGATTCTATGACAATCCCACCCGACTGATGACAGCTCTGGGAATCCGCAATGCACGCATGCGCGGGTATTGCTGTCCTAATTGCTCCAGCGGCACCGGCTCAAGGGGAACTGGTATGGAGTTGTTCCTGACCAACACGGAGATACGTCACCCCAGGCTCAAGTGCTTCGCGTGTGACATGTGCTACTCTCCCATTGACCTGGTATTAGCAGTCCATCCGGAGAAGAAGTTCCTCGAAGCCCTTGATTACCTCGTCAAGCTGTACACTCCCGAAGACGATCCGGTAAACGACCGCGAGTTACTTTCTCACCACAGGCGCACGTATGATTTACCTGCTCCTTCCCTGGTAGTAGATGACAGACTCCGTAAGACCTACGAACAGGCAATTCTCTACCGTCAGCAGTGTCCTGAATGGCAGCAGCGTGTAGCAGATAGCCTGGGATTACCCTTCGAGGCTCTGAATCGTAACGATATCGGCAAGTCCTTCCACGACAATGATGGAACAGACCCGAATGCTGGTGATCTCGTGACATTCAACCTTCTCTATGGGGAACCGGTTGCTCTCAAGGTGCGTCACACTGCCGGTGTAGGATATGACTCCTATCTAAGCATGTTGGACTACAGCACAAATGCCTTCAGATTCGTTCCTTCCAGAGGACAGGACAGAGCTTTCCGTCAGGCTGGCACCAGTGGAGCTTTATGCTTCGGTCATGACAGTATCACAGAGGATATTACCACAGTTGCCATCGTAGAAGGTCAGTCCGATGTTCTGGCGGTATGTGCAGCCGCCCAGGAATGTGGAATAACCTCTCTGACAGCAATCGGTCGAGACTCAGCCTCTCACATTCTGAAACAGGAGGATCTCTCCGCTCTCCAGGGAAAAGATATCATCTACTGCCAGGATAACGACAATGCCGGTGCTGGCCATACAGAAGAGAACTTATCCCTGCTTCACCAGTATAGTGACCATGTTCGACTCTGGACACCCACTATTAACCCGTATAAAGATGCCCGAGCCATGTATAACGGCCTTGGAGCATCCGAATTTATGAACAATCTGCTTAATTCCGCAATTTAATCGAAAAAACAGAAAAATCACAAACAAAATATAATTATGTTCGCTAATCGCAAGAAAGAAGAAGTTAAAACGTCCGATTCCACCCTTAACGAGGAACTTACCGTGCTTCAGGAGCATATTGTCCTGATTGAAGGGGCACATTTCCAGGTAAATCTCGATTTATGGGACGAAGAAGACGAACCTGCCAGTGAAAATCCCATCTGGCGGGAATATAACCGAAATGAGTTGATTTCAGCGCTCGTAGCACAAGAATGCACTAAGAAGGAGGCTCAGACTCTCATTTCCATGTTACAGTCACATAAAAAGACCCGTGTAATCAAGCCGGCGTATGAAAAAGATACGCTTCCCTTGCGTCCTGCCGGCTACCAGATGATTGACGGTACTCCTTGGTTCGTTCGCAACGAAAGTAAGCCTCTGGAGCCAGTAAAGGGCAATCCTGCGCCTATTCTGAGGCAAATCTGTCGTATGTTCGGTAATGAAGCTCCCCTCTTTATCGGTTGGCTCAAAGGCGCATATACTCGCCAGCTGAACTTTGCCGCAGAAGCCCGAGGAATGAGAGCTCCGTACCAGAAAGTAGCATCTCAGACCCTGGCTATCATTGGCGAGCCTGGCACCGGCAAAACTCACGTTCTGCTGGATATCATCATCGCCGGCCTTCTGGGTGAATACACTAACATGCCATCATCTTGGCTGAGTGGGGCAAGTCGATTCAATGACTGGGCGCTCAACTCCAATATCTGGGTAGCAGACGATGGTGTAGCCCTCCAGAGTATCAGGGAGCGTAAACAGGCTGCCACAATCCTCAAACAGGCAGGGTATTCCTCCCGCCTGACGATTGAGTGCAAGAACAAGGCCGTCATGAACATGGATTATCCCTGCGAGCGTATCTTTATCGTGAACCTCCAGGATTACGCCCTACGTGCACTTCCTGCCTACGAGGAGAACACAGACAAGTACCTTTTCCTGCATAACTGTGCGCCCTCCGGTTTATTAGAGGATTGGGGTGGTGATTTCGAGACTATGGAGAAGAATCTACAGGATGCTATCCCGGCGTTCGCGTATTGGCTGCTGAATGACTATGTACTACCGGAATGGGCTACCAGAGACACGAATCGCCACACCGTCGCGGATTATGGCTACATGTCGCCCCCTGTTCTCCAGGCTCTTTCTGAATTGGATGAGGCCGGTATCCTCATGGCTCGTCTCCGTAAGTGCTACGTGAGCCCATACACCCAGGAGAGGGTCAGGAATAAGGCTCTCACTCAGGAAGACCTCCGATCCATCATGGAAGGGCTTGAAGGTCGTCCCGACTGTACATCTTCCATCAAGATGGGACTTCTCCTGTCAGAGTGCATCAGACGCTGGCCTCATCTGATTGAAGGTAAGCTAGTCAATGGTTATCGCCACTTCACTCTCCTTCGGAATGAAGCCTGGCTGAATCCGCTGACCATGAATACCACTCATTGCTGCATAGCTCAGCCAGATCCGATACTCCTGGAACAAGCCGGCCTCCCTCATGACTTTAATCCCGTTCCTCCCCGTCATGAGCCCGAGCAGCAGGATGAACTGCCCCTCTGTGCCTGATAAGTAACTGGAAAACCCGCCATTCTGACCTAAGCAGACTGGCGGGTTCCTCTATCCAGGCATGGTCTCAGTGACGCAATGACGGAATGACAGTAGAAAAGAATTTTATCTATGGGGGCTAAAATCGGAGGATTTAGTGGCGAGCACTGAGCTTGCCCCAGGCTTTTTGCAACAACTCACGCACCTTTGCTTCTGCTTCATGCGGGGAAAGAGATTCAGCCCCGGCAATATCACACAGTTGTTGCCATTCAAGCGGAGTGAGTCGGACAGAAAACGACACGATGTCATCAAATTTAAGCTCCGGGCGGCGGGCTTGTTTCACGATTGCTTCAATGGCGTTCTGCTTCAGCTTCGGAATCGTTCTCCCTGAGCTGAACCATCCATTCACCGTTGTAACACTCACCCCGAGCAATGAAGCAAGCTCAGGCCGACGGATTCCTGCCAATTCAACGGCAGACCTCAGACGTTGGTTTACTTCATTCATCTCTCGTATTGTACCAAAATCGCGCATTTATGACCAGAATGAAACCGATTCAAGTCACAAAAGTTAGCATAGCGCGTATTGCGCAAACCCGCATGCGTATATACTGCTTGCTTTTGGCCGCAGAATGTGCTAAATTCTCAACGTTCAAAAACTGGTCATGCCTGTCATCTCTCTCCAGATTCCTGTAAGCGAACTTCTTGAAACCGTTCGACATCTTCTTGCGAGAGGAAAAGAGGTGCGCGTGGAGTTACTTAGCACTGCGATGGGGGCTATTGACTGCGATTCACCCCATAAATCTTCCCAAAACCTCCCTAACTCACAATGAAACAGTATTTCTACATCGACTCCAATAATCAGCAGATAGGGCCAGTCTCTAAAGAACAACTCATCGAAATGAGAAATCGAGGAGTTATTTCTGATCAAACTAATGTTTGGGCTGACGGATTCCCTAGCTGGATACCACTGATAGCAATTCTCCAAAATAATGAAACATTTATCTCCCACATCGATGAAACGTCAAGGAAGGAGTGCAGCCAGGCTGAACTTGTAGAGAAGAAACCTCGTCGCAGAAAATTAAAAACGGGTAATGTTGCAGCTGTTTTGTACCAAAGCATCACAAATAGGAAAGCTCAAATGTATCGGAACCTTGCCATAGGTGGCGTGTCTCTGGTTGTTGGATTTATTGCCTGCTATGTATTCCATGCCAGTAATTCAGTAGAAGGCGAGCTGCCATCAATTCCAGAGATCCCATCATTTGCGGAATTAACAGCACAAGGAAAAGATAAGACCACCAAGAAGCATACCGGCAAAACGACGGGGCAAATAAAAAATAAAAAGCAATCGGAAGCTCGCAGCTCACACGAATCAGAGGAAGCAAGAGAAGAACTTCAACGTATGGGAATTCCCATTGTGGATTACGAGAAACGTCTATGTGAGGCTGCTCAAAGAGGTAACATAGAACTGGTCAGATTGCTACTTGCCGCAGGAACTCATGTCAATACCACGGAGTTGGATCCTAAAGGCAGAATTTCTACGCCCCTGTCCGCAGCTGTGGGGGCAGGACATGTTGAATGTGTAGAAATATTGCTCGATGCTCCCAATATTGACGTAAATCTCGGGAACCCTTTACGTATGGCGATAAGAAATAAACGGTATAATCTAATTCAAAGACTGCTCAAGGTTGATGGTATTGACGTCAACCAAAAGGGGGGTGGAGTGAATTCTACGCCCTTGTTGGACGCAGTCTTCACTCGCGATGACCGGGCAACGTTTTTGATTTTGAAATGTAAAGATGTTGATGTCAATGCAACTGATGACATGGGAGATGCCCCTATTCATTGGGCGGTTAAAAATAAGGATTTTTCCTGTTTGGAACGTCTATTGAAGCATCCAGATATAAATGTTAACAAGCTGGATGGTGATAGACATAGCCCCATGTATCACGCGAAGATGTCAGGGAATTATCGGCTTGTCGAACGTCTTAAAGAAGCAGGTGCAATCTAATAAGCATAGTATATAACATCCTCAGAGAAGTCATGAAACAGTACTACATATGCAAGCCTGGTCGTACCCAGGAGGGGCCTTATCCTGAAGATATGGTTCGAACCTGCCATGAACAGGGAATTTTCCCTGCTGATACTTTAATCTGGTTCGATGGTGCGGCAGAATGGATGCCTATTCAAAGTGTTTTTGCTACGTCGGGACGAGCTTCTTCAATGCCTTCTGCTCCGGAGTCCTCCGTTCCGGAGCCTGAGCCGTCAGCTGCGTCTGCTGATATTTCCCTCCAGACGGAGCCTACGGATTCCTCTATGCCGACTCCACAGTCAGCTATGCCAGCTGCTCCAGCAGTAACTATGGCAACACCTCCACCCTACATGACAACTCCTTACCCGGTTCCTCCACCCCCTCCAAAAGAAGAAGCTGTCTATTATGTGGCTCAGCCCGGAATGCAGCCGCAAGGGCCATATACCAGAACCTCTGTGATAACCGGGTACTACCAGGGAACCTATCCTCCCGGCACGATGATTTGGGGGCCTGATACAGGCACCTGGATTCCTATCGAGAACTTATTGGGCTCCGCCTTGCATTCTTGCAACAAATCGGTTGTGGGGCATTTTCAAGGCTGGGGCAACGCTAAGAGTTGGAATCCCATCACTGCTTTTGTCAGTTGCATGAAGCGCTATGCCCAGTTCAACGGGCGTGCTTCGCGTTCGGAATACTGGTTCTTCAAACTGGCTACTGTTCTAATAGTGCTTGTTCCGACTCTGATAGCTGCAGTGATAACAGGAGATCAGGATATCTGTAATATCGTGAGCCTAATTGCATTATTTCCTTTTCTGTTGCCTAATCTTGCCGTTCAGGCTCGCCGATTGCATGACAGAGGGATGAAAGCATGGTGGCTCTTACTTTTCCTTCTTAGTTGGTTCGGGGTGATTCCTCTCTTAATCATATCTTGTTTCCCCAGCAAAAAAGAGCCTAACCAATACGGCACCTCTCCGCTACCTCCGGCCTGAGCCGTCCTTCCGCTGGAGTAACCATATTAACTTCACCATAACCCATTCATGCTATATATGAAAAACAAACTAAAATCATTCATTACAGCCATTACAGTATTTCTTGCTTATCTCCTGATCAATGTACCAGCCTATGCTCAATTAGCCGGATTTCGGAAAAGTGCAGAAACAGCAAGAGACTACTACAGCACACACGATGTAGGCGATAACTCTGTGATGGATTTCTTTGTTTTCGTGCTGATTGTTGGTTTTATCATAGTCGTGTGGATGTTTTTCCGAAAAAAATTAACATCAGGTAATCATTTCTTTCGAGCCGGCTGTGTGCTGGGATTTTGTTCCATCAGCACCTCCCGGCATGCAAAAGCAAGGTTTTTCTTTTCTATTATTCAGGAAATATGAAGCAGTACTATGTGGCTGAGCCCAGTGCATCTCCCCATGGTCCCTATGCCGAGGCCATGGTAAAACGCGCCTTTGAGCATGGTATGTATCCCCCTGGCACTAAGCTGTGGTGGGAAGGTGCGCCTGAGTGGGTGCCGATGGAAGCAATATTCTGCAAGGAACCGCAGCACACAGTTCCACCACCGCCTCCTAGGGTTGATCAAGCGAATTACACGCACTCTGTCAGGCCATCTTCCGGGTGGAATGTCATCAATGCTTTCACTTGCAACATGAAGCGCTATGCCCATTTTGAGGGAAGAAGCTGTAAATCCGAATATTGGTACTTTGTCTTAGCTCAATTTATTTTGGGTGCTCTGTCGTTGTGCTTTGGTGAAGATGGATTCTTGGTGGTAGATATTCTGATATCTCTTGCTTTTTTTGTGCCTAATATGGCTATCTGTTATCGCAGGCTGCAGGATGCCGGTTACAACGGTACGGCAGCTGCTGTTATAAACGGCATCTTAGAGTTTTTAGGCCTGTTTACAATTTTAGCAACGGAATTTCTGGTGTTGGATTTGTTAGCCATCATCTTCATTATCGTCCTGGGGTGCATGCCATCAAAGAACGTGAATAATCCGTACGGAGCGGCTCCGCTGCGTCCTATTTAACCCTTTTCCTATGCGATGAAACAATATTACGTCTATATTCCAGGCGATGATTCTGTGCAGGGGCCATTCCCTGTTGCAATGATTCAGAATGCCTATACTCAAGGCATCTACAATGATGCTGTTATGTTGCAGGATGTCAATGGCGGTGATTGGGTTAGTATCGGCTCGGTGTTTTCAAAGCCTGTGCCGCCCCCTCCTCCGGTTTCAGCATCTCCAAATGTTCCGACATCTCCTGCCGGCAATGATATTGAGCAGAAAAAAGAGCAAGCGGGCTGCGGTTGTGGAGGTCTCGCGGGAGCATTATTATGCGCTAGCGGCTTCTTACACTTTGTTCGGAATTACTACAAGCGAAATAATGGGGGTGATAATGTCGCGATGGATATTTTGTGCTTGGTTTTATGTGGTATAGCAGTTGTCGGTGTGATTGTAGCATTAAAGGAGCAGCATTCGAAAAAGTAGCTCAATTACTAGCTACAATATTTTATCAGGCCGCTTGAAAAATGTGAACCATTTTCGAACTTGCACATAATTCAATGCTTATATAGAAGAAGATTAACTTAGAGCCGGTGAAAAACGGTCGTTCCGGGGGCTATATATGCATGAGCGGGTTATTTCGCCCTCTCCTCATGCATTGAATGTGTGAGCATTCCAACATATAACCCCAACAACGACCAAACGATGAGTACAAGATCGCACATCGGCATCTGGAACGAAGATGGAAGTCTGGATGTCATTTATTGTCACTGGGACGGCTACCCGTCATATAACGGAGCCCTCCTTCTCCATCATTACCAAGACCCGGAGAAGATTCGGGAATTGATTGCCCTGGGAGATATCAGTTCGCTGGCTGAATCTGTAAAGCCGGCGGAAGGTGAACATACCTTCGAATCACCCCAGGAAGGTGTTGTCGTAGCCTACGGACGAGATCGTCACGAGGATGGCGTTGACACCAAACACTTCGACACACTGGATGAGTACAAGAAGCTCATGCGCTCTGAAGGTGGGTATATCGAATACGTCTACCTGTACCAGGCCTGCGACAGGAAATGGATATGGACACCGGCAACCGACAATATCGGTCTGGTGGAACTGAAGGATTTAACCGAGGAGAACGTAGCAGCATGAGCGAGGAACGAATCAGGAAACAGCTGGTAGACCTGGATTTCCCCAACCTCTGCCGGCTTATTGTCACCGCGGAAGTACATCCTCGTTGCATTGCCCTGTGTAACGATGGTAAGGAGTACGCCGTGACGATACACGAGAAGCTCTGCAATCGAGCCAAGGTATATTACCACGGCTCCAAGGCAGTATGTATTGAGGCGTACAAGTCACTTGTCAAGGTATTCACTCAACCCGATTCAGAACAATGCACCCACTCGTGAAGGAACTTGTCTGTGTCGTGGTTATCGCCTTGTTCAGTAAGGGGATAGAGGTCATCGGCGAGACAAGCAGAAGAAGGTAATTTCAAACTACCCTGTTCTTTAGCATACACAATCACCCCCACCGGCCATGGAGCGCCGGTGGGGGTGCTTTGTTTTACCTGAACCAATGACATGTGCCAATGTAGTGACACAATAGCGCATGACCTGTTCTATGCGCAGGATGGTCAGAGAGAAAGACATACTCCTGGTGGACGCTTCTCCATCCGCCGTGGTAAGGACTTCACTGTGGCCTACTCCTATTCCACCCCCATCGCCGTATGCCCGGATATAGGCTACTTTGTCCTGCTGGATTCCACCTGGTTTTCCAATACGACATCAGGCCACCAAAGCAGTGTACGCCGAGCTATTCCATACAATGTCAACCGCATCGAATGCGACTGGCTTGGTCAGAATGATATCTGGCGACCATATTCCTCCGACCGCTTTGCAGACTGCTTCAAGAAGTTCATCCGCAATGTGGTGAAGGAAATCCCCATCATCGGCAAGTCAGACAGCGACTATGCCTATTCCAGAAAACGGAACGAGACCTTGGAGAGGTTGACTCGCTTGCGACAGCTGGCTCAGCTTCGCGGTACACCGAAGTCTCTGCTTTCCCTGTTGGATAAGAGGACGGCTGCTGTATCTGACCCGGATAGGATTCTGGCAGCACAGAAGCGGGCCGTCAACAGGAAGAAGGAAGAGGAAAAACGTACGAGACGCATCCGGGAGGAGAATACTCTGCGCAACAATCTGAGGAACCTGTTACGCTCCAATTCAGACGTGCAGGAGGCTATAGAGAAAGTCGCTGAGACGCTCCAGGAACGCATTCCATACCCTGAGTGGGAGAAACTGCCGGAGATATCTCTAAGGCGCTCATCAGGCGCTTCTAAGCAGCTTCAGAGATGGGTGTACAGCTATGTAGCCAGTGCTGCTCATAAGCTCTGGTTCAATCAGAACAGGAGCATTGATAACACCGACCGAGCCTGTGATTTATGGTGGCAGAAAAATGGTACATTCCGCACAACCAAGGGAGTAGTCATCCACTACCAGGAATTGCAGAGATGCCTGAAACTCTGGAAGAATCGCCGGCTTATCGGTGAGATGGTTGATGACCGCTATCACGTTCTCCGCAATGACGAGTCTGTTCTGATTATAGGCTGCCATTGCTTCCTCCAGGAGACCGTACACCGCATCTGGGAGCGGTATGCAGATAAATCCCAGGAACAAATTGCCCGAGAAGAGGAAGCTCGGATAAATGAGGCCATAAGCTGCCGAGACCAGCTTCTGGAACCTCTGATTAAGCTGGTGAAGCGGGAATACGACCAATTCACCCCAACTGAACAACACACCTAATAACTACAATGACAACTGACAGCAGAACAATCAACGTGAATTTCATCGACCTCTACACGGAGGACGAGAACGACTACCTCAGCGCCATCAACTATGATTCCAAAATCGGACTCAGTTTCCAGATAACCCGGAAAGAGTACGCTGCCATTCGTATGATTCAGCGTGAATTGCAGGCTAAGCAGAAGGAACAGGACGCGCCGTTCCGTTACCTGAGTGTCTGTGTACGCTGGGAGATTGAGGATAATCCGAACCTGATGATGAATGACATCGAGTTCGACCCGCGAGACTCGGAACTGGAAATCTCTGCGTATGGAGTAGACCTGAACATCTTCCACTGCGGTGAGCGTTCGTGTGAGGTGAAGGCCGACATCACAACGTATCTGAGAGACCTGTTCCCGGATATTGACTACCCGAAGGAGATAACAACCTGGGACGAGCTGGCCGGCGAGTTGGTCGGACATATCACCAAGGAAGTCAGCGTACGGATCACCGGCGACTTTGCCAGGGAATATCCTATGCTGGCAAGGCCTGAAGTGGATGAAGGCTGCAATCTGGATAATCTCTGGAGACTCCGCTATCTTTCCTTCCAATTCGAGGAGGCACCGGAAGAGGAAGAAGTTTCCATGTATGCCCTGGAATTTCTGCCCGATTACCGTGATTCAGTCCAGAAACTCGTGCTGCGGGTCTCAGATATCGATGCGGAAGGGAATATTAGTACCAGGAACACTGTTTATGCCACCGAGAAGGTTGAATTGCTGAAGGATGACCGGGGACTGGTCGAGATTCTCATTTCAACCTACGACTCTGAGAAGAAAGGAGCATAAAATGGGCTGGGATGGTAACTATTGCACTAAACCAGGAACAAGAAGGGAAGAAGCCGAGCTGCTGCTGGAATACTTCAACGCAGATGGATATACACTCCCGACTCGTGTCCTGAAGCACCGGCTCATTGGAAATACCTGGTACGCCAAGGTGGAAACCACCAGGGAAGATGGCTCAGTCCTTCGCTGGATAGCTGTATGTCTGGTACGCTGGGAAGATGGAATGCTGCTGCGGAAGATGATGGATAATTCCGTTGGGCCGTATGCAGATGACTGTCCGACCAGCTGGTTCTCCGATGTGCCGGTGGCCGGCAAGTTCGACCAGGAATGGCGAAACCGATGCTATGCCAGACAGGAAAGACACCGGCATACCATGCGATGTCTCCGGAAGCTGGAAGCCGGTGACAGCGTAAAGTTCAGCACCAGGTACGATGATGCCGATGTATGGTATTACACCGGCATTCCCTGGCTCTTCCGCAAAACTCCGAACGGAAACGCTTGTCGCCTCCGGAATTGGCGCAAGCACCTTATCGAAATCAACCCACACTATCAACAACACACGAACATGACCACACAACACGCAAGAAAGGAGATTCACCATGCCTAACTGGTGCTACACTGAATACACACTCGTTGGCTCCGCAGAAGATGCCAAAGCTGCATACGATGCGCTGCACACAGTAGAGGAAACCAAACGTCCCGGCCCATTCGAGACATGGAGTTTCGAGTCGCAATCAAATTGGCTCGGCTATGTGGCAGAAGATGTTCTCGCAACACCCTGGAACGCTGTTGGATGCCGAGGTTCCTTTGACAACCTGGTGCTGACCACATGGAAGGATAAGTCAGCAGTGGTTCTGAGCACGGAAACCGCATGGGGGCCATGTGAGGAACTGATGAATGAGCTGGCTCGGAAATTCAGACTATCTCTGAACTTCTTTGCCACCGAACCGGGAAACCAGTACTTTGCCAAGGGTGGGCCTGATGAAGTGTACCTCCAGACACTGTACTACTACTCGGACGACGACGGAGAGGAATACTTCGACACACTGGAGGATTTCCTCAACGCGAAGGGCGAGAGGTTCAACCTCTCGGCAGATGCAAGGATGGATGAAGCCATGTCCGCAGTCAATGACTCGGAAGATGCTTGTCTACACCCCATCTCGGATGAAAACTAACCCCGGAAAGGCATCGAACAGACAAGCATCCGGGAAAGACGGAAGTGATTGATTTTAAGGCTGTATACGCCCACTTTATCCGCCCATAATACGTAACTTCCTGATAATGAGGCGTGCTAAACGTCGTAGCCCTACTAAAACTCCGAGAGTACCTCTCGGAGTTTTTTTGTACACCACGCATACTTTGCGATATATAACACTTAAAGCTTGCAAATCGCACCCGATGTGGTAGAATACAGTCAGCATACACCTCATCACAGCCATGGATAAACTCATCGTCGAAGGTGGTTACCGCCTCAGCGGCACCGTGAACATCAGCGGTTCCAAGAATGCATCTTTGCCTATATTGGCAGCAGCACTGCTCACGGATGAGCCCGTGCGCATTTCGCGCGTACCGGACGTCTCTGACACGAACTACATGATTCAGATTTTGAGCCAGTTGGGAGCCTCCGTAGAGCGCTCCAGCGGCACCGTGCGCATCGAATCCCCGGATGGCATAAGCTCCAGCGCCTCTTACGAACAGGTAAGAAAGATGCGCGCCTCCATCTGCCTTCTCGGCCCGATGATGGCACGCATGCACCGCTGCACCCTGCCGCTGCCCGGCGGCTGTGTGATTGGTGATCGCCCGGTAGATTTGCACCTGCGCGCAATTCAGGCCTTGGGTGCCCGAGTACGAGTAAAGGGCGGCAACATGGTGATAGAAGCCCCGAATGGCCTGGTAGGCACCACCATCGATATGCGCGGTGACAGCGGTCCTACCGT
Source organism: Akkermansia sp. (assembly GCA_017555205.1). Lineage (GTDB taxonomy): Bacteria > Verrucomicrobiota > Verrucomicrobiia > Verrucomicrobiales > Akkermansiaceae > Akkermansia. The sequence goes on along the minus strand of JAFZGW010000007.1, from coordinate 6,668 downwards.
ATTGGGTACGGACAACCTGATGATGGCAGCCGTACTGGCACGCGGCACAACCGTAATCGAATCCGCCGCACGCGAGCCGGAGGTAGTCGATTTAGCCAATTTCCTCAACAAGATGGGCGCACGTATCGAAGGCGCCGGCTCTCGTACCATCACCATTCACGGTGTAGAAAAACTGCACGGCTGCGAGCACGCAGTTATCCCCGACCGCATTGAGGCCGGCACATTCATGGTAGCCGGCACCATGGGGGTAAGCGATGGCATCACCCTCAACCGAGTATGCCGCGAGCACATGAAGTCAATATCCGACCTACTGGTAGAGTGCGGTCACGTTGTTGAATACAATGAAGACGGCACCTCCGTATTCGTCAAGCCGGGCAAAAATCCCCGCAGTGGCAAGATACTCACCAACCCGTATCCCGGGTACCCCACCGACATGCAGGCACAAATGACCGCCCTCTTTGCGCTTACTCCCGGCATCAGCGTGGTGAAAGATACCATCTTCCCCCAGCGATTCATGCACTGCTCAGAGCTTAAGCGCATGGGTGCCAACATCAAAGTGGACAACGGCACAGCCATTATCACCGGTGTAGAGGGGCTCTCCGGCGCTCCGGTTATGGCCAGCGACCTGCGCGCCAGCGCTGCACTGGTACTCGCAGCCTTGGCAGCCGAAGGCACTACCGAAATCCACCGCCTCTACCACATAGACCGCGGCTACGAACTGCTTGACGACAAGCTCGAACTGCTTGGCGCAAAAGTTAAGCGCGTGCTCGACCTCGAAGGCGGACCGGTGGAATAACCCCGGCTGACGCCAACGCATCCTCTATGCGCAGAGTACCAATCAGCCCCGTGCTCAAGTGGTTACTCTGCGCATTATCGTGTACTGTGGGCACAGCAGCCATAGCTCTGTGGCTATGGGTAGAAAACGCCGCCGCCCCGCCAGAACGCGAAGCACGCATGCGCGGGTGCGCCCTATGCCATGGCGATGAATGGCAGCGCCGCCTGCACCCGGATTTACGGCGCCGTGAACCCGGCAGCGCCATCTCCCCAACCCTACAGTCGGCCCTACAGCGTAGCCACCCCACCATTAGCCGTGGAGCAAAGGAGGAACTGGTCACCTGGCTGGTCAAACAGCAGCAGCCCTTACTGGCCGCTGCCGGCAATCAACACGCAGGGCGCACACTCTACCTAGCCAAATGTGCAGCATGCCATGGCCGCAACGGCGAAGGACAAGCCGGACATTACCCGCCGCTTCGCGGCTCAGAATGGCTCACTGAGTCCCCCTCCCGTCTGCCGGAAATTCTGACCAAGGGACTAAAAGGCCCCATCACCGTGAGAGGTGAAAAGTGGGATTCTACCATGCTCGCACCCGGCGTAAGCACGCAATCAGAAATCGAGAATATCATACAATATATAAAGAATAACTTTACACAAGAATAATATATTTATTAATTATACTCACATCATTTTAAAATATCACATACATCTTATGAATACCGCAGCAATTAAGATACCGAAATATGCACTTACCGTCATAGAACAACTCGAACACTTCGGATTCGAGGCATACGTGGTCGGTGGTTGCGTACGCGACAGCTTGCTTGGTATCGCCCCAAAAGACTGGGATGTGTGCACCAACGCTACCCCGCAAGAAGTTCTGAGCGTATTCCGCCGCCGCCCCGTCATCAAAACCGGCCTGAAACACGGAACGGTCACCGTTATGGTCGACCACGAACCCGTCGAGGTTACAACCTTTCGAGTAGATGGTGCCTATACAGACAACCGCCACCCCGATGCCGTCACATTCGTGAGCCGAGTGGAAGATGACTTGGCTCGCCGCGATTTCACCATAAACGCTATGGCATACAACCCAACCCGCGGTCTGGTAGACGCCTTCGACGGCTGCCGAGATTTAGCGGAGGGCTGCATACGCTGCGTGGGCGAACCGGATGAGCGCTTCAATGAAGATGGCCTGCGAATCATGCGCGCCCTGCGTTTTGCCGCTCGATATGATTTCCGCATCGAAAACGAAACTGCCTTTTCCATACGCCGCAATCGCCACCTGTTGGAAAACGTAAGCGTGGAGCGTATATATAAAGAGCTCAAGGGAATTCTGGTAGGCAAGGGAGCACTGGGCATGCTGCTGGCATTCCCCGATGTAATGGCCATCATCATTCCTGAGCTGGCGCCGAGCTTCGGGTTCGAGCAGCGCACCCCCTACCACAAGTACGATGTATGGACCCACACGGCCCATGCCGTACAGGCAGCACCGCCGGTAGAGGCGCTGCGCTTGGCCATGTTACTGCACGACATCGGCAAACCCGCCTGCCATAGCATTGATGACAACGGCACGGCTCACTTCTACAAACACCCTGAATTGAGCGCCGAAATGACAGAATGTATACTCACCCGCTTGAAGAGCGACAATGCCACCCTGCACCGAGTTACCACGCTCGTGCGTGAGCATGACAACGACTTCCCGACCACCCGAGCCGGCATGCGCCGCTTCATCGGTCGGCTCGGCCATGAAGTTGTACAGCAACTCTTCGATATCAAGCGAGCCGACTTCGCAGCCCAATCAGACTACCGGGCAGCAGATAAAGCGACCACCCTGCGAAAAGCTGCACTGCTCATCGATGAACTCATGAATGAGGAGCATGCTTTCACCATTAAAGACCTGCATATCGATGGGCGCACGCTCATGGCTATGGGAGTACCGCCCGGCCCCGCTGTAGGCCGAATCCTCAAATTGCTTCTAGCCGAAGTGCAGGAAGACCAACTGCTCAACACCCCGGAAACCCTCGCGGCAAGAGCCGCTGAGATGCGGGATTTTGAGCTTGACACAGCTGCTCCCACAGAGTAAATTAACCCCACACACAATCATATATTCACATTATGAACCGCGACGAAAAAACACTCATACTCTTCAAACCGGACTGCGTGCGTAAAAACCTTTCCGGCATCATTTTGCAGCGCCTGCTGGCCGAAGGTTTCCGCCTGCGTGGCTTGAAGATGATGCAGCTTGACGATGCCATTCTGCGCGAGCACTATGCCCACATCATCGACTTGGTAATCGACGACAAGCCCCTCTTCCCGACCCTCTCTGCCTTCATGCAGACCAGCCCTGTTGTAGCATTGGTACTCAGCGGCCCGGGTGTTATCACCCGCGTGCGCACCATCCTTGGGCCGACCAATTCCATGAAGGCCGACAAAGGCACCATTCGCGGTGACTACGGCACCAACAGCATGCTCAATATCTGCCACGCCTCCGACTCCCCCGAAAGCGCAGAGGCGGAAATCAAGCGCTTCTTCAAACCTGAAGAGCTCTTCGACAACGTGGACTAATCGAACCCATCCGCACCCGGATTTTTCTCAGCGCCGCGCCCTACCGGGGCTCGGCGCTCATTTATTAGGCTTGCCAAAAAAGATTCGCTGTGCATAATATCGGGTATGTTACACGAACTAATCAGCATATGGATGGGGTGGGTTATCGACTGGGGGTACTGGGGTGTAGTAGTACTTATGGCGATGGAAAGCTCCATTTTACCGGTACCGAGTGAAGTAGTCGTGCCGCCGGCAGCCATATTAGCCGCCCTGCCAAATGCTGAAATGAGTTTCTGGGGGGTCGTGATTGCGGGCACAGTTGGCTCATACCTTGGATCAGTTATCATGTATGTGTGCGCCCTGTGGGTTGGGCGGCCGTTCATCTACCGCTTCGGCAAGTACTTCTTCATGCCACAACACAAGGTGGAAACCGCGGAGGTTTTCATGCGCAAATACTCAACAGCCGGCATTTTCTTCTCCCGCTTTTTGCCGGTAATTCGCCACCTCATTTCCATACCGGCCGGCATGGCAAAAGTCAATTTCGCCATGTTCAGTCTCACCACCATCAGCGGTTCTGCAATATGGTGCTGGGTTCTGGCTTGGTTCGGTGACAAAGTAGGGCGCGAACATCCGGGCATATTGGAATCCCCCGAGGCTCTTATCGATGCCGTGAAGGCGGAATCCCACCTCATCGTTGCCGGCGTGCTGCTACTGGCCGCCCTCTATGCACTCATGAAATACCTGACCCGCGAAAAACAAGCGAACAAAGCTGAGTAATCGCCCCTGTATTTTCACTAAAAAAGAGCAGTAGCGCATGCCACTGCTCTTTTTATTATATAAGAATAGCCTACACTCAGAGGGGCTTAATAGTGATATTCACCCCTTCCGGCTTAATGGGAACCACCGTCTCGACCCCGTTGATAATCACTCGCACAGCCTGCGGAGATGTTGCGGGAGCCTGCACCTTGCGCAAGTCAACTGACGGGCGGCGCCCCTCATTCATATCAACAGCCGGGTACATGGTGCGACCATGGCGGCGCATGCAGGGCGGAGTGGCATCATGAATCGGCATATCGAAGGGGCGCGCCTCCCCACGGGGTATTACCGGACCGGCCCCCCTTCTCTCGCGGCGCACCTTACCACAATGTGAGCATGTAACCTTACCCGCCGTCGCTGCGGGGCGAGCCTTTCGAACCGGGTGAGCTTGGTAGTGCGGCTGCGGTTCCGGAACAGGAACCGGCTCAAGCTTCATAATTTTCGGCTGCACTTCTTTGCCATTCACATACACACGCAGCCCGCTCTCTCGAGCTTCGGCTTTGCCCACAGGCTCCGCAGCCGGGGGCGGCGATACCTGAGTGGGTTCGGCAACCGGTACTGCCGCCGAGGGCGCCGGGTGAAGCTCAGGCGCTGCACCGAAATGCTCCTGAACAGCCTTGTTGAAAGATTGGCGCATCTTCTTGATTTCCTCATTAAACTCAGCAGGAGGAACTTCTTTACCATTGATAAATGCCCGAGTAGTCACCACTACCCCTTCGGGGACAGTCGGCAGCGGGGCGGGCTCCTGCGCGGCAGCTACAGAAAACATGGCCACCGCAGCCATTGCAGAAAGTATGATAGTTTTGCTCATCGTATTACTATAGTGGGGGATTCACTCCGAAATTTAGCAACTCCTTTGCGACAATGCAAGCAAAAAAGCCTATGCATTACAGAAAAAATGCCTAATACCCCATATAGAGGTAATACAGCTCATTTCCCCAAACAAAATGTAGCAAAAACACGCGTCAGAATATCCTCGGTATCCACCCGTCCGGATATGGAACCGAGAGCATCGAGCGCAGCCCTCAAATCTACGTCCGTAAACTCCGGCGATTGCTCGGCAATGAGCCCTTGTCGCGCAGCGGCGAGGAAATCCAGCGCCTGTTGCAAGGCATAACGATGGCGCGTATTGATTGCGGCGAAGTGGTCGATATCACTATGCTGCTGCAAGAAAAGCGCCTCGATAGCGGCCGAAAGTTCATCCACCCCTTGCCCACTGCGGCAAGAAATACGAATAGCCGATTGCCCCTTCCATGCAGGGTGCTCCGGCAAATCACACTTATTGAGCAACAGCAAGTGCGCAGCACCATTCTCCCCCAACTCCGGGCGGGCCGGCGGGCAGGTACTATCCGCTACTTCGAGCACCAAATCAGCCTCGGCTCCCGCTTGTCGACTGCGCTCCATGCCGGCCTGTTCAATAGCGTCGGTACTTTCGTGCAGACCGGCAGTATCGATAAGCCGCAACCGCAAGCCCCCCAGGGTTACACTCTCTTCTATAGTATCGCGCGTAGTGCCGGCAGTGGCGCTCACAATAGCTCGCTCGTAACCCAGCAGCAAGTTCAACAAACTCGATTTGCCCACATTGGGCGGCCCGACGATAGCTGTGCGCACCCCCTCTCGTAGCAGGCGTCCTTCATCTGCCGTGGCCAACAAGGCGCGCAATTCAGTCATTACGGAATCCACACCGTCCACTAACTGTTGAGTAGTATCGGGCGCTATATCCTCTTCCGGGAAATCTATATATGCCTCTACATGCGCAGCAACGGAAATTAAGCGATCAACAGCTGCCGCCACACGCGAACTGATAACCCCATGCAGCTGATTGTGTGCTGCTCGTAGTGCCAAATCGCTACCGGCGCTGATTACATCCATCACCGCCTCGGCCTGCGTAAGGTCCATTTTACCATTTTCGAAAGCCCGACGCGAAAACTCACCGGGCTCGGCAGGCCTAGCTCCGCAAGCCAACAAACACTCCAACACGCGCCGTGTCACCAGCATACCGCCATGGCAGCTCAGCTCCACCACTTCTTCACCGGTGTAGCTTGCAGGTGCCGCAAAATAGGTGGCTACCACATCGTCAACCACCAGCCCGTCACGGTCTTTCACGCGCACCAGCGTAGCTCGCCGCGGCTGCAACTCCCGCCCGGTACAGGTACGCAGCACCTCGGTTGCCCTCGGGCCACTCATCCTTATCACGGCTATTGCCCCGGTGCCCGGCGGTGTCGCCACGGCAGCTATAGTGTCTGTAACGGCTTGCATCTGGCAGCCATAGTTGCACAGTTCGACCATTTTTGCAACCGCTTTTTGATATTTTTTCGCTTAAAATCGAAAAAATATTTAAAAAAAATACATTTTTGCCTTGCCAAACGGATTTTTTTATGTATACTGCGCGTCCCGATATTCCTATCCTTGGGTATCGTAGTTCCATAAACAACAAACAAACAAGAAAGTTATGAAGACCATCGCTATTCTCGCTCTTACCGCCGCCGCTCTCGTGTCCTGCCAGCAGCAGCAGCAGCAGCAGGTGACTC
>JAFZGW010000035.1 GCA_017555205.1 Akkermansia sp. | reverse complement strand
TTTATTTCATCGCTTCCACAAGGGGGAAGGACTCATTGTCGTCCTTCCCCCTATCCCCCCATCCTGCTAGGGCAGTTTGGGCTCCTATGGAGACTTTTGGGGAGGGGCTTTCGGTGTCGCATTTGATTTTACAACTTGCACGCTTCAAAATCGCGCCAAAAACGGATTGACATCAGAGGGTATAAATGATATAAAAACTACACACGCCAAATGCACACAAGTGAGGGGGCTTAAATTGGCTTCCTAAGTGTCGAAAGAATGGCGCCGGTTTACTGTTCTGTAGCACTATTTAAAAATGAAATCGATATTTAGTTTAAGTTTGGGGCTTATTGTGCCCGCAATTTTATGTGTTGCGACGGGTGTCGTAACGGCTGCCTCGGAGGTAGATGAAAAACAAGGTGAGGCTTTGCAAAGCAATGTGACATTCGAGAATCGTTATGGTGTGCAAGGTGGGCTAAATGTAAACGATTTTATAACTGCGGCTGAACAAGGCGATATTGCAGAGGTCAAGAAAATGCTTGCTGCCGGCATAGATGTGAATAGTTCGCGAGAAGATGGGCAGACTGCTCTCATTCGCGCATCTCGCGGGCATATAGACGTGGTGCAGCTGCTGATAAATTCCGGAGCAAACGTAAATCAGGGGGATGTAAAAAACATTACGCCTTTGATGCATGCGGTTTATATGAAACAGCCGGAAATTGTTAAGTTGCTCATAAGCAATGGTGCCGATGTCAATATTTTTTGTACGGATGAGGGGACATCGGCTATTTATGATGCTGCGTATGTAGGATGCGTAGAAAGTGCGAAATTACTTATTGCGAATGGAGCAAAACTGAATTATCAAGAAAAAATAATCGGTGCCACACCTCTTGTAAGAGCTTCTATGTCGGGGCATGCGGAGGTTGTGCAAGAACTTATCAAGGCGGGGGCAGATTTGCATTTAAGGGCTAAGTTCAATAATACTGCATTAACATGTGCCGCTCAGTATGGACATGTAGAGGTTATTAAAGCCTTGATTAGGAGTGGCGCCAATTTAGAAGACAAGAGAGATGATGGCTATACGCCGTTGATTATTGCCTCAGTATATGAAAAAAAAGAAGCAGTAAAGTTTTTGGTAGATAACGGTGCTGATATCAATGCCGTTGCAAATCATGGAGAATCCGCTGTGATTGCGTGCGTTGTGCATAAGAAGAACCGCATATTAGAAACTCTGATTGAATGTGGCGCAGATTTAGAGGCTAAAGATTCTGGTGGGTGGTTTGCTATGATGTATGCTGCAAAGGTTAATAATATCAAGGCTATAGAGATGTTAGCCGCAGCAGGGGCAGATGTTGACAAAACGAATGATGAAAAGTTTACCCCATTGATGGAAGCCGTGTCTAAAGGTAATGCAGCTGCTGTAAATGCATTGGTAAAATATGGAGCTAATGTTAATCATACAAGGCCGGATGGCTGTACTGTTTTGATGTACGCTGCAAATGGTGGCAACCGGGCTATTACCGATGTACTTATTGCTAATGGAGCGGAAGTAAATGCAGCTTCGAATGAAGGCTGGACGGCTTTAATGTATGCCTGTCAAGCGGGAAAACTAGGGGTTGTTAACGCTCTCATTGATGCCGGCGCAAATGTAAATACAAAAAATAAAGGAAATAAGGATGCTTTGCAAATTGCCAAACACAATAAGCACGAGGATGTTGTTAAAAAATTGAAAAAAGCCGGGGCAAAAGAAATTGTGAAAGCAAAGCCAAAGAAAAAGATAAAAAAGAATAGTGGCACCCCTTCTAATATAAAAACGAATAGTGGCGGGCAATGCCAATTATGTAAAGGTTCCGGAAGATTCGATGGCGGTAAGTGCATGAGCTGTATGGGGAGCGGTCGACATACCGTTTGTGAATATTGTAAAGGACGGAAAAGTCATGACATCCCCTGTTATCCTTGCGGTGACTCTGGTATTAACAACTTTTCTATTATACTTAAAGTTGGTCCGTTTGCGGATAAGTAGTCTATTCTGACACGGCGTCATTAAAACACCGGACTCGCCTATGTATTGGGTGGGTCCGTTTAGTTTTTATTTCTCTGCCTCCGTATTGCCTAAACAATCGCCGGAAGTGGATGGGAGCCACATAAAATCCACTTGGGTTTCATGTGTCTTGAATGAGCTTGACAGTGTTAGTCGTCTTGTGGTAAAGTCTAGCAGTTGCATTTTTTAATACCATGAAAACTCGATTTATACCACTGGCTTTGGCCGTGATGATGATGGGTGGTTTGCTGCCTGTCGAGGGTGCCCCGGGGGCAATGCCCGCGGTCTCGATACCGGGAGCGACATCTTGGAAATCGCCGGAAAAGCTTAGGCCGAAATTGGCTGAGCAGATTAAGAAGCGACTTACCGGGCTTGAGTTGTCGCAGGTTCAGGCGTTTATCAAAGATAAAGAGAACTTGCGCTTGTTGCTCATGTACCACATAGCCTGCTTGGAGAGTGGTACAGGTGGCGACTATCAGAACCACAACAATTCGCTGCAAACATCCGTTAAAAATAAGCAGGGTGAAATCGAGCGATTGGAGAAAGAGGTAAAGGAGCGCAGCGGTGCCGAGAAGAAGAATTCCCAGTATCGCCTTTCCTGCGCCCGCGAAGAGCTCAAACAGATGCAGGCCGAAGCCAAGCACCCTGTGGATTTGGCGAAGTGTGAGTCGGTGCTCAAGGCTATTATGTCTGACCCGGAATGGATGGAGCAGATACTGTTCTCGGGCGAGGTAAGGAGATTTTCGCGAGTGGTGGAAATCATCAAATCGATATCGGAGGCCGACCCCGGCGCGCTGCGCAAGGGGGTGGAGCGAGATACCACCACAGCAATCGCACTGGAGTACGCCCGCTGCAACTCGCGCACGGTAAAGGCAGTGGAGCGCGCTCGCTACTTCTTGAAGTACTGGCGCCAAGGGCGCTTGAATGTGACGTTCGATAGCTTGGCAATGCACCATCGCCGCGTGGTATGCGGTTGGAAACCCGACCACCGCGGCGGCACGATAACAGCCTTTGAATGGGCACTGAATAATGTGCACGTGCCGGATTGGCAGTACCCGGGTAGCTGCTGGCGCTGCGCGTATGTGTTGGACAATGTGTTCGGCGACAGCGTACACGGTGCGTATTACTATGCCCCGTGGGAGGGTGTGTATACCGACAACCACATGGCGCTTGCCAAGCATGTAGGTGCTGTGTGCGGTGGTCTTTCGCACTTCGGCGCGGCGTCTGCCTGCGCCAACGGTGTGGCCGCTCTTACGGCCGGTGAGCCGGGGCACTGCGCCTACATTGTGTTAGTCAACGGTAGGTGGACTCCTGCGTATTCACTCAGCTGGGAGCGTGGTTTGCACTGGATTCCCTGGGAAGGTAACCATACTTACAGCTCACTGCACCTGACGGATGACTTGTACGACAGCAAGTTGGCTAAGAGAAACCGTGCTGCACAGGCATACCGAATTCTGGCACAGTTGTACCAAGATGCCAACGACAAGGAAAAAGCCATTGATTGCTACGAGCAGGCCGCCAAGGGCGCCCCGCTCAATTACCCGATGTGGCGCGAGTACGCTGCCTTCCTGGCTAAGGAGCAGGATACCCTCACCAACAAGACGGCTTGGAAAAATCTGAACAACGCGCTGTGCCGCGGCGTGGCCTCCCGCTACCCGGAGCAGGCCGCTGAGCTGCTGAAGCAGTTTGTGTACGGCCGCATGGCAGCGACCGGTTTCTCGGCAGAGGAAATGTCCACCCTTTGCGCGACATTCTGGAAATATGCTGATAAGATGGGGCCCGATCGCTGGTATATTGAACCCTTTACCGATCGCCAGCTTCAGCTCTGCAAACAGGCAGGTGGCAATGCGGAGGAGACAACGATTTCCCTGTATACCAAGGTGCTTGCAGCTGCTGCCCCGCACGATGCGTACTCCGGCGTAATGATGTCTTGGGGGAACAGGATTTCCGATGGTCTTAGCGAAGATGGCAAGAAGAAGTTGACGAAGTCCATGCTCAGCGTGCTCAGCAGTGGTAAAGATTTGAGCAGCGAGCAAAAGGGCAAATTGCTTGGCGGGCTCATACTCACGGCGGAGAAAGAACGCGATATCACGACATTCTATGCGTTGAGCAAGATGGTTGACCGTAAGCTCATCAAGGGGAATGCCGAGATTCCTGATTTCCGCACGTTCCCCGGCAAGATGGTTTCCGAAGGCGGTCTGCCCTTTGCCAGTTCCACCAGCCAGTGGGACTCCCCGCACACGCACTCGGGCTTGCTGACCAAATCCGGCGGTGCGATTCACACGGCAAGAGAGAACAACCCGTGGATAGCAGTGAAGCTGCCCAAGCATGCCTATATTACCGGTGTGGTGTTTGCCGGCACAAATCAATGGAGCCTCATCGGCCGATTCCGTCCGGTGAAGGTGCAGGTATCTGACACCGGGCGAGATGATGACTGGCATGATGTGGGCGAACCCATACCCAATACCGCCAACTATATCATATCGTTCGATTTGCAGAAAGAGCGCCCCAAGGCACTCTATGTGCGTGTGCTGCGCCCGGGTGGTCCGGAGGTGTTCCACGCGAACGGTATTTATGTATTCGGTGAACCCGCAGCCTGATTTCACGATTCAACCTAATTGACGTATATGAAAAAATCTCTTATTTTGTCGGCATTGGTTCTGGCCACGCTTACGCTGAGCTCACCGGTTGAGGCCGCCCAGCAATTCCAGACCTACGAGTCCGCTCAGAAAGTGGGCTCGAAGGAGGGGTATATCGTATTTATTTACCCTGCGGACTGGGATCGCTACGGCGAAAAGCTTTGCCGCAAGTTGATAGCGGATGAAGGGGTGCGCAAGGCTGCCCGTAAGTCCGCCTTACTGCTTGCCCCTATTTACCAGAACCGTACAAAAGAAAGCAATGACAAAGCAAGCAAGATACTGGGCAAGCTTGGTATACCCGGCGATATGGCCGATATCTCCTATCCGGCCATTGCTTTCTACGAGCCGGGAGGTCGCATGTACGCCACCATTCATGGTGAAGCTCTGATGAAGGCCGATACCGCAAAGGTTGCTCGACTTATTCAGGAAAAGATGGAGGCTAAGGAACAGCAGGATGAGCTCTTGAAACAGGCTCATGCCGCTAAGGATGCAGGCGAGAAAAACCGCTTGTTCTTGGCTTCCTCCCGAGTCTCCGGTCTGGAGTGGCCGGGCGGTTTGCGCAATGCCATGAATCAGGCTGACCCCAACGATGCGAACGGCTACATCAGCGCGCTCAATTTCGGCTTCGGTGTGAAAAACGGCGAGAGCATGGAGGATTTCCTGAAGCGACTCGACGCTGTGCTGGCCAATGACCGACTGTCTGCTTGGCAGAAACAGCGTGCCTGTGCCGTTGCTATAGGTCATATTCGCCGCAGCTTGGGCACCATGGCCGGTGGCCCGTATATTACTAAGTACGGTCGCGCTATGCACGAGCTGGATCCCAAGTCCTCGCTGGGGCTTGCCGGGCCTGTTGTCATGCGTGACTGGGTGCGCACATACCGTTATGGTCATGGGTGGAGCCCTGAGGTGCTGCCCGGGTGCGAGGCTCCCCTGCTTATGCACGATGTACCTGTTGACAAGGCCGGTACCTACACCGTAACCTTCAAAATCGTGACAGGGCGCGACGCTTTGCAGGTGAATAAAATACGCCTGATGGACGGTGAGCGCTGCGTGGCGGAGGATACTACGGCACGCGCTGTTACCTGGGGGGAAACCACGCAGGTCTTCACCCTGAATGTTAAGAAGGCGGTGAAGAATGCTGCGCTGGAAATTACCTTCGGCAATGCACCGGACAAGCGCAGTACTTGGGGTAATATCACCATTGAGCGAAAGTAAAGGCTACTATATCATCCCCCGGCGGCCGCAGTTGGCTGTCGGGGGATTTTTTTGCATTCGTCACAGCTTGGTACCGCAACATAAAAGCCGCTCCCCTGCTGTGGGGGAGCGGCTTTGAAATAATTTGGGTAACAGGTTACATGACCATGCCACCGTCGCACACAAGAACCTGACCGGTCATGTAGCGGGACTCGTCGCTGGCAAGGAAGAGGGCGCAGTTGGCGATATCCTCCGGTTTGCCCAAATCTTTCATGGGAATGCGGGAGAGGATGGCCTCTTTTGCGGCCTCGGGGATAGCATCCGTCATGTCGGTGGCGATGAAGCCGGGAGCAATGGCATTGCAAGTTACTTTGCGGCTGGCGAGCTCTTGTGCCATGGACTTGGTGAAGCCGATGACGCCGGCCTTGGAGGCTGCGTAGTTAGCCTGACCGAGGTTGCCGGTAAGGCCGACAACGGAGGCCATGTTGATGATTCGCCCGGCGGGGCTCTTCATGAGGGTACGCTGCAGAGCCTTCACGAAAAGGAACACGCTCTTGAGGTTGGTGTCCATCACGGCATCCCAGTCTGCTTCTTTCATGCGCATCAGCAGGGTGTCGCGGGTTATGCCGGCATTGTTCACCAGAATGTCAACCGTGGGGTATTCCGCCAGAATCTCTTTCACGCAGGCCTCTACCGCAGCGGCGTCTGCCACGTCGCAGGGATATGCCTTGCAGCTGTCCGGAAACTCGGCGTTGATGGCCTCTGCCGCAGCACCGCAGGAGGCGGGGTTGCGAGAGATGAGCACAACCTTGGCACCCTCTTCCGCAAAGCGGCGGGCTACCGCATTGCCGATACCACGACCGGCACCTGTCACTATTGCAGTCTTTCCTGCGAGTCTATTCATAACATGTAGGAGTATACTCTAGTTTATTTCACTTGGCAAGATAATTTTTTGCGTCTGAATATAGAGAAAAGGTTACTGCGGGCTAACCGTGACGATGGTGCGGACGGCGGACGGTGCCAGTAACTTAGCGATGAATTGCTGCATTTGCTCGTGGGTGATGCTTTGCAGCAGTTCGGGGAGCCGCTCGGCGTAGTCCGGGGGCAGGCCGAGCAGGGTATTTATGGCCATGGAGCTGCAGAGTTTATCCGCCGACTGCTCCGCCAGCAGGCGAGAGCTGAGCACGGTGGCGCGGGAGCGGTCGAGTGCCTCGGGCGGCATGCCCTGAGTAGCCAGGCTGTCGAGCAGGTTGAGCAGGGCAGAGCGCGCCTCGGGCATGGCCTGCGGAGAGGTGCCGAGGTAGAAGTACATGCAGCCGGCATCCGTACCCTGTAGGGCGGCCGAGGCGGCATAGTAGGCGAGCCCGCGCTTTTCGCGGATTTCGGAGAAGATGGGGCCGGCCATATCGCGGCACCATTCATCGAATATCAGTTGTAGGTGGTTGTCGTCGGCCGTTGCGGTGCAGGCGGGTACTGCCATGGCGAGCACGGCCTGTTCTTTGTCGCAGGTGATGGCGATGTCGGCTGCCTGCTGGCGGGGGGTGGGGGTGAGGTCGGCGGGGGCTCCGGTGGGCATGGCGGCGAAGAGTTGTTCTGCCGCGCTGTAGATGAGTTCCGGGTCGAAATCGCCGCTGATAGCCAGTACGGCATTTCGCGAGCACATCAGGCGGGCGTGGTGCTGCAGCAGGCTGTCGCGGGTGAGTGATTGCACACTTTCCGGGGTGCCGTCGGGGTGGTTGCCGTAGGAATGCGGGCCGAAGCAGGCACGGCGCAGTTGGATGAAGGCGACGGAGGCCGGGTCTTCACGGCTGTCGAGTATATCGGCCACCATGTCTTCTTGTGCAGTGGCGATAGCCTCCTGCGGCAAGATGGGGTTCAGCGCGGTATCTGCCAGTAGTTCGAGCATGGTGGTGGCATCCTCCGCCAGTGCTCGTGTTTTGAGCATCAGGGAATTGTTGCCGGCAGAGCAGGTGATGGTACCGCCGAGCTCCTCAACGGTATCTGCCAGTTGTGCGGCGGTGCGGGTGGGGGTTCCCTTGAGCATGCACTCGGCCAGCAGGTTGTTGATACCGGCTGTTTGCTCGGTTTCGGTGCGGCAACCGGCGCCTATGCAAAGTACTGTGCTTACCAGCGGCACGCGGTGGTCTTCGCGCAGAACCAAGCGCAAGCCGTTGGAAAGCTCGCGCAGCACGGGAACGGGGCGGGTGGTTGTGGTGGCTGTGCCGGTATCTGCACTGTTGGTGCCGGTGGGGTCTACGCTGACAATGGTCAGTCGCTCGGGGGTAAGGTAAGTAGCTGCTACCCGGGCTAAGTCGGCGGGGGTGACGCGGTTCAGGGCTTCGGCCCATTCATCGCCGGCGTTGTAGTTACGGCTATGGTGCCAGCTGATGCCGAGGATGGAGGCGCAGCCCTGCACAGTCGAGAGAGCTTTCACTCGCTGTGCGCGCAGTTGGCGCTGTGCGCGCAGTACACCGCGGGAGAAGTCGGCCTGTGGCAGAGTAGCGATGTAGTCGAGCAGGGCGGCCTGCAACTCGTCGCGGCGCTCGCGCTCCACATCGGCCTCTATCACGAAGGCGCCTTCCCCTTGCTTGGCGGGGACAATGGAGGTGTTGGTATCGTGAGCAATGGCGCACTCATCGTGGAAGTGCTTGTAGAGCCAGGCGGCGCGGCCGTCGCCCAGCACGGACGACAGAACCGAGAGTGCTGCGGAATCCGGGTGGGCGGTGTGGGGAATGCGCCATGCCAGCATCAGCGTGCTGGTGGGTTGGGCAAACTCGCAGCGGTACAGGCGGCGCCCCCACTGGCGCGGCTCGGTAACGGGTGCAATCGGTGCCAGGGGGGTGGCGGGGATATCTGCCGTGGCGGCTTCGAGTTCAGCGTATACGGCAGCGGGGTCGACATCGCCCACAATGCACACGAACATGTTGCCCGGTGTGTAGCGTTTGCTGTGGTAGCGGCACATGTCCTCATGGGTCAGGCGGTCGAAAAGTTTTTGAGTGCCGATAACCGGCAGGCGGCGCGGGTGAACTTTGTAGAGGGTGCCGATGAGGGCACGGTAGGCGGTATCGCGCGGGTCATCGTTATACATGGCCATCTCGCGGCGAATAACTTCGCGCTCTTTTTCGAATTCGTCTGCCGGGAAAGTGGGGTGGTAGACCAGTTGCAGCAAGATATGCAGGAACTTTTGCCACTCTGCGGAGGGGCCATCGATGTGGAATACCGTGCGGTCGGTGGTGGTGTAGGCATTCCACAGGCCACCGAGGGCGGCTACTTCTTCGTTGAGCTGTTGGGCGCTGTACTCACCGGCGCCTTTGAAAACCATGTGTTCGAGCAGGTGTGAAATTCCGGCTCCGGCGTGTTCGCCCTCGTGCTCGGAGCCGGTTCCTACCCATATCTGCACACTCACTACAGGGAAGGCCGGTTGGCGGTTTACGATGGCGGTCAGTCCGTTTTTGCATGTAAAAACCTCTGTTTGCATGGCCGCTATCATACCTGTTTCGATAGGGTCATTCAAGAAAAATTACCGCCTGCGGAAGAGTGGGCTGCGCAGTAGTGCCACATAAACGGCGGAGAAAAGCCCTGCTCGGGCGGCAAAGCTGCCCCAGCCGCTGCCGGGTATCAGTTCACCTATGCCGAATGCCAACAGTCCAAGCCCCGGAGCCCACAGATGCCACCCGCTGAAGGTGCGGGCATAAAAGCGCGCCGGTGAGAGCCCGAGCCCACGGTAGTGAATGAGGTTGAGCATGAGCAGTTGCAGGGTAATGGAGCAGGCCGCCCAAATGGCTTGTGCGGCAATCCCCCACCACTTGCACACAAAATAGCTCACCACGATGAAAAGCAGGCTGTTGAAGGCGGTAATGGCTACGCGCTGCCGCAGGGCATTGCGCGCTTGGCTGATTTGCCAGCCGAGTGCCTGCACCAGACTGAAGGTCTGCGGCACGATTAGAGACATGGCTATGAGCCAGCTGAGCTCGGCTTGCTCGCCCAGCTTGTGCCCTACCCACAGTTCGAAGAATTGACGACCGTAGAAAAGCAGAATGACCGCCACCGGCAGCAATATGAGTAGCTGCACTCGCCCCAAGCGAGCCATGGCTTTGGTTTGCGCTCTGCCGCCCGCTCCGCGCACCACCAGCCCCACCACGCGCGGCAGGAAAAGCTGGGCCAGGCAGCCGCCCAGCAGAAAGTAATTGGCGTATATTTGCAAGCCGCAAGTGTAGACTGTGGCGGCCTCGGCACCTCGGGTAATGGCTACCAAGTAGTTGCCTGTGCCGGCATTGAGCAGGTTGATGAGCTGGTTGAGCAACAGCCACCACGAGAAGGCAAAGAGCCCGCGGCATAGCGAGCTGTCCCACCCGCCGCGAAAACTCAGGCGCGCGCGCAGACCGACAAAGCAGTAGAGCATGTTGAGCCCCAGCGCCAGTACGCCGGTGGCGATATTGAATGCCACCAGCCCCACACTGCGCCACCCGTAGCTCAGCAGTAACCATGTGCCGAGAGCATTCAGCACACTGGTGCCGACTGCTATAAGGCCGGGTATGGCAAAGCGCTGTCGGCTGTCGGCTATGCCTGTCAGGCTGCGTGCCGGGAACATTAGGGCGGCGTTCACCAGCGTCATGAGGTACAGCACGCGGTAGAGCGATAGTTCGCCCGCCGTAAACTCCGGAAATATGCTCCCCAGAAAGGGGTATACCCCCAACCCCAGCGCCAGTAGGACGGCACCGGCCAGTGAGTACAGCACCGTGAGCATGCCCAGAAATCGGGCTGCGCCCTCGCTGTCACCCGCAGCTTGATATTCGCTGAGGTATTTTGTGCCGGTGGTGCGCCCTAAGTCGCTCAGGTAAAGCCGCACCAGTAGGGTGCTGGCCAGCATGTAAATGCCATACTCCGCCGGCCCCAGAATTTCGAGAATATACGGCGTGAGAACCAAGGGTACGCCTATGCGCAACCCCAGATTGATGTAATTCAGTACGGCTCCGGCTCGAATCTCGTTCATTCGTTACATATTTTCGCGGTATTCGCGGCGGGCTCGGGCGATTTGTTCTTCCGTGGCTCCCAGTGAGCGCAGCAGCAAGCCGGAGAGGGTGAGTGCGGCCTCGAACTCACCGGCTACCACAGTTTGAGCTCCCTCATTGCGCATGGTTTGAGCCTGCTTCATGTAGGTAGTGTGAGCCATGACTTCGATTTTGGGGTTGAGCTCGCGGGCGGTGGTGGCAATCTCGCGGGCGGGTGCGCCCACGGGAGTTACGATGATAGCGCGGGCGTGCTGCACCCCGGCAAGCTGTTGAATCGTGCGCAGGCGTGCATCACCGTGCATGGCATGGTAGCCCTGGGTATTCAGCTTGGTAACGGTGTCGATGTTCATTTCCAGCACGACAACCTCGATGGCGTACTCTTGCAGAATTCGGGTAATCATGGCACCGCAGGGGCCGTGCCCTACCACGATGACCCGATCGCGCTCCTCGCTCGGCAGCGGCAGCGCACCGTTGCTTGCCGCCGGCTGGCCTATGCCGCGCTCTTCCATTTTGCGGATGAGGGTGGGCACATGGCGGAAGAGTAGCACATTGGCGGTGATGGTGATGATGGCAACACCGGTGATGATATTGACCGCACTCTCCGGCAGTAGCCCGAAGCGCTCACCGGCTACCATAGCGGCCAAGATAAACGAAAACTCACCGATTTGAGACAGCGAGGTGCCCACCACTACCCCTAAACTACCCGGGCGGCGCAGTAGTCGAATGACCGCGTAGGCGCTCAGCGGTTTCCACAAAAGGGTGAGCAGCAGGGTGCCCAGCGCCAGTTGCCAATGGTTCACCAGCCCCATGAAGTCGAAGCCCATGCCGACGGATACGAAGAAGAGCACGGCAAAGGCATCGCGCATGGGGAGGGCATCTGCCGCAGCGCGCCCGGCAAACTTGCTCTGCCCGACTACCATGCCGGAGAGGAAGGCGCCGAATACCATGCTGGCGTTGAATACCTCGGCTGATAGTACGGCTACGCCCAAGGCAATGGTGAGTACGGCTAAGGTAAAGAGCTCGTTGGAGTTGTTACGTGCCACAAAGGTGAGTACTTTTTCGATGACGTAACGACCGACAAAGGCAACGCAGAATACCATGAGCACCAGCTTCCACAGCATTCCCCACAGCGCAGAGCCTAAATCATCTGCGCAGAATATGGCTTTCCCTCCACCCTCGGGTACAATGAACACGGCGGGCAGCAGTACCAACAGCACAATGGTGAAGATGTCTTCCATCACCAACCAACCTACGGCTGTGTGGCCGCTGGGGGTGTGCAGTAGCTTGTTGTCCTCCAGCACTCGGGTAAGCACAACAGTACTGCTCACGCACACGCACATGCCGAAGAGCAGGGCGGCTACCCAATCTGCCCCGGGTACCAACCAGTGGTACACCAGTGCCCCGCTACCGGTCCATAAGGTCATGCACATGAGCGAGCCGGGTACCGCTACCTTGCGGACGGCTAACAAATCTTTGAAATGAAAGTGCAAGCCTACGCCAAACAGCAGCAACACTTCGCCGATGTGGGCAAACTCCTGCATGACTTCGTGTGGGGACTCGGTAAGTCCCCACCACGGCTGCCCTGCCAGCATGCCTGCTACTAGGTATCCTACCAGCGGTGACAGCTTAATGCGCTGCGCTACCATGCCTAAAACCAGCGCCAGAACTAAACCTAAAGTAAGAGTTCCTATCATAATAGTATGTTATTGAAAGGCAGGGGGAGAACTTCGGAATTCGGGTGTGGTATTACTCCATGACTCTGGCCCAAAGAACCTTGAGGTAGCGCCCTTCGGGGTAGGTAGAGAGGAAGGGGTGGTCCCAGCCCGGGCCTGTCATGTCGAGTATTTGGAGTCGGCGGCCGAGACGCTGAGCGGCCTTGATGACGGTTTTCTCGAATTCGGAGGGGCTGAGCAGACCGGAGCAGGAGCAGGTGACGAACAGGCCACCGCGGCGCACGCACTGCAGACCAAGCATGTTGAGGTCGTTGTACTTCTTTAAGCCTTCTTCTTTTTCTTCATCGCGGCCGAGCACGAACTTGGGCGGGTCGAGCAGCACGACATCGAATTGTTTGCCGTTGCGCACCATTTGGCGAGCGTAAACGAAAGCGTCCGCATGTACGAAATCGATACGGAGCGGGCCGCCGGAGCTGTTGATGTTGGCGTTACGCTTGGCCATGAGAATGGCTTTTTCGTCGAGGTCGACGGCGGTGACTTCCTTTGCGCCGCCGTGTAGTTTGGCGTGAATGGAGAAACCGCCGGAGTAGCAGCAGAGGTCGAGCATGGTTTTACCTGCCACGAGCTGAGAGAGCTTGCGACGGTTGTCGCGCTGGTCGCAGAAGAAGCCGGTCTTGTGTCCCTGTGCAAAGTCTACTTCGAAATTGACCCCGTTTTCCACAATTTTGACACGGTGCACGGGTTCGCTTTCGGGGGCGGTGGCGGGGTTGATACCCTCCATGCGGGCAATGCTTTCATCCACCGAGATAACGTGGCGCTTAGTGCCGCAGAGCTTGTGCAGCAGGGGCAGCCAGCGGGGCAGGCGTTGCCATACACCCAGTGTGGTGACCTCCAGGCTCAGCACATCGGCATAACGGTCGGCAATCAGGCCGCCGATGCCGTCGGAATCGCCGTGGATGATGCGGTAGGCCGAGGTGGTGGCATCGAGGTTGCAGTCATCGCGGCGCCAGCTGACGGCACGGCGCAGGCTTTCCTCCAGTTTTTGTTCGGTGAGCTGCTCGGGGCCATGGTAGAGCATGCGCAGCGGGGTGCGGCTTTGCGGGTTCCAGAATCCGCCGCCGAAGGGCTCGCCGTTTTTGTCGTATACGTTGATAAGTCCGCCGGCCACGGCATCGGGGCTGACGGCGCCGAGCATGCGCGGGAATACGGCGGGATTGTAGGTAAAGTATTTGAGCTGCACCCAGGGGCGTACCCAGTTTTCGCTACCTTCGGGAGCCTCGGCAGATTTGAATGCGCGGGGCTTGGCGGCGGGGCGTGCGGTTTTGTCGCTGTAGCGGGGCTTGCGGTTGTTATTTCTGTCGTTCTGCCTGGTGTGCTGCATGGTAGCAGTTTACACGCTCGCGCGCGAGATGTCAACCGCACAATGTGACAGAAAATGTAAGTTTGGGAGAATGGAGCGGTGGTTCTGTATGAAAAATGTATGTAGATATGGGCTCATGGCAGGCAATGACATTTATTTAACTTCACAGCAAGGATGAAAACGGCTATAAATAGCGCATGCCGATATGTCCGAAATGTAATTCTACTATTCACCCCGGGGCCGAACAACAGTGCCCGTTGTGCGGGTATAGTATGCACAGAGCGGATAAAATGTTTGGTAGCAATGATGTAGAGTTTACACGCGTGGTTGACGAAGCCGGTGCATTGACGCACCGCGAGCGCATGGAGCTGTTGAGCTATCTTGCACATTTGGAGCGCCGTGTATCCCCCGTGGTACTTTGTATTTACATAACCGATCGCGGTAAATTGCAGGATTTCCGCCCGCAAGCTCACTGGGTACTCAATCATGCCCGCATTCACCACCCTTCGTTCGGGCGCCGAGAACACCAGCGCACCATTGAAGAGGTTGAAATGAGCGAGCGGCGCCCGGGTGAGGCTCGTCGCGTGGTCGAATATGAAGAACCCAACTGGTTTTTGCGCTGCTGGCAGGGATTTTGCGGTTGGGTGCGCGACCTTTGTCTGCCTACGCCGCCGCCTGTTCGTCAGGAGTGGATGTTGACTCTTGTGTTGGATGTACAGTTGGAGGTTGCCTGTTTTTCGTGGGGCTATATGCTCGACCATTACATCAATCCGGACCGCATATCCTCGTGCATCGTCGGGGCGCGTTTGCAGTTCCGTGAGCGCGAGATGGTAACGGCTCTGCGCCGGGTAATGAATGCAGCTGCCGGTCAACTGGCACAGGCCTCGCGACGGGTGAATAAGACCTTGCGTGCCAATATGATACGCCGTAGGGCTACCGTGTGGCCGTGGCTGTTGGGTGGTAGCTTGGCCTTGGCCGCTGCTCCTCAGCTTGCAGCGGAGCCTCAGGCTGCCGAACCGCCGCCTGCACCGCCCGCTGAACCTGCACCGGTGGTGCCCGGAAAACCCGCTGCGTACAATACCGAGCCGCTCTGGTCATCGGTGGATTATGCGAACCTGATGTCGGGGCGACTGCCTGAGTGCTACAATAGGTTGATGCCCGGCGGCGTGCCGCGGACGCTTGCCCCGCAGGCGGAAAAACGCCCCGCCACGCGCCGTAATGAACCAGTGGATGTCGCTGAGAGCGATACCCGTGTACCCGGGCGCTACTGCAAGTATTATCTCGACCCGCGCGGAACTGCCCTGCGCGACCCGCAGCAGTTGCTCAGCGAAGTAGAGCGTGCAGATCTTATGCACGAGCTGCGCGAGTTGAATGCCCACTCCCGTTTCCATATTTATGTCTCCGTCTTCAAAAATGGGCAGGAGATACCGCGGGAGGTGGATGCCGCGAACTTAGTCAGCCAGATTTCCCAGCCCGGTCAATATACTGTTTTGCTGCAATATGCCGTTGGTGAGCCGCCTGCCATCGATATTGGGTACAAGGAGGTTAACCCGACGGATGCTCAGGTGCGCGAGTGGCTGGATGCTGTGCGTCGCCGGGTTGTAGCTGTTGGTGGCGGTAATCAGGGGTTGCTGGCTGCGGTGCGTTGCATGCACTCCATCTTGGAGCCTATTTCTGAGAGTTTTGCGCCAATCAGTCCGGAATCTTCCACCGGTGTACGCCTTATTGAGTTGCCGCTTCAACCTAAGCCCAAGGTCACGAAAACCTCGTGGCGAGATGAGGCTAAAGTTTGGTTGGCAGCCGGTGGGGCAAACGCTTACTTTATAGGAGCGGGTATCATTTGTACCGTTGTGGCGCTTATTTCGTGGCTGGTGTACTGGAATCGCTGTTGTGGGCGATTGTTGGACTCCGAGCCGGATTATCGCTTAGCTTCGCGCTATGGTGCCGGGGTTTCGCGATATGTGAAGTACCTTGAGGGTAAGGAGTCTGAAAAAGAAAAAACACCATTCTGATAGAGATGAAAAAAAGTTTTGCCGGTATTGTGACCTGGTTGGGTGTAGCTACCTGCTCAATTGCCGCCCCGGCTCCTGCTGAACTGACCGGAGCTACCGTGGTGCTGGATTACAGCGGGGCTGAGTTTTACGTGGAAAATCCGAATGTTTTGCGCTCGGAGTGGGTTCCTATGCAGAAGCTTAGCGATAAAGAAGAGCTCAAAGAGGTGTTTACCGCTGCCGGGGTACCGCCTAAGTCCATGCGCCGCATGCTGCCGATATCGGCTCCCGGTGAGGGCGGTATTTACACATATCGCTGCAAGGATTCCGAAGTCGGTGAGATTGAGGTTGATATGTGGCAGTCTAAGAAGCTGGGCGTGTTGCGATTTATTACCCTCAATTTTACCTCGCCTACCACAGCCGTGGCTACTGAAAAGCTGTACCACGACTATAGTGTCGCGACGACTCGCAATGTGGCAGTCAAGATTTATTGGAGCGGAATGAAAGATGATTCGCTGGCAAAGGAGGCCGGAGTATGGCGCCGCGAATTGGAGACCAAACGCTACACCCGCCTCGTGCTGCGCGTGTATCGCAGTCGCTTGTTGGAATTGCTGCGACGTATGGAGGCCGGTGAGAGCGTGAATATAACCCACCCTGATAGCAGGGGGGGGACGGCTTTGCACCTTGCTTGTGAGCTCAGCTATGTGGAGCTGGTGAGGTGGCTTTTGTCCCACGGGGCGGATGTGAGTGCCCGTACGGAGCGCGGTGTAACCCCGGCTGATTGTGTGGACGGCCCCCATGCCGCCGAAATCCGTAAACTGCTTAACCAAGCAGCCAAAGCGGAGTAAGCTCCTGATTAACAGGTAGATATTTAGATTGATTTTTTGCTCGGGTAGGGGCAAAAAAGGAGCGTGATTTGTAAAACCGTAGCAGATGAAATGGCGGCCATGCTGGTCGCAGCCGGGGTGCAGCGTGCCTATTGCAGGGGCGGGGCTGACCTAAGTCGCATGCACGAGGTATTGCGGCATGTGAAGGGGATGCGCTGCATTGGTATGCAGCATGGGGAGAGTGCGGCTTTTGCCGCATTGGGGGAGGCGATGCTGACCGGATTGCCCGCTGTGTGCTGTGGTAGCTGTGGCGGTGGTAATATGCAGATGCTGAACGCGCTTTATGAGGCCGGGCAAAGTTCGGTGCCATTGCTGGCGCTTGCGCCGCAGCTGCCTGTATCGGCCATGGGGAGTGGGGGTGCGCGGAGTTGTCACCCGGAGTATGCGCTGAGGGATGCCGCTGCCTATTGTGAGACCATTTATTCCCCGCAGCAGGCGCCCCGTGTGTTGGGTGAGGCAATGCGTCGGGCTCGAGCGGTGCCGGCTGCTGCCGCCGTTGTGCTGCCGGCAGATGTTGCTGCTATGCCAGCCGAATATGACCGGCGAGCGGGGACTGCTCCCACGGGGGCAACTCCTGCTGTGGCTGAACCGGCTCAGGTGGATGTAGCTCGACTGGCCGAGCTTATCAACCGCAGCGATAAAGTGGTGTTTTTATGTGGGCGCGGATGTGCCGGTGCGCGTGATTTATTGGTGGAGCTGGCTCGGCGTATCGGTGCGCCTATTGCTTACACGCTGCGTGGCAAGGAGTTTATGGAGCGCGATAACCCCTGCGCTGTGGGTATGATTGGCTTGTTGGGTTGGGGGGATGCTCCCGCTGCTGTGCAAGTGGCTGATTTGCTGGTGATGTGGGGTACGGATTTTCCGTACGATTGCTTTTTACCGCAGCATGGGCGGGTCGTGCAGGTGGATTCATCGGCTGCTGCACTGGGGCGCCGCGTGGCGTTGATTCATGCTGTGCATGGGGATGTGGCACGCACTGCGGCGCTTCTGCTGCCGTTGGTAAAGAGCGGCAGGGGGGATGAGTTCCTGACTCGCTCGCTCATGCGCCACGGCCGCGCTGTGAGCGCTATGGAGGGAGTGCTGCGCACGGTTGATGAACGTGCACCTATTCGCCCGGAATATCTGACGCGGCTACTTAGTTCCTATGCCGAGCCGGATGCTGTTTTTGCCGTTGATGTCGGCTTGCCTATTATTTGGGTGGCACGCTATTTGCAGGCATTCGGACAGCGGCGAATTGTGGGGGCGCTCAATTATGGCACCACCGGTTGTGCGCTGCCTATAGCTATAGGTGCCAAGGCGGCTGCGCCTTCACGGCAGGTTATTGCCCTGTGCCAAGGGAGTTCGCCCGGTTGCGGGGCTGCTGAGCTGTTGACCCTGCAGAAGGAGCGCTTAAGTGTAAAAGTGCTGGTGTATAATCGGGCTGCTACTGCTGCTGCTCAGTCGATACAGGGCGGGGGTGAGTTGCCACCACCCGCTATTGATTTTATAGCTTGCGCGGCGGCGCTTGGTTTGCAGGTGCAGCGCCTGACACAGGTGGCAGATGCTCCTGCCGCCGTGCGCCGCTGGTTGTCTGCCCGTGGTCCGGCTGTGCTGGATGTCGCGCTCGATGCTTATGCCCGTCCGGAGCCGCCGCAGTCCGACTTACAGCGTGCTTTGGAGCACACGGGCAATCCTATGTCGGAACAGCTCCGCAGGGAATTAGCTCTTATTCGCTGTATGTTGTACGGCGGCAGCTATCCGGGGTGATTTTCGTTACTGCTTTTTGGTGTAATAGCGTACGTAATCGATTTCAAACTTGACGGGGTAATCCTTTGGGTCTGCCGTTTCGGGCCAGGTGCCCTGACCGCCAATGGCTGTGTTCATGATGATGTAGCAGGGCGTGCGCAGCGGGTTGTCGCCATTCGGGTAGTTTGCATCACTTATTTTCACGCGCCCCAGCTCTTCATTATCGATGAGTATGCGCATAATTTCATCGTCCCATTCCAGCACATAGGTGTGGAACTTTTTGCTGTAATCTTTGAACCGGCGCGTGCGGATTACTTTGTGCTCCTCATGGCCGCCATTGCGTCCCCAGCGGAAGATGGAGTAACAGGTTTCCGGCTCCTGCGAGATGTGCTCCAATATGTCAATTTCGCCGTTGGCAGGCCAGCCGTAGTTGTTTACATGCATGGTCCAGATGGCCGGCCACACACCCTTGCCTTTCGGTATGCGGGCGCGGAATTCCAATCGCCCCGGGGACTCGAAATGTTTCACGCCGCGTGTGGTAACGGAGCCACTGGCAAAGGGTTGCGTCTTTATTTTTTCATTCCAATGCTGAGAGCCTTCTTTATAGGTGGCGTTCGGGGTTGTTTTCGCTCTCGAAATCAGCTGCAGTTTGCCGTTCTTTACTTTTACGCAGTCTTTTGTATAGGCTTGAGATGAGCCGTGATTGCGCACTACTCCCAGTTCGTAGGCCCATTTCTTCGTGTTGAGTTTGTTTCCGTTGAACTCATCTCCCCACTCATACACCCAACCTCCTTCCAGTTCGCGGGGGGCTTTATCAGGTGCGGCCACCAGCGGCAGGGCGGCCAATGTCATTACGCTGAGGAGTTTCTTCATCATATTCGCTATTGTACCTTGATTGCCGCGCTCAGTCGAGCAGAAAAATCAGGCATCCCTGTTTATTAGTTGCGGACGAAGGGGGCGTTTTTGTATAAAAAAACGCCTACCACCGGATTGGGGGCAGGCGTTTAAGCTGAATTTTAATCTCAGGCTTAACGGCTGTAGTTGCCGGGGTCCTGAGTGATGGTGACGTCGTGCGGGTGGCTTTCCTGCAGACCACCGGCGGTGATGCGTACGAAGCGAGCGTGGTCGCGCAGTTCCTGCAGGCTCTTGGCACCGAGGTAACCCATGCCGGAGCGCAGACCGCCGACGAGCTGGAAGATAACGTCTGCCAGCATGCCCTTGTAGGGTACGCGGGCTTCCACACCCTCGGCTACGAGCTTGCCGCTGCCATTCTGACCGTAGCGGTCGCCGGAACCGGCACGCATGGCGCCCAGCGAGCCCATGCCGCGATAGGTCTTGAAGTTACGACCCTGATAGTGTACAACGGCACCGGGGCTTTCCTCGCAACCGGCGAGCATGCCACCCATCATGATGAGGTCGGCACCGGCGGCGAGAGCCTTCACGGCGTCGCCGGAGTAGCGAATACCGCCGTCGGCAATCACGGTTACACCGGCCGGGCGTGCTACGGTTGCTACCTCCTGAATAGCGGTGAACTGGGGCATACCTACACCGGAGATGATTCGGGTGGTGCAGATGGAGCCGGGACCCACACCTACCTTAATGGCACTGGCACCGGCGGAGATGAGGTCGCGGGCGCCGTCCTGAGTGACCACATTGCCGGCGACTACGGGCTTGCCGAGTTCGCGCAGTTTCTCAATAACGTGCAGCACGCGGCTGGTGTGGCCGGTGGCGGCATCGATAAACAGAGCATCGGCGCCGGCATCGATAACGGCCTGGGCGCGTGCCATGAACTCCGGACCCGGACCTACGGCTGCACCGCAGCGCAGACGCCCGAGCTCGTCCTTGGTGGATTCCTGGAATGCCTCGCGCTTGCGGATGTCGGTATCGGTAATCAGGCCGACCAAGCAGCCGGATTCATCAACAAGCGGGAGCTTTTCGATTCGGTTTGAGTAGAGAATCTTGCGTGCCTCCTCCTGAGTGGTAGCGGGGGTACCGGTGATGAGGCGGCTCATGGGGGTCATCACATCAGCTACGGTGAGTTTCTCGAGGTCGTGACCGTCGACAACTCGCATGTCGCGCCCGGTGATGATGCCTACGAGCAGATTGCCCTCAGCCACAACGGGCAGGCCGGAGAAACCGTGCTCGAGCATGATGCCCTTCACGCGGCTCAGGCTCATATCGCTGGTAACGGTGAGCGGCTTGGTGATAACCGCATTCTCGAAGCGCTTAACCTTAGCCACCATGGCGGCCTGGTCATCGATGCGGTTGTTGCGGTGGATAACACCCAGACCACCCTCACGAGCCATGGCTATGGCCATGTCGACCTCCGTCACCGTATCCATGGGGGCGGAGAGTATGGGCAGGCGGAGCGGGAAACCCGCGCAAAGTTGAGAAGAGGGGTCGGCCTCGCCGGGAAGAATGGTGCTCAGGCAAGGAAGCAGGAGCACGTCGTCAAATGTAAGTCCAAGCTGAATTTCTGCCATAGCGGAGGATATAACGCCACGCATCCTTTTGCAAGCCTAATCTGACAAATTTGAGCATTTTTTTTAATTTTTCTGCATTGCGGGGGCAATCTGTACGTCATTTTGAGGGTGAGGTGGGCTGGTGAAGGTTGACGTGGCGGTGGATTTCGTGTAGACTAGGCGCATGAGCAAGGGTAAAACGACGACCTATCAGGCACCCGCTAAGGTTAATCTTTCGTTGCGGGTAATGGGCAAGCGCGAGGATGGATACCACAGTGTGGATATCCTGATGGCGAAGCTCGACCTGACGGACAGTATCGATTTTTACACCTCACGCACCACTACCTTGCTGTGTGATACCCCGGGCGTGCCGACCGATGAGAGCAACTTGGTCATGAAGGCCGTGCGCGAGTTCGAGAAGGCCTACGGCCGCAAGGCTAAGCAGAAAATCACGCTTACCAAGAATATACCCCACGGTGCGGGGTTAGGGGGTGGCTCGGCAGATGCCGCTATCACCCTGCGCGCCTGCAATGAAATCATCGGTACCAACTACAGCGATGAAGAGCTCTGCACCATGGCTGCGGCTCTCGGTAGCGATGTGCCGTTTTTTGTCAATCCGGTAGTCAGCCGTTGTACCGGTCGCGGTGAGATTGTGACCCCCGTGCCTGAACTGGCGGAGTGGAGCAGCCCTATTGTGTTGATTAAGCCGCAGTTTGCGGTATCCACCCCCAGCGCATACAAATTGTTGCGCGGCGCTCACCGTATAAAGGGTGTGAACTACAATGCTCAGGTGGTAGATGGTATTAAACTGGTCAATGAGCTTGAGCGCGCGGTATTCACCAAGTTCCCTGTGTTGGGTTTCAGCAAGATGTGGTTGCTCTCGCAGCCGGGGGTGCGTGCGGCACTTATGTGCGGCAGTGGTTCCACGCTCTTTGCGCTGACGGAGACCCTTGAGCAGGCGCAAGCTGTGGCCGAGGCTGCCCGTGCTGAGTTGGACCCCACCCTTTGGAGCTATTGTGGCCACGTTAACCCGCAGTAACTCCTGTGCTGATTGGGGGGCGGGGGGCTTCGGTCGCCGCCGGTCGGGCAGGGTGAATGTGAATTGTTCTCCTGACATATTATATGCTTGCTATAGCTTAGGAATGTGCTAAGATTAAGCCTCATGAAGCACTACTTGTATATGGTGGTTCTGGTGATGTGCCAGCTGGTCTGGGGGCAGATATATGACCCCCCACCCATCAACCCGGATCCCTTTGCAACCGGCGGGCATAGCTATACCCCCCGCAGGTCAGTGCGCCCTGCTGCAAAAGTGGCGGATGATGATGTGGCTGAAGAGATTGCTCCCACGACTGCTCCCGTGGTGAAAGACCGAATCAGCAAGCCCCTTGTCCCCCGCGAGAAAACACGCGTGGCGATTCTCGGCTACCACAATTTCAGCACAACCCGCCCGGTAAGCGAAATGTTGATGCGCACGAGCGAATTGCGAGAGCAGATGGAGTTTATCCGCCGTGCCGGACTTACCGTTATCAGTATGCCGGAATTTCTGGAGTGGTTACATGGTGACCGCCGCCTGCCCGAGGAGTGCGTACTCATTACGCTCGATGACGGTTGGCGAAGTGTGTATACCGATGCTTACCCGATTTTCCGTGAGTATGGCTACCCCTTCCACCTTTTCCTCTATACCCGTTACCTGACCGGGCGGGGCGACAGCATGTCGCCTGCCATGATTCGCGAGATGATGGACAACGGCGCCACGATTGGTAGCCACTCTTCCACTCACCCGTACCCCAGTACTTGGAAAAAACACGAGAAGGAGGGCGAGGAGGCCTACGCCGCTTTCATCGACAAAGAAATCGGTGCCTCCCGAACTGGGCTCGAAAAGCTCTTTGGCGCGGTGAATACATATTGCTACCCCGGTGGTTATAATGACGAAGCCATGGTGAGCCGCATGAGTGGCTACGGGTATGTTGCCGCGTTCACCGTTATTCCTCACAAAGTTACTTGCAAGACTGACCCCATGCGCCTGGACCGCTACATGGTGTTTGGTACGGACCCCTCCATATTCCGCCGCGCCATGGATTTCAGCACGACCGTCGGCGGCCGCAGCATAGCCGGGGCTAAGCCCGGTAACCTGGCACCCGGCACCCCGCCGCCCCCGTTCCCTGTATCCCCGCGCTCCGGAGATACCGTTCCTTGCCAGCTGCCCACCATCAGTGCGCAGCTCAGCAATATAGCTGATTTAGACCTTTCTTCCGTTCGCATGAGTGTGAGCGGTTTTGGCAGAGTGCCCGCGAAAATGGACATTAATTCGCGTATTATTCAGTGGACATCACCCTGCCGCATTTACATGCCAGCCATCTCCGTTCACATCTCATGGAAAACCCTAGACGGCGCCCGCCACAGCGCGGCGTGGTCTTTTAATGTAGACCGGGCTGTGACCGTTGAACAATGACCATATTCTACATTCCGCATATCATGGACGCAGAAGAAAAGACAACCCCCACCCCTGAGGTGAAGCCCGCAGCCAAGCAGCGCGCCGCTCGCAAACCCCGCGCCAATAAGGCCGAACGCCCCGCCGCCGCTAAGAATGCTGCCGCCACCCCCGAGCAGAAGCCCGCTCGCAAGCCCCGCGCTAAAAAGGCCGACAAGCCTGC
Organism: Akkermansia sp.; assembly: GCA_017555205.1. Lineage (GTDB taxonomy): Bacteria > Verrucomicrobiota > Verrucomicrobiia > Verrucomicrobiales > Akkermansiaceae > Akkermansia. The sequence continues at coordinate 3,242 of JAFZGW010000035.1, read as the reverse complement.
CGGTTCTGATGCCGCGGCTCAGGCCACCGAGCAGAAAAACGCTCGCAAGCCCCGCGCCAAAAAGGCCGATAAACCCGCTCCCGAGCAGAAGCCCGCTCCCGAGCAGAAGCCCGCTCCCGAGCAGAAGCCCGCTCCCGAGGTGAAGCCCGCCCCCGAGCAGAAGCCCGCTCCCGAGGTGAAACCTGCCCCCGAGCAGAAGCCCGCTCCCGAGCAGAAGCCTGCCCCTGAGCAGAAGACCGCTCCTGAGAAAAAGGAGAATTTCAATCCTACTCGTTCGGAGGATAAGAATCGCCGCAACGATAAGCGCGACAACTCCGAGCGCGAGCCCGATCCCCGCGATTTCCCTGCGCCCGAACCTGCTCCCGGCTTTGCTGCCCCTGAGGTGGTTGGCGGAAACGAAGGTGGTGGCGGTGGTAAAAATCGCCGTAAGCGCCGCCGCAATCGTCGCAATCGCGACAACGACACCCCCCAGCAGCCGCAGGCTCCGCTTCCCAAAGTCGATTCCGATGAGCTCGTGCGCCGCGCATGGAAAATCTACCTCGGTGAGGTAACGGAGGAGGGGCTCGCCCTCATGGATGACCGCACCGCAGCAGAGGCTTCCCGCCGTGCTTTCCGCGTGGCTGAACTCTTCCTGATTGAGGCTGCGCGTTATCGCCAGCCCGCGCCCCGCCCGAACTTGCCCCAGGCTCCGGAACTCGAAATCGATACTGATGCCCCCGAGACCGACGAGGAGGCCTGAGGTTCATTCCCCGCTTAGTTTTATATTAATATTCCACGCCCCGCTTGCCTAGCCGGCACGGCGGGGCGGTTTTTTGTGGGCGAATATTGCAGATATTTTATGTCTGTAAGTCTTGAAGAATTGTGGTATGTATGTTAGAATAAAGGCATGAAAAACGATGAGCTAAAGTATCCCGGTTCGCGCCGTATTTATGTGACCGGTTCATTATATCCGGAGGTCAAAGTATCTATGCGAGAGGTTGAGTTGTCGGATTCGGTATTTCCCGATGGCGGGACTGAACCCAACGAGCCGGTAAGAATTTACGACTGTTCCGGTGCATGGGGGGATGAGAGTTTTCACGGCAAAGTGGAGCAGGGGCTGCCACGCTTGCGTGAGGGGTGGATTCAGGCGCGCGGAGACGTGTACAGGGATGCCGATGGTGTGCTGGTAGCTACGGATTTGAAACAGGCGCCAACGCAGCGCGAATATGCTCGCAGGGGAGTTATAACCCCGGAGATGGAATATGTGGCTATTCGCGAAAACTTGGGGCGTGAGTTGGCCTTCAAGGCAATTTACGACAAATTCCCCAGCCCGAAATCCCGCCCGGAGTCAGCTCAGCTCATGTTGGATGAACTGGGTACCGGTATGCCGCGCCCCAGTGAATTGGAAGCCACGCCGGGCTTTTCGCCCGAAAGTCTGGAGCGGCGCTCCCAACTGAACTACCAACACCCGGCCGAACTGAGCGGGGGGAATATGCCGGCTTTCTTTACACCCGAATTCGTGCGCGATGAAATCGCAGCCGGGCGGGCTCTCATTCCGGCTAATATCAACCATCCGGAGGCCGAACCCATGATTATCGGCCGCAATTTCCTTTGCAAAATTAACGCGAATATAGGCAACTCCGCCATTACTTCCGGCATAGAGGAAGAGGTGGAAAAGCTCCGCTGGGCTATACACTGGGGAGCTGATACCGTCATGGATTTATCCACCGGCAAAGATATCCACAAAACCCGCGAGTGGATTTTGCGAAACAGCCCGGTTCCTATTGGCACTGTGCCCATGTACCAGAGCCTGGAAAAATGCAGCGGTCGGGTGGAGCATCTCAGCTGGCCCATTTTCCGAGATACCCTTATCGAGCAAGCACGCCAAGGAGTTGATTATGTAACTGTGCATGCAGCTCTTCTGGAGCGTTTTGTATACCATACCGCGAACCGCGCCACCGGTATCGTCTCTCGCGGCGGCTCAATCATAGCCAAATGGATGATGATACACAAACAGGAAAACTTCCTCTACACCCATTGGGATGAGATTTGTGATATTCTCGCCACCTACGATGTCGCTATCTCCATTGGTGACGGTTTGCGCCCGGGTAGTATTGCGGATGCCAACGATTTTGCTCAACTGGCCGAGCTGGAAGTTCAGGGCGAATTAACCCGCCGCGCATGGGATAAAGGCGTGCAGGTCATGAATGAAGGGCCGGGGCATGTGCCGCTGCACCTTGTGCCGGAAAATATGCGAAAGCAACTCGAGTGGTGCTACGAGGCGCCGTTCTACACTCTTGGACCGCTTGCTACCGATATCGCTCCCGGCTACGACCACATCACGGGGGCATTGGGCGGGGCTATCATTGCCCAGAGGGGGTGTGCGATGCTTTGCTATGTAACTCGAAAGGAGCACCTCGGCCTGCCGGATAAGGAAGACGTGCGCGAGGGGGTGGTAACCTACAAGCTTGCAGCTCACGCTGCCGATTTGGCTAAAGGACACCCCGGGGCTCAGCTGCGCGACAATGCACTGGCTAAAGCGCGATTCGAGTTCCGATGGGAAGACCAGTTCAATCTTTCGCTCGACCCTCACAAGGCGCGTTCTTACCACGACCTTACTTTGCCCCATGCCAACGCCAAAAAAGCTCACTTTTGCTCCATGTGCGGCCCGGATTTCTGCGCAATGAAATTAACTCAGGAAATCCGTAACAACAAGCCAAATTAAACGCTCCGCTTTTTTGCAGAGCTCCGCAAAAGGAGCTCCCGAAACTTAGTGCGGAAAACAATGCCGCCCGTGGAATATTAAAATGCTTTTGGTAGGTTTGCCGGTCAGCTCGCTGATATTCCCGCGAGCCTTTGCCTTGCCGCCGTGTAGCGTAGGGCCACACCGCGCTTGCGTATCGCCACGCGCGTGCGGACTGTCTCCCCCTTGCCCTCTCTGGTAGTCCATTGCGGGGCTACCACCACATCGTCCGCTGCTTCTTTCCTGAATCGGCGGGAGGGCAAGCCGTCAAAGGGCTCTTCTACCACAGAGCGCACACGCCCCGGCGCAGCGTTCAACACGGCCGCACGCCCCTGCGGCGGTAAATCCCCCAAGGTCTTTAATCCGTTTACTTTGAAAGCGGGTCTGTTTCAAATCTGCTGGTAAAAATTGGAAAAAGAGAGCATTCTCGGAGATATAGGGTAGGGATGGCTAAGAAGTAACAAATTTCTATAACTCGAGAAGAATGAATGTATAGGAGGATGCTTACATCTATTTCCGA
>JAFZGW010000006.1 GCA_017555205.1 Akkermansia sp. | reverse complement strand
TCAAACGGATACAAGCCAAAGCGTGCGGGTTGTTTGATGTGAGGTACCTGTTCTTGAAACTGCGCCAAATATACTTCCTGAGACTCCAACGGAAACACAAAATTGGTCATTTCTACTACCAGCAGATTTGAAACAGACCCGCATATACGTCATTAATATGTTTTTCCAATTGACAAAGCAGGTAAAAATTCATAGTATAGTACAATCATTTACCATGAAGCTGCATCTTCCTCTTTCTCTCCTTAAGTCGCTGCTACTGTTGACAAGTTTTGTAGGGGTCACCGTAGGCACAGCAAACGCCATTTGCATGCACACGGATGCCACCTTTCAGACATACGCTGATTTTGGTCAAAATATGGGGCGTTATGTCGTGGGCAATAAAGTGAACGCCCTCGTCAGACAGATACGCGAGAATGATGGGGGTATTGCCATTCAGTATACAACAGGAGCGGACCCCTATATCATCCCGAACTCACAGGGTATGATTAATTTGACCGCGACCATTGATGAGGGCGATGGCGCGATGATATCACCTACCTTTCTGGCAAGTGTGGAGCACGTCTGGTCTCTGAACGCCTCCTTCAGTCAGCGCCTGTTGGGAGATGAACACAGAGTTTCTTATTCAGCTATCGACATCTACGGCTCGAACGTTTTCCGCCTGAACCCATTGAATGTATACGGCGGAAATTATGATTACGTAGTCCAGCGCCAAAGTAAGGTTGTGACGGATGCCACTTGGAATGAGCTTACTACGGTAACGGACATCAACACGTTGGTTGGTCAACATCTTTACCATTCGGGGGCCGGGGCTAAGGCTTTGTACGATGCCTCTACAGGAGTGACCACGGAATATGGGTGGGCCTACCAGTTCATTACCGGTGCTATAAATCAGATTCAGAGCGTTCAGATACATGAGGGAACAACGAATATAAGTGTTTTCCACTATTTAGATTTAAAAGGCGCCAGCGATGTAAATCCTTTGCCGTTCCGTGGTCGCTCTGGTGATTCAGGCAGCCCCATATTCATTTACAACAGCGAAAATAATAGATACGAGTACCTTGCCGGCCACCAGTCTAGTGGCGGCACTATGTCACAAGCTCGTGGCAATCTTGAATACACCCGAGAGAAGCTGGTTCAATTCGATGTTAACGTAGAGATGCCGGAAAGCGGCGCTTTGTACCTGAATGCCGTAAATATCGAGGACGAAACCCGCACAGACAATGGCGGAAGAAGCGGCACAGAGTGGCATGGCACTATCACCAACGAACAGGGAGAAGAAACCGCTCGCTTTGCCGGCGTAAAAACGGGGGTAAATACTTGGGCCAGCTTACACGAACTCAAAGATACTCAGAATTGGTACGCCTATACCTCCGATAGCTATCTGCAAGTTTCCGACCAGGATTTGTTCTTTACGGATAATTTGCTTTTCAATACAACAGGTACTGAAAATGAGATTATCTTGAAGGATACGGTGGATTTGGGTATTGGTTACGCCGGTTTTTCCGGCGGTTCCTACACCATAAAGTCAGAAGGCAACGAGGGCAATTTATTCAATCATGCCGGCTATGTCATCAACGCCGGGGCTGAAGTACATTTGCAGCTGAACAACAAGGCTGACTACATGTATGAGTGGCGCAAGACCGGAGCGGGCGACTTGTATATCGACGGCCAAGGGGATACGAATGCTCTGCTGGTACTCGGCGGCACCGGTTCAACATATCTGCAACAACAGGGGGGACACGCAGCCTATAATGTGCTGGTTGGTTCAGGAGCCCGAGTCGAGATTGCGGATAAGGCTCAAATTGAGCGTGATTTCACCTTCGGCAATGGAGGCGGAACGCTCGATATGAATGGTAACAGCATGGACTGGTACACATCGGGGGATACGGAGGGACGTTTCACCATCAATGCTCTTACGGAAGAAGCGATTATCACCAACAGTTCAGACCATGTGACCCTTACCTACAAACAAGGCGGTGAGAATACATGGCTCGGCTCCTTCAAAGACTCGGCAACAGGCTCTCTTCATATTGACTACCAAGGCGGTGGTGTGCTAACGCTCCACAGCATTCATACCGATTTGAGCCAGAGCGAGGGCAGCGGAATGACTGTCACCAACGGTCGGGTCGTGCTGGTTGGCACGAATACCCTGCATGGCAAAGGCTCCGTCAATGGTCAGACAGGAGAGCGCCTGCTCAAAACCGATGACTGGCACTATGCGGACTCCGCCATGAATGTAACCGTGAAAAACGGCGCCACATTTGAACTGGGCAGTCACGCACGACTGACCGGCGATGTAACGGTAAATGAGGGGGCTACCTTCATCATGCGTGAAGGCGTACAACACCGCATGGAATATGTTGAAGGCGGGGCTTTCCGGGAAGATACCAACAAGTATGCCGACTATTTTGGCCTGAAGGGCAATGTGAACCTCGCCGGTTATATGCGAGTGGAGTTCAACACAGGGGTGGATTCCCGACTTTCCTACAACGGCAACATTGCCGGTACGGGGGCGCTTTCCGTCAACCTCGGAACGGAGGGTGCCATTCTGGAGCTTGGCGGCGACAATTCACGCATGAGCGGTACCAAGCAGATAGAAGCCGGCGGCGTAGTGCTGCTGACTGCCGATGCCACGGGCGACACCTCCGACAACAAATGGATTGTGTCTACTGATGGCTGGATTGCCAATCAGGCAGAGAACGCCGAACAACTGCTGGCGTGTATAGACGAACGCTCCACCGGTACTCTGGCTCTTTCGGCCAATACCTCGGAACAGCTCGACTTGTGTCAACACCAATGGCTTACCTTAGGTGCCGAATTCGGCAAAACGGTGCAGTACGGTGAGGCCGGAACTCAGGAGGCCCTGAACGCTCAGCAAGGTGCTTGGCTACTGGGCGGCGGCGGCGGCGAACTTGTGGTCAATTACAAGCTCTCCGGTGCAAATGATTTGATATTGGGTGCCAGCGGGCATTCCTACGGTACAGTAACACTCACCAACACACAAAATGATTTCAGCGGAGATATTATCTTCAGAGGTGCAGGTATCGTGCTGAATACCGTAGACGGCTCCATGGGTAACTCCGTACTTAATCTGACGTATGGCAATGCGTTCGGACTCCCGAGCGCTGAGTCCATTACAAAGAATGTTGGTCGGTCAGCGGACGGCATGGTAACGGTGGACGCCGTTGCTAGCGAAAATCTGGACATGCGCCACCATGCTTCGCTTGCTATTGCAGCAGAGAAGGAGGTAGAGTTCAGCGGGAGCATAGCTTTGGCTGAAGGTCAGGGCTACCTGTTCAGCTCTGCAACTGGTGCTCAGCTGACAGTTGCAAGCGAACTGGACGGCACACGTTCGCTGACGGTAGACGCCCAAGGAATAACCGGGGGAACGGTTATTCTTGCCGGCAATGATATTTGGAGCGGGGATATAACCGTACAAGGTCACAAAGATAACAATGGGAAAGGTGAAATCAGCCTGCTGCTCGGGCGGGATATGACAGCCACCGGAACGCTCACGGTTGCTCGGAACTGCACTCTGGATTTGAATGGCCATAGTCTTACAGTTACCCACAATCTTGTTCATCATGGAGGTGTACTGACAAACTCCGCCGAAACAGGTGCTCTGATTTTCGATACCTCCGCCGGCGAACTTTCCGCTTCGGCAAACTTATCCATCAGCGAGATTCGGAAAGTAGGCAGCGCCATGCTCGCTTTTGGCGGCAACAATACAATAGACAATTTTTATGTTGAGGAGGGAACTCTCCGGTTGAATTCAGACGATGCTTTCTCAAGGAGCTCCACTATTCATCTGGGGGATGGTACAACACTCGACAACCGCACACACGCCCTGCTGGGCAACGTACAGGCGGAGGGTGGTACTGCAAATCTTACCAGCTCCAATCACAACCATATCGTCATACGCGGCGATTTAAGCGTAGGAGATAATAGCCAACTGATTATGGGGCGCAGCGGGATTAGCTCCATAACAATAGACGGTGATTTAACCATCGGTTCCAACGCCGACTTATCCATGCGCTGCGATTCCTGGACGTCACTCACCTTTGGTAATGATATAAACCTTGCGGAAGGTACTGATTTGAGTTTCGGCAATGCCACCAATGTCACCCTAAAGGGAGAGAACATCGGCGCAGGTGGCTCAACCATCAATGTAAACGGTGGAACGCTTGGCCTCAACAGAGGAGGCAACATCTCAATCAACGGAAACTTGGCAATAAATGGCAATACCACCATCCGCTCAGCCGGCAGCACCGACACCATGGAGAGAAATTTTGAGAGCCTCCATCTCAACGGCGGCAATCTAACCATCCAGGAAGAAAGTTGGAACACCATTTGGAATATCAATGAACTGAAGGGCTCGGGCAATATTCAATGGGAATCCACCACAAACCACTATAACTCCTCCAGACTTATCCTGAATGGCGAGGGCAATTTTACCGGTAATATCACCTTCAATCGAACCTACCTGAACAATACTCGCCCCTATGGCGCCTTCCTCGAGCTGGCGTCAGAAAATGTAGCAGTCAATGCCGACATTAGTCTGAACGGAGCGGCGGCCAATTCTATAGCCTCTCTGGCAATCAATACGGACAATGCACGAATAAAAGGCCTCTCGGGCAATGAGCACAGCTTGGTTTATGCCGGTTCATCGATGGTTCAAACCGAGCTGAGCGAATCCGGTGCAACAGTTGCCAATCATCCGGCAACAACAAGGGCGACCACTCTTTTCATCAATACCGACGCCGATAGTGCTTATACCTTCTCCGGAACGTTCGGCAACACAACGGATACGGCAGAAAACGGGTTCAGCCTCGTGAAAACGGGCGCCGGCACTCAGACCATCAACGGTGCATCAGCCGTGCTGAACAACGTGACAGCTCTGGCCGGCACACTCAATATAGAGCCCACTGTGCTCACCGTTTACGGGAACGTGGAACTAGCCTGCGGTGCCATACTGAAACTCGGCGAGAGCTTCTCGTTGAATGCCGGGCAAAATCTTTCCTTGCTCTCCGGCGCAGAAGGCAGCGGCTCAGCGGTGTTGAATTCGGCACTGGTACTCAATGGCGGCACCATCACCATCGATGCCGGAGCTCTTTCTACCAACGCCCCCATGCTCGATTTAGGCGGAACCGTTAGCGTAGGAAGTAACTTCGGCAATTCCTGCCAAATAGATTTCACGCGCACCTCAATGATTTCCCTCGGCACGGATTACCTGATAGCCGACGGCAACTGGCGCGACCTGAGCAACCGAATTTCCATCGCGAGTGAAGACTACCTCACCCCCACCCTCACAGCCTCGTCCACCGGCTTGAGCATCAGGTTTTCTCTGAAGGATGAGTATATTCTGTGGGAAGGCGATGAGCAAGCGCTGCAGGTTGGCAACAAGGTGTTATTTTCCGATATAAATGGGGATACCACGGCTAATCTCACGGCCGATGCCGAAATTAACAGTGCAATCTTTGCCAACGACAGTACCTTTACGGTCAGCGGAGGCTCACTTAGCGCAAATTACATACAGAAACAGGGAAATGGTGAATTGCTGCTATATTCCGACGTAAGTGCTGATAACATGCAGGTGAAAGAGGCCACCACCATCGGCGGAACCGCCACTCTATCGGTAGGAACTCTCACGCTGGAGGACAACTTCACCACTCGTACGGCAGTGCAAGTCGGAGAGCTCCATGCAGATGACGCCACTTGGACGGTAGACGGCAGCAACGGCAACGCCTTTACTCAACAACTGACACTCGACCAGGTGAACGCCACTGCCGGAATGAACGTGGAAGGTGCAGCTACCCTCGAAGTTCAAGTTGAAGGCGGCAATCAGGAGAACCCTCTCACCTTTTCCGGTGTTGTCAGCGGTAGTGGCCATATCGCCCTCGTCGGCGGTGGTTCACTGGAGAAAAATCAGCAGGAGCATATCAACCTCGCTCACGCGAAGCTCTCTAACCTTGTCCTGAAAAATGGCTCCACGGATATCACCGGTGTGGTTAATATCAGCGAACGTCTGGCTATCGGGCAAGAAACGGTTAGATTTTTGGATGGAGCTCAGGTAACGGTAAGTCAGTTCAGAATGGGTGATACAGCAAATGGTCAATCCTCCACGGTGACGATTGAAGAAGGTGCCGCGCTGAATGTTACCGGTCACGAGGATGGTGATAATACCTCAGCTTCCTTCCTACTTGCTCACTGGAAGCAAGCCTTCTCCACCCTCGTGCTGAACGGTGGTACGATTACCGCAGAAAATGCCTGCCTGCACATGGGCTGGGACTCCGGTGCCCGCTTTGATGCGCTCACCGGCGAGGCCACCCTGAAGGGCATACGATTCTCCGGCGAACGCTACCACGCCGACACCCTTATACTCGGCAACGCCCGCCTGAATATCGGCAGTGGCGGTATCTCCGGCATTGGCAGCAATGATACTGTGCAGCTCGGCAATGGCACGATTGCCGCTACCGCTAATTTCTCCATCAACGGTAATAAGGCAATAGAGCTGGTGGACACCACAAAGGGCACCACCTTCGACACAGCGGCTCACACCATCACCGTCAATACAGCCTTCACCGGCAACGGCAATTTGGTGAAAACCGGTGATGGCACGCTGAACCTTGCCGCAGCAACCACATTGAGCGGAGATGTTACCTTGCAAGCCGGCACATTACAGATTTCAAACAACAGTGGTACAACTGAGCTTGCCCACCTGACCGGCGACGGGGTTCTGACCAAAACCGGCTCCGGTTCACTAAAACTGGATTCTGCAACGATAGGAACGGTTCTTTTGCAAGGGAGCGGTCAAACTGACTTTACCGGCGATGTAAGCATTTCCGAGCAACTCTCTATTGGCAATCATACCGTGAATATTCAAGACGGAGCGGTGGTCACGACTGCTCGACTCACCGCATCTGACAGAGGCTCATACGTTTCATCAACCATTAACATCAATGGTGGTGCATTGAATATTACAGGCACGGTTAATAACGCGAACACCCAAAATTCATTCTTCCTTACACATTGGAAGAACTCAACATCTGTGCTCAACCTGAACTCCGGCTCGCTGAACGCAGTTGGAGCAGTTATGTACACCTCGTGGGATTCCCGAGGTTCCTTCAATGCCATGGGTGGCGAAGCTGAGCTTCTGGGTATCAACCTATTGGGGCATGACTACCCTGATCGCAATGGTGCCTTTACCCTCGGTACACAGGATGAAGGCTCCGCTATCGTGAAAATTGGCACAATGGGTATCACCGGACTGACCGGCGGAGCAAGCGTGACACTCGGTAACGGCACGATTGCATCCACGGCGGATTTCTCTATCAATGGCGACAAGGCTATAGAGATGGTGGGAACAACCAATGGCACAACATTCGACACCGCCTCCCACACCATCACCGTCAATACAGCCCTCACCGGCAACGGTAACTTGGTGAAAACCGGCGACGGCACACTGAACCTGAACGCAGCTACGACCCAATACACCGGCAACGTGAATATCAACGGTGGTACCCTGGTGTTGAGTAGCAATGCGCTGGGAGTTTTGACAAGCGGCTCGAAACTGGTAGTGAACCAGGGCGGCACACTGGATTTGAGTGCGGCTACAGTCTCCTCTGACCTGTTTAATCCGATTAGCGGAACCGGTACGGTAATTCTTACCTATACCATGAATAATGATAATGGCACCGGCTTTGACTTCAGCAATTTCAGCGGCAATGTAAAGCTGAACCAGGGACGAGTGTTACTCAGTTCCTCCACATTCGGCGCCGAAGCACCGGATTTCACACTAACCTCCGCCAACAGTCAGCTGGTGTTCGACAGCAATAATACTGTAGTAAATGGCAACATCTACCTGCAAGCCGGTACAACAATTCACGCCAACAACCACAAAGACGGTGAAATCACAGGCGAGCTCTCCGGTAATCATGCTCTAACCAAGCAAGGCGCCGGTAAGCTTACACTGAGTGGCAAGGTCGATATCGGCACACTGAACACAAAAAGCGGTGAAATCGTCCTAGCCCACTCAGGAGAAACCGGCAACACCATCGGCATGCTGGATACCTCTATCGGCAACAGTGCAAGCGGCAAACTGCGCTTGGCTCAAAATTCGCACACAACGGTTGCCGGGAATATCTGGGCTCGTGCAAATAACACTTCTATTCTGCTGGAAAACGGAGCATCGCTTACCAATGTGCAAGATTCCGTGACATTTACCAACAAGGGAGCAGCAGAAGAAGCAACCCTTCGTTACATCGGAACAACAAATGATGATGAATATTCCATCGCCGATGCTTGGGAACTTACCGGTGGTCACCTGACCTACACCGGCGGTGATGCGACTATTAACAACAAGCTCACAAACTCCTCCATCGAAAACGCCGGCAGCGGCACCCTGACGGTGGATAATGCCGGGAATACGCTCTCGGCGGTATATGCCACGGGTGGCAGCGTTAAGTTGTTATCCGACGCCGAGCTCGACCTGCAGGAACTGGAAATCGCCACCAGTCTTTCCGTGTCGGCTTATTCGCAGCTGAGCGAACAGGCAGCGCAGGAAGCTCGCATCAACGTGAGGGGAACGGCCAACTTCGGTATGGGAGTCACACTGAATGCTGACCTCGTGATGAAGAGTGGGGCTACGTTGAAGGTCGCCGACACCGTGCAGATGGGTAGCGATGTACGCTTGGAGAACGGCTTGAAACTCGCCGGCGCTCAGTACGATACCCTCAACTCGCTGAAAGTCGGGGAGAAAGTAACACTCTTCAGCGGTGTGGATTCCCTCTTCCTTGGCAACAGCACCGTGGCAAGCGATGCAATCACGCTGGATGACCGCGTGCTGGCAAACGAGTACTTCAGCAACCTTGCGGACAGCTATTTCCTGGTATACGATACCACCGCCGGTGTTGGCCAGGGTGAGCTGAGTATCGCCATGATACCTGAGCCGACCACGGCGACGCTGAGTCTAGTAGCACTGGCTGCTCTGGCTATGCGCCGCCGTAGAAAGTAAAACGGTATTTGGTCGGCTTGGCCGCCCGCCGTCGTAGGAAGTAATCAACCAACTGAAAACATTCCACCCCAAAAAGGCCGCAGTCTGCTAAGGCAGCGGCTTTTATTATCTACCCTTGTATAAGCGCCAAAAGAAGGCTTCAATTTTCCTCCGACAGCACACCGGCCTCCAACAACACTTCATCACCACCGTGGTAATTCACCGACTCCAACGGAACATAAGCCACCAAAGCTTCATGTTCGCCGGAACCGGTATAGACTATGGTGTTGCCCCCCATCTGAGCGGCAAGTTGCTTAACCGCCTGCACGTAACGTTCATTTTCATACGGCAGGATTTCATTGTTGAGTATACGGAACTTACCGACTATAATCGTACCGGGTACTGAGGGAACGATGGGTAAGAACTCCACCTCATACACTGGCACAACCGGTCGCTCTCCCACCAGCGGCAAAGGCTCCGCCCGCCAGTTGCTCACATCCGGCAAGGCAGAGCAACCGACTAAAGCAAAAACGGGATACAGAACTTTCAACAATTTGAGCATCAACGGCATGCAACAACTACACACTAAAAAGCTTCCTAGCAATAAAATTGCTACAGCACTACAGAAAATATACACGAACTATCTCGATTGTCAAGACGCAATCGCAAACGAAATCTCACAAAAAAAAGGATTTTCTGAAAAGGTTCATTTTTTGCTTGCAGGGGAGAGTTGTTAGCGTTAGAATGTAGTCATGGCGGAAATTCATCCTACAGCGATTATAGATAGTACCGCAGAAATTGCGGAAGACGTAAAAATCGGGCCGTATTGCGTGATTGGCCCGCATGTGAAACTGGGTTCAGGCTGTGTACTCCACAACCATGTGGTCATTGGCGGCCCCTCGACCTTCGGTAAAAACAACGAGTTCTTCCCATTCTCGGCTATAGGTCTCAAAACGCAGGATCTCAAATACAAAGGCGAACCGACATTTTTGGAGGTAGGCGACAACAATGTATTCCGAGAGAACTGCAACATCAACCGCGGCACCACCCCCGAAACCAAGACCATCATCGGCAACAATAACCTTTTCCTCATCAACAGCCACTGCGGCCACGAGGTGCATGTGGGCAACAACGTCATTATGTCCGGCTACGCAGCCGCTGCCGGCCACTGCATTATCAACGACTGGGCCATCATCGGCGGTTGTGCTGCCCTGCACCAGTTTGTGCGCATTGGTGAGCACGCCATGATTGGCGGCGCCTGCCGAGTGGTACAAGACGTTGCACCCTACATGATTGCCGAGGGCGGCATACTGCGCTCCGTCAACACCATCGGTCTGCAGCGCCGAGGCTTCGAGAAGGATGACATTCAAGCTATTAAATACGCCTACCGCAAGCTGTTCCTCGACAAGAAGTCCAACATGGCGCTCAATATTGAGGCTCTACTGGCCGAAGGCGATGCCAAACATGTACAAAACCCGCATGTGCAGCGCATCCTGCAATTCCTGAAAGAGTCTGAGCGAGGTTTCCTGCACTGATGAAACGCCACATCGTCTTCGATCTCGACGGCACACTGGTAGACTCCCTGCCCGGCATAGCTGAGGGTGTGAATCGCTCGCTCCGAGCGTTAGGACGCACGGAGCTCACTCTGCAGGCCATCAGCCGCATGATTGGCAGCGGAGCAGCCAACTTGTGCGGTAAAGCGCTGGGGTACGCAGATGCTGCACACACTCCGCCCGATGAGCTGACAGCCATGCACGAGCAGTTCCGCCAACACTACCCGCAGTGCTGGCAGTACCCGCTTACCCGCGCATACCCATGGATAGCGAACATGCTTACCCTGCTCTCCGCCGAGGGTGCAGAGCTGGCAGTACTGTCGAACAAGCCGCATGAAGTTACCGAACCGATGGTGCGAGCCATCTTCCCGCAAATTCCATTCACCGCCATTATGGGATACACCGGGGCTTTTCCGCGCAAACCTGCGCCGGACTCATTGCAACACATCGCGGCACAATGGGGTGTACCCACGAGCAAAATCACCTTGGTGGGCGACAGTCTGTTCGATGCCAAAACTGCGCAAAATGCCGGTTGCGACTTGGCACTTGTCGCATGGGGCTACGCAGAGGTCAGCGATTTGGTAGCATGGCCTGCACCGGTGTTCGGTTCGGTAGACGAGCTGCGCCACTACCTGCTGAACAGCTAAAAGAACGCTGTCATCATGGACTTTATCATCTTTGCCGCTGCGAAACCTGCTATTGACTATGCCCGCCGAGGGGTACAGTTTTTTGAGGAACGCCTGCGCCCACTCGGCAAGGTGGAAATTCGCTATGTAAAAGCAGGCAGCTCAGAAGAAGTCTCAGCGCGCCTGCTCGAGGCCAGTAAGGGCTGCCTACGTATTGCTATGGATGAACGGGGTGAGAACTGGACATCCCGCGAGCTGGAAAAGCGCGCTAAAAATTGGCAGATGCGCGCCGTAAAACATGTGGCATTTCTCATCGGCGCGGCGGATGGACACACGCAGGCACTGCGCGACAGCTGCGACCATGTGCTCTCGCTGGGGCGCCACACCATGCAACACGAACTGGCACTGGTAGTACTGCTTGAGCAGATATACCGCCTGCACACCATGCTGGCCGGCAGTCCCTACCATCGGGATTGACCGCACGCAACCGGAAAATGCTTGCTTTTTCAGCCATAATCTGCTAGACTGCACTCGCAAATTATGGCTGACGATTGTAAGATAAGCCCGATGATGGAGCAATACCTGCGCATGAAGCAGGACTTGCCGGATGACGTGTGGCTGTTCTTCCGCGTGGGCGACTTCTACGAGATGTTCTTTGAAGATGCGGTGGAGTGCTCTGCCGCGCTTGGGCTCACGCTCACCAAACGCCAGTCCATACCAATGTGCGGTGTGCCGCACCACGCAGCGGAGGGGTACATAGGCCAAGTGGTCAAAAAAGGTCGACGTGTAGCTATAGCCGACCAAATGACAGACCCCATACCGGGCAAGCTGGTAGAACGGCAAATTACCCGAATCATCTCCGCCGGCACCCTCTCCGACCTCAGTTTGCTGAACGAAAGCGAGCACAACTACATAGTGGCTTGCTACCGCGAAAAAAAGGCCTGGGGATTGGCTTGTGCCGATCACTCCACCGGTGAGTTCACCGTGGTGGATTACGATAGCCGGGAGGCTCTTGCCGAAGAACTTGCCCGCATACACCCCCGAGAAATGCTGGTGAGCGATGAGCAAAAAGAACTCTTCACCGGCTTACCCGTTACGCAATATTACGACGGCTACACATTCCTGCCCGGTGTAGCAAAAACCGCTCTGGAAAGCCATTTTCGAGTGCATTCCCTGCAAGGTTTCGGCTGTGCCCACTTGGTAGCCGCCATTGGTGCCGCCGCCGCCATACTGCACTACCTCAAGCACCAAATGCGCCGCAGCACCGAACACCTGCGCCGTATTTCCCTGCGCCCGACCGACAACGCCGTGCTCATCGACACCGCCAGCCGCGCCAATCTCGATTTGGTTGAGGCACGCGGCGGCATGCGCAACACACTATTGGGAGCGCTCGATGGCACCTCGACCCCCATGGGTGCGCGCAAAATGCGAGACTGGGTGCTGCACCCCATCTGCGAGCTTACAGAACTACTGCGCCGGCAAGAACTCATTGCAACCTTCCTGAGCGAAGCATTCCTGATGAGTAAGCTGCGCGATACCTTCAAAGGAGTGCGCGATTTAGAGCGCCTTACATCACGCCTTGCGCAAAATGCCGGCAACGCCCGTGACCTACTGGCTCTGAGTTGCTCGCTCACGCGCTTACCGGATATAGCGGCCGATATTCAGGTGCTCTCAGGTAAACAAGCCTATTTCGAGCCTCTGCTGCGCGATTTAGGAGACTTTGCCGAATTGACGGCCCTGCTGGAACGCGCCATCAGCGATGAACCGCCCATTACCATTAAAGAAGGTGGCATGATACGCGATGGCTACGATGTGCAGCTCGATGAACTGCGCCGCGCCTCACGCGAAGGTAAAGGATGGCTGGCAGAACTCGAAGCCCGAGAGCGCGCCGCCACCGGTATCGATTCCCTGAAGATTCGCTACAACAACGTATTCGGCTATTACATCGAAGTTACTAAGGCTAACTACGCAAAAGTCCCCGAGCACTATGTGCGCAAACAGACACTGGCCAATGCAGAACGCTACGTGACCGATGAGCTCAAGCGCATGGAAGGAACCATTCTCGGTGCCGACGAGCGCTCCCGCCAGCTGGAATACGAGCTTTTCTGCCGGCTGCGCGATGAGGTGGGGCAATATATTGACCGCATACAAATCAGCGCCGAGGCTCTGGCCGAAATCGATGTATTGCTCAGCTTGGCGGAAACAGCTCGGCGCCACAATTACTGTCGCCCCGTACTCGATGAAAGCCGAGTACTGCACATCCGCAACGGTCGCCATCCCGTCATTGAACAGGTGCAAAGCGATATACCCTTTGTGCCCAATGATACTGAAATGGATGAAGAGCACGACCGAGTACTCATCCTCACAGGCCCCAACATGGCCGGTAAATCTACCTACATTCGCCAAGTAGCGCTCATTACCCTCATGGCGCAAATGGGCTCATACGTTCCTGCCGAGGCTGCTCACATCGGCTTAGTCGACCGCATCTTCTGCCGAGTCGGAGCCAGCGATGACATTGCACGCGGTCAATCTACCTTCATGGTAGAGATGAGCGAAACCGCCCTCATTCTCAATAACGCCACGCAGCGTTCACTCGTCATACTCGATGAAATTGGGCGAGGTACGGCGACATTCGATGGCTTATCCATTGCTTGGGCGGTAGCGGAACACCTGCACGACACCATCGGCTGCCGCACCATGTTTGCCACCCACTACCATGAAATGGTAGATTTGGAGCATACCCATGCCGGCGTGAGCAACCGCCACGTAGAGGTGCGCGAATGGAAGGATGAAATCGTTTTCCTGCGTAAGGTGCTGCCCGGCCCGGCCGATAAATCATACGGCATACAAGTAGCCAGATTGGCCGGTCTGCCCGCCCCCATCATTGACCGAGCCAAACAGATTTTGACTCATCTCGAAATGAGTGCCGGCACCCGTGAACCTAAAAATGTGCGCCGCCGCAAAGCCAGGGAACACGGACTACCCGCCGCAGAGCCTACAACGGATATCACTCAGCTCGATATGTTCTCCATGCTCGATGATGGCATGTAATACTCATTTATAACCCACCACACTCACCATGAACTCTCAATATACCCTTAATTACCGCGTAATGTACTATGACACCGATGCCGGCGGCGTAGTACACAACTTAGCCTACCTGCGCTGGGTAGAAGAAGCCCGCACCAAAATGGCTATTACTCTGGGCATGGACTACGGCACCATGGCCAAAGAGGGTCGCCACCTCGTACTGGTAAGCCACGAGGTTCACTACCACTCCCCCGCTTTCCTGGCCGATGAGATATTCGTCAACACCTGCCTCGAAAAAGTAGAAAAGTCCTCCATGTATGTGCGCACGGAAATTCGCCGTGCAGAGAATGACAAGCTCTGCGTAAGCGTGTTGCAACGTCTCGCACTCGTGCAGATGCCACAGGGGCGCCCCTGCCGCATGCCCGCTGAATGGGTAGCACTGGCAGCCCCCCAAGAAGAGTGCTGAATTAAGCCGCACACATAGCTTACTTGTGCACTGCACAGCACACCGAATGAGCCACTCGCGACAAGTCAGCGGGTGGCTTGTTTGCGTCTTGCCCCAACTGTTAATCCATGCCTCGGCATGGCAGCATTCATGCACACCACTTTGCAGAGCCCCCTTTGATGGGCGTTTTTGACCTGCCGTTTCTCTATTCGCGGTGAAATGCCGTTTGCCTTTGGCTATTTGATGCCGCGCCATCACGGAGCCACCGATTTTTCGCCGCATTGCGCCTATCGCGTCGGTCGTAATCGTGTAGGGGGCTTTCGCCCCCTCACACACCACCGTACGTGCCTTTTATGGCATACGGCGGTTTCTCGGCGTGTGTTTAGTCCCGAAACTACGATTCCTGCCGCAACTCTTTATCTCTCCTCGTCAGATACCCTGACAACTCCTCCGCACCGCTACGTGGATTCGGACTTGCACCGCTTTCCATCCCTCGGTCGAGGCTTCGTACATTTCAGTACTTCTTGGCTCTGCTGCTATATGTTCTGAGATTTGAGTGGTTGCCCGCGCCGTGATTCAGCCCTTCCCACCGGGGTTGTTCGTTTTGGTGGTACTATGGCCTCTGCTGACTCCCTACAGACGGATTGCTCCGCAGCGCTTTCACGCTTTAGTAGGGGCTCTCAGGATAAGGCACGCAGCTTTCACACAGTGCAAGCCGAATTTACCATGCGCACTCTTGACAGAGTATCGGGCGTAAGCATCCATGGCTGCCTCACCTCGTGCGCTTTGGCCTTTTATTCGGTTCTTGTTCATCCTGTCTGTGTTTCGCCTCCGGCTTCCTTCCCACTCCACATTGCTGTGGCGCAGTTGCCCTTGGCTATTTGATTCCGCCCTGTCAGCGGCTCATTGGGGACTTTCACCCCAGTTACGTGTCATGCCTGACGTACCAATAAATCTGCCACGAGTCCGAGGAGGGACTCGTGGCAGAGCAATTATCAAAGATAAGCTTTGTATCAGTTGTTGTAAATGGCGCGAGCCTTGGCAGCAGCCTCCTCGTATGCCTTTACAGCAGCCTCCTTAGCCTCACCGGTGGCAGCCTGAGCGGCGTCGTAGAGGTTCCAGAGGTCGAACGCCTGCACAGCGGCCTTCTGGCCGGTGGTGTAAGCCTCGGCTGCGGAATCCACAGCCTGCTCCTGCTCGGCAGTAGCCCAAGCGTGGGAGTAGCCCTTCACGTCGTTCCAGTGACCGCGAGTGAAGTCGGGGAATGCAACGGCGCAGTTACCATTGTCCATGGAGAGGGAGCCAAGCTCAGCAAGGCAGCACCACTCAGCAAGGTCATACACGTCCATATCAAGGGGCAGACCGTGCTGCAAGCAGTATACCATGCGAACGTCCATGAAGAAGTCCATACCACCGTGGCCACCTACCTTCTCGGCCATCTCGCCGAACTTCTTGATGATGGGGTGGCGATAGCGCTCACGGAGAGCCTCCATCTCTTCCTCGGGCATGAAACCGTGGGAGTTGAGGTCCTCGTGATTGGGGGCAGCACCGTTAGCAATAAGCTGAGCGGCATCGAAAGCGAAGCCTTCCACCGGGTACTTATTCACAAAACCGCGGGTACCATTGAGCTGGAAGAGACGGTTGTAGGGCTGAGGATTCATCACATTGTGCTGAATTTCCACGACCTTGCCGTTCTCCGTGCGCATGAGGGTGGTGGTGTGGTCGCCATTACGGAACTCGGGGCAGGGCTTGCCGGTTTGCTTCTCTACAAGTTCCTTACCGTGTACGGACTTGGTGTCCATAGCGATGAGGGTCTTGAAGCGATCACCACGGTGAATGTTCATCACCTGAGCAACGGGACCAAGACCGTGCGTAGCATAAACGTCGCCACGGTTTTCCATATTGTACTTGAGACGCCAACCGAGCTTCTCAGGGTCATTCTTCGGGTTCACCCAGTACTCACCCCAGAACGGGTCGAGGTTGTGGATGTAAGCACCCTTGGCGTAAAGAACCTCACCGAGCAGGCCCTTCTGAGCCATGTTGAGGGAATCGAGCTCGAACCAGTCGTAGCAGCAGTTCTCGAGAATCATGCAGTGCTTGCGGGTCTTCTCGGAAAGGTCAATGAGCTCCCAGCACTGCTGAAGGTTCATGGCGCTGGGAACTTCGATAGCGGTGTGCTTACCGTTCTCCAGAGCGCACTTAGCCACGGGGAAGTGGTGATCCCAGTCTGTGGCAACGTACACGAGGTCGATGTCGGGGCGCTTGCAGAGTTCCTCATAGCCCTTTTCACCCCAGTAAATAGCAGCGGGAGCCATACCGGCCTTGCGCAGGCTCTTCTGGCACTTCTCGGCGCGCTCCTTCTCATAGTCGCACAGAGCCACAACCTCTACACCGGGAATATGTGTGAAACGAGTTACAGCACCGGGGCCACGCATACCCAGACCAACGAAAGCTACACGAACAGTCTTCAGAGCGGGAGTCTTGAGACCGACAACATGCTGCTGCCCCTCGGGACGAGTGGGGGATTCAACAACGAGCGTACCCTTGTTCCAATAAGTCTTGGTGTCGGGCGACAACGACTGAGCATTCAGGCCACCTGCGGCGAACAGAACCGCACAAGCCAAAGCCATTAATTTGTTCAGTTTCATATTGTTTATGTGTGTTTTGAAAGCTTACCGCAACAAACAGCTCACTTTCTGCTTGCGTTATTTTAGTAATTTATCGCTGCCGAGTCAAGTATATTCTGCGGCACGAAAAAATCAAAATACATTGCGACTTGACAGTTTTTGATTAACAATTCTCCACATTTTCCACCGGAAAGCATGAAAGGAAAAGCATTGCAGCGACACACGGGAAGCACAACAAGCCATTAGCCGTTTGAAGTAATACGCTGACGCGCACCGAATTTGCGCTTGGAAATGCGGTGTGATAAAATGATGACGTATGGCAGAAATCTGTAACTCAGCATCCGTCCGAGAACTGGTAGCCCTTATGCGCGCGCACGGAATCACGCGCTGCGTGGCATGCCCCGGCAGTCGCAATTCGCCCATCGTGGCGACCTTGGCAGCGCTACCGGACTTCGAACTACGCGGGGCGACAGATGAGCGCAGCGCCGGTTTTACAGCTTGCGGATGGGCAGCACAAGCACAAGCTCCCGTGGCAGTATGCGTCACCTCAGGCTCGGCGCTTCTGAACCTGCACCCGGCTGTAGCAGAAGCCTATTACAGGCAACTACCGCTGCTCGTCATTTCGGCGGACAGACCCGCGAGCTGGATTGGGCAGCAGGACGGCCAAACCATACCTCAACCGGAAGCTTTCGGCAAACTGTGCCGCATGAGCGTGCAAATACCTGAGGAGGCGGCAGCCGCTTGGCACCGTAATCGATTGCTAAACGAAGCGATGTTGGAACTGTACCACCGCGCCGGTGGCCCGGTGCACATCAATCTACCGCTCAGCGAACCGCTGTTCGGCACCACGACTCAGCCCCTGCCTACCCCGAGAGTCATTCGCCGCACGGAACTGGCAAAGATGAATGCAGATGAAGAGACCGAGTTGCTGGACACCGTGGCAAACAGCCCGCGCCGGCTCATCCTGCTGGGGCAACTGCCGCAAGATGAGGAACTCCCCCCTACCCTTGCCACAGAAAAAGCCTTTGCCGTCATTGGCGAGCACCTGTGCAACACCGCTATTGCCATCACTCAGCCGGACAGCGTAATCGGCCCACAACCAAGTGCAGACTTGAGCCCCGACCTGCTCATTACCTACGGTGGTTGTATTGTATCCAAACGTCTGAAATCGTTGCTGCGAGACACCCCACCTAAGGAGCACTGGCACATCTGCGAAGACGGGGCGGTTGTTGACACCTTCTGTTGCCTGACACGCGTAATTGAGGGAGCCCCGGCCGAGCTGTGGGAGCTGCTGGCGGCCTTTGCCGAAGAGGGCGATGAGAGCTACGCCGAGCGTTGGCTTCAACCGGTTCCCGTACCGCAATTTCCCTACAGCGGCATGCAGCTGGTGGGGGAGCTCATCGGCGCCATGCCAACCAACAGCGTGCTACACTTGGCCAACAGCTCAGCCGTGCGTTTTGCACAGCTCTATCCCCTGCCGGAGAATACGCAAGTTGAGTGCAATCGTGGTGTAAATGGCATCGAAGGTTCGCTCTCTACGGCTCTCGGCTTTGCGATGGGGGATTCCCGCCCGCAGTTTATCATTTGCGGCGACCTCTCATTCTTCTACGACATGAACGCCCTGTGGCTGCAAGGCATCCCGGCCCATGTGCGAATCTTATTGCTCAACAACGGCGGCGGTGGCATATTCGACCTGATTCCCACCCCGGAGCACCCATTGGTCAACGGCGCCCACCAAGCCACAGCAGCAGCTTGGGCTCAAAGCTGCGGTTTTGAATATCTGGCCGTACGGAATGAATATGACTGGCCCGCGGCTCTGGCCGCCCTTACCACGCCAGGTAATCGCCCCATCCTCGTGGAGGCTATGACCGACAGTGTAGCAGATGCCGACCTACTTAAACAATTTTACGCACAATACTGAACCATGAAACGCGAGTGGAAAACCATCAAGCAGTACGAAGAAATCCTCTTCGAACAATACGGCGGAATCGCCCGAATCACTATCAATCGTGAGCGTTATCGCAACGCCTTCACCCCCCTTACCACGGCTGAGATGAGCGATGCACTCTACCTCTGCCGTGAAATGCAGGATGTAGCCGTAGTCGTGCTGACCGGAGCCGGAGATGTTGCATTCTGCGCCGGCGGCGATATGAATGTTAAGGGTTACGGCGGTTATATGGATAAAGGCGGTGTACCTCGACTTTCCGTCTTGGATGTACAGAAGCAAATACGCTCCCTTCCTAAACCGGTCATTGCAGCAGTGAACGGTTTTGCCATCGGCGGCGGTCATGTGCTGCACGTTGTATGCGACCTCTCCATCGCCTCCGAAAACGCCATTTTCGGTCAGACCGGCCCCCGTGTCGGCAGTTTCGATGCCGGCTTCGGCGCCTCATACATGGCACGCTGTATCGGCCAGAAGAAGACACGCGAAATCTGGTTCCTTTGCCGCAAGTACAACGCGCAGGAGGCTCTCGACATGGGGCTTGTCAATAAGGTTGTGCCCTTGGCTCAGCTCGAAGACGAATATGTGCAGTGGGCAGAAGAGATGATGATGCACTCCCCCATTGCCCTGCGCATGATTAAGGCCGGTCTGAATGCCGAACTCGACGGGCAAGCCGGTATACAGGAATTGGCCGGGGACGCCACCATGCTCTTCTATATGTGCGACGAAGCGCATGAGGGCTCACGCGCATTCCTCGAAAAGCGCAAGCCCGATTTCAGCAAGTATCCCAAAATGCCGTAAAATCGACCAGCGACTCAGCCACCATGCCCCGCATTGATGCAGCACCGCTCATGCAGTTTCCCAAGCCGTTTACGCTGCATTGGGAGCGGCGGGTGCTGCACTTCAGACAACCGGCGGCAACTTCTCGCGGGGCTCTGGCGGAGCGAGTGACTTACATAATAGAGGCTCGTACCGCAGAAGGCTCGGGCTATGGTGAATGTTGCACCATGCCCGGGCTGCTGCCGGAACCAACGGAAGAGGAGCTGATTTTTTGGTGTTCACAGTCCGAACAGAGGGGCGGCTTATGCGGTATTTCTGCCCCCTCAGCTATTCAATTCGGGCTGGAATGCGCGCTGTTGGGTTCGCTTCGCCCCGGGCAAGCACGGTGGGATACACCTTTTGCTCGCGGCGAAGTGGGTATTCCCATTCATCATCTCATCTGGATGGCGGATATCGACACTATGCTGGCAGCTATGCAGCGCGGTATAGACGCGGGTTTCTCTTGCCTGAAACTTAAGGTAGGGGCTCTTCCTTTCGCCCGAGAACTGGAACTGCTGAAAACAGCGCACAAAATCTTTCCGCAAGCAGAAATTCGAGTGGACGCAAACGGGGCATTTTCACCACAAGAAGCCGCCCACAAATTAGCCGCACTGGCCGATGCGGGGGTCAGCTACATAGAGCAGCCCCTACGCCCCGGTCAATGGCAGGCTATGGCAGAGCTATGTCGCCATAGCCCCCTGCCCATTGCTCTGGATGAAGAACTGATTTCCTGCCCCAATCACGAACAGATGCTCGACATCATCCGCCCACAAGCCATCGTTCTAAAGCCCTCATTGCACGGCGGTTTGATAGCGGCGGAACATCTGATTAAACTAGCAGAGCAGCGAGGTATTGACTGGTGGATAAACTCAGCGCTGGAAAGCCACATCGGCCTAACAGCTCTGGCCGAGTGGTGCGCCTACATCTCACCGGGTAAACTACAGGGCTTAGGTACCGGCAACCTGTTCACAGACGACACTCCGCACCCCGTCAGGCTGCACGGGACTCAGCTTTTCTACTCAAATACCCTATTACCATAAGCAAATCATTTACTTTGAACAATCCGCCCAATAAATCATGAAACAACAAATAGCAAAACGCGTGCAATGGTTACGCATCATCGTGCAAATTAGCTTTCTGACCGCGGTGATTCTTGGTGTATCCACCAAATTATTTTCTTCTTGGCTGCTACCGGCGGCTCTGTTGATTGGTGTATTCTTCTGTGGTTGGGTGTGCCCCTTGGGTAGCACACAGGATTGGATGTGGAAGCTTGGGCGGCTGCTTCGCCTACCGCAAATCCATGTACCACAGAGAGCGCAGCGCTACCTCCAGCTCAGCCGCTACGTTTTCTACTTTCTGGCAGCAACATGGAGCATCAGTTTCGCGCTGCTGAAAGGACCGCACAACTTCAACCGACTGCTGCACGGTGATATTCTGACAGCTGCCTCCGGCGTCGTTGGCTTATTTTTGATTGTCAGCCTGTTTGTAAAGCGCCCATTCTGCAACTACTTCTGCACCGGCGGTGCTCGCCAGGGGCTTTGGAGTGTACTACGCATCTTCAGCATCAAACGAGACACCGGCGCATGCGGTAACTGCGGACAATGCACCCGCGCCTGCCCCATGAATATCGATGTTGCCAACACCGAATTTGTGCGCCACCCCAACTGCATAGGCTGTATGTCGTGCATTGCCGCCTGCCGTAAGGGCTGCCTGAGTTACGGTAAGATGCCCGCCCTCCCCGGCAAAAAGAATAAGCAGGCTGACAGCACAGCCCGCGATTCGAAATAAAGCTGCCCGGTAGTTAATATCGAAAAGCCCCCTGCACCTCGATTTGAGCGCAGGGGGCTTTCCGTTTTATATTTTCAGCGAGCCGTGTTTTATCAGGCATCTATCACGGGCATATCATCGTCCGTATCATCGCCACCGTGAGCAAGAATGAACTGCAGGTCGTTGAGGTCGAGACTGGAGGCAAAGCCCTCATCACCAAGCACGTTGGTTACGAGCTGATTCTTCTGGTGTTGCAGCACGCGAATCTTCTCTTCCACGGAATCTCGGGTAAGCAGACGATAGGCAATAACCTTGTTCTTCTGGCCGATTCGGTGTGTTCGGTCAATAGCCTGACTTTCCACAGCGGGGTTCCACCAGGGATCATACAGAATGACGTAAGAAGCCGAAGTAAGGTTAAGACCGGCACCACCGGCTTTCAGAGAAAGCAGGAAGACGCTGGGCTCCTTGGTGGTCTGGAACTTCTCGATTTCAGCCTTACGATCCTTCGTTGCACCGGTAAGGTAATTGAATGGACGGCTGTCGGCCTCGAGCTTAGCCTTAATGATGTCAAGCATCGAGACGAACTGCGAGAACACCAGCACCTTATGCCCCTCATCCCGCAGCTGGTCAAGCAGGTAGAAGAGAGCATTCAGCTTGGCACTGCTTTCGCCGGCGTACTTCTTGTCCACCAAACCGGGGTGACAGCAAATCTGGCGCAAGCGCATGAGCCCCTGAAGAATAGCGAAAGAGTTCTTCTTGACCGACTCGTCGGAATCGACACCGAGCAGAGCTTTCTGAATACGGCGCAGTTCTGCCTTGTAGAGCTGGCGCTGTATACCCTCCATCTTGGCGTATACTTCCTCTTCGGTACGCGGCGGCAAATCCTTAGCCACCTGTTGCTTGGTACGGCGCAGCAGGAAGGGCTTAAGGCGAGCAGCCAAGCGGTTCTGGCTCTGGGAGTCCTTGCGCTTGTCGAAACGCTTCTTAAAGTAAGCACGACTACCCAGCACACCGGGCATGGCGAACGCCATGAGTGACCACATATCCAGCAGGCGGTTTTCGATGGGAGTACCGGAAAGTACCAATCGGTTGTAAGCGGTGAGCTCACGAGCGGCCTTAGCAGCTTTCGAATCGGGGTTCTTAATCTGCTGCCCTTCGTCGAGAATGACGGTGAGCCATTTAATGGCATTTACCTGTTCGCCGCACACGCGCAGCTGAGCATAGTTGATAACCACCATGTCGTAGTCGCGCTGTATAGCCTCAACGTCTGCCTGCTCCTTGTTGCGGATAACGAGTACTCGTACCCCGGGGGCAAATTTCTCGGTTTCACTGGCCCACACATCAAGCACTGACTTGGGGCAAACAATGAGCACCGGCGGAATGGTCACCTTCTTGCGACCTTGCTTGTTGTTGCGAATGAAGTCCTCGCGCAACCAAAGCACGTAAGTGATAGACTGAATGGTTTTACCCAAGCCCATATCGTCAGCCAGAATACCACCGAAACCATTGACGGCCAAATATGCAAGGAAATGGAAACCATCAATCTGGTACGGGCGCAGAGTTGCCTGTAGAGCGGTGGGCACATCGGGCTTCACGTCAATCTTAATTTCGGCAGTGCGCTCCTTAATACGCTGCCAGGCCTTGGGGTCAAACACCTCGGCTGCGCGCGGGTCAGCCAGCTGCAAGGCGTGCATGCGGTGGGTCTCGCCCGACAAATCGAAGGGGTCAAGACCAAGCTTGGTAACGGCATCTCGCTGTGCATCATCGAGCTTAATCTCCAAGCGCATCCAGCGACCGTCATCCATACGCACATAACCGCCGCGAGCGGAAACCAGAGCGCGGATTTGCTCCTTGGTCAGTGTTACACCCTCCACATCAATCACAACGCGCAGGTCAAACCAGTCAATTTCCTGGTTAACCACCTCAAATCGAATAGCCGCAGCAACGGGGTCTGCAAGCAAGGACTTGAGATTTTCGTCCATCTCGATTTTGATGGTATCGGGAATATTCTTTGCCCATTCAGCAAACTTTTCGGGGAATTGCTTGGTAATGCGGCTCTTAAAGGCAACCAGCGGCATATCGTAGGTGAAATTCATCTCCTCGAGCAAGCCGGGAATGGGGTAGAGATAGTCACGAATGAAGCGCAGCAAGGTGCGGTCTTTCACCGGAGCCTGCTCCACAAGCTCCCAATCGTCCTTGCCCAAGCGCTCCTTACGGCGACCGGGATCATCCTGAGCGGTAACCTCAAGCAGAACGTGCTCAGTATCGGCACTGGTCAGACCTCGCACAATCTTCATGCTGAAGGTTGGCTTCATTTCGATGTCCACCACGCGTTCCTCCATACTGGGCGGCAGGGAGGCACCGATCTTGCGCAGGAATTCCACACCGTCCAAGCTGTCAATCACCGTTTTGGGAATGGAGTAACGAGGCTCCACCTCGGTGCTCTCCAACCACTTAGGAGGCCCGGGGAATACGGTTTCATCCGACTGATAAAGCTCAACCTGACCGGGGAGCTGGCGCACCGAGTGGGTTACATGTACACCGGCAGCGGTTACAAGCTGCAAGCCATAGCAATCAGGTACGATGGGGTCATCTATACAAATCCACTTCAGCGGCTCCTTAACTACCTTGAAGTAGCATTCATCGAGGTTGACGAGATAGCCCTTGAGCGCCGGCTGGTGGAACAGGCGGTTCATCACACAACAGGCAGACTCTTTATCGAGGTCAAGTATTACTGTATCCTCACGATCTGCATAGTCACGCAACACATTGAGCAGGATGTCCGTCTGCGGATCTGTCTTCAAAGCACCGTGTAAGTACTCACCCAGCAACTCATCCAGCTGAGAACGCTCGCGGATGGGTGTCCAGTCATCCTTATCCGTATATCGGAACTCAAAACGAGCCTCGTTAATAGTCGAAACAAGGCGTATGTGCATGGAATGGCGCGGGGGCTGGGGAGGGCGCTCGTTCACGCTCTGAATTCGGTTGTACCAAGTACCGATTTCTTTCTCGCGCTCCCACTCGCTGATTTTACGCTGAACCTTCTCGAGGTCAGTCACCACGCTCATGAAATCCGGGTAGCTGATACGCTTCTTGGTGAAGGCATAAGCGATATAGTTCCAGAATTCAAGGATATTGCGGGGCGGGGTAGGCCAAAGCTCAAGAGCCTCGTAGCCCGTGATATCCCAGCGGGGGTTCAGACGCACGAGGTCGTGGTCATGGATTTCCTGCTCGATGGCGAAACGGCGATAGCGCTTCTCCAGCTTGGTAACAAAGTCAATTTCCTTTTGGTCGAGGTCACGATCCAACTTCTCTTCCAAGAGGTCAGTCAGGGGAATTTCATTGAGCTCATTGGGGCTCTCGGGCATGCTGGTACCACGGTACATGCGCTCAATCATCGTAGCGATGAGACATGCCCCTGCCACATCTTCATCGTCAGCGGTTGCGGAACCATACCAGCGGTTACCCTGCAAACGCAAACTGGTGCGGAATATACCATGGCGGGTCTCCACCCTTCCCTGAATGAAAAGGTGGTTGCCGAAAATTTGCGTAACGGCTCCATCTTTCTGGAGCTTTTCACCTTCGTTACGCACTTCCTCTGAATAGGCGTTGAGGAAGTTGAGAGTGGCGCGATCGGGATTAAGAGCAGAACTTAACATGTGACGAGCTTTCTGACGTTTGACACCTTGCCTCGCGGGTATAATCCGCGCCGCGTGTGCGCAAGGCGTCCATGTTTAAATACTACCACACTACACAAAACTTTTCAAGTTCCCAAGACCACTTTTTTGATTTTTTTTTATTTTCAGGAGATTAAACAGCGAAAATGAGCTGAAAATAAGCGCAAAAGATGGCTTCACGTAGTGAATCAATGCCTGTTTGGATGCAAATCACGCTTCAAGTCGTCGCGGTCATCACGATTGCGCATTGTATTACGTTTTTCGCGGCGAGAAACGCGTTCGAGAGTCATCTGGCGCTTAGCGGAACGGCGTTCCAGCTCAGCGATTTCGGCATCGAGATTCAGGAAATGCTCGTAACGCTCGGGAGACAGAGTACCGGACTCGAGAGCGGCGCGAATCGCACAACCGGCATCTTTTCGGTGAGAACAATCAGCGAACCGGCATTCATCGGCCAACGCACTCAAATCATCGAACTGAGCGCGCAAGGTTGCAACGTCGGTCCACATCTGGATTTCACGCATACCGGGGTTGTCAATGAGCACACCGCCTCCGGGCAACACAACGAGTTCACGGGCCACCGTCGTATGGCGTCCCTTGCCGGTGACGGCATTCACACCGCCGGTTTCGAGCCACTCATCACCCAGCAAGGAATTTACGAAAGTACTTTTACCCACGCCGGAGGAACCGACCACGGTAATGGTTGTTCCCTTGGGTACACGGCGCAGGTACTTGGGGTATCCCTTTTTCCAATGTGCCACAATGGGGTAAACTTCTACCCCTAAAGCCGAGACTTCAGCGCAAGCCTGCTGCATGCGCTCTTCGGATACGATATCAGCCTTGTTAATAAGAACAACCGGCTTCGCCCCGCATTTGCGAATGAGGGTCAGGTAGCGCTCAATTCGGCGTAAATTATAGTCGCTGTCAGCATCTGTCACCACCACGACCATATCGATATTGGTACCGATAACCTGCTCGGCACAGCTCTTTCCCGGTGCCTTGCGAGAGAAACG
The DNA here is from genome assembly GCA_017555205.1 of Akkermansia sp. Taxonomy (GTDB): domain Bacteria; phylum Verrucomicrobiota; class Verrucomicrobiia; order Verrucomicrobiales; family Akkermansiaceae; genus Akkermansia. The sequence goes on along the minus strand of JAFZGW010000006.1, from coordinate 16,365 downwards.
GTTACGGCGCGGCAGCATAGCGCGGATAACAGGTAAATCCTTACCCTGACCCGGGTCAACGGCCACCCAATCACCCACGGTTGGCAGGTCGGCATCGCTCACGGCATCATGCCACACCTTGCCGCTGAGTACGACCTCATGATCGCCCTTGCCCTTGGCAATGACTGTGAAGTTGATTTTTGTTTCGCGAATGATACGAGCGGGGTACCAGTCTTTGTGCTCCAGAGCCGCAAAAGCGGCGGCGAGGTCGGCATTCCAGCCGAGCATTTCCATAGTGACGGTCATGGCAGCAAAACAGCGTGTTCGATAATATGTAAGGCGATGTGTTCCTTGGTATCGCGCTCCAAGTGTACCTCATGGTCGGGGTATACCAGCACCACGGCATTCTCCCGCGAATCAAATCCTATACCGGGCTGCGAAACATCGTTGGCTACCACCATGTCGCACTGTTTGCGCTGCAATTTACCTCGCGCGTATTCCACCAAGTTCTGAGTTTCAGCGGCAAAACCTATCAACTTCCCCTCAAACCCGAAAACCGAGCGCATGCTACCCAAAATATCGGGTGTGCGCTCCAACTCAAGCACCAGGTGCGCATCATCCTTCTTAATTTTATGCTCCGCACAAGCAATAGGACGATAATCCGCCACGGCGGCACAAAGAATTGCCACATCTACGCCCTTTATCATATCACGCACAGCATCATACATCTGCTGAGCAGTCTCCACCGGTATAAAATCCACACCGGCAGGCACGTCGAGTGTAGTGGGACCGGAGATTAGCAGGACATCGTGCCCCTCATGCCGGGCAGCGCCGGCCAATGCATACCCCATACGCCCGGAGGAGCGATTGGTCAGGTAACGTACAGGGTCAATGGGTTCACGAGTGGGCCCGGCGGTGATAAGAAACTTCATGCGTGGCATTCTACCAAAACAACAGACACAATGCAAGCCGATATGCGCTTGACATCTCACAGAACGGTCACTACACTAAGCCTAGCCCCGCCATGATATTACACGCCACCATACTAGCTGCTTTTGTAGCACTCTATGTGATAGCGCAAGCTATCATTCCGTCTAAGTTCTCCTGGAGTATCAAGCTATTGCTTGGAATCATGGCGACATTAGCCGCATTTAAGTTTCATATTTTTTACCTGATAGAAGGGCAAAATTTCTTTACTCCCAATTTACCGCAGGGGGTGATATGGGTAGGTTGTTGGTTATTCTGCGCAGTAATAGCCTTTACCCTACTGATGGCGGCTGCGGATATTGTGAGATTGCCGCTCTACTGGTTCCTGCGATTGAAAAAGAGCCCCTTCCCCCGATGGCGCAGGTACAACAATCTGCTCAATCTGATATTGTTGTTAACAGCTCTCAGCGTATGCGCTTGGGGAACGTGGTGCGGTATCAAGGCGCCGGATATTCGCACCGTCAACGTAGAAATTTCAGGTCTTCCCGCAGGGGCGCTCCCCATCCGTCTAGTCCAACTCACCGACTTGCATGCCGACAGTACCAAAGATGCCGATTTTTACCGCGATATCGTGCAGCGCACAAATGCGCTCCACCCGGATGTAGTAGTCATAACCGGTGACATGGCCGACAGCACAGTAAAACAAAAAGGCAGTGCGCTGGTTCCGCTGCGTGATTTGAATACGCCTATGGGGGTATATGCCGTCACCGGCAATCATGACTTTTTCTGGGGGAAAAACAGCTGGATAAATCACCTTACGGCTCAGGGCATTACCTTCATCGACAATAAAGTCGTTCACTTAAAAGCCGAAACGGAAAGTGGGAAGTATAAAGAATTATGCTTGATTGGATTACCGGATCCCATGGGGCGCCATAACGGCACAAAACAGGCAGAACTCTCGCAACTTGTACCAAAGAGCGAACAGAAATCAGCCCCGGTAGTATTGTTGTCACACCAGCCGCGTATAGCCACGCAAGCCGCTAAGCATGCCATCGACCTACAACTCAGCGGGCATACCCATGGCGGACAGTTCCCGGGGCTGAAATCGCTGGTTGCCCGTATGAACAATGGCTATGTGCACGGCCTGTACCGAGTGGGCAACATGAAGCTCTACGTTTCAGCAGGTACCAGCCTGTGGACTCCCATCTGCCTGCGCTTAGGAGTTCCCGCAGAAATCACGCTTATCAACCTGATACCGGCTGAACAAAAATAAGTTTTAATCGCGCAGGACCTGCAACAAACGGGCAACGGGCAGACCGACTATATTGTCGTAATCGCCCTCAATTTTTTCGATAATAAGTTCACCGTATTCCTGTATGGCATAAGCTCCGGCTTTATCCATTACATTTACCAGCTGCATATAACGGCGCATATCATCGGTGCCGAGGGAGCGGAAAGTTACATGGCTGATTTCAGCGAAATCCCGCCGCTCACCGCCGGGTAAAATGACGGCAACAGCCGTGCACACACAGTGCGTGCGCCCCTGCAACAAAGAGAGCATACGCAGGGCATCCGCCTCATCTCTCGGCTTACCTAAGGGCTCGCCGTCAATAAACACCAATGTATCCGCCCCCAGCACAGTAGCCTGCGGATAATCAGCAGCTACAGCCTCTGCCTTAGCTGCCGCATTTCGGGCACAAAGCACCTGCGGGGGCAAAGTTGCATCATGCTCCTCATCGGTATCTTTCACCACGACATCGAAGTCGACACCCTCCCGGCGCAACAGTTCCCTGCGCCGGGGTGATTGAGAGGCCAGTATCAACATAGTGTTAATTTCAGCTCAAGGGCGACATGTTATCAAGCACACGACGACGCACTTGGTCAGGCATTTCCTTAATGTTCTGAATCGTCGTACCTTTCATGGACTCGGCAAAAGCGCGACAGGCTTCACGGTCTTCAACGGTCATGAACTCGAGCCCGACCATGGCGCGCCCCACCTGCTCACCCGAGTAGCAGTAGTTGAAGTAGCACAAGTTGGCATAACGCCCAACTCCGCTCATGAACTCCTGGAATGCACCGGGGCGCTCAGGGAATTCTATAACAAAGAACACCGGGTGGCTCAGGTGCACGCGGTCGTAGGATATCATACGGAAACGCACATCATCATCGTTCGTCACGTCTTCCGCCGCAAGACCACGGGCTGCTAAACCACGCTCAATTTCCGCAAACTGCTCTTCCGTACCTAAGATACCAAATACGGGGTGCTGAATATCACCATTCAGGCGGCCGAACTGTACATCCATGAGTTGTACCCCCTCAGGTATGTGGTTGAGGTACTTAAGGATTTGCCCCCGTTTGGTTTCCATGGGAATACGCAGATAGCGCAAGGTACGATTGGTTTCGCGCACGCCGCCGCGAGCAGCCACTACCCCAAGCTGGGCAAAGTCCATATTTCCACCGGAAAGCACGACCAGGCATTTCTCACCGGGGCGAATCTTGCCGGCATCCCAATCCTGCAACAGAGCAGCTAAGCCCATGGCACCGGAGGGCTCAGGCACTACACGCAGCCCATTCCACAAGGCACGAATGGCCTGACACACCTCATCATTGGTGACGGTCACATAACCATCGAGCAATTCACGGCAAAGTTCAAAAGTATTTTCGCCGGCAATTCGCACGGCAGTACCGTCGCAGAATACATCCACGTAAGGCAAAGCTTTGCGCTCACCGCTCTCCACAGCCAGTTTCATGCTGGCCTGCATGGCACCTTCCACCCCTATGCACTTGCAATCGGGCCAGAACTTCTTAAACCAGCAAGCACAGCCGGCGGCCAGCCCGCCGCCGCCAATCTGCAGATATACGCGGTCAAATACGCCCTGCCCGCTCATCACCACCTCATCAGCCAAAGTTCCCTGCCCACCCATGGTAGCAAGGTCATCGTAGGGGTGAACGAATGTCAGGTTGTTGGCATCGGCAAACTCATGCGCCGCGGCGGAAGCGGCATCGTAAGAGTCCCCCGTAAGCACGATTTCCACATTATCACCACCGTGCCGTTTTACAGCATCCTGTTTAACGACAGGGGTAGAGCGCGGCATAAAGATATGCGCCTTGCACCCCAGACGGCGAGCGGCAAGAGCCACACCCTGCCCATGATTACCGGCACTGGCAGCCACCACACCACCCGCGCGCTGCTCGGGTGTGAGCTTGCACATACAGTTGTAGGCACCACGCCATTTGTAAGCCTTAATGGGGCCCAAATCCTCGCGCTTGGCATACACCACAGCATCCACCCCCGGCAGGTTAAGCTGCTGCAACGCGGTAGGCTCACCCACTGCATATACACGCTGACGGGCGTACAGAATTTCGTCAAACAACTGGTCTTTGAGTGCGCTCATAACTTTATACCCCTATCTTACACCTGTCCACCCGACATGGCAAGCGCGTATTGGAATCATGGCACAAAAGATTATCTTTCGTACAAAATCCATACACGATTCGCGCTACCCGAGAACCACATACTCATGTGCAGTCCCCCGTCCAGCTGCCGATTACTCACCAAGCGAGCATCCGCCGGGCGGCTCCACCACGAAGGCGGGGGCAGCTCCCTAAGTTCACAGAATTGAGCAACATTCACCGCTTGCCCACCTTTGGCATTCACCCACTGCTTAAGCTGGTCTTCATTTCCGGGTGGCATGTCAAAACGCCAAGCACACTCAAATACCTGCCAATGTGCATAGTAAGCCCTGTATATGTTGCGAGCAAATGGCGGCACCGAATCCTGCTCCGGCTCATGCAGGCACGAATACGGCACCGGCTCCTCGGCAACCTCTTTAATTGTTTCCCCAATCAGGTTGAAGAAAAATACAAAACCACCCGGCACCACTATCAGAGGAAGCAACGCTAACAGTATGCAGGATTTTTTCATCGGGTGTAGGTGCTCAGCTTCGCAAATTATTTTCGAACTGTCGGAACTGAATAGCCTCGAACAAGTCGTTGTCGGTGGGCGTATCGTGCCCGGCAAGGTCAGCGATAGTGCGAGCGACACGCAATATGCGGTCAAAGGCGCGGGCGGAAAGCCCGAATTGCTCAACCGCTTGCAAAAGCATATCTTGCTGAGCGGGTGACAGCGGACAATACTTGCGCACCATCTTACCGCTCAGCCTAGCGTTGCAAGCTACCCCTGTAGAGCCATAGCGCTGCTGTTGGCGTAGTCTGGCGGCAAGCACGCGCTCGCGGATGGCGGCGCTGCTCTCACCATCCGGGCGAGACAACAACCCGGCCGGATCCACCGGCGGCACCTCAATAATCATATCAAAGCGATCGAGCAAAGGCCCGGAAATCTTGCGGCGGTAGCGGTCTATAGCCGCATGATTGCAACGGCAACTATGGCGGGGGTCACCCAAATAACCACAGGGGCACGGATTCATGGCTGCCACCAACATAAACTCGCAGGGAAAATCCATGCTGCCGGATGCACGGGAAATGGTAACCACCCCGCTTTCAAGCGGCTGGCGCAGCGTTTCGAGTGTGCGACGGGAGAACTCCGGTAGCTCATCGAGGAAAAGTACACCATTGTGCGCCAGCGATATCTCGCCGGGGGTTATATTGGTTCCTCCCCCCATGAGGCCGACATCGGATATAGTATGGTGGGGTGCACGGTAAGGGCGGGTACTGAGCAACCCGCTGTTTCGCGGCAACAAACCACAGACAGAATGGATTTTGCTGGAGGTGAGCGCCTCCTCCTGACTGAGTGGGGGCAAAATTGTGGGGAGACGGCGCGCAAGCATACTTTTACCGCTACCGGGGCTACCGCAAAGCAGCAGATTATGTCCCCCGGCAGCTGCAATCTCCATGGCTCGACGAGCGTAGGGCTGCCCCTTAATTTCATCAAAATCCACGCCACAATCAGTCTCGGCATCGCCTTCACCGGGACAGCATGGCTGAAAATGCTCCCGCTCCAATAACAGAGCCCACGCTTGTGACAGGTTCTCTACCGCATATACAGTCAACCCCTCCACCACGGCAGCCTCCGCCGCATTCTCCTGAGCAACCATCAGATATTTGCGCCCGGCATCGCGCGCAGCAACCGCTTGCGGCAACACCCCGCGCACACCACGCACCATACCATCCAGCGCCAACTCGCCAATCATACACCATTCATCGGTATGCAGCGGCACTCGGCGTTTCCATGGTTCGGGCACCTCGTCATAGTTGAGCTGAATTGTCATCTCCAGCCCCAGAGCAATAGGCAGGTCAAAGCCGGCACCCTGCTTTTTCATGTCAGCCGGAGCCAGATTAACAGTCACGAGCATTTCCCCCGGGCAGAAGAAGCTGCTGTTCTTCAACGCGGAGGTGACACGCTGCACGCTTTCACGCACGGCGGCATCCGGCAGACCGACAATAGACATACGCCCAACGTCTTTCACTTGGTGCATGTCGACTTCTACCAGCACCTCGTAACCATCGATGCCGTTGACGGCAGCAGAATGCAGTCGTGCTATCATAACGGTTATTTCACTATTACCTGAGAGCCTACGGCCAACTTCTCGAAGAGTATACTACAGGCCTGCTCCGGCACGCGCACACAGCCATGCGATACCCCCTCGCGAGGAATGGCACCGGTATGTATACCTATTGCTCCATTGAAGCGCATCCAATACGGCAGAGGCGTACCTTCAAAGCGAGAACCTGCGGGGGCCGACTCCGATGAACGGACTTTAGTCTTAACTGTATTCCCCCGAGCATCAACAAAGGAACCATATAAGTTTGAGCGATGCTCCAGCTTTTTTTCCGTGATACGGAAAGTTCCCGCGGGAGTTTCGTGCCCACCTTCCCGACCGGTACTGACGGGAAAATCCATTGCGATGGTGCCATTGATGTACAAGCGGCCGCGCTGCTCCTGACGCAGTATTTCCACGTACGAGCGAGCGGGGTTATACTGCTCGATAGCACCACCACGCCAATAGTCGCGAGAATTGCGATAATTCGGGCTTGCAATAAAATCCTCGAACGTGCGCGACACTCGCTTATGGCGTGTGGCTTCTTCCATTTCATCCCCTGCCCGATAATAATCCACCGTCGTTGCCGTCTGGCAAGCAGTTGCCAGCAGCGACAGAATCAAAGTGAAGCAACGATGCATAGGTAATGAGGAATCAGATTTTATAGGATTCAATTCGGGCAGCGAACTCGCGCGGCAAAATAGCCTGCACAATGGCATCATTTCCTTCATAATCCGTTGATAATACTTTACCATCGCGATGCATGAGGGCAATAATTCGGCTCTCGGCCAGCGGTATGCGGTAAGTAGCCGTACTGACACGGTGCGAAAGCATTTCAACACATGAGGCAAGCAGAGATTCCATACCCTGCTCTTTCAACACACTGGCAGCAATTGTGGGGCACTTTACTTGGGCAGACAAAGCCGCGATTGTGCTCTCGCGCAACTCATCGGGGATTAAGTCGGTCTTGTTCCACACCACGACCATGGGTTTATCGGCAGCACCAAGTTCAGCCAATACCTCGCAGGTAGTCTCATAGTGACGCAGCGCCTCACGGTCACTCGCATCCACCACCTGAATCAGGAAGTCGGCCAGAGTTGCCTCCTCAAGAGTGGATTTGAAAGCCTCCACCAATCGGTGGGGAAGATTGCGAATAAAACCGACGGTATCTGTCAACACGAGCGGCTGCCCGTCCGGCAGTTCAATCTTGCGGCTGGTAGTATCGAGCGTAGCGAAAAGGATATTTTGCGCCAGCACATCAGCCCCTGTCACAAGATTAAGCAGGGAGGATTTACCGGCGTTTGTATAGCCTACAATGGCAGCGGATGGAATTCCTTGGCGATTGCGCTCCTTGCGCTGAGTTCCGCGCTGGCGGCGCACGGTTTCAAGCTCATCGCGAATGGCCTCGATACGCTCATGAGCCAAGCGACGGTCGATTTCAATCTGCTTTTCACCCTCACCGCGAGCAGCTGCACCACCGCCCTTGCCGCCGCCGGAGCCACCTCGCTGTCGGTCGAGGTGTTTCCACATGCCGGCCATGCGTGGCAAGGCATACTGCATGCGGGCGAGGTCGACTTGCAATACGGCCTCGCGAGTACGGGCGCGGCTGGCGAAGATATCGAGAATGACCTCTTCACGATCCATCACCGTGACATCGAGCAACTTTTCCCACTCGCGCTGCTGAGAGGGAGCCAAAAGGTTGTCGAATATCACACAGTCAGCATCCAGTTCTTCTGCCAGTGTACGAATTTCCTCGGCCTTACCTACACCGCACAAGTACTTCGCCTGAAGTTCACGAATGTACTCCAGCGAACAATGCGCAATTCCTATGCCCAGGTTACGAACCAAATCCTCCAGCTCAGCCAGCAAAGCCTGACGCTCGCGCCGACTCTCACCGGGCAATCCCAACCCAATCAACAGAGCGCGCTCAAACTCACTCGGTTTCTCTCGTATTTCAAACGACATACATCAATAAAAGCTGCGTGATGAACTGCGGGGAACGTCCCTCAGATAATCCTTATTGTAAGAGTTGCATGCGCAATTACCACATGAGTTCAGCAAAACCGCAGCGCAAGCACAGAGCAGACAAATAAGCGACTTTTTCATACACAGATATTGAACCTTATTCCCGAAGCGATTGCAAGCATAAAGTAAGTTCTCGATGGAATTGCATCGGCAATTCGAGTTAATTCACCTTAAAGCCCCCTTCCCGGGATAAGAGCAGTAGAGTCGGCAGTTCCCCCCAGAAGATATCCGCTTCGGCGCTCGGGATATGAGCAGCCCTCAGCCCGATTTTTTGCACAACTGAGCTCGAAAGCCCCGACTCATGTTGTAATTGAACAAAATTCCCGAACTTCCGAATATGGTAAGCGGCAAAGGTATATCGCAGAGAATCCGGGGAGCAGCTGTGAAAAGCAGCCTGATTGCGTATCTCTTTCCAAAGGCGAATCCAAGCGCGAGGAACAATTTTGCCATTGAGCAGATACAGGTATCGTGTACGCCGGAGCCATTCCAACAAAATAGGTTGCAATGTCACTCGACGAGCAATACCTGTTTTGCTGACGTTCTCACCCAATACTATTACATCGGAATCGAAATGAATATCGTGCCAGCGCAAGCGCCTCACTTCGTATGAGCGTATTCCGGCCCATAGCATCAGACCAACGGCCGGGGCGCAGCACCGGTATTGAGGCCATGACACCACGCGCAACAGATTACCTACCTGCGCAAGACTCAGAGGTTCACAAAGCTGTACCGGAACAGCTTCACATTCCACCCCATCGAGCGGGTTTTTACTCATCCACCCCACATGCTCAGCGTACGTAAACATATTGTGCAAAATTCGTCGCGCCTCGTTTCGAGCAGCGGGTGTACTCCAACACGCCGATATAACCTGAGCACAGTCACCCACACTCAATGAATGTATGTCGAGTTCCCCGAAATGGTGTCCCCCCTTTTGCAAACGCCTTATGTATTGCAGCAATTTTTGCCGAGTGCATGCCGGGCATGTAATCTTCGCTTGCAGAAAACTCTCCACAAAATCATTAAAATTCATATCGCTTACCTCATTTCTATCATTTACACCCAACCGTCACATGCCCCCTTTTTGGCATCATTTCTTCGCTACAATTTCGGCTCAAGCATACAGTCAGATTGGCGGATTTTCCGCCACTTTTCCAAGCTAAATTTGAAATATACATCCATACATCATAATACAAGCCCCCCGCCAATTGCTAATTTTTTTAAAAAAAATAATTAGACTTTTATCATCAGTAATTTCGGTGCTACTTTTAGCAAATGCCCGAATATAAAAATAAAAACAATTTACAGATACGATAAAAAGTCTTGACCGTTCAGGCGCGTCTCCCTATACTTTGTTCAGGTATGTCAAATTACGCACTGATACTGGCAGGGGGAAGCGGCACTCGCTTCTGGCCGCTTTCACGCAACGCGAAACCGAAACAATTGCTTGATTTATTCGGCAGCGGCACCATGCTTCGTCAAGCAGTAAACCGCGTGAGTGGTCTGGTTCCGGCGGAAAATATATTCATATTGACCAATCACTTGCAAGAGGCCGAAGTACGCCGACAAGTTGCAGAGATACCGGCCGGCAACATAGTGGCGGAACCTGCGCGGCGCGATACAGCACCGGCAGTTGCTCTAGGCATCGGGCTAGTTGCGGCTCGCGATCCGCAAGCAAATATGATAGTAATACCCAGTGATTCGCTGATACTGGATGACAGCGCATTCCGAGCGCTGGCGGAAGATGCTTTGAGTTTGGCTGAAAAAGAAGCGGCGCTCATGACCATCGGCATACGCCCCACATGGGCCTGCCCGAGTTACGGCTACATAGAGCGAGCCGGCAAGTTGAACGCGGAGGGTTTAACGCATGATTGCTATGAGGTAGCCAGATTCCGCGAAAAGCCGGATTCAGCCACAGCGGCAGAATATCTTGCCAGTGGTAATTTCACATGGAACGCCGGCATGTTCATCTGGAATGTAGCGCATGTACGAGCCCAACTTGCCGCCCACACACCGCAGCTGGCAGATTTCATCAATCGCCTGACAACAGCTGCAGACATACCGAGCTTCATCCAAAGCGAGTTCCCGGCACTCACTCCCATCTCCATCGACTTTGCCCTCATGGAAAAAGCAGACCGTGTGCTTAATTTCGAGGCTACTTTCGACTGGGACGACGTTGGTTCATGGATTTCTGTAGGTAAATATCTACCGACAGATGAACAGCAAAACGCAGCCAACAGCGACCTGAGTGCACTGGGAGCCACGGGTAACATTGTGTTCTCCGCTCAGGGCAAACGAGTAGCGCTAGTGGGGGTATCGGATTTGATAGTAGTAGACACCGGAGATGCACTGTTGGTGGCACGCAAAGACTGTGCAGACGACATCAAGAAAATTGTGGCTGAATTACCGGAGAATCTAGTATAAACATGCACCCCGCACTAGGCATAGACTACGGGCAGGCACGTATCGGTATTGCAGCCACCGACCCGTGCGGCATATTGGCTCACCCGGTAGAAAGTATACACCTGAGCAAAACCGAACCGCTTCCACGCATAGCCGAATTGGTAAAACAAAAAGGCATACGCACCTTAGTGCTGGGGCTACCGCTGAGGTTGGATGGCACGGAGGGAACAGCCTGTGAAAAGGTACGCGCCTTCGGCCGCAAGCTCGCAGCAAAGTTCCCGGAATTACCATTGATATATGTAGATGAATTTCTGACCACAACAGTGGCACAAGACAAACTGCACAAGGCCGGGAAAAAGGCAAAGGATTTCAAACCGATTATCGATCAGGCTGCTGCGGTGGAAATACTGAATACATGGCTGGAGCAAACATCACCGCCCGCCGAAATACCTGATTTTTACTGATATAAACCATGAGCGACAAGGGAAAAGGAGATAGCGGCAAAGTGAGCCGCAGGCGTTTTCTCCGATATTTGGCCGGCGGCACAGCCGGTTTATTGGCGACAGGCTGGGGAATAGACAGACTGTTGGCGCACACCCTATGCCGCCCGGGCGAATGGCATGGGCCTATTACAGACCATTTCGATGGTACATGTTTTTACAATCCGACCGTCAGTCTGGACTACAGCACCTCCGCTGCCGTGAAGTGGCTCAGTGAGCGAGGGCAAAAAGGCCACTACCCAACTGTGAGCCAAAACCGCCACAAGCCCAATCTGGCGCCCGAAGTAAATGGGCGCAATTGGGAAATCACCATGGTGAACCACTCCACCCTACTCATTCGCTGCGCGGGGTTAAATATACTTACAGACCCGGTATGGAGCGACCACACAAGCCCCGTGCCGCTGGGGCCGGAGCGCAAACGACCGGTCGGCATCGATTGGAATCAACTCCCGCACATCGATGTTTGCCTGATTTCACACGACCACTACGACCACTTTGACGTGCCCACCTTACAACAGCTGCACAAACGAGATAACCCGCTTTTCGTTGTACCGCTGGGACTTCGCAGCCTGTTGAACTACCACTTGGAAACCGAAACTCGCTGCGAAGAAAAGGATTGGTGGGAACGAGTCGAAATCACACCGCAGTTGAGCATCGTTCTAACCCCGGCTCTACACTGGAGCAAGCGGTATAGGGATTCCGCCAGTGCCAACCGCTCCCTGTGGTGCGGGTTCTCCCTACTGGTGGAGGGTGGTCCCCATATTTATTTTGCCGGGGATACCGCGCGCTGCGATTGGTTCAAGGAAATACGCCGCCGCCTCGGAGCCCCGCAAGTAGCCATACTCCCCATCGGCATGTACAAACCGGCTTGGATTCGCAAGAACCACACCAACCCGGCAGATGCAGTAGAAGCCTTCACCCAATTACAGGCTGAACTTGCCATTGCCTGCCACTTCGGTACCTGGCAACTGGCCAATGAGGGATACCAAGAAACGCTGGACGATTTAGCGGCAGCTTTGGCCGCAGCTCATATTCCGGCAGAGCGATTCCCGGCTCCCGACAATGGGCAAACCCTGCGAGGTTAATCAGCGGCGGCTGCGCACCAACCACACCCCGCCTATAATCAATAGCACGGCAACTATTTTCTGCCAGCTCAGGGAGTCCACACCCCATAATATACCAGCTGTTGCTGCAATCATTGGCTGCACATAATTGTAAGCCGCCACCACAGGCGGTGCCAATCGGCTTTGCCCGGCATTCAACAGCAAGTAACATACAAAGGTACCAATCCCCACCACATAAGCGCAGCTAAGCCACTCCACCAACGATACTTCGTGCCATGGTACATATACCAAGTGCGCACCAAACACCGGAAGAGCTGCAATTGCAGATATGGTGAAGAGCCATTTCATCAGCGTAATCACTCGGTAACGACGAATCAACCTGCCGAAAAACACAAAGTAACACGCAGCCGCTAACTGTGAGCCCAGGCACAGTACATCGCCCACCACATTGCCGCCGCCATGAGCTGAACCCGACAGCAAAACCAACGCCCCGCAGCAGGCCAATGCCACACCTACCCCACGTCGCACAGTAATGGGAATGTGCAAAAACAAAGCCGACAGAAGCAGTGCCACGATAGGAGTACTGGTACCTATTACACAACCATTCGTAGGAGATGTATATTGCAAGCCGGTAACATACAAAAACTGATTGAGCCCCATACCACAAAGGCTCATGGCTATCAAGGCCGGCCAATCCCGGCGCCTTACCCGCTGCCCGCGTACAAACAAACTGACCAACCAGAACATGCAGGCACTACCGCACACGCGCATGGCAGCAAGCGTAGGGCCATCTATCGAGCCACTCCCCATAGCCACCTTGCATACCGGGCTCATCAACCCGAATAAACACGCGGCCGAAAGCGCGGCGACATGCCCCTTTGTATTCTCACCTAGCATATTAACTCCTCATGCGGTGTGTGTCGATGCCATTCTGACAATGGTCGCAAAAATAGTGGTGCACACCACTGCCGAAACCGAAACCGAACTCTTTTTCCCCACACCAAGGGCATACAAACTTGCGTTTTATCAGGTACATACCAAGGATAATCAAAACGAACGCACCGAATAATAAAAGCTCGCCCGTCATCTCAGAAAGCCCGAGTACAAGAACTGTAACGGCAGATATAAACAGCGCTGCCCCCAATCCCAGCAATTTTCGCCCCATACGCACCGGGCGCCGAACCTCTTGGGTCACATCGCGCACATAAGGCATCTCAACCCCAAAGGTTAGCTCCTGCTCCACCTCACCGCAATCGGGAGACAGGCTCATATTCAGCGCGGGCTCCTCACATCTGAGTTCATGGAATTGCAGATATTTCTGCCGCCCCAAATCCAGCACCAGAGCCAGTCTGGTATCATCCTCAATCCATGCAGCAATCAACACACGCCGCACCTCAAGCCCAATCAACTCCGCAGCTCGTGGCTCAGGGCTCGCCACTCCCGGTAATTCATTCACCTGCCACAGGCCAAGCCCCTCCGGCGAGCCAACAGGTCGGGTACTATACAAGCAATCGTTTATTTTTACATAATACCCGGCCACTGCAGGGTCATCGCTCTGCACGCGCAGCACTTCTTGCAATATCCCGGGATTGGATTCCCATGAGCGCACCGTAACCATATATCGAGGAAAAAAGGTATCCAAAATACTGCAGCCCTGCCCGGCACATGGCGCAGGCAGGGCTGAAATTTTGCAAACAGAGTACCTTATCAGTACTTCTTCACCACGGCCATCATGGCATCCATCTGCTTCTCGATGGACTCTACGAGTGCCATCTGAGTGCGGGTACGATCCAGATTGTGCTCGGGGCGCTTAATCTTGAAGTAGGTATCACCCTCCAGATAGTCGGTGAGGAAGCGCATACCACACTCCATGGTCAAGAGCTTACCGGAGAACGGCAGCAGCTCCTTCTCCAGCGGGGTAAGGAAGGTAGCAGCCTCGCAGTAACCCTTAGCCAGAGCCTCGAAGTACTCCATGCGCATGGTCACCAGAGAGGTGTCCTTCTCATCTTCCGCAGCGGGGGAAGTAGAGGTACGAATCATATCACCGAAGTCGTACAGGGAAGAACCGGGCATGGTGGTATCGAGGTCGATTACGCAGATACCCTCGCCGGTGACGTCATCAAGCATCACATTATTGAGCTTGGTGTCGTTGTGGGTCACACGCAGGGGCAGCTCACCACTGGCGAGGTAATTCACTACCTTGTGGCAGTCCGCCTCGCGGGAAAGATACCAGTCAATCTCCTTCTGCACGCTCTTAGCGCGACCCAGGGGGTCAGCAGCAATGGCAGCCTGGAAGGTCTTGAAGCGCTTGGTCGTGTTGTGGAAATCGGGAATGGTCTCGAAAAGAGGAGCACCGGGCAGGTTGGCACCGAGCTTCTGGAAATTACCGAAAGCACGAGCCACCTCAATGCACTGACCGGGGTTCTCAATCATATCATAAGTGCGAGCACGGTCAATGAAGGGATACACACGCCATACGTTGCCTTCGTCATCCTGAGCATAGGGATTACCATCCTTGGCATTCACGATGGAGAGAGTGCGGCGATATGCCTCCTTGCAACCCTCGGCCTGCAGCACGCGCAGAGCCTCATCAGTCACGCGCTTCACATTGTCCATCAGGGGGATGGGTTGCTTGAACACGTTGCTGTTAATGCGCTGCAAGATGTAGCTTACGCGCAGACCTGCCTGATCTACAATAACACGATATGTGTCGTTAATATGGCCGGAACCATAACCTTCGCCGAACACATAGTCACCGCGCAGGTCGAAGAGAGAGGAAATGTGTTTGATGTCGTACATAACAGAAGACATGAGTGTTAGCCGAGTTTGGCGGGGTATACGCCCTCCTCCACAAGCTTAGCGATGCTCTCTACCACAGCGGGCTTGTCGCTCGGGTAGGTCACACCCAGCCAGTTGGCGGAAGTCTTAATTACGCAGCAATCAGCCTTGCCGTTGTGAATAAGCTCGTCAACCACAGTGGGGATGTAGCACTCGCTCTTCAGCTCGGAGCCGTGAGCAGCAAGGAACTGAGTGAAATGCTCTTTGATACGGTCGATGAAGCTGGCGGGGAATACCCAGAAGTTCATGGAAACAAGCTCCTCGGGGTCAACGGGCTTGCGCTCGCCGCTCAGGCTATCGCCACGGCACACGCCGTCTTCTTCAGTCTTAATCTTGGTGTATTCCTCCACGCTATCGAGGTAACCATCTTTGATACCGCAGATACCGCGGTTCACATCGCCATGGTCGCTGAGCGTGTTCTTAAGGGGATAACCAATCATACCGTAGTGCTCCTTGCAGGGGCAACCGGGTTCGGCGGTAAGGAAAGCAGCGGCCTTCACGAAGGCGTCTGCACCGTAGAAGTCATCAGCATTCACCACGCCGAACGGCTCTTTCACCACGTCGCGGGCAGCGAGCAGAGCGTGAGCGGTACCCCAGGGCTTCACGCGACCTTCGGGCACGCTGTAACCCTCGGGCAGGTCATCAAGGCTCTGGAAGGCATAATCCACTTCAATCTTACCGGCGAAGCGAGAACCCACCTGATTCTTGAAAGCCTCTTCAAAGTCCTTGCGGATAATGAACACGACCTTACCGAAACCGGCGCGGATAGCATCGTACACGGAGTAATCAAGAATTACTTCACCATTGGGACCCATGGGGTCAAGCTGCTTCAGGCCACCGTAACGGCTGCCCATACCTGCTGCGAGAACAAGGAGTGTAGGTTTCATGATAAATTTAAGTTAAAAAATATAATAGTACAACTGTACGTGCGTGTATTTTAGCCAGTAAATCCGCACATTGCAAGCTAAAACTGACAGAGAGTACTAACTTTCCGCATAGCTGTCCAAAAAGCGATCTAAAGAAAGAGGGGGTTATGAGGAGAAAAATATCAACGAAATAAAAGAAAACAAAAATGGAGATTGAGTTCTGGGGTGCCAGCTGTTAAACTGGCGGTGCAAAAAAAATGAACCAATC
>JAFZGW010000034.1 GCA_017555205.1 Akkermansia sp. | reverse complement strand
ATAGGGCATGGTAGGACTTTTGTCCTCCATGCTCAATTCTTTTATTGGGCTATTGAGTATCTTTTGCTCTCTCTTACGCCAAAAGCGACGCCTTTTTCTACTCCGGGAATGGGACATGCCCACACTTTATAACGAAGAGCCTTACATTTCCTTCTTGTTGCACACACCCAATGTATTCATAATCTTTACTTAACCAATATGCTGAAAGCGTCTTTCTTACATCATTTATATCTTGCGTGGCCACAAACAAGGGCAAATCAGAATCAAAGCCTTCATATCTGCACCCTAGCCATCCATTACCCCACAAACAAAATCGTTCACCCTTTTTTGAAGGAACTTCTTGATATCCTCTGTACGAAATAGCTGTATATGAATTGCAAGTTGAGATTGTCGCTTCAATATAAGCAATACGCAATTCATCAGGAATGCCATAATAAACAGCATGAATATCACCTTGTTTGTATTCACCGATATATATAAACTGACTTTCAAGGAGCGTTCTAGTATTTATCAGTTCATTTGCATTCTTTATACCATCTAATACACTGATTTGACTCTCAGATAAGGTTGATAGAATTAAATCTCGTTCGAGAATCGGTACTGTTGCGAAATAATCGACAGAAAAAGGAATTCGACCTCGCGACAGCGTTTCAATTTTAGCCTGCTCTACATCAACGGTGGATGCTTGGGCGCTAATACCCACATACATGAAACAAGCTAAATGCATAACTGATAATATGTTTTTTTTCAATATGCTCATCTTGCAATTAAATATGCCAGGTTTTTTGATAAAGTCAAGGGCGGCGCAATTTTTTTTGCTGTAAAATCCCTGTCATTAGTGAGGTGCGCCCCGTTTTCTGACCACCGGCGAAAGCTTTTAAGGAATACCTAAAGCAGATGCTTGTGTCTTTGAGAGAAGACTATTTTTGATTGAATAGTCAAAACAAAAAGCTAAATTTTGTCTTTCGTTTGTAACTTTGTTTTTACAACTCATTATTCCTAAATCTTTTACAGCGCAATAAAACTTTCAACTCCCTTTGACGACCCTTAAAGTATAAGCCCCGTGCCTGACAAGGTACGGGGCTTATGCTTTACCGGAGTGACAGGATTCGAACACTCGACAACCGGAGGTTGATTCGCCCCCGCCCCACGGGGGCTCACCCCTTGCGGGGCAAACTCGCTGCGCGGTTTGTCCAATTCCCCTTACAGCCGTCGGGGACTTTGGAGAGGGCTGGGCGCGAGTAAGCGAGCGACCAGCCCCTGCGCCAGGCAGACACCACTGCCTGGGAAGCCCGCAGGGGAACGGGTAGATTCCCTGCGCCCACCCCTCAGGATACTTTAATCAAAACGGTAACAATCAATCTTCTACCGGAAAAACGGTATTGTAAATACTCATCAAATTCTTCTCGCCGTAATTCCAATATGGGGTGGGTTGAATGGCTGCATCTGGGGCTAAGCCCATGATTTTTCGGGTGGCGGCGGTTAGAGAGCAGACTTCATTATTATAACGAACTTTCTTTTCATTTTCTATCGTTACATGGATAGAGGCATCTTTTGTGTATGACAGTACAGCTCCTCTCGGTATTCCCAACAAGTCATAATTTAATTGAGGGCGCTTGGGTTTTAATTTATTTGTAGAGTTCTGCTCTTCTTGAGTAAGTTCTGATTTAATTTCTTCTTTCACTTCGTTAGTGACGTCTCCTTCATCACAGAAACGCATGATGGCGATTGCCTGTTCGGGCTTAATCTCAAAGAACTCACGCTTGGGATTCACTCTATATGGCTCAAAGGCCTCATGCAAAGCTTGCTCTAGCATTTTCGTTTTCTCGGCTCTGACCTTACATGCGTATGCACACTCGAATGGGACGGGGACTCCAGTGCCGTAGAGCTCCTTCATACGCTGCTCCAAATCAGCTCGTTGGGTCATGCCGATTTTGACCATGCCAGGCATAGCTGAGTTTGTCAATACATACACCAAACCGTAATCGTTTTCTGAAGTGAAACTCATCACGCCAACACTTCTAACACATATATATTCCTTAGTCAAATGTTTTTTCAATACCGAACTCCTTACTTTTTGACTCGATAACGTTGGCGCGGGCTGTTTGGCTTATCCGGTATCGTGCGTTCAATTATACCTTTCTCCAAGGCCGGAACAAGGTAAAACTGGCGGAAATGAGGACGATGTACCAGCCCCATGCGCTCCATGAGCTGTGAGGCGGAAAGCGTATCAGAACCTAATGCCGCAATCAGCTCGTGTAATGCCTCTTGCTCGGTTGGTGACAACTTAGTCGGTGCTTGGTCGGTACTTGGTCGGTCAACATGTCCAGCATCTGGTGAATGAGGCATTTCCAGCAGCACATCACGAATTACCCCCAGCATCATGGTGACAAAAAAGGAGCAATCGCAAGCAGCATCGGCCATTTGCAAAGCTTTATAGTAATCTTGTTGGCGTTTTGCTATCAGTTCTTCTATAGGAAGCCATGCAAAGAATGATTTCCACTGAGCCAAAAGCAAGGTGTGCCACATACGCCCCATACGGCCATTGCCATCAGCAAAGGGGTGAATGAACTCGAACTCATAGTGAAATATGGAGCTTTTCACCAATGGATGCAAATCAGATTCCTGATACCATGTAAACAAATCCTTTATCTGCCATGGCACCAGATGAGCCGGGGGGGCCATATGAATGACCTGATTTCCGGCCATTACGCCCACGCCCCCACTCCTGAAACGGCCGGCTTCTTTAACCAGACTATTCATCATCAGCCGATGCGCTTTCAGCAAATCATCTTCACTAAGTGGGTTGAGTGATTGCATGAGCGCATAGGCTTCTGCAGCATTCTGTACTTCTCGAATTTCATGTGGTGGACCTAGGACTCGCTTACCATTCAAGATAGCCGTAACTTGCTCCAGAGACAGTGTATTTTGTTCAATTTGGAGAGATGAATGAATGGCGCGAATTTGATTCTGTCTGCGCAGTTGAACTGAAATGATGTCTCGATGCGTAACCTCCACTCGCCCTACAAGCTCACATATCTCAGCCAGTAGATTGATAACTGTAGTGTTCTGTTGAAACGGTGGCGTGTACTTACCCATATCGCACTCTTATTATAGCACTTATCCGATTTTTATCCAGCACAAAATGAGCTTGCTATCATTCTAAAAATTTCCCACAGAAGGCATGAACCAAGCATTAAAATGCCATTTGTCTGAGTTGTAGCCCGAACGGAGCGGCAAACTGCCAAAAATGCCATTTTTTGCAGGACTAAAAACAATGGCAGAGTCCCTGTGAGTTCGCCCCCCTCGAAGGCCCCCTCTAGGCGGCGTTTACAAATCGAAATCCCGCCTTTTCTTTTTACCTTAATCCATACAATATCATTCAGTTGCGAAAACGGAGCGAGCGCTGATTGAGCCCCGAATTGACCAGAAATCGGGCTCTTTTACCCCTTTTTTACCCCCTCG
This sequence comes from Akkermansia sp., assembly GCA_017555205.1. GTDB lineage: Bacteria > Verrucomicrobiota > Verrucomicrobiia > Verrucomicrobiales > Akkermansiaceae > Akkermansia. Next base: position 37,931 of record JAFZGW010000034.1, on the reverse strand, counting down.
GGACTCCCCGGGACTCGTGTGGGTTCTACCCCCATGAAGCCCCCTTGGAGGGGGCTGAACCAAGGTCAACTCCCAAAAGTGTGGGAACGCTGATAGGTTTAGGTCAGCGAATCACCAAACATCTGTTTCACCGCATCGGAGTCTTTGCCGGAAATCGTTCTGCCAGTAACCTGCTCGATAGCATTCAGGAGTTTTTTTGCTCGGTCAATAATGAACTTATTGAAATCGTTATTCCTCAGCAGTTCATGGTCAATCCAATGAGTCTCAATATAGTTATCTAAATCGGACGTCATTACAGAACCTTTCTTTTCGAGCTTGCCGAGATATGAATTAGGAGCAATACCGCCAATCTCCCGATTGCTTCTTGCTGAAATCGGCGTCTTATTCACAATGCTATTCCATTTTGCTTTATCATATTGAGCACCAACGCAATAATCCTTCGGGAAGATGTGATGAATATCGATTCTCTCGTTCGAATATGTCGAGAAATCCATCTCCGCACTATAGAGGCCATGAAATCAACTAACTCCGCTCTCTTCCTGCATGAGCACGGGCACCACTGCGACTTCTGGGAGATGGAACTCTCTTTCTGGTCAGAATCCACCACCAACTGGGGTGGTTACTACCTCAAAGACCGCGAAGGTCGCTCCTTTGACTGGAAAGATTCCCATGATTTGCACCTGCGTAACCTCTTTGACCCCAAAAATGAGAACATGCAGGAAATCCGCCAAGAGAAATGGTATAAAATCAGCACCAAGGGTACCCACCACTGGTCGTACGCCATTACGTCCATGATGATTGCCTATGCTGAGGATTTCGGCTGGGACTGTGTTAAAACGACCATTAAACGCATGCGCGACCCCGAAGATGGCCTGAATAAATGGGATTTCATTGACACCGCTGACTACGACCAAGCAAAGATAGATCGCTATCTCATAGCTCTGTCTGTCGCGGCGCAAAGAGATGTGCGCCCCTATTTTGCCCACTTTAAGCTGTTCCCGTCCTCCGGCACGAATGTTTACCTCGACTCGCTCAAACTGCCTAAGTGGGATATGACCTATTGGGTGCAGCCCAAGCAAACCACAACAGATAAAAATACCCCGCTTACCTTACCCTGCGGCAACGCAGAGCTGCTGAGCTTTGCCAAGGGCTCACGCATCCATTGGCACCCGGAATCCGCCCATGGCGGCAAGGTTCTTTACCATGACAAGGGAGAAACCATTTACACCCCGGCGCCCGGATTCAGCGGTGTCGACACGCTCACCTATGAGCTCGCCAATGAATACGGGGTTACCGTCAAAAAATCCATCAACATTACCGTTAAATAACGCTGACCCAATACCCGTCTCCGGGGCTTTCCCATAAGACGGCTCCCCCTTACTTCGAGCACGCTACCAACATGGTAGCGTGCTCTTTCAAATAATTTTCACTTAAAGGAAATCTTTTTTCTGAAAAATTATATTTTTCTTATTTTTCCTATTGACTTTCGGGTTAGAATCCTTACAATGCACGCGCACCATTTCAACATCCCAAAAGTCCATAAAATCGCTCACCTTTATTCTCGGTTTAATAGCTATTATCGAAGCAGGTAACTCCTTACCTCCCACTCCGGAAAATACACTGCCGCCTACACCTGAGAGTTTCATACTGTAAAGCTTTCTCCAAATTGAGTATATCATACGAGCCGTCACCTTCGCAGGGGACGGCTTTTCTTCGACTTTTGACATAAGCGCCTCAATCCACATATTGCCCATGCCCGGCAACGGAATCATTCAGCCGGGCGATGAGGGGGGGGGGGCTTCGGCATCACATATCCGTTACCTTTGGCAACGACAGGCGTTCCCGGATAAGAGTATTCTCATCCAACGGAAGCGGCATCATCGTGCAGTCATCATCATCCATACAGAATAAATCCTTCTCAAAGCACAACTTCGAATTCAGCACCTCCTCCACGGGAATTACATAGAAACACACGAAGGAATAGCTCTGATCGGGATTTAGTTTCATCCCCATCATAGCACTCTTGGCATGAGTATAACGCACAGACTCCTCCTCCTCGTAATGTTTATCTCCGGAAGAAACGAAATCGGGGATTTGAAACACTACCGAATTCATGCCCGTATTGCGCACACGCCCCTGCACCAATACCAGCACGCACCCTTCCGGTGCAACATGAGTCTCTGCCCCGAATGCACAATCCGGTAACTGCAGCACATTTACCAGCTCCAGTTTCAGTAGTTCTGTCAGCATCTGCCCATTCTGAACACGGGCAAGCACTCTCCCTTCATCCGTGGCTGCAGGTTTCTTGCGAATCGCATCACCAAGTGTCCCCGCTCCCGGTGTTGTCATACTACCGACAAGCAGCAGCATCAGTATCCATAAGCTTCTCATGCAGTCATATATACAATAGAATGAGTAACTTGTCAATCTCGAAGTATATCAGGTCAGCGCCAACCATTTTGAATATGGGGCATACAAGTAACAGCGTTCTTTTTGGGTTTTATGCCTTGACTTTATTCCTGCGCAAGTCACAATAAAATTCCGGGCGGCACCTTACCTTCCACTAGGCAAGATTGAAATCAGATGGCTGGATAAGTAGTTGAGGGACCCACCCCTATGCATCTGCCTGTAAATGCAGGTTCCTGACCTGCGTTTTTTATGAGGTAGCGAAAAGGAAAATTTAGTTTGACTTGTGGGGAAAACATGCCTTGAAACTTAATTTAACGGTCACATGATGCCGTGCGTGGCCCAGAAAACCATGACATTGTACACAATATGCAGAGCTTGGAAATATGGTTTACTGAACACATTGCTACTTTGCTCAAAAATCAAACTCGAAAAAAATAACCTAAAACACATTTTTTTAAGTTTTTTTTCGTATTTTTGGCTTGCATTGGCATTCAAAATTAGGTAATTTCGAGCAGGTAGCATTAGGCAGGCTATCAGTGCCTCGTTGCACGTGAAAGGTAATTTTCCTTACACGAACTGCCAGAAAACATTTAAAATTAAATATCACAATCATGAAAAAATCGCTCATCGCTCTCATGGCGCTGGCAAGCATCGCCTCCGCTGCATCTATCGGTTACGATGAAATGACCGATACGCAGAAGTCTGGCGTTGTGAAGTCCTGGAATGACTCCATGACTCTCACCGCTAGCAGTGATATATGGGCCAATGTCAACACCAACTTATCGTTCACCATTTCTTTTGACATCACAAACATCAATGTCAGCAGCACCGACTCCACCATTGCCAGCTTCGCCGGTTCCCACAATGCCAACGGCTGGGATGATGGTAAGCTGCTGATTAGAATGTCTGATTCGGGTAGCCTTACGCTTATCAACTCTCACGGCACCAGCAGCAATAGCTGGTCCGAGTATTTTGATGGCTCCACGTTCGGCAATGCCACGGTCAGCGCCTATTCCTGCGACCTGGGCTTAACCGCTGCAGAGAGCATCGCTTCTATCACCACCTACACTCTGGTGTCCAATGCTGATGATCAGACCTTCACCATTTACAAGAATGGTACCCAGATTGATCAATGGACCAACTGGAATACAGACACCGGTCTCAAAGGTCTTCAGCTCGGTGGCCGATTCGGCGGTGGCAATAAACTCACCGGCAGCGAAACTGTCGATTTCGACAACGTAACCATCTGGGACAAGGCTCTGACGGCTGCAGAAGTAGGTTCCATCGTCATCGCTCCCGCTGTTCCCGAGCCCACCACGGCTACACTTTCCCTGCTTGCTCTCGCCGGCCTTGCTGCCCGCCGTCGTCGCAAGTAAAGCAAAGTTTAGTGTCTTCTTCAAAAGCCGCAGCTCTTCACGGAGCTGCGGTTTTTGTCATCCACCAAAAACACGCATTTTTTTAAGATTATGCGAGTTTTTTGCTTGCCATAACGTTCCCTATTAAGTAGAATCGCCTAGGTAGCATCGGGCAGGCTATCAGTGCCTCGTTGCACGTGAAAGGTAATTTTCCTTACACGAACTGCCAGAAAACATTTAAAATTAAATATCACAATCATGAAAAAATCACTCATCGCTCTTCTCGCCTTGGCCGGCATGGCCATGGCAGATACCACCCTGCTCGACATTGATTTCACCACTCTGACGGGCAGCACCAATGACAATACTCCTGCCGGTTGGACAGCTGGCCAGTGGAATGGCACCGGCAACACCCCCTACTACAACTTCGGCACAAACGGCGCCACAGTTGGGCAGCCCTGGAAGCAGAACTATCTTACCACTAATCTTGACATTGCTTCTCAGGGTGAGTACTCCATCTCCTTCACTCTGTACAACAGCGGCGAGGACACAGGTAACATGTTCTTCCTGAGCTCCGAGTCATACAGCATTGTTATGGGTAACTCCTACAATTCCAACAGCGAAATCTACGTTGGCACGCTGACAGAGGCTGTAGGCAGCGATTATGTATGCTTCCAGACCGGCACCAAGATTAACCCCACCGTGCTTGCCAATTCCGATGGGCTCAACGTAAGCGGCGACATCACCTACACCCTGACCATGCTGGGCGGCGACATGACCATCGCAGCCACCCTCAGCAATGGCGGTACTTGGAGCACAACCATCACCGGCATGGAGGATGTAACCTTCGACAAGATTGGCTTCATGAACGATGGCGCACCCGGCACTTCCGGTGTCAAGGGCATCACCATCACCACTCCCGAGACTCCCGCTGTTCCCGAGCCCACCACGGCTACACTTTCCCTGCTTGCTCTGGCCGGCCTTGCTGCCCGCCGTCGTCGCAAGTAAAGCAAAGTTTAGTGTCTTCTTCAAAAGCCGCAGCTCTTCACGGAGCTGCGGTTTTTTTCATCCACCAAAAACACGCATTTTTTTAAGATTATGCGAGTTTTTTGCTTGCCATAACATTCCCTATTAGGTAAAATTGCCTAGGTAGCATCGGGCAAGCTATCAGCGACTCGTCGCATGTGAAGGAAGCCTCCTTACACGAACTGCCCGAAACCATTTAAAATTAAATATTACAATCATGAAAAAATCGCTCATCGCTCTTCTCGCCTTGGCCGGCATGGCCATGGCAGATACCACCCTGCTCGACATTGATTTCACCACCCTGACGGGCAGCACCGATGCGAATACTCCTGCCGGTTGGACAGCTGGCCAGTGGAATGGCACCGGCAACACCCCCTACTACAACTTCGGCGAAACCGGCGCCACAGTTGGGCAGCCCTGGAAGCAGAACTACCTCGCCACAGAAGAACTGGACATTGACTCCATGAGCGAGTGCACCATCGACCTCACGCTGTTCAACAGCAACGAGGACACAGGTAACATGTTCTTCCTGAGCTCCGATTCATACAGCATTGTTATAGGCAACTCCTACAATTCCAACAGTGAGATTTATGTTGGCACGCTGACAGAGGCTGTAGGCCGCGATTATGTATGCTTCCAGCCCAACACCAAGATTAACCCCACCGTGCTCGACAACTCCACCGGTCTCAACGTAAGCGGCGACATCGCCTACACCCTGACGATGAAGGACGGTAACATGACCATCGCAGCCACCCTCAGCAATGGCGGTACTTGGAGCACAACCATCACCGGCATGAAAGATGTGACCTTCAACAAGATTGGCTTCCTGAACGATGGCGCACCCGGCACTTCCGGCGTCAAGGGCATCACCATCACAGCTCCCGAGACTCCCGCTGTTCCCGAGCCCACCACGGCTACACTTTCCCTGCTTGCTCTGGCCGGCCTTGCTGCCCGCCGTCGTCGCAAGTAAAGCAGAGCCCCGATTTTTACAAAAGCCGCAGTTCTTCACAGAGCTGCGGCTTTTTCGTTTAAACAGGGCAAGCCCAACTCAACGTGGAGAATGGGCAAGCATGAACATTGCCGCATTTTTAGAGCTTGCGTATATAGGCGAAGTCATGTGATGTTTTGAAGTGGCAAAGTGCGGCAGTCACCTTGAAAAAATACTATTTTGTGATAGAATGGAAGCACCCCGATGAATACACCAGAACTCCATTTTTTAGGTTGGAACAAGCCCGCCATCGAACTTATTGCAGCTAAACTGCATGCAGGCTTAACCACAGCAACAACGGCGGCACAATACCGCAGAGCCATCGTGGTGGTCCCCACCGCAGAGAGCGGTCGCCGCCTGCGCGAATATATGGCGGAAAAATATGGAGCCATCCTCTTACCCAAAATCACCCTCTCCGGTCGGCTCATACCCGTGCAGGGCGAAAATATACTGACCGAAACAGAAACGCTGACGGCATGGCTGCAACTGCTCAGCACCATCAACAGAGACAGCCTGAAGCAGTATGCACCCCTTATTCCCCGGTGCCCGGAAACTCATATCGAAAAATGGGCTGTAGGTGTAGCGCATAAATTCATATCCTTACGCAACCGCCTTGAGCAAGAAGAAATAAGCTATGATACCGTAAGCGGTCATCTTGCCAAAATGGAATCCGGGCTAACCGTTGCACTGGCAAACCTACCGGAGGACACGGAGCACCAAAACCAACGACTCACGCTGAGTGCAAAACGCACGGTCCTGCAAAACGAACAGAAACGTTGGCAAACCCTCGGCCGAGTTTTCAGGGAGGCCGACGAAATCACCCAACAGCTCTACCCGGACAAAATGCTCGCAGCAGATAGCCGAAGCAAGCAATTAAAAACCCCCGCTTGGCCCGGCCTGTGCAGGTTAATTATTCTTGCCTGTGTACCCGAAGTGTCCGCCCAATCGCAGCACTACCTCAGCAATCTTCACGGGCTTGACGGCGGCAAGGTACAGGTGTGGGTTCATGCCCCCATGGAAGAAAAATCCCATTTCGATGCCTATGGTCGCCCGATTGAACACGAATGGAATACGCGAGAAATCCGGATTCCGGATGCCTTTGTTTACAGGGATGACAATCCGGAGGACGTGGAGGACAGCGCCTCGCGAATCCATTTGGTGAATGATACCGAGGCCATGGCGAAAGAAGCACTCCGCCTGGCAGCTGGGCTCAGCTCCCGAGAAGTTGTGCTGGCGGTGGGAGATTCCGACTTCTCCCCCGCACTTCTGAATACCTTTGCAGCAGCAGGCTGGCAACTCAACATGCCGGAAGGGCGCAGTGCCATGTCCGCAGATTTGGGACGACTGGCAACCCAACTGGCAGACGCCTGCGAAGCCCGCGCCAACCTATCCCTTTGGAATGAAGAAACGGAGAGCATACCCAACAACGGCACTCAAGGGCTGGATGCCTTTGTACCCCTGCTCTGCAATACCGCCTTGCAACAAGCATGGGCGGAGGATGCCACAGCACTCATCGGCCTGCAGGAACATGTGGAAAACATCCGCATGCGCCTACTCCCCGGCAGCGAAGATGCCTTGCTGCAAATGCTCGAAAAAATTCCACCGGTAGACGAAGGCTACAAAACCATTGAGCAACTTCAGCGGGGGCATAAGGATGCCTATTACCATTATGCCCAAAAAGTATCGGTGCTCATATCCGAACTCTGCGAAAAAAATCAAAACGCAGCCTTGGAAAATCTGGCAAAAGCGCTGGAGAAAAAGCATGCGAAGAGCCCTAGCAAAGCTTTAGCCGCAGCTGTAGCGGCGCAAATGAAGGAATGCGTGAAAGCGGGCGGCAAGCGCACCTCCGGGCTATACACCATGGAACTACTGCGCCGCATGGTGGAAGAAAAAGTAAGCGGCTCGGTTCTTGTAGAGCGAGCCGCTACCGTTGGCGATATTCTGGGCTGGCGCGAGCTGACCTACAGCCGAGAAAATCAGGTAATCTTGGCAGCCATGCACGATGGCTGTATACCCGAGCCGGTGCCGGAAGATGATTTTCTGCCGGAATCCCTCTGCCGCGAGCTGGGAATCCGCCACGAAAAGTTCCGCATAGCCCGCGACAGCTACCTGCTGACCGCCCTGATAGAAAGCCGCCGCGCGACCGGCAGGGTGGATTTCATCCTTGCACGCCAAAAGGAGGATGGCGCCATACTGGCCCCCTCATCTCTGCTTATGCGCTGCGGGGACGAGCTGCCCCGCCGCGCCCGCACGCTGTTCGCCGAGAGCAAAACCCCCAAGATACTCCCCACAGCTGCCCCATGTCCCCTGCGCCGCAGCACGGGTTCCCGGGTCCTCATCTCCCCAGGAATGCTCGAATCCATTGAGCAGATTGCCCCCGGCAAACAAAACCCGTATACTATACAGCTCAAGGGTATAGATAGCAAAACACGGTTTAAGAGCTTCTCCCCGTCATCTCTTTCCACCTTCCTGCAGTGCCCGCTGACATTCTGGATTAAAAATCTGCTCAACATTGATTTGGGAAACAGCTACAAAGAGAATAAAAGCGAATTGGAAAGTAGTGAATATGGCACCATCATGCATGCCGTGCTCAACAAACTGGTAGCAGTCTTCCCTAGTGAGGAGGCACTCTTGCAGGCCTGCCCGGCAGCGCAAACAGATACCAAAGCCGGTATCGAACACATGCTGGAAAAAGGTAGGGAAATCGCCCGCAGCGAGTGGCAGAACGTATACAACAGTACAACTACACGCAGCCTTCAGCCCTTGGCCATGGAGGTGCAATTACAGGCTATCGAGCGCTCGCTATCAGCATTTGTCACCCAACATCTACAGGATTTGAATGAAGGCTGGTGCAACGTAGCCAGGGAATTCACCCTGCAACCCCGGCTCGAATATGCAAGCGGGCAGTTCGCAGAGTTCTACATGAATGCCGACCGCATCGACCGCCATCAGGACGGTCATTGGCGCATCATCGACTACAAAACCTCCGGCGGTGAAAAAAGACCGCACAAAGTACATTTTGACGAGCTGGAAAAGGCAGAGGATTCGCCATACTGCCGATTTATGAATGTACAGGGCTACGAGTTCGGCACAGTAAACTTCGGCGACAAACTCTACCGCTGGAGCGATGTGCAGCTACCGCTCTACGCCTACGGCCTACGCCACCCCTCCGCCAAAGACCGGCAAGCACTCCATATTCCGGAATCTGAGGATATGACAGCCGTAGTGCCGGACTTAGTATATTACAATCTGCAAAGCAACACGGAAAAACTCATTCCATTCCCCCTGGTTAAGGATGGGCTCGTGCAGCAGATATCGAATAAGGTAAAAGATGTGCCGGGAACCGAGGAACTACTGGAATCTGCCATAAAAACCGTCAAATCCGCAATAGGTATGATTCGAGCAGGCAAGTGCCTGTTCTCGGCAGAATCTCTCGAACTGAAAACCAAGCCATATTCCGTACTGGTGTCGCCCGGCAGCAACACGCCGCGCTTTGGCATGCTCAGCCTTCACAGAGACCCCCGCAGTCTCTTTGAGCTCCCCGACCTGGACAAATAACCACCCACCACCTACCCGAAAACGCCATGCTAAACAAGCCTTCTGCACTTAGCTCACATTCCAAGGAATACCACGTCACCAGCAATCGTATATCGGCCTCAGCCGGTACAGGCAAGACCTACCAGCTGGCCTCTCGCTACATTGCCCTGCTCGTGCTCGGTGCCGCCCCGGAGGAAATCATTGCGCTCACCTTCACCCGCAAAGCGGCCGGCGAGTTCCGCAACCGAATTTTGCATGCCCTAGCCGAAGGTGCCGATAATAAATGCGACAAGAAAACCGGCCGCAACGAACTCGCAGTCCGAGTGTGGGATGTCCTCAGCGGCTTGTCGGTAGAGCCTAGTGAATACGGTGCATGGAAAACGGTTCCCGCCTCCAATCCGGTACCCCTGCTGCCCGTCACCGCAGCTCTCGTCCGCGAGGCCGCCGACATGAAACAATACCCGGAAAATCTATACAACGAAAGCCCAACCCTGCAGGACTACTACAAGTTCCCGCCAACGAATGCCGAGACCTTCGCCAAATTGCTCAAAAACATGGTGGCCGTACTGAGCAAACTTCAGCTCTCCACCATTGATAGCTTCTTTTCCTCGCTGGTAACAACTAACAGCTTGGAGCTGGGCATGAACCAAATATCCCCGCTGGAGCCCGCAGAAGAAAGCCTTGTGCGCGCGGCCGCCATTCGCCGGTACCTCGATGACCGGGGAGCAAGCGAACAAACCCGTACCGATTTCTTGGAAATGTTCAGCAGCCTCACCGGGGGCGTGGGCAACCACACGCAGTCACAAATTGAGTCGGAGCTCAAGAATTACCTGCGTCTGTACCGCGAACTGCCTCCGCAGACCCGGTGGGGGAGCATCGCCACATTCCCCCATGCTGAGGACATGTATATCGCCACAGACGAACAACTGTCGGAATACACCAATAGCGCAGCAGAATTGAACAGCCTGCTGAATGCGTACGGCAGCAGCATTACGGAGCCTAAGGTATGCAACCAGCTCAGGGAACTCGCCAATGGCGGAACATACATCAAGAAAGATGCGTTGAAAGTCGTTTCGCACTATGTGCACATGCCCCTGCTGAACCCCGCATTGCAAACCATGCTGGAAGCATTTGACCAAGAGGGCGAACCGAATGAGGAACAGAAAGAAGCTATCAGACTATGGGAAAATGAGGGCTCCAACCATTTACTCAGTTCAAAGCACAAGACCGCCATCGGCAATGTTATTAAAAAACTGAAAAATGAAAATCAAAGAAAACTGACAGCTAAGCAACTGGAAGGCATCAGCGCTCTCAAATCCGCCGCCCTTTGCCCTACCGGGATAAGTGATGCCAATATGGCCATTCTCACCCGTATGGCCCAGCTGGCCGAAACGCTGAGCAAGCTGGTTATTCCCTATAAACTGCGCGCGGCTGCTGACCGCAGTAAAAACCTCTACAAGCTACTTTCCGGGTACGCCGCTATCTATGATTCACGCATGAAAGCAGACGGGCGGCTCAGTTTCGATGATATATCACGCATGGCTAAGGAGCTCATGCTGAGCGAGCCGGGCAATGAGCAACTACTGCGCCACCACATAGCCTACCGCATGGGCGGACGGTTCTCGCACTGGATGCTCGATGAATTTCAAGACACCTCGGAATCCCAATTTTGTACCCTTACCCCCCTACTCCGCCCGATTGTGGAAGAAGCCGGCAGCCACACCATTGACTTCACCGAAGAACAATGGACAAACAAAATGCCTGCCAGTCTGCACGAGCGACTGGAAAGCCAAAAACACAGCGTAGCGGGTGAAAGTCTGTTTATCGTGGGGGATACCAAACAGAGCATCTACGGTTTCCGCACGGGCAAAACTGAGGTATTTGAACGGCTTGCCAACGAGGAACCGTGGAAAACCCCGCTACAGCCCTCGCCCCTTAGCCGCAGTTTCCGCTCCTCGCCGGTAATTATGAATTTCACCAATGAGCTATTCAAAGCCTTGGGGAAAGTAGAAAATCAGGAAGAAGACAAAAAAGACGGCATCAAAAAAATCCCCGTCGACTTTCCGGACGATTTCACTGAGCACCAAGCCGCTAAAGATATGCCCGGCTATGCGGAAATGAACTTCATAGCACCGCATGGTGATGACGAAGACGAAGCAAGCCAGAAGGAACACATCTATGACAAGGTGGCGGAAATTCTCCATACCCTCACCAACAACGATTCCACGCTCAAGAACGGCATGAGCATCGCCATACTGGTGCGCGCCAACGACAATGCAGACGAAATACAGAAACACCTGCGAGCCAAAATGCCGAACCTGCCCACCTTGTTGGTCAAGGATAGTTTGGCAGCCGCAGCGTGCCCGATGGGCGAAATCCTGCTCTATTTTTTCAAATGGCTGCAGCACCCCGGCGACCTCGCTGCGCTCAATATTGTCCGCACCTCGTTCCTATCAAAATTCATTGGTCACAAACAAGCTCAAGCGCACGCCGATTTGTTGCAGGAATTGCAAGACCTAGGCTACAGCGGTATGATGCATAAACTGCTCACCCCCCTGCCGTCAGAAGATGCCGTAGCGAACCGCCCCATCATAGAGCGCTGGTTGAACGAGGCTATTGCCTTTGACACCAAGGGTGCCACGCTCACTGAGTGGGTTCAGCACATGAAAAACCTGAGCATGCAGGCTGCGGGAGCCTCCGGAGCAGTACAAATTATGACCATGCACAAGAGCAAAGGCCTTGAGTTCGATGCCGTCATCCTGCCCTATACCTCAGTCGAGGCAACAGATACAACAAAACATCTCAAATACTTTGTATCGGATGACAATAACTCCCTTATCCTTCCGCCGGCTCAAAAGGAAGATTGGTCACGATTTGGCAATCTGTTCACAGACATGGCCGCCCGGTGGCAGCAACGGCAGCGAAAGGAGGCTTACAACCTCCTCTATGTAGCTGTAACACGTGCCAAACATGCCAACTACATCATCTGCCACGGTGCCCGACTGATGGAGACGAAAACCCTGCAATCCGGTGAAACGCGGGAGGATTGGAAAGGTTGCGCTCATTCCATAGGTGGTCTACTTCGGCAGGCTTGCAAATGGATGAATCCGCAAGAAGAAGTCACCTACGACCAGCTTAAAACGGATTACACCTACATCACCAGAGGCGAGCCGACTTGGTATGAATCACTAACGCCGAAATACACCGGAACGGAGCAAAAAAGCCAATCGGCTGTACCGGGCACGGCAACACCTCGCCGCAAGCGCACCAGTCCCTCATCCTTTGCCAAAACGGAGGATAAGAAGACGAAAGAACCCGAGGAGTTCAAAAAATCCGCCCATGTGGACTACGGTGACCTCACGGCAGCAGACTTCGGCACGCTCGTGCACGCTGCGTGGGAGGAAATCATTTGGCGCGATGCGGCACTGCTGCCCGACTGGATGTCTGCGACGGCTCCCCGCACCCTATCGCAGAGTGTGGTTTACCATGCACTGCAACAGCCGGAAATCGCAGAGTTCTTCACAGCTAAGCCGAATCAGGAGGTCTACAACGAGCAACCCATCGAAGCTATCACCGACAGGGATGAATGGCTCTCCGGCACCATCGACCGACTCGTCCTTACCGTCGATACTCAGGGCAAAACAACAGCTGCCCACATCATCGACTTCAAGACCAATCAACGGGACATCGAGAATGAGCAATCCGGTCTTGCCTTAAAGCAGGAATACATGCGCCAGATGTCAGCTTACCGTGAACATGTGGCCAAGGCCTGCGACCTCCCCTTGGCCCGGGTAAGCGTCTCCCTCGTATCCTGCCCCCTCGGAGTTCCCGCAAAAGTCCTCCACTACACTGATACAGAACTGAAAGCAAGCACATAATCCCGGCCTTGGTCAGGAAAAGATTACATTGAAAACACCCCTCCCCTCGCTGAGCAAAATACTACCGGCGAGGGGAGCAAAATTTGCATTCAGGGTTCGCTTTATATGGTATTCCGCACTTTTTTTCACATTTACCTCCACTGCCCCCACAATTTGCCTTGACGCCGATGAGTCGATAAGCTAAAATCGGACAGCAAATTCTTTTTTTCTCTCGCCATGAAGCTGCATCTTCCCATTTCTCTCCGCAAGTCACTTATGTCGCTGTTTGCCGTAGCGTTGACCACTACTGTGCCAATGCTCGAAGCAGCAATAATGAACAGTGACGTATCGCTGATTACGTATGCCGACTATGGTCAGAACCTCGGTCGCTACAAAACGGACGCAACAGCTAACGCCTTGCTGAGCCATATTCGCGAGCAAGACGGCGGTGTGGTGCTGACCTATATTGGCGGGCAGAGCGATTACCTGTTGCCGCACGAGATGCCCAACTTCACCGGCACGACGAACGATGGTGCCTTCATGTCACTGGGCTACAATGCAACGGTAACAGTTCAGCACAACGGTGTAACGAGTGGCGGTTTTACAGGTGGCTACTTGGCAGCCAACCAGCAGGTTCTGTACCAAGGCATCGAGTACCGCATAGATAACAGCGAGACTTTCCTGCACGCCCCCGACGGCGGTTACGATAACAGGGACAACGGCGGCTTTGACCACAAGGTAACCCGCATGAGCAAGGTTATCACCGATGTTGAAACAGCATCCCTGTTCTCCGGCACATCGGCTGAGATGCGTGAATACGCCATGGGTAAATTGGTTTACCATGCAGGTGCCGGCTCCATGGGCATGTATGACACGACTACCGGCACCATAAGCGGCTTAACCGGAGCCTACGTCTATATTATCAGCGGTATCGATACGGTTGACCGAGCCTCCACCGGCGGTAAGGATGGCGAGGGCGATATCATACACACCACTTTCGAGATGGAGGGCTACTACTCCATTTCTTCCTCACAGCCCATGCCCTTTGCTGGTCAGAGCGGTGACTCCGGCAGCCCCATTTTCATCTACAACGAGAACACGCAGCAATACGAATATGTGGGCGCCGTGGCCTACATCGGCGGCTATGGCACCTCCACTTGGGGTGCGGTGAGCTATGTCGATAAGGTGCTGAACAGCTACGACAAAGTGGTGAGCAGCGCATCCACACTTCACATCGGCGCAGTGACCCAAGCCGGCGATAAAGTGAGCGCCGACAACGTGGGCTACAATTACGGTATGAACCAGTCTGTCAGCACGACGCCGTATTCCGGCACCGTGACGGATGCAAACGGTAATGTGCTACAGAACTTCGTAGGTGTGAAGAGTGGTATCAACACTTGGAAAGACCTCAGTGCAGTCATCGACACCGACAATTGGTACAACTATAATAACGATTACCTGAATGCTGCACCCTACATTGAGGGCACACATGCTACAGCCGGCAAAGAATTGACCTATGCTGACTTGTACATGACTGACAATCTGGTATTCAAGGCTGCGGCAGCCTCAACGGACATCGTGCTGGATGCCACGGTTGACCTCGGCATAGGCTACGCTCAGTTCAGCCTGGGCGAAGGAATGGAGACAGCACGCTTCAACATTTCCTCCGGTGGTGATGGCAGCTATCAATTCAACCACGCCGGTTATGTGATAGATGCCGGCGTAGAGGTACACACCACGCTTACCGGTTCAGCAAACCATGTGTACGAATGGCGCAAAGTCGGTGACGGCGATTTGTATGTAGAGGGCACGGGCAACAACAAGGTATTGCTCAACCTCGGCGGTTCCGGCACTACCTATCTCAACCGAGACAACGGCTACGCTGCCTACAATGTGCTGGCCAATACCGGCACTACGGTTGTCATCAGCAACATCAATCAGATTGCTCGCGACTTCACATTCGGCCACCAAGGCGGAGTGCTTGATATGAATGGCAACAGCATGACTTGGAACAACGGCAACACGGATGTCGCTGCCGATGGGTTTACCATTCATGCGCTGGATGAAAGCGCCATCGTGGCCAACCTGAAATCCGGCAGTACCACCACACTCACTTGGACCCAAGGCGGCGAGCAGACCTTCCTCGGTTCCTTCCAAGACAATGGGAAGGACAGCAAGCTGCAGTTCATATATGACGGTGGCGCCGGTTCCAAACTTACGCTCAACAGCATCTTCACTAACCTCAGCAGTGAGGGTAGCGGAATGACTGTTAACAGCGGCACCCTGCTCCTTGCCGGCACAAACACCATCCACGGCAAAGGCTCGGCCACCGGTAGGAATGCAGATCGCTATCACAATGAAATGGATTGGCACTACGCCGATGCCACATCAAATGTAACCGTCAAGAATGGCGGTACGTTTGAACTGGGAAGCCACGCTCGACTTACCGGCGACGTAACTGTGGAAACCGGCGGTACATATGTGATGCGCGAAAGTGTGCAGCACGAGCAGGAATACATTGAAGGTGGTCAGCGCTTAGAAAGCACATCTGCCATCGCCGATTTCCATGGGCACAAGGGTAATGTATCCCTTGCGTCCGGGGCTGACATGAAGGTGGAGTACAACGAAGGTGTAACCGCCAACACCAAGTATGCCGGCAACATCACCGGCCAAGGCAATGTCAGCATCGATTTGAAGAACTCCGAGATTTCTCTGACACTGAGCGGCAACAATAGCTTCTCCGGCACCAAAACCTTGCTTACCGGCGGCTTAATCGGCGAGACCGCAACATCTCTCGGTGATACCACAACCAACAAATGGCTGGTGAATGATGAAGCCTGGATTGCCTCGCACGCCGAGAGCGCGGAGGCGCTGTTGAGCCGTGTGGATTCCGCCTCCACCGGTACTTTGGCACTTTCTCAAAACACAGAAAACCAGCTGAACCTTAACAACCACACCGATTTGTATATCGGTGCTGAAAGCGGCAAGCTTGTAGAATACGGTGTAGCGGGTACTACAGAGGCTCTGACAGCCGTAAACGGCGCATGGCGTCTCGGCGGCGGCGGCGGTGACCTTGTTGTCAACTACCTGCTGACAGGCGCCAACAATCTGCTGCTGGGGGCGGGTGAGCACTCCTCCGGTTCTGTACACCTGACCAACACAGGCAACAATTTCACAGGCAGCATCATATTCAACAGCTCCGGCATTCGATTCTCTTATGACGAAGGTGCACTTGGCGGTGCTATTGTGGGTCTGACCTATGGTAACGGCATATTGCTTTCGAGCGGCGCCTCCCTTGGTAATATTACGACAGATTCTACCGGTATGGCTCTGCTGGACAATCAGTCCACCGGCGCAATCGATATGAGTTCTCACAAGGAGCTGGCTCTCGGTGCCTCGAAAGACACAGAATTCAGCGGCAACATCATCGTAGACTCCAATCAGGCCTACCGCTTTACCGCCATGAACGGAGCCACACTCACCCTCAACAGCACACTGTCCGCCGGGCATGATGTCATTGTGGACGGGCAAGGTCTTTCCGGCAACAAGGTCGTGCTCAATGGAGCCGCTGCTGTAGATGGCACCGTTACCGTAATGGGTCACAAGGATGGCCGACAAGGTGATATAACACTTGGTTTTGCAGCTGATAACGCATTGAGCGGAGCAGCTGCCGTGCGTGTGGAAAAGGGCGGCATCGTTGACGTTGGAAATACAACACAGACACTCAATAACCTGCAGCTGGCGACAGGTGGTCTTCTTACCGGTGACAATAACGGCAAGCTGGTGCTGAATGCTACCTCCACAAGCACGTTGAATGGCTCCATTCAACTGGATAAAATGGAGAAGATTGGCGCGGCAGATGTTGTGCTGAACTCCACAGATAGCAGCTGGAATCAATTCACAGTGAAAGAAGGCACCGTCCGACTGGGCGTTGACAATGCACTCTCGGAGCAAGGAATTACTCGAGTAGAATCCGGTGCTACGCTGAATCTGGGCGCGAAGGATAATACCTCCAATGCCGGCTCGGTGGTTCGCAGAACCGGCGGTAACATCGTGCTGGCAGATGGCGCTACACTTCTCACCGGTAGCGAGGCTACGGACAATCTGACAGCTCTCACCGGTTCCCTTTCGGTGGACGCAGGCGCTCGAGCAACGGTATCCGGTCATCACCTCGAACTGGTTGGAAAAGAGCACAATACCAACGGCGGTACTATTGATTTCGCAGCGGGTACACTTTACCTGAATCAGAAAACGGAGCAGCATGTGGGCGGCACGGTCAACATTGCTCAAAATACCACATTCAGCAGTGGTGGCTCTGCTCAAGATATGGTTAAGCACTTTGACCATGTGAATGTCGGCTCCGGCAAATCTCTTGCAATCGAAGATCTCACCTGGAACACCATCTGGCAGCTCGACAAATTAACCGGCGAGGGTACTGTAACGTGGAATTCTGACACCAATCACAGTACTACAGCCCGCACAATTATCGGTGGTGATGGTGCATTCTCGGGAACAATTAATTTCAATCGTTCGTATGACAACGGTTCGCGACGCTACCAGGCCTATCTGGAGGTGAACGGAGAGAACGCTATCAGCGGCACCACGCTGAACCTGAACGGCGGACGCAGCATGCAGAAACCGGAAAACGCTATGGCTACATTTGCGGTGAATGCGAGCAATGTCAACATCGGTGGTCTGAACGGCAATGCTTACAGCCACGTGATGGCAGGCGCAGCGGTGGCAGACTCTGCCCAGAACTCGGCTCCGACCTCCACACGCAATGCAACGTTGACTTTCACCGGCAGCGGCAACTATACCTACAGCGGCACAGTAGGCACAGCGGCTGATACCTCCGCTAATTCTCTGAGCGTAGTGATGAATGGTAGCGGTAGCCAGAAGCTCAACGGCTCTACCGTGGTAGTTGATAATGCTACCGCCCTCAAAGGCTCCCTGAGCATAGAATCCGCCAATGTTCAGGTGCTGAGCGGCGTCGGTGTGGCGCAAGGTGCCAACCTGAAGATTAACGACAGCTTCTCGCTCGATTCCGGCAAGACCTTCAGTGTCTTGCGTTCGGAAGGTTCATCTTCTCCGGCAACATTCAATTCTACACTGGTACTCAATGGCGGCGCCATCAGCTTCGATAGCCGCGCACTCGGTTCCACACCCATGCTGAATCTGGCAGGCGGACTGGCGACAGGCAGCGGCTTGGACACCCAAGAGATTAAGTTTGAACATTCCTACGCGCTGGCTACAGGTACAACCTACACGCTGGCAAATGGTGACTGGTCTGCCCTCGCCGGCAAGACCGTAGCCACAGGGGCGGAATACCTGACTGCCACCTTCGCCAACAACTCAAACTCACTTCAGGTAAGCTTCAGCGCCAAGGAGGGATATATCGTTTGGAATGGCGAGACATATTATGGTACAAACATGTGGCAAGCAGGTAAATTCGGCACGCAGAATGCCAGCGCCGGCTGGGATTACCGCGTAGCCGTGTTTGATGACACAGCAGCCGGAAAGACGGTCTACGTATGGGACAACGTATCGGTAGATAAAGCCATTTTCAATGCTACGCAGAATTATAACGTCAGCAATTGGGGCGGCTTAGCAACCGTGGGCTCATTAGTACACGATGGCACAGGCACAACCACGATTGACAGCTCCATGAAGGTAACCGGCAGCACCGCCATCAACAACGGCACGCTTGTTGTTACCTCGAACGGGACTCTGGGTGGTTCTGTCAGCGGTGATGGCACGCTGGTGATTGACTGGGGGAACGGCAACAGCGCCACACCTACAATTTCCGGACTGAACACCCTGCATATTAAGTCCGGCACATGGGGCAACGAAGGAGCACAGGCTGCCGGTGCAGCCAACATCATCGTTGAATCCGCAGGCTGCTACTCGCAGGGTGCAGTTGACTACAACGGTAATATTGTGGTACGCGGAGGCTCCATTAATGTCTGTGGTTCTACACTCAACGGCACGCTTTCCTTGGAAGCCGATTCCAAGCTGACCGCTTTCGCCGGTAGCACATCCACATTGAATTCTGCTGTAGAACAGAATGGCCATACCCTGACCCAAGTCGGCACTGGCACAGTAGTCGTAGGTGCAGATTCTGCTGCGGAAATTAAGAAATACGTGGTAAGTGCCGGCACTCTCGCCTTCAGCGGTACACATTCCGCCGGCGAGCTGACGGTTAACTCGGGGGCAACACTTCGTACCAACTACGGTACCAACCTCACCGCGGAGCGGATTAACCTGTCCGGTACTCTGGAAATGAACAATGGCGGCAATAACGGAGCTACCGTGATGGCAAACATCAGGACAACCGACGGCGCAATCATCAAAGGCGGTGATAATGGCGACGGGGCTGTGCTGCAAGGCACAATTTCCGGTAGCGGCACGCTGAACCTGAATCAAGTGGACAATATCTATACCATTAAGTCCAATATCAGCGACGGCGATTCCGCCCTCAGCCTCAATATCAATACCACCAATGGTGTCAATCTGGCCGGCAACAATACCTTCACCGGTGGCATCACGCTGACTCAGGGGCTTCTGCGCGTATCAAGTGAGACCGGTCTGAGTACGGGTGCTGTGCAAATCGGTGCTCGTGGAGCTATGGATTTTGCCACGTTGCAACTCCGCACCTACGGTCTGGAGGCACTGACTCAAATCAGCAGCCTTACTCTTGCGAACAATGGTGTTCTTGACCTCTCCTACGCAGATTTCGCCACACAGGGTGGCGTGAATCTGGGCTGTGAGCTCACCTTGAGCTCCTACAGTCAGATTCAGCTCGGTGATATTGCCCAGACCGGTAAATACCGTATCTTCAATTTGGTCAACGGTGCCACTCTCAATTGGACCGACATGGCCGAGAATATCTATATCGGTACTAATCAGGTTTCTTGGTTGGACAATGCGAAGCTGAGCATTGCTGATGGCTCCGCTTGGTTGTCCTTCATCGTTAACGGGCGCACAGTGTGGAATGGTGGTGAATTCGGAGTATGGGATACAACATCCACCAACTGGAATGATACGGAAGATTGTCTCGGCGACAATATCACCTTCAACAACGGCGACAGCGTTGCCTTTGCGGCAGATGCATCGCTGACTGTTGCAGAGGGTATCCGCGTGGGCACGCTTACTGTGGATGGTGGCGTAACGCTCACCACGGCAGGCGGGCTTTCTGTTGGAACTCTGGAATTGGGGCAGGGCGCGTCCTGGCACTTGGCTGGTGGCACTCAGTCTTTGACAGAAGCGCAGCTTAAGAGCATCACCCAGGGCTCTCTCGTGGTAGAGGATGGAGCCACACTTACCATGACCGGCAAGGAAACCAACCAAAATTACACTTCCACCGCTATGGACAATGTAAGCGGTGCTGGTAATGTGGAGCTTCATCTTGCCAAGGACAATGGCGTTGGCTTCAATTTGAGTGGTATTGAGGGTGACATTATCGTGGCGGAAGGTCGACTGCAGGTAAATACCTCTACCTTCAATGAAGACGCGACTATTCGACTTGCTAAGTCCGCGAACTCAGCCAATACGAATGGTGAGCTGGTGTTTAACGGCACAGGCACCATTCTGAAGAATGATGTTGTGCTGGAGACCTCCACAACATTCCACGTCAACAACGGCAAAAACGGCACCATTACCGGCGTTATCAGCGGTGATGGTGGCCTGACCAAGGCCGGAGCAGGTGTCTTGACGCTTACTGCTCAGAATACCTACACCGGAGCAACCACCATTAGCGGCGGCAAGCTTATTCTCTCGACCGGGGGGAATTATGAGCTGTTCAACACCATTTCCGGCGGTACGCTGGAAATCGCAAGCGGCACAACACTGGTTAACAACGGCAAGACTGTCAGCTCCGCGCTGCTACTGCAAAATCAGGCAGCCGTCACCATGACGGGCAGCAATACTCTGACCTCCGGCACAGTAACTGTGGCTGATAATGCGACAGCTTCTCTGTCCGCGGAATCTGCTACCATCAACGGTGGTATGCTGGAGGTGAAGTCCGGGTCTACGCTGAATCTGCAGGGTGGAGCCTATACCTTCAACAATGGTGATGTGCTGTCAGCTTCCGGTGCCGGCACGATTAACTTCACCGCTGAATCCATGTCTCTGAACGGCGCTGTAACCACCACCTTCAACGGTCGCTTCAATGTCCTCAATGACGTGACATTTGATATGAATCGTGGTAATAGCGGCGACTGGGCTACCACCGGTACTAATATTGCCGGCACCATGAACATTGGTGAGGATTGCACGCTGACCGTAACGGGTAACTCACGATTCCAGATTAACGATGGTGGCACCCTGCTGCTGCAGGATGGAGCAACTGTAAACCGCGTAAACAACGGCGCATTCTACATTAAGGGCTCCTTGGCAACGGCCGCCGGCGCAGAGGCTGAACTCAAGTCGACGGATGATATCCACCACAACTACATCAACACCGACAAGGGATTAACTGATACCGGTGCCGCCGTCAATGTTGCAGCCAACAGTAAGCTGACAATGAAGGTTAACAACTTCACGACTTACGGCAATGCTGAAATCAACGTGGCACAAGGCGGCAGCCTGGATATGAGTGGCACAAAGGCTGTTTCCCTGTCATCCGGCACCTCTGTAAATCTGGCGAAGGGTGGTTCCATCTCCCTTGCCGGCATGGAATTCTCCAACCTTGGTGCAGCAGATACTGCCACACTGGATAATACGTCCAACACATCCCAGAACTATGGTGCAGGCAATGCCAACTACACGCTGACGGATGGTCACGCCAAGCACACCGGGGCTGAGTCCACAACACTCACCAACAAGCTTGTTAACTCTTCCGTAGAAAATGCAGGCAGTGGCAAGCTGACGGTAAACAATGCAGACAACTCCCTCACGGACCTCCTCGCCACAGCCGGCGATTTGACCGTGTTGCAAGCTATCACAAGCCTTGAAGTCAATGATTTGATGGTTGGTGAGAATCTTACCGTTGGCGCTTATACAGGCAGCGCAGAGGTAGAGGCACTCGAATCTCACATCGTCGTGAACAAGTCCGCCTCGTTCGCCGCCGGTGCCAAGGTGAATGCCAACCTGACCATCTCTTCCGGTGCCGAGCTGAAAGTGGCTGTCGGCGGTGTTGCCCTGGGCAGCACACTGACCATTCAGCAAGGAGTAACCTTGGATAACACAACGCTGGCTCTGGTGAACAACCTTTCTGCCGGCCAAAGCCAAGTGCTGTTCACCGGTATCGATACCCTGAAGCTGGCTACTTCCGAGACAGATTACGAGCTGATTTCCGGTTCCGGCAGCACCTTCTTGGCTTCCACCTACTTCACCAATCTGAGCAATAACTATATGCTGACCTACACGGCAAACGCTGATGATAGCTCACAGGGTGGCACGTTGGAGATTACCATGCTCATTCCCGAGCCGACCACAGTTACGCTCAGCCTGATAGCCTTGGCCGGTCTTGCGGCTCGCCGCCGACGTCGCTGATAAGCGAAAGCAAGTTCTGCAATCCCAAAGCCGTTTCTCTTTCCTCAGAGAAACGGCTTTTTCTATCGGGTATTGCGTCAACTTGCCTCATCTCGGTTGACATAATAGGGAATATTTGCCATAATAACAAAAATATATTCGTATCAACATGAAACTTACTTATCTTTTTGCATTATCATTGGGACTGTCGGTTGCACATGCAACCGCTGGTGCGGTTAATACCGGCAACTTTACCGGCACCGTGTGGGCAAACGGAGTTTCGCAAGCCGGGGGCTGGCATGATGCCAATAAAATTGATAATTCCGACGGTGATGCCGATGACTACATGTGCTACGCGGCATCTGCATCCAACCTCATTGCTTGGTGGCAGAATGGCGGCAATGTTAACACGGTGCCCTCCACTACGCCAACAGAGCTCGATGACATCTGGCAAACCTTTCTTGACAATAATCTGGACTACGAGGAAGGTGGCGATACACTTGCTTCCATCAACTGGTGGATTTCCGGCGTTTATGCCCCTGAGACAAAAGAGGAATGGAATCGTTACTTTGCCGATGAAAGCCGTGCAAATCTGCCCCTGACACTTGCACCCTTCTCTGGTTATTATTTTGATCAATACGGACTTACCAAGACAGACCTCGAAGATTTCTTGGCGGATGTATGGAATATCGAAGAATCCGAGGAGTCGGCCTCTGTGATTAGCTTAGAATTTACCGAGCTGTTCAATGACGGTGCAGGTATTTCTCTCGCCATCGTGTCAGATGAAACCGAGATGGCTCACGCCATCACGCTGTGGGGGGCTGAATACGTTAACGGTAATCTTGCTAAATTATGGCTGACGGATTCCGATGATTACGACACAACCGTTGCCCCCTATCTTTTCAGCGCAGATGTCAAAATTGCCTATGATGATAACGGCGTAGAAAAAATCTACTTCGTTGACGATGCCCTCTATGGCGAAGGGACTTATATACACAGTGTATATGCCATTGACTCAACACTATCTCAGGAGTGGCAGCTGATAATCCCCGAGCCTACAACAGCTACGCTCAGTCTGCTGGCTCTGGCCGGCCTTGCTGCTCGACGTCGACGCCGTTAAAGCCTAAGCCGCTTTCTCAAAAGGCATAATTCTGTTAGAATACTGTGTTTTTTGCTTGTTTTTCAGCAAAAAGTATGGTAGAAAGCGATTGATTTTTCGGGTGGATGCACCAACTTCCCTCCGTTACAATAACAAATAAACACTATATTATCTATTATCATGAAAAAAGCTATCGTTTCAGCAGCCCTTACTGTAGCAACACTCGCTCTTTGCAGCTGTGGTGCACCTCGCATCGGTGCCCTTTATACGGACATCTCGGCTCCTTTGACCGCTACAACCGCCGTTGGTACCAAAGTAGGTACGGCAACCTCCACTACTTATTTGGGGCTTGTTGCCACGGGTGATGCCTCCATCAATGCAGCTAAGAAGAACGGCGGCATTACTACCGTATCTTCCGTAGATGAAAAGGTGCACAGCATTCTCGGTATCGTCACCACTTACACCACAACAGTACACGGCAACTAATACGCCGACCAAGTTTTGAGATGCAGTCGACGCCCTCGGGATTCCCTGTCAGCAGCACTGACGGCCCCCGCTGGAAGGCAACGTCGGCTGCATCTCAATTTTTTTTGGGCAAGACACGGAAAAATCATATTCTAGCAGAGCTCATTTGCGACAGTTATACAGTTTTTTCTTGACATCGGCTTATCATGCGCTAGAATAAGACCACTTAGTTCTCAATGGCTATTGCCAGACCCCCTTGCGAGAGGGTTGGGAGCGAGAATTGTCTTTTTCATTGATTTGAAAGCGAGGCCGTTGCCCCGAAAGGGGCAACGGCTTTTTCTTTGGCGAAATTCAACTACAAGTCACCCCCCCTGCACTACAAAGGCACAATGGGGTCAAATCATCCGTAACCGTTAATGTCCAAACAAAATTGCCGCGGATACTATCCCCGCAATGAGCTACTGTATCTGCATATAGATGCCCGGGGACATCAATCTTGCGAGTTGTGTCTATAATTGGTATAGAATGCTTTAATGCGCTGATGGTTTGTTTGTTGGCTTTATGTATATCATCCACTTTGGAACCACTCAACACTCGGTCCAGAGTGGCTGGTGATACACTCAGTATGCGTCCTTGAGACTCCTCGTCTATTTTGTATCGTTTTGAGTAGGCCTGCAGCCACGTTGGCAGCATGGGATGGAGCCGCTTACCGCAAGGCTGGTCGGATTTCAACCAAATTGACTTTATAAACTCGATGTCGCAGGGTTGCAATTTGGGCAGACGCCCTCTCTTCTCCACACGCTTGTGTTTTCGAGCGCGCGAATAGTACCTAATAATGCTTTTAGACGACTTGTAACCAGTTAGTTCCATTAGTTGCTTCAGAAGTTCGCCCTTAGCTTTACGGAAGCGTGTCTTTCGATACTTTACTGCGTTAGAATTCAGTAACTCTATTATTTCTTGTTTACTCATTCTGAGTGACATGTGTATATATTAGTGCCTGATTTATGAGGCATCCAGCTTTTCACGTGTCAGCCGAACTCGTGGGAAGTGTCAGTTCGGTGACTGGATTTTTGAGGCAATGCGACCTCTACGAAATAATGTCAAAATCTTTCATTTTCGGCTCTTTATGCTTGACTCCTGCAAAAATACTACTATAGTCTAGTGTATGCGGTTTCGCAGCGGATATTATCAGATTCCCCTCGCGCGAGGGACTGAAAAAGTCTGAACAAACTGCTTTCAAACTTAACATAATCAAATAGAATTAACAGATATGAAGAAGACCATCATCACTCTTCTCGCTTTGTCGGGCTTGGCAACGGCAGGCACAACGGCAACTTGTGCAGTGGGTTCTGCTAACACAGATCCCATCATCGCGACCTCTGAGCTCACTCTGGAAAGTCTGACCGCCATCATTACAGATCAGAGCCTCAGCTCCGCGCTCTTGGGTCTTACAGTGGAACGCAACAATGGCGCTACCAAATACCCTTGGTCCATCTCCGCTAACTACTGGGAGGGTTCCAATGAGCTTCACATTTACACCAAAGAAGCCGGTCAGACTGTTAGCGGCTACGCAAACGCTTCTTTCTCCGACTCTTCTTGGCCGACCGGTCACAAGCTCTCTAACAGCTTTACTCTGGAGGGCGCAGTAAAGGGTGCTATCACCCTCGGTTATGCCGGTGATCACGCCCCAATGACCTTCGCCGGTACTGCAGTTGTTTTCTCTGTACTGTACGATGACGGCAGCATTGTAAGCATCTACGGTCAAAACACGGCCTACAAATACTCCAACGATGGCATTGCCTACGTGACATACGATTCAGACGTACTGGCAACTCCCACTATCACCACCGGTACGGATTGGACTCGCGAGTCTCTGATTGCAGCAAACGAGAGCGCTCTGCAGATTCCCGAGCCGACAACAGCCACTCTGAGCCTGTTGGCACTGGCCGGCCTTGCTGCTCGCCGTCGCCGCAAGTAAAATTGTCTTTTTCATTGATTTGAAAACAAAACCGTTGCCTCGCAATGAGGCAACGGTTTTTGCTTGCGGGGAAATCAACACTAATCCCCTGCTCAACCTATACACAATGGGGGTGTCAAATCTGCCATATACCGCGGTTGGCTAAAGCGGCCTGCAGGGTATCACGCACAGCTTGTGGGGTAAAACCGGCAGCACGGAGAGAGGCCAGAGAGCGTGCGCCGTCCCTCTTAGCTAATCGTTTGCCTGCATTGTCGCACAGCAGGCCGTGATGGGCATACAACGGAACCGGCAAATGCAGCACAGCTTGCAACGCTCGGTGTATGTGTGTAGCCTCGAACAAATCTTCCCCACGGGTGACATGGGTCACCCCCTGAGCGGCATCATCTACCACCACAGCAAGGTGATAGCTGGCCGGCATTTCCTTGCGAGCCAAAACCACGTCGCCGTACTCCGTTGGCACACAGCGCTGGGTTCCCCGGTGTAAATCAATCCATTCCGGGCAACCGATGAGCTCTTGCACACGCTGCATATCAATACGCCATGCGTGGGAGTCCCCCCGAGTCAAGCGCTCAGCCACTAGCTCCTGCGGCAAGTTGCGACAGGTGCCCGGGTACAGGTAGCCCAGCGAACTGTGCGGAGCACGCCCCATCTCAGCGATTTGAGCCTTTATCTCGCTACGAGTACAAAAACAAGGGTACAGTAACCCAGCCTCGCGCAGTTGAGCAAGCGCCGAGGCATATATATCGAAGCGCTTACTCTGCACCATCACCTCGCCATCAAAATGTAAATCCAGCCAAGCAAGGTCCTCGTACATAAGCTCCACCCATTCACGGCTGCGCGAGCGGGTTACATCAATATCCTCTATGCGCAACAGGCAGCGACCGCCATGCTCATCCGCCAAGCGGCGAGCCTGCAACGCAGCCAACAAATGCCCCACGTGCAGCGGACCGCTGGGCGTGGGGGCAAATCGAGTGACAACCTGAGCTGCCATGGCGGGGTTAATATTTTGCGGCAACGATTATCTTGGTCACACGCTCAATACCTTCCTGAGCAAGGGTTGATTTCGGGAAGAAGCATCGAGCGCGATAATAGCTCGACAACGCGGAACCATACTCGGCGCGTTTCTCAGAGTTCTCGCCATTGCTGAGTGCCTGCACGAAATCGTGAGCTTGAGCCGCATATTGCCCAAGTGCATCGGTAAACATCTTGTCGGCAGTGTAGCGCTCATCCTTCTTCTGCAGCAGTACCATTTGCTCGTAGGCTAAGCACGGACCAATGGTTCGATCCGTTTCCGCCCCGGTACGAAGTGAAGCGAGCATAATATCCGTAGCCCCTACAAACTCAACAACCTCGCTGTACTTTTTCTTCAGCTCGGAATCCGTCACGACAACCTGAAAACGCTCGCGCTCATTGTAAATGGTGCGCAGTTGCCTGCGTTCCAACAAGCGGCGGAACTCATCCATAATAGGAGCGTACGAATCCACAAGGGCGATTTGCTCCTCACCCTTATCGAGATTGGGATTCAGGGGCCAAATGATAGCGGCCTCCGTAGCCAAGCGGCGGAATTCTTCATCTTTACCGGCTTCAAAAGCCTTGCGGGCGGATCGCAGGGCAAAGTTACTCTGGCGCTTCTTACCGCTGGTGTAAGCTATGAGCTGAGAGTCATTGAAATCGACATCCAACTTCTTCATTTCTGCAGCAATGGCTTCCACCCCATCGTAATCGCGTGCATTCAGGGTGACAAGAGCACGCTTGCGCAGCTGCCAGTAAGCATCTATACGTTTTCTGTGCTCTGTCGGGAAGATCGCAACACTCTGCATATACTCACCAAGAGCGACCGCCGTAATAAGTCGGTTTGTTGCCTCGCCCAGCTTATTTTGTGCAAGGGCACCATATACGGCATCTATACTCTGGTCTACCTCACGGCGAGCATTACTTGCCATGGTATCGACCGTATTGATAGTGGGGGGCATGCCGGAAATACCGGTGAACAATTTGTAGGCGTCGGAATCCTTCTCAAGATTCATGCTCGTATCGCCATCGCGGAAAACGTGGCGGTACACACGCGCACCGATTACGGCATGGTCGTAGCGACGCTGCAACATAAGCCACACAACCAACCCCTGATAGTTCAACTTTGCCACAGGTAGAGAGGCCTGGTTAGAGGCTGTATTTGCAGCCTGTACAGCCTTTTTCTCCGCAATCTTTGTAGAATTCGCAGCAATCAAGAAGGTATTTGAGGTACCGGTGCTACCCTGATTAGGATTTTTAATATCACCGGAACCACCGCCGCCTCGATTTTTTTGTGTATTGCGGTTATTAAGAGAGTTCGTTTTGATGATGAGCTTATCAATTTCCGAATCGAGTTCAGCATTGACCTTGTCTCGGCGGCGGTTATTGCGCTGCACATCCAGAGCGCTAACAATGGCACTGGCGAGTGCACCGGCTTGTTCACCATCGCCCGGATATGAGGAAATATCGTAAAGCCCCGTACCGATTTTGACCAAGGTCTTACTACCTATCTTGGAGGCATTGCTGCTATAGCGCTCGGTATAGTCGAGGATTTGCTGCAACTTTTTGCGGTACAATTTCGATTGTTCGGAATCGTCCGGTGCCTGGCTGAGGAACTTCTCGAAACGCTCACGCACCACGGCATTGTTGCCAACATCGAACTTAGCTCCCCCGTAGGACATTGTGTCATTCGACGGGTCAAGCACCGGTAGTTCCATGCCGAACATCTGCGGCGGCGGATTCTCGCCTGTGCGCAGGGGGTTATCGTTCTGCACCCCGCTCTGGGCTTGGGTACTACGCCCCGATGCATCGAAACTATCGGGCATCTGCCCACCGGCTGTCACCAGCACGAAGGGTAAAAGGGTAAGGTATCGCAGCGTTTTCATCACTTTGTCTTTACATCGTTCACTATCAATATGCCCTTCACCTCATGGCCGGCGGAGTCCCGACCGGTGCGGCACGATACATCGAATATGAATTTGTCACCGCGTGTGATATTCACGCGAGAAGGCGGTGTTCCCTGCACCAACAGGGGAAGACGCTCGCGCCTATTGCCGCGAACGGAAACCTCAACCATGCGGTTGTCACCGAGTGTCTCTATACTTTCAACCGTTCCTTCAATCACATAGCGGTTGCCGGTGGAAGCAAAGCGTGAACCATCCTCTCTGTAGCGGGAAATATTGAAAGGTTCAGGCTCAGCACTACGCGCCTTCGGTTTGAAGAACAACATACCGGCCAAAACAACAACCAACACCCCCAGCACCCCGACAACTATCGGCATGCTGTTTACTTTTTTACCACGACCACGGCGAGAACTTCTAGCCATAAAGTTAAGTTTTTGTTATATAATTAGTTACATTTTTACTCCCAGCGGGTGCGACGCACCCCAATACAAGTCAGGAAAATACCCACTATAATGTGCAGCACGAGCACGATGCGGCAAAGCCCGGCCTCCGTAAACGTGGTTTGAACGATGCTCTTGACAGCCTTGAGCTCATCCGGCCCCAAACCACCTTCTATACTGCCGCTCCATGCCCAATAGGCGGAAATAAACGGCTGCGTGCAAGTCTCTATCGTGCCGGGCAAGGCCAGCACAGCGCCTGACAGCGGCAGCTGAAAGCCTACCAGGTAAATACTCAGCAGCGATGCCTGATCCGGGGTCTTGCAGTTAGCCGATATGCCCAAGCACACGCTGGTCATGGCTGCATTTGCCAACAAGAGAAAGGCTAGGTGGTTCATCGTATCCCCTCGGTATGGCCAGAACCACTCCACGAAGAAATACATCCACAAGCTCTGAATGAACACCAGTACCCCCAAATATATGGCCTTGGAGGCAACGTATGCACCAATCCCGGC
Source organism: Akkermansia sp. (assembly GCA_017555205.1). GTDB lineage: Bacteria > Verrucomicrobiota > Verrucomicrobiia > Verrucomicrobiales > Akkermansiaceae > Akkermansia. Next base: position 7,879 of record JAFZGW010000034.1, on the reverse strand, counting down.
TCCGGCAAACTTCTCCTTCTCCATTATCAGGCGCTCGCCGGCTACCTCTCGGGAGGAATTATTCGCCCCCATAAGCCCGAGCAAAATCACCTCAAACATAATAATGCCCGACACTGCAGAGCCCACGCGCGCACGCACCTCGGCCTGTTCCTGCTGAGCCTGAGCCTCGGCCATGAGGTCGCCACCGTGAACATCTGCCAAGTTCAGCAATTGGTCTTGCCCCTTACTCGAGAAAAGAGCTACCAGCACCGGGAAAATCAAAATCATGGCAATCTGCAAAATGAGCTGAGTGCGATCACGCATGAGAATGGAGAAACGACGGCGCAACATAACCATCATCTGAGCAAAGAAACCGGGCTGTGAGGGTGACTCTTCCTCTTCTTTTTCCTGCTGAGATGCAGGCAAAGGGGGAGCCTCGCCCTTGCGAGCATACTTTTCGATATGCTCATCCCCCAACTTTTTGTAGTAATCTTTGCGGTGTTTCAGCCAACTGCCGCCCCACTCTGTCGGGGCTCGCAGTGCCAAACGCGGATACACGTCCTCCAAATCAGAAACGGAGAAATAATGGGACATATCATCGGGGGCGCCATGGTAAGCAAGATTACCACGTACCATCACCATAATGCTGTCGTAGAGCGACATCTGCGCTAAGCTGTGAGTAACCGATATAACAATACGGCCATCTTTCATACTAAGCTCATGCAGCAATTGCACAATCTCGCGCTCCGAGCGCGGATCCAGACCGCTGGTTACCTCATCGCACAGCAATATGCGGGGGCTGCTCACCAACTCCATAGCCAAAGCCAAGCGGCGACGCTGCCCGCCGGAGAGCATTTTTACCGGTCTGTCGGCTATTTCCTCCAACCCGGTTTCGGCCAAAACATTATCAATAATATCGTTGATTTCGTCCTCCGATGCATTTACTCGCATGCGTGCGGAGCACTCTACGTTTTCATCAACAGTCAGCTCCTCGTAGGCAATACTGAACTGGGGCACATATCCAATCTCATGCGGTTCAAAATCCCCCTCTTCACCCAAATCACGTCCTTCCCAAAAAAACGAACCCGAACTAATTGCTTTAATTCCTGCAATCGCTTTCAGCAAAGTAGTCTTGCCACAGCCCGACGGGCCGACAATAGCCATGAAATGCCCCAAAGGTACACAAAAATTCACATTGTTGAGCAAAAAGACGCTCTCCTCACCGTTGTCTACCTCCAAGCATATATTTCGAGCTTCCAGCATATCTGAATATTCCTATCAGGTAGATACTACCAAAATCACCCATTCTACGCAAGTCAAAATTCCACGACAAATCCACATCTCCGGCCAAATATGACAGAAAGATACACCTTTCATATACAAACACCTTCATTTAAACCACAGGATTCGCCCCCCTTCACAGAATACTTATTGAATTACAAAAAACTCCCCGGTCGCCATTAAGACAACCGGGGCAACATCAATAAATGTACAGATAGTGGCTTAATGCTTTCCGCATTTGCACTCGTGCTCACCGTCGGCATGGTTCTTGCAATCGCAATCACCGTCACAGTCATCGCAATTACCACCGCAACCGCCGCCGCATGAGCAACTCACCTGCTGATTCATGGAATCTGCAACCTCTTCATCGCTGGGAGCACTCCCCTTCTCAATAGCGAGGCAAAGGTACTGATTAACAGTCGCAAGCAAGCTATCCAGCTCCTGACGTGCCTCAAGGAACCCCTTGCAAACAGGATTTTCAATCACATCCTGACGCAGGCCATCAAATGTGGCAATCTCCTCATCCGAAGGGGGCATACCCTCCATGTGCTTATTGCGCAATTTTTCGCCATATTCATTCACCTTGCGGAAAAGGTCTGTGGCCTCCGGGTTCTGATAAAAAAGACCGATACGAGCACGGGCGGAAACGACCTGCTGAGAACCGGCAACGGCATTCGCCAGTTCTGTGGTGAGCTTCACCAGCTCAGGGGTAAGAGATGTATTTGCCATAACGGCGCTCATTTTACCACAGCTCCCCCGGCAGTGCAATGCCTTACTCTGTCAAACTCCGCTTAAAATTGGCAATTTTCGGTAAATCGGCGAGCAATACTGCATTTTGACTTCACAAACGCCCTGATGGGTGATATAATAGCCCCATGGCTAATAAACCCGTAGTTCTGATTATTCGTGACGGCTGGGGCCGCAACCCGCAGGGGCCGGAGGCCGCCAAACAGACGGGCGATGCTACTGTGCTCGCCGATACACCTTTCACTGACAAGCTGCTGGCCACATGCCCGCATTCCATGCTGGGTGCCAGCGGACAAGACGTTGGTCTGCCTGATGGCCAAATGGGCAACTCCGAAGTAGGCCACCTTAACCTGGGTGCCGGCCGCGTAGTGTTCCAGGATCTTTGCCGTATCACCAACGCCATCAACGATGGTTCTCTCGCCAAAAACCCCGTTATTACGGATGCGTTCGCCAAGGCAGCGGGCACACGTCTGCACCTGCTCGGGCTCGTTTCCGACGGCGGCGTACACTCCCACATCGACCACCTCATCGGCATCGTAAAGATTGCGGCTGAGGCCGGCGTAAAGAATATCATGATTCACGCCATCACCGACGGCCGCGACACTGACCCCAAGAGCGGCGCAGGTTTCCTCAACCAACTGCAGCAGGCAGTAGCCCCCTACGGTGCCAAGATTGCCACCGTGGTAGGCCGTTTCTACGCCATGGACCGAGACAAGCGCTGGGACCGCGTACAGATAGGTTGGAATGCCATCGTGCTCGGTAAGGGTGAGCAGTGCAGCTGCACCCCGGCTGAATACGCTGAGCAGAGCTATGAGGCCGGCGTGACGGACGAATTCCTGAAGCCTGCAATCTTCTGCGAGGGCGACACCCAGCGCGTGCGCGACAACGACGTGGTATTCTTCTTCAACTTCCGCGCCGACCGCGCTCGTGAGCTTTCCCGCGCATTCATTTACGACGACTTCGACGGTTTCGAGCGCGGTGTTCACCCCCACGTGCATTACATCACCATGTCCGAATATGAGGCATGCTACCCGACTCCCGTCGTATTCGAGCAAGAGCAGCTCACCAACATCCTCGGTGAAGTTATCGCAGCCGCCGGTCTTAAGCAGCTGCGTATCGCCGAAACCGAAAAATACGCCCACGTTACCTTCTTCTTCAACGGCGGCGTAGAAACACAGTTCGAGGGCGAAGACCGCATCCTTGTACCCTCCCCCCGCGAAGTCGCCACATACGACCTCAAACCCCAGATGAGCGTGGGTGAGGTTGCCGACAAGTTCGTGGATGCCATCGCCAATTACGACATCGCCATCATGAACTTCGCCAACCCCGACATGGTGGGACACACAGGTTACCTGGAGGCCGGCATCACCGCCTGCGAAGCTGTCGACAAGGCTCTGGAGAAGAGTGTGAACAAAATCCTTGAGCTGGGCGGCTGCTGCCTCATCTGCGCCGACCACGGCAACTGCGAGAACATGCTCAACCCCGACGGTTCTCCCAATACCGCCCACACCACCAACTTGGTAGACCTCATCTACTGCGGTCCCGATCAGGCAGAGGTCAAGATGAGTGACGGTATCCTTGCCGACATCTCCCCCACCCTGCTGAGCTTGCTGGGTATTCCCCAGCCCGCCGAAATGACCGGCCACAGCTTGGTAACCAAGTAAAATAAACCTTAACTACACCCCACAATTTTACAAGGCAGCCGACTGCCGCGTGAATTGTGGGGTGTATTGTATATTCCCACTTCAAACAAAAACATTATCAACATACATCCATTCCTGAAAAAATACGCCATATCCGCATTGACGGCTTGAATTCCACACCGAAAAAATGTAGAATACGCGCGATATGCAGAATGAGGAAGAAAATCAAATAACGAAAACGGACAGCAACTGGGGAGAAGGCGCAAGATTTCTCCTGACAGCGGCCTGCGCCACTATCGTTCTTTTTGGTCTCCGTGAGGCTCGAGAATTGATTCTGCCCATAATCATGGCCATCTTTTTGGCCGTCATCAGCTATACGGTTACCGACCTTTTGCGCCGTATACTTCGATTTCCCCACTGGCTGGCTGTGTTTTTCACCGTTGTGGCAGATGCCGGCATCATCTACGCAGCCGGCTCACTCATTAAATATCTGGCAGTGGACATGCGAGCAACGATTGAAGGCGACTTCATGGTACAAATGGAAAGCAAGTACCGCGCCATTATGCAACTACTGCACGACTGGGGGTACGGTGAAGAAGCGCAACGATTCATACACAACCCCCAAGAATACCTTAACCCCAAGGTACTCCTGAGCCTTTCGCAAACACTGGGCAGCGAGGTGCTGGCCATGACATCAATAACAACGCTGGTACTCGTGCTCATGACTTTCCTGCTGGGAGAGGCTCCGCTGTTCATGCGCAACTTCCGGAACCTGCCCAACAGCATGCAGGGTAAAGACCGTGTGGTGGACGCCCTCAAAAGCATACAGCGCTACCTTTTCATCAAAACCTTAGCAAGCGCAACAACCGGCTTGCTGGCGTGGTGGCTCTGCCATGCAAAGGGAGTACCCTTCGCCTTTTTGTGGGGGCTCGTAGCCTTCCTGCTCAACTACATACCCACCATCGGCTCAATTGTTGCAGCCATACCACCCATATTACTGGCTCTCATTCTGGGTGATTTGGGAGATGCGCTCATCGTCTCCATCGGCTACGTTGCCATCAATTTCAGTATCGGCAACGGCATTGAACCCTTATTCCTCGGCAAACAATTCGGTATAGCAACCTCCGTAGTACTACTCTCCGTGCTCCTGTGGGGGTGGGTATGGGGGCCATGCGGCATGCTGCTTGCCGTACCTATTACAGTCATGATTAAACTGGCGCTCGAAAACTCGCGCGACCTGCACTGGGTAGCCACCATTATAGACGACAACGCTACCCCCAGCGCAAAAGACAAAAAAGCGAAATAGATTTAATTAACAATAAATACATCAAAATGCATTCATTCGCATACAATAACGGCACCCTCTGCTGCGAAAACGTCCATCTTGCCGACATTGCCGCGGCCGTCGGCACCCCTACTTTCGTCTATAGTCGCAAGACTATCATGGACGACATTGCTGAGCTTAAGCAAGCACTTTCCCCGCTGGATGCCCATATAGCCTACGCCGTAAAAGCCTGCTCCAACAAAGCAATTCTTAACCTCATGGCCAAACAGGGACTGGGGTTTGACATCGTAAGCGGCGGCGAGCTCTGGCGCGTTGTCAACGCCGGCGGCGACCCCACCCAATGCACCTACGCCGGGGTTGGCAAGACCGAGGCAGAAATTCGCTACGCGCTCTCCCTGAACATCTACTGCTTTAACTGCGAGAGCGAAAACGAGCTGCGCGAAATCAACCGCATAGCCGGTGAAATGGGAGTAAAAGCCCCCGTTGCCGTGCGCGTTAACCCCCATGTAGACGCACACACCCACAAATACATCACCACAGGAACCAACGAAAATAAGTTCGGTGTGGATATCACCCGCATCGAAGAGCTTTACGCCACCATCGCCGCAGAAATGCCCAACCTGCACATTCGTGGCCTGCAAATGCACATTGGCTCCCAGCTCACAGAAGTTGAGCCGTTTGTGAAGGCAATAAAGAAAGTTACCCCCATTGTAGAAAAGTTCCAAAAACTCTACAATATCGAGTTCTGGAGCATAGGCGGCGGCATCGGCATCGTGTACGACGGCTGCTTGGCTTCCGGCAAAGAGGAATGGTGGGCTGCACACCCCGAGCAAATCACCCTCAAGAGCTACGCAGAATCCATCGTCCCCCTGCTGAAACCATTGGGGCTGAAGATACTGGTAGAACCGGGGCGCCGATTGGTAGGCAATGCAGCATGCATGCTCACCACCTGCCTGTACGAAAAGAAGGGCGAAGCCAAAAACTTCAAGATGATAGATGCCGGCATGAACGACATTATTCGCCCCGCCCTTTACGAGGGATACCACGAAATCTGGCCGGTAAAAGAGCACACCGGCGACATTATCGTAGCCGATATCGTAGGCCCCATTTGCGAGAGCGGCGATTTCCAAGCACAAAACCGCGAAATAGCGGATGTAAAACCGGGTGAAGTTCTGGCAGAAATGAGCGCCGGTGCCTACGGCTTCAGCATGGCCAGCACCTACAACTCTCGCCCACTGGCAGCCGAAGTGCTGGTAGACGGCGACAAGTGGCACATCATCCGCCGCCGCCAAACACTGGAGCAAATAGTAGAAGACGAAAGTCTACCCGAGTAACCACCGAGCCATGATAACACTGACCAACCTGACAGCAGGCCCTGAAATCGGAGCCAACTGTTACCTGCTGGATATGGAGGGCTCCCGCATCGTGCTCGATTGCGGCATGCACCCCAAGCAGGATGGCAATGCAGCTAAGCCGAACTTTTCACTCATCGGCGCAGCCGACCCGGATACCATTTTCATCACCCACTCACACCTTGACCACATCGGCACCCTGCCCGTGTTTCAAGATGAGTACCCGCGCGCCGAGGTCATCATGACCTTGGGTACAGCGGAATTAGGCGATGCCATGTTGCACAACTCAGTCAACGTAATGACAGCCAAGCGCATGGGCGAAGGTATAATAGAGTACCCCTTCTTCACCCACGGCGAACTGCAGCGGCATGTCAACGCTTGGGTCACACGCCCTTACAACGAGCCATTCCGCACCGGTAACAACGGCACCGTGCTCGCAACCCTGCACGATGCCGGCCACATTCTCGGCTCCTGCGGCGTGATGCTCGAGGGGCAAAGCGGTACCACCGTATTCTACACCGGCGATGTTCAGTTTGAAAACCAAACACTCATCAGCGGAGCGGATTTTCCGCAAAGCGGCGTAGATGTGCTTATTATGGAATGTACACACGGCCTGACTGACCGCGACCCCTCGTACACCCGCGAGAAAGAAATGCAGCGCTTCGCTCGCACCATCCGCGAGGTGCTGGAGACAGGCGGAGCTGTTCTCATACCCGTTTTCGCCCTTGGCAAAAGTCAAGAACTGCTCTGCGAAATCGGGCGATTCAAGCGCAAAGGCCTTATTCCCGACGTCCCCGTTTACTTCGGCGGCCTGAGTTCCAAAATCACTCAGGTATACGACCGACTGTGCGACAGCACACCGCGCCTTAAACCCGGGTATAGGATTCGTGATGACGTGGAAACCCACGGCCTGCCCAAGCAAGACAAAGGCCCGCTGGTCGCCAGCCCGGGCAACATATACTTGGTCTCCAGCGGCATGATGAGCGAGCACACCGTTTCTTACAAAATGGCAGCTCAAGTACTGCCGCACAAAAACGACGCCATCCTCTTCGTGGGCTACAGCGACCCGGAATCCCCCGCAGGCCGGATCAAAGCCACCAAACCGGGTGAGAATGTGAAACTTAACGGCAAAGGACAAGCATACCCCCTGCTTTGCCGCACCGAATGCTTTGACTTCTCCGGCCACGCTACTCGCACCGCACTGGTAGACTATGCCTGCCGCCTGTCCCCGCACACCATCGTGCTCGTACATGGCGATGAAGACGCCATGGCCAGCATGCAAGCCACTTTGGCGGATGCACTACCCGATACGCGCGTGCTCTGCCCGCGCCCCGGCAAAACAGTTCGCCTGGCATAAATCAGAGTTTAACGCCCCGCACTTCGCATACCAAAACGAAGTAGCGGGGGCAGCGTGACTGCATACATAACCGGCTGCCGGATTGATTATTCCACATAGCTGTCCAAAAAGCGATCTAAAGAAAGAGGGGGTTATGAGGAGAAAAATATCAACGAAATAAAAGAAAACAAAAATGGAGATTGAGTTCTGGGGTGCCAGCTGTTAAACTGGCGGTGCAAAAAAAATGAACCAATCT
>JAFZGW010000033.1 GCA_017555205.1 Akkermansia sp. | reverse complement strand
TCCCCAGCTCAAGGGTCTGCTTAACGGCGCTTCCTTCCGCGTACCCACCCCCACCGGTTCTCTGACCGACTTCGTGGCCGTGCTGAAGAGCGATGTGACCGTTGAGGAGGTGAACGCCGCCATGAAGGAGGCTGCTGAGGGCCCGCTTAAGGGTATCCTTGAGTACTCCGAGGAGGACCTTGTGCTCCAGGACATCGTTTCCAACCCCCACTCCTGCATCTTCGACGCCGGCTTCACCTATGTGGTAGGCGGCAACATGGTGAAGGTTTGCGGCTGGTACGACAACGAATGGGGTTACTCCAACCGCGCTGCCGAGGCTATGAAGAAGCTGGGCGACTCCATCGCCTAAGTCTCATAAGCCAAGCAGTTGCAAAACTGACTTTACCTATAAAGGTGGGGGGATGCCTTGGGGTATCCTCCCGCCTTTCTTTTTGCCGCGGTACTTACTGACATGCACTATCAATTTGGTGTTGACAGTATTGCGCCGCCGCGTATAATATCAACCACTTAATTTTAACCAGTTAATTATATCTTATGCCAGACGCCAGATTCCAACCGCTTACCGGTTTCCGCGATTTTGCCCCTCAGGAGTACGCTCTGCGTGCCTATCTTTTCGACACATGGCGTAAGGTTGCACATCGTTACGGCTTCGTTGAGTGGGAGGCTCCCACGCTCGAAGCCACCGAGCTTTACCTGAAGAAGTCCGGTGGTGAATTGCCCACCCAGCTTTTCCGCTTTATCGACCAAGGCGAGCGCGATATCACGGTGCGCCCGGAGCTTACCGCCTCCCTCGGTCGAATCGCCGCTGCCTATCAGCGCGAATACACCAAGCCGCTCAAATGGTTTGAGATTGGCTCCTGCTTCCGCTACGAGAAACCCCAGAAGGGCCGTCTCCGCGAGTTCGTGCAGTTCAATGCTGATATTCTCGGCGAATCCGGTGAAGGTTCCGACGCCGAGCTCATCGCTCTTGCCATTGACTGCATGCGCGAGTTCGGTTTCACGGCAGATGATTTCGTCGTGCGTATCTCTGACCGCGAGGTGTGGCTGAGCTATGCTGCCGAGCATGGCGTGCCCGAGGAAAAAACAGGCGATTTCCTTGCAATTATCGACAAGTTCGAGCGTGACCGCCCCGAGGTGTGTCAGGAGAAGCTCGACGCCTTCGGCATGAAGCGCGAAGATATCGAGGCTTTCATTAAGAACCCGCCCGCCGGTTGTTCCCCGCGCTACGAGACGGTGCTTGCCGAGCTTACTGCCCGTGGATTGGCGGATTATGTGAAACTTGACCTCTACGTTGTGCGTGGTTTGGCCTATTACACCGGCTTGGTGTTCGAGATTTTCGATAAGGGCCACAGCCTGCGCGCTATTGCCGGTGGCGGTCGCTACAATGGCTTGGTGTCCACGCTTTCCAATGGCGCTGTCGATATGCCTGCTACGGGTTTTGCTATGGGTGATGCCGTGATTGCTCACCTGATAGAGGCTTGCCCCGCTGCCCGCGCCCTGAGAGATGCCGCAGTGAAGCCGAATGCCTGCGACGTGTGCCTGGTGCTTGCCGCGCCTGAGATGCGCCCGCAGATGCTTTCATTGGCTTCCTCGCTGCGCGATTCCGGCGTGCGTGTAGACCTCCCGCTTTCCCCGGCCAAGATGGGCAATCAGCTCAAGCGCGCCGAGAAGATTGGTGCCACCTGGGCGGTTATCGTCGGTAGCGAATATCCCGAGCTGGAGCTCAAGAACCTCGCCACTCGCGAGTCCTGCAAGACCGATATCGAGGCCTTGCTCGAGGAGCTCTTGCCGGACGCTGAGTAAAATTTCCGAAATCAGATAATGAAAATCCCGGTAGATGCTGCCATCTACCGGGATTTTCTTAGCTTTTTCAACAAAAGGGCGCCCGGGCAATACGCCCGGGATTCATAGGGCGTCAGGCGCGTCGACGGCGGCGGGCTGCCAGTGCGGTCAAGGCCAGCAGTGAAAGTGTGGCGCTGGTCGGCTCAGGTATGGCGTTTACGCCTTCCAGGTACACTACACCGAGGTTGGTGTCGTATACGAGCGTTGTGTCGTCATTAAGCCATGCACTGCTGAAATAATTGTTTGCATTCAGCGTGTAAATCTGTCCGGAACCGGCTTTGAGCCCCATGCTGTTATCGGCAATGAAGTTGGCGGTCGCGACATCGGTGAACAGAATCACCTGCGCGTTTGCGGCGTAAGTTGTCGTGGGATCAAGGTAGAGGTCAATCTTCTTAGTGGCTGTTTTTGTAACAGCTAAGGTAAGCTCACCTCGGTCATTGAGACTCAGCGCAGCACCATTGGCCGTGTAGCTGGCTCCCATGTTCAGTGTGACCAAATCAGCGTTGATGGTGCCGCCTACGATGGTGTTGTAGGTCGTACCCAAGTCAAGCATGGCACCGGAATCTGTCAGTCGTGAGTATTGAACGTCTGCAATATTCAGGGTGAGGTCTTCTACTTCGAGATTACCCCCGTCTGCCACGGTGATTCGGGCGGCACTGAGCATTGCTCCACCGTTGTCGGAGCTGAAACTCAGGTCGCTGCCTTTGCGTACGGTAAGGTTATTGCTGCCGAGCTTCAGTTGAGCATCCTCGCCGGATATGGTCAAATCGCCGCTGAAGTTGCTCAGTTTAGCGAATTGCACCGTGCTGTTGTTAACTCGCACTCGACCGCTGCCGCTCAGGGTGCCGGCATTGTTCGTGCTGCCGTTGGCTCCGTCAAAGATGAGGGTACCCGCCACATTGCTGGTTTCGGCCTCGTAGCCTTTGCCTCGAATGTAAAGAGCGGAGCCGCTCTCTATGTTCACCGTACCTTTGATGCTGTTGTCGCCTGCCAATACCACATGGCTCTTGTTGCCGATACCCAGCGTGGAACCGCTTGCCGTGCTTACCGTGGCTGTACCGCCGTCGGCTGTGGTACCCAAGGCGGTGCTGTTGTACAAGTTCAGGGTGCCTGCATTCAGCACGGTGGCGCCGCTGTGTTCGTTGGCTGCGGTGATAGTCAGGGTGCCGGTGCCGTTTTTGGTGATGCTTGTACCGCCGGTCAGCTTGCTGTTTCTGTTAGCAGCGGTGAAGGTGTAGTCATTACCCTCGCTGTTATTCACCTCGATAGTAGCAGGGGCGATGTTGCCCGACAGTCTTACTACACCGGCGCCTTCGTCGGTGAAGTAGACGTCCATGCCGTTCAGGTAGGTATAGCTGCGACCGTTCATCGTCCAGTTGTCCGATGTTTCGTTCCACAGGCGATTCCCGCTCTTATTGTTCCAGATATTGCGGCCGACCTTGTAGTACAGCGTACCGTTTTCCCATACCAAGTCGTTGAATTCCGCGCGTGCTGCATCCCCGCTGCCGTTCACGGTTACATTGGCTGCTGTCCAGTTGCTCCCTGTCTTGAAATAGGAAGAACCGCTGGTGCTCAATATTTTGTAAGACCCGCTGCGTATGCTGTCGTTGCTTGTCAAGTTGATGGTGAAATTGTCGTAGGTATACACATAGGTGCTGCCGAGGCTCAGGACTGCCGAGGTGAGGTTCTCTTGCCCCACTGTGGTGGTCAGCGTGCTGCCGGAGTTGAAGTAAAGGTTTCTTGCGTTTAATGTGTTTTTTCCCTGCAATTCAAGCTCGGTGCCGTTGTTGAATGTGAAATTATAGCTGCTGTGTCCCATCGAGGCATCTCGCAGTAGCAGTTTGGCATTGCTGTCCGCCGCTATGGTTAAGCCGCGACCGTTCAGCGTGGCTCCGTCTACCACTTGCAGGGTGCCGCCATATAGGGTGATGTGTTTATAAATTCCGCTCGTTTGTGAATTGCTTATTGCCGAAGATGATGCGGTGGAACCCGTTACCTCTGCCAAATGCTCTGCCGCGTATTTACCGCTAAAGATGATGTCGCCCGTGGCTTTCTGAATTTTGCCATTGCTATCTTCATAATCGGCGTTAAAGTTAGCTGAGTAACTGCTTCCTTCAGAATATACCGAGTCATAGATGGTAATATGTTGGCCTTCACCGGCTGATAAATTTAAGTTGCCGCTCGTTTGATAGATGCCGCGCAGTCGCCCGCTACGTCTCTCATAATTTTTTTCAAATACAACACTGTCATTGCCCAATATTGAAATATTGCTCCCTGAGTAAATGGCGCCGCCCTGATAGTAGTTGTTGCTGGTGCTCTGGGTTAAATTGCTGCCGAAATAGACATCCCCGTTATTGCTGATATTCACGCTGTTGGTGGCGTAGATAGCACCACCGCTGTTGGATGAAGAGTTGCTACTGAAAATCACATCATTATTACCGCTGATATCGAGGCTGCTATCTGAGTAAATGGCACCGCCGTAAGAGTTGCTGCTCTTGTTGTTCGTGAAGCTGATATCATTATTTCCGTTGATGTCAATAGCACTGCTAGAATAAATAGCGCCACCGTAGTAATAGCGTGTGCTATTGCCACTGAAGCTGATGTTCTCGTTGTCAGATATGTTGATACTTGCCCCGTTAGAATAAATAGCACCGCCGTAGTAGCCTGCGGAATTGCCACTGAAGCTGATGTTCTCGTTGTCAGATATGTTGATACTTGCCCCGTTAGAATAAATAGCACCGCCGTAGTAGCTTGCGTAATTGCCACTGAAGCTGATATCGCCATTGTGGGTGATTTCGATTTTTGCACTCGAACCGTCGGCATAAATAGCTCCACCATAGTCTGACGAGAGTCTATTTCCGGAAAATACCACATCTGCATTATCCGAAGAAGAAACGCCATCGTTCACATTTTGTATGTAGAGCGCACCGCTTGTACCCAAATAAATCGCTCCACCATTACCGGCGTTGCCGCTAATGGTCAGATTACTGAGCGAATCAAAGGTGAGGGTGGCAGGTTCTGAGAAAGCTCTGGAGCTACCGCCGGTGAACTTGACGGAGTTGGGGGCAGCGGTATCGATGGAGGTGAAGATAAGATTGCCGCCGGTGAAGAGGGGAGTGGAGGAGGTCCAGCCGGAGTAGGTGCCGGGGGAGAACTCAATATCATCCGTCCAGAAGTAGAAGACGCAATAGTCGGACGCAGAGTTGTTGGTGTAACCTTTGATATAGCTTGGTGTCCACACGTCAACCATCTCGTAATTGTCGGGCAGTTCCAGTGCCGAGACCGGTTGAATGAAAAGGGAAGCCACAACGGCTGTTAATAGAGATATAGGGAGATGAGGTTTCATACGGAACGTGAGTATACCCTTTCGGAAACCGTAAGTAATTCTATATTATCCTATCGAAATGAGCGAGTTAAAAAAACATACCCGTAAATTGTAAACTCGCAGCGAAGCAATAAAAATTATTTGTATACAGCCAAGAAATATGTTTGACTTACGGTTTCCGAAAGGGATGGAAGAATGAAACAGATATCAACAAAAGAAATAGCGGCACTTGCGATATTAAAGAGCACGGGTGTGGATGTAATAGAGGCGGCGTTGATAGCGAAGGAAGCTTTGGCGAATGGACGAGGTCGAGTAAAACGAGCGCGTCTGTGTATATCGGTAGGGGCGGCGGAACTTCGTCGGCAAGAGAAGACGGTAACATTTGCGCGGGCGGTGGAGGCAGCATTGGCCGCGCGCGAAGGGCGGCGGCAGCGCACGCTGTGGGATTTTCGCTATTTTACGCGCCGATTTATGAAGAAATGCCGGGGATTATCGCAGCGGCGGGTGCGTGCTATTAGTTCGGGGGAGTGTGCGCAGTACATAGAGCAGGCGTTTGACACACCACGCCAGCGGCAGAAGGCTCGGTTGGTGCTCAGCGGAGTATTCGGAACAGCCATAAAAAAGGGGTGGTGCCGTGAGAACCCGGTAGCGCGGGTGGAAGTGCCCAAGGTGGTGGAGCAGCGCATAGAAATACTGCAAGCGCATGAAATTAAGCAGCTGTTGGAAACTGCAAAACACTTTCGGGGTGGCAGTTGCCTGGCGGCGGTGGGCATGATGCTGTATGCCGGTATACGCCCGCACGAGGTTGCGCGCCTGAGCTGGGCGCATGTGGATTTGGCGGGGCGGAGTATTTGCATTTTACCCCGGCACAGCAAAACCGGTGGAGCCCGCTTGGTTACCATACATCCGCCGCTGCTGCGCCTGCTGCAGAGCTGTGCCGTTGCTACGGGGCGAATTTGTCCGCCTCAATGGATTCGCCACTGGCGAGCCTTGCGCCGCATGGCAGGATTTCGCTACTGGGTACCGGATGTATTGCGGCACACCTTTGCCAGCTATCACTTGTGCCATTTTCGCAGTTATAGCGAATTGCAATACGAGATCGGCCACCGAGATAGCTCGCTGCTGCGCACGCGCTATGTGAGCATGGGGCGCGTGGGGAATGCTGCTGAGTTTTGGGAGTGAGGCGCGAAAGTACCCTGCTTAGTGGCTGTAATAGCCGAGGTAGAGCAGCTGGGATTTGGGGTTGTAGACAACCCAGCGTGCGAGGGTGGGGAGGTCGTGATTGGTGTAGATGTAGCAGTCTTCTGTGGCGATATCGTTGAGGGAAGGGTAGGAAACGCTGATGGGTTTGCAGAGCTCCCATCCGTTGAGGGGGGTGAGTTGCCGGCGCAAGCGGTCGAATTCCCCCGGGCCGAGGTTGAAGCGATAGCGACAGCCGAAGGGGTTGAGGGATTCCCAATCGTGGTTCGGCACGGCGCCGTAGGCTGCGGCATCTACCCCTACGATTTGGTGTGCCGTGGCTGCTGAGTTCACCTTGTCTGCTGCTGCATAACCGAGCAGCAGCAGGACCGGCACAAGCAATACGCACTTGAGGAGACGAAGCATGATTGTATGCTGAAATCAGGGCTTTTCGGTGGTGAAAACGGGTGCGGGCAGTTCCGGGGCGGACTCCCCGCCTACCATGTCGCCTACGTCCTTGAAGGTCACGAAGACAAAGAAGCCCATGAGCAGCATGATGAAGCCGTACATAATCCAGTCGAGCAGCCAGCCCTTGACCGGACGGCGGATAATCATTTCGATGAACCCGAGTACCACATGACCACCATCCACCACAGGCAGGGGCAGTATGTTAAGCACGGCAAGGTTCACATTGAGCACCACGGCAAACCACAGGATGAGGCGCCAGCCTACACCGTTGTCGGCTTGGAACATTTGGTACATGTGGTTGCCGATACCTACCGGGCCGCTGAGGTGCTCCATACCGATGTTGCTGCCGGGCGAGCATACTTTGTCCAGCGTGTCCTTCATCCACTTCAGGCTTTGGTTGATTTGAGCCTGGGGGGAGGGGTGGGTGAAATCGACCTTGGCGGCACTTTGCTGCCAGCCGAAGCCAAGGATGGGGTGTGCGCCCTCCTTGCCTTGCCAGTTGGCGGGCAGGGCGGGGGTGATGGTTGCGGTGGTGGTGGTGCCGTCGGGGTTCAGCAGACTGAGCTGCATGGGGGCGCCCTTGTCGGCCTGCTCGGTAATGGCGTAGGGGGTGTAGATTGCTGTGCCGTTAATAGCCGTAATCGTTTGGCCGGTCTGCAGACCTGCCTGCTCTGCGGGGGAGCCGGGGAGCAGCTCGCCCACAATGGCGGGTTGAGTGGGCAGTACGCCGATTTGACGCAGGGCGCTGCGCTGCCACCAGCCGGTTTCGGGCACACTGTAGCCGCAATTGATTTGCATGGTGCTTTCGCTGCCGTCTGCCTGAGGGCGGGCAATGGTAAGTTTGATGGTTTCGCCCTCGCTCATCGCCACGAGCTCGCGCACGCCCTCCATGTTGCCCATCCACTTGCTGACAGTGCGGCCATCCACAGCCAATACCTTGTCGCCGGGTAACAGTCCGGCTTGTGCAGCGGGCGATTCCGGCACAATGTAGCCGATTCGGGTGCCCATGACCTCGGCCTCGGGCTTGCCTACTCCCCACACAATTACCGCAAATACATAGGCCAGCAGCAGCGAGAACAAGGGACCGGCGGCGGCGATGATGACTTTGTCAATCGCTTTCAGCGGTTTAAGGTCTTTCGGTATATCTGCCTTGCCCTCGATGGCCTCCATGTCTTCCATCTGAGGCAGGGAAACGAAACCACCCAGCGGCAGCCAACCGATACCCCAGCGGACACCGTTGATGGTTTTGCTCCAAATCGGGCTGCCGAACCATATCTGGAATCGGTCAATATAAGCCCCGCGCCAGCGCCCGGCCAGAAAGTGACCAAGCTCATGCACGAAAATCATGAGGTTGAAAAACATGATGACCAGCAGTATAACACCGGCCGTTTGCAGAAAGCTGAGAATTGAGTCCATAACGAATATGGGGGCTATATTGCCATATTCACAGAGCGCTTGCAAGCCCCCGCTTTGCCATAATGTGAGAAAAACTCTTGTTTTGATATGAGGATTTCTGCTTGACTTTAGTAACAAAATGTGATTTATTCGTTCTAAAGTTATCCATGAGCGCGAAAGAAGTACGATATTCTATATCTGCCCTAGCACGCAAGACCGGGCTGTCTGTCCACACTCTCCGATATTATGAGAAGGCGGGTATCATTCGCCATGTAGAGCGCACGCCTTCCGGGCGCCGCGTGTATGGCGAGGATAGCGTGGCCTGTCTCATCGGAGCATTGTGCCTGAAACAGGCACGAGTGACCTTGGCCCAGATTAAGGAATTCTTCGATGCCACGGTGCAGGGGGAGGCTACTCTTACGCACCGTTTGGAGATTATGACTCAGGCTCGCAATAACCTGCTCGACATGCAGGAGCGTGTTGCCCGAAGCCTGAAGCTGGTAGATTTTTTCATAGAAGGAACCAAGTCAGCGGTGGAGGCCATGAAGAGTGGCGAAGACCCGGATGCCGCTTTCCCCCTCATTACCCGTGCAGGCATCGCCTCGTTGCCGACTATGATGGATGACGGTAAAATGACGCCTGATATGCCGACCCTCATTGCTTCGCTTGAGGATAAGTAAAGTTTTTTTTCATGATAGAAAGAGTAATGTAAAAAGTCGCGTCCTGTTTACAGGGCGCGACTTTTTACATTCCGAAGTTTGGTCGGTAGCTTTACTTGCTAAGCAGTTTCTCGAGCAGGGCCTGCGTGTTGTCCGCAAGTTTGGCGGGGTCTTCGAGCATGCCGGCGCGCAGCAGGGCGGTGTTGATGAGCTGATCTGCCAGTAGGGTGGCAAGCTCTTCGTTCTCGCTGCGCAGTTCAGCCAGGCGCTGCACAATCGGGCTGTGCGGGTTGAAGGCAATCTCGGGGTGCACCTCGGGGACGGGTTGACCCATGGCTTTCAGGTAGGCCTTGATATCGGGGGAGATATCGTTCTCACCCTGCAGCGCGATAGCGGGTGCGGTGAGGGCGCGGTCGCTGGTTGTCACCTTGCTGAAGGCATCCTTGTGGGTATCTGCCACCCATTCGGTCAGGCTTTTGGCTTGCTCGTCATCCAAACCGGGGCGGTCGGGCTGGTTTTCCAGCGGAGGAAGGTCGAGATTGGCGCGGTCAATGGCTTTAATCTCCTTATCCTCAACCTTCATGAGCGAGTCTACCACGAACTGGTCGCCGCCGTCAGTGAAGAAGGCTACCTCGAAGCCGCGTGCGGTGAGGGCATCCAAGTACGGGCTGTGCTCGAGTTGGGCGCGGGAGGCACCGAAGAGCACATACACATCCTTTTGGTTTTCCTTCATGCGACCAACATAGTCGGCGAAGGAGGTGAGCTTGCCGGGCTCGGTGAAGGTGGATTCGAAGCGCAGCAGCTTGCCGAGCGCATCCTTGTGTTCCCATGTGGTTACGATACCCTCTTTGATGTAGCGGCTGTACTGGCGCCAGAATGTTTCGTACTTGTCGGCGTCGTCCTTGGCCAAGGATTCGAGGTGCTTAATGAAACGCTTGGTGATGATGCCCGAAATGCGGCGCAGCAGTGAATTGTCCTGCAACATTTCGCGGGAGATGTTGAGGGGGAGGTCTTCGCTGTCGACCACACCGGTGAGGAAGCGCAGCCACTCGGGCAGCAGGTTCTCCGGTTTGTTGTCAATGAGCACCTTGTGGCAGTAGAGTGCCACGCGCGGCTCGCAGCGTCCAAAGCCCATGGCCTCCGGGTTTTCTTCCGGAACAAAGAGCACGGAATTGAGCACGATGGGCGCATCTGCGCTGAAGTGCATGTAGCTCATGGGGGCGCTTTCGCTGTGGGCGGTGAACTTGTAGAACTCGTCGTACTCCTCGGGGGTGACGTCTTTCTTGCTCTTCATCCAAATAGCCTGCACGGTGTTGAGGTGCTCGCCGTTGAAATCGATGGGGAAGCCGACGAAGTTGCTGTACTTGCTGATGATGTGGCGCAGGTGCTCGGCGCGTGCGAAGTCTGCGGCGTCATCCTTCAGGTGAATGAGGATGGAGGTGCCGCGGGCGGTATCTGCCGGGGCTTCTTCGAGCGTGTAGCCCTCGCGACCATCGCTGGTCCATTTCACGGGCACGGCATCCGGCTGCCAGGAACGTGTGGTTACCTCCACCGAATCCGCAGCCATGAACACGCTGTAGAAACCTACGCCGAACTGGCCGATGAGATCTTGAGTGCCGCCTTGGCTCTCTTTCATCATTTCGAGGAACTTCTTGGTGCCGGAGTGGGCGATGGTGCCAAGGTATTCCACTACTTCCTCTTGGGTCATGCCGATGCCGGCATCGGCAATGGTGAGAGTTTTGCCCTCTTCATCGGTAGTGATGGAGATGCGCAGTTCGCGCTCCGGTTCATATACAGCGGCATTCGTCAATTGCTTGAGGCGCAGCTTTTCGAGTGCGTCGGAGGCATTCGACACCAGCTCACGCACGAATACTTCGCGGTCGCTGTAGAATGCATGAATCACGATGTCGAGCAGTTGGCGGACTTCGGTCTGAAATTGATGAGTATTTGCCATAGTGAATGTAGGAAAAATCGTGAGTATTATTTTATGCGCGCGCGCAGCGGCGTCAAGGTCAATGCATGTCAGCAGCTCTCGCCCGCAATCAAAAAAACGGCACTGTTCCGTGCAGAAACAGTGCCGTGGAAAGAACAGCGTCGCTTGCGGACGTGGCCTAAGCGCGCAGCTCAGGACTTGTAACGCAAACGCTTCTTGTGGCGGTTCTGGCGCATGCGCTTGCTGCGCTTGTGCTTGTTGATCTTAGCCTTACGTCTCTTCTTAAGCGATCCCATAATTGTTTATGATTTCGTTTGTTGTTTCTCTTTTGGGAGAGGAGTCTATCGGTTCGCCAGCCGG
The DNA here is from genome assembly GCA_017555205.1 of Akkermansia sp. Taxonomy (GTDB): domain Bacteria; phylum Verrucomicrobiota; class Verrucomicrobiia; order Verrucomicrobiales; family Akkermansiaceae; genus Akkermansia. The sequence goes on along the minus strand of JAFZGW010000033.1, from coordinate 132,385 downwards.
GGTGGCAGGCTTTCGATGGCCGATTTCGCCCATGTGCGGGGCGAGCTTGGCATTTACGGGGAGATATGTAACTATTTTTTGATGAAAAAGTCAAGCCGAAAGCGCTTTACGGACACATTTTTTCTGTATTTCCGGGATTGACACGATTTTGGAACCACCTGCGCAGCTCCGGGAGCACGTCCGGCTCGGGTGCAGAATGTGTGCCGGGGTGGCGGCTCAACCACTCCAGAACCTCGGTATGCGCAGTGCAGGGCGCTGCACACCACGCGGTCGGGAATTGGCGGAAGGCATCCAAGTCATTATGACCGTCGCCCATAATAAAAACGCGCTCCGGTGGGATATTCCACACCTGCATGATATAGGCGAGGGCGGTTCCCTTGGTGTGGCGAGAGTCTGCAAATCGCATGTAGCGGCCGGCTCGCTGTATGGTGCAATCCTTGCTCTCCAGGCATTGAATGTGGGGAATGATAGCATCCATCGTAGCGCTGTCTGCCGCCTCGACGGAGAGCGGGTCGGCCGCAGCGAGTTCCCATTGCAGGTGGGGGTGGGTGTTGCGCAGGGCAGCCAGCAGCCGGTGCAGGTGTGGAGCGAGTTGTTCGCGCAGGGCCAAGTTGCGCATGTGGCACTCGTCGTTGTGCGCGGTGGCGGGTTGCAGCAGCCTGCATTCGTCCGCCATGTAAACGTAGCGCTCGCAGGTGCAGATAAAGTCCGGCAGTGACGGGCTGCAGGGCAGTATTTCTTCCAACAGGTAATCCAGTGCGCGGCCGGTGTTGATTCCCCAGCGCACACCGTAGGGGCGCCAGGCCTCCATCTGTTCGAAAAACTCGGGAACGATGGGCGGACCGGCAGGATTTTGCAGCGTGCCGTCGTAATCCAGCGATATAAGCCACCGGCATGCCCCCGGTGCGGGGGCTGCCAAGCCGGGGGGGATGCTGCCCTCAGCTATGGGCCGATGGGTCATCTTGCACGACGGCGGTTTTGATTATTGGCAGACTTTTGCTTTCTCTGCTGTTTTTGCTTGGCCTTTTGCCGGGCGGGCGCAGCCTGTGCCTTTTGTTCCGGGGTGAGGGAGGCCGAGGCTGAGGGATAAGTTTTCGGGATAACGACGCCGTTGTGCAGCTGGGTGCCGAGCTTGGTATGGAGGTCTACCTTGTAGTTATGGTCTTCGCAGCCTTCGGGCAGGGGTTCATCGGCCTTGCGCATGTGGATTTCCACACGGCGGTTGATGGCCTGCTGCTCGCGGTTTCCCTTGGTATCTGCCAAGGGGGTATTGTATGAGCAGGCGCGAATGTAAACTTTATCCGTCGTGATTTTGTTGCCGCGCAGCCACTCACGCACGGCTGCTGCACGCTGCATGGAGAGCAGGGCGTTGTAAGCATTGCCGCCTATGCTGTCGGTATGTCCTTCGATGATGAAGTAGGTGTTCGGATTTTTTTCGATAAGAGCGGCCAGTTGCAGCATGGTTACGCGTGCTGCGCCCTTGAGCTTGCATTCGTTGAACCCGAAGAGCAGGTCCGAACCCAAGCGCGCTACGCCCGAGCCGGCTCCCAGGTTGCTCTCGCCGATTAGCTCGGCCAGGGTGCGCGTGTCATCCGGCAAGTCGGAACCCTCGCTTTCGCGGGCCGTTTCGTTCAACTCGCTGGCATACACACCATCTGCACCCTCCAGTTCTTCCAGCTGGGCGGTGGCTCGGACCATGACCTCGTTCGCGTTGATGGGGGTGGGCTCGGGAATGGCAACAGCCTCCGGCGGGACTGCCGGGGTATTCAGCAGGTTATCTGCCAGTTCTACCGGTTTAATGTTTTCTTCCGTTGCAGCTTCTTCGGCTTTTGTTACCGGAGCAGGAATTGATAAATCGGTGTAACCGGGCGCGATAATGATGCTGTCAATCTTGGCATCGAGTACATCAACAATCTCCTGCGGTTCCTTGGTCTCAATGATTTCGGGCTTGTCGTCCTCGACGGGAGTTTCTTGCGTCTCCTTAGGTTTCTCCATTTCTTCCTCGGGCGGCTTGCGCACAATCACGCGCTCGTATTCCACCTTAGCCTCGGGCTGGTCGGCTAAGCCGCGAATGCGAAAGGGGATGCTGGGGTCGTATTGGTAAATAACCGCGTAAATCAGCAGGGTGGCAAGTGCTGCACCCAGGGCAACCGGGAGCATGGAGCGCTGCCGTGTGAGTTCGTAGCCGTTGCGCTTGCGGTTGGTCGCCGGCTTGTGGTTCTCCTGTCTGGGATCAGGGGAAAGTGCTGAAGTTGATGAAAACATGGCTTCTATTGAGAAAGTGGATAAATCAGAGCTGACTATCAGAGGTTAAAAGGGGGCGGGCCGGTACTCGCACATGGGGCGTATCGAGTGCGGTGACGACGGTGTCGTTCAGCCAATGCACCATGGCGATGGCTGTGCCGTCTTCATCTTGCAGCAACCGGGCTTCAACGCTGGCTGCGCGCGTGCTTTTTGTTGGCTGTATGGCACGAGTTACAGCGTGCGGGGCATCGCTGTTGTTGCGCAGGGTCCACAGGTCACGGCGGTCGCAGGGCAACTGGCGGTAGATGTTGACAGCATCATCAAGGTTGCGGATGGGGTTGTTCTGCACGAGGTTGATGATGAGGACGGGAAGGTCTCGGTTCAGTTTCGCGGCACTTTCGACCGGAGCGACGTCGAAACATTCGAAGCCCACGCTGCTGTGGAGCCGCAAATCCATGAGCCAGAGCGTGGCTTGGGTCAGCAGGGTATCCGGCATGGTGCGGGAGAGCGACTCGCGCAGGGAGGCGTAGGCATCTATAGCTATCAGCCCCTGTATACGCGGCTCGGCAACAGCTGCTTGCAGCATAAGCCCGGCTCCGTATCCCTGACCGACTCCTACAATGACAGGCGCGCTCTTGCCGCTTCGGTGTATCAACTCATCTATCAGCAGGGGGACATCTCCGCTTTCCAGCAGGCCGTGGGTGCAGTAGCGCCGGCGGTTGTCCGTGCCGCGCGGTTCCCACAGCACGCAGGTAATGCCCGCCGCAGTCAGGGTCTCTGCCAGGGGGAGGGCGGAGCGTATGCCGTGATCCCAATCCACGCAAATGAGTGCGTAGTCAATCGTGCCCAAGTTATCGGCCTTGTTAGAGGTTAAATCGCCGATGACATTCAGCTGCCGCGACGATTCCTCGCCGTCTTTGTTGGCTATGACAGCCAGTACCTCGCCGCCGTCTTTCCCTTGAAAGGTGAATTGCTCCAACTTGAGTCCCGGGGCTTTTTGCGGTACCGTTGAATAGCCTTCGTAAGATTTGTTGACCGGTACCATGACCGGGTCAGTTAAGTCCGCTACATAGTTCCACAGGCTCACACCCCATGCGACTAAAGCAGGTAATATAGTGAGCATCAACAGTAAACGTATGGTACGGAGGTACTTCATCTAAGCCGTCGATATTATACCAATTGGCGCCGTTTTGTGCAATGGAAAATACTGTCAATTTGTTCACCCGTTGACGCAAAGCGAGAATAGCCAGCAGAGGGTTTCTCGCAATTTATCAGCGCAGATGACAAAATCCTGGCAGTAACCGCGCAGGCTGATAAAGCCGAAAAAGCGCAGCAGGAGGATGAGCCCGACAATGTTGGCAATGATGACAATGAGCAGCGAGAAGGTGACGCCGTTTTCCAGCAAATCGGGCTGCTCTCGGGGTATCACCCAAATCGTCCAGTAAATATGGAAACTCCACCAGAACCCCGCTCCGCCGAAGAACCACGCCGTCAGGAATCCCTCCGGCAGGAAGAGCCCAACCAGCCAAGTGAGCAGTACCCACACGAGCATCCACAGCGGCACGAAATAGGGAGCCAGGGCAATGTAGGCGTTGTCTTTGTCGGTTTCGAGGTAGCCGCCGCTGACATCGATACTCATGTCGCAGATTTTGCCGAAACAGGTCAGGGCTGCCAAGGCGTGCGTGAGTTCGTGCCCCAGTACATAGAAATATACCAGCAGCGGCGTGGCTACCCGCGATATGATAAGGGCACTGAACGTACCGATTCCCAATATCGTGAAGTAGATGGGATCGCTGAGCCAGAACTCTACATGCACTGCGGCCTCGGGCAGGGAATGGTAGAGCTGCTGCGCCAGTGCATATACCATGGTGATGGAGAGCGGCAGCAACAGCACGATGGCTATCAGCAGGCGGAAGATTTTCTTGAACCCGTGTATGGTTTCCAGCCCGGATTCCGTTGTGTCCATCCCGGCCGACGGGTAGTCTGTCGTTTGGGTGACGTTTACATTGTGCCGGTGTTCGCCCTGCATTTTACGCCACAGGGCGCCGTAGGAAGTTGCGTTTTCGAGCTGGTTGAGTCGCATGCTGGCTTGTCGCCACATGCTCAGCGAGCCACGTCGCATTACTTCGTGCTCTTCCGGTGAGCCTGGGGAGATGCGCCAGTCTCCGAACTCCCGCTGTATGGGGCGGGGGGGCGCGCTACGGTTCTGGCGGTGGCGGGTCATGCGTGGGTGGGGCGGGGCGATGCTGCCGGGCGGATGTCTTGGATGGACATGGAGATGGTGGTGCGGCCGCGCCATACGTTGCGGTCGATGGTGAAGGCGATATCCCACGGCGGGTCCGGCAGCTGCACATGACCGCCGTTGAAGTACATGGCGTCGCATTCGCAGGTGCCTTGGCGCAGGCTGAGCCTCAGGTGGTTGCCTTGCAGGTGGCGGGGAGCGTCTGAGAGCATGACATTGCGGCTCATAAAGATGGGCTGCGGGTTGGAGTTGCCGAAGGGTTCGAGCAGCTCGTACTGGTCGAGCAAATCGAGCGTCAGCTCGCGGAAATTGACTTCGGCGTCAATTCGGAGCCGGGGCTTGAGCTGTTCCTCGGAGCAGTTGTCGCGCACGAAGGCATCGAAGGCGGCACGGAAGGCATCTATCATCTCTTCGCGTATGACCAGACCGGCTGCCATTTCGTGACCGCCGCCGGATACGAGGGTGGAGGCGCAGGTGTGGATGGCCTGTACCAGCGAAATGCCCGGTATGGAGCGCCCGGAGCCCTTGCCGAGCCCATTCTCGTCGAGCGAGATGATGAAGGTGGGCTTGTGGTAGCGCCGCATGAGCAGGGAGGCAACAATACCTACCACACCGGGGTGCCAGCTGCGCGACCCCAGCACGATTACCCGATCGCGGGTCGGCGAGAAGTTTGCGGCCTCGAGCATGGCGGTTGCCTCGGCTCGTATTTTTTCTTCCTCCTGTTGGCGGGCTCGGTTGTGTGCCTCCAGGCAGTGTGCCAACTGCACGGCTCGGTCGCTGTCGCCGGTCATGAGCAGTTCGAGTGCGTCTCGCGGGGAATCCATACGCCCCGCTGCATTCAGGCGCGGGCCAATGCGGAAGGATACGTGGCTGGCATTCGGCGCGCTGCGCAGGCCGGTTACTTCGTTGATAGCTTGTATGCCGATATTGCCGCCCCTCGCCATGATTCGCAAACCGTGGCGGGTAAGCAGGCGGTTTTCCTCCACCAGCGGCACGATGTCCGCTACTGTGGCAATCGCTACAACGTCCAAGTATTCCTTCAGGTCGAAATCCGCCAGGCGGCGGCGCTTCAGCATGGCATGCGCCAGCTTAAATACCACGCCGGCACTGCAAAGGTAGGTCAGCGGGCTATCGGGTTCGAGCTTGGCATTCACCACGGCTATGGCTCGGGGGCGCCCCAGCGGGCTGGCCTCGTGGTGGTCGAGTACGATGACGTCTATACCGATGCTGTTCAGGTAATCTATTTCGGCTATGGATGAGGTGCCGCAGTCAACGGTGACGATAAGTTGCGGCTTGCAGCCACACTGCTCAATAGCATGGCGTATGCCCTCCGTGCTCAGGCCGTAGCCTTCCTGAGTGCGAATCGGTATGAAACACCCCGGCTCTAACCCGTACGCTGTCAGTATGGTGTGCAGCAGCGTGACGGAGCTCACCCCGTCCACATCGTAGTCACCGTATATGCAGACCTTTTCGCCGTGATCTACCGCGCGGAAGAGGCGCTCAACGGCGGCATCCATCTCCCGCATATCAAAAGGGTCACCTAAATCGGCCAACCTCGGCCGCAAAAATCGCTCCGCCATCTCACGGCCGCAGATGCCTCTTTGCGACATTATCTTGCGCACCAGCAGCGGTAGCTGTCGGTTAAGTTCGTCGCCATAGTCTACACCTTCGTCCGTCGGGCGTATTTCCCAACTGAACTTTGTACTCATGGCAACACTCTATCATGTCGGGCTCATGTAGTCAAGTTGTAATCGTGTTAAAACGCATTCTCTCGCGTTTTGCCGGGGCTGTAGGGCAGGGGGAAAGGAAGAGGGGCATTGCCATTCAGCAATGCCCCTCAGGGTTAAATGTGTTTGTGGTTCGGTTTCTTACGCCTTAAGCGCAGCACCCTCCTTAGCGTCGATTGCCTTCTTAGCCAGTTCGAAAACGGCCTTGAATGCCTCGGGGTTGGCGATAGCCAATTCGGCGAGGGACTTGCGATCCAGTACGACGTTGGCGGCCTTCAGACCCTCCATGAAACGAGAGTATGTAAGACCAAGGGGGCGCACGGCGGCGGAGATACGAGCGGTCCACAAGCGGCGGAATTGACCCTTCCTCTTCTTGCGGTCGCGGTACTCATACTGCCATGCTTTGTAAACAGCATCCTTTGCGTAGCGATAGAGCTTGCTGCGGAAACCGCGGAAACCCTTGGCGCGAAGCAGGATGCGCTTGCGGCGGGCGCGAGAAGCCGGCCCATTTGTAGCACGTGCCATATTTGTGTTTCTTGTATATTGTGAGCGGACTGTTCTTCCTCACCTCCCTGCAGTCTCGTCCGTTCTATCCGCGGCGAAAAATACGCCGGGCAGGCTGCATGAAGGCCGCCCGATTTGCGGGCGGGGCTGGCTTGTGGCCATGTTCCTCGGCTTAAGCGAAGGGCATGTTCTGCTTAACGGCCCAAACCTGGGTGGCGTCCACCAGAGCGGGTTTGCCCAGAGCGCGCTTACGCTTGCTGGACTTCTTCTGGAGAATGTGACGCTTACCCTGCTTGCGACGCAGAACCTTGCCCGTGCCGGTCACCTTGAAACGCTTGGCGACAGCCTTACGTGTCTTGTTGATACCACCTTTGCGGGTCATGGTGCAAGGAGTATACGCCTTTTTTTCCGTTTGACAAGAAAAATATCAGTAAAAATCAATTTTTTTTGATGTTTTTTATTCTTACCGCAATTGTGGGGGCGGGGGGGATACGGCAAAAAGCTCAGTTCCGTGTGGGAACTGAGCTTTTTCTATGAAAAAGTAACTTGTTTGTGTATCGGGAAGATTAGCGAATGGTCTTCACGGTCACAGCCTCCTTACCAACGCGCTCGCGCAGGTAGTTCAGCTTGGCGCGGCGTACTTTACCGCGGGTTACGACCTCAATCTTGGCAATCTTGGGGGTGTGCAGGGGGAAGGAACGCTCCACGCCCTCGCCGTAGGAAATCTTACGAACGGTGAAAGCCTCGTTCACGCCGGCACCACGCTTGCCGATTACAATGCCCTGGAAAATCTGTACGCGCTCCTTACCGCCTTCGATCACGCGGCAGTGAACCTTTACAGTGTCACCTACGTTGAAGGAAGTTACGTCGTCCTTCAGCTGCTCTTTTTCGATTGTATCGAGAATGTTCATCCTTGTCTCTCCTTATGTGCTTATAAATGATTCAGGAGCCTCTCGGCTCTGGCGGTTGCGGAAGTGTACACTATTTTTGTGTTCTTGGCAATCCAAATTTGTGCAGATGGCGCATTTTTTTTTATTTTTCCTGATTATTTGCCATTTCTGCGGGTAAAATCATGAGGTCAGCGAGCCTTTCTCTCTCGGCCTGTGTGTAGGGAGCGGGGGTGCTCAGGTCGGCACTGCGGCGCGAGCTCACGCTTTTGAGCACGGCGCAGATTCCCTGCGGGCCACTGATGGTGAATTGCCAGTGCAGGGTAGTGTTGCCTATGTTCAGCAGGGCTGCCTGTACGGTGTAGGTATCCCAGAATCGCAGCGGTGCCCGGTAGTCGGCTTCGACATGCACGCGCGGGTAGGTGTAGCCGTCCGGCCGAAATCCCCGGGCGTGCAGGGCGTGTATCTCGGCTTCTTCCATAAATCGGAAATAGTTGGCAAAGTGTACTATGCCGGCGGCATCCGTTGCGTGCATGGCTACTTTTCCGCTGTAGATGTGTGGGGGCATGTGTTTGTTATCAGTTGTAGTAATAGAGGTTTGATGAGGCTGTGCCGAAGCGCTTGCGGATGTCGTCCGCCTTTGCGTTCCAGCCGGCATCCTGCACTTCGGCTATATTGATGATGTTGCCCTCTTGGTTGGTGCGAATGTAGAGCACGGCCACACGGCGGCCGTCTGTAACGGTGAGAAATCGGGTGCGACTGTCGAAAATATCGTCTACCGAGGCGACCGGCATGTCGCTTTCATCCCTCAGTATGGCTCGGTACTCTGCGGGGACATTTTGCAGCCCCAACCATTTTTCTGCGGTTTTCTTGCTGTAGTTGGCAAAGAGTTCTTTGTCCGATATATGCTTCATCACGCGATAGGCGGCATGCACGGCCGGGAAGGTGGCTCGGCGGGTGCCGTCCGGCAGCGTTACATATTGATACATGGTGCGCATATCGCGCTGCAGGGCTTGCTCAGCTGTGGGTTGCGGTAAGAAGAAGAACCACCCCAGTATGAGCGCGATGATGGTCAGCCAGCCGGCTGTCTGCCAGTTGCTCAGGCGCTGCAGGCGCCGCAGTATGGCGCGAATGGTACTCAGGCGCTCTTCATCTACGTTGCCGAACAGGAATTTCGGTTTCACTTTTTTGTGGTTGGCGAGTATTTCTCTTATCGTAAGGGCTTTGCTCGGGTCGAGTACATCGGCATCCACATTGTTGATATCGTCAGGGTTTTCTACCGGCTCAGGCGGGAAGAGGAACCGCAGTACTACCAGTCGCGTGAACATGGTGAGCCCCAGCACGCAGAACATGTATACCATGCCCTGCGCCAATTTGCCGTCTTCGTACTCAAAGGTAGGGTGCACCAGTTCGGGGCAGGTGGCTGTCAGTACCGGCCATGCTATCAAGGCTGCTCCCATGACGGTGAGCAGGGCGGTGAACCATACTAAGTTGCGCCTCGGTCCGGCTACACTGACTACTTCCATGAATAAAAACGGCGCCAGCCACATCCATGGCTTGAAGTCATAATAGGTGATTCCCTGCACATAGTCCAGCGCCGGATTCGCCGGCATGATGCTGTCCGGGTACGACAGCACATAGAGCAGCACCAGCGCACCGGCTGTGCACAGTATCATGCGCATCGCTATGGATATAAACCTGAGCATAATCCCATAATACGGCAACCCGACCCGCCCTGTCAAGCGCGCGTTTCGTCACAAATGCACTACAAACAAGCACCCCCACAGCCAAGCGGCCATGGGGGCACTTTCCACACATGTAATTGTTTTACATGAATCTTATTACTTCTGTCTGCGGCGGCGCGCGGCAAGGGCGGCCAGTGCCAGCAGGCTCAGCGTGGCTGTGGTGGGCTCGGGGACTAGAGCCTCACCCTGTGCCAGGAATACTACCGAGGCGGCGCTGTCGTATACCAGCGCTGTATCGGCTGTGATGTAATCGCCGGCAAAGATGTCCGATGCGGCGAACACATACGCAGTATTCAGCGTGCTGAAATATTCTGCGTCGATGTTGAGGCCTCCTACTCCGCTGAAGAGCACGATTCGGTAATCGCTCGGCAGCTCAGCCACGTTGGTGGTAAGGTTTAAGTTGATTCGTACAGACAAATCTTCAAAGCTTAGCGTGCCGCCATTGAGGTTCATGTTGGTACCGTTGGCGGTGTAGGTTGAGCCGCCCTGCAGGGTGAGCCCGTTAGTGGCGGAGATGCTGCCGGCGGCGACTGTGTTCAGCGCCTGTCCATCTGCAAAACAGCCATCAAAAATCAGTTTGTCGGTCTGCATGATGGTGTTGACTTCTGCCGGTACACTGAGCTCGGCCAGGGAGAAGCTGTTTTCGCTCATGATAGCCAGCAAATCAGCGCCTTTCCCCAGCAGCAGAGATTCTACCTGCAGCTCAGAGCCACCGCCCACACTCAGGCTGCCGCCTTGCTTCAGTTCAACGGCCGAATTGCTCAGGTTCAGCGTGGCGCCATCAGTTACACTCAGTGCGCCGCTGCCGCTGTAGTCGCCATCGCCCACGCTCAGGCTTGCACCGTTGCCGCTCACGGCCATGGCGCCGCTGTAACCGCTTATGGTGTCGAAGTGAACTTTGGTTGCAGTACCGCTTACGTTCAGCTTGCCGTTGCCGCTCAGTGTACCTGCAGAGCTGCCATCGGCTCCGGCTGTGAAGCTCAGGTTGCCATTCAGCACCGTGCTTTCGGCTGCATAGCCGCCGCTCTGTACTTGCAGGCTTGCCCCGTTAGCCACGGCCACCTGACCGGCCAGCTCATTATCGGTTGCGCTCAGGGTAACATCGGCACCGTTCTCTATGCTCAACAGCGTGCCCGCTGCGGTGCTCACGGTGGCATCCGCCGCGCCGAGAGCTGTGCTGTGCTGCACGCGGAGTGTACCTTCCTGCAGCAGGGTGCCGCCCGTGTGCTCATTTGCCGTGGCGAGGGCCAGCTCGCCGCTGCCGCTCTTCACGATGGAGCTTCCCCCGGTAATCTTGCCTCCCGTGGCGGAGGCCTCAAAGCGGTAATCATTTCCGGCGCTGTTTTCCACGCTGATACTCAGCGGGGAAATCTCGCCCACCAGCTGCACGGTGCCGGCGCCTTCATCGGTGAACACGGTATCCATGCCGTTGCGGTAACTGATATCGGCACCGTTGCGCTGCCAGTTTTCAGAGCTGCTGTCCCAAAGGGCGTTACCACTGCCATTGCTCCAAATGCTCTTGCCCTGCTCGAAGTACAGCACGCCGTCTTCCCACACCAGGTTGTCGAAGCTTGCGCCCTTGGCATCCTGTGTGCCGCTTACGGTGATATCATCTGCATTCCAGTAGCCGTCCAAATCCATGTACTGGTCTGCACTTGCCAGTTCCAGCAGCTTGTAGCGCCCGCTGGCCAGCATTTCTGCCCCATCCACCGCTATGGTGAAGGAGAAGTGCTCCAGGTTCGCATCCAGATTCAGCACGGCATTCTCGCGGTTCGCGCCGTCCACTGTGAACTTCAGGGTGGAGCCACCGGAGAAGGTTACATCCTGCGCGCTGATGGCATTCTGCCCGCTGAGCTCCAATGTGGTGCCTCGCTTCAAATTGATATTGCCGCTACTGTGGTTCATGCCGGCATCCTGCAGCACCACGGCAGCGCCGCTGCGAGCGGTGGTGTTAATGCCCAGGCCGTTGAACTGAGCCCCATTGCGTATAATGAGCCGCCCGGCTTCCAAGTGTGTTGTGCCACCTATGTAGCTGGTGAGCGAATTGCTTATCTCGGCCTCGGTGGCGGCACTGCCCTTGATGATTTCGAGTGTGCTTGCTACATTTGCTCCATCAAAGATGATATCTCCGCTCTGAGCAATGCTGTTGGAATCGGCATCCGTATAGCTGCCGTTGAAGATAACGTCCACTGTCTGCCCGCTGGTTCCGCTGGCTACATAGATGCTATCATTGAACTCAATGCTCTTGCCCGCAGCAGCAGACAGGTGGAAGTGCCCGCCATCGGATGCCGTGCTTTCCATGTAAATGCTCCGCAGGCGGTAGTCGGAGCCTAGTTTTTCGTAGTTGCGTGAAAAATCTACTGCACTATCCTGAATGTAGATGCTATGGGTACTGTAAATGGCAGCACCCACACCTGTCGTGGAATTGTCGCTGAAGGTTACTGTTTCCGCATTGCCGCGAATGATAACTTCTGAGCCGTAAATCGCACCGCCTTCTGTAGCTGTATTGCCACTAAAGGTGATGTTACCATTCAGGTTGATTTGGCCGGTCGAGTAGATGGCACCGCCTCTGCTTGTTGCGTCGTTGTTGCTGAAGGTAATAGAGCCACTCAGATTAATGGCCGAAGAAGTGTCTCCCGCTATGGCGCCGCCGTATGTTGCGTTGTTGGCGTCAAACAAAACGTTTTGGGTGTTGCCGCTGATGGTGATAGTGGAGGAATTGGCACCGTAGATAGCTCCGCCATAGCTGGCCGAGTTGCCGGTGATGTTTACTGCTCCGGCATTACCACTGATGGAGATGGTGGAACTCTGGTCACCGTAGATGGCGCCACCGTAGGAGTTGGAGGAGGAGGAGGCCGAGTTGTCGGTGATGTTTACTTCTCCCCCGTTATCGCAGATGGAGATGGTGGAAGAACTTCCTCCGTAGATAGCGCCGCCATAGGAGGAGTAGGAGTAGTAGGAGGAGGAGGAGTTGCCGGTGATGTTTACTGCTCCGGCATTACCACTGATGGAGATAGTGGAGGAACTTCTTCCGATGATAGCCCCGCCAAGGGAGTAGTCGCCGGCGGAGGAGGAGTTGCCGGTGAAGCTTACGTCGCCGCCGTTATCGCAGATGGAGATGGTGGAGTAATTGTCACCGTAGATAGCGCCGCCATGGGAGGAGTTGTTGGCGGAGGAGGAGGAGTTGCCGGTGAAGCTTACGTCGCCCCCGTTATCGCAGATGGAGATAGTGGAATAATCTCCTCCGAAGATAGCGCCGCCATAGGAGTCGGAGTTGTTGGCGGAGGAGGAGTTGCCGGTGATGTTTACTGCTCCGGCATTACCACTGATGGAGATAGTGGAAGAACTTCCTCCGTAGATAGCGCCGCCATAGGAGAAGTTGGAGGAGGAGGCGGCGGAGTTGCTGGTGAAGCTTACGTCTCCCTCGTTATCGCAGATGGAGATGGTGGAAGAAGAACCACCGTAGATAGCGCCGCCGTAGGAGTAGGAGTAGTAGGAGGAGGCTGAGGCCGAGTTGCCGGTGAAGCTTACGTCGCCCTCGTTATCGAAGATGGAGATGGTAGAAGAACTGCCACCGTAGATAGCCCCGCCGTAGGCGTAGGCGTAGGCGTCGTAATTGGTGTTGCTGCTTGTTGCCTTATTTTGTGCGAAAGTTATTGCTCCGGAAGTCTCGCTGACGGTGATGGAGGCTCCATCTGCGCCGTAGATAGCACCACCATGTGCGTAGAGGTAAGTGTAGCTTGCGTTGCGTACGGCACTTACTTCATTTCCGGTGAAGGTCACGCGGCTGTTGCCTTTCAGCCGTAGGGTTGTAGCGTTTATTGCACCACCGTAGTAGTAGTAGTAGTAGTAGTAGCGGTAGTAGTCGTCGGAGTTGTAGGAGTCGTAATCACTTTCCTTCAATCCTTCGAAGGTAACACGGCCGATATCCTCGATGGCAAGAGTCGATACATTGTAGAAGGCTTTATTTGCTCCTCCCTTGAAGGTCAGGGAATAGGGGTCGCCATCTTCTTCAATAGTAAAGAGGATGGAGCCGTTTTCTTTTAACTCCTGTGAGGAGGTCCACCAAGTGGCGGAAGAGGGCGTGAAGGTGATGGAGCCATCCAGCAGAAAGGCGTGGTTGCCGGAAGTTACCTGATAATCATATAAATCATCCGGGTCAGCGAGGTAGTGAGAAGTGTAATCCGAGGGTACTTCCACGGCTTGCGAGGGGAAAGCTATAAAAGACGCTAAGACAGCTGTTAACAGAGAGATTGGAAGATGAGGCTTCATAAAAAAAGTGAGAGTCCCTACACACTACGCTTTTTAAAACCGTACTTTAGAATAGCTGAAAAATTGCTATTAAATCAATATAGAAAAGACCACTCCCCCTTATGTGCAACGTCGCTGCGAAGTTGTTTTCTTTTTGCATAATATCCTTTTATGCTTGACTTACGGTTTTAAAAGGCGAGTTATCATGAATATGGAAATAACAGAAGAAGAGCTGGCGGCGTTGGCTGTGTTGAAGCAAACGGGGGTGAATGTATTGGAAGCCGCGCAGGTTGCCGGAGCGGCGCTGAGGGCGGGGCGTGGCAGGGTAAGGCGGGCGCTGCGGTGTATTGCAGCGGGTGAGGAAGAACTGCGGCGGCAGGAGAAAACGGTGAGTTTTGAGAAAGCCGTAGCGGCGGCGGTGGAGGCTAGGCGCGAGCGACGAAGCCGAACACAGGCGGATTTTCGCTATTTTACCCGCCGCTTTATGAAACGCTGTAAGGGATTGGCTGCCAGACGTGTGCGAGCTATAACCCCGCAGGAATGCGCTCAATACATTGAGCAAGCCTTCGACACCCCGCGCCAGCGTCAAAAGGCGCGCTTGATACTCAGCGGCGTGTTCAGCACCGCCCTGAAACGCGGTTGGTGCAGCGAAAATCCCGTGGTGCAGGTGGAAACAGTGAAAGTGCGAGAAGAACGTATCGAGATATTAAAGCCGCAGGAAATCAAAGCCTTACTAACCGCTGCAAAGAATTACAAAGGCGGAATTTGCCTTGCAGCCGTGGGAATGATGCTCTACGCAGGCATACGCCCGCACGAAGTCGCGCGTTTGTGCCGGGAACACATCAACCTGCAAGACGGCACCATCAGCATCTTGCCCCAACACAGCAAAACCGGCGGCGCCAGATTGGTTACCATCCACCCGCCGCTGGCCAAGCTACTGCGCACCCATTGCCCTGCCGGTAAAATATGCCCGCCGCAGTGGGCTCGCCACTGGCGCGCGCTGCGCCGCTTGGCCGGGTTTAGCCGCTGGGTGCCGGACGTGTTGCGACACACCTTTGCCGGGTACCACTTGCGGCACTTCCGTAGTTACAGCGAGCTGCAATACGAAATGGGGCACCGCGACAGCAATCTGCTGCGCACGCGCTATGTGAGCATGGGTTCTGTGGGGGACGCTGCGGCTTTTTGGTTGGCGACCGGCGAAATCAGTTGATGTCTGCAGTTGTCAGCAGGCGTCTGAAATCGTCGGTTCCGTGCGTGGTGGCAATGTGTAGCAGTCTCTCCTCTACATCTTGGGGCGGAGCCATGCAGGTACGGGGCAGGTCAGCTGTGAGCAGCTCGAGCGCGCAGGCATTGTGCAGCGCCATGGTGGTTTCGATGAAGCACATGCGTGTGGGTTCATCGAGGATGAAGTTGAGCGGTTTCTTGTTGTTGAGCACGCGGTTGGTGGGGATTTTGGTGCCGAACTCGTCATCTATACCCATATTGGCCAACAGGACGGGGGAGGCAATGACGGCGGGCGCATCGAGCCTGTTGTGTAGGGCATTGATACGGCCTGTGGCTGTAACCACACACCAAGCATGCTGCACGGTGTCATTCAAATCGTCGCGGTCATTCACATTCACGAAAGCGACATCGCCGGGCAGTTCGCCCGTTTTGTCTTCCATATCAGCCACCATGACTTGCATGCCGAGCTGGCGAGCATAGTGCACCAGGCCGCGGCCTACCTTGCCGAAGCCCACTACCAGCAGGCGGCGACCTGCTAAATCCGTGTATCCCAGTTGAGCCAGTGCACGGAAGAAACTTTCGCCTGTGCCAAGCGTGGTTTCGATACGTTTGATGCGGCCGGCATCTGCCACTATGACGGGGCGGCGAGCGCGCTCGTAAACCGGCACGCCGGAGCGGGTGAGCTCGGCATATCCCAGCGCAGGGGTGTAGCGGGAGCACTGAGCCGCGCAATCGAGCACGATATCAAAGTCATTTCGGCCTTTCTCGGCAATTTGAATGCCGAAATCGGGCAACATGGCCACCACCGCCGGGTCTGCCGGCATGGTGGTGCGATTTGGTACATAAACCTGAGCCCCGGCAGCGAGCAGAGCCATGAACTTGCCAAGGGTGTTGCGGAAGATGGGGCTGGCATCCAGCACCTTCAATCCGGCAAGCGGAGTTGTCATTGCCCATTCTTCGGCCTGGTGCAGCAGGGTGGGCCATTCTTCCGGCGGGTAAAAACCCAATAAATAATCTTTGATGCGTTGAGCGTTCGCGTTCATGACTACCGTAGATTGTAATGCCCGCGATGGGGAAAAGCAAGCCTATAGTGAGAGAATAGGCTGACAAATAACCGAAAATTGGTAGGCGTGGACAATTTCTTGTTGCAAGCGGGCGCGTGGTGTGTTAAATATGGGGACGAGATGGAAAAAACATTATTCCAGAAAATAGCAGATAAGGAGATACCCTCTACCATGGTGTATGAGGATGATTTGTGCGTGGCATTCCGCGATATCACGCCCGTGGCTCCCGTGCACGTGTTGCTTGTTCCCCGCAAACCCATACCGAGTATAGGGGCTGCGACAGCGGAAGATGCTGAGCTGCTGGGGCACCTCATGCTGAAAGTGGGCGAGATTGCCCGCGCCGAGGGGCTGGCTGAGGGCGGCTACCGCACTGTGCTCAACACCGGGGTTGACGGTGGTCAGACGGTTCCCCACCTTCATATTCACATCATTGGCGGTCGCTCCATGCAGTGGCCCCCGGGCTAGTAGCGCGCCCCGCGTTTTGCGGGGCAACACAAGTTTGGCTGCTTGAAGACCTACATACGCCATTACGAGTGGGTGAATTCCCATACACTCGAGCTCGAGTTTCCGACGAATCGGCTGCGGCTGTATTTTCTTGAGCCCGGGGTGGTGCGCTGTCGTTATGTGTCGCACCCTGTGTTTGAGAACATACCCAGTTACGGTATGGCGCCGGAGTACGCCCCGGCGTGTCTGCAACCGGAGGAGGTAGAGCGAGCCGACTGCTATGAACTGAGCACGCCGCGATTGACCGTGCGCGTGCGCAAGGTTGACGGGGGCTTGGAATTTCTGGAGCGCTCGACAGGGTACACCCTGTGCGCGGATGCCGAGGGAATGGGGCACCGCCTGCATGAAGGAACGGGGGATGAATTGGTGTGGGTGCTTAAGCACATGCCGCCCGAGGCGCATTTCTTCGCCCTGGGTGATAAGCCCTGTGAGTTGAACTTGCGCGGCAAGCGTTTCGAGATGTGGGGCTCCGACCACTATAAGTTCCACCCCGGCAGCGACCCGCTGTACAAGAGCATACCTTTCTTTTTGTGCCTTGATAATGGGCACCAGTATGGTATTTTCTTTGATAATACCATGCGTTCCTATTTCGATTTCGGTAAGGAGCGCGAAGACCGCTTGCTCTTCGGGGCCGATGGCGGGGTGATGGATTACTACTTCATTTGCGGCGAAACAGCGCTTGATACCGTGCAAGCATACACGCGCATGACCGGTCTACCGCCCATGCCGCCGCTGTGGGCGCTGGGGTACCACCAGAGCAAGTGGAGCTATTACCCGGAAAAAGCAGTTATGGATTTGGCCGCCGAGTTGCGCTCGCGGCGCATGCCCTGCGATTCCATTCACCTTGATATTCACCACATGAAGGAATATCAGGCACTCACATGGGACCGTACGCGTTTTCCTGACCCGCCGGGAATGATTGCCCGCTTGGGGGAGCAGGGGTTCAAGGTGGTGACTATTATTGACCCGGGAATTAAGGTCAACCCGGACAACTATGTGTGGCGTAGCGGATTTGAGCGCAATGTGTTCTGCCGCAGGCACGATGGTGCATTGCTCTCCGGCGAGGTATGGCCCGGCACCTGTACATTCCCGGATTTTACCTCACCCATTACGCGCAAATGGTGGGCCGATCTTTTCCGCCGCCAGATTGCGGAATACGGAGTGCGTGGGATATGGACAGACATGAACGAGCCTGCCATTTTCCCCGACCGGACATTCCCGCCCGATACACGCCATAACTACGACGGTTTTTACTGCTCGCACCTGAAAGCGCACAACATCTACGGCCAGTGCATGGCGCGTGCCACCCGGCAGGGTATGGAGCAGTTTGCACCGGAGCGCCGCCCCTTTGTGCTGTCGCGAGCCGGCTTTGCCGGTTTGCAGCGCTGGGCTGCTACATGGACCGGTGATAATGACGCCGACTGGGAAAACCTGAAGATGGCCAACCTGATGGTGCAGCGCTTGTCTGCCAGTGGTGTCTCCTTCTGCGGGGCTGATACCGGCGGCTTCCTGGGGCACCCTACGCCCGAACTCTTCTGCCGCTGGATGCAGATGGCCGCCTTCCACGTCTTTTTCCGCAATCACAATAACGGCGAGTTCGGTGGGCAGGAGCCGTGGTGTTTCGGCCCGGTGGTGGAGGCACTGGTGCGCCGCGCGCTCGAACACCGCTACCGCTTGTTGCCGTATTTCTATACCCAGTTTTACCGCTACAGCCGTTATGGTACGCCTATCATACGTTCGCTGGCACTCATGTACCCGAACAACACCGATACCTACTGGCGCAGTAGCGAGTTTTTTGTGGGCGATGCGCTCTATGTTGTACCCGTGCATCACCCCGGCGAGGCCGGCAGATTTATGTACCTGCCGCCGGGGCGTTGGTATTCGTACTGGACGGACGACCCCGCGCCCGATTCATCGACCGAGGCATGGGTTCCCACACCGCTTTCGCATATACCGGTATATGTGCGCGGCGGGTTTGTGGTGCCGCGCTGGCCGGTGCAGCAGTATGTGGGTGAGCTGAGTGACCCGCAGGTAACGCTTGATTTGTGGTGGGCGCCGGAGCTCCGGCAGCAGAGTGAACTATACGAAGACGAGGGCGACGGCTATGGGTACCGAAAGGGGCGCTATATGCTGCACCGTTTCGATTACCGGGCTCAGTTGCGCTCCTTTGTGCTCACTCACAGCTTGAATATTCACGCCGAGCAGCATGGGCGCACGTTGGTGTTGGCCGTGCACTCACTGCCGCCCTCCGCAGCTCCGGTGGCTGTTGCCGATGGGGTGGAACAATCCGCTGAATTCGATGAGCGACACGTTTACCGTGTGACGCTGCCGATTAATTTCTCCGAAATTCACATAAAATTCTGATTTCATGGCTATCAAACGCGATACACTCGAAAAGATACTCAGCCGCATGGAGCACCTGGGGACGGAGGAACTGCGGCAGCTTTTCATGCGCCTGGCCTCTGAAAAAGGCCTGTTGCAGGATGTGTTCGACGCGTTGCGGGATGGGCTTATCCTGTTTGATGCCGAGGGAACGCCACGCTTTGCCAATCGTGCCGCCTGTGCTATTTTTAATCGCAACTTCAATGAGTTGTTGCATGTACCCTTTGAGCGTTTGGTGGGTGGCACCTGTAACTGGCAGGAAGTCAGCAGCCGTCGCTTAGCCATTACCCGCGACCTGCATGTGAACTACCCCGAGGAGCGGCACTACAACTTCTTTATCAGTCCCGTGGCCAATGGCTCGGAGTATTTGCTGCTTATCCGAGATGATACCGAGAGCCGCACACGAGGTGAGGAAGACGCCGAGGCCGAACAGTTTAACTTGGTAACATACATGGCCGGAGCCGTGGCTCATGAAATCGGTAATCCACTTAATTCACTAGGCCTTAATTTGCAGTTGATGCAGCGCAAGTTGGCCAAGCTCGGTGCCGAAGCGCAGGATAAACTGGAGCCCTTGCTTGAGAGCGCGTTGGGTGAGACTCGGCGGTTGGATACCCTGCTGCGCCAGTTCTTGCAGTCCGTGCGCCCCGGTAGCCTCAATCGGGCAACAGTACGGCTGAATGATGTAGTGGAGCATGTGCTGGAAGTGCTGGAGCCCGAGGTGGCCTCCCGCGGTATCAGTATACAGCTTTCCCTCAGTCGGGATTTGCCGGAGCTGGATGCCGATGGAGGTCAGCTTTTCCAAGCCCTTTATAACCTCATTCGCAATGCCTACCAGTCTATACCGGGCAGTGAGGGCGGCGTTTACATACAGACCGATTATAATGATACCGACGTGCGAATCATCATTGGTGACAATGGTAGCGGAATATCGCACGAGGTGATGGGCAATATGTACGAGCCCTTCCGCACAACCCGTAAGAAGGGCAATGGGTTGGGGCTGCTCATTGTTCGCCATATCATTAAAGAGCACGGCGGCACGCTTTCGTTGGCCTCGAAGGAAGGAATTGGTACCAAGGTGACCATTACCATACCTCGCGCTGATAGGGTGGTGAGGTTATTGCAGGCCTGATTTCAGCTTGTTTTCGTATGTTGAACTTACGTCATTTACTGATGGGGCCGCCGTAATCGGGCTGCTGTGCGGCGTGTTCATACCGGATTGGTTTGAAAACCCGGTAGAACTTGCAATGGGGGAGTGGCTCGGCTCCCCGCAGAAAATCAGAGCCGAGGTGGATGCTCAGCAGGTAAGTTGGTCTGTGGGCGGGCATCGCGGTAAGTTTGCTTATACATGGTTGCAGACTGATAGCGAGCCCTATCGGGTGCAATTTTCGCGCGGTGAGGAGCGTTTTCAGGCCGATGTTATTTTTGAAAGTGAAGATGAGGTTGTGCTGCAACCTTTGATTTTTGATAAGCTGCCGGAGCTTGCCCGCGAGCATATTCGCCGCACAAATAAAGCCCGCAATCGCCCGGAAGATGAGTTGCGCTTTCTTTTTCGCCGTGTGAAAGAAAAATAACACGGGATTTGCCGCAGCGGTGCCGCCATTGCTGCTTGACGGCGGGCTGCGGGTCTGGTAGGATAGTGGGTCATGAAGAAATGCCTCACATGTCTGCTGCTTGTTGCGACGGCTCTGCTGGTGCTCTGCGCCTGTAACCGTGAGGAATCGGACAGCAAGGTCATCCGCATGGGCGGTTTCCCGAATGTGACCCATGTGCAGGCTTTAGTCGCACGCAACATGACACGCCATGGAAATGGGTGGTTTGAGCGCTATTTGCCCGGTTATTCCGTGGAGTGGTATACCTACAACGCCGGACCTACCGCGATGGAGGCACTTTTCGGGCGGACGGTTGACCTGACATACGTTGGCCCCAGCCCGGCACTGAATGCCTATGCTGTATCTGCGGGGCGCGAGGTTCGATTATTGGCCGGTGCGGTGAATGGCGGGGCGGCGCTGTTGGTGCGCCCCGGTAGCGGTATTACCCGTGCTGCTGATTTTAAAGGGCGCAGTATAGCGACCCCGCAACTGGGCAATACGCAAGATGTATCTTGCCGAGCATGGCTGAGCAAGAACGGCTTGCGCTGCACCCTCGAGGGGGATGGCGATTGCCGTGTGAGCCCCACCCCGAACGCGATGCAGCTGCAGCTCATGAAACAGGGCGATATAGATGCTGTATGGACGGTGGAGCCGTGGGTGTCGAGCCTTGAAAATACGGCCGGTGCAAAGGTATTGCTCGAAGAACCGGACGTCGTAACCACCGTGCTGACGGCTCGGGTGGGCTGGCTGCGCAAGCACCCGAACGAGGCGGCTACCATCTTGCAGGCGCATCGTGATTTGACGCAGTGGATTATAGACCACCCGCAAGAGGCTCAACAACACGTGGTAGACGAATTGTCCGAATTGACACAGGCTCCTTTTGACCCTGAACTGGTGCGCAGTGCTTGGAAGCGCCTGAAACTCACGGTGGATATAGACTTGCCGGGCTTGCAGCAGTTTGTGACGGATGCGCAGGAATGCGGGTTGCTTGACCGCGTGCCGGCTCTCGATGATTTGATTTACAAGGCTGAACAGAACTGATGATATGAAAAAACTCGAACAGGAGATACACGAGTACCCAACGGCTAAACTCACTATCGAGCATGTGTGCAAGGACTTTAAGACGAAGTCCGGCACGGTGCGCGCGCTCGATGACGTTTCGCTCACCATCAACGAGGGCGAGTTCGTTTGTTTTGTCGGTCCCAGTGGCTGCGGTAAATCGACCCTGCTCAATATCATAGCCGGTCTTGAAAAGCCGGACAGCGGTTTGGCGCTTATTGACGGCGTGCCGATTCTCGGTCCGGGGCGAGACCGTATGATGATGTTTCAGGAGCACGCCCTCTTCCCGTGGCTGGATGTCATTGGTAACGTGATGTTCGGGCTGCGGCAGAAGCCAAACCTCAACAATAAAGAGCGCTTGGAGGTGGCAAAATACTACCTCTTCTTGGTGAAGATGGATAAGTTTGCCCATTCCAGCATACACGAGCTGTCGGGCGGCATGCGCCAACGCGTGGCTCTCGCACGCTCCTTGGCTCCCAACCCCAAGATTTTGCTGATGGATGAGCCGTTTTCCGCGCTCGATGCCATGACCCGCGAGCAACTTTACGGCGATATTCAGGATATTTGGGCCAAGCGCAAGAAAACCATTGTGTTTGTAACACACAACGTGCGCGAGGCCGTTTGCCTGGGGAGCCGCGTGGTGCTCTTTTCGCCGCACCCCGGTAGAGTGCGCGAGAAGTTCCCCATAGAGCTGCCGCGCCCGCGCAATATCAATAACCACGACTTGGCTGACCTGTCGCAGCAGATTACGTCCTCGTTGAAGGGGTACCAGAATGCCGCTGAATCCGATTGATATATAACTCATTAAAATAGCATGAAACGAGCACTTCATACCGTTATATTCTTCTTGCTGCTCATAGGAGTATGGGCTGCGCTGACCGGGGATTTGCTGTGGCTGGGGATTGGCCCGGAAGAGCCGCTGTGGTCGCCCTATGTGCTGCCGCCGCCCTCTATAGTCGGGCAGTATTTGTGGGATAATACGCTGAACGGAAAAATTCCGCTCTCCATGCTTATTACACTGCGCCGTTTGCTCATAGGTTATGCCATTGGCTTGGTGCTGGGGGTACCGCTGGGCATGGTTGCAGCCCGCTTCAAATGGGCGAGCGACACGCTGGGGGTATTGGCGCTCGGGCTTCAGGCATTGCCGAGCGTGTGCTGGGTGCCGTTGGCTTGCATTTGGTTTGGCCAGACGGAGGCTGCTTTGTTGTTTGTGGTCATTATGGGTACGCTGTGGAGTGTGCTGCTTTCGACCCAGAATGGCATGAAGAACGTACCGCCCATATATGCCCGAGCCGCCCGCACCATGGGTGCTTCTCCCTTGCGCACCTTGGTATCTGTCACCTTGCCGGCATCGGCTCCTTTTGTGGTGAGCGGCATGAAGCAGGGCTGGGCTTTCGCTTGGCGTTCTCTGATGGCTGCCGAGATTTATGTGGCCGTGGTTTCCGGTTTCGGTATAGGCCAGTATCTGCACTATGGGCGTGAATTGCAGCGCATGTACCAGGTTATCGGTATCATGTTTATCATTATTCTGGTGGGCTTGTTGGCGGATAAGATTCTCTTTTCGCCGGCTGAGAAATGGCTGCACCGCCGCTGGGGTACTGATAAGGAGTAATTGTGATTGGAAGCCGGACTATGAAAGATTGGGTAGATGGTTTGAAGGAACTGCTGGGGGAGTGTGTGAGCACGGCTCCTGATGTGCTGGCTGCACACGCCGGTGATAAATGGCATGCCGCCGCCATGCCGGAGGCTGTCGTGCTGGCTACGGAAACTCAGCATGTGGCAATCGCTATGAAATATGCCGCCGAGCATGGTGTTCCTGTTACCCCGCGCGGTGCCGGTGTGGGTTATGTGGGGGGCTGTGTGCCGGTAAAAGGCGGGCTGGTTATCTCGGTAGCCAATATGCGGCGTATTGTGGAGGTCAATCCCGCTGACGGTGTGGCTGTGGTGCAGGCCGGTGTGTTAACGGCTGAGCTTCAACAGGCTTGTGCGGAGTTGGGGTGGTTTTACCCGCCGGACCCCGCTTCGCGTAAGGAATCGAGCATCGGCGGCAATATTGCCACGAATGCCGGCGGCCCCCGCTGCCTGAAATATGGTGTGACCCGCGCTTATGTGCTGGGGCTGGAGGTTGTATTGCCCGATGGTAGGGTGATGACCTGTGGCGGTCGTACTCATAAGAACAAGCAAGGTTTCGATTTGGTGGGGTTGTTCTGTGGCAGTGAGGGTATGCTGGGTATTGTTACTCAGGCCACGCTGCGTATTATACCGGCACCGCCTGCGCGTGCAGCCCTGCATGCAGGGTTCCCGCAGTTTGCGCTGGCTGCGGCGGCGGTGCAAAATGTGCTGCAAGCCGGGCACTTGCCGGCAGCTATTGAAATTACGGATTCTTTCACGCTGCGAGCTGCGAGAAATTATCTGGGCCCCGGTGTACTGCCGGAGGATGCTCAGGGGCATATCATTATTGAAATTGATGGTCAGGCCGATGCTGTGGCGGCAGAATTGCAATCCATCGCAGCGGTGTTGCGAGCCACCGGTGCTACGGAGGTGGTGACGGCTACTACCGAGGAGGACGTGGAGGCTATTTGGCAACTGCGCCGTGAGTTTTCATACAGCCTGAAAGCCACCGGGCTCACTAAATTGAACGAAGATGTGGTTATTCCCCGTTCGCAGTTGGTGGCTCTGGTGGAGTTCTGTGCGTCTATGGAGCGAGAGACCGGCATTCCGGTTGCTTGTTTCGGGCATTCGGGGGATGGTAATATTCACACCAACATTATGGTGCTGAAAGATGAAGCAGGTCGCGATATTCGCGAACCTGCGGATGTTCTCGTTAATCGCCTTTTTGATTGGGTGATGGCACACGGCGGCAGCATTACCGGCGAACATGGTATCGGCATTGCCAAGAGCCCCTGGTTCCCGCAGGCCATCGGCGACGTCGCGTTTGATGTTCATCGCATCATCAAATCAGCCCTTGACCCGCAGGGTATACTCAATCCCGGTAAAATGAATCTCTGATTTTTATCTCATATAACTTATTTACAGATGATATTATGACAGCTTCAAAGGCAAGAAATGGTAGGTGTAAGAAAATCACTATCCTCATATTGGCATGTTCGGCAACTTTGCTGTTAGGCGGGGGGTGGTTTACTACTGACAGTGTGGGGGTGAAGGCCGCCGGTAATGGAAAGGAAACGTTGTTACGAGCTTGGCTGATGTTACCCGGTACGGACCCCAACGCTGCAGCAGATAAGAAGGTAGGGGGCGATACGCTTCTTGCATGTGCGGTGCTTGGACGTCATCAGAGTTGTGTGAACGTGCTGCTCTCCACACCCGGGATTGATGTGAATAAAAAGAACCAGTTAGGTGAGTCTCCCCTCGATCTGGCGCTTAAGTACAGGAATGAGCAAGCCTTGTGCTCATTGTTGTCAGCTCCCGGGATTGATGTTAGCTCTTTCCCACCACTTCATCTTGCGGTTATGAGAAATAAAGTGGATGATTTGGAGAAATTGCTTGCTTCTGCCGCTGCGAAAGTGAACCAAACAGATGCGGACGGTTGTACAGCTCTTCATCGCGCTGTTGAGTTGGGGCGCACCGGGTGTGTGCGTCTCTTGCTGACTTCCCCCGGGATAAATGCACAGTGTCTTAACAAACAAAATGAGACACCTTTGGCGATGGCTATGAGAATGCGGAAGAGTGAGTGTGCTCAACTTATACGCCACTTTTTGAAGTCTTCCCAAGGCGGGGCTTCGATATTGGAGGTCATCAGAAAAGGTGATGTGGAAATGTTGCGTAAGCTGATAGCTGAAGGCGCTGATGTTAATGTCTCGCAGGCCAAGGGAGCAACACCTCTTATCGTTGCGATAGCCGAGGGGAATATTGAGTGTGTGCGGCTACTGCTGCAAGCTCCCGGAATTGATGTTAATCTGGTTAATAGTGGGGGTGTGACGGCTTTGGTATGGGCTGCCCTCACCGGTAAGACCGAGTGTATTCGATTGCTGCTGAATGTACCCGGTATTCAAATCAACAAAACTGGTGCTTTGGGCCATACGGCTCTCCATGGTGCTGTTTCAAATGGGTACCTTGAATGTGCCCACCTGCTGTTGGCTGCCGAGGGAATTGATGTGAACCGCATGGATGGCTTTGGCCGTACAGCGCTTCACTGTGCTGCTATGTCCGGGCAGACCGCATGTCTTGAGGCGCTTCTGGCTGCTCCGGGGCTTGATGTCACCATAACTGACAGCCAAGGATTTACGGCGCTTCAACTGGCAGAGCAGGAGGGGAAGAACGAGTGTGCTCAACTGATTAGGGCATTCTCCGGAACATCCACCTCTGTTGTGGCTCTCACATCGGCCCAGGCAACGACCGCGCTGTTCAATGCCGCCCAGAGCGGTAATGCTCAGGATGTGGAGCAGCTTATTCGGGCCGGTGCTGATGTCAATGCAACTCGAGAATATGTAGGCTCTCCTTTGTTCCTGGCTGTGCAGGGAGGCCATACTGCTTGTGTGAAGCTCCTGATTTCCGTTCCGAATATCGAGGTAAACTGTGCCGATGGAGTAGTTGGGAATACCCCGCTCCTCTGGGCCGTTGCTAAGGAGCACATCGAGTGTGTGCAGGCTTTGTCAACGGCTGCCGGGATTGATGTCAATAAGAGCAATCGCTACATGGTTACGCCCCTTATGCAAGCTGTGTTACTGAACAATGTTGAGTGTGTAGGCTTGTTGCTGAAATTCCCCGGCATAGACGTGTCCCTGACCAATCGAGCCGGGAAAACTGCGCTTCAATTAGCAGAAGAACAGGGGTACCACGAGTGCGCCTCTCTTATCCGTGCTGCAGCGGGCGGAGAATAAGAGGTGATTTACAGCGTTAAATTTGGGGTGGTTTTACCCGCCTCGTAGGGTATCCACCCCCCGCCAAGATGGGGATGAGGCGCGCTGATTGATTCGGCGGTGATGGTAACTGCCGGCATAATCGTGCCCGCAGTTCCGGTGCGGTGTCGGATTGGCGCTGTACCCGGGGCAGCTCGATGTAATATTCCGTGCCGTCAGTGTAGACCAGCGGTGCGGGATGGGGGGCTAAGTCGGCCGTTGTGGCTGTGGCTTCGTACTGCCCCTTATCCGGCAGTACACCGGTGGAATTGAAGTAACAACTGTTTAATAGTCAGACTGTCAGACCGCAGAGGTGCGCGGGTAGTCTGGACTTGAACATGTTTTTCAGTGATTGAGATGGGCGGGAAGGCGGAAGAATCGGCAGGCATTGGCCGTGGTGCAGGCGGCGACTTCTTCGGGCGTTACACCGCGCAGCTCGGCGATTTTGTCGACCACAAACTTGGTGCGACCGGGGATGTTGACCTTACCGCGGTGAGGTGCCGGGGAAAGGAAGGGGGAGTCCGTCTCGACCATGAATCGGTCGGCCGGGCACCATGTGGCAACAGCCTGTACATGCTCCGACTTGTTGAATGTCAATATGCCGGTGAAAGAGATAAGCCCATCCAATTCGCTGAAAATACGCTCGGCCTGTGCGCCGTCGCCAATGAAACAGTGGAACACCGGGCGAACCTTCGGGAAATTGCGGGCAATGGCAAAGGCATCCTCAAAGCTGGCCAGACCTACTTTATCGCGAGTGTGCAGCGAGATATTGAGTCCCAGCTCCTGTGCGAGCTCGAAATGCCGCTCCAGCAGGTAGCGTTGGCGGGCGCGGTAGCTGTCTTCTGTCCAGCCCTCAGCTGCATCCCAGAAATAATCGAGCCCGGTTTCACCGATAGCAGCCTGGGGGTGCTTGCGGCAGAGCTCTGCCATGTGTTCAAACTGCTCGTCGCTCACGGTGTGAACTTCGGAAGGGTGGACGGCCAGACAGCTCGACACGAAATCAGGCATGCGGGCTGCAAGGGCAAGTTGCGGCTCCCAGTCATAGCTTGAGGTACCTTGCGTTACACAATGCCCCACTCCCAAGGCGAGCGATTCCTCGCGCAGGGTCTCCATATCTCCGTATTTTTCCGAAATGAGGTGGCAGTGTGTGTCGATAATCATGGCGCCGGGCGTTGTAGCACATAATACAGCAAAATGCAAGACAAATGGGTTGACGAAATGACGGCTTTGCGGCAAGATAGTGGCGGTACATGCAGGAAAATCAACTACAGCAGATATTGCACACCTTCGGCGTGCCTGAGTTGCGCGAGGGGCAGGGGCGGCTCATTGAGCTGGCTTTGGCCGGGGAGAATGCTCTGGGGGTGATGCCGACCGGGCATGGCAAGAGCCTGTGCTACCAAGCTGCAGCTTTGTTGCTGGGGGGAACTTCGGTGGTGGTGAGTCCGCTGATTGCGCTGATGCGGGACCAGGTGCAGTCCTTGTTGCGCAGGGGGATTGCAGCGGCGCGTTTCGATTCTACTTTGACGGAGGCTGAACGCGCCGACCTGCTGGCAAATGTGGCTGCCGGTAAGATTCGTTTGCTTTTTGTGGCCCCCGAATCAATGGAAAGCCCTACTTTTTTAGCAGCTCTGCAAGTTGCTGATTTGAAGTTGTTTGTGGTGGATGAGGCTCACTGTGTTTCTGAATGGGGGCATAGTTTTCGGCCGGATTATCTCAAACTTCCGGGCTGGTGTAAGGCTCGCGGATTTCGCAGCGTCATGGCACTGACAGCCACCGCAACAAAACGCGTGCAGGCAGATTTGTGCCGCGCTTTTTCCATTGAACCGGGGCATGTGGTGGAGCACTCGCCCTACCGACCGAATATCTCACGTCAGGTGGCGGCCCCTGAGAATCAGGCTGGATTTCTGGTGGATTTTTTGCAACAGCCGCACCATCGACCCGCTATCGTTTATGCCCGTACCCGCAAGGGAACGGAAGAGTTGGCGGCTACTTTGCAGTCTGCCGGCTTGCGGGCTGCCTGTTACCATGCCGGGCTAGGGGCTGAATTGCGAGAGCAGTTGCAGGATGCTTTTCTGAATAACGAAAAAGATGTTTTGGTGGCTACTATTGCCTTTGGCATGGGAGTTGACAAGCCCGATGTGCGCGCGGTGGTGCATGTGAACATACCCGGTTCGCCGGAGGCTTATTTGCAGGAGAGTGGGCGCGCCGGCCGAGACGGAAAGCCCAGCACCTCGCTGGTGTTACTGCATGGGGCGGATGTGCGAGACGCCCGCAATAGGGTATATGCGGCTGAGCCGGATACTGAGGGCGTATTGCGAGCGGTGCGCATGTTGTTGCCGGTGGGGGGACGTGCTGTTTCCCTGTGGGAACTGGGGACCGGCTGCGATGTGCCTGACGATGTGGCTGCTCGTGCGCTGGAATTGTTGCAGGCGGCTGAGAGCGTGCAGCTTGAGGCTGTGGGTTATAAGTTTTACAAGGTTAAACCGTTATTTCCCATCAGCACGATTACCGATGGGCGAACATCTGCGGAAATTGCACGTTTGCGTTGGCTGGACAAAAACCGCGAGGGGGAGGTGGAGTCGGCGGCCGAGGCGTGGGATTGCTCGTATGCTGAGGCTATGACCCAGCTGCGCGAATGCGAGGCCGCCGGTGAATGGAAACTTACCTTGCGACAGCAGGCTCTTTACCTGCGCGGCCGAGGCTCGGCGGACGCCCGATGCGTGGCCGCCGAATTGAGCGAAGCCTATGCCCGCAGAACAGCCGCCGAACTGGAGCGCTTGGGGCTATTGCATGCTATGCTTCGTGGTGAAGTCGGGTGTCTGAATGCTGCATTGGAGCAGTACTTTACCGGTAGCTCGCGAGCAGCTTGCGGGCATTGTGCCGTTTGTTTGCACTCTTTGCCGACAGATATTCCGCAGCCTTCGCAGAGCCCATTGCCGCCACCAGCTACCGAATTGCCTGAGTTTGCCCGAGATTCTCAACGTCGGCGCTTTTTGCTCGGTCTTTCATCCCCCGGCAGCATGGCTCGCCGACTTTGGGCTCATGAGCATTACGGCTGCTGTGCTGCTGCTGATTGGAATGATTTGTAATTAACTACCCGCTGCTATTTGTTTTGCTCGGTAGTTGTGAGCTTCCTGCTTGACTTTAGTACCGATTGTTGATAGCATGCAGAATTATGAGAGTCGTTGAAGCCAGAATCGAAATTCCCATGGGAAGTCGAAATAAGTATGAGGTGGATGAAAAAACGGGGCGTATTAAACTTGACCGCGTGTTGTATTCCTCCGTGTACTACCCGGCGGAGTACGGTTTTGTGGAAAATACGGTGTATTTGGACGGCGATCCGTTGGATATTCTGGTTTTCACCTCAGCACCCACATTCCCCGGTTGTTATGTGGATTGTCGTATTATCGGCGGGATGGATATGATAGACTGCGGTGAGCCTGATGTTAAGATACTCGCAGTCAATGTCGGCGACCCGCGATACGACCATATCAACAAACTTGAGGATTTGCCGCCGCATTACTTGCAGGAAATTCAAAACTTTTTCCGAACGTATAAGACCCTGCAAAACAAAGTGACGGAAGTGGGGGAATTCTTCGGGGTTGAGAGAGCTTGCTCAATTCTCGATGAATCCTTTATTCGCTTTGCTGAGGGTTTGCGGCCTTAAATGCTGTTTTTATGCAGGTAGACGCGGGGCACTCGTGAGGAGATGGAGCAGATAATGTTGCTCGGTATGGTCTTGGCGCGAGCTGTCAGCTCTTCCCACGGCACATTCGGGCCGAGTATCTCGGCCACATCGCCGGGGTGTACGTTTTCGACGTGTGTGACATCGACCATAATTTGATCCATGGTGATACGGCCGAGAACCGGGCAGTAGTGGCCATTGAGGTAAACGCGTGCGCCTGTGTTGGAGAGGTAGTGCAGGTAGCCGTCGCCGAAGCCGATGCCGATAGTAGCCACCTTTGTGGGACCGTTGGTGATATAGGTGTGGTCGTATGATACACCGTGTTTATCGGGCAGTGTGCGCAGTAGAGTTACGCGGCTCTTGAGGGTGAGTGTATTGCGCAGCTCTTTGTTGTATGGCGAGGGCATGGGCGAAAAACCGTAGAGAATTCGTCCCAGACGAACCATGTTGGTGCAGGGTACCTTGTAGTTGAATACGGCTGCACTGCTGCACAGGTGGCGGTACGGTAGCTCCAGGCTGAGGGAAAGTTCCCTGACTGCTGCCTCGTAGATGCGGATTTGGCTGTGAGTGAATGTGATATCTTGCGATGCCGCAGAAAGGTGAGAGTAAATACCCTCTATGTTAAGATATTCAAATTGCTTGAGCTTGTCACCCAAGCCGGGAATTTCATGCGGTAACACACCGGCTCGTCCCATGCCGGTGTCGACGTTGATATGCAGGTTAACCTTTTTATTATAAAGGCGCCCGAGTGCGTTGAAGTGCTCTGCCTCCTCCACGCTTGACAGGGCGGCTCGCCAGCTGTGCTGCACAATGGCTTCGCGCTCAGTGGGGAAACAGGGACCCAGTATGAAGGGGCGTACTTTGCAGCCGGCGGCTTGCACTCGCGCCGCCTCGGAGGGAGTGGCTACGCCGAAGAAGGTGATATCTTCATCATCGAGTGCTTTTACCACACCTTCGATACCGTGCCCGTAGGCTTCCGCCTTCACAATGGGCATGCGGCTATGCTCCGGCATGACCCTACGCACAACGTTGAGGTTGTGAATCATGGCATCGGTGTCTATTTCAGCCCATGCGCGGTAAGTGGTGGTGGCTTCCATGGCGGCTATTTTATACTTGTATGGGGTGGAATGCAAGTCCTAAATCAAAAGGTAGATTGTAGGCGTATGCAGAGGGATTGCAACGGGCGGGTCCAATGCACGGGCAGGCCGGTACTCATGAGCTCGGCTCCGCTTAATATGCTGTCTGACAGCGGGCAAAGCTGGCGTGGGGTATCGGGAAGTAATTCTTCGATTCGATAGCGCCCATCGGGGCGGAGCCCGCGAAGGGGGATGACGGTGTGTTGGTTGGTGAAAGCTCGCTCAGTAGTATAGGCCAACAGCAGGGCTTGTTGGCCATCGGTGTAGAGCAGGGCGCAGTCCGGCCCCTCGTAGGGACTTACCAGACGGTACAAATCCCCAAGCTGAACCAAGGGGCGTAATTCTTTCGCGAGAGCCAAGCGGGTTCGAATCTCTGCTTTTTCGTCATCACTAAGGCTGCGAGGATCCAGCTCGAACCCTAATCGACCGGCCAGAGCGACGTCGAAACGGAACTTGAGTGAAGTAGTTCGGCCGGTGTAGAGGTTGGGGCTGGCCGTTACATGGGCACCGACGGCATTGGCGGGGAAGAAGTGGCCGGCACTCCACTGCATGCGCAGACGGTCAAAGGCATCCGTGTTATCGCTCAGCCAGAATTCTTCGTGATATTGCGCTGCACCCAAGTCCATACGACCGCCACCGGCGGAGCAGCATTGGAACACCACATGCGGGTGGCGGTTCCTTAATTCGCGCATGATTCGGTAATATGCCGTAATGTAATCAAAATAGATGTTCGGGTGCGGCACATCAGTCATCATGCGATTGCAGTCCCATTTAATATATGCAATGCCGGGATTGGCGCTTAGCAGCGCGCTGATAGTGCTCAATATGTAGTCTGCTACCTCGGGCCGTGACAGATTAAGCACTAATTGACGGCGTTGCTCCGTCGGGGGCAGCTCCGGCAGTGTTAGCGCATAGCTTGCGTGTTGGCGATAGAGTTCGCTATCCGGGCAAATCATTTCGGGCTCAACCCACAGTCCGAACTTAAGTCCCCGTGCGGCTGCGAATTCTGTGAGCGGGCATAAGCCATGGGGGAGTTTGTCGGTATCGGGGTACCAGTCGCCTAAAGAGCTTGTATCATCCTTACGTTTGCCGAACCAGCCGTCATCGAGCACAAACATTTCGATGCCGAGGTCTGCCGTGAGCTGCATCATGGATTGCAGGGTGGATTCACTTACGTCGAAGTGCACGCCTTCCCAGCTGTTCAGCAGGCAGTCACGTGTTTGCTGACCGCGAGGTATGACGCAGCGGCGCAGGTAACGGTGGAGCCGTCTGCTTGCCTCGCCCTTACCATTTCGGCTATTGAGCAGTACAGCCTGTGGTAGTTCCAGCGTTTGCCCGGGAGCCATGGTGTATGGAGCTTGAGCAAAATCATGCCCAAGTCCCAGTAAGCCTTGCCCCTGTGCATTGTGGGTGAATGAAAGCATGTAGTTGCCGCTCCATGCCAGAGCCGCCAGCAGGCAATGCCCGCTTTCTTCCTGTACAGGAGCATGAGTTGAGACAATCAGCCCGGGGGTTCCTTCTTGCGCTGCCTTGATGCCGGTACAGGCTGTGGCGCAGATAGTGTTCCCCCGCATGACCTCCTGTTGCTGCATGATATGCTCCCCGGCCCATACGCCGCGGAATGTGGTGCAGTAGTACCCGGGGGCGTTTAAGCAAGCGGTTGCAGAGTAGGCACGCAGCAATTGCAGTTTGCCGTTTGTGCCGTTTTTGATACCGGCTTGCTGGGTAAATACGCCTTCTTCGTGCAGTTGCAGTTGCAGTTGTAAGGCGATGCCCGGGTGGCGAGGGTCCGCAAGATTGATAATGAGTTTATTAGACTCGCAGCTGTAACTGCTGAGTAGGGGGTTAAATCCCATGCTGCCATCTGCAAAGAGCAGTTGAAGCGCGTATTCACCGGACAGGTTTTCGCGTGGATACCCGGTTCGCGATTGGTAATCCGTGAGGTAGGCGCTGTGTATGGTGCCGGTTTCCCGGTGGGTGATAGTGGCGCGACCGTTGCTCCATTCGATGCTACCGTAGGGATATTCTATGCGAGCGGTGGAACTCATGATGTGATAATCGGATTTTTATGGGCTGCCGCAGGGTACACCACTGATTGGTTATTCGTATTTTCGGGCTTCTCGGCGAGCCATGCGCAAGCGGTGTCGCTCGTCATGCGCGCGCTTCCCTAATGTGCTGTTGGGGTTGATATCGCGAGCTTCTTCAAGTGCTGCAATAGCTTCCAGTAGTTTTGCTTCGGTTTCCGGAGTGTGAGCCCCGGTGTGGCCGATTGCGTATTGCTTCATGAGCAAAGGGTAGAGACAACGTAAACCGATAAGTTGTTGTAGCTCATTGGTGCAGAGCTCGTGGCTGAGCAGTTGACGGCTTTCCTGTATCAGTTCGCTGAGGTGTTCGTCCGTCGCTTCCTCCATGGCACATCGTGCAAATAACAGGTAGAGCTGCGCATCAAAAACACGCTGTTGTCTTTCTGCTTGCTGATGTTCCTTATTCGGCTGAGCGACTGCCTGTTCGACTGCTTTGCGGGTGAGGCCGCGCAACAATAGGGTTGCGTACGGGCCGTCGGTATCGGCTATCACCAAGCAGGGCAGGTGAGTTACCCCGGCTGCTATGGCTGTGGCTTGTGCTTCCGCTTGCTGTAGGTCGGGGCAGTCTTTCCGCAGTTCAACAAATTGGCACTCCGGTTGGTTATCTGCCGTAGCGGGCAACAGTTTGCGGACATGTCGCTGAAGTTCAGTGCTATTTTTGCCCTGAGCGGTGTAGACGGTATAAACTTCCGCAGCCGCAGGCGGGATAAGCACTGCGGCTGCTGAGTATAAGATGCTGATGAGTAATAATCGCATGGGCGAGCTTAGGCTCGGCTGATGGTGATGCGCTTGAAGCGGGAATCCGTGTCTTCCGATTCTGTATGAATGCCGGGAATTTTTGCCAGCTCATTGTGTACCAATCGGCGTTGGTAGGCATTGAGCTTTTCCATCATCAGGGGGCGCCCGCTCTGAAGTACTCGTTCTGCTCGGGAGCGTGCGCGGCGTAACAGTTTGTTTTCCGCGCGCTCTCGGTAGTGGTCGCAGTCCACACGTATACGGGGGGCATCTTCCCAACCGGCCTGAACCAGTCGATTAACGAGGTATTGCAGGTCATCGAGCTTATCCCCCTCGTCGCCGATGATGTAGCGGGCGTCTGCTCCTGAAATCATAAGAGTGACCCCATTGGGTTCATCGGCTGTGGGTTCGGTGCTCAGGCTGTAGTCGTAGCCAAGCGGAGCCAGAATGGCATGCGCCACTCTAATCGCTTCCTCAGTAATTTTCTGCAGGATGTCCATGGCTGCTTAATCGCGGGCTGCACCCAAGAAACGCAGCAGGTAGAGGAAGAGGTTGAGGAAATCGAGGTAGAGCTGTACAGCCCCCATGATTGCCCCCTTGCTGCGGGCGTCGGTATCGACAAGGTATGCACCTTCTGCCAGCAATCGCTGTGTGTCGTACGCAGTGAAAAGAGCAAACACGACGACACCGATGCCGGAGATGACGAGGTCGGCTGTGCTGCTACCGAAGAAGATATTAGCAATGCCGGCAATAATTAAGCCGAAAAGCAGCATCATGAGCGTACGACCCATGCCGCTGAGGTTACGCTTTGTTACAGCACCGTAGAGCGCCATGGCTCCGAACATACCGGCTGTGCAGGCGAATGTAAGCCCGAGGGATTGAGTTGTATACATGCAGAGGATGGGCCCGAGTGCCAAGCCCTCCAAGGCGGAAAAGGTGATGAAGAGCACGGAAAGAGCTCCGGCTGTGAGTGAGGCGCGGCAGAATGCCATAATGAGGATGATGCCGAATGTGCCCAGCAGGAGCCAGAGTTGGTTGTTTTGACTCCATGTGAGGATTTGGTCAGACTGCATGGCGAATATGGCCGAACCGGCTGTTACAAGCATGGAAAGAGCCATCCACCCGTATACCTTGTTGAGGTAGGCTTTTGCAAGAGCTGCGAGTTGCTCCTGCATCATTTGAACTTGAGTTGAGTATTCTTGTTGCATGGCTTTATGCTAGCTTTTTTTGCATGGTTTGTCAAGCTGAAATATGCTTTGGCTGTCGCGGTGTTTTGTTACTTGTCTATACTACGGGAGCGATTATAACTGAAAGATTAAGAATTACTGTAAGAAATAAGAATCTGCCTGGCGGCCGAATGTTTGGATTCTCTTAATTTACGGAGTGTAAGGAGTTGCTGCGCTGGGGATAGATTGCGGAGTAATTTTTTGGCAGATTCGGGGTTGCGCAGGCAAAAATCGCAGGCGCACCAAGCTACACCCATTTGTGCGTAGTGTGCGCTGCATGTGACTTGTGGAAGCAGTTTTGTTATAACGGTGTTGAATTCAACCGATGGTAAATAGTGATTGAGGAGCATGACCACGCCGAATCTTGCTTCGAATTCACGCGTAGAAATCAGGTAGGGGCGAATGAAATCGAGTACTTCGGTACGGTGCTCCTGCGCAAATCGGTATGTAGCGCAACATGAATCGCATATACTCCAGTTGCGGATGCCCGGAATAAAGTCGGTCAGCGCGGCCAAGCGTTCGTTAAGTGTCGCGTTTTTGGCGTATCCGGGTAGCATTCCTCGCAGCATGACTAATTCCATGGTGGATTCTGTCTTCAATTTGCTGAAGAGTACCTGCCAGTTGTCATCGGCGGCTTTTTTCGCCAGTTTGCGCAAATCCGGCAGGCGTACACCAAGTAAGTCATTTTCTCCGGGAATCAGAGATGCTGCAAAGTTCCTGTATTTTGCGTCTGCAAGTTCATGAAGGGTTGAGGTAAGCTCCGTTTCAGTCATTTTTGTCGGCACTTAACAGCAGTTGGCGCATTTCGGGGCTTTTGGCAAAATCGAGAGCTGTGTTTGCCCCTGCATCTTGCACTTCTACATCGGCGCCGTGTGAGAGTAAGAGTTGAGCACAGTTGATATCGTTGTTCATTGCTGCAACCATCAGGGCTGTGGAGCCATCGAACATTCTGGCGTTCGGGTCGGCACCGTGTTCTAGTAGCATGCAGCATAATACCTCGGGTTCGTTGCTGCGGGCTATGCTGTAAATGAGTGGTGTGATTCCCTTGTTGTCGGCTAGGTTAGGGTCGGCTTTCATTGCCAGCAACAGCTGTACGGCATCGAGGGCATTTTGAGAGCATGCAAGCATAAGTATGCTGTCTCCCAGATCGGCTTGGTGGTTGATGTTGGCACCATGCTTGATGAGCAGGTCGAGCATGTGGGTATTGTTAGTGGCCGCTGCCACCGAGAGTGCAGTAATACCCGGAGCCTGGGCTGCATTGGGATTGGCTCCGCTTTCCAGCAATGTATAGACCATTTCCAGTCGCTTGGTGTAGGCTGCCATTACCAGTAGCGGTATTTCATTGTCTACGCGAGTGTTGGGGTCTATTCCGTTTGTGATGAGTTTTTTGAGTGCTTCCGCCGAGCCCTTGGTCAATATTTGTTTGATGTCTTCCGTTGTGATGGCTTGGGTGTGAGTGGTAGGAGCCGCTATTGCCGGGGTGAGCGCTCCCGGTATTATTAACAGCATGCTGATGATGTGACGGAGTTTCATGATGATGGGCCGGAGTTGAATTATATTACCGGGCTCCCAAAGTGAGCGCCAGTAGGAACAGTATGAGATGCAGTGAGGAAAGTCCCAGAAGTACGT
The DNA here is from genome assembly GCA_017555205.1 of Akkermansia sp. Taxonomy (GTDB): domain Bacteria; phylum Verrucomicrobiota; class Verrucomicrobiia; order Verrucomicrobiales; family Akkermansiaceae; genus Akkermansia. Next base: position 95,609 of record JAFZGW010000033.1, on the reverse strand, counting down.
TCATTTTCTTGTTCGCCGGCGTGCGGGTAAGTTTCAGCATGATGATGCCTCCCACGATAATAGTTGCCAGCCAACAGAGGTTCCAACCTACATTGGGCAGGAAAAACGCCGTCTGTTTGAGGGTGGCGTAGGGAGCCACCAGGAAGGCCATGGCCAATCCGCGGGCGCGTTTGTCCCCCAATCGTACAGCGAGGGTTCGTTTGCCGGTTCCTGAGTCTTCCACTCGGTCGCGTATGTTGTTAATCTCGATTAACAGGCATGAGAGCAGTCCGCATTGTATGCCCAGTATGAATGCTCCGGCATAGATGGGAAGGTATGCCGGCTGCCAACCTATTTGGACGAATACGGTGCCGCACACGGCAACCAAGCCGAAGAACAGTAGTACGAAAAGTTCGCCCAGTCCTTTGTAGGCCAGTGGCCAAGGTCCACCTGTATAGCAATAGGCGCAGAGCATGCTGGGTATGCCTATTGCCAGTATGGGCCAGCCTTGGGCTAATATGAGCGGCAGGGAAAAACCGGCAGCTGCGGCTAAGAAGAGGCAGCCCCATATTTTAACGCTTCGCGAGCTCATGTCGCCGCTGGCTGTAATTCGGCGCGGGCCTTGTCTGCGGGCGGTGTCGGCATGTTTGTCTGCGTCAATAGAGTCGTTGAAAAAGTTGCAGGCAATTTGTATGCACATGGCACTCAATACAGTGAACGCAGCCAGCCACCAGTTGAGTTGTACACCGGCAAAAGCACCGGTTTGTTGGAATTTGTACACTATCAGGCAGCCGGCCCACACCGCGACAATCCCGGCGGGGAGGGTTTTCGGCCGTGCGGCAAGAATGATGGATTTGAGTTTGTTCATCGTTTTCGTGGGAATTTGCGGCGACCTCCGGCAGCCTTTCGGAAAGGCTCGAAGAGGGAGTCCAGGCCGCTGTTTTTTATGAGCAATGTTTGTTCCATAAGTCGGCCGAGTTTGCCTTTCGGCCAACCTCGCTGCCAAAACCAGTCCAGATATTCGGTAGGTAAATCCATGAGCGGGCAGCCATCGGGGGGATAATTTGCGGGGCCATACATACCATAGGGCATGTGCATGGCCGCAATTTCGGCCAAGAGGGCTAGCAAATCATCTGCCGAGGGTATGGAGGCGGGTTGCATTAGTGCTTCACGCTCCAGCTCAGTTGTTCTCCGGCGTACATGGGTACTACCTGCTGTCCGTAGCTACGATAGACGGCGGGAACCTGCATGGGGGTATCATGCAGCGTGACTTTCTTTTGCTCCGGGGTAAGGTTGTAGATGCGGCACGCATTGCCGCTCACGAAATCCTGCAATTTATCGAGGGCTCCGTGCTCAGCAAAAAGAGCTGCGAGGCGGGGCAGCGCTAATGGTGCAGTAAATACGCCTGCCGCACAGCCACAGGACTCCTTGCGGCAGCGGGGGTGCGGTGCTGAGTCGCTGCCGAACATCAGGCGGGGATGGGCATTCAGTGCTGCCTGCAACAGGGCGTCCCGGTCGCCGGGGCGTTTGGCAATGGGTTTGCAGAAGAGGTGTGGTTGCAGAGCTCCACCTGCTACATCATCAAGGGTAATGATGAGGTGCTGCAGGGTGACTGTTGCGCACAGGTTTTCGAACTCATCGAGCAGTTGCAGTGCGGCAGAAGTGGTAATGTGCTCCATGCAGATGCGCAGGCGAGGGTAGCGTGTGGCCAGATTTCGGTAAACTGCCAGAAATTCCTGTTCGCGATCCATCACGAACCCATGGCTTTCGCCGTGAACGAGCAACGGAATGCCCATTTCCTGCATCATACACAGGGTGCTGTCGGCATCTGCCAGGTTAGCAACGCCGCCTTCGCTGTTGGTGGTAATTCCGGCCGGGTAGAGCTTGTAGCCGAAAAATCCCGGGGTTTGAGTTGCCAGGGTGAGTTGCTGCTCACTTTGAGCCGTGAAGAAAAGGGTCATGTAGCGGGTGAATGCTTGCTCACCCATGGCCTCGGCTATTCGCTCACTGTAGGCGAGCATCGCTCCCGGATCTGTTACCGGAGGAACGAGATTGGGCATGATGACTGCCCCCGCAAAGTCGGCAGAGAGCGGGGCTACTAGTTTCAGCATATCACCATCGCGCAGGTGCAGGTGCATGTCCAGCGGTGCATTCAGCGTAATCTCCATGCGCGCTATACTACCAGATTTTGAGCGAGTTCGCAAGCTTTACTATTGACAAAGCGTGCAAGGGGGGGTAGAGTTGAACTTGCTATGATACAAGAACACGTACTTCCGACATACGGTCGCGCCCCTATAACGGTGGCGAAGGGTGAGGGCTCTTACCTGTTCGACACGGAAGGTCGCCGATATGTGGATTTCTGCGCCGGTATTGCCACCTGTAGTTTAGGGCATTGCCATCCCGCTGTGGTGCAGGCTCTTTGCAAGCAGGCCGGGCAGCTTATGCACTGCTCTAATCTTTACAATATCCCGCAGCAGGAGGAGTTGGCCAGCCTTATCGTTGAAAAGATGATTGGCATCCCCGGGCGTATCTTCTTCTGCAACAGCGGTGCTGAGGGTAACGACGGCATCATCAAAGTGGCTCGCCGTTTTGGGCATCGTCGCCCTGCTGCGGATGGTTCTCCGCGTTACGAAGTTATTACTTTCAATAAGAGTTTCCACGGGCGTACGCTTGGCTCAATGGCCGCTACCGGACAAGCTAAGATTCAGGTTGAATTCGATCCGCTTTTGGTAGGGTTCAAATATGTGGATTTTAATGATTTGGAGGGCTTGAAAAATGCGATTTCGCCGATTACTTGTGGCGTTATGTTTGAGGCTATACAGGGTGAGGGTGGCGTGAATCCTGCAACGGAGGAGTTTATGCGCGGAGCTGCTGCTTTGTGCCGCGAACATGACTTGCTGCTTATGTTCGATGAGGTGCAGTGCGGTTTCGGGCGCTGCGGGGCTCCTATGGGCTGGCAGGCAATTTGTCCCGATGTGCAGCCCGATTTGGTTTCTTGTGCCAAAGGCATTGGTGGTGGTTTCCCCATGGGGTGTTTCTGGGTGAGCAATCGCGCGATGGATGAAAAGGGAACCGAGCTTTCCTCTATTATGGGACCGGGGTCTCATGGCTCGACCTTTGGTGGTACTCCTATAGCCTGTGCTACCTCGTTGGCCGTTGTTACGGAAATTGTTAATCAGAACCTCTCCGCACGAGCCAAGGCTCTTGGCAAGTTGATAAAAGATACGGTGGAGGGGTGGAATCTCCCCTGTGTTGAAACGGTGCGCGGTTACGGTCTGTTGCGCGGGGTGGGATTGAAGGCCGGCAGTTTCAACGTGCCTGAGGGTAACACTCCCGCCGGTTATGTAAACAGCCTGTGTTTGCAGGCCGGTTTGCTTGCATGCCCGGCAGGTCCGGATACTCTGCGACTTATCCCGGCACTTAACGTACCGGAAGATGTTCTGGCGGAGGGTCTTGCTATTCTGAAGTCCGTGCTTGAGGGACTTGCCTGAGATTTGCACCACTTTTCTAAATGTCAAAACGCCGTGCCTGATTAAGGCACGGCGTTTTTTTGGGGGGATTTTTTAAGTAGTTATGCTCCCAGCATGTCGTCTACTGTAATACCGCTTGTGCAGGGGGTAGCCTGATCACAATCGCTGCGATGGCAAGGGTGGCAGGGCGTGTGGTTGCTTACATAACGGTGCCCGGAACCAATGCTGAGCGGGTAACGCTCTGCTGCGCGGGCAGCCATCAGTACTGTGCAGCGGCAACCGGTAGCGGATGCCAGAACCGGCAATAGGCCGTCTACGGCATACAGGGTGGAGTTTGAGCCCAACTTGGTGGCGATTTCTTCGGGCTTGCACAGGCAGAGCTCGCAGCCCAATTCAGTTGCCATCTTTTCTGCTTTGGCGGCATCCGCCGGGAATGCAAGTAGGCTTACCTTGCCCAGTCTGCGGACTAATTCGGCCCAGTTTTCCCGGGGCCAGCTGTTGCTGCTGCCAAGGGTTGAGAAGGGGGCAATAAATGTGCCTGCTTCGTCCGTTGCCGGCATAGGCGCTAAATCCTGCTCGTCTGAAGTGAGTTTGTGTACCAGTTGAATTCCTTGTTGGTAGTCTTCCAAACGCGTGCGAGGATGCGTAGCCACTATGTTATACCTTGAGCGGAAGCGATATTTACGGGAGAGGGGATTCTCCCAGAAGCCGGATATGTGAACCGGCATAAGTGATTGCAGCTCACGCATCGTTTTGCGGTTTTCGCTGTACATGAAGAGCAGGTCAAACGGCCCGTCTTTATAGATTTCATCTGCGGCTAATTGCTTGGACAGTTTGACGGTGGTATCATCAGTTGTTACGACATGGGTAACAATTTCGCTGAATTGCTGCCACCAAGCTTTTTGCTCTCCGGGGCAAATTATCGTCAGTTGGGCATCTATACGGCTGCGCTTGAGTAGGCGCAGGATGGGAAGCAAAATGGCCGCCTCCTCGAATTGCTCCGGCGTGCAGATGAGTATGCGGAAGGGAAGGGTGGCATACTTCTTAATCAGTTCGTTGCTGAATGTGTTTGCGGGTGCGAAATCCGAAGTGCTCTTCCAGCGGTGGTGCATCCAGAACCCATCGAGTATGTTTTCCTTCTGGCAATTTTCGATGGCCAGATTGACCTGCATGGTTATTTCATCGATTTCCTCGCACCCCTCGGGCAGGTCAATCGTGCGGTCTAAGATAGCCTCCCACTTACCCAGTGATATATTACGCGTGAAAACGGAGTAGAGTTGTCCTTTTCCTTTGCAGCGTTTGTAAATGAGAGCCGGTAGCGGGGTCACGCCTGTTACCTTGCCGAAGTAGGGCATAAAGAGCCCCTCTTGTGTAAACTGGTCACTAAGCACACCCAGCAGACCGCCTGAGCGAGCAAGCTTGAAGACGGCACGCAGGCCGTCTTCCTTACTGAACATTTCGCACCCGAACATGGTGCGAGTGTTGTACACAATTTTCTCCAGCAAGGGGTTACTCAGGCGGCGGTACATGCAGCCGTAGTGCTCTACCTTGGGGAAGAGCGGGCGAGTGCGTGCCAGAATCTCCCAGTTGCCTGCGTGTGGTACTGCACAAATGGCTGTTCGTCCATCGCTCCCGGCTTTTTCGAACCCATCTCGACCGACCACTTGTATGGAACGTGCCATTTCGCGGTCGGTCATGATACCGGTTTTGAGCGAGCAAGCCAAGTTCATGACCGTGCGCACGATGTTGCGCCTTACCATAGAGCTGAGTTTATCTTCCCTGAGGGTCGGGTCAACTACTATGCGTAAGTTGCGGGCAACTATTTTGCGGCGGGATGCGGAAAGCATCCATACCAAATAGCCGATGGCCCGCCCGAACAATGCTACCAAGCGTATGTCCGTCAGCCGCAGCAGCGCGTTCATGGTGCGGTACCCCATTGCCCCCAACTTTTGAGATAGTGTGGGGGCTGGAGCAGCGTGCTCATCTTTCATGGCTGATTATATCAGTTGAAGGTGTAGGTGCGCTTAATGTAGAAAGCTTTGCGGGTGTAGGGATCCCATACTTTCGAGCCGACTTCAATACCGGTGTAATCGAGCTGGTAATGCGGTGCGTACGGAGAAATGACCACGTTGCTGAACTCAGAAGTCAGACCATAGGGCAGGCCGTCTTCTGCATACTCGAGGCTACCGATAATGTGAGTGGACGGAGGCAACATATTGTCATCTACCTTGAGCCATTTGTTGCTGGCGGGGGAACCGTCTTTATCGGCAATTACCATGGGAGGGCGCGGACCGGGATATTGATCACGTGTGAAGTTCTGAATGATGGGCTGCCAAATGCAGGAGCTCAGGAGAGTACAACCCAGCACAACGCTGCTGAAGATAATGTGACGTGTTTTCATGGTTATAGTGTATTTATTGAGGTGTGTATGGTATGAGAGTGATTCGACCCTCGCTTTCAGGGCTTTCTTTTTCGAAGATGGGGCAATAGCCGTATTGTTTCGTGGCATTCACGATATCCGGGTAGCATTCCAACAAGGTTTTAAGTGCGGGCTGCATGACCTGAATGTGTTTTTGCGGTATACCCACAGCACCAATCTGCCCGCCCCTCGGCATGTTGCCCATAAGGTTGGGACCACCTTGGAAATCCACCGTGACGACCGGGCGACCGTGTTCGATATGGCGCTGGAAGGTGAGATTAACTGCCGTTGTCTGGTGAATGTTTGCACCTATCAATCGGTCTATAATAAGCTCTGCGTACCCATTATGAACCCGTATGGCAACGTTTTGCGCATTCGCAAAGATGGAAAAGATGCCGGTCTGGCGCATGCGGCAAGTATCTCTCAGGTAACGATTCAAGTCACCTTCGGTGAAGCTGACGATGGCACCGTTTGCATTTCTGATGAGCACACTGAGATCTTTTGCTGCCTGTTTATCATTGATTCCGGCTATATCTTTAAGCGATTGCGGTTGCCACATGAGCGCAATTCCGTACATCAGCACCGCAATGAAGCTGAGGAAAAGTATAACTGCTATGGATGACCAGAAATTGAAGCGGTTCCACAGTTCGGCAAGCAGGCCTGAACTTTGTGCATAGTCTAAATCTTCTTCTTCCGGGCGGGCGTAAAGCGTGCCGCGCGTCATGTCGTTGGGGGGCGCGTCATTGCGAAACAGAAATCCCCACAGAGCACCGTTGTCCGGTCTCTTGGTTTTGCGCTTGCGCTTTCTGTTCTGCATTTTTGGCATACTGCTCGTTCCGATTATAACTTTTTACGTCCCGATGAAAAGCAAAAAAAGCCCGTTCGGGCCTTTTTGCGCGACATACGCCGCCAAGTATAGTTAACTTTATACTCCCAGTGCCCAGCGTAGGTATTTTTCGCTTTCTGCCCAGATGCGTCTTTTTTCGCAGCCCAGCACAACTACGATGACGGAGCGCCCGTTGGCGGAACCGCAGGAAATAAGGCAGCGCTTGGCTGCGTTGGTATAGCCGGTTTTCATGCCTTGAACCCAGCTGTATTTAGCAAGTAACTTATTGGTGTTGTTGAAGTTGACTTGTTGCCCGTTGGGGCGGGTGAGCACGACTTGACGGTCGTCAATGAAATCTCTGATAACCGGGTTGCTATAGGCATAGCAGGCTGCCAGTGCCATGTCGTATGCGGTTGAATACTGCGGTCCCGGTAATCCGCTGGGGTTGGTAAAGTGGGTGTTGTACATGCGCATACGCTGGGCACGGGCGTTCATGCGTGCTACGAATTTTTCCACACTACCGGCGCTGTCGCGAGCCAATGCTTGTGCCAAGTCATTGCAACTGGCTGTGAGCATGGCGTGCATGATTGCCCCGCGCGTGTAGCTTTCTCCCACATTCAGTCGGGAGCGTATGGGGGTTACGCTGAGCTTGTCTTGCCGGGTAATGGTCATCATGCGGTCCAGTTCGCCGGCATCGCATGCGCACAGGGCTGTTACGATTTTTTGTGTGCTCGCTACTTGTCGCCGCTCGTGCTCATTGTGCCCGAACAATACATTGCCGGTGCGGGGGTCAATCACACAAACTGCACCGCAGTTCGGTGCCGGCGCTGTAGTTGCAGGGGTTGCCAGAGGGCGAGGCGGAACCAGTGTATTACTGCGCTCTCCGTAAACTGTTCTTGCCTGTTTGGGGATAGGTGTCTGAGTGTGTACTGCCGGTACGTAAGTTCGGTGATTGCTGTATTTTCTACCGCTCAGGTAGCCCAAGCTTGTCCGGCTGCAGCTGGTTATAATACCGACTAAGCACACTACGGCTGTATAGACAAAAAAGCGCATGTGCGCATGCTATCATAGGCCTAATTATTTAGCAAGTCTTAATTAAGGCATATTTGGGGTGTTTGTGTAAGTTTCAGAAAATCAAATATTAATTGTAATTTTCTCGGTGTGTGGTAGGGGTGTTTGCGGCATGTCATGCTTTTTTTGATGCAAGTCGAAAATTGGGCTTGCTAAATGTGCTTACTCATGGCAGAATATCGCCATGGCGTATCGAACATTGGTGGCTCTTTTTGCCTTGGTCTTGGCTTGCCTGTTAGGCTGTCAGCAAGGCCAGAACTCCTACCTGAGAACTCCTCCTGCCTTCAAATTCAGGCCGGAGGCTAGGCAGATTATACCCCGTTCCATCGGGCGCCTGGCGAAGGAGGCCAATATTAAGATACGTATGATGCCTCGCCGGTCTCGCCAGCGCCGCGGTTCCCACCGCATGCGCCCGAGTTTTATTACCATACACAGCACGGCGAACCATTCACCTACCTCTACGGCTATGCAGCATTCGCGAGCCCTTTGTGGCGGCGCGTTTACCAATCGCAGCTGGCACTTTACCGTAGACCAATTCATGGTGGTGCAAAACCTGCCGCTCAATGAGTCCGGTTGGCATGCCGGTACCGAGGCCGGTAACAGGCATTCCATCGGTATTGAAATGTGCGAGTGCGAGAGCCGCGGTCACAATCATTTCCGTACATGGGATCGTTCCGCTAAATTGACCGCTGTGTTGATGCAGCGCTATGGCATAAATCTGCGCCGTGTGGTACCGCACCACCACTGGACTGGTAAGAATTGTCCCATGCCGCTTATGACCAACGGGCGTCCGGGTCCCAAGTGGGGGTGGTTCCTTTCCCGTGTGGATTACTACTATCGCTGTATCAACAACGGGGTGTCAAACCGTTGAGTTTCACACCTGAGTACCAGCGCAGCCCGTGAGTCTTGCACTGACAGACGCTCTAAATGGGCAGCCCGATATCAGCGCACGTGAGCTTCAAGTGCTCTCTGCCGCCGGATATGATACGGTGGGTGATGTGTTGCTGCGGGTGCCTCGCCGTTATGAAGATAGGCGTGTAACCAAGCCTATATCGGCTTTGCTGGATGGTGAGACTGTAAGTCTGCTTGTTCATGTGTATGGTGCAGGCTGGCGTTTTTCGTACAAGCGATACTACGAGGTTAGTGCCGGCGATGACGGAGAGCCGTATGGAGCCCGTTTGCTGTTACGTTGGTTTAACATGCCGTATGTGGCTAAGTTACTTGCCACGGGGATGAACCTATCCGTGTACGGAAAGGTGAAGGTGTATGGCGGTAAACTTACCATGACCAATCCCGATTTTGAGGTTATGGAAGATGAAGATGCCGGTCAGCGCTTGGTTGAGCTAGCCATGGGGGGAAGTGTATCTCCGCTTGCGGATGAACTGCCCGGGCAGCAACTTGTGCACACCGGGCGCATTGTTCCCATATACCGTGGTATATCGGGGATGGCTGCCAGGCGTTTTCGTGGTTTGGTGTGGGGATTGTTGCAACGTTTGCCTGAGTATGTGGCACAACCCGGCTACGATGTGGCACCGGCGTATCCGTTTCGCGAGGCACTGACCGATTTGCATTTTCCGTCTGAGCCTGAGAATTATCGCAAGGCGCGCCTTCGCTTTGCTTTAGCCGAGTGTTTTACACGTCAGTTTTGTGTGGCGTGGCGGCGTCACCGTGCGCAGGGGCGTGCCGGTCGAGTCAATGTTACAACTGATGGCTATTTGCAGGAACTCTTAGCAAGCCTGCCGTTCCGGTTGACCGCTGCCCAGGCACGCTGCGTGCAGGAAATTCGGGAAGATATGGAAGCGCCACGCCAGATGAACCGCCTATTGCAGGGGGATGTCGGCAGTGGTAAGACCCTTGTGGCACTTTGCGCCATGCTCTTGGCTGTAGAAAGCGGTGGTACTGCCGCCATGATTGCCCCTACTCAGATATTGGCGGAACAGCATTTCAATAACTTTCGGAGATTGCTGAGCAATATGGATGTGCGCCTGTCCTTGCGCACGGCTGATCGGGCGGAAGATATGGGGTATGTGCCGGATAATCCGGAAGATGCTGACAACACGCCTCGTCTGTTGGTTGGAACTCACGCACTTCTCTACAAAAAGAATCGACCGCGAAATCTGGTTTTAGCTGTTATTGATGAGCAACACAAGTTCGGTGTAGCCCAGCGTGAGCAGTTTGTGAGCAGTGGCGAGCACCCCGATGTGCTTGTTATGACCGCGACTCCTATTCCGCGCACACTCACTCTTACTCTGTATGGTGATTTGGACGTCTCCGTTATTGACGAGCTCCCCGCTAATCGCGGCGAGATTGTAACCGCTTTGCGTAACCCCAATCACATGAAACGTATTATCGCTTTTATGGAGGGGGAACTGAAGGCCGGGCGTCAAATTTACATTGTCGCTCCCCTTATCGAAGAAAGCGAAACCCGAGCGCAAGCCGCAGCTACTTCGGAACTGGAAAAGTGGCAAACGATTTTCCCGACAGAGCCTATTGGCTTGCTGCATGGGCGCTTGTCGCCAGAGGAGAAAGACGCTGTTATGAGCGCTTTTCGCGCAAATGAAACGCACATACTCGTGGCAACAACTGTAGTTGAAGTAGGGGTTGATGTACCCAATGCCACTGTCATGCTCATTAATGATGCCGATACGTTCGGTCTATCTCAGTTGCACCAATTGCGCGGTCGAATAGGTCGTGGTCAGTACAAGAGCTATTGCATATTGCTCTCAACTGCAAAAAACGGTGAACCCGGTAGGGAAAAGCTAGATGTGCTTTGCCGTACGATAAACGGTTTTGAAATTGCGGAAGAGGATTTCAGGTTGCGAGGCCCCGGTGATGTGTTGGGAACTGCTCAGAGTGGGCTCGGGGCTGTACAGTTCACTGAGTGGCTCAGCGATATGCGCCTCATTCACCGTGCATCGAGGGATGCCGCTGCTATTTTACTGCATGACCCGGAGCTCCGTTTGCCGCAACATGAACCCTTGCGGGCTTTGGTCGCGCCCGAGGCCGAGCAGGGGGTAATTGCCTGATTTTTCACATGTGTCCCAAAGTTTTTTTGAGAGACGCAAGTGCCGATAAATCCTAGACTTTCCGAATAGAGGCTTTTTCGAAGCCCCCCTGTACTCATGCTTGAGCAAAATTCGGAGGAGAATGCGCCTTATCTACCCCCTGATTCATCCAGGTCCACAAGTCAATGTAACTCATCAGATGAATCCGAATGAATGTGACAAGGTTTGACATATGCCAGTCGTTCTTAGCCTTGTTTTTGAGATATTGGAGCAGCAATATGGCTATCATGGCAGTCCAGATCTGACACATTACTGCATTCTTGTTTGTTCCAATAAAGGTCTTGATGCGTAAATGCTGTTTTATGGTCTTAAAAAAGCTTTCAATCTGCCAGCGGGACTTATAGAGCGCACTAATAGTATCAGCCAACGCTGCTATCAAACGGATACAGGCAAAGGCGTGCGGATTGTTTGATGTGCGGTATCTGTTCCTGAAACTACGACAAGTTTACTTCCTGAGACTTCAAAGAATGCACAAAACCGCTCGTACCTTCTACCAGCAAATCTGAAACAGACCCTTTTATTTAAAAATAAACGCTTGACATATTAAAATAAAAGCTTATAATCGCCGCCCCTCTCTATTGAGGGTGTTTTTTACAAACTACAAATATATGAGATTACATCTTCCCTATCTTTTACGCCGAGCTTTGTTATTTGCGCTGCAAGTTGCAGCCGTTACGCTGTCAAGCGTGCCTGTCTATGCTCAGGATGCTGTGCCCATGGCTGTGAATGGTGAGTGGGTGCTTGATAACAACGAAAGCATTACGCTTGGTAAAAACGGGGAGACGACTCTTTATACGCCTGAGCAGAATAAATCCATCACGACAGGAGGTCACAAGATGGATTTCGTGGACGTGTCCTCCGTCAATGTAGAGGCTGGCAGCCGTAATGTGATTTCGGTAAATGTGGGGGAGGATATTGGTTATGGCGTGTTAGGAAATGGTAACACTGTAATCACAGTTGACGGTACGCGCAATGGCAGTGCTCCGGAGATTTCTGATACATCGCTTAATCTTCAAGGATTTCTTAGAATTAAGGAGTTAAATATCGCAGGTAATGCCGTGGTGACGCTCTCTCCTGGTATGTTCATGAACGGCGACATGGACCACGACTTGGCCGGTAAGGAAGGTAAAGAAAAGAGCGCTGGTGTGTGTATCGGCGAGATTAATCTGGGCTATGGATCTCTGATTCTGAACAATGGCGACGGCTTCCTGTTTGATAACGGCTATTGGGATCCCGCCAAAACGGATACTTCTCAGGTTGGTGATGCTGTTTCCGGAAATGAGGGCTATACACTGAACGTGACTCATGACAAGGCCTATATTCAGATTGGCTCCAACATGCGCACCAAGTGGGCTCTTATCAATGGTGCTGTCAACGGTGAGTACCATTCGCTGACAGTGGGTGGTCAGGCTCGCGAGTTCAATGTCACAAAAATAACGGGTATTAAGGATCTGACGCTGCAGGGTGGTCAGTTCAACATCAAGAACGTGGAGCGCTCTGTGCATGGAAATTTCACAATTGGTCACGCAGCCTCCGTCTTTGTAGAGGGAAATAATATCATGGCTGAGGGCTCCGGGCAAATTGCCGTATCGGGCAACCTCGATATCAAAAATTCCACCCAAACTCTTACTGGCAGTAATTCTATCCATTTGGATGGTGGCTATATCGGTGGTGCTAATACGAGCGATATAACAACAGACGGTTTGCTGTTGAAATCCACAACGGATGGCGACAATACGGTGGAGCTGACGTACACGGGCATGACCAACCGCATAGGCGCCGATATTAATGTGGAGAGTAAGGTGCTGTTTAGTACCATGAGCACCACGCCGGGCGATAAAGTCAGGGATATGCTTACCCTCTCTGGTTACTTGAGCGGTGGTGGTGATGTTACGATGTCCGGTTCCGGTATGGTGGTGATTGCCTCTGCCAATGAAGCTTTTACCGGTTCTGTTACCGTTGGGGAGGGCAGTTCGCTCTCTCTGAATAATGTACACTCGCTCTCCCAAGCCTCCGGGGTAACGATTTCCAAAGATTCCCACCTTTACCTCAATACGGATGGCCTTTTCCCGGTAGAGCTGCAAAAGCTTCACTTGGGTGACGGAGCTACTCTCGCCGTTGAGAGTCTGCCGGCTTCTCTTACGGTAAATGCCAAGCAGGCAGCTCTCTCTGCTGGAGAAATCACCTTTGCCTCAGCCGGTTCCATTGATGTCATGTTCAATGATGTTTTGCGAACCATGCAGGTGTACAATGTGTTTGCGGCAGATAATGCTGTGGCTATTGACGGTCAGAGTGACATCAATTTTTACATGACTAATGCTCTGGGCGAACGAGTCAAGTTTGATAACTCCCATTACGTTGCTGGTTCTTCGTTTGTTGATGGTAAGCATGTATATTATGTAGAAACTCGCTTCGGTAATATCTGGAACGGTGGTGGTAATGGTACCTGGACTACCGAGTCAGCCGTGTGGAATAACGGGCAGAAATATGATGGCTCGGAATATGACTACGCTCTCTTCTTTAACCAGAAAGGTATCAGTGAGGCCACGGTAACGCTGGGTGAAACGGTGTCCGCGAAGGGTATTTATATTCAGAATGTCGGCACAGAAAAACAAGCTACCACCAAGTACACCTTTGTAGGCGGTGTGGATGGCGTGGATATCGCCGGTGGTACGCAGTTGCACATGCGCGATACGGCATTGAGTGATGGTGCCGGTAAGCTGGGCAATGGCTCGGTTGTAGAGCTGCGGAATGTGCAGGCCGGTGATGGCTCCAACCCCATGGGCTGGATAACTGTTTCCACTGGCGAGTTGAAGCTCACGGAAGGAACGAAAGTTTACTTCGATGGCGATACCATGGTGCAGGTGGGCGCCGTGGGGGATGCTCTGCTGAGTGTGGATTCGAGCTCTGAGTTGATTTCCTCTACCGGTGCTACCTTGAGCGGGTATAATGGTGGTACTGCTTCCGTTGCCGGTGTGAAGATTACCAACAATGCTATTCTTGGTGGTAATTCTGCTGCCAATACCGGTATCAGCTCGCTTACGAATGCTGCTATCAATGGTTTCAACGTCGAGGCTATTGAGTTGAAGGGTCGCGGTTCTATCATCAATGGCGGTATCGGTGCCGATACCGGCCTGAGCACGGACTCGAACGGGCTTACCTCCATCGCCCAAGGGGCAGAGTATACGCTGGGCGGCAACCTGAGTTTCAGTCAGACTCTTGTCAACCGCGGTACTGTTACCATTCAGCAGGGTACCGTATTTGAATTCGGTAATCTGGCTGCTGATGGCAGTACCTATACCTTTATCGATGGCGGTACCATCGAGGGGTGGAATACCCTCGGCTCGACGAATTTCATCTACAATGGGGTGAAGGTTTCGGTCATTAACGGTGCGGAGTTCTTGAATACGGGGAACGGTAAGATTACCGTGACGCTTTCAGGTATATCAGCTACTCAGTGGGACAAGACCTGGAATCTGGGCTTCGCTCCGGCATTCGGCAAAACATACACCGGCGGTGCTTCGAACGCGGTGCGTTTCTCTGCCGATTCAGAAAGTAACTATGCTTATGATTACGGCAAGATTGTATCGGGAGTCGGTGGTCATACTGTTGTAGTAGTGCAGGGGGGCGGCAGTACCGATGGTAACTTTTACCTGGCCGGTGGTTCTACGCGAGGTGGTGACTATAAAGGCTCCCATAACCACTGGGTGTATGATGAGGGCTCCGATTACGCATACAAAATCGGTGGTATGATGTACACGACCGACTGGGATGCCACCCCCGGTAACAGCGTGTCCCTTAATCATTCCGTAACTGGTGATTCCCACCTTATGATTACCGGTGCCGGCAACCGTACCGATGTCGAGGTGTACGGCGGCAGCTGGGGCATGCGCCAGATTGGTAATGCCTACCTCAGCATCGAAGCCGGTGGGTACAAGAATATATACGGAGGTTCCCGCAACGTGGATTTGCAAGGCAGTGTGGTCATGAATCTCACCGGCGGACGGCTGAATACCTACTATGCCGGCAAGACGTTTGATGCTCCAGGGGGGTGGACAACTATAAATGGTAATAATGTGGGGAATGGAGAGTTTATATTCAATTCTTATGCAGATGCCGTTTATGCACTCGGTGGCTATTATGACCCTACCGGTAATTATGCGGAAAGTATACCGCCCCACTATTTCCTGGATTCTACAGCTTCTCACTGGGGCGGCATTTATGCCACCGGTTCGGACTGGGCTTCATCCTATGGTAATGCCACTAAAGTTCTAGGTAATGCTGACATCTATCTGGGTAAGCAATTCGACTTCAGTACAAACTTTGCTCTGATTGATGGCGGCGGTGACAATGTTACCGGCACCAGCACGCTGCACCTGACGGATAGCGGGCTCTACGAGAACATGAACAAGGAAACGGTCTACGCCTGGATTCAGGCTGTCGATAAGAACTACAGGTATCTCGACCAGTGGAGCGCCGATGAATGCAAGGGTAATCAACCCTTCATGGGTAAGTTCACCAGTATCGCAATTCGCGGTTTTGACCGTCTGGAACTCGCGGATGGAGCGCATATCAAGATTCAGGCCAGCCGCTTTAATATGGATCAGGATATTACGATATCCGGTTCCGGTATTGTGGAGCTGACTCGTCCGGAGGTGTTCCAGCTGAATGAATATGGTATTCCGCTTTCCCCCTTCTGTGAGAAGGATTCGGAGCAGATTCGCTCCGTGCCGTTCTCCAATCGTGCGATTATTCTTGAGAATGGAGCCCGTTTGAAGCTGTCGACGGATTCCATCACCGCATGGAATGCTAATTCCGGCTGGGAAGCTCTCACGAACGGTAAGTCAGATGCTGAGAAGATTGCTATCAGTAAAAACTGGAGTCAGTATTATGACCCGAACTTGAAGGGGGATGATACGAGCAGTGGCTATACCGGTAACAATCGCTCCAACATCACCATCAACGCCGGAACGACGATGGATATTACCGACCGTTTGAAAGATAACGGCGGCGGTTCCACGCTGGTGGATATCTTTATGGCCGGACATGGCACGGATGGGCTGGGTGCGATTTACAAAGGCGTGTCTGATTCAGATGCCGATACGGCTTATTCCTTCCAGTTCCCCTATATCAGCCTGATGGGTAACTCCTCTATCGGGATTGCTGCCGGTTCGTCCCCCATCTACATGTATGGCGCTGATAATGTGTACGATAATGTACTGGGATCCGATGGTGTGAACTATGTCGAGAGTGATTACCTGGGCGACTACAACCAGTCTACCCTGAAGCTCAACGACCACACGCTCACCATCACCGGCGGCGGTACATTTGCCATGGTGAATACCACGGTGCTGGATAATGTGGGTGGCACGATTTATGTGGAAGAGGGTGTGCTGCGCGCCGTGAATACACCTGACCACCGCGTGCAGGATTGGGAGAAGTACGGCCTGTCGTCAGAGAATGACGCCCGCCACGTCTCCATTGCCAAGACGACTGATATCGTACTGAGCAATGTAGGCCGCTTGCACACCGACCTCAACAACGGCTCAGACCACCTCAGCGAGCCGCTCGGCAGCGGTCTGCAGTCCTATAAGTTTGCCTCGCTTTCCGGTCAGGGTACTACCGATCTCGGTGACTACGGCCTCAATGGTATCGAACTTATCGTCAACCGCGACCAGTACTATACGGAGTATCTGGATGAAACTCAGACCTACTGGAACAGCAATGGCTACGCCTATGCCGTTTACAGCGGCGCCATCTTGGGCGACCTTGACTCCTCTGTATCCAAATCCGGTGACGGCGTGCAGTACTTCTCCGGCTCTGAGAGCACATACGGTTCGTTCATGACAGCCGGGCGCCTGGGTGGTACCTATGTTTCCGGCGGTATTCTGTACGCTATCGGCACATCTTCTTTCGGCAAGACGGAGGCGGATTCCTTCACCGATGGTATGACCCGCGTGGATGTGGGTGTATTCGGCTCCGGCGACATGTACTGGACCAGCTATAAGGATGCCCAGGGCAAGCTGCATGAAGGTAAGGTGTACCTGAGTGACGGTGTGCGTATTACCAACCCTGGCTCATACTACCTCAACCCGCAGCTGCCGGCTGATATGCACCCGGAGGAGAAGAATATGATTATCGGTGTGGAGGCCGCGCCCAACGGCACGGCTCTGAACGCGACCGATGCCGGTGGCTATATCTTCCTGATTGATCAGGCTGATGGCGCTCCCTCCACCAACACGGACGGCAAGGCTGAGCACACCGGTTATATTACACTCGGCGGTGTGGACTATGTGCGTATCGACACGCACAACCTCTCCGCACTCAACGGCGTGAGCGGTATCTACCTTGATGGTACGGCTTACTCGGCTGGCGATACCATCGACCGCAACAAGATGCTGCTCATCTCGGCCGCTGATTGGGAGAAGGTGAAGACCGGTGAAATCGCTGCCACCGTAACGGGGCTGGGAACAGCCGGTTACAATGAGGCTACCTGGAGTGGCTTGCTGCATGATGAAACTATTGACGGACAGCAAGTTTCCGCCAATCTGGTGAAGGAGGGCGCCGGTACTCTGGTGCTCGACCAGCAAACCTCCTACACAGGCTCTACTTCGTTGAATGGTGGTACACTGCGCCTGAAAGGCTGGGTTGACCCGAACCACATTACCGAGAGCGGCAAATTCTCGATGGTTGTGGGCAGCTCCCTCATGCTTTCCTTTGACGGCAGTTATACCGATGGAGGTATGGATGTCGAGACGTACGCCCAAACGGGTGAGATTTCCATGACCGGCACCGTGAATGAAGACACGGAACTCTCGGAAAAACTAGTGCTTGTCGGTCGCGGTGACGTGCGCTGGAATGCCGAGACCGGTTGGACTCCCTCGTGGGAGGATGAGACGCGCGAGGACTTCACCGACGGTGAGACAGCCGCTCTCATTTCCGATGTTGGGGCTGGCGTGAACTTCACGATTTCCGGTTTGCTGAGTGGCGAAGGCAACCTGCTGCATTCTGGTAATGGTACGCTGACTCTTACTGGGGCGAACACCTACAGCGGTGGCACGGTGGTGACGCGCAGCCATGTGTATGTGGAGGATGATACAGCGCTGGGTGCCACGGCTTCCGGTGACGAATCTGCCCGCGTAGTGACGTGGAAGAACTCGCACCTGCATTTCAACAACGGTGTGCACACCACTATTGCTGCTCCCACGACCAACTCCATCGAGGGTAGTGTTTATGTTGGCGCTGCTTCTGCGGCGTCCGAGTCTGATACCCAGCTCACGATGACAGGTAACGGTTATTGGGCTGAAAAGACTTACCTGGAGAATTGGAATTCCACGCTGTTGTTCAGTGGTGCGGACGCAACTAACACCGGTGGCAGCGAGGTGCAGGGCAATGGTGCCGGTGTGCTGTATGGCAAGGGTACTGTGGCTGTGAGCGATACTGCAAATACAGGCAAGTTGCACGATTCCTTTGCAGCTATGGATAACTATACGGGTTCCGTAGTGGTAGAGGGTGCCGGTTCCTCCCTAACTGTTACGGAGTCAGCACAGGAGTATGACTATGTAGTCAGCAGTGGCGTAACTGATTCTACCGGTCAGGTGACGGTATCGGGTAAGGGGGCTCATTTCTCCGCTCCCAAGGCAAATGTGACGATTGCCGCCGGGAGTAGCATGAACCTGACCTCGACAAGCTACACATCTTATTCGTATGTAGATAGCTCAATCTCCCGTTTTGATGGAGCCAATGTATCGGCTAATACCGTGACGGTGCAGGATGGCGCTACCCTGAATGTAAGTCTTGCTCAGACTGAGTGGTTGTACGATATGCAGAATCTTGAAGCTTCCGTTTCTATCCCTCTCGACATGGCAGCCGGTGTGGAGATGGATGACCATGTGGGCTATGGGATGAAGCTGGGTAAGCAGGTAGCTATGGACGATGCCCAGGGCTTGTGTACCACTACCAGAAGGAGATTGCGCTCAATAAGACTGCCGCCGGTGGCGCTGCGGTGCAGAATCTTACCCTCGATGGTGGCTCTACCTACGCTGCCAATATGGCCAATACGAACCTCTGTGGCGGTCAGTTGACCCTCGATGTCAGCAACGGGAATAAGATTAACCTCGACCTGACGCTGGATGGGGAGTTCTACGATTTCAAAACTCGCCAGCAGATTGTGCTGTTCACCGGCGTGAATGGTTTTGAACTGAAGGGCTACGATGAGCGTGATTACTACACTATTTCCTCGTATGATGGTTCAGCTGTTGATTTCGAGTTCGTTGTGTGCTATACCTTGGCGAAGCATTACTTTGAGAACGAGCTCCTGAATAAGGATGCTTTCCTCGTGTGGGATGCTTCCGCCGGTGTCGTTTACCTTGATGTCGTGCCCGAGCCGACAACTGTGACGCTCAGCATGCTGGCTCTGATGGGGCTGGCTGCTCGCCGCCGCAGAAAGTGATTTAGCTGAAAGGCACCTTGAGAACATAATGTGGTAAGGACGCCGCAGCCGAGCCCGCAGCCGAAAGACTGCGGGCTTTGCTGTAGGTGCGGCAATACGATGATGATTATAAGTAACGCGTCATTCAATGGGTGAAAAGAGTCTTGGCAAAATCACATGTGTCCCAAAGTTTGTCAGAAGGGGACAAAGATATATCGACAATAAGGAAGTCACAAAAAATAAAATGGAAGGTTGAGTTTAACCCAGTAAACCATATACAGGGGTTGCACAAAACACAAAACCTTCCATGGCTAAACTACATCTTTTTCCTCAGATTGCAAGAAAAATTCCTCTCGAAATCGTAAAAGCGGCCGAAGAAAAGTATAAAAGCAACAAAGGTTGCCAGTATCTGGATGTATTGACACATTTGCTCTCGTTTCTTCTATGCCACCTAGGTGACTGCCAATCATTGCGAGATGGGTTCAATGCAATGAAGTGTTTTCAACCTAATCTCAAGGAGCTGGGGATTGAAAGAACTCCATCTCGAAACGCTTCTGCTGTTACGCCATCTAAAAGCGAATGCCAAGTTCCCTTGGCACATGTCGAATCTGGTCTCTTTGATTCGCCTGGCTATGTTCAGTACGATACAACTGACAAAATGGCTGGATAATCCGCTGTGTTTGACGCAAGAAGTCCCTGAAAATGTTGCTATTGATACGTCGTGAACATAAAGTCTGCGTCGTTTTTCCGCAACTCCATATCTCATCGGGCTTTCGCCTTATGAGCCAGGAAACTTTGGGACACATGTGCTGATTTTTCTATTTTACGAGTTTTGTGCTTGAAATGAGCTCAGAATATGGTACTCTATCATGAAAATAGTCAACCTTTGCTAAATATGTACAGAAACATGTTTGCTTTTACAGCTGTTGCGGTAGCACTGATGGGCAATTCTCATGCTCAGTTGGTGCTTCCCTATGCGGTAGATGACCCTGTGGTTCTGCTGGTGGCTGAGATTTCGGCTGAAGCTGCTGATGAAGAAGGGCAAAATATTGTGGAAGAGGATTCCGCCGGGGCTGCCGGTGAGAATATAGCAACCCGTTGCCTGATGATGCAACTTTCAATTGTTCAGGGGCTTACTGAGCGTTTATCTACTGATTTAGTCGCAGCCGTGCCCGAGGAAGTAGCCGAGGATTTGCAGGAACTGCTTATGGAGGCTCAATCTCTCGAAAGTATGGCCATTGATATTGGTGCCGGTGAGTACGAGGAACTGCTGAATGACATGTCGCGCGACCCCGCTGTGCATGCTGTTCTCAATAAGCTCGATGATACTATAGCGCGCTTGGAGGAGAGGTCGTATTACAACTGCCCCGAATTGGAAGATGTAGTGAGCCGAATCCTCAATATTCTCTCGGATTTGCAATAATAAGCTATGCACCCAACTACCCTATTGTGCGGCTTAGCATTGTTGTCCCCGGTTACGGCCATAGCTGCCGACGGGAATTCGGGCTTGAAGTGGATTGCAGCTCAGCAGAGTAGCCCGGAGTCCTGTGAACGGCGCGTTTTGCTGGGGTATCTGCAGCATGAGGATGTACGGGTACGCTCTGCTGCGCTTGATTTGCTGGAAAGCGTAATCGGGCATGATTTTGGAATAGACCCTTGGCTGCCACCTGATGAGGTTCCTCCGGAGGTGCAGAAGGCTCTTAATGAATGGGTAGCTGCAGAAGAGCTGGTAGGAGATGCCGCCAAGGCTCCCGCACCTCAACAACTGGCGGATGCCGTGGTGCTGCTACGCTCCACCGACCCCGATACCCAGCGCCGAGTATGCCTTCGTTTCGCCTCTTGGAAAGCAGCACTGGCTGCGGCAATTCAATCGGAAAAACTGAATAATAAAGAACTTACAGAACTTGAGCTGGATAATTTGCGCTGTTCTCTCTACCGCTTACAACTGCAAAATGCCATCCCGGCAGAAGTTGGGCGAGTGGCTCCGTTGCTTGCATCTCATGCGCGCAAAGACATACTCACCGGCTTAGAGTCTTTGCGCAATGTGGGCAAGGATGCCTTGCCGGTGTTGATGGAGTTCATTGATTCACAGGATGGTTTGGTGCGTGAGGTCGCGGTTGATGTGCTGTTGCAAACCGGCAATGCGCAGGCATATAAAATTATCATGCCTAAACTCATGGCGGAGCTGGATCGTAACATTTTGCAGATTGCCGCACGCCGAGCACCGGATTGTGCTCCGTTGCCGCAGATTGTCGAGTTCCTGAATCACTGTGCTGTTCAACAGGATGAAGATGTGGCGGTTGCCGCTCTGGAGGCTTTGGCTGATATGGAGGCCGATGATGATGTTGTTGACTCCGGTGAGATTCTTGCCAGCGCGAAACATGCCATGGGGAGCGATTCTTGCCTGAGTTTGTTGAAGTCGCCGAACTGGCGAGTGCGTGCTGCGATGCTGCGAGCGTTGACCTCAACGGAAAATTTTATACCATCCATTCGAAATGAGGAGCTTCAGAAGGCTGTATTGGCAGCCCTGCGGGATGTGGATGAAACGGTGCGCCTACATGCAATGCAAGTGCTTCATAAGCGAAATCTCGTTTCCTCATTCCTTTCCGAACTCGATGACTATGCCCTAAAAACACCGAATTTTGCACCCTATTTAGTTTATCTTTTCTGCCGTCAGAAACGAGAAATGTCGCCGGCGCTTGCTGAGTATGTGAGCCGTTTTTCACCGGAGCAGGTCGATTTGCTTGTGCATTATGAGGATGAGTACGATACCGTCTTCAATACCAGTTCACGGCCGAACAGGTGGGCTCTCGGAGTGATAGAGTCGTTGATGGCTAACCCCGATCCGCGTGTGCGGCATAAAGTCATGGCGGCTTGGGGGCATAATTTATATTGCCAGAAATCTGAGTGGGCTCATGCTTTTGTCGATTGGTTGCAAGAGCCTTCTACACCTGCTGTTGACAAGATTGAGCCCCTCCGCCTATTGGTGTTCCGCAACAGTGAACAAGATAGGCGCCTTGGTTGTGATGAGCGCTTGTCTGAGTGGTTGATGCAGGAATCGGAGCATGTCACCATACAAGATGCCCGCTTGCAGCAGATTGTCTATGCCGCCCTTCTGAAACTGTGCCCGGCCATGGTTGCAGAGCCTGATGTCGCACGTCTGCAACAAATGCCCCCCGATTTGCTCGATGTTTTGCTGAGGAACCGCCCGGCGCTGATTCTCCGAATGGAGCGGGGGTTTGCCTCGAAGCTCATCAAGGACGATTCGTTCTGCTCCTTTTTGCAGCTGCTGTCTTTACGTCGGCAAAATCCGGAAATCATGGATTACCTCGCTTCGCTCGAATTGAATGATGAACAGTGGACTGAGTTGGTAAAGGCCGCGATGCAACGGGAATATTCTTTTGAGGATGAGCCTGTTAAGCGGGAGCCTGAGATAGAGGTGTTATCGCCTTTCATTTTGAAGATTTTGCAGGCGGAGGGCGTAGCTCAGAATTTTCGAGTTATTCATACAGCTTATTTGTTGTTGTTGAACGGGACAGTATCTGAGCCTGTATCGGCGGTTATCGAGTCTGCACCTGAATCTCAGCGTGCGGCGTTGGAGTGCCTGCGAGATGTCCCCCGAAAGTCTGACGCTGTGGAGCCATGGGCTCGTAAATACTACAATAGCCCGCATGCTGCTGTTCGTCGTGCTGTCGCTGGCTGTTTGTTGCCCTATAAAGGGTGGTTTTTCTACATTCCTCGGACTGGAGAGCAGCCGCCGTATGCAGATACAGAAAATCGAGTTGCTAACCTCGCCGATGACGCTCGAGCCTCTTGTCCGGTGTCGCTTATTCGATTGGTTCAGGCCATGCAAGCTGATGACGACCCTGCTGTTGCTTTCATTGCGTGCTGTTCGTTGTTGTATCGTACGGGTGATTGTGACCGCACTCGTATGCAGCAGTTACTCAATTACTTAGAGGGGGTGGAGACTCGCTTTCGCCAACTGAAGCAGGAGAACCAAACGGAACAGGCAGAGCTGTTATCGGCTGAGCTTTCTACGCTCCGAGAAGTTGCGGATAGCGTGTGGTATCGTTGGTATGAATACCGTTCCGCGGGAAATGAGTTCTTCAAACTTAAAGGAACTCCGAAAAAATTGCGTCCCGGCCTTGCTAAACTACTGGAGGATTTTGCTCGTAAAACTCAGCAGAGACCGTATGCAGTAATTGAGGAGGTGCGCGATAGCCTCAATTTTTCCGGCTCATCGAGGTCGGCTTCCGGGGGACTTGTGCAGGCGCACGAATTTGATTATCCGCAGGCGACTGTTGAAGTCGCTCCAACTACTCCCGCGCCATTGCCGGAATCTGTGGAGGAACCGGATGCTGATGAACCCGAAGAAACTACTCCCGCTCCGGCGGTAGAGGCTCCTGTGCGGGTTGAGTTTTTCCATAAAGATGGCTGTGAGGTCTGCGAGCAAGTGCAACAGCACCTTGATAATCTGAAGTCTGATTTCCCGGGACTCGCGGTTACGAGCTACGATGTGGAAAGTGAAGCCGGACGCGAACGCAATACGGTGCTTTCTGCACGTTTTGGGGTGCCGCTCGCAGAGCGGCGGAAGGCCCCGGCTATTTTTACGGAAGGTGGGTGCCTGTTGGGTTCCTCTGCCGCAGAGCGCAATCGTTTGCATCGACTGTTGGCCGATTCTCGTGCTATTGGTGGGCGTTCCTCTCAACTGGCCGAAAATCCGCAACCGACGGAGCAGGGGGCTCAGGCTGTTGAACCCTCTCCCACGCCGGTTCCGGTGGAACCCTCATCGCAGGGGGCGCCTGAGATGGAGCCTCAACCTTTACCCGGCACGGAGCGTTTGGCCGCGGCTACACCTACCGAGACGGCAGCCGCAACCGGTGAGCAGCTTTGGGAGCAACTGCGCAGCTATGGTGTGCTTGCGATTGGCGGCGTGATAACCTTGCTTGGTTTGGTGTTACTGTTGTTCGGGCGCGCGAAGGATTCCCCACAGGATTAATAGTTTCCTGACTTATATTCGCATTATTGCGCACGAGCTGGATGTGTGCCAGGTCGGAAGATTGGCCACCGGTATGCTGCCGGAGAGCGTGACGCTCTGCACCCGCCTGCGCCTGACGCCTCCGGCGTCGCGATACACTCGAAATAAAGTGCGTAAGTGTTTTGCTCGTTTTTGTAGCGTTTCGTTCCTCTTTTTCGGGGTGAAAATATCCTATCAAATGAACTTAACGCCATAGGATAAAGCCGTCTTCGTGTTATGGTGCACAATTTATAGAAAAACCGCTGACTCTCATCGAGAATCAGCGGTTTTGAAATCTGTTCGCCTGTCTTACAAATCAGCGCTTTGCCGTCTTACGGTGACGGCTCTGCTGTTGAAGAGCAGTCTGCATTTTGGCGCAGTGACGATAGGCCGTGCGATCCTTCAGTGTGCGCATGCTCAGCTGAGATGAGCCCCATTGGATAATCTGAATCTCCACCACACGGCGCCCCCATTTGCGCATGAGCTCCTGTGTGGGTTGATAGATATCGATGGTGCCTGTGCCTACCAATGCACTACCGTAGTCATCTACCACGTAGATATAGGGCTGACCCTTAATCTTGAAACGAGTCCCCAGCGGGTACACGGACCAGTCGGCCGCGGCTGAACGCACCTGATCGGTGTATTTCAGCGAAGTGCCGATGGCGTTGCGCGGGCCATAGCCTATGTGGTCACTCTCTGTGTGGGTGTAGGCTGTTGTACGCACGACGCGGTTAAGTTGCGCTGGGTGGTAGAGAGGCATGCCATGCTTATCGCGCCCGAGCTTTGGCAGCTTCGGGTTCGGCCTGGCTGAAGGTGAAGGAGCTGTGGGCATTACGAATCCACTGCTCACACCTGTCGCCGCTTCTGTGCTATTAGCACAAAAAGCGAATGCGGTGAGTGCGCTCAGCACGCTCACTGCAAGTTTTTTTACTGTCTTCATCATTCTTAGGCGATGTAGGTAAGAGGTGTAGTACCGCCTTTTCAGCAGTACTTCTACTTGCGGTTGGGCTTATTCTACCATAATTTAACTTGGCTTGACAAGCAATTTTTTAATTGATTAATTCCGAAAATTAATTCGAAAAAGTTATAAATATGCAATATATGGTATATATTTTGGTGCAATGTATACTAAATATTGTGGTTTATTAACTTTGGTTAAACAGTTGAGTTTTTATTGCTTTTCAAGTGGGAATGGAGAAATTGTCCAATCAGATTGCTGCATGAGCGAATCGAAGAAAACTTTTGCCTGATTTCCGAGGTTGAGGCTTGCGATGTTGACGTAACGCTCAGCGTTGCGCAAATCGGGTTCTTGTCCATGTAATCCTTTGGCAGAAAGGAAGGCGATGTAGATGTAGGCGTGAGGGAAACCGGTGGCTGCGGCTTCTTGCAGTAGTTCGATAGCTTGCTCAGGATTTTTCTGAGTACCGAGTCCTTTGTAATGAGCGTAAGCCATCATAACCAGAGCATAACTGTAGCCGTCGTTAGCAGCCAGTGAAATATATCGTTTGCCGGTTTCGATATCCTGCTGAGTACCTTCGCCGACGAGCAGCATAAATCCCTGCGCAGCGAGGGCGATGTGGTCTTTTTGAGCAGAATTGAGCCACTTGATATGTTTGTACGCTTTTTGTTTGTCTTGTTTTAAGCCGAAGTCGCCACGATAATAGGCGCGTGAGAGTGCTCTGCGAGCTGCAGAATTTCCCTGCATACATGCGAGCCGAATCATATTTACGCCCAGTGCTGTATTTTGTTGCAGTCCGGTTTTAGCATTGAATTCCCCGGGGGGAGCAACCAAAAGTGAGCCGTAAACGAACATGGCGCCGGGATCATGCAAAGCAACTGCCGTTTTGAGCAGTTTCAGGCTGAGAGCAGGGTCGTTTTTGTGCGAAATCGAGGACAATGCAAACATAGCTGCCCCGTTTTGGGTGGCAGCGCGCGTAAGCCACTCCAATTGGGTGCTCGAATCAGGCGCAAACTGGCTGAGATAATAGATGACTTGGTGATTGTTTCGGTTGATTTCTCCGGCAACCTCGGGGCGGTCTTTATCTTCCCAGCAGGTTAAACGTTGATTTTGCAGAAGCCAACTGAAACGGGTGTCAAAGTTGCCGCTCTTAGCAGCCTCCAGCATCATACGCTTGGCGGCATTTTCATTTTTTTGCGTGCCGATACCCATGCGCAGAAATACGCTGTAGTCAAGCATTGCCGGGGTATATTTTAATTCAGCCGCTTTTTTGAGCCATTTGATGGCATCGGCCGCGCCTTCTTGCTGTTTTTTGAGAAGTTCTGCTCTTTCGTTTCCTCTGAGATAGCGTAATTCCGGTGCTGCATTCTGAGCAGCTTTTGTCATACCCAAATAGTGCATACCAATGGGGTTGCCATCTTTGGCTGCCTGTTCCAGCCATTGTGCTTGTGAGAATTCGTCACCGGTGGCTGCGAGCATGACTGCCAGTGCTTCACTGATATCTAAATCACCGGCTTTCGCTTTTTCATTCAGGCGGGAGAGAAAGTCCTGATAGCTCTTTTTGTGTGCTGACGGGGAGGAATCAGCGGAGGTGGGTGAGGTTGCCGCCGCAGCTAAGGATTCAGCAGTAGAATCACTGGGCTGCTCCGGAACTTGTTTGCCTTTTTTGGTTTTAGAAAGCTTGCGTTTGGTCTTCTTTTTGATTATAGCAGAAAGCTCGGGAGATGGAGCCAGTGCCGACAGGCTTGTATTGAGGGGCATCGCAGGAGCTGTGGGGACGCCGATGGCAAGTAGGGAGAGTATGAGTAAATATGGCTTCATGTTTTCAGTGCTGCTGATTTACATTCTAGTTGTCCGTCTGCGGATGGCAAGTGAAAAATATGTCTTGCGTGGTGTGGTAGATATTAAGCCTGCAACAGGGCTTGGCGCATCTGCTCAATGGGCAGGTGATTGCTGCCATGCCAGTATTCATAGGCAAACACACCCTGCCACAATAGCATGCCTACCCCATTGTCTGTAATGCACCCCCGAGTGGCAGCTGCTTGTCGTAGAGGTGTGTCGTGAGTAACGATGTCGTACACAATTTGCCCGGCTTGCAACCATTCTGCGGGGAGTGGTAGTGAATCTCCTTCTCTTAGCCCCAAACTGGTGGCGTTTACTACTAAATCCGCCTGAGCTACGGCTTGTTGCAGCTCAGGTGTATCGAAATGGCAACTGTTCAACTTGCCGCTGTACAGGGGGGCTAACTTGGCTACCATGGCTTCCAGTTCCGGGCGTGGGCGGTTCACCAGTGTAAGGCTGCGGCATTTGCTCAGCACGCACTGAGCGGCAAGTGCCGAACCGGCGCCGCCACAGGCCCCCAGTATGACGACTTGCAATTCACTGAGTTTGCGCCCGCTGTGCTCCAATATAGCACGCTCGAATCCCGGGCCGTCAGTATTGATGGCATGCCAGCCGTCGTCGCATCGTTTTAAGGTGTTGGCTGCGCCGCAGAGCTTGGTAAGCTCACAGCAGCAAACGGCCAGTTTTTTTGCTTTTTTCTTGAAAGGAACCGTTACATTTACACCGGCAAATCCCAGTTGCGCCAGCAAAGTAAGCAGCTGCTCGAAGTCTCCCTCTTCGGTGCCGGCCAAAAGTCGCACATAGCGGTGCGGGTGCCCGTCTGCATCGAGCGCAGCCTGTTGAAATTGCGGTGATTTACTGTGAGCTATCGGGTTGCCGATAACTCCGTATTTCACGCTTTCGCGAGCGCAGAGCTCAGCGATATTTGTTGCTGTGTAAAATGCCGGCATGACGAGTGAGCTTGAACAAATCACGAAGGGCAAACCCGGTTTGCCCTCCGTGATAGTGTCGTTTGAACTTTACTTGCTCTTTACGCGGGCAATAGCCACCTTTTCCATCTTGATGGTTACGCTGGGCGAAACTTCGATGAGTACTGTGTTTTCCTGTACGTCGCGTACAATGCCGTGTAAACCGCCGATGGTTACTACCTCATCGTTCACTTTGAGCGCATCCTGACGGGCTTTGTCTTCCTTGGCCTTCTTTTGCTGCGGACGAATCAGCAGGAAGTAGAAAATGACAACCAGAAGAATGAGCGGCAGGAACGAGGAGAACATGCTCTGCTCTTCTGCCGGCTGAGTGGTGGTACCGGTGGCAGGTTGTGTGGTCTGGGTGGTTACGACTGCTGCTTCGGCAGGGGCGGCAGCAGGGGCTGCCTGTGCGAATACGTTGATGTAGCTCATGGTATATCGTTTGCTTGGTAACGCGAGATGAAGCTGCTCTTAAAAGCAGCGAATTGGCCGGCTGCGATGGCGTTTCTCGCTTGCGCCATGAGCCGCAGGTAAAAGTGGAGGTTTTGGAAAGAAAGGAGGCGCAGGGCAAGCATTTCACCTGCCCGGAAGAAGTGTCGGATGGCCGCGCGTGAGAATCGCGTGACATGGGGGTGCCCCTCCGGATCAAGCGGGCGATTGTCGTTTTCCCAGCGCTTGTTTTTGATGTGTATGGGGCCATCCGGGGTGAGTGCTACGCCGTGGCGTGCCAAGCGAGTGGGCATCACGCAGTCGAACATATCAACCCCGCGCTCAATCATTTCCAGTAACTGGGTGGGGGTTCCCAATCCCATGGCGTAGCGAGCTTTGTTTTGCGGCAACCAAGGAGCTGTATTTTCGATGGCTCGCAGCATTTCTTCCTCCGGCTCACCCACGGATACGCCACCGATGGCGTAACCGTCGAAATCCATAGCCGCGAGTTCTTCTGCACAAAGCTTGCGCAAATCTGCATACACCGAACCTTGCACGATTCCGAAGTGCTGCTGCAGTCCGTTACCGCTGGTGGGTTGGTGGTCGTTCACCCACTGCTTGCAGCGTTTGGCCCACCGCAGGGTGTAGCCCAGGGATTTTTCGGCGTATTTGCGATCACAGGGGTAGGGCGGGCATTCATCAAAAAGCATAGCGATATCGCTGCCCAGATTTGCCTGAATTTCCATGCTGCGCTCGGGGCTCAGCATCATGTAGGCACCATCAATGTGGTTGCAGAATCGCACTCCCTCTTCCGTAATTTTACGCAGGCGAGCCAAGCTCCATACTTGAAAGCCGCCGCTATCTGTCAACATGGGGCGATTCCAGCCTGCAAAGTTGTGCAAGCCGCCCAAGTCGCGTATTGTCTCATCTCCCGGGCGCAGGCACAGGTGGTAAGTATTACCCAGAATGATTTGGGCTCCCAGGGCTTCCAAATCTTCGGGGTGCAGGGTTTTGACCGTGCCCTGTGTGCCCACGGGCATGAAAATCGGGGTGGGGACATCGCCGTGGGGCAGGTGAAGGGTACCTAAGCGCGCGCCGCTGGGGTCTGTGCTGTGCAGAGTAAAGCTCATGAGTCGTTGCGTACAAATCTTGCAGCGTAGATAGGCTTACCCATGGCCTCCCACTGCTGTTGGAAATCTGTCTTGGGATAAAAGGGCGCATTCCACTCTGCCTGAGTGAAGAGCGGACTGGCGTTCATTTTTTCGCACACCCACTCAAAATATTCTTCGTGGTCGGTCTTGAACAGAACCTCACCACCCGCAGCCAATGCACGGTGTAGTATGGGTATGAAACTGTCTTGCACCAAGCGGTTTTTGTGGTGCTTTTCTTTCGGCCATGGGTCGGGGAACAAGTAGTGCAGGCGGTGAATACTGCCGGGGGCTACCATCCACTCCAGAAAATAGCGGCTTTCTACCCGCAGGCCTCGTACATTGTTTAACCCACGTCGATTACTTTCGCTGCATACCTTGCGTATGCGCCCCAACAGGCGCTCCACTCCCAAGAAACGGGTTTGTGGATAATGCTCTGCCATAGCCAGCAGAAAGCCACCATCCCCACAGCCTAAATCAACCTCACAGGTTGACTCACCACCCGGCCCAAATATCTCGGCTACCGTGTAGTTCTTGAAGTAATCCTCCGGTACGAACGCTGCTTTATTCATCTTACGCACGCATTGTAGCAGACCTTACGCTGATTGTCAAAGTTATGTTGTGCCATATACGCGCCTTCTTCCGGTAATTATGACACGCCGTGCATTCGCATTCTCTTGTGCAAGAGTCGGTATGTGCTTAAGAATGACGAGAAAGCGCCTTGACATTGGTTTGAGTATGTACTATAAGAACCTCAGCCTGTTAAGCAGGCGCTGAAAATTCACGATTTTTCACAAACTGAAGAGATGAAACTGAGAATAGCAGTTCAGTCGAAGGGCCGTCTGAATGAAGATACGATGGCGATATTGGCCGAGGCCGGTATAAAGGTAAGTTCATCGAAGCGCACCTTGCTGGTGTCTGCTCGTAAGTTCCCGATGGAGGTGCTTTATTTGCGCGATGACGATATTCCCGAGACTGTGACCGACGGTGTAGCGGATATCGGTGTTGTGGGGCTGAATGAGTATCTCGAACGCTGTGGCGATGCCGACATTGTGAAAAGGCTTGGTTTTGGCGGTTGCCGCTTGAGCATTGCAATTCCCAAGGAGCATGAATACAATGGGCCTCAGTGGTTGCAGGGGCGTAGAATTGCAACCTCTTATCCGGTTATTTTGCGCCGCTGGCTGGAGGAGCAGGGAATTCAGGCTCATATTCACGTAATAACCGGCTCTGTTGAAATCTCTACCGGTATCGGTCTTGCAGATGCCATTTTCGATATCGTCAGTAGCGGGGCAACGCTGGTAAGCAACAATCTCAAAGAGGTTGAGGTTGTGCTGGAGAGCGAGGCTGTGCTGATTGCAAATAAGAACCTTTGCCCCGAAAAACGTGAGATTCTCGATAAGCTCATCTTCCGCATGGATGCAGTGATGACTGCTGCCGATAAGCGCTATGTGCTTATGAATGCTCCGCGTGAATGTGTAGACGCCATCGTGAACGTATTGCCCGGCGTGAAGAGCCCCACGATTATGCCGCTTGCTCAGGAGGGGTGGTGCAGCATTCACACCGTGCTCGATGAGGAGTGTTTCTGGGATATTATTGGCCGCTTGAAGGAAGCCGGTGCTCAGGGAATTCTGGTTCTTCCCATAGAGAAGATGATTCTGTAACCCCTTTTCAAGTGTTATGAATATCGATTTTGAGAAATGTGGTGGCTTGGTGCCCGCCATTGTTCAGGATTCGGTTACCGGTAAGGTGCTGATGCTCGGTTATATGAATGCCGAGTCCTTTGCTCGTACGCAGGAGACCGGCCGGGTCTGCTTCTGGAGCCGCAGCCGTAAGTGCTTGTGGACAAAGGGCGAGACCAGCGGGAATTATCTAGACGTTGTGAGCATGAAATTAGATTGCGACAATGATACGTTGCTTGTGCAGGCCACTCCTCATGGGCCTGTTTGCCACACCGGTACGGATACCTGCTGGGGTGAACAAAATGAGATGAATCCGCTGCTTTTCCTTACAGAATTGCAGGATTTCATTAACAAGCGCCATGAAGAGATGCCCGAGGGCTCTTATACTACTTCGCTTTTCCGTGATGGCGTGAACCGCATGGCTCAAAAGGTGGGTGAGGAGGCACTCGAAGCCTGCATCGAAGCTTGCAACGGTACCAACGAGCGGTTGGTGTACGAGGCCTCCGATATGCTCTATCACCTTATCGTTCTTCTGACTTCTAAGGGGCTGCGTATCGAGCAAGTCATCGAGGAGTTGGCTTCTCGCCACAAACCGGGCTGGAAGAAGCACTGATTTGATTTTTATCAGTTTTTGCCCCTGCCGCTTTAGTTGGCAGGGGCTTTTTACTTGTAGAAGTGGTATAAGTCATGTTGAAATATTGACAATGAGATAACTTTCAGCATAATTGTGTGCGTGAAAGAGTTTCCGATTATATTGTTGAGTGCGCTGTCAGTTGTTTGCGCAGAACCTATAGCTAGCGATAGTCTTCCGGCTGAGGCTCAGGAATCCTCCATTGAGCTGGCTGAAATGGAACCTGTCGACAAAGGTATAAAACAGCTACTAAGAACAAATCCGTTTGAATACGACTGTGTAGAGAATGCGCAGGCTTGGAGTGATGATGAGTTTTTTCAACGATTGGAGGCCGCCATGCTCGAGGATATGCGCGGGTTTGTAAGCGGCTTTTTATCCGACCAAAATTATTTGGCTGAATATGGTGCTGAACAGGCCGCTAAGGATGCTGAGAAGTGCTATGAGTTGTTATCTCGTTCCGTTCAGTCCGCGCGTAAGGCATACGATGCTTCGTTGGCGTGGTATGAGGCTGATTTCGTATTTACTCAGTATGTGGAAGGTAGCTATCAGGAAATGCGCGGCCATTTTGCCAATGCTTTGCGCTCTCGATTATTGCTGGACTTGCATATACTGGGAACCGATGGTATATGCCATTGGTTTGAAAGTATAAAGGAGAATCCGGAGCTCGGTTCGTTGGCCGATTTGGGGATAAGCGAGTTTGATTATGCACTTCAAAGACGTGGTGTATTTTCAACAGGCGATAGTATTGAAGCCAATAATATGGTGATTGAGCGCTTGAATGAACGCCTGGCTGGTGATCGTCGCTTTATAAGCGAAAAGTTATATGTTGCATACCCAACAGACTCTGATTCTCAAAAACAGCAGTTGAATCTTGCCTGTTCCGCATTTCTTGCAGCTGAAACGGCTTGGGATGATTACAGAAAGGCGATTTGCAGTACTCAGTTCCCTGTGAAGAATAGTTTTTATGGTGGTAGTGGCACTCCTGTGTGGGCCGGTCAGTTATCTGTTTCTATGCGTTTGTCTCAGTTGCGATATCTGGCCATTGTTGCCGGACTTGCCAATGGCGGAGGTGCTTCCTTGCCGACACTGATAGATTTTTCTCAATATGAATGGGATGGAACTGAGGAAGACTTTGAAGGTGAAGAGCAGGAAGATTGAGTAAATCAATTTTAGATTTGTAGGTATATAAAAATCCCCCGCCGATTTCTGTTCGGCGGGGGATAATTATTAAACTGATTGAGGGTTGGTTATCAGTTGGCCACAATGTTTACTAAGCGACCGGGAACCACGATTACCTTGCGAACAGTCTTGCCATCGATGAATTCCTTCACGCGCTCGGATGCAAGAGCTGCTGCCTCCAGCTCATCTTTGGTTGCATCGGCCGCCACGGTAATCTTGTCGCGCAGTTTGCCGTTCACCTGAATGACGATTTCCTTTGTATTTTCAACCAGATATTCAGGGTTGAAGGTCGGCCAGGTTTGCTGGCAGAGCTGGCAGGCGGGCAGGGTGGTGAACTCGGCACGCAGGCGGCTGTAGAGCTCTTCCGTGATGTGAGGTGCAAAAGGATTGAGTACATGCAGCAATTGCACGTAATCGCTCACCGTTACGGAGCCAGCGCTCGTCATGGCATTTGTGCATTCCATCATCTTGGAAATAGCGGTATTGAAACTCATGGTTTCAATATCTTCCGTTACTTTCTTGATGGTCTTGTGAACCTCCTTGCGAACAGGTGTCACTTCGCCGTTGTCCTCAGCTGTAATTTTGCCGGAGAGTACCCAGTCGCCCTCGCGGTTTTCAGCCATTGCCACGCGCCATACGCGAGCCAGGAAGCGGCTGATGCCTTCCACACCCTTGGTTTGCCAGGGTTTGACCTCCTTAAGCGGGCCCATGAACATTTCGTACATGCGCAGAGCGTCGGCACCGTATTCACGCACAATGTCATCGGGGTTTACCACGTTGCCGCGGCTCTTGGACATCTTTTGGCTGTCTTCGCCGAGAATGAGACCCTGATTTACAAGTTTGTTGAAGGGTTCGTTCGTGCTGACCAAACCGTAGTCATAGAGCACCTTGTGCCAGAATCGGGCGTAAAGCAAGTGCAGTACGGCGTGCTCGGTGCCGCCTACGTACAAATCCACACCGCCGGGGTTGTTGCCGCCCATCCAGTACTGCTCGACCTCGGGCGCAACGAATGCACAATCGTTTTTGGGATCCAGATAGCGCAGGTAGTACCAGCAAGAACCTGCCCACTGGGGCATGGTGTTGGTTTCGCGTCTGAAGTTCTCGGAATACTGAATCCACTCGGTGGCCTTGATCAACGGACCGCGGGGGTCACCACTGGGTTTGAAGTCTTCCATTTCGGGCTGCAACAGGGGCAGCTCGCTTTCGGGGATGGCGTAGTGGTTGCCGTCCTCCGTGTTCCATACAATGGGGAAGGGTTCACCCCAATAGCGCTGGCGGCTGAAGAGCCAGTCACGCAGCTTATAATTTACCTTGCCGCAGCCGTAGCCCTTCTCTTCCAACCATGCTATCATTTGCTGCTTGGCTTCGGGGACGCTCAGACCGTTGAGGTGCTCGGAGTTGACCATGGTGCCATCGTAACCGCAGAAGTCCTGCCAGGGAGTGTCTGCGGCATCCGGCTGTACAACCTGAATGATGGGCAGACCAAATTTCACGGCGAATTCATAGTCGCGGCTATCGTGAGCCGGTACTGCCATGATAGCACCCGTGCCGTAGCCGGTCAATACATAGTCAGCAATCCAGATGGGAATCTCTTTACCGTTTACGGGGTTGACGGCATAGGCACCGGTGAATACGCCGGTTTTGTCTTTGCTCTCGGTTCGCTCCAAATCGCTCTTGGCGGCGCAGGCGGACTGATAGGCTTCCACCTCAGCTTTTTGCTCGGCGGTTGTGATTTCATTTACCAGTTCGTGCTCGGGGGAGAGCACCATGTAGGTGGCGCCGAAGAGGGTGTCCGGGCGGGTGGTGTAGACGGTAATCGTCTTGCCGTTGCAAGTGAAGTTCACTTCTGCACCCATGGACTTACCAATCCAGTTACGCTGCAACAGCTTGATGCTTTCGGGCCAATCGAGCGGTTCGAGCTCGTCAATCAGGCGCTCTGCGTAAGCGGTAATGCGCAGCATCCACTGGCGCAGTTTACGGCGCTCTACGATATGCCCCTTGCTCTTCCATTCCTCAGCCTCTTCATTGGCCAGCACAGTGCCCATATCGGGGGACCAATTTACCATACCTTCGGCGACATAGGCCAAGCGCACGTTATCAATCTGTTCACGGGTCCAGCCTTTTGCCTCCAACTCGCTGACGGGGCAGGCTTTCTTTAATTCTTCGTTGTAGTACGAGTTGTACAGGCGCAGGAAAATCCACTGGGTCCAGCGTACATAGGCAGGGTCGGTTGTGGCAATTTCGCGATCCCAGTCGTAGGAGAAACCAAGCATCTTCAGCTGGCGGCGGAAGGTGTCGATATTAGCGTATGTGGTGATGGAGGGGTGCTGCCCTGTCTTAATGGCATACTGTTCGGCCGGCAGACCGAAAGAGTCCCAACCCATGGGGTGAAGTACATTGTAGCCGTTCATGCGCTTGTAGCGGCTCACAATATCAGTAGCTGTGTAACCCTCCGGGTGGCCTACGTGCAGACCGGCGCCGCTGGGATAGGGGAACATATCCAGCACATAGTACTTGGGTTTTGTGGCATCGAACCCCTCTTCTCCGGGGTTGTGCACTTTGAAAGTTTTTTCGTTGTCCCACACAGCTTGCCATGCGGGCTCGAATACATCAAAAGGATACGGATTTTTACGTTCAGACATGTCGCGCGAGAATATAATACAATCACTCATGAAAATCAAGCCTTTTTGCGCTGAAACTCTGTTCGCTGCCGCAAATAGCGCAGCCGAAGCGGTTCCGGCGCTGACTGCGGCGATTTTCAGGGGAATACGAGTGGGGCTCTGTCGGTAAATCTCAGAATGTCACGCTGTGTATCGATTGCTCTTTTATTTGCTTGCTGATAGCTGTCGGTCGTGGTAGGATAGGCGCGCACACCATGGATTTATTCACCCCACATGGGCGCAATGAAGCGCCGCAAGAGGAAAAAGCCTCGGTTGGCATGCCGCTGGCTGCGCGTATGCGCCCGGAGAGTTTGGAAGAGGTCGCAGGGCAGCAGCATTTGCTCGCTCCGGGAAAGCTGTTGCGCCGTGCGATTGAAACAGACCGTTTTTCTTCCCTAATCTTCTATGGGCCTCCCGGTGTGGGGAAAACCACTCTGGCGTATGTTATAGCTCGGCAGACCAGTGCCTATTTCGTGATGCTTAACGGCGTGGAATCGAACGTGAGCGATATTCGCGAAAAGATTGCGGAGGCGAAGGCGCGACAGGCATTGCATGGGCAGCGCACTATTTTGTTTGTGGACGAGTTGCACCGTTTCAATAAAGCTCAGCAAGATGTGCTCTTGCCGCATTTGGAGCGTGGTACGGTACGGTTTATTGGTGCCACAACGGAGAATCCCTATTTTGCCATTAATTCGGCTATGCTTTCGCGCTCTCAGGTATTCCCGCTGGAACCGGTGCAGGATTCGGAAATCGTGGCATTGTTGCGGCGCGCATCTCATGACCCCGAACGGGGATTGGGGAACATGAAACTCGATGTGTCTGAAGATGCCTTGGCGCATCTGGCTCTGAAGGCTGATGGCGATGTGCGCAAAGCTCTCACGGCGCTTGAGATTGCAGTGTTATCCACTCCGATGTCTGATGACGGGGTGGTTCATGTGGATTTGACGGTTGCTGAAGAATCGATTCAGAAGAAAGCCATAAAGTATGACCGAGCCGGGGATGGGCATTACGATACCATTTCGGCTTTCATAAAATCGATGCGTGGTAGTGACCCGGATGCTGCTCTTTACTGGTTGGCCTATATGCTCAATGCCGGTGAGGATATTCGCTTTATTGCTCGCCGCTTGGTTATTTGTGCGAGTGAGGATGTGGGATTGGCTGATTCGAACGCGCTGCGTGTGGCTCTGGCTGCAGCGCAGTCTGCGGAAATGCTCGGCATGCCCGAGGCTCGCATCCCCTTAGCTCATGCCACGGTATATATCGCCACGGCGCCTAAGAGCAATTCTGCGTATGCGGCTATCAATGCTGCTCTTCAGGATGTGCGCGAGGGGAAAACTCTCGCTGTGCCAGACCATTTGGCTACGCCCACCCGCAAAAAGCTTGCTCGTTTGCGTGGGGTTAGTGAAGAAGCTACGGATTACAAATACGCCCACGACTTCGGGGAAGAACACTATGTGCCGCAAGCTTATTTGCCTGAAGGGCGTGTGTACTACCATCCTACTACCAACGGTATGGAGCTGCGCATAACCGAGCGAATGAATTATCTGCGCTCTTTGCAGTCGGATAAGCAGTGAACTTAATCGTAAAAAAACAGCCATGAGCTTGCAGGCTCATGGCTGTTTAATGTACTTGAAATCTCTCAGGCGCGGATAATGTAGTCCTCTCGGCGGGGCTTGGGGGCGAGGATTCCTCCCTCAGCCGGATAGCCGAGAATGCAAATGGCAAGGCCTTCATATTTATCAGCCACTCCCCATTTCTGCATGAGCTCGCGGCCTTCGGCAGTGTCAAACATTTCCTTGCCGCGGTTAATCCAGCAGGAACCCAGTCCGGTAGAATGTGCCGCCAGCATGAGCGTGCCCATCATCAGAGCACTGTCGTCGCGGCCGGTCGGTATGGTCGTATCTGTGAATACCAGTACTGCCGTGGGAGCTCCATACATGGGATCTTTATCGGGTCCCCATCCCATGAAACTACCGTTGAGTACGGAAAGTTGTTTCAAGGTTGCGGCGTCTTGAACTACAACGAGCTGCGGGCTTTGCATGCCTCGCCCCGTGGGGGTCCAGGTCGCGGCCTCCAGTACGGTGCTTAACTCCTCCTCCGTAATCTGTTCAGGTCGGTACTTGCGGCAGCTTCGCCGGGTACGGATGTCGGTAAGTGTTTCTTTCATTTCTGAGAAATTTTGTATGCTTCGATTTGCATTTTCCAGTTCGAGAACTGAAGGCCGTGACCGCGGTATACCATTTTACCGTATGCATCTACCACAACGATGTGGGGAATGCCGTGAATGTCTTGCGGGCAACCGGGCAGGGCTTTTGCTGCTTCGGAGCCGTACATGACGGCAGCAAACGGGGCCTTGTAGTGCTCCAAGTATTTGAGAGCAATTTCCGGGGTGCGGTCGCAGGAGAGCAAAATTACTTCAACCTCCTTGTTTGCCATCATGTTGGGGTATTCCTGTACCAGCTTGGGCGTAACCATGCGGCAGGGACCGCACCAGCTGGCGGAAGCGAGGTACATGTAGTACTTTGCCTCTGTGCTCGGTTTGTTGGTCGTAACAAACGTGGTGTTTTCGATAGCCTGAGCTATAGAGTGGGCCGCTGTCTCTGTAACGGGAGCCGGATTGCTTTTAACGGGCTCCTGTGCGGTAGCTAAAGTGCCGATGGCACCCAGTACACAGAGAAAAAAGTTTGCGAGTTTCATAACTTCCTCATACTAGCAGATGTGCGGGTTCTTGTCAATATGAAAAGAAAAATCATGTCACTGCCCGAATTTTTATGCTGGTAATAAGGTAGGAAATATGCTATAATCTGCTTGCTATGTTATCTGACCGTACAAAAACCGGCATTGAGCGTGCGCCGCACCGCAGTCTGATGCGCGCCACGGGTATGACTGATGAGGACATCAGAAAGCCCTTCATCGCTATTTGCAACTCTTTCAACGAAGTGATTCCGGGTCATGTGCACCTGAACAAGGTGGCCGAGCTCATTAAGGAGGAGGTGCGCAAAGCCGGTGGTACCCCCATCGAATTCAACCTCATCGGTGTGTGCGATGGTATTGCCATGGCTCACCACGGTATGAAGTTTTCGCTTGCCAGCCGCGAATTGATTGCTGACAGTGTGGAGACTATGCTCACTGCGCATGCCTTCGATGCCTGTATCTGCATACCGAATTGCGACAAGATTGTGCCCGGTATGGTTATGGGTGCGCTGCGCTGCAATATCCCGACCATATTCTGTTCCGGTGGTCCGATGGCTGTTGGTAAGGGGCGCAATGGTGAGGATTTGGACCTCAACAGCGTGTTTGAAGCCGTGGCCGCCTGCAAGGCCGGTAAGATTTCTCAGGAGGAGCTGCACCACATCGAGTGCAATGCCTGCCCCGGTGCCGGCTCTTGCTCCGGTATGTTTACGGCCAATTCCATGAACTGCCTGTGCGAGGTGCTGGGCTTGGCATTGCCCGGCAATGGTACCTTGCTTGCTCTTTCTGAGGAGCGTAAGGAAATGTGGAGGGCTGCTGCTCGTCGTGCGGTCGAGATGGCTCTTCAGGGTGGCCCGCTGCCTCGTGATCTCATCACCGAGGCCGCCATAGACAATGCCTTTACTTGCGACATGGCCATGGGTGGTTCTTCCAACACCGTGCTGCACACTCTTGCCTTCGCCGCAGAAGCCGGCTTGGACTATGACCTGCGCCGAATTGATGAAATATCCCGCCGCACTCCCAACATTTGCAAAGTTGCTCCCAGCAGCCGCTTCCACATGCACGACGTGCTGCGTGCCGGCGGTATTATGACCGTACTGGCCGAAATCAATAAGATTCCCGGTGCGTTGAAGACAGATGTTCCCACGGTAAGCGGTAAGACACTCGGCGAGCAGATGGAGGGGCTTTCCACCCAAGACCCCGTGGTTATCCGTACCATCGACAATGCCTACTCCAAAGACGGCGGCTTGGCTGTGCTTTTCGGTAACTTGGCAGAGCAGGGCGGTATTGTGAAGAAAGCCGGCGTGCTGCCTGAAATGATGGTGCACCGAGGCCCTGCCGTCATTTTTGAAAGCCAAGAGGAAGCTTGTGCCGGTATTCTGGCAGACAAAGTTAAGCCCGGTGATGTGGTCGTTATTCGCAACGAAGGCCCGAAGGGCGGCCCCGGCATGCAGGAAATGCTGGCTCCCACCAGCTACATCATGGGTAAAGGGCTTGGCAACTGCGTGGCTCTCATTACTGATGGCCGTTTCTCCGGTGCTACACACGGTGCGTGCATTGGTCACGTATCCCCCGAGGCGGCTGAGGGCGGGCTCATTGGCCTGCTGAAAGATGGTGATATCATTTCTATCGACATCCCCAACCGTTCCCTTTCTGCCGAACTGAGTGACGAGGAGATTGCTGCCCGTCGCGCAAATTGGCAGCCCACCATGCAGGAGGTTTCCGGTAAGTGGCTCAAGCGTTATCGTAAACTGGCTACCAACGCCAGCCGAGGCGCTGTGCTGCAATAACGAAAAACACCCACCCCAACACAACACCAAAACAATGAGCGAAGAAAACAACCAGCTGGCCACCAAGGCCAACCCGATTGTGAAATACTTCTCGGAGTTCAAAGTGCTGCGCGAGTGCGGCAAGGACTTCTGGCTGACCAACTTCATTCAGTTCTTCGATGGTCTGTCGTATTTCTCACTTATCATCGTGTTCACCCTTTTCCTGAAAGATTACTGCGGTTTCCGCGATGCGGACGCTCCTTTCTGGGTGGGTATGTACACGCTGTTCCTGTCGCTGTTCGTGTTTGCAGTAGGCACGATTTGCGATATCATTGGTCTTAAGCGCACCTACCTCATCGGCTTTACGCTGTTGATAGGTGGCCGACTTATCATGGCACTTGGTTCCGACTTCGGTACTCAGGTGTTGGAAATGAGTCAGGATGCCTCGCGCTTCTTCGTGATTGCCGGTATCGGTATATTGTCCTTCGGTACCGCATTCATGAGCCCCTGTATTTCTACGTCTATCCGACGTTTTACTACCTTGCGTGCTCGCCCGACCGGGTTCAACTTCTACTACCTGTTCATGAACATCGGTGCATTGCTTGCCGGTTTCGCTGTGGTGGACCCCATTCGTGGTGCATTTGACGGTGTGGATGGTTTGTTCTGGGTTATCAACTTCGGTACAGCCTGTAACGTGATTGCCTTCATCTTTACTCGATTTATCGATGAAAACCACTACGCTGTGCCGGAGGAGCGAATCGCCAAGAAAGAAGCCGCTCAGCGCCGCCCCTTGCAGTTGATTGGTGAGGTCGCTCGCGAGAAGGCTTTCCAGAAACTCATTGTATTCCTTGTGTTGACCTTGGGTGTGCGCTTGGTGTTCACACTGCAATTCTTGGTTATGCCGCAGTACTATACCCGTACCATTGGCGATGACTTTGACTTGGGTATCATTAACTCCTTCAACCCCTTCATTATCATTACCGGCCTCATCATGATTATTCCCATTCTTAACCGTTTCTCTACGGTTAAGCTCATGATTTCCGGTATGTCAATCTCTGCTGCATCCATGGTGCTGCTGGCCATCCCCCCGGAGTGGTACTTCATCATTCCCGGTATCGAGACAATCGGTCAGGCTTATTTCTTTGCCGTAGCTGCGCAGATTATCATCTTCGCTGCCGGTGAGTTGCTCTTCAGCCCCCGATTCTCCGAGTATGTTGCTCGTGTGGCACCGAAGGACAAAGTGGCATCCTACATGTCACTCTCTGCACTGCCCATGTTCATTGCCAAACCGATTAACGGTGTAGTAGGTGGTTTGCTGGTATCGTATTTCTGTTACGATGGTATTGCCGCCAAGATGGATACCGGACACATTGATTTCTGGCACTCACCTGAGCTGATGTGGACTCTGTACCTCATCATGGCCGTTATATCGCCTGTCGCCATTATTCTTACCAAGGATAGCTTCGTTTCCGATCACCCCGAGGAGGATGCTGCTGATAAGGATGACGATGACGAAAAAGAAGAAGCCGCAACCCAGAACGCCTAACCCATAGAAATCTCTCATATCATGACTGATAGTAAAATTAACGCCGGGCGTGAGACTCGCGCAAAGTTCTGGCCCGTATTTCTGCCGTATTTTCTGCCGCTTGCTGCACTGATAGTCGGTGCAGCAACCATGCAGAGCATCGTGATGAGCGCCAGCCTGATTGTCATGGCTGTCTATTTCATCTGCATCCAATGGCATGTGGTTCGCCGTTTGCATGATGCCGGCGTGAGCCGCTTCTTCTTCTGGATGCTCGTTGTTGTAGAAGTCTTGTCTGCCGGCTTCTTAGCACTGCCCGAGCCTGCACCTGAGTGGGTGGGGGCTGTAACATTGGTTCTGCTGTGCGGTTTCGGCAGTGTGTTGCATATTGCATTGCTGGTATTCTTCCTGCTGCCCTCGCAGGCCGGCACGAACGACTACGGCGAGAACCCGCAGTTTCCCGGTGTTCCTTTCACCGGCACCTCTTGGGGTGGTATTGTGGAAGATATGCTCAAGCTCCTGCTCGTTATGGGCTCGCTCGGCTATCTCTGCAACCTTGCCATGAAACCCTTTGAGCAGACCAACGTGACGGACTCCCTCGTATCCCTTATTCGTAAGGGCGCTCTGGAGACCGATAAGAAATCCGGCGAGGAAATTGACAACGTGTACCTGCGCGAGTTGGAGAACGGCAAGAAGGAAGACTCCAATTTCGTGAACACCGCCGATGCTACCGGGCGTACGCCTCTGATGTGGGCTGTGTATGCCAACTACAATAACCCGGAGGATGCTCTTAAGCGCGACCTTGCTCGATTGTACTATGTGCAGAACCTGCTTAAGCAGCCCGGTATCAACGTGCAGGCTAAGGATAATGATGGTTTTACCGCCATGCACTGGGCCGCTTGGAGCGGTATGCCCTACTGCACTCTTGTACTGGCAGAGGCCGGGCTCGACATCAACGCTCAGGAGAACAACGGCTTCACCCCGCTCATGCTTGCCGCCATGCGTGGCAATAATGAAGTAGTGACCATGCTGCTCTCTCTGGGGGCATCCGCCGACCTGAAAAATGCTGATGGCTATACTGCTGAAATGCTCGTGAAGAATGGTGAGAGTGCTTATAATAAGCGCGACTCCTTCCTCTTCACCCTCATTTTTGCGAAGGAGCGCGAGGCTGCTTATCGTTCAACTATCGAACTGCTCAGCAACCCTCCTGCTGCTCGCAGCTTGCCCGAACTCACCGATGACATGGCTCGCATGAGTGGAGAGGCTCGCGCCGAGCGTCTTGGTGCTGCCATTCTTGAGAAGGATAAGGAAACCGGCAGCTATGTGCTCTTACAAACGGTACAGGGCGCCGCTCAGGCAGCAAATACACAAGAGTATGACGAGGCTATTCACTACTTTGTGCTTGGTCAGTTAAAATCTATCGCTGCCCGTGAGCTGGAGCTGAAGAAGAAGGGCGTGGTGCAACCGTCTGTGTTGAACGCCGTTGACAAAGAGGGGCGCAATGCTCTTGATATTGCCCTTCAGTTCGGCCTGAGCAAGACTGCTGCCCACTTGCGCGAGGTGATGCAGCCCACCGCTCCGGCTCCGGACAGTGCCCCCGCTCAATCCGATACCCCCGAATTGCCGACGCCTGCGGTTGATGCTGCTCCCGCAGAGCCGGCTCCCGTGGCTCCCATTACCGCCCCGGCTGAGGAGGAGGAAATTATTGTGAAGCGCGACGCTGCTGACTTCCCCATGCCTGAGTTGCCTACAGAGCCTACAGCACTTGATGTGCCGACTCCCGAAGCAACGGAGAACGTCCCTGTGCCGGCTTCTGTCGAGTAAATATATAGAGCGTGCCTGTCCGGTAGTTGTTGGCTATCGGGCAGGCTTTTTTTTGTCCCTAGGTATTTTAATTAAGTTAATATTATTTGCTTGTCTACCGGGGGCTTATATGCTATAAGAGAGTTGGTTAAAGTAACAACCACATTTATACATATGAAAAAATCCGTTATTTTTGCTCTCGCTCTTGCCGTGCCTGCAATGGCCGGTACAGCCACGACGGCTCCCGTAATTATTGAGGCTGCTACTGCAGCCGCTGCCTCTCCCTGGGCTGTTGAAATCGCCGGTGTTCACACATGGGCCGTTGCAGATAGCTATGATGAGATGCACAACATCAACACTTGGGGTGTAGATGTAACTGCTATTTACAATGTAACCGACAAGTGGGCTGCCACTTTCCGTTTTTCCTATGCTGACGGCAGCGGTCGTTTCG
Source organism: Akkermansia sp. (assembly GCA_017555205.1). Taxonomy (GTDB): domain Bacteria; phylum Verrucomicrobiota; class Verrucomicrobiia; order Verrucomicrobiales; family Akkermansiaceae; genus Akkermansia. Next base: position 51,601 of record JAFZGW010000033.1, on the reverse strand, counting down.
ACGACGGTACCGATGTCCTCAAAGAGAACATCACCAACTGGGCCATCACAGCCGGTGCCCGTTATACTGCTCCCATCACCGAGAAGCTCTCTTGGTTCGCCGGTGCCAACATTGGTTGGGGGCGTACCGAGGTAACTGACGTATTCACTGATGCTACCGGTTATCGTGAAAAGCATTTTGGTGACGATATTGGTGTAGCATACTCTGCTGAGGTTGGTGTGAAGTACGACATTTGCAAGCGTGTGTACGCTGTTGGTGCTGTGGGCGCTCGTGGTTACTGGACCACACCCAACGTTTGGGATTTTGCTCGTGAAGATCAGCAGTTCGGTATAACTGTTTCTGCCGGTCTCGGTGGCAAGTTCTGATATTTTTCAGATAGTCATAAAATTGGGGATACTGCGACATGCAGCATCCCCAATTTTGTAAGTAGGCAATAAAAAGCCCCGCAGGAAAACGCGGTCTCCTGCGGGGCTAAATTATTTTGGCACAATTTACTCTTCGCTCTCGGCTAGTTTAGCGTAGGCCAATTCTTCGTCCGGGTCAGCACCGTGGTGAGCCTTTTCTACTTTGGAGCGGAAAAGTTTCATGATGAACACAAAGGAGCAGGGGATGAAGAATACACCCACAACGGTTGCAACGCTCATGCCGATAACAACCACCACACCGATGGCATTACGTGCAAGAGCACCGGAACCCTCCGCCGTGAGCAGCGGTACACAACCCAGAATAAAGGCGAACGAGGTCATCAGAATGGGGCGCAGACGCATGCGCGCAGCGGTTACAGCAGCGTCCATCAGGCTTAGACCACGCTCCATCTGCAGCACGGCAAACTCTACTATCAGAATGGCATTTTTGGCGGCCAGACCTACCAACATCACCAGACCAATCTGAGCGTAGAGATCCAAGGTCATGCCATATATCCACAGGCCGAAGAATGCCCCCAGCACAGCAATCGGAACGGAAAGGAAAATCGCCAGCGGCAGTGTCCATTTCTCGTAAAGTGCAGCCATGATGAGGAAGGCGAATACACCTGAGAGGGTGAAGATGGCACCGAGGCCGAGACCATCCTGCACCTTCTTCTCTTGGAAACTCATGTCAATGTAGGAGTAGCCGAACTTGGTTTTATCCATCACAGCGTTGAACACCTCATCAATGGCTGCCATTGCTTGTGCAGAGGAGTAACCGGCCGCCGGTGCAATGTTGATTTTGCCTGAGTTGTAGTTATTGGTGTGCTGCACATACTCCGTGTCAGCGATGTCTTTTATGGTGACAAGTGTGCTGAGCGGGACTGATTCGCCCTTGTTGTTGCTGACGTAGAAGTTTGCGATTTTGTCCGTATCGGTGCGGTTTACACCTGCCGCCTGCATGTATACTTGCCACTGTTGGCCGAACTGAGTATAGTAGTTCACAAAGCGCGAGCCGTTGAAGCATTGCAGCAGGCTATTTGCGCCGGCGTAATCCACCCCCTGCGCCAAGCACTTGTCCTTGTCGATGGCAATACTCTTTTGCGGTACTGCCGGCAACATCATATCGGAGGCTTTTTCAATGGCCTCGTGTGCCTCAAGGGCGGCTTCGAGTCGCTTCATCTGCTCGTAGAGAACGGCCACACCTTGGCCTTCGCGGTCTTCCAGAACCATTGCGATGTCGTTACCTGTACCCACACCGGGAATGGCGGGCGGCATAGCGGCGAATACGATACCGTCGGTCCCGCACATAATCAACTTGCCATTGAGTCGCTTGTATATGTCTTCCGCCGTGGGGCGTATGCCGTTCTCCAAGGGGCGCTCAGCGTAGTCCTTGAGCTTCACGAAGTAGGTCATGGCATTGGTAGTCTGCACGTTAATCATGAGGTTCATACCTATGATAGATACAACGTGCTCAACAGAACTGTCACTCATGAGGGTTTGCTCGACCGGTACCGTCTCTTCCGTCAGGCGCTGCAGGGATGCACCGGGTTTCATGATAACACCGGCAATGAGGAATCCTTGGTCTTCCGAGGGAAGGAAACCGCCGGGGACTCGTGCGGAGGTGGGAATAATGAGCAGGGCAAGCCCGGCCAGCAGCGGCATGGAAATCCAAAGTTTGCGGCAGAGGAAGCCACAGATTGCGGCAAATCTTTCGGCAATCCAGTCGTAACCCCTATTGAAGACGTTGTAGAAGGGGGTGAGCAGGGACTTGTGCTCTTTCTTGTTTTTGAGCATGATTGCGGAGAGTGCCGGGGAGAGTGTGAGCGCGTTGAATGCCGAGATAAGCATCGACACCGCAATCGTTACGGCAAACTGCTGGAATAGGGTACCCGTGATACCCGGCAACAGCACCGAGGGCAGGAATACCGCAGCCAGTACCAGAGCAATGGCAACTACCGGGCCACTCACCTCCTTCATAGCGGCGAATGTGGCCTGGCGCGGGGTCATGCCGTTCTCCATGTGTGTTTCTACAGCCTCAACTACCACGATGGCATCATCCACCACCAGACCGATGGCCAGCACCATGCCGAGCAGGCAGATGGTGTTGAGCGAGAATCCCAGTATGGGGAAGAAGCAGAAGGTGGTCACCAACGATACCGGTACCGCAATCAGCGGGATAAGGGTCGCACGCCAGCCTTGCAGGAACAGGAATACCACCAGAGCAACCAGTACCAGTGCTTCGAAAAGAGTATGGATGATTTCGTTGATGGAGTCGCTCACACTGGTTGTGGTGTCGAGAGCCACAAAGCCTCGCATACCTTCCGGCATGACTTTCTCCTTTTCGGCAAAGAGTTCGCGAAGTTGCTCAACTGTTTCGAGAGCATTCGCATCTGCTGCTTGGTAAATGGCTAAGCAGGTAGCCGGCTGGCCGTTTACTCGACCGGCCAGAGAGTATGATTGCGAGCCGAGCTCTATCTTGGCGATATCTTTGAGCCTTACAGCTTGGGTGCGATTTTGAAGGATGATGATATCCCCGAATTCCTCAATGCTTTCCACTCGGCCTTTATTGCGGATGGTGAAGGTGAATTCTTGCCCGTCGGGCATCGGTTCAGCGCCTACAGAACCGCCGGGGTTAATGTTGTTTTGCTGGTAAACAGCGTTGTATACTTGGTCTACGGTTACTCCCTTCTGGGCCATGCTTTCGCTATCGAGCCATATACGCACGGCGTAGCGACCACCGAACACCATTACATCGCCCACGCCTTTTACTCGCTTAATCGGATCCACCAAGTTTATGTAGGCATATCCGGTCAGGTCGATGGGGTTGAAGAAGCCCTCGGGTGAGTCGATGGCGTACAGCATGAGCGGCAGACCGGCGGACTGCTTGATGGTAACACCCATTTGTGATACTGTGCTGGGCAGCTGCGAGGTTGCCTGACTGTAGCGCATGTAGGTGAGCTGCTGGTTTGTGTTTGCGTCCGTACCGGGTTCGAAGATAACACTGAGCGAGCATGCACCGTTGTTGGACGAGGTGGAGCTCATGTAGTCCATCTTTTGGATACCCGAGAGTTGCAGCTCAATGGGGGTGGCCACGGCATCTGCTACTTCCTGGGCATTTGCACCGGGGTAGGTCGCACTTAGCTGAATGGTGACGGGGGTGATATCCGGGTACTGCGAAATTGGTAACGCCAGCATGCAGATGACACCCAGCATGGTGGTCACTATGGAAATGACACCTGCTATGATAGGATGTTTGATGAAAAACGGAGACATAATTAATTAACGATTTTTAGCGCTTTCTGAACTGGGGGGCAGTAGCGTCGGCATCTGCCGTTACGGAATCTACGACCGTTTGAGGTGCGACGTAATGGAATGGTGTCGGTGTGAGCTTATGGATTCGTTTACCGGCTTTCATGTTGGCAGCCATTGTTTGCTGGGCTACCAGAAGAGAGCCTTCTACGATGACGGGTACATTTGCCATATCCTCAAATCCCATGCTCTTGAGAATCATTTGCATAGCGGAGCTGAACCCCATGCTGTGCGCAATGAACTCCAGTTCATCGCGTGCACCGGCATCCTTAAGCACGAGCTCTTTGGTATTCTTCACACCGGCGCGGCGCAGGGTAAGGGTTTTCCAGTCGTCGGCCTGTTCCTGCTCCGGCAAATCGTCGGGCAGGGCACTGCCGGTTCGTTTTTCGAGCAGGGCTTTAAAATCCGCCACTTGTGCATTCTTCAGCACTAGGGCATCCCAACTGTCAACCTGGGCTCCGCCGAGTATCATGGCATCCAGACTGGTCGCATTCGCCTTCGCCAACATGGGCGGAATGACGGAGGCTCGATCTACATCTACCACATACATGGGTTGTACAACTTCTTTGCCTCCTTCCTCCTTAATGGGGACTATTATCATGGCTCCTTTGGTGACGGGCAGTGGCGTGGGGGCATTGTCTGCTCCCAGCAGTAACAGCAGGTCACGGCCGTTGGCATTCAGCGGTGCTCTCGCCGGTACGAGGTAGGCCCCCTTCATATTGTTCGATGTGGCTCGTACTCGCACCGGCATGCCGCTGCGCAATCCGTGGTCTACGTTCTCCACTCTGCCGACGATACCGAAAGTACCGGAGCTGGTATTCAGGGTGTTGTCCATCGACATCATTTCACCCTTGGCGGGGTAAACGGAACCATCTTTGAGAACCAAGTCAAACTGAGGTCGGTTTCCCGAGTCGATTTTGTGTTTCTGCAGCGACTCAATAATTAACAATGCGCCCTTACCACTTACACTGAAATCCACTCGAATGGGGTTAGTTGAGGAAAGGGTTACAAGCGGTTGTTGGTCATTGGGCGAGACCAATGCTCCGATTGAGATTTTGCTGATGCCGACTCGGCCATCGAAAGGCGCCTTGATGGTGGTGTAGCCAAGGTTGATTTCTGCCAGTTGTACGGCGGCTTGTGCCTGTGCGATGGTAGCTTCGGCCTTGTTGACGGAGGCTTCATTTGTTTGTACTGCGGTTTTGGTATCCGTCACCGTCTTGGCGGATACGGCACCGGGGCTGTTTGCCTCCAGCCTTGTGTAGCGTTCGAGGTCGGCTTTGCTCTGGTCCAGCTTGGCCTTAGCCTGTTCAAGAGAAGCTTGTGCTGCAAGCAGGTTGGCGCGTGCTTTGGCAAGTTCCGCCTTATACGGTGCGGGGTCGATGGTGTAGAGCACGTCCCCCTCCTTTACTATTGTGCCGTTGCGGAAGTTTTGCGTGAGCAGGAACCCGCTTACTTGGGGGCGAATGTCGGTTTCCTCCTCTCCTCGCAGGGTGCCGAACCATTCATCCTTTATCTCCACATCTTGCTGCACAAGCGGCATTACTTGTACCGGGAATGGGGGAAGCTGTTTGATATCGTTGGCCGGGGCGGCCTCCTCCTGCTTTTCTTCTTTACCCGCAGCGCGATCCATTACTTTTTGTTCGGCTGCACTCAGCGTGGGGCGGAAGGAGAAGGGGGCTGTTTTGATTGTACCTCGGGGGGTGGGGTCATCTTTCGCCAATCGACTGTTGGCGGAGGAGATGTTCATGGCGCGCACTCCGTTGTCCGGGTCTGCTACCACCGGAACATCCTCGGCTTTTTCGTAACCGAACTCGCGGAAATAGTCCATCAGGGGGCGATTGTAGTCTTTGATGGCAACAAGCTCTTGAGTGGAGGTATAGCCATCTTCCTCGGTTATGGTTATATCGTATTTGCCATCGACTATTACAGGGATAGTGTGAGGTACGCCGTTTGTGTCTGTTACGATGATGAAATTGTTGCGCAACACCGGGCGAATAGCGGCTGCCGGCACCAGCATGGCGTTCTTGGTTCCCATCGGTATTTTTACACGCACCGCCATGCCGCCACGCAGCAGGGAATCGGGGTTTTCGACCTCGCCCTCAACATCTATGAGCCCGGATTCGGCAACTTTGCTCTCCATCGTGAGCAGGGTGCCTTTGTATGGGTACACGGTGCCGTCCTCCAGTATTAAATCGAAACCGGGTGAAGTCAGTTCCGGGTTTTTCTTGGCCGATAACACGTTGCCGAAACGGCGAAATGAGTTAACCATGCTATCGCTGTTGATAGAAAAATCCACACGGATAGGATCTGTAGAGGTAATGTTGGCCAGTTTGGTTGCCGCGGTTACCAAATCGCCTTTCGATGCGAGCGCCGTGCCGACAATACCATCGTAGGGGGCGTGTATCACCGTGTAATCTAAGTTGATTTTTGCTGTTGTAACAGCTGCTTTGTTTTGTTCGATACCGGCCAGGCATGCCTTCACATTCGCCTCTGCTGCGAGCAGGTTGTGGTGGGTGTCGCTCACCTGCTTTTCCGAGACTGCGCTGGTTTTCACAAGCTGTTCATAGCGGGCGGCGTCGAGTTTGTATTGGTCGCGGGTTGCCGTGGCGGCAGCCAGTGCGGCTTCTGCAGCTTGCAGGTTTGCCTCCGCCTGTGCCAGTTCTGCTTTGGCCAATGCGGGATCTATGCGGAACAGTACATCTCCTTTCTTTACTTTTGCCCCGTCTTTGTATTCCTGTGTTAATAGGAAACCGCTGATGCGGGGGTGTATGTTTGTATCATTCTTTCCTCGCAAATAGCCGAACCACTCTGCGTAATCGGTAACTTGCTGCTGTTTTATTTTGAATGTTTTAATCCGTACTTCTGCGGTTTCGGCCTGTTGTTCTTGTTTTTGTCCGCATGAGGTTAGCAGACCCAATGTGCAGCTGCCGAGCGCAATGGCTATGAGGGTGTGTGCGGTCATGATTTGATGGTGAAAGTATTTTTAGTCGCAACCGTGCAAAACGATTGCGAAAATGATGAATATGATAAATGAAATGGTGCCGGCGCCGATGGACCCTTCATTTTTGACGGTCTTGGGGTCGCGGATGACGGTTGGCATTTTGTTGAAGTCACCGGTATCCCATGAGTATTTCTTGGGCTTCGCGGATTGGGGTAGGGGGGGAGAACATGCGGTGGTTCCATGGGGAACCCTTGCCCCATGCGGGCTTTCATGCCGCTTTTTGGGGGCAGCTGCTGTACCTGCTGAGCCGGTTCTGCCGGGGGGGGACGGTGGTAATTGCGGCATTGCTGCTTCTATTTCGGGCACTCGGACTTCGGGGAACTCCGGGGCGGATATTTCAGGAAGCATTTGAATGGGCAGCGATGACAGGGAGTGCTGCTGCTGGGCAAATTCATGAGCCCGGCGTTCTTGCTCGGCAACCATTGCCGAAAGCTTGTTGATCAAATCCTGCGACATGGCCTCAAGAGCCTGTCGCTGAGGTTCGGTCGTTACTTCGTCGCCGTGCGGAATTTCAATGTGCGGCGGGTTGAACATGGGTAGTGGGTTTAGTCCAGTTTAAGTTCACTTTGCCTAGGAATGTTCTCACCGGTTTGCTGGGCGCCGTGGCCGGCGGGGCGGTGCTCCGCATTTTCCGCATCGGTTGCCGTTTTCATAGCATTGAGCACACCTTTAACCATCTTTTGCTTATCGCCGTGGGCGGTCCATGCTAAGTAGAGGAAATCTGCCGGGTGTATGTTGCCGTGCTCGCGCAGGAATATGCGGTCTTGCTCATCATAGTACATCAGACCGGTATCAAGCGTGCCATGCAGCTTGGCCTCGGCTTTGCGAATAATGCGGGGCAGGTATGGTATGCCCTGGAAATCGTCATCCGGTGATGGTAAATCCGCCGCTTTTACGGGTTTTGCATTGCCGGATATTCCTCGCTGTGCCGTCAGGAAAAACGTGCGGCGCGCAGCGGCTATCAGTAAAATGGTGCTCGGTGATGGGTCTCCCACTGTGGCGTAGTCCAGTACATAGGCAAACATTTCTGCCGGTGTGTAACCTATGTCCGCCAGCAATTGAATCTCATCGGGTAGGAAAAAATTGCTGGCAGTGCTCTGTGGGCGCTCGTGGTAACGTGCTACGGCATTTCTCAACAGGCTCATGAATCCGTCATTCCATTCCATGTAGCCATTATAGGCCATAACAGCCCGCCATGGCAAGGATAAAACACGTCTTTTGTGTGTTAATAATTAAATGACGTGCTGAATGCTTGCCAGAATATGTTTTTGGGCGGAAAATAAAACCATGCCCTACCGTGGTCAAGTAACTTTTTGCCGAGCGTTGTGCGAGATGGGATTTTGTGGAATCGATGCTGCCGTTGCTCTGATTTGCTGGATATACTACTATGCTGAGTTGGTGGGTATAGTGGTGCTGCCGTGGTATGTGGTGGCTATGTCTGCAGGGTGCATTTATACGGTGTTGTTGTACATGCGGATGGAGCTTTCGTGTAAAAATGGTGATGATGTTCGCTCTGATGTAGGGTGCTGTGCAAAACGTAAGATTGCGCTTTGCAGTGTAACTGTGGCGGCGTTGCTGATGATATTGTGCGGGGTGTATCCATACTTGTTGCACACTCCTTTTGGTTTGATTCGCTTGCAAATGATTGCCGCCTTTTTCGGTTGTGCCGGTTGTTTGCTGTTATTGCGGCGGTCGGACTCTGTGATGGGGAGCCTCTTTCTGGGGATTGCTTTTGTTTGCACTGTTTCTTTCCCGGCTCTTTTCTACAGCTTTACGGTAAATCCGCTGAGACTGTGCCTGACTTGGCCATTCTGGGTTGGTATTGTGGCGTTCGGCGGATTTTTTTTGATGCGGTGCATGAGCTATCGTCGGTTAGGCGTGGGCGTATTGGTGGTAGGTTCGCTGCTCGCGTTGTTCAGTATCGTTAAACTTGTGGGCTATGTTGAGAGTGGCTACAGAATTTCTGCCGCCTGCTGCCCGGTTATTGCCGGAGTGACGGGCAGTGTATGGTTGCTGCTGCTATTGCGTGGGCGCATTGGTGCATGCCTTTGGTATGCTCTTGGGTGGCCGCTGATGTCGCTGCCGGCGTTTGCATATCTTTGTTACAGGTGGGTGCTATAAGCTGAATTTGGCCGGGGTACGAAAAAAGCCGCCACGTATGTGGCGGCCTGTTGAAAGGGTTAGGCTATAGCGAGCTTATTCGGCAGAGGGAGTCCACTCTATGCGGTTTTCCTCTTTCCAGAACTTCTCCAGTCCGTAGAAGTCGCGCACCTCGTCGGCCATGATGTGTACCATCACGTCGATGTAATCGAGAACCGACCACAGGGCGTTGGGAGTGCGCTCTGCATATACGGGTTCGATGTTGTATTTCTCACCGACTTCTTTGTCGATGCCGCCCAAAACCGCGCGAAGGTGCGGGGTCGAGGTGGCTGTGCAGACAATGGCGAAGTCTGTGATGGATGAAGTGCCACGCAGGTCGTAGATGGCGATGTTGGAGGCTTTCGCTTCATCTGCTGCGGCTGCGCAGGCAAGTGCCAATTCTTTGCTGTTCATGGTAATGAGTAAAAGATGGGAGGGTTAGGAGTTAGCGGGTGTATAATCGGCGGGAGCCGGGGGCTCGTCGTCGGGTGTTTGCAGGTCGGTGGGCGCATCTGGCTCGGTGGGGACAGGCGGGGGCAACTCGCGGGTGGGCGGGTTACTCATGGCGCCGGTCTCCAGCAGCTCTGCAATTTGCTCACCGTTAAGAGTTTCAAACTCAATGAGCTTATCTGCTACGAGTAGCAGGCGTTCCTTGTTTTCCGTGAGAATGTTGATGGCTCGGTTGTAGTTCTCCGTCACAATTCGCTGAATTTCTTCATCGATCAGCTGTGCCGTACGCTCGGAATAGTTGCGCGTGGTCTGCGATATATCGCGAGCCAGGAATACCTCGTTATGATTGGTGCCGTATTCAATCGGGCCAAGCTTTTCGCTCATGCCGTACACGCACACCATTTTGCGGGCAATCGAGGTTGCGGATTGTATATCGCCGCGAGCTCCGCCGGATATGTCGCCGAATACGACCTGCTCAGCGCAGCGACCACCCATTGCCATGACGATGTAGTCGAGCAGCTCGCTCTTGTACTCGCTGTGCTTGTCTTCGTCCGGCAGCATCATGGTTACGCCCAGTGCCGGACCGCGGGGGATGATGGTTACCTTGTGCAAGGGAAGGCTCTTGCGCAGTTCGGTCTTGAGCAGGCAAATGGCGTGACCTGCCTCGTGTACTGCGGTGTTGTACTTCTCCTTGTCTGTAATTTCCAGGGAGCGGCGCTCGCGACCCCAACGCACTTTTTCGCGTGCTTCTTCGAGATCGCTCTGGGTGACTGTCGATTTGTTGCGGCGTGCGGCAATGAGAGCTGCCTCGTTTACCAGATTCGCCAATTCTGCACCCGAGAATCCGGTCGTGGCTCGGGCTATCGGGTTGAGATCAGCTGCCGGGTCTAATTTAATTTTACGAGCATGCACGCGCAGTATCTGTTCACGACCGGCGGCATCCGGCAGGTTTACTACTACCTGTCGGTCGAAACGACCGGGACGCAGCAGGGCGGGGTCGAGCACATCCACACGGTTGGTGGCTGCAATCACAATGACGTTTTCATTGGCGGTGAAGCCGTCCATTTCCACCAGCAAGGCATTCAGCGTTTGCTCACGCTCATCGTGCCCGCCACCTACGCCGTGACCACGGTGGCGACCCACGGCATCAATTTCGTCGATGAAAATGAGGCAGGGGGAGTGCTTCTTAGCCTCGGCAAACATGTCTCGCACGCGACTGGCACCCACACCCACGAACATCTCCACAAAGTCGGAACCTGAGATGGTGTAGAAAGGCACATCGGCCTCGCCGGCAATGGCTTTTGCCAGTAGGGTTTTACCCGTTCCGGGCGGGCCTACCATCAGCACACCTTTGGGAATAGTGCCGCCCAAGTTGCGGAACTTTTGCGGGTTGCGCAGGAATTCTACAATCTCCCACACCTCTTCCTTGGCTTCGGAAATACCGGCGACATCTTTGAAGGTAATTTGATTCTGGCTGGGGTCGAGCAGGCGTGCCCGACTGCGGGCAAACTTCATGGCTCCGCTGGGGCCACCCCCCTGGGCTCGGAACAGGAACAGCAGGATGACGAAGATAATCACCACCGGCAGGCAGTTGATGAGTATCATCTCCCAAGTGTTGCTTTCAACCTTGTATATGGCGTGGCTGCCCAGCATGTCGCGAACTTGGTCGCCTTGGAATGCGCGGCTGAATGTTACGCTGACCGGCTCAATAAGCTTACGGTTTACCTGCCCCTCCGGGTTCTTGCGGTATTCACCCACCACTACACCTTCCGTGTGTTCCTGGTTGGTGTAGATGATGCGGGGCTGCTTCTCCTTCGTATCGAGTATGCGGCCTTCTTCACCGAGTTTTCGGAAATACTCGGTCGAGATTACCTTGTCGCCCTGCGTGACGGGGCTTGCTTCAAAGCCGGTTTCCGTGATGCCGTAGCGGTTGAAGAGGGTCTTGAGCTCTTCGCTTTCCGTAAAGGGCATGTAGAACGGGGCATAGGTGAAGTTCGGCGCGCTCTTGTACACGTAGGCATTGATAACGGCATTGCTCGAACTATCGTTGCTGACTACTTCGATGGGGTACTTATCCGGTTCAGTCAGCACGACCCGGCCATTGCGATAGTCCTGCCGGAACTCTTCCAATGTTATTTTTTGAGCTGTGCTACCTATATCGCCGTCGGAGGTGAATGCCAACAGCAATATGCCGGTGATGACTGCCATAAGTATCCACAGCCCCCAGTTCGGGGAGCTGCCCGGTGTGGGCGGAAGTCCGTTTTTATTTTGGTTCTGGTCTGACATTGACGTTGGGACTGATTTCCTGACATTCTAGCCCATAAACGCGCGGAGATAAACGCCATTTCGAGACATAAAGCGGCAAAAGCATGTCATGACGCCGCATTCTCTCGCCAAACTGCTGCTTTTATGCTATGATGCCCGCATGCAGTTTGAGGCAATACAGGAATCTCTGGCATATCAATTTACTGATATCGCTTGGCTGAAGCAGGCGCTCAGTCATCCCAGTTCTGACCAGAAGAAGAAAACCAATCTCAATTATGAGCGCTTGGAGTACTTGGGGGATGCCGTGCTGGAGCTTGTTGTAAGCCGTGAACTTATTACCCTTTTTCCCAAGGCTGATGAAGGTTTGCTGACTAAGCTTCGCTCGGGTATCGTCAGCCGTCAGCACCTCTCCGGCTTGTGCGAAAAACTGGGCTGGGGGCAATATATCATCATGAGCCCCCAGATGGAAAAGAACGGCGGACGTCATCATTTTTCTATTCTGGCGAATACTTTTGAGAGCGTAATCGGTGCAGTGATGATGGATTCTAATTACAATGCAGTACGTAAAGTTGTGCTGCATATCATGGCCGAAAGTATTGCCAATGCGGCTGATTATATGGAGGTTAACTACAAGGGGCAACTGCTGGAGGCGCTCCAGGCGGTGGATGGTGAGGGCCCGGAGTATGTTGTCACGCTCGTTGACCCCGATAAAATTGCCGGCCCGTTTCATGCCAAGGCTATGTGGCACGATATGGTGGTGGGCGAGGCCGAGGGGCGCAGCAAGCACTTCGCTCAGGTCGCGGCCGCGAAGGATGCTCTCTCTCGTAAATTGTGGGAGCAGGAGTAAACTTAAACAATTTTTATAATATAAAAACGCTGTCCGGATGAGGACAGCGTTTTTTTGAGCTTTGTATGATGTTTAAAACGGTGCTCGCATCAGCGGCGGCGGCGAGTAGCCAAGCCGGCAAGAGCCAGCAGGCTCAGCGTGGCTGTTGTGGGTTCCGGGATGGATTTGTGGCTGAGGTATAATGTTGTGCCGGTCTCGTTCCACTCTAATTTATCGCCGGCTGCCAAGCCGCTGACTGTCAGATTATCGGTAAGCAGGTTGGCTGCAGTAAGTCGGCTCTCACCCAAGGACAGGAGCATGTATTGGCCGTCATCCAAGCTGTCGACGCCTACAAAGTTAATGGTACCTTGCGTGAAGGACAAGTCGGATGTCACAAGGTTGATGATGGCGCTTTCTGTGTTGAGGTCGCTGAGTGTCAGAGTGAGAACCGTGTTATCCTCAAAGGTGATGCTGTCTGCGCTCAGTATGTTGCTGCCTGTAACGGAGAGTTCACTGCCGTTTTTGAAAAGAAGGTCGCCACCGGTAAGAACCTCGCATGCGCCATTTCGGAGCGTGAGGGTTGCATCGTCGTTGATGGTCAGATTTTTGGTCTGCAATACGGCATCGTACTCGATATTTAATGTGCCGTTGTGCAGTGTGGTGTTTGCGGACAAGATGCTGGTTTGTGATTCTTTCGCATTGCTCACGGTATCGGTGAAAGCATCGAGGTCGATTTGCGTATATTTGCCGGAGAAGGTGATAGTGCCACCGGCTTGTTGGGTGTTGCCGGCTGCATCTGTGTAGTCGGCGTTCAATTCGTAGCTGGCTCTGCTACCGGCGCTCTCGGTAATCACGGCATCGTAGAATACCACGCTGCCTCCCGTCTTGGCGGATATGGTGTTGGCTTGGTTCGTCCCTTTCTGATAAATGGAGTTAAGGCGTACTGTGGCCTCCGGTACATAGTTGCTCTTGGCTTTGTAGAGGTAATTTCCCCGGAACTCTACATAATCGTTGCCGCTGATATTGAACGCGTTTTCGCTGGAAACGCCCATATAAATAGCGCCGCCCCAGTTTCCGTTTGCCTTGTTTACAGCATTGCCGGTAAATTTGACATTGGCGTTGTTGTTGATGTTCAGCTTGCTGTCGCACCTAATAGCGCCACCGCTGCCATCCGTATTATTGCCGGTGAAGCTTACGTTGCCGGTGTTGCCGCTGATATTGGTAACAGTATAATACTCCGGATAGGAGCCATTGTTGTCGGCTGCTATGGCACCGCCGTAGCTCTGGGAATAGTTGTTGCTGAGGGTGACGTTCTTATTGTTGGTGATATTGAGCGTGGTGTGCTGCTGCGGGTTTGTGTATGTGCTCGTTTGCACGTAGAAAAGACCGCCTTTGCCGGTTGTTTGGTTATTTTCTAAGGTAACATCACCGTTTCCGGAGATGCTGTACTCGTTGTTGTTCTTGATGGTGCCGATGCTGCCGGCAAAACCGGCGGATATACCGCTGGCTGTTACGTTGTCATAACCACTTACTTCACCTGTCAGTGAGGAGCTGCGGGCTACGAAAGTGTAGTCCTCCGCATGTAGTGCACCCGCGGCAACTAATATAAGAAAAAGAGAGCGTTTCATAAAAAGCTTGTAGGGACTGGTTTGTATTAAACTTTGGGGAACGCGAGGTATGAACCTTCCGCATGGCAGAAAAGTCATCAACTATCACTCCTTATATTAATACCACATTATGAGCATCGGAGCAAGCGGTAAGTTTATTTTTCGCTTTGATATGACATGTTAAACTCTTCTTCGGGCTGTGGATGGGGGCTTTTTTCTTTCTTTATCTAAGTAAGGCAGAGTCTGTGCTTGCAATTTTAGGAAAACGGTGTATAATACGCGCTCACCACAGCAAAATCGACATGAGTACTGATTTAGCCCAGAGAGCTCTGAATTACCACGAAACACCGCGCCCCGGCAAGCTGGAGGTGCTGCCGAATAAGTCCTGTTTCACCATCGATGACCTTACGCTTGCCTATTCTCCCGGTGTAGCGGTTCCCTGCATGGAGATTGCCGCTGACCCGAACAAATCTGCCGCCTATACAGGCCGCGGTAACTTGGTGGGGGTAATCAGTAACGGTACTGCCGTGCTTGGTCTCGGCAATATCGGAGCTCATGCATCTAAGCCTGTGATGGAGGGTAAGGGCTTGTTGTTCAAGATTTACGCCGATGTTGACGTTTTTGATATCGAGCTTGATATTAAGAAGCCGGAGACGCTTATTGAGGTCATTAAGACCATGGAGCCTACATTCGGTGCCATCAATTTGGAGGACATTAAGGCACCGGAGTGTTTCATCGTAGAGCAGCGTCTGCGAGAGGAAATGAATATTCCTGTTTTCCACGATGACCAGCATGGTACAGCCGTTATTTCCGGTGCAGCTCTGTTGAATGCTGCCCACCTTACCGGGCGTTTGCTGCAGGATATGAAGTGCGTGGTTTGCGGTGCCGGTGCAGCCGGTATTGCCTGCGCTAAGTTTTACATGGCACTGGGTATTCGCCGCGACAACATTTTCATGTTTGACTCCAAGGGGCTCATTCATACCGGGCGTCTGGACTTGCACCCCACCAAGGCCATGTTTGCTCAAAGCGAGGATTGCACGCTTGAGGTTGCTCTTCAGGGGGCAGATATCTTCCTGGGGCTTTCCAAGAAGGGCTTGTTGAAGCCCGAAATGCTTAAGAGCATGGCCCCCAACCCGATTATTTTCGCTTGCGCTAACCCCGATCCCGAAATTACCTACGAAGAGGCAAAAGCTGCCCGTCCGGACTGCATCATGGGTTCCGGTCGTAGCGACTGGCCCAATCAGGTGAACAACGTGAGCTGCTTCCCCTACATGTTCCGCGCAGCTCTCGATATGCAGGCTACCTGCATTAACGAGGCTATGAAGATTGCCGCCTCGCGTGCCTTGGCTGATTTGGCTCGTGAAGAGGTGCCGGCGGAGGTGGTAGCCGCTAACGGTGGCGTGGAGCTGCAGTTCGGCCGCGATTACGTCATTCCCAAGCCCTTCGACCCGCGCATGATTGAGTACTTGGCTCCTGCTATTGCCGAGGCCGCTGTGATTTCCGGTGTAGCTCGCCGCCCCATGCCTGACAAGGAGGCGTACAAGGCTGAGCTCAAGGCTCGCGTGCAGAAGGTGCACGAGCGCACTCATGCCTTGGTCGACAGCTACAAGGCTTGATTTCAAATTCGCCGCTGAGCCATGAAAAAGCAATTCTTCAGGGTAACGGCGGCGGTGGTACTTTCTGCAGCCTTCTCCGCGTGTGGTGATGCGGGGAAGGCTGCACCGTCTACCCCTGAGCAGATGTATGCCCGCGCACAGGCTCTGCTCAAACCGAATACGGAAGGGGAGCAGTCCGACTTTGTGGGGGCTATGGAATGGCTGACCCGGGCTGCTGAGGGGGGATGGCAGCAGGCACGGCTTGACCTTGGCGGTATTTATCTGCAAGGTGGCAAGGGGGTGACAGCTGACCCCAACAAGGCATACGATTGGTTTTTGCAAGCTGCTGAAGCCGGGAGTGCTGAAGCTGAGTTTTATTTGGGGCATATTCTATACAATGGGCTGGGGCGCACTGCCGACAAAGCTGCTGCCATGGTTCACTGGCGCAAGGCGGCCGCAGCCGGTATAGGCGAGGCTCAATATCGATTGGCGCACTTGTTGTTGCAAGACTCTGCTACACAGGCGGAAGCTCTGGAATTGCTGCAGAAGGTGGCTGCCGGTAGTGTGCCGAAGCTTGCAGCTCAGGCTGCATGCGACTTGGGAAATATCTACGCTAAGGGCAGCTATGGCGTAGCTCTTGATATGCACAAAGCTGCTGATTGGTATGCGCGCGCGGCACGCGGAGGGAATTCTCGGGCTCAGTTGGTATATGCCATTATGTTGCTCAGTGGGGATTCTGTGCCGGTTGACCCGCAACAGGGTATGGCAATGCTCAGGCTTGCTGCAGGGCAAGATAATCCGCAAGCGATGGGGTTGCTTATTAACTTGTTGCGCAATGCGGAGAATGCTGCTGAAAATGAAGAAGAAGCCGCAGCTTGGTCTGCTCGCTTGGAAACTTTGCGCAAAAAATAATCGGCTCAATCATCAAAGCCTTCTCGTCAGGCGACGTCGGTTATCATTATATGTTTTTTCTATGTGTTAAGCTTGTTTTATACTTGCAAAAAACGCAGATTTTGATAGAGTGTAGAAACAGGAATCAATATTATTGTTTAAATGAAAAGTACAAATCACAGGTCCCCTGAATCGAAGATGAGTGTGCCATTCCTGCCGCTCCTTATCATGATAGCGGGATATTTTACCCCGCTTGTTGCAAACTTCGATCAGTACGATATATTTAACCCGCCGAATTCTGCTTCTTGGCTTGGTAGTTTGTTGATGTTGGTTGTTGGTATTGTGTTTCTTGTATATAACAAGCGCTATGCGTGGCTTTGCCTTCCGTCAGCAAAAGTATTTGTGGCTATGTTGGGGGTTGTATTGGGATTGTCGCTACTTACATGCCCTTTTTCCTGTAGTGAGCCGGAGCTGATTTTCCATAGCACGACGCTTCTGTTCTGTATTGCAGCAGTGGCTTGGTTGTTGTTGCGCAACTTTTACTATGTAATATTACTCCCCTTGCTCTACTTCGGAATGATAGAGGTGGGTGCTTACATTCAGTACCATACTATATTTAATTCGATGGTATTGGTGGAGGCCATGGAGTGTTCGCGGGAGGAGTTCATGGTGTACATAACCCCTACGAACATATCGTTGCTGGTTGCCGGCTTGTTGGTGTTAACGGCGGTGCTGTATGTGTTGTCCCGGGTGTTTCGGTCGGCTGGTCCCAGACCGCTTATCGGTAGCAGCCTTTGCCTGTTGGCTTGTATGTACATACTCTATCCCTTTGTTCCCAATCATAGTACCAGCCTTTCCCATATCAGTATCAATGGTACCTTTAAGCGTTTAAGCCGTGGCTTAAGAGACCTTAAGCGCAGTGATGCAACGGTAAATATACTCAAAGAACTGCCCTCGTCGGCATCTAAGCCGAGTGAGCTTCCGTATCTCAATGGGGATGAAGGTTGTATTGTCGTTTTTCATATAGGTGAAAGTATTCGAGCCGACAGAGTGAGTTTCAATGGTTATGAGCGTAATACCACTCCGAATATCGCTGCGGCTCCCGGCTTAATCAGCTGGAAGCGTTGTATCGCATCCACACCGTTGACTGTAAATAGTTTGTCTACCGTATTGACGGATGCTCGCCGTTGGGATGACAATATGGGTGCGATTCCGGAAGAAATGCGACCGACCTGTGGTTCTGTGCTGGAGTTGTTCAAAGCGAACGGGTTTGATGTTCGTTGTTACTTTGGTGCAATGAAGAGTCGTTCTGTACGCGGTGATGGTGTGTTGATGCAATTGGCCTCGGCAGCAGTAGATTACTATTATACGGAGGATGACGTTATGGAAACCCCGGCACTTATCAGGAAACAGTTGCAGGCGCAAGCTGCTGACAAATGCAATAAGTTTATTCTGATAAATAATGAAGGTAGCCATACTCCCTTCAATATGTATGACCAGGACAATCCTCCCTTTACTCCTTCCATGCACATTTTAAACCCCTCTTCTTCATACGCAGATGCGGTTAGAAATGCGTATGACAACACAATTCACTACACGGATTTGTTCGTCCAACGTGTTATGGATGAACTTAAGGGGCGCCCCTTTGTATATGTATATGTGAGTGACCACGGCGAGTATCTCGGCGATTATGACGGTACATGGGGGCGCGCCAGAACCGGCGTGGAAAAGGGATTTTTCCACTCAACTCAGGCTGCGGCCGTTGCTGCCTTTGTTATCTATTCGCCTGAGTTTAAAGCCCTGCATCCTAAATTGGCCGAGGCCGCAGAACAGTTGAAAAAGTCGAGCAACATGACAATTGCTCATGAACACTTCTTCCATACCCTGCTGGGGATTGTGGGTATAAAGTCACCTTATTACAAATCACAGCTTGATTTGTGCTCTCCCGATGCTCAGCCGTATGATGGGCCTATGCCCAATGACTGGCCGGATTATATGCTCGAAAAATAATAATACCCACTGATTTGTGAGAAATGAAAAAGGCCGCAAAAAGCGGCCTTTTTCGATATTTTGCCAATGAGCAGCGACTGATTACATGTCGCGGATTGCTTTTGCGCAATCGTATATGAGTTTGGGCCCGTTGTATATGAAGCCGCTGTAGAGCTGCACAAGGCTGGCGCCTGCGCGAATTTTCTTCACCGCATCATCACCGCTCATGATACCGCCCACACCAATAATGGGGATGGAGCCTTTGAGTGCCTTAGCAAAGGCCTCAAGTGTTTCATTGGCTCGGTCGTAGAGCGGAGCGCCGGAGAGACCGCCGCTTTGTGCTGCTGCTGGGTGGCCCTCCACGCCGTTGCGGGTGGTTGTAGTGTTGGAGCAAATGAGGCCATCGAGCTGGCTATCCATGAATACCTGAGCCAGTTCGTTAATCTGGGCTTCATCCATATCGGGAGACACCTTCATAACGATGGGGACATAACGACCGGTATCGTTAGCGAGGTTGGCCTGCTCGCTTTTAAGGCTTGCCAGTAGGTCTGCCGCAGGTGCAGCCTTTGCCAGGTTGCACAGGTTGGGAACATTCGGGCAGGAGAAGTTGATGGCGATATAGTCCGCTACATTCCACGCAGCGCGCATGCAGGCCAAATAGTCCATGCGAGCCTCATCGTTGGGGGTTACTTTGTTTTTGCTGATATTGACACCCAGCACACCGTTGAATCGGGTCGTGGCCTCTATGTTTTCCACGCCTTTATCAATACCGGGGTTGTTGATTCCCATGTGATTGATGATGGCTCGCTGCGGTATGCAGCGAAAAAGACGGGGCTTGGGGTTGCCTGACTGCGGACGAGGGGTTAAGGTGCCGACCTCCACAAAGCCGAATCCCAGTTGCCCGAAGGCGGCGATAGTGTTGGCTTCTTTGTCCATACCGGCGGCAAGCCCCACTCGATTGGGAAACTTAATCCCCATGACCGTTATCGGATTCGAGATGGTGCGCTGAGCTATCAGGGGGAGTACTCGCGCTTTCTCCGCCATGCGCAGACCGGCCAATGTAAGGCCGTGCGCTGTTTCCGGGTCCAAGCTAAAGAGGAACCGTTTGCCTATGTTGTATATAATCGGGTTCACAGTAATGATAGAAGGCGTGGCGGAAGTTCCGAGCTTCTGCCACGCTTCTTATTGGGTTAAATAGTAAAGTTTACGTTGTAATTGTCTTTAAACCACCGCGCGAAGAGAGGTACCGCCTCCTCATAATCCCAAACGGGGGAGTAGGCCAGTTCTGATTCGAGCTTGGTTGTATCGGCGTACATTTCGACATGTTCTCCCAGTGAGAAGGGGTCAGTGGTATCCTGCTCGATAATGGCGGGGATTCCCAGTGCCATTTCGATGCTCTGAATGAATGATAAATAGGGAACTGGTGTAGAGCGCCCTACGTTGTAGAGGGCATAGGGTGACTGCCCCGGCTTATGGCTCGGGGTATTCAGGGCAAATATCATACCGTCTACGACATCGTCCACATAGGTGAAATCTCGTACAAGGTAACCGTCGTTAATCACCTTGACGGGGGTGCCGACGCTGATGCTGTGAGCAATTCGCATCGGTTCGGAATTGGGGCGACACCACGAACCGTACACGTTGAAGAGTCGGAAGATGGTAACAGGTAAGTTGTATGACTGTGCGTAGGTGTAGCACAGCAGCTCAGCAGCGCGCTTGGAGCCGGCGTACATGCTCAACGGGCTATCTACATCGTCTTGCTCGCTCATGGGGGCTTTCGACAACTTGCCGTGCACGACTGAACTGGAGGTGAAGAAGAAATGCTTGGCGTTGCTGAGGCGGGCTGCCTCCAGCATGTTGAGTGTACCCGTAGTATTGATATCGTAGAACGCCGTGGGGTATTTCTTCGACATGGCAGTACCGGCTACTGCCGCAAGATGTATGATGGCATCAAAGCGATTTTCGTGGCACAGGCTGAGCATCTGCTCACGATTAAGTATATCGAGTTTGACAAAATCAAACTGGGCTATTGTGCTGCGCACCGGGCGGGCATCTGCAATTGCCTCGGGGTTAATGCCCAGGAGAGAGAGCCTGATTTTTTTGAGAGCTACGGTGTCCGGTTCGCAAAGATTGTCGATACCCACCACACTATGTCCTTCATTGATGAGGCGATTGATGGTGTGGAAGCCGACAAAGCCGGCAGCACCGGTTACGAGAAGTTTCATTTGACGAGGTTTGTAAGCGATTGAATATTGTAGGCCGAACAGCAATTATTCTACATCGTTTTTCTGTAAATGCAACCTTTTTTTCAAAAATTATTCCTGCTCAACAATTTGCTTCATCCAGCCGATGGAATCGCAGCCGATTTCTACCACATCGCCCGGTTTAAGGTAGCAGGGCGGGGTCATTCCCATGCCTACACCACCCGGTGTTCCGGTGGAGACCACATCTCCGGCATTCAGGGTCATGAAGCGCGAGACATAGGCAACCAACTCGGCTACCGGCATGATGAGTTCTGCCGTGGATGCGCACTGGCGCAGTTCCCCGTTTACTTTCAGTTGCAGGGTCAGGTTGTCCGGATTGGGAATTTCGTCTTTTGAGACAAGTATCGGCCCGAACGGTGCGAAGGTATCATAACTTTTTCCTTTTGTCCATTGCCCGGCATGTTCGAGTTGATACGCACGCTCGGAATAGTCGCACATGAGGGTGTAGCCAACAATGGCTCGGCGAGCTTCGGCCGCTGTTGCGTTGTGTAGAGTGTCGCCGATTATTACGGCAAGTTCTACTTCATAATCGAGCTTTTGCGCACCGGGAGGATTGAGTACATACGATAAATCGGAACTGATAGCAGACGTCGCTTTCAGGAAGATAGAGGGCTCGTCGGGGCAGTCTCCGCTGAATTCCTTTGCATGAGCTGCATAGCTTTTCCCTAAACATGCTATGGTGCAGGGCTGTACATGGAGGGCGCTTGATACGACAAGCCCATCCATGTCAACTTCTACACCGTCTGTGGCTCCTTTGGAAATCCAGGTCTCAATTTCTTTGCGCAGTTTCTTGCCGCCCGGTTGAAGAGCAGCCCAAATTTGGTCATCTTGTCCGGTGACGTCTATCCAGCATTTTCGGCGTGGAATCCACAGCCCGATGACGCTTTCACCGTCTTCGTCTACATAATATTGCAGTCTCATTTCAGTGTAATGAAAAAAGGTTGTTAGTTCCAGCCGCTTATATCATCGGGAATGTCATCCAGGTACGTTGGCGGAGTGGCGGAGCTTTCTGTTTGTGTGGGTTGTGGCTCAACGGGAGCCGGGGTCGGGAGGGGCGATTCCTGCTCGCTCAGGTCGGGCGGAGTTTGAGTTTGCTCTTGGGGTGCGGCTTCTGTTTGCATCTCCTGTACGGCGCTGTCGGGCACGGTGTCGAGTATGGGGTGCTCGGTAGAGGTTTCTTCCTCATTTTCCGTAGTGAGGATATTGCGGTATTGGAAAACGCGATCACCCTTCATGACAACGCCGGAGCGAATATCCGCGGCAATGATGTTGTTGCGGGCTGCCGTTTCGGCGGTAACACATAGGTTGCCTATGCGAGAGTTTGTGCCGTCTACCGGGTGGGTGATGAGCACGGTGCCGCTTTTGGGCATCGGGCCGATGATTCGCAGCAGCGCGAAACCTTGCTCCGGGTAAACTTGGTGCACAGCACCCAAGTGCAGGGGCGGCTCCATCTGCTGCTCCTGTTCGCCGGTGGGTTTTTCGCTAACCTGTTGTTGCTGGCAGGAAATGGGCAGGGCACACATTAACGCAGCAGCTACCATCATGTAAAATCTATTCATGCTTATAGCCTACACCATAACGAGGGGGGACGTCAAGTCTGATGTTTGCCAAACTTGTGGCTTGAGTTAGGAACAAATCCGGGGTATAATGCCGCCATGAGTGACGATGTATCATTTGAAATCGACCGGTCGGTTCTTACGGAGGCGATTATTGAACTGAATTCCATGAGCCCTTGCGATGGTGTCATCATGACCCGTGAGGGAAAGGTAAAGGTAGGTTATGAGACGGACTCTGATTTTCTTTGCATGCTGATACCTGCCGGTGTGTTGGCTCGCAGGTTAACGGCCGATGGGCTTTCTTCTTACTCCGGTAAAGAGCTTAAAGCCTGGGCGGATAAGTATGATACGGCTCCGCTTGAAGAGGTCGTGCGTACGGCTATTTCTGCGCAATAATTTTTCGGATATTTATAAAACAAGCGAGCCCGCTGTGCAGATGCGCAGCGGGCTCGTTGGTGTATAAGGGTGGACTTTTATCACTCCCCGGCCTGTTCGGCAAGAGCTTGATCAATGAGTTCTTTGATTTCCGCAGCCTGTTTTTTAAGGTTGGCCATTTCTTTCATGGCCTCAGGTAATTTGCGAATAGCAGCGTATTGCTTGGCTGCATCCTTGTAGGGGGCAGCAGGGGCTCCCCAATATACCTGACCACCTTCCAGCGAGGAGATAACGCCTGTGCGGGCTGCCATTACGGCTTTGTCGCCAATCGTGATGTGGCCGGCAATGCCTACCTGAGCGGCTACGGTCACATAATCGCCAATTTGTGTGCTGCCGGCAATACCGCTTTGGGAGACTATCACCGTGTGTTTGCCGACGACCACATTGTGGCCAATCTGCACGAGGTTGTCGATTTTTGTCCCTTCGCCTATGATTGTACGACCGAAACGAGCGCGGTCGATGGTGGTGTTGGCGCCGATGTCAACGTTGTCGCCAATGATGACGACGCCAACCTGATCTACCGTTTCATAGCGACCGGTTTCCTTGTTGAGCAGGAATCCGAAGCCGTCAGAGCCGATAACGGCACCGGGCTGCACAACTACGTTCTTACCCAGCACACAGCGCTCACGCACAACCACGTTGGCATAGAGCTTGCAGTTTTCTCCCAGTACGGCAGATTTGCCAATCACGCAGCCGGGACCGATGTCGCAACCATCGCCGATGGCGGCTCCGGCTTCGATAACAGCACCGGGAGATACTCTTACCTTGTCAGGGTTGAGCACGGCCTCGGCATCTACATAGGCTCCCGGGGAGATGCCCGGCTTGAAGTCAGTAGCTGCCTTCATGAAGTGGCCTACCACTGCATTGAATGCAAGGGAGGGGTTTTCAACTTCAATGAAGACTACATTTTCCGGGTATTCCGGCAGACTCGGCGGTACCAGAACGACAGACGCTTTGGTCGCAAGGAAATCTTTGAAGTATTTTTCGTTGCCGAGGAAGGAAATCTCGCCGGGGCAGGCTTCGGCCAACGTAGCGACTCCGGAGATGTTAATCTCCGGAGTCGGGTTGAGAATCTTGCCCCCGGTGAGAGCGACAACCTGCTCTAGAGAGAGATTCATGGCAGTGCTCTTAATGGGGTTAGGGTGAAACTAATTAATTGGCAGCGGGTGTTGCACCGTTGCCGTAGAGGCGCTGCAGCTCGGCCTTGGGGTCGAAACCGGCAGGGGCACCGGCATTGATGTGCTTGAGAACTTCGGGGGTGATGTCGAAGGTGCTCTTCACATGGGGGAACACTTTCATGCCGGTTGTGGCGTTTGTGGCGCTGGAGTCAATTACCAAATCATAACCACCCTGAGTGGAGCAATCGGTGATGGCCTGCTGAACTTCGTTGAAGAGCAGAGCCATGTCGCGGCGGAACATTTCCTTGAAGGCCAGAGAGCGGCGCTGTACGTAGGTCTGAAGTTCCTGCTGAGCAGCCTGAATCTCGTTTACCTTGAGGTTGTGCTGGTCGCGCAGTTTCTTTACCTGAGATTCGGAGAGGGAGGGGTCATACTGCTTCTGAATCTTCTGATCCTGCTCCTGCAGGGCACGCAGTTTGTCCTCACGTTGCTTGATTTCAGCCTTAATCTTGGCCTCTTCTTCTTTCAGGCGCACCTCGGTATCGAAGCGCTTGTAGAACATGGTGTAGAGCTCGGTAACATTGACAGAGGCTACTTTAATCTCTGCCTGAGCTGTAGCAACAAGTGCACTCAGCGTTACGGCAACTGTGGTGATGATGTTGTGGAACTTCATAGCTTTATTGAGGTCTATTGACTTAAACATTGTATACGAATGTGGCTTCAAGTCAAGTATACGCTGTGTCAAAATGAAAAAATCATGGTGGAATGACATAGAAAGCTACATCGTTTGCTCAATTCTTGCAAATCGCTGGGGCATTTCCCTGTGGAATCGCCGGATTAGTTTTTTTTGGGGGTATATTTTTGTACCAGTTTGCGGTCGGGGCTGGCCATGGGGGTGTGCTGAAGTTGCGACCATGGAATATAGCATTCACCTGCGCGGGGGCAGGCGGAATCCGCGCGGAAAAGATGGCGTGTTACTTTGTAGCGAGTTACGCTGTATTTCTGGTCGCAAATGTGTGGGCAATTTTGTAGTTCTGCCGGTTCGCGGCGGGGGAGCCGGTACATGCCTTCGTGGCGTTTGCCGTCGGGTTGTTTTTCCATGAGCAGCCCTTGGTCGCAGCTGTGCCATATATCCCAGTGTTCTAACTCGGTGATTGCCTTTTTGGGGAGCTTGACCGGGAGTTTTTCCGGTGCTGTGGCTGTACAGTACTGCCGAACCGGGCAAAGTAGGCAGGTGGGAGTGCCGCCGGTGCAGATGGTTTGCCCCAGCTCCATAAGTGCCGAATTGTAAGCTCGCGGGTTGGTCGGGTGCACTAGCTGTGCTGCAAGCTGCCAGTGTTTTTTGCGACCGGACGGGCTGTCTACCGGGGTGGGGTCATTAAAAAGCCGTGCGAATACTCGGCTCACGTTGGCGTCTACCAGTGCTGCCGGGTGGTTGTAGGCAAAGCTTAGCACAGCTCCGGCTGTGTAGTCGCCTATGCCGGGCAGGGCGCGAATGTGGGCTTCATCCCGCGGAAATTCTCCATTGTGCTTTTCGCATATCGCAATGGCCGCAGCTTGCAGCGAGCGCACCCGGCGGTAGTAGCCCAGTCCTTCCCACGAGCGCAGGGCGGTCTGTTCATCGACTGCGGCCAGTGCCGCCGGTGTGGGAAATTGGGAAAGCCAGCTTTCGTAGCGAGCTAAGACCGTAGGGATGGTGGTCTGTTGCAGCATGACTTCGCTCACCAGAATAGCCCACGGATCAGTGGTGCGTCTCCAAGGGTAATCTCGCCCTTGTTCGCTGAACCAGTCTACCAGCGCTTGCGCAAAGTCTGTGTAGTTCTGCTCGTGCATTTTTAGGCTGGTTTGTGCTGCTCAGTGGTGTAGATGGAGATGTCAGCGTTGCGGGTGCCGAGTAGTTTCTGCGCACGCATAAGGGCCTTTCGGGTGGAGATATTGGGGTTTTTAGGCTCGAAGATGAAGATGTTGCTTTCGCCCGAATGACGGTCACAGTTCTCCTGCAATACCGCGAGCACACCGCTTTTCTTCAGCACGCGGAAGACTTGGCGCCCAGCACCGGAGATGATGAGGTGGCGGCCTTTTTCACGCGTGAACTTAATGAGTTCTTCCAGTGCGCAGACTGCCGTAGCATCCAGATTGCGGGCGTTGCGCATGCGCAGCACGACAACGGCCAGACTGGGATCCTCGGCAATGCGGGAAACCTGTTTTCGGAACAGATCTGCGGCGCCGAAAAAGAGGTCGCCTTCCACGTGCACAATGGAAATCTGCGGCAGGCGTTCGGCTTTGTTGTTGAGCTCCATCAGGGTGCCTTCGTTGTCGAAGGTGTATTCCACAAGCTCCGGACGAGCTGCCTTGCGCAGGAATAGGGATACCGAGATGATTACTCCCACAAAGATTGCAATGTGCAGCGGAAGCAGCAGAGCTGCGATGAAGGTGATGATGAGTACCGCGGCATCCCCCTTGGTGGAGCGGAAACAGATGCGCAGCAATTTGCGGTCGTAGAGCGATACGGCATTCGCCAGTACCAGTGCTGCCAATACACTGTGCGGTATGCGGGAAATGATGGGGAAACTGGCCAGTACGAATGTGATACCCAAGCAGAGAAGACCGCAAATTACCCCTGAGAATCGTGTGGCGGCTCCGGCTGTGTAGTTGAGCATGGAGCGTGTGAGTGAGGCTGAACAGGGCAGGGATGTGGTGAATGCTGAACCGATGTTGGCCATGCCGACGGCAAAGGTGTCTTGATTGAGGTTGACTTGCTCCCCGGTTTTGGCGGAGAGGGTTTTGCTCATTACAGTTTGCTCAAGTGTGGAAAGGAAGGCTATACCTATGACGACCGGGAATAACTCGGCCAAGTGCCCCGGTAGTTCCCAAATTGCGGGCGGGGTACAGGTCAAATCGCTCATGGTGAAATCTTTGAGCATGCGGACATCGCAGAAATATCCTCCCGTCCATGGCTGGCTCAGTACCCAGTTGAGCACGCTCATGGTGAGCAGTATCACCGCAAAGGTAGGCAGAAATTTAAAGTGTTTTTTCAGCGGGATGAACATCAGGAACGATAGTACTCCCAGAACTATTGGCTGCCACTCTACCTTGTCGAGGTTGCTTACGATGGCTGAGCTCATGGTGAAGAATGAGCTGCCTGCATTTACATCATTTATTCCCAGAACGTAACGAAGTTGGGAGGCAATGATGAGTGTGGCCGCTCCGGTAATATAGCCCACTAAAACGCTGCGGCTGACGAATTGCAGCATTTCCGTGGCCTTTACGAAGGCACCTATCACACATACCACGCCGGCCATGAATACAATAAGTGGTACAAATATTGCCGGGTTGCTCTGTATGGCCGGGCTTGATGCCAAAAAGAAACTGGCCAGCATGAACGCTGTGGCATTGCTGGGGCCACTTACGGTCATGCCGCAGCGCGTAAAGAGCGGGGCTATGAATGTGCCTACCGTAGCAGCCATGATGCCGTATATGCTGTCGAGCCCGGCCATGGCCGCAAACGCCATGCCTTGCGGTAACCCCACCAGTGCAACATCAAGCGCGGCTTTTGTGTCTCGCCCGGCTTTGTTGAGGTTGTAACCGTTAATGGCATGGCGCGCAGGCAGAGGGTCAATCATACCCTGTGCCAGATAGTTGCAAAATCCCTTCCACCCCAGTTTGACGCGATGTGCCAGTGCTCCCATACTGTGCTTATGCTATCATATTTTTGTTACCATTGCAAGTCTGAATCAGCTTTGTGAGTCAGGTTGTGGCGCGGGCGTTGTGAGAGACTCCAGAAGCCCCTGCGCTTTTTTCTTCATTTGCTGAACTCTGGCATTTTCCTGGTCTTTGCGCGCTACTTCGTTCATCAGCGCGATTGCTTGTTCGAGTTGTTGGCGCACTTGCTTCATTTTTTGCCGACTTATGTCGTTTGTTGCTTTTTCTATCAGCGCATCGGCATACATGATTTTCAGCCTGGGATTGTCGGGGCTTTTTTTCAGTAAATGCTGTACCATTGAGCGGTATTGTTCGTACTCCTCGGTGGCTTTTGACTGGTGCTTTACGTTTTTGCTATGTGCTATGGCGAGCCCACGATAAGCACCGGCTTTCAGCATGTTGTACTCCGTGTTCCCCGGCGAGGTGTTCAGCAGTTTTTCTGCATTTTGCATGATTGTGTTGCAGTATGCTATGGCCTGATTGTAGAGTTCTCGGCGCAGCATAATGTCAACGAGGAAACTCATGGCTCGACTCTGCTGGAAAGTATACTCGGTATTGTGGGTATCCATGGCTGCCAGTTCCTCGGTCAACGTGATGCTTTGTTTGAAGGCAATCATGGCTTGCTCTTCCATATTGGTGCGCGATTCCGGGTCTTGGGTGCCGAAGCTGATTTTGCTGTACATGTTGCCGCGAGCATAGGCCTCATTTGACTTGCCTATTTTGAACGACAGGCGGTGTGGTTGCTCTGCTGAAAGTCTGTTGTAGATTTCGCGGGCTTCGTTGAGCAATTGTGTGGCAAGGCCGTAGTTTTCACACTCTGCCAGCAGATTTGCTTGGCTGATGAGGGATTGCGCTAAGCCGAGGCTTGCGCCCTCATGCCGGGGATATTGTGTGACGAGTTGACGGAATAGGTCAGCCGTGCTGTCGGTTGCTTTGCGGCGTTGTTCGGTGTTGCCACTGTTGCCGGCCAATTGGGCGGTGTATTCCATGGCTCGCCCTAAATCGCAGTGATAGTCGGGGTTGTCGGGCGATTGGTCACAAAGGGCTCGCAAGACGTTGAGCGCTTGGTTCACCAGCACTCGGGCTTGGTCGTTCATGTTGCGGCGTCGGGCTACCTCCGCGCGCAGCAGCCAGGTACGAGCCAGTTCATAGCGGTATTGCTGTTCCTCCGGGTGGGAATCGTGGAGGGATTGCAGTAATTTAGTGGCATTGCGATAGGCTGTTGTTGCGGCGGCCAGTTCGCCTTGTTGCACGTTTACTGACCCTAGGTTTTTCCATGCTATGGCGAGGGCTCTTTGAAGTTTCTCATCTTGTGCAACGGGCAGTTTCTCCATGGAGTTGAGGTAATTTTTGAGGTTGGTACCCAATTGCTGTTGAAGTTCTGTTGAGCCGGGGATGTCTGCGAGTTCATCGTTGAAGTCATAGAGCA
Source organism: Akkermansia sp. (assembly GCA_017555205.1). Lineage (GTDB taxonomy): Bacteria > Verrucomicrobiota > Verrucomicrobiia > Verrucomicrobiales > Akkermansiaceae > Akkermansia. The sequence continues at coordinate 22,618 of JAFZGW010000033.1, read as the reverse complement.
TACCTTCTGTGAAGTTGAGGCTGTAGTTATATATCTCCATGGCTTGCTCCTTTTCTTTCAACGCCCATGCACAAAGAGCAACAAGTGCAAGTACTACGCAAATGCTGACAGACATGAGGATTCTCATGCGCTTAAGCAACCCGGACGGCGGCGGTATGATGCCGCTTTCCATGCTGTCGCGCCACGCCGAGGCACTTTTCCATCTCTCCGCCGGTTCGAGTTGGAGTGCGCGATCAATGGCTTGCAGAAAGTGACGACCGTAGTTTTCCTCTAAATGAACTCGACCGGCCAATGGCTTGTAGGGGTCGGGCGACGAGAGTATTCTCATGTCGGATTTCGGCGGCAGCAGGCGAGTGATGAGATAGTAAAATGTTGCTCCGAGTGCGTATATATCTGTCTGGGGGCCGATGGCGGCACTCATTTGCGCGTCTGTGCGTGCTGTACTCTGTTCGGGTGCGCAGAAGTCCGGTGTGTAGATATTGGTGTATACTTTACCCTCCTGTAATTGGCGTGCAGAGCCGAAGTCAAGCAGAATGGGGCGCCCTTCGGGGTTGATGATAATGTTTTCGGGCTTAATATCGCGGTGTACGATGCCGTTTTGCTCCAGATATTCAATGGTGTAGAGCAGGTAGCGCAATTGCTGTTTGCGCTTGCGCGCCTCGATGGCCTGTTTTTCTTTGTCGAGGGTTGGTTGTTCGCTCAGCTCCAGGGAATTACCTTCAACGTAGGGCATTACATAATAGGCTGTTCCGTTGGCTTCGAACCCGGAAATGATGGGGACGATGCCGGGGTGCTCCAGCCCCATCAGAACGACCACTTCTTCCATGAACTCAGCCATGGTTGCTTTGAATCGTTCGTCTGCCTCGGGCGATACGCTGCTCACGAATGTGCTTGCGGGCAGTCGCATAGCCAGACCGGAGGGCATGTGCTCTTTAATCACCACGATTGAGCCGAGTGTGGTATGTTGAGCCCTGTAGGTAATGCCGAATCCTCCTTGCCCGAGTTTGGATATAATTGTGTAATCGCCGACGATTGTGCCGGGCGGTAGCGGGAGTCTGGCGTTTGTCTCTGTTACCTGCGGTTCGTTGTCCGTCAGGTCGTGCGATGGCACCGGGAGTGGCGAGATTGGGGCTGGCGCAGCGTTATTCATGTTTCGGAAAAGTAATCAGAGTGATTTGCTCAGCTTTAAGGTGCTCCGTTCATTGTCCGTGCTGTAGTCCGTGCTATCCACCGGTAGCTCGGGTAGCAGAATGAGCGGGTTAAACAAAGGCTGGTTGTAGGTGAGAGTCAGGAGCGCTTTTTGCTCATTGCAGCGAAGGTTCGCGCTTATGTGGGTATCCGGCGGCATGACATCGCAGATGTTGCGGAGTGAGTTTTGTAGTTCGATTATACTGTTGGGTGCTGCGAACACACTTTCGAGTTTCTGTTCCAGCATGTTGCTGAGGCGTTCCGGTGCTGAGGCCTGAACTTCACATTGAGCCATGCAACACCATTCACCACGGAACTCCACCGCCAGCATCGTGATGTCGTTGTTTTGCTCCATTTCTCCCGTGTATTGGCGCAGGGCCGCGCGTATGCGGCGAGGAACATCGGCTATGGTGGGCGCCTCGGCTTTCAGTGCTTCTTGCAGGCGCGCTGCTCCGAAGGGGGTATGGTCGCTATCTGCCGCAGCCAGTACTCCATGTGTGTACAGGAATAAGCGATCGCCCGGTTTCAGCGTGCGCCGACACTCGGTGTAGGTGGCACCGGTGTGTGCCCCGACTATGGCGCCGGAGCGCATCGCCAGCATTTCATATTCTTCGCCGAAGTGGCTTAATAATGCCTGAGGTGTGCCGGCGTTTACAAAGCGGAAATCACCTGTCATGACATTAAGGCGACCGTAAAAGAGGGACATGCGCATGTTGGCACCTTCGCTGCAAAGTATTTTATTGGCTTTGGTGAGCAGTTGTTGCGGGGTGAGACCATCGTTGGCCAGCTCTCGGATGATGGAGATGGCGCGCATCATAAACAGGGCGGCCGGTATGCCGGTTGCTGTAACGTCCCCCAGCAGTATACTGAGGTGTTTGCTATCGGGCATGAAAAAGTCGTAGAAGTCACCGCCTACGCCGTGAGCCTGCTCACAGGTGGCGTAGATGTCGAACTCTTGGCGCTCGGGGAATGCCGGGAAGGTGTGTGGCAATACTGTATTTTGTATGGCGCCGGCAAGTTGAAGTTCCTTTTGTAATCGTTCGCGTTTTTGCTCGCTGAATGATTGAATGGACTCCACCATGGTGTTGATTCCGGTGGAAAGTCGGGTGAATTCCGGGGTGCTTTTTTCGTTTACTCGTTCTTCGGTGTACCCCTCGGTTATGCGGCGCAGAGAGTTGTTAATTCTTTGTAGTCCGCCGAGTACATATATGCGTAGCAGCAGCCATACAACGATGAACATGAGGGCAAATAACCCGATGTTACTGAGTAGAAGATAGCGAAGTGACTTGTAGCTGATTTTGCTGATTTCTCTCCACGGAGTTAAAGCGACAAGGCGTAACCCGTTTTCTTCAATTGCGAATGTAGCATAATCCTTGCCTCCCAGTGTTGTTTCTCCTACTTTGTTGAGGGGTAAGGCGAGCAAGGTTGAGGAGGGGATGTTGAGGGTGTTGCGGTTAAGCATGCACCCGTCTCGAAAGGCCACAATGTGCCCGGTATCACTGCCGAGTATTTTGGAAGCCAGTTTTTCGAAGTTTGCTGATGCACGCACCATTTGTTCATGTTGTGGCTTGAAGCCCAATTGAATGACTCCCGGGGTATCCTGTCTTGTTACCCCTGCGTATTGCAGTATTTGGCCGCTGTGTGCATTGCTTTGCGGGCGTTGTATAAGTTCGTAACCGGGGGTGCGTATGCACTCCATGAACGGGCGGCTTTGTTCATGCGCTGAGAGGTCGAAGCCTAGTGTGCTTTTGGGGATTGCTGCAACGATAACTCCTTTTTCGTTGGATACGGAAAGCTGATCGGCCCCCAGCTCATTGCACAAGCCTTGCATGGCTTCGTCGGAGTTGAGTATATCCGGATTCAGTCGTATAATTTCCGCTGCCGCCCGGGTGCGTTCCAGTGTGCTTTCGTCATTGATTTGCATCACATGGCTCATGTTGTCCTGTGAGAATCGCACCAGCAACATGAGGTCGTGCAGTCGGTTGCTCATCAAATCCCGGGCTCGAGCCTCGGATTGGCGCTGAAATTGAAAGAATGACAACAGCCCCGCCAGTGCAAAGGCGGTACATATCAAAATAAAAAGCCAGCTGAGGAACTTGCGTTGCATGTCTCGCTTATTCTTACTCCGACCATCTTAGCATGATTTGAGCCTGTTGGCAAGCATCGATTGTAATTTACCTGTTACAATTCTCGAGAATCGATGGCTGTTTTTATGTAGCGTCGGGGGCAGTATCGGGCCAATCGTGGCGGGGATAGCGGCCTGCTAAATCCTTTTTCATCTGTGGGTAACCATTGCGCCAGAATGATACCAAATCGGAGGTCGTTTGGTAGGGGCGCTGGTTGGGGGCAAGGATTTCGACTAAACATTTTATTCTGCCATCGGCTATGGTGGGTGTTGTAGGCACACCGAAGAGTAACTGGCATTTCAGCGCAAAGGTGGGGGTGCCGTCTTCTCGGTAGAGCAATTTCACCTCTCGCCCATTGGCGAGCTTTATGGCTTTGGGCGCATAGCGATTCAGGCAATCTTTTTGCCACGGGGAAAGCCATTCTCCCAATATGGGGAGCACGGGACGTGTGGCAATGTCTTTGTAACTCACGGCTCCCTCGCACAGCATGGTGATGGCTACCAGGCGGTCTTCTTCGCCGAAATCCGGCAGCTCCAGTTCCGGCATTGCCTGTCGCAAGCAGGTTAAGCGGTTAATCCATTGTAATACGTGGCCATCCCAGCCTTCCAGTCGAAGTTCGCCGCGCACTACTCGCTCCGCCAACAGCGGGGCTGCTGCATCGGGACTTGCATCGCCGCTTTCTTTTTCGGTCAATACAAGGTCACGGTACAGGGTGCGGTGCATGTTGATGACTCGTTTGCGTGCCGGGTCGTAGGTGGCCACATCATCCTCCTGCGTGAGCAGGTCGCTTATGTGTAGCTGAGTGCAGCGGCTTAGGCGGGTTTCTACTCCTTTACCACCGATTTCCGTAATTTCGGCGGCTAGGAAAACTTCCGAATCTTTACCGATGACGGAGGCTATTTTTCCGCTGCGGCGTCCTGTTAATCTGGCTGTAGCGGTGTTTGTGCTGTTTTTGGCTGCAACATGAAGCGGGAACGACCCCAGCAGGGCGGAGACGACTTCGTTGCGATGTTCGTCGAAGTTTGGTTCAGCGGTACTGCCGCGCAACAACTGACGGTAGGCAGCCGCTACTTCACGGGCTGCGCGAGCCATAATTCCCAGGCGCGTGCAGGCTGTTGTATCGTAGCGTAGAGCCGTAGCGGTTTGAACGGCGCGCCATTCCGCCTGAAAATCGCTGTAGTCACTGTCTTCTGCCAGTTTTTCACTAAGTCCACTTGTCAGTGCTACGTTCTCTCCTTGAATGAGTGCGGCAATGGCTGCCATTTCCGCGTCGATGCCGTATTCTTTTCCTGCTACCATCAGGCGGGCAAGTACCGGGGGGAGGGGGTAGCGCAGCATTTGTTGGCCTATATGACTTAAACTGTCCTTTGAATTGACTGCTCCCAGTTCTTGCAGCAGTGACCAAGCTCGGGTGGATTCCGCTTCTGTCGGTGCATCCGGCCAGTTAAATCGGCGAATCCCCTCCGCCCCGCAGCAGCCCCATGCCAATAGGTTGAGAAATGCCATTGAGATGTCCGCTCTGTGAACTTCCGGAGCCGGGAATGGGGGGCGTCGACGTTGCTCTGACTCGCTCCATAACCGTATGCAGCGCCCAGGTCCCAAGCGCCCGGCTCGCCCGGTTCGTTGCTCAGCTTGGGCTTGTGATATGGGGACAATGTGTAGTGTGGATATGCCGCGCAGCGGGTCCCATCGGCTTTCGCGTGCGGTGCCGCTGTCGACCACGGAGCGTACTCCTTCGATAGTGAGTGAGGTCTCCGCGATATTGGTGCTGACAATTACGCGAGGGCAGGAGCCGCATTCAACGGCTCTGGCTTGCATATCGGGCGTGAGTTGACCGTGCAGCGCGTATACTTCGCGTCCGTTCATCCAGCCGACGTTTTCCAGAATTTCTACAGTGCGGCGAATTTCGTAGGCTCCGGGCAGGAAAACAAGCACATCTCCGCAATCGGGCAACTCTACCAGTTTGCGCACAGCTGCCGCGCATTGTTCCCACAATGGGGGTGTGCCTACATAGCCGCGTGAATCGCGAACCGGGGTAGGGGGCATGTAGATGACCTCCACCGGGTAAAGTCGACCTTCCGCTCGCAATACTGTAGCCTGTGGTAGGTACCCCTGTAGTTTGTCCAATTCGAGCGTGGCAGACATGACGAATACGCCTATATCCGGCCGCGTGCTCTGCTGTAGTTCCAGCACGCGAGCCAAACACAAGTCGCCGGATAATCTCCGCTCGTGAACTTCATCGAATATAACCGCACTTACTCCGCTCAGTTGCGGGTCATCTGTCAGGCGTCTCTCCAATATGCCGTCCGTTACATACAAAATGCGGGTTGTTGCGCTACAGCGCGAGTCGAAACGTACGGTATACCCCACCTCCTGCCCGAGTGAACAGGGGTACTGCTTTGCCACGTAACCGGCCAGCAAGCGGGCTGCCAATCTGCGAGGTTGCACTACAATGATAGTTCCTCGGTCAGCTACGCCGGCGGCTTGCAGCATGAGAGGTACTCTTGTTGACTTACCGCTGCCGGTGGGCGCGCTAAGCAACACACAGAAGCCCGGTTCTCGTACGGCTGCTGCGATATCGGCTCTTATGTCCTCAATGGGAAGATGGGCAGGCATCAGAATTCGTCGGGCATGTCGCGCAAGGCGGGGGCTTCATTGGAGCCGGACGTCGAATCCGTAGGCTGTGAGCCGGGTTGAATATTGGGAGCTTCGCTTCGGATGATAACTTTGGGAGTCTGAGATTTTTGCTCGGCAAAGAGTGTGTTGAGCGCGGTTTGCAGGGGGAGGCCGGGATACCCGATAAAGAGAATACGACTGTCGGGACCAACCAGTACGGCTGTGGGCAACTGGGCTACTCGATAGGCGCGGCCATTACTGTTCTCGGGTGTGTCCATGTAACAGTTTGCCACAATGTTAAGCCGGTTGAGTTCGGCTAGCCACTCTTTATGGTTCGGGTTGTGCACAGTAATGGGGCAGAAGATAAGCCCGGGGAATTGCTCTGCCAATTGGTGCTGACGACTGACGATATTCAGCCCCACTTGTTCCGCCGGAGACCAGAAGAAAAGTAGATTGGGTTTGCCTGGCACCGGAAATGTGGCTGGTTTAGCGTCTGTGCCGGTCACATGGAGCTGGGGCGGGATTGACCCCACGCTGAGATTTCTCAGGATGTAGGCCATTTCGAGAGCCGTTTCGCTAAGGCTGCGATTGCCGAACATGGCATTTTCCGGGCTGGCACTTACGGCTTGTTTCAGGAAATAGAGCTGTTTACTGCGAGCCATGCCTGCGCTACCTTCGGCTCCTTGAATTGCGGGGTTGCTGAGCATGATACACATGGCCATAGCAGCATTTGCCCGCGATGTTAAATCATTGTTTCGGGTGTATATTTTTTGTAGCAGTTCGTATACCCGCACACTCTGACTTTCAGACAATTTTGCACAGGCATTACCTATAATCGGGCTGGAATAGTGTGTGCGGTTAACACTTTCCAGCAGGGCATTGGCATAGTATGAAATACGGCGTTGCTTGTTCTTAAAGATTTCAGCAAAGGCTTGGGGGTGGTTCAGGAACCACACTACCGCCGGGGCTGCCCAGGGTTGATCAAACTCGTAGACCGGAACTGTCTTGTGCTCATCGGTGGCTCCGTGCATGCGCTCTTCGGCCGTGGGACGCACCAACTCTTGGCGTTCGCCGACTTTGCGGCACACGCTTTGCCATAGTTCGGCGGCAATATCTTTGCCGTCGGGTACACGCACTGCTGCCCGCTGCTCCTCTGTTTTAGCTACTTTTTGAGCTGCATGATATTCCGTCATTTGTTGTTCCCATCGTGTGAGGGCTGCTCGCATGGCGGGTTCCGAGGCACCGGCTATGGCGGTGCTCAGTAGGGTGAATGCGGCTAGTAGTGCGGTTTTCTTCATGGCTCATATTATAGGTCAGTAATTGAACTGTTGGCAAGTCAAAAGTGCGTTAGTTATGTATGTCCGGGGCTTCTTTTGCTGCGATATGTCACGTTCAGGGCTTGCAATGTGGGCGATAGATTGGTATGGTGCGCGCATGGCAACAGACAAGAAAATCACCATAAAGACCAGCTGCGGGGATATCAACCTGACAGTTTTCGCCTCCAAGACTCCCATGACCGCAGCCAGTTTCCTGAACTTGGCCGCTCGCGGTTTCTATAAGGGGCTGACTTTCCACCGCGTGATTGCTGATTTCATGATTCAGGGCGGTTGCCCTGAGGGTACTGGCTGCGGTGGCCCCGGCTATAAGTTTGATGATGAGTGCCGTCCTGATTTGAAGTTCAATCGCCCCGGTTTGCTTGCCATGGCCAATGCTGGTAAGACTTGGACCGGCCAAGGAACCAATGGCTCCCAGTTCTTCATTACCCATGTGCCCACCGATTGGCTTAACGGTAAGCACACTATTTTCGGTGAAGTTTGCGCCCCCGAAGACCAGAAGGTAGTTGATTCTGTGCGCCAAGGTGACAAGATTCTTGATATCGTAATTCACGACGATTGCGCTGATCTTTTCGAAGAGCAGTCCGCTAACATCGCTCGCTGGAACAGCAAGCTCGGAAAATAATGGTTTTCGCCGTACAGGACCTGCACATCGAGTTCGGTCCCCGCGTATTGTTCGATTCGCTCTCCTTCGTTGTAGAACGTGGGGAGCGTATCGCCTTTGCCGGGCAGAACGGAGCCGGTAAGTCCACCCTCATGAAGTGTATCGTGGGTGTGCAGGAGCCTGACCACGGTAAAGTGTTGCAGCCAAAGCACACTCATGTAGGTTATCTTCCGCAGGACGGTATTCACATTTCCGGGCGTCCCTTGCTAGATGAGGTGCTGGGTTCGGTCGGTAATATCGTAGAGCTGCAACAGACTGTAGATGAATTATCCGCCGATTTGCAACATTTGCCGGCTGATAGTGCCGAATATCGTGATACGTTAGAAGAAATCGGGCGCTTGGAGCTTATTTTGCAAGACCGCGATGCAGCCTCATTGCGCCCCCGTACCGAATCAATATTGCGTGGGCTCGGATTTGCTGATGCCGATTTTACTCGCGACTGCGGCGAGTTTTCCGGTGGTTGGCAAATGCGTATAGCTCTTGCTCGTCTTTTGTTGCAGGAACCGGAAGTCTTGTTGCTGGACGAACCTACCAATCACCTTGACATTCAAAGCCAACGATGGTTGGAACAAAATCTGCGTAACTATCGTGGTGCCATTTGCATTATCAGCCACGATGTAGCGTTGCTCGATAATTTGGTCACTCGTACCATTGCGTTCCACCACGGTAGAGCCGAAGAATATTCCGGTAATTTCTCTTTTTACCTGAAAGAGAGCAAAGCGCGAAAGGAAATCCTGCTACGCCAAGCTAAAGCTCAGCAGCGCGAAATTGCAAAGACTCAGGCGTTCATTGACCGATTCCGCGCAAAGGCTACCAAGGCCAGTCAGGCTCAGAGCCGAATAAAACAGCTCGAAAAAATCGAGATAATTGAGGTGGAGGATGATGATGCTGTGATGAGTTTTCATTTCCCGCCGCCCCCGCCCGGTGGTAATACCGTGGTGCAGTTGGAAAAGGTTTGCAAGTCATACGGCCCCATTCGCCTGCTGGAGGGTTACGACTTCCGCATGGATAAGGGCGATCGTATAGCCATTGTCGGGGTGAACGGCTCCGGTAAATCTACCTTTACTCGTATTATTTCCGGAACTGAAAATCCGGATAACGGTAAGTTTTCCTTTGGGCACCACACGCAAGTGGCGTTTTTCTCGCAAACTCATGCCGATGTGCTTAACAATGAGCAGACTGTGTTGGAGTGTGTGGAGGCTGCCGCCAGTCGTGAAACGCGTCCCTTGGTGCGCAATATCCTCGGTTGCTTCCTTTTCCGCGGGGATGATGTATTTAAGAAAATTAGTGTGCTCAGCGGTGGTGAGCGCTCGCGAGTGGCCTTGGTGTGCATGTTGCTGAAGCCTGCGAATTTCCTGATTATGGACGAGCCGACCAACCACCTTGATTTCCAGAGTCAGGATGTTTTGCAGGCAGCATTGGCGGAGTACCCCGGTTCGTATTGTATTGTCTCGCACAATCGTCAATTTTTGGATCCTATTGTCAACAAGGTATTGGAGTTCCGCTTGGGACATGCGCCCCGCCTGTTTCATGGCAATGTGTCGCAGTACATTGAAACGGTTGAGGCGGAGGAACGCCGCCTGAAGGAAATGGCAGCTGCTGCGCCTACTCATTCTGCAAGCGGGGCAGTTGTTGATGCCGCTGCCGGTATAGCAAACAAGAAAGAAGCTCGCCGTGCTCGTGCTATGGAGCGCGAACGTCGCGCTCGTCTCCTTAAGCCCCTGCAGGTCGAGATGGAGCAGGTCGAACTCGCTATCGCTGAAAAGGATGATGCCAAAACCGCAATCTCTGCTGAGCTCGAAAAACCGGAAAATATGAGCGATAACCAAAAGCTGATGGAGCTTACCCAGCGCTACCAGCTTTTGGAAAATGAATCCGAATCTCTTTATTCCCGATGGGAGGAGCTTTCGCTTGAAATTGAGCGAGTGGAAGCTGAGCTCGCAGGTGCGGAGTAATTGTAAAACGGAAGCGCCCCGGACAATCGAGAACGAGTGCGGGGCGCTGAATTGTTCCTGATACCGAAGATATTACTTACGCGGAGGGAATTCGTATGTGATGCGCCCCGTAGTTGGGGTAAAGACGAGGTAAGCATCGAATTTTTTGCCACTCTTGTGACTTACAAAATCCTTTATAAGCTCCGTTTTGCCCTTGGTCAGAAGCCTTGCAACAACGTCGGCCGTCAGCTCAATTCCGCACATGGTGTGAGGAATGACCAACGGTTTACGGTTTTTGCCGTAGGTTAATCCATCTACATGCCAAGCTTCGGGGGTTTCGAGCAATTCGTGCTCTCCCTTGCCTTTAACTTTGATGGCACCGTGGCGTGTGGCCTTGCTGAGGTCTTGTGCCGTTGCATCTGCCGCTGTGAACTTGCTGTCGGCATTGCTCTTGCTATCTTTCTTGCGGGGTTCCCGCGGGGGGAATTCGAAGCCTACAGTGCCCTTGCGAACATCCAGCACAAGGTAGGCATCGAACGCGCGATTGGTGCGCTGAGAAATGAAACCGGTGATGAGTTCGCTCTTACCCTCAGCCAACACATGGCGCAGCTGTTCTTCATTCATTTCCTTACCGAGGATGGTTTTGGACATGGTGAAGCCGGTTTTGTTGCCGGTTTGGCAGAAGTCAGGTACGCTCCATTGTTTATCGTTTTCCGTGAGTTCCAGTTCGCCCTGGTCTTTTACAGTTACCTTGCCCAAGCTAATTTGTGCGGTAGGCGTGCTGTTGCTGTCGGCTTTATCATCGTCAAAATAGAACTCGGCTTTCCATGCGCCACCTTCCTTTTCCGGGGCTGTAAGGCGCAGTCCGGCCTTGAAGGGTTTACCGAACTTGGAGCGGAAGCCATCCATGACCGGAAGACTGCGTGTGGTGATAAGTTCGGCCAGTACGTCATCCGGCAGGTTAAGCCCGGCGTGCACGCGGCGTAGGCGGAACTTGCAGGCAGAGCAGGATACGGCATCTACTCGGCTGTTGAGCGGGCTTGTACCGCAGGCCGGGCAAGGGATGACTAAATCGGCGTTCTTGCCGTTCTGCATATAATCGCGCACGGCTGTAACGATATCCGCCGTATAGGTTCGGATATCTTTCATGAAGGCCGTTCTGTCGAGCTTGCCGCTTTCCATGAGCTTGAGCCTGTACTCCCATTCGCCGGTAAGTTCCGGGCTGGAGAGGGTGCTTAAGCCGATTTTGCTTAAAAGGTCGATGAGGTCGATACCACGGCGCGTGGCAACTAAATCTTTGCCGTCTCGGGCTATATATTCCTGAGTAAGTAGCCCTTCAATGATAGCTGCCCGTGTGGCAGGCGTGCCCAAACCACGCTCTTTCATGGCGTATGCCAGCTCTTCGTCTTCCACGAGTTTGCCTGCCGTTTCCATTGCTGTGAGCAGGGTGGCTTCTGTATACGGTGCCGGTGGCTTGGTTTGGTCCTCGTTGGCAACAGCCTTTACTGTCAGTACGTTTTCACCCGGTTCTACCGGGCAGAGCTCGTCCTTCTTCTTGCGCTCCGGGCTGTTGTATAGCGCTTTCCAACCGGCCTTGAGCAGTACTCTGCCGTGGGTGTGGAAGTGGTCTTTCGCGCCGGGGCTCTTCACTATACTGGTGCGATCGGTGTCTTCGTATTCTGCGTTCGGCAGGAATACACCCAGAAATCTTTGTACAACCAAATTGAAAATTTTAGCGGCATCGCCGCTCAAAGCGGTGAACTTACCGGTGGGAATAATGGCAAAGTGGTCGCTCACCTTGCTGCTGTCGAATACTCGCTTGCTGGGGCGCACTCGATGATTGTCGAGAATATCCGTTGCGAAGGGGGCAAGGTTCGGCAGATTTTCACCGATGGCTGCTACTGTCCGGGTGGCGATTTTCAGGTAATCGTCAGGCAGGTATTTGGAGTCGGTTCGCGGGTAGGTAAGTACCTTATGCTTTTCGTAGCATTCCTGCGCAATCTGCAATGTGCGGCTGGCCGAGAATCCATAGCGGTTGCTTGCTTCCTTTTGCAGAGACGTTAAATCGAAGAGCAGGGGGGGAGGCATCGAGACCGGCTTTTTGACCTCTTTTACCTCCGCCGTACGTCCCTCGCAGCGTTGGGCTATTGCCGTTGCTGTTTCGGCATCCCACAAGCGTTCGCGGGTACGCTGCGGGTTGTTTTCGTCTTTCTTCCACTCCGGGTCGAACCAACGCCCTTCGTATTGACCGGCTTGTGCCTTGAAGGTGGCTCGTACTTCGTAATAGGTCTCGGGTTGGAAGGCGAGTATCTCTTTCTGGCGTGCAGTCAGCAGAGCCAGAGTGGGAGTTTGTACTCGCCCGGTCGGGGTGATGTTGAATCCACCGGCTGCTGATTGCAACACGGTAAGTGCACGGGTGCTGTTCAGGCCAACCAGCCAGTCACTTTCTGAACGGCATACTGCCGCATCCGCCAAATTTGTCATGTCGGCATCGCTCTTCAGCGTAGCCCAAGCCTCGAGTATCGCATCATCCGTCATGCTCTGCATCCACAGTCGGCTGATAGGTTTCTTTATTTTACCGTAGCGGATGATGTTGCGGAATATCAGCTCACCTTCGCGGCCGGCATCGCATGCGTTCACGAGTGCGACTACTTCCTTACTGCGAGCATGTTTGAGAACTTTCTTCAGGCGATCTGCTGATTTCGTAATTGGTTCCAGCTCCATGCTGGCCGGCATGACCGGAAGATACTCCATTTTCCATGGCAGGCTTTTGCCATCCTCGGTCTGGGGTTTCTTTTGCTCGACCAAATGACCCACGGCTGAGGTTATGATGAGCGAGTCGTTGACATAGCTGCCGGTGCTGTCATCTTTGCGGAACTTGCCGGTTTGCTTTCCAAGCACTCGGGCGAGGTCTCCTGCAACACTGGGTTTCTCTGCGATGATGAGCGTTTTTGCCATGCTGAACTGTATCCGTGTGAAATCTGAAAACTATCGGCGCACTCCGCGCGGAGCGCCTTGCCTATCTATAGAAAGACAAAAAAACGCACTGCTTGTCAAGTCGAAAATGAGTCATTTTGTTGTTTTTGATTTACGTGTTTCAACCCGAGAGTGAACTTGACAAAGTGAATCCCGGTATGTATAATGAGCGACAACGAACGAAGTATGGCAAGTTTTATATCATCATTGTTCCGCCGGCGTAATGCAGCCGATGGGGATGCCGGGCGCCGAGTTTCCCAACATTTACTACTGCTGGCTGTAGTGGGCGTAGCAGTGGTGTGCGCATTGGTGTATACGCAGGCTGATAGTCCGTTGCTGAGTGTTTACCGCATGGTTTGGGTTGTTCTTTGCTCGATAGCGGTTACTGGTTATTATACATTGGGGCACCGCAAAGGGGAGCTTAACACCGGCCGAGCTTTGTTGTGTGTGCTGGTCACACTGGGGCAGATGTCGATTATATACCTCATCAATAGCGTGTGGCCCGCTATACCCGGTGTGGAAGCTTGGCACAAGTTGCTGGTGATGCCTTACATGCTGGCACCTGCTGTAACTGCCGTGCTGATAAATCGCTCCATGGGGGTGTATGTGGCATTGTGCTGCACTCTGTTTGGGGTGATGTTCTTCCCGGCATCATATTCTGCACAAGTTATTGCTGACTATGTTTTGCTGAGCCTGCTCACAGGTGTTGTATCCGCCGCTATATGTGGTCACCTTCAAAAAAGGCAACAAATTCTTTATGCAGGGTTTAAGACCGGTTTGTTGGTCTTTCTTGTAACACTGGTTTTGGTGTCGCTGCATGGCGACAACAGCGGCTTGTCGCTGGAGAAGCTGGATGCTGCTCGTATGCTGACGCTGTGTATTATGACAGTAGGCGTGAACTTCCTGTTGGCTGTGATTGTAAACGGAGTGATGCCTATGCTTGAAAGCCTTTTCGGTATTTCTACACATATCACATGGCTCGAATGGGCTGATATGAATCATCCTCTGTTGAAAAAGTTGCAAATTACAGCGCCCGGCACGTTCCACCATAGCTTGTATGTACAGCGTTTGGCTGAGGCTGCGGCCGAGGCTGTGGGGGCGGATGTAACTCGCGCCGGTGTGTGTGGGCTTTACCATGATGTCGGTAAGATTAAGAACCCACAGTATTTTTCTGAGAATATAGTTGACCAGACGATGTCTCCGCATGCGGAACTTACCCCCGAGGCCAGTGCTCGCATTATTACCGGGCACGTGACGGAAGGTGTGCAGTTGGCGCTTGCTCACAAGCTTAACCCGCGTATTATCGATGTTATACGTGAGCATCACGGTACTACTACAGCCTATTTCTTCTATCGCAAGGCTCTGGATAATTATGAGGAGGCGAAGAAGAAGTTTGATGATGGCTTGACGGATACCTGCCCGGACGAGGTGGATAAGTCTATTTTCACCTATCCCGGTCCTATACCGCAGAGCCGGGAGTCCGGTATTGTGAGTATGGCGGATGCCGTGGAGAGCGCTACGCGCTCGCTTCATCACCCGACTGAGGATGATATTCGCAACATGATTGAGGGGATTTTTAAGGGGCGTATCCTTGATGGGCACTTGCAATCAAGCGGGTTGACATTGGGTGAGATTGCTCTCATGAAAGAATCCTTTTTCACAACTTTGCGCACGATGAACCATAATCGCATAGCTTACCCCAAACCTCAGACGGGGGATGCGGCCTCCCTGTTAGCGCAGAAACGCAACACGGAAGAGAAAGCCGGGGAGAGCTGATATTCATAGCATGAAACAGCAGCTGCGTAGCTTTTTGATGGTGCTTTCCTTTTTGGTGGGGGGCATCTTTCACTCCCAGATATGTGATTACGGTTGGTTGTTGCCATTCGGCATCACGGTGATGTTGACTATAACCTTTCTGGGGCTTGATACTGCGCAGCTTCGTTTGCGGTGGATGCACCTGTGGGTGTTGCTGGCCTTGCAGCTTGTATGGGTGCTTGCTTGGGGTGCCGCTCGGCTGATGGGGAACCCGGTGTTAGCCGAGGCTGTATATTATTGTGGTGCGGCTCCCATAGCATCCGCAGCGCCCATTATTGTGCACTTGCTGAGGGGTAACGTCGGTTTTATCACCACGGCCATGGTACTCAGCCAAATTGTTTTTGCTGTGCTCACGCCGTTTGTGCTGCCATTTATAGTTAGTTCAGATAACTTGAGCTATGCTCAGCTCGTGCAGATGGTGGCACAGCAAATCGGAATAGTGTTGGGCGTGCCGGCTGTGGTTGCTACGGTTTTGCGGTTACTGTATCCGCCCTGCAAGCAGTGGTCCGCACGGCTGAAAGACGTTTCTCTGGGAATATGGAATTTTAATTTGGTGGTGGTTTCTGCTATCGGTACTCACCGAATTTTACAAATGGATTACAGCTATTGGGATATGCTGCCAATGGCGCTGGGCGCATTGGTGGTGTGTGCAGTCGGCTTTATTTCCGGCTACAGACTGGGATATCCGTCACTTAAGCGAGAGTGTTCTCAGGCTCTCGGGCAAAAGAATACCATACTTACCCTCTATATTGCCGGGCAGAGTTATGCTACCCCCTTGGCGTATATCGGCCCTGTGTTTTATGTTTTCTGCCACAATATGGCAAACGCCATTCAATTATCACTGGCCGCGCGTGAGCAGCGTCGCCGCGCAAGTAAGTAGGGGGCGGCAGCCGTTACAGTCGATTATCGGGAGTAACGGGGAGTTTTTCCAGCTCCGCCTGTATGCTGAGCGGGCAGTTGTACTTGGCTGATTTCAATGAATCCCGACTGATGGTAGCGCCTGCTTTTGCCAGCAATGGGAGCAGTTCGAGTGTATTTGCAACAGCCTGCGCATTTGGCGTGCCAATAGCTTCAAAAACCAGCTCATCGCGGGCGACCAAGGCATCCGGTATATCATCGGCGGGTATGCCCTTCGAGAGCAGTTTTCGCGCTTTTTCCAAAGCTCCCTCCGTGGGGCCGTCCAGTGGGTCGGTTGCGGACAATACGGCATCTTCCAGCTCACCTCGCATGTGTTCGTAGTAGTAGGCGCGCATGTAATATGTGCAAATCGGTAGCATGACCAGCAGAAAGGGTATGCTCATGAGAATGAGTATTTCCGCTGAAGAAGGTGTATATACCACAGTGCTGTAGACCGTGGTGCAAGTGGCCAGCTCCAGTAATGCCATACCATAGAGCAGTATGCACAGCCAACATAGTGAGAGTAATTGCAGGCATCCTTTACGCGGCCAGTACAATAGAGCCGCTGTGCCGGCTGCTCCGTACAGCGCAGCGAGCAGGGGGTGAGCTGCTGAATCCTCTGCAAGCAACAGGTAAGCAGCTGCGAGAAAAATCGCTCCGGTGGCTATGATGGCAATGACTTTTTTCATCTTCATCAATCCGGACACCGGGAGCAGGCCTTGTGTTCAATTTTATTGTGGCCGCTCTACTTCTGCGATATATTTTTTCACTGCTTGGGTGATTTCGGTAGAAATATCGGCCTTGGGGCGAGCGAATGATGGTGTAAACCAAGGGTAGGCACCTACCAAATCGTGGAATACGGCAACTTCGCCGTCGCAAGTACCGCGCCCGGCTCCGATTCCGATGGTGATAATGGGGCATGCATGTGTGATTTCTGCTGCCACACTGTGCTTAGTGCATTCTATGACAACGGAAAAAGCACCGGCACGCACTACGGCTTCCATGTCTCGCATGAGCGCCACAGCCTCCTCATCCGTTTTGCCACGCATGCGGTAGCCGCCGTCTTCTTTGACCTTTTGGGGGAGCAGACCGATGTGACCCTGAACTGGTATGCCCGCCTGTGTGATAGTGCGGATTTGTTCTTCCATGGCAGCACCGCCTTCAAGTTTCACGGCATCTGCCCCCACTGCCATGAGTGCCTTGGCTGTAGCAAGTGCCTGCTCAGGGGTGTCGTATGTATGAATGGGCATGTCTGCTATCACTACGGCATTTTTTACTGCACGGGCTACGGCCTCGACGTGGTGCAGCATGTGCGCCAATGTCACATGGGTAGTGTCCGGGAATCCCAGCATCATCATGCCCAAGGAATCACCCACGAGTATCATGTCCACCCCCGCTTCGTCCACCAGTCGTGCGGTGGGATAGTCATAGGCGGTTAATTCAGAAACGGGGCGCTTGCCTTTGCAGGCAACGATAGCGGCAATTTTGCTGTTCATGGTTTGTACAATTACAAATCAAACGGTGTTACCGAGGGACGCTCTGCCGGTAAAGCAGCAAGTAACTCGCTGACCGTGAGCGATTGACCCGGCAGGCGGAGCTGCGGGTCGAGGTCGCAGATGGGGCGCAGCACGAACTCTCTTTCGTGCGCACGCGGGTGCGGTAGGGTGAGAGCAGGGCTTTGCTGCTGTAGCTCACCGTAGGTGATGATATCGATATCGCAGGTGCGGGGCGCGCCATATATACCATTGCGTTCGCGCCCCAGTTCTTTTTCAATACGCATGCAAAGCTGCAATACTTCTTCAGCCGGCATGCTTGTATTCACCTCGACGCAGGCGTTGAGGTAGGAGGGCGAGCCCGCAGGGCAACCTACGGGCTCGGTTTCGTATACTTGTGATAACCGCAACCCACCGAATATATCTGCCAGATAATCACAGGCGGATTCGAGCACGCCAAGCCTATCTCCCACATTCGAGCCGAGGGAGAAGATGACGCGCTGAGGATTTGGGGGTGCTGCAGTCATAGCTTAATCCGTAAAGCCGAGCACATCCTGCATGGTGTACAGACCAGCGGGTTTATCGGCCAGCCACAGTGCGGCTCTTACGGCACCGCTTGCAAAAGTCATACGGCTGGAGGCCTTGTGGGTAAGCTCTATGCGTTCGCCATCAGTGGCATACATGACTGTGTGGTCGCCCACTACATCACCGCCTCGCATGGAGTGCATGCCAATCTGAGCTTGCGGGCGAGCACCCACCAAACCGTTGCGGCCATGCATGACGTCTTTTTCGTAGTCGAGACCGGTGACATCGCATACAACCTCTGCCAGAGTGCGAGCGGTACCGCTGGGAGCGTCCAGCTTGTGGTGGTGGTGCATTTCGATGATTTCGATATCGTACTCTTTCAGAATGGCTGTAGCCTTTCGGGTGAGCCAGAAGAGGGTGTTGACACCTACGGAATAGTTACTGGCAAATACGATGGGAATCTGCTTAGCGGCTTCTGCAATAGCTGCTTTTTCTTCCGCAGTATGGCCGGTTGTGCCGATAACCAAGGGTTTGCCCTGAGCTACTGCGGTAGCAAGTAGTTCGGGGGTGAAACCATGGAAAGAGAAGTCGATGGCAATCTCCGCCTGCTGCATAGCAGTAGCGATATCTTGCCCGACATCGTGCGTGCTGGCCATTTCGGCAGAGGGGTTGAGCTCTACCGCCTGCTTTACGGCCTGACCCATGCGGCCGGAAATACCGGTTACGAGAATTTTCATGGTAAGGAATTACAGGAGGTTGTAGCTCTTCAGCAGGTCGGCAAGCTGTGCGTGCTTGGACTCAGCCAACGGGGTGAGGGGCATGCGGATTTCCCAGCTCATGTCGCCACGCAGTGCCATGGCGGCTTTAATGGGTACGGGGTTGCCGTCCAGGCTCATGAGCCCTTTCATCAGCGGGTAGTACTTCTTCTGGAGTTCCAGTGCCTTCTTACCGTCACCGGCAAGAGCTGTATCGACCAAGGCTTTCATCTCGGCAGGGGCTACGTTCGAGGTGACGGATACCAGACCCACGGCGCCGCAGGAAATGAAGGGCACGGTCAGGCCGTCGTCACCGCTGAGAATGGCGAAGTCTGCGGGCAGAGCCTGTACGAGTTGATTGACGCG
Organism: Akkermansia sp.; assembly: GCA_017555205.1. Lineage (GTDB taxonomy): Bacteria > Verrucomicrobiota > Verrucomicrobiia > Verrucomicrobiales > Akkermansiaceae > Akkermansia. The sequence continues at coordinate 3,929 of JAFZGW010000033.1, read as the reverse complement.
CTCTACGCTGCCTCCGGCCTCTTTGATGGCCACGATATTCGGACAATCTTTGGCTAGGCGGGCGACTGTATCTACGGAAATTTCAATGCCGCTGCGACCGGGAATGCTGTAGAGGAGGATGGGCAGGGTTGTGGAGTCGGCAATTGCCTTGAAGTGGCGGTACACACCTTCCTGACTGGGCTTGTTGTAGTAGGGGCAAACCTGCAAGGTGCCGTCTGCGCCCATGGCCTCGGCCTCCTTGGTCATTTCGATGGCCTCGATGGTGCTGTTGGAGCCGGTCCCGGCGATTACCTGACAGCGACCTGCTGCGAATTCGATGGTCAGGCGGATAACCTCCATGTGCTCCTTGTGGCTCAGGGTGGGGCTTTCGCCGGTAGTACCAACCGGTACGATGCCGTCTACGCCGCCTGCAATCTGTGCTTCTACCAAGGCTTTCAGTGCCTCAGTATCCACTTTATCATCCTTGAAAGGTGTGACAATAGCTGTGTAAAGTCCGTAGTACTTCATAAGTTCGCGTTCATTCTAGCATAATCTACCGAAAAGTCACGCCTTTTTGCTGTAAAAGACTGCTTAAAATGCAACTGCCCCCATCGCGTGGCTTGTTGCGATGGGGGCAGATAGGTACAGTAATGAGTTATTTTTTTACTTCCTCAACTGAATCTGCATGCGAATGGTGCGTGAATTACCCTCTGCGGTGGTCGTGCCATCCACTCGGTCAATGAGCTTGGCGACATTTTCGAGCATATCGGCTACTTCTTCCATCTGTTCTGCTCGCTCTTCAGCAGGGCTGGTACGACGGTAAGAGTAGGATTCTTCCTCTTCGTAGTCATCTTCTTCGATGTAGTCTTCACCGTCATAATCCTCCTCGTCAGTAGTGGCTGCAGGGGCATTGTCCTCGAGAGAGAGAGAAGACTCCTTTTCAGCCTTGGCGATTGTGGCAAGTTCGTTGGCAATACCGCGAGCGGTGGTTGCAATGGGGCCAAATTTGATGGTGCATACCACACCGGCGAAGGGGGTGCTACCGGTGGCACATGTCACAATCTCCTCATTGTAGTTACTGGAAGTACCGGCAGTGAAGGCTGTATCGCTGATGGTGACATTGGGTACCATGTCGGGGGTAAACCAAGGCATGGCTACGGAGTATGAGGTCATGTTGCCCTTGGTGGCAGGGACGATGGGCAGCATGTTGACTACGGAGGGATCAGAGCCGAGCTTAGTAGCAACGTTGGCGGCAACTGTTACAATCTTATCCCAGCCCTCGCTCAGTTTGCTGCGGTCTGTTACGCCGGAGTAGAAGCAGATGCGGGGAATTGCAGTCTTGTTGCCGGGAGTACCACCGAGAATCATAGGCATGGAACCGGCGCTATCTACGGTCAGTGCCGTACTGTTACCCATGCCTTCAGCGATGGTGCCCAGTGCACCGCAGAGGTCTTTCAGGTCGGGCAGGAACTGCTTTGCCATGGCAACTTGCGGGGCTAATTCCGCCTGATTCTCTGCCGGAATGGCCGCGATAACGCCGTCTGCCACGTTTACGATAGCGTCAATGATTTCGCTGTAACCGGCGTTGCCCGAGCCGTATGTGGCAGGGGTTCCTTCAAAGTACAGTATGGTGGAGGGCTTGTCGGGAACCGAGGTCAGGCTGAGTTTGCCGGGGGTGTAATTTACACCCTGTGTACTTCCGTCTTGCTGCAGTTGTATGGTGGCTCCTTCGCTCCAAATCTGCAACAGTTCCGGCTGTGTACTATTCGGAAGGAGGAAGGGCTTGTAGGTGTTGCAGAGCAGTTCGGTACCCTTGGCTGCAGCTGCCCAAGTAGCCTGATTTTCGCCGGGTTGAGAGGCTAATTCCGTAAAGATATCCTTGGCTAAACCGGGAAGTCCGATATAGGCGGACAGTTCAATGTTTGTCAACGTATCGAACATGCCGGGGGCCGTGTAGGCCAGCATAATCGGGGACTTGCCGAGATTGGCATCTGCTTTGGCGAGCTTGTCGCTACCCAAAAACGACTGTGCTGCATCTGCCGGTAGAGCAATGTCTGCTTCATTCTCGGTAATGATGGAGATAAGTTTGTTGCCCTCCAGTTTAAAGACGAGATAAAGAACGCGACCGTCTACTGCATCTCTGATGGCAGTCTGCATTTCATTGAGCGGTTTTTTGATGAGTTTGCCCGTGTCTTCATCGAAATCATAGTCAGGAGATACCATCTGGTCACCTTTCAGGGTGATTTTAATACCTTCGAACCCATTTTTGCTGTAAACTTCGCGCATTTCATCGGAACTCTCGTTCTCCTCGATGCCGGAGCGTGTGCCTTGGACAGCGGAGTCATACCATGCTGCGAGCAGGGCTGCGTTTTCAGCCTTGGAGGTGAGCACGCCGTAAAGAGCGGGTACTTTTGCGGTTTTAATGCTGCTGAGGGCGGCTGCCTTTACGGAAGCAAAGTAAGCATCCCCGAGCTTTCGTACCGTTGCACCGGCGGGGTTGGGCATGCTATCTGCGAGAGCCGTGAAGAAAATCGGGATAGATTCGTCCTGCTGGTAGAAATATGTAAAAATGGAATCGAGGTGCTTGCAGAACTCGACGGAACCTTTGCCCGTAGCGATGGAAAGGCTCTCAATCATGGTCATCTCGCTGGGCGTATCCTCCGGGTCAGCGCCGAATGCGGCGGGAATGGCGGTGCTCAGCTCAGCAATTTGGTTCATGGTGAAAACGGATTCGATATCAGCAGGCAATACACTAAGCGCCGGATAAGCTGCGGCGCGCTGCTCTGCTGTGGCACTGGTACCGGCGGCCGGAGCCGTCAGGCGAGCATAAATCTGAGCCGTGCTTTCTGCCGGTTCTTGGGCATAGAGAGGCGCCATGGTGGCTGCCATCATCATGAGTGTGGTACGCATATTCATAAGTATTTTCATTATATTAATTCGTACTCACTTGTAAAGTTGAAAGTGCGTTTTATATATTCAATGACGAAAAAAAAGGGAGAGCTCACCCTCGGGTGAGCTCTCGTGGAAAAACGGGGTTGTAATTGGGCTTACTTCTCGCAGTAGCCACGCACAGCGGCGGCGATGCGGGCGGACACGTCCTCCGGCTCACCTTCCTCAACTACGTCAATCTGAACAACCTTACCCTGAGCACGGTAGTGCTCAACTACGGGTACGGTGAGAGTCTCGTAGTCCTTACGGCGCTTGGCGAATGCCTCGGGGTTGTCGTCGGTGCGCACAATCATGGCGCCACCGCACTTCGGGCAGATTTCCTCGCCGTTGCGGGTAGTCTCACCGCAAGCGGGGCAAGCCTTGCGCTTAAGCATACGAGCCTCAATCAGCTCGGCGGACACGTTCAGGTAGATAACGATGTCCACACCCAGACCCAGAGCGCTGAGGTTAGCGTCCAGAGTCTCGGCCTGAGATACGGTGCGGGGATAACCATCGAGTAGGCAGCCGCAATCCTTGTTCTCGCCCAACCACTTGGCAACGATGCCGTTCACTACCTCATCGGGTACGAACATGGCGGCATCCATGTACTTCTTGGCCTCCAGACCCAGCTCGGAGCCGGCAGCAATCTCCGCGCGCAGCAGGGCGCCGGTGCTCAGCGGCTTCAGGCCGTATGTCTCGGAAAGGAAGTTTGACTGTGTACCCTTGCCGGAGGCCGGGGCACCTACAAGTACGAATCTCTTGAGCGTTTTCATATTTATCTAAGATTGAGCTCTGCTACCTTTTATTCGGCAGCTGCTGCGCTCATTATGCCCGATTTTTGCAGAATTGCAAGCATATATTTTGATGAGCGCGTGGAATAATCATAGCTGTCCAAAATAGGTAAGCACCCAAAAGTAGAGCATACCTATATCAAAGGATAGCGAAAATCATCAGCCGTTTCTTGCAAATAGATCCCCCTGGTGCAAATCAGGGGGCTTTGCATGTATGCTCTTATAGGGGTT
>JAFZGW010000032.1 GCA_017555205.1 Akkermansia sp. | reverse complement strand
TGATGTTCCTTTTGATTCAAAAATTTCATTTATCGAGAACAAAAATCCCGCGATAGAGCAGTCGCGGCGTTATCCTGAGAAGCCGGAACCGAGCCTTGCCCCGAGCCCCGGTGAGGGGCGGTATAAGGTAGCCCGGTGGTGGAGCCTCGCAAGAGGCGGAACCCCGGGAAGCGAAACAAAAAAAACACGAACCCCGGCAGGGGGGGGCATAAAGCGGGGCGATAAATTGTTGCGTTTTTATTCACTAGCCCCGACCCCGGTTGACAAAAGCCCATTTTTTTCAAGAAAAAGGAGGTACTCATCATAAGCTGATACTATTTTATGATGTTCCTTTTGATTCAAAATATAGTTTATGACCGTTTCTTTACATGACTCACTTACGGAGAAAGCTCCATAACCAGCTTGCCATGAAAAATTTTTATACCGGGGATGTATCGTTTTTATCCATCTGCTTGTATTTGCTTTAATTCCGCGAACAAAGTCGGACAAGCTTATTGTGTGAGGAAGGGAGGTCAAAATGTGTATATGGTCAGATCTGCCGCCTACAACATAGGCTGTTCCGGAACTTGACCGTATAACCCCACCAATGTAGCGAAATACTTCCGGTAAATCATTTTCCTCAATAGGAACCTCAATATTCTTGGTGTGAAAAATAATGTGCAGGTAAATATTTGAATATGTATCTCGCATATACGTTATAGCTACACTACGACTATATCATTTACTATAGATGACAGCAAGCTAAATCGAATGCTCATATCTATGTGTGAACTGTTGATACTTTATCTCCGCTTTATGCCACCCCTGCCGGGGTTCATATTTGTTTTTTTCCAGTTCCCGGGGTTCCGCCTCTTGCGAGGCTCCACCACCGGGCTACCTTATACCGCCCCTCACCGGGGCTCTTCATTAGGCGGGCACATGCCCGCGGAATGTATAGCTTATTCCACCCCTGCCGGGGTTCATATTTGTTTTTCCCCGTTCCCGGGGTTCCGCCTCTTGCGAGGCTCCACCACCGGGCTACCTTATACCGCCCCTCACCGGGGCTCGGGGCTAGGCTCGGTTCAGTTTCCCAAGATTGAGAAATCTGCACGCTCGGTGCTGTTAATTGAGAACATGCTAGCAGTGACTTTTTAAGCGGAAAATGCTAAAAAGATTGCATTTCTGAGATTATGGTGTATACTACCCGCGCATGCTTACCATCAAAAAACTGACGAAGGCACACGCAGGGCGCACCCTGTTCTACGAGACGGAACTCATCGTGAACTGGGGCGAGCGCATAGCACTGGTAGGTCCGAACGGTGCGGGCAAGTCCACGCTGTTCCGAATGATACTGGGAGAGGACACGCCGGACGAAGGTCAGATTGTGATGGATGAGTACGGTGTGGTGGGCTACCTGCCGCAGGAAGCCGGTGACCCGAGCGACCGTACCGTGCTCGAAATAGCCATGAGCATAACGCCTGAAATGGGCAAGGCCATACGCACCCTGCGCGAGTGCGATGCCAAGGGCGATAACACCAGCGATGACTACGCCCACGCCATGGATGTGTTCATTGCCAACAATGGCTACCAGATTGAGCCCAAGGCCAAGAGAATTCTGAAAGGCCTGGCCTTCAAGGATGAAGATTTCCACCGCCCGGCACGCGAGATGAGCGGTGGCTGGGTCATGCGCGCACACCTGGCGCAACTGCTGGTGGCAGAGCCGGATTTGCTGATGCTCGACGAGCCTACCAACCACCTGGACCTCATGAGCTTGCTGTGGCTGCGCCGCTACCTCATGAACTACCCGGGTGCCATCTTCATGATTTCGCACGACCGTGATTTCATGGATGAGCTGGTAGAAACCGTGTACGACATCGAGAACCAAGAGCTTGTACGCTATACCGGCAATTATTCAAAATTCCTGGAACTGAAAGAACAGCGCTACGAAATCCTGCTGGCGGCATGGCGCAACCAGCAGCGCGAAATCGCCCACATGGAATTCTTCATCGAGCGATTCCGTTCCGTTGCATCCAAGGCGGCACAGGTGCAGAGCCGAATCAAGCAGCTGGAAAAAATTCGCCGCATCGAAAAACCCCGTCAGGCGCGCCGCATGTTCAAGTTCATCTTCCCGCAGCCGCCGCGCAGCATGCAACGCGTAATGGAACTGGAAAAGGTGGGGCAGAGCTACGGCGACAAGCGCATTTATAAAAACCTCGATTTGCTCATTGAGCGCGGCGACCGCATTGTGCTGGTAGGCCCGAACGGCGCCGGCAAATCCACCCTGCTGAAAATTCTTGCCGGCGTGGTGCCCATTGATGAAGGCAAGCGCACGCTCGGCACCACAACCCGCATCGGCTACTTCTCTCAGATGCGCTCCGAAAACCTGACTCCGAATTTCACCGTGCTGGAGGAAATCATGAACGCCGACCCGGAGCTGCGAGAAGAGGAGGCCCGAGCCGTGCTGGGCTCCTTCATGTTCCGCAAGCTGGACTGCGAGAAGAGGGTGGAAGTGCTCAGTGGTGGTGAGAAATCGCGCCTGAGCTTGGTGAAGTTCCTGGTGAACCCGCCGAATCTGCTGCTGATGGACGAACCGACCACGCACTTGGACATCATGAGTGTGGAGGCACTTTCGCAAGCCCTCAAGCGCTACGAAGGTACACTCGTCTTCATCTCGCACGACGTACACTTCATCCGTGCACTGGCGGAGAAAACCCTCCATATTGCCCATGGCACCGTAACCCCCTATGCCGGTGGTTACGATTACTACTTGGAGAAATCCGGGTTGCTGGATAATCCCGATGCCATGAACATGTAAGTACCCCTCGCCATGCAAACAATCCTGCAAAACCCGACATTCGTACTCTTCGCCATACTTTTTTTAGGGTTAGCACTTGGCAATATCAGCATCAAGGGCATTGCCCTAGGAAGCTCCGGGGTACTTTTTGTTGCCATGCTGGCAGGGCACTACAAGCTGAGTATACCCGACGGCGTATCGGAAATGGGCACGGCTCTCTTCGTCTACTGCGTTGGGTTGGGGGTTGGCAATCGCTTTTTCTCCTCGCTGCGCAGTCGCGGAAAAAATCTGATAATACTGGCACTCATCATTGTACTGGCCGGGTGGTTAACAGCACTGGGCATGTGCAAGCTGCTGGGGGTTGATATGAGTGTGGGCGCCGGTTTGTTTGCCGGGGCATGCACCAGCACCCCTGCTCTGGCAGCCGCGCTCGATGCCGCAAAAACTGCCGGATTGAACGAATCCATTATCAATATCGGCTACGGCGTGGCCTATCCATTCGGAGTGATAGGCATCGTACTCTTTGTGCAGCTGCTGCCACGCCTACTCCACATTGACCTCAACCGCAGGCAAGCCGGCAATAGTACCGACCCGCACCGTATCGTAGCCCGGAAAATCCGGGTTACCAATCCCGAGGCTAACGGCAAAACACCGGCAGAGCTCGCCAATCAGTGGCACATGAGCTGCAGCATAACACGCTTAATGCAGGGGGGCAAACTGCGCCCGCTGCTGCCATCCGACACCCTGAGCATAGATTCCGAGTGCCTGATGGTAGGCGAACACGAGCAACTCGAGAAAGATGCCGGTCTGCTCGGCCACATAGTCAACAATGATAACGACCCCGGTCTGCCCCGCAATGAAGTTGCCGAGCTCATTGTGCTCTCGCCCCAAATGAACAACAAAACATTGAGAGAGCTCGACACACTCGGCAACTTCGGTATAACTGTATCGCGTATCAACCGCTTGGGTAACACTTTCGTGCCGACGGCAGATACGGAAATCATACGCAACGACGTACTGCGAGTAGTCGGAACCCCCACCGCTATCAAGGCATTCAAAAATGAATGCGCACACCGCGAGACTGCCATGAATACGGCCGATGTACTCTCACTCACCGGTGGACTGGCCTTGGGAATACTGCTTGGCAAATTGCAATTCAGTTTCGGCGAAGGAGATGGATTCTCGCTGGGTATGGCCGGTGGCCCGCTGCTGGTTGCGCTGATACTGGGTCACTTCGGCAAACTTGGCCCGATAGTGGGCTATATGCCGCGCCCCACACGAGTGCTGGTAATGGAGCTGGGGCTCATGCTCTTCTTGGCCGGAGCAGGTATACGGGGTGGTGAAAAACTGGTTGAAACCCTCATGACCAGCGGCCTGAGCATGCTGTTAGTCGGTGCAGTTATCACCCTACTGCCCCTGTTTATCGGCTATTTTGCAGCGCGTAAACTGCTCAAGATGGAAATCGGCGAAACCCTGGGCTGCATTTGCGGTTCACAGACCTCCACCCCGGCACTCGGTGCCATAACCGCGCAAACCGACAGCCAAGACCCCGTAATTGCATATTCGACAGCATACCCTATAGCACTCATACTCATGACGGTGCTGGCTCAGCTGATGATACAGATGGCTTGCTAGCGACATCTCCCCTTCCTTCAATTATCCCTGCGCTCCGCAATAGGTAGTCGCAGGGATTTTTTTTCACTTTTTTCCGACCTTAGAGGGCAACTAACACTTGCAATATCGGACAGAATGTAGTATGCTGTAGCGTAGCACAAGTACCACGGGAATTGTGGAAAATATGGTACGCAAGCACGTCGGTACCGGTGCAGATGTTAACCAAATCAAACCATGACTAAATCAGCAAAGATTACTCTGATAAAGTTGCTCATCGTGCTGCTGCTTAGTGGTAGCATGCTTATGCTCCCGTTTGAGGAATGGGGCGTACCAATCAACACCATACAAACCCGCGTGATTGCGTTGTTCGTCTTCGCTGCCCTCATGTGGATTTTGGAGGTAATTCCGATCTGGACCACCTCGGTGCTGGTAATCACGCTTACCCTCCTCTGCATGTCGAACACCTCGCTCAAAATCATGGAGACCCAACGTTACGACAGCGCAGCTATCAGCGCTATCGTGGCAGATGCTTACGGTCCCGCCGCCAATGCAGACACGGTGAAAGCCACTCAGACTGCAGTGCTGGCAGGCCTTAAAAAGCAGACCTCGCTCTCCCCTGACTTTGTGCGCACCACCATCAACAATGCCATACTTGCCCCCGTGGTGGCAGGCAAAGCCGATGATGCAGCCAAGGCAGAACTGAAAGCCGCAGCCGCCAAGCTCTACGACGGCGAGCTGAGCAAAAAAATCAACGACCTCGAGCTCGTGAGCGTGGCTAAGCAAAAGAGCGTTTTCGGCACCTTTGCTGACCCCATCATCATCCTCTTCCTCGGTGGTTTCTTCCTGGCAGATGCTGCCACCAAGTACCGCCTCGACATCAACTTGGCTCGCGTACTGCTCAAGCCCTTCGGCACCAATCCCAAGTATGTGCTGCTGGGTCTCATGACAGTAACAGCCATTTTCTCCATGTTCATGAGCAACACGGCCACAGCCGCCATGATGCTCGCCCTGCTGACCCCCGTGCTGGCACTCTTTAAGCCGGAGGACCGCGGCCGCGCTGCATTTGCGCTCTGCATCCCCATCGGTGCTAACGTAGGTGGTATCGGCACCCCGATTGGCACCCCGCCCAACGCCATTGCGCTCAAGTACATGCAGGATTTGGGCTTGGATGTAACCTTCGGCAAGTGGATGATGTTCGGTATTCCGTTCGTAATCATCATGCTGTTGGTTGCTTGGTTCCTGCTTCTTAAGATGTTCCCCATCTCCCAGCCCAACCTTAACCTGGCCAAAGAGCTGAAGGGCAAGTTCCTCACCACGCCCAAGGCCATCATCGTGTACATCACCTTCATCATCACGATCCTGATGTGGGTAATTCCCAAGGACTACCACGGGCTGGACTCCAACTCCGTTGCTATCATCCCCATCGTTGTATTCTCCGTAACAGGTGTTATCACCAAGAAAGACCTCAACGGTATGGCATGGGACGTGCTCTGGCTGGTAGCCGGTGGCTTCGCCCTGGGTGTTGCGCTGAGCGAAACTAACCTGGCCAAGGACATGATTAACGCTATTCCCTTCGGCGAGTGGAACTCCACAGCTCTGCTCATCGGTGCCAGCTGCATCTGTCTCTTCATGGCCACCTTCATGAGCCACACGGCCACAGCTGCCCTTCTGGTACCCATCTTGGGTGGTGTAGCCGGTGCCATGATGGCAGCCGGTTCCATGGACTCCCCCGGTGCCGTAGCACTGTTGGTAACAGTGGCTTTCGCCTCCTCCCTTGGTATGGCGCTGCCCATCTCCACCCCGCCGAACGCCATGGCCTACGCCACCGGCCACATCGAGCAGAAAGGTATGGCCGTATCCGGCACCATCCTCTGCCTGCTGGGCCTGGCCATCACCATCTTCATGATGGTTGGTTTGGGTGCCATCGGCTTCTTCGGCTGATTACCTTAAAATAAAACACACCTCCACGCATGAGCGTACTGCTGCCACTGCCTGAGCACGTCATGGAACCGCTGGAGCGGCTCAACCGAGTCTACTTCAGCGATCCGGGGCGTACTGTTGAGTTTGCCCAAGGCGAACTGATAGTGCAGCAGAATGAGGAATGCCACCGGCTCTACCTCGTACTAGAGGGAGAGCTGGTGGCCTATCGACAGGCAGAAAATGTGCCGGGCACAGAATTACCCGGCGAAATAGCCACGCGAAAACACGAGGTTTTCCGTGCAGAACCCGGCTCTTACGTCTGCGTGCAGGCTTTCTTTTCGCGAGCCTACCGCAGCTCCAACGAAATTGTCGCCGTCACGGATGTTCGCTTGGCCTATGTGGATGACACTACGGAGGCTGTAGACGTCGAGCAGTACGGTAGCTTTGAGCACCAATTCATACCGGTGCTGGTGCACGAACTGGCGGCGCGCAACATGCGCATCTTCGTGCATGCAACGGCGAAGGAGGAAGCGCAACGACTGTTACACCGCTCAGAAATGGCCGCCACACTCGGCCAGCTCTCAGCCGGTATTGCACACGAGCTCAATAATGCCGTGGGGGTCATCACTCGCCGCACGGAGTTCGTGGCTGAGCACTTAGAAAAATTCCTTGCGGAAGACAACAAATTCAACTCGCAGCTCTTCCGCTATGGATACGACGACACAAACTTCACCGCTGCGAGCGAGCTGCGCGCCATAGCCCGCAAATGGGAGCGCGAGCTCAACCTGCCGCAACCGGCAGCCAAAGTACTGGCTCACATTATCCCCGACACCAAAACTTTGGTAAAATTCGGACCGGACTTTGTAAAACACGTGCGCAACAACTACAGCTTTTGGGAGCTGGGGCACGATATGCGCGACCTGCAAGTCGCAGCCAAACACGCCACGGGCATTGTGCGAGCAGTCAAGCTGCTTGGTGGCGGCAACTCTACCCGACAAGAGGGGATTGATGTGCGTGAAAGCGTGAACGACGCCATGAATTTGCTTACCAATAAACTTAAGCACATCACTGTCGAAACCGACCTCACCCCCTGCCCGCTTCTTACCGCAGATCTCACCGAACTTGTTCAAATCTGGACCAACATTATCAACAACGCCTACGACGCCATGATGCAGGCACACACACCCACCCCGACAGTGCGCATAGCCACAGCGGCATTCCACGCAGAGGGGCATAACCTGCTACCCACGGAGTATGTGCGCGTATCCATCTCCAATAACGGGCCACCTATCCCCAACGAGATTCATGAGAAAATCTTCAACCCGAATTTCACCACCAAGAAACTCGGGCTGGACTTCGGGCTCGGTCTGGGCCTCTCCATTGTCCGCCGCTTGGTAGACAGTTACAACGGCACCATCGAGCTTATCAGCAACGAAACAGAAACAACCTTCATTATTAACCTTCCCACCACTCAAATCTATGGAAACAATTAACATCATTTGTGTAGACGACCAGCAGGAAGTGCTGGACTCCGTAATGAGAGACCTTCGCCCGCTCACGCCCCTCATCCGCCTTGAGGAAGCCTCCGGCGTGGAGGACTGCCTGAACCTGATGGAGCAGATAGACGATGACGGCGACCATGTGGCAATCGTCATTTCCGACCAGGTAATGCCCGGTGCCAACGGCACAGAGCTGCTGGCCAAAGTAGCCGGCGACCGCCGCTTTACCAAGACCCGCAAGGTACTGCTCACCGGCCAGGCCACCCACGCCGACACCATCAACGCCATCAACGACGGGCACATCGACAACTACATCGAGAAACCCTGGCAGCAGGAGAAACTGCTCGCCATCGTTAAGAAATTGCTCACTCTCTACATTGTAGACGCCGGCTTGGATCACACCGAGTACATGAGCGTGCTCGACCAGCCCACCCTCTTTGCTAAAATCCGCTGAAAAATACAATGAACAAGCTCACCTTTGCCCTGACTGCGCTGGCTGCCATGCCGGCTATGGCCGGTCAGGTTACCCCAGTGGCTGCCGCTCCGGCCAATACGGACTGGACGGATGCAGTCAAACGTGCCCTAGTCGTCTACGACAACAAAGACACCTTCGTACAGAAAGTCAGCCTTGCCTTCCGCCAGCAGTGGCAAATGGCCGTTGTGCAACCCAATGGCAGCAACGGCGTACACCTGCACGACAGCGCCAGCCCCTTCAACAGCGAATTCCGCCGCAACTGGATTGGCTTGAATGTCGATATGGCCAGCGGCACACGCTTCCACACCTACGTTCGCATGGGCGGCCTGCCCACCCGCAGCACATACGGCACCGGGCGCACCAGCCGCAATTTCACCTACACAGGTTTTTACGACATCTATTTGCAGCAGAAAATCCACGCTGTAGATGGGCTGACCATGCGTGTAGGTAAATTCGCCCACAAGTTCACGAGTGACCTGCGCGAATCGAATGCCGACATTGAATGCGTGGAGCGCTCCTCCATCTGCAATCAGTTCGGGCTCGATACCAACTGGGGCGTAGAGTTCGAGTACAAGCCGAACAAGAACGATGTGATGTTCGTACAGCTCTTCGCCAACGACCGTGCCTGCGCCAGCAAGAACGCATCCCACAAAGATGTTTACGGCGATGGCAAGGGATTCAAGGGTGAGTTCGGCTGGGAGGACAAGTGCTTCATCATCCTGGGCGGCACACACAAATTCGGCGTCACTGAGCATGGGTACCACGCTCTTTCGGCTGAATACCTGCATGATTTCAACAACGCATACCATGGTAAGAATACAGGTGCCAATAACTACGGTACCGGCTTCAAGGATGCGCTCTCCATCGGTTACGAATATAAGAAAGACAAGCTTACCGTTACCACCAACGCAGTAGCCGCTTTCGAGCAGCAAAAAGGCACCGGCACCAACAACATCGGTCTGCAAATCCAGCCCGTGTATGCCATCCACCCGCAAGTGGATTTGGTATTCCGCTATGTCGGTATGACCGGCGATGGCGCCTGCAAATTGGGCGGAGACCGCTACATTGGCACCCAAACAACAGCTCCGTCTTGGGTAGACAGCATGCACACCTTCTACTTCGGTGTCGATTTGTATGCCTCTGCCAAGCTTAAAAGTGCGGCTAAGCTGATGTTCGGTGCCGAGTACACCACAGCCCGCAAGGGTGGCTCGGACTGCTACAACGGCTGGGAGTTCACCACAGCTATCCGCACGAACTTCTAACCGATAGACAACCGGAAAAACAATTCAAAAAAATCCCCCTGCCGTTACTGAATGCGGCAGGGGGATTTTTCCATTCAAGCAGTTGCCGCCACAAGCGCAGCCAACAAATCAGCTCTACCGGCCGGTAGGTGGGCGAAGTGCTGTTGCAACGCATCATGTGCCGGCAACAACGGATTTAAAATACCGTGTAAAGACGCCAGGCGTTTCTCAAAATGAGTGAGTATAGCAGGCCGCAAAGCGGGTTCACCTGCCACATAATCCAGCGCACCTGCCATGAGCTTGTGCCACTCCTCGCCGGGTGCTCCGGGCTCAACCGTCGCCAGCAGAAGATTGCTCAGGTAACTGCACAGGCGCAGGTGCAACAAGCTGCGCCGCAATCCCAAGCGCGGGGAAATCAACTCCGCACTGTGCAATGCAAACAAATCCCCACGAGCAGGTTCACTAAAAAGCAGCTCGCACTCATGAAAGAGATCGAGCCGCCCCGTATAGTCGCTACCGGGTTTGCGGGCATTGCGCGCAGCTGTGCGCACAATACCTCGCTCCCTGGTACACCAAGTCACTATCAGGCTGTAATCCCCCAGCGGACTGAGGCGCAATATACAGCCCTCATCGTGCAATTTCATTTAATAATCGAATTATCGATGGAGTATTTTTCCACCAATCCGGAGAATGTGAAGGTCTGCTTATACCCGCTCAGGTAGCCGATAGTTTTGTAGATATTGTCGGCTACGTTCATATCGCTCATAGCTTGCTTGCGATTTCCCTCAATCAAAGCAAAAACTGCCTGGCTGTAATAATAAAGCGGAGAATCATCAATGGCTGAAATGTCGGCAACCACGTCGCGAGCCTCATCAACTCGGCCCAGCATCACCAAACACACAAGCTTGCGGAACATCAGGCTGTGGGTCAGCTGCATCATATCCTTGTACATGATATCGTCAATCAGCAGCTCGGTCTCCTCCAAACATTTCTCGTAGCGCTGTGTGCCAAGGTAGAGCAGCGAAAGCGAAAGCCTTGCCACGGAATCCTGCGGATTAAGGCGACGAACCGACACGAGCAAAGGCTCAGCTTGTTCAAACTGCTTTTGAGAAATCAAAGCGCTGGCTCGCAAGTTCCACACATTGGGATTCGAGCGATTGTAGAGTTCGCAGGTATTGAGGTGACTTTCGCACTCAACCATGCGCCCCTGCGCATAACATACCTTAGCCATGCGGAATGCCTCCGCATAAATTTTGCGATTCTCAGGGGAAAGGTTAGATAACTCTTTTACCCAATCCGCCACTTCTTGAATACCGCCGGATTCACCCTGATTTTCCGCACCGTTTCCATCGGTGGAAATACCTGTCGGCAAATTAGCCCATGCGGAACCCACACACATGAACAAAGCGGCAAACCAACCATATACGCATTTGCGATTTTTCATAATTTTTGTAAACGAAGCTTTATTTTCTCAATAATAGAAGACGGAGTAAGGCCATGCTTGGCGCGGAGCTGCCCGAGGCTTCCATGCTCTACGAATACATCCCCCCAACCAATTCTAAGCACGGGTGTAGTGGAACAGGCATCGCTAAGCAATTCCTGTACAGCACTGCCGAAACCACCGGTTATTGTATGGTCCTCAAAAGTAACGATAAGCTTGCACTGCTCTGCAAAGCGCAAGATACATTCGGAATCGAGCGGTTTGATGAAACGGGCATTAATCAACGCGCAGTCAATTCCCTGCTCTGCCAGCCGGCTGCGTACCTGCTCAGCCATGTTGTTCATATTACCAAGGGCTATCAGGGCCACACTACCCTGCTCGGCTATCACCTCGGCCTTGCCAATGGGCAAAGGCGTGGGCTGCTCCGGCATGGGAACTCCTTCTGCGGCACCGCGTGGGTAACGGATAGCACTGGGGCAATCCTCAATCTGCTGCATGGTCGCCAGCATGTGGCAAAGCTCAGCTTCGTCTTTCGGCTGCATCATAATCAGATTGGGTATGCAACGCAGCATACTGATATCAAACAAACCATGGTGTGTGGGGCCATCATCCGGCGACAAACCGGCACGATCCATGCAGAAACGCACCGGGAGGTTCTGCAATGCAGCATCATGCTGAATCATATCTACACAGCGCTGCATGAACGTGGAATAAATTGCCACATAGGGTTTGAAGCCTTGCGTAGCTTGCCCACAGGCAAAAATGGCGGCATGCTCCTCAGCAATACCAACATCGTAAAAACGATTGGGGTACTGCGCGCGGAATATATCCAGCTTGGTACCGCTCGGCATAGCAGCAGTGATAGCAACTATGCGGGAATCCTTCTCTGCCAGTTTGGTCAGGCACTGTCCGAACGCCTCCGAATAGGTAATGGCCGCGGCTCTGGGCGTACTCCCGTTGTTGACATCGTACTGCCCCACGCCATGAAACTTTGTAGGATTGGAAGCAGCCGGTTCATACCCTCGCCCTTTCTGGGTAATGATGTGCAGAATAACGTGTTCATCTCGTCTGGAGGCCAAGCGCAACACACGTTCCAAGCGACCTATATCATGCCCATCTATCGGTCCATAATAGGTAAGTCCCAATTGTTGGAAGAAGCTCAACGGCGATATTAACCCTCGGGCTGCGGTTATGAGTTTGGAGGCTTGGTCTCGCATCTCCTTCCCCGCCAATTTCTCGATGAACTTCTTTGCATAATCCCGTATCCAAGTATAGGTGTCGGTCTCTTGCAGAGAAGAAAAATAACGGGAGAGAGCCCCTACATTCTTATCAATACTCCACTCATTATCGTTGAGGATGAGTATGAATTTTTTGGTATTGGTAGATATGCTGTTAAGGCCTTCCAGCGTGGTACCGCAGGTGAATGCTCCATCACCCACTATTGAAATAACATTGTAGGAATCGCCGGCAAGGTCACGAGCGGCGGCTATACCCACACCGGCCGACAGAGCCGTACCCGCATGGCCGGCGCCAAAGGCGTCATGCTCCGACTCGCTGCGCTTACAAAAACCGGATATTCCCTCAAACTGGCGAATAGAATGCAGACGAGAAGCACGCCCCGTCAACAGTTTGTGCACATAGCACTGGTGAGATACATCAAAGAGAATCTTATCTACCGGTGTATTAAATACGCGATGCAGCGCAATTGAGAGCTCAACCACCCCCAAATTCGGCGCCAAGTGCCCACCGGTAGTAGCCAGTGTGCGCACCAGCAAACTGCGGATTTCGGCGGCAAGCTCCGGCAGCTGTTCCGGGCTCAGTGCCTTAACATCATCCGGTGACTGAATACCGGCCAAAAGCGGTGGCAGATTAAATGAGGGTAAATCCATTGTCGGCATTGTTCGGCGTAGCAGCAACCGCAGTGGGTGCAGCTACGTCTAGTTTATTGATACGCAATTCAGCCTGCTCGAGTAATGCTCTGCTGGCAGCTACAAGTCGGCGACCTTCCTCAACCAGAGCAATCGTCTCCTCCAAACCGGTTTCGGGATTATCGAGCCGGGTAGCAATTTCTTCAAGCCGAGCCATAGACTGCTCAAAGGTCAATGCTTTTTCCTTATTTCGAGGCGACATAAACGATGCTTAACGGGAAGTAAATAGGTTTTATTGGTTTTGAGGAACGGAACCGGGCTCGGTGTAGTACATAATCTCAGCACCAAGCAACGGAATTCGTTGTGAAAAACGCCCTTGCGATGAAACCAATTTACCCAATGTCATGGAATTATCGCTGCCATCAGCGTTCTCGACAAACATATCCGCCAAAGCCAGATTATGACGTGGCGTCAACTGAAGGAGCTTACCTTCCAACGCCAACGGTGCAAAATCACCCATCTCATCCACAATCCCCTTAATACCGCCGCGAGAATTAGGCTCACTATGAGAACTGGGCGTGATAAGGAAACCACCGACACGGGCACCACCTTTATTGAGTGTTGGCTCCAGATAGGTAGTAAAATCATCCACCAATCGGGGTATCCACAAAGCCTTGCGGTTGGCATACCAAGCTACAGCCCAAGGCTGGTCGGTCACGATAACGGCATCCGGCCTTGTAACCGAAACAAGGTTAAGATTCAATGCAGGGGGATAATACGGGGGGAAATGCGGGCGCGCGCGGTCGCCAAGCCAAACACCCATGTACACGCTATTCGGTATCGTGGAGAGGAACGGTCCGGCAGATACGAGAATCATGATGAACAGCGCCAAACCGCGAGCCTGAGTGAAGGTCGAATGCTCATACTTAATCCTTGCCAAGAAGTTGAACACCAGCGACAATCCGTACGCGGTAAAGAAAGGCACAAAAAGAATGGCAAGCTGAGAAGGATTTTCAGGGGTATTCACACCGAAAAGAGCCATACCGATGCAGGCAAAGCTCCACATGCAGAAAATTGCCCACTTCATAGCCTGCACATCATTCAAACGGTAACGATTCAGCAGAGCCAGAAAGAAGAACGGCACCACAATGATTGAACCCATGTTAACATATAAATGGCGCAACTGGCTGAAGGTGTGAGAGAAGAAGCGCAGCACGAAACCGGAACTCTGCAACGGGGTATTATTGATAGTGGCGGAGCGCATAACGGCCTCCTCACCACCGCCAAAGCTATTGTAAAGGCCAAGCATAGCATTGCCGAGAATACTGCCGGTATCCCGGTAATTCATAATGGCCGGTGCAATCAGGAAGAGCATCAATACCACACCCGCAGCAAAGGCATACGAGCCACCGGCACGGAAGTGAATCATGCAGAACAACAGCAAACCGCCGGCAATCCACAGGCTCATCCAACCGGACAAACACATAAGCCCCACAAAAACAAAGCATATTACGATGCAGAAAAGCGCCCAGACGTCGGCACCGTCTTCCGCAGCTCGAATAGCGGAAAGCAACGCATGCATAGCGGCAAGCAGGCAGCAAAGCATGAGCGGCTGCGGCAAGCCGCTGATAGAGTAATCCAAAAACAACTCACTACACAGCATGAAGCACGAGGTAGCGCAAGCAATCAACTCGTCAAACATTCGGGCAATCAATGAATATGACAAGCCAATAGCTATACAGAAGAATAACATGCTGGTAGCGGAAATAACTCGGTCTGCCACGTAAACATATCCACCATCGGTCATACGAGTTGCATCGAAATTATCCATTCCGCTTAACTTAAGAGCCACAGCCATGGCAGCAATATTCAGCGGAGCATACGTCGTATCGCGTAATTTGGCCACTTCAAACGGCTCTTTTGTAAGTTCTGACTGATTGGCGACAGTCATCACATCAATAGGGCGCAACAAATTAGTAGTAAAACCATTCCAGTTTGCAACCGAACGGGCAATCTGCGCCTGATCCATTGCGGCCGGCTGATCGAGACCACGGTATGTCAAGTGAATTTTTAACACGCACATAACCACCAGCAAGGCAGCAACAATCAGTCGCAGCACAGTTGTGCCCTTGGCGAATTTATACTTTGGCAATTCTGACATATATTCTAATTGTGTATGCTTCTATGATGTTTTCACAAAAAACGGCTAAAGATTTCACGAGCCTCAGCCATTTTTCGTTGCAGGGTGCGGCGGTTAATCCCCAGCAACCCGGCGGCAGCCGACTTGTTACCCCCGGTATACTCCAAGGCTCGCAATATCGTTTGCCGCTCGACGTATTCTAAATTAAAACAGGGGGAAGAATCAAGCCCAAAATCTGTACGCGTATGACTTTGTATCATTTGGTGGGTCGATTGAGGAGTTGACGGTAAAGAGACGAGCAGATATTCCGGCAAATCATCCGGGGTTATTTCGCCGCCGCTACTCATAACAACACCATGTTCAATAGCGGTGCGAAGCTGGCGTACGTTACCGGGCCAGGCATAGCTGCGCAGCAAATCAAGCGCCGGGCGGGTCAAACTCTTGGGCGCCTTGTTATTCTCACGGCAAAGTTCCTGCACAAATGCATGCGCCATAAGCACCACATCTCCGGCGCGCTCGCGCAGTGGGGGCAAATGTAGGGATATCACATTAAGGCGCTGGTAAAGGTCCTGCCTGAAAGTGCCCTGCCTCACCATTTCCTCAAGGTTTCGGTTGGTAGCTGCGACCACTCGCACATTTACGGCAATGGGTTCATTGCTACCCACTCGCTCAATACTGCGCTCAGCCAATACTCGCAGTAGCTTTACCTGAGTGGGGATATCGATTTCGCCGATTTCGTCGAGGAAAATTGTTCCCCCATCAGCCTCTTCGAATCGGCCGATACGGCGCTGCATAGCCCCTGTAAATGAACCCTTCTCGTGCCCGAAGAGCTCACTTTCCATCAGCTGAGGCGAAAGCGCAGCACAGTTCACCGCAACAAATCTGGCCTTACTGCGCGGCGACAGGCTGTGAATTGCGCGCGCCACAAGCTCTTTACCGGTACCGGTCTCGCCCTCTATCAATACCGTTGCCGTCGTAGGCGCTACCTGCCGAATACGATTGAAAATGGGTTGCATCTGCGGGCTGTCGCCCAACATACGGTCAAGCCCGCCGGTTGGCTGCAGGCGGGTGGTGAGCTCGCGGTTACTGGCCTCCAATGAGCGGGTATGTGCCGCGCGCCGCAGCAACAGCTCAACCTCGTCCAAATTCAACGGCTTAGTCAAAAAGTAGTATGCGCCGTGGCGGCGAGCCTCCGCCGCAGTATCGGCACTGCCATAGGCAGTCATCATAATACAGGTCGGCGGCTGCGGCAAACCCTGAGCATAATCAATCAGGGCCATGCCGCTCTCGCCACCGAGCCGTAAATCCGTCAGCAATATATCCACCGGCTCGCTATCCATCAGGGCTCGCGCCGACTTACCGTCGGCCACGGCATACACCTCGTAGTCATCTTCCAGCGCCAAACGAAGAGCATCCCGCGTGGACTTCTCATCATCCACTATCAATAGCAGCGGCAACATATAGCTAAACAGTCGTTGTTTAATACAATTTACATGTTATTCGCACGCACGCGCGCACGTGTTCTATGTGTGTGCATCAGATAAGCCACAAGCCTTCAGATTCATCGAAGCCGAACATGATATTGAAGGCATGCACTCCCTGACCACCGGCGCCTTTTATCACGTTATCCTCTGCACTCATCAGCACCACACGGTTAGTGCGGGTATCCACAGCCCAGCCAATATCCACAAAGTTCGTGCGAGTCACATTCTTGGTATCCGCCGGCTTATTAGCACCCAGCAAGCGTACGAAAGGAGCCCCGGCATACGCGCTCTCAAAACAAGCCGAGATATCCTCCACTGTCACACCGGGGGCAAGTTTCGCCACCGTAGTCGTCACAATCCCGGTATTCACCGGCATAAGGTGCGGGGTAAAGGTAATGGTAACTTGCTGACCGGCTGCCAACGACAGCTCCTGCTCAATCTCGGAAAGGTGGCGATGGCGCGGTACGCCGTATGCGCGCATACTCTCATTGCACTCGCAGTACAGCAGGCTCACATCTGCCTTGCGACCGGCACCGGAAACACCACTGCCACTATTCACCACAATATCCTCCGCCTGTACTAACCCGGCACGAAGCAGCGGTACCAACGGCAATATAATGCTGGTCGGATAGCACCCGGGAGAACCAACGATGCGTGCTTTCTCAATCTCAGCACGGTGCCACTCAGGCATGCCGTACACTGCCTCTTGCATCAGCTCAACATCCGGGTGCGGCTTGCCGTAAAATTCCTCATACACAGCCGGGTCATTCAAACGGAAATCCGCAGAAAGATCAATCACACGCAGCCCGGCCTCCACCAACCCGCGACCATACGCAGCAGACACCCCGTGCGGCAACGCCAAAAACGCTGCTTCTGCACCCGTGGCGGCTATCGCCTCCACATCGGAATCCGTGAACTTCAAATCAGCACCAGGCACATGGCGAAAACGAGGGAACAAATCGCACAGCTCCTGCCCCGCATATTGACGCGATGTCGCACACACCAATTCAACCCCCGGGTGACGCAATAATATGCGCAAAAGCTCTTGCCCGGTGTATCCACTGGCCCCAACTACGGCAATTTTTACCTTTTTCATGACAAAAATTATTATATCATGAAAAAAATCTCTTGACAACTGTAAAAATTCGTGTATACTTCCCTTGTCGACACGCTCTCGAGCGCAAGACAAACAAAACACCAAATCTTCGGGCAGTAGCGCAGTCTGGTAGCGCACTTGCATGGGGTGCAAGGGGTCGTGGGTTCGAATCCCGCTTGCCCGATAAGATAAAACGCTCAGTAACGGATTAAACCGATGCTGAGCGTTTTTGCTTTGTATACCCCCATGCGGGATTCGAACACACGCCCCCGTAGGGGGAGTGGGCTGGGTGCGAGTAAGCGAGCAACCAGCCCCCGAGCCCCCGGGCACACCTGCCCGGGGGTACTCTGCAAAGCAGAGCGAGGGGGGGGCGGGTAGAATCCCGCTTGCCCGATACAGAAAAGGCTCAGCAATGGTAATCACCGCTGCTGAGCCTTTCGCTTTTCCACATCCTGCGGGATTCGAACCCACGCCCCCGCAGCAAAGGGGGAGTGGGCGGCGAGTGCCAGTGGCATGAGCCGACCCTGCGCCGCCGGGACACTTCCCGGCGGGAAGCCCGACAGGGTCACAGGGTGCGGGTAGAATCCCGCTTGCCCGACGTAAATAAAATCGTGTAGGGGGCTTTCGCCCCCTCACACACCACCGTACGTGCCTTTTATGGCATACGGCGGTTTCTCGGCGTGTGATTGGTCCCGGAACTGTTGTTCCTGCCGCAACTCGTTATCTCTCCTCGTCAGATACCCTGACAGCTCCCCCGCACCGTTACGTGGATTCGGACTTGCACCGCTTTCCATCCCTCGGTCGAGGCTTCGTACATTCCAGTACCTCTTGGCTCTGCTGCTATATGTTCTGAGACTTGAGCGGTTGCCCACACCGGATTCAGCCCTTCCCACCGGGGTTGTTCGTTTTGGTGGTACTATGGCCTCTGCTGACTCCCTACAGACGGATTATTCCGCAGCGCGTTCACGCTTTAGTAGGGTCTCTCAGGATAAGGCACGCAGCTTTCACACAGTGCAAGCCGAATTTACCATGCGCACTCTTGACAGAGTATCGGGCGTAAGCATCCAGGGCTGCCTCACCTCGTGCGCTTTGGCCTTCTATTCGGTTCTTGTTCATCCTGTCTGTGTTTCGCCTCCGGCTTCCTTCCCACCCCACATTGCTGTGGCGCAGTTGCCCTTGGCTATTTGATTCCGCTCTGTCGGCGGCTCATTGGGGACTTCCACCCCAGTTACGTGTCATGCCTGACGTACCCAGAAAAGAGCGGCAGTTTAACGACTGCCGCTCTTTTTTTTCAGCATATAAGCATTTTGACAACTTTATACTTGCATCAGCATGAGAAATGCTGTACACTACGATCAGCGGATTCGTAGCGTGTCTCTCAGCCTTCCGTTGCGCATGAGAATGCCCCCTGCATGAACTGCTCGGAACTTTTAAACTCCAATCAGCTAAATATGAAAAAAACTCTCTTTCTGCTCATTACCTTATCAGGTATAGTGGCGGCTCGTGCTGCCACATTGGATACCTTTACAGAGATAGATTTAGGCAACCTTAGCAACAACACCTATACGGTGGCGGCG
This sequence comes from Akkermansia sp., assembly GCA_017555205.1. Classification (GTDB taxonomy): domain Bacteria; phylum Verrucomicrobiota; class Verrucomicrobiia; order Verrucomicrobiales; family Akkermansiaceae; genus Akkermansia. The sequence continues at coordinate 54,806 of JAFZGW010000032.1, read as the reverse complement.
GGTGAAGCTACATCTGCATGGAGCGTTTCCCTGACCATTGATGCAGCAACAATGCGCAACTATGTGGAGCTGGGTACACCTGTGTATAATCCCACGTTTGCTGAGACACCCTATTTCAAGCCGGGGTCATTGATTTCCGGCAATGCTGCCAGTGGCTTACAGATAGTAGATGTTACCTTAAGCAACAACAACCGAATCGGGCTCGATACCAATTACAGCTCGGTCTGGCCGTCTAAAGATGACCCTTCCAATTCCGGGTCTCCCGTGTATAATCAATACAGCCATCAGGGCTCCATCTCCGCGTCAGGCATATATGGCAGCTGGAACGGCGGCGGTCTTTCCGGAAATAATCCTACAGCCCTCGGTAATTTCACCCTCGGTTCACTGGATTTTACCACACTCGATTGGGACAAAGTTGGTACGGTTGCCGTCACGATGACCTATGAGTACGGAACAACTAATGCAGGCATAGGTACCGGGCTTGCAATTTCCGTATATGACAAGCGAGGTAACCTTCTGGGTTCTTCATACGGAACGAATACAGGGTTGCGCACAGACTCAGCTTTATCTTCCATCCAATTTGACGATGCTGTCACCAGCGCCTATTTATATTCAGACCGTATAACGGCAGAGGATGCAGCCTCCATCAATGAACAAATCGGGCTGGCTCAGATTGGTGCAAGCAAATGGAATCTTTCGGTCAACGATATCAGCGATATCGTTATTACCGGAGACAACTCGCGCCGCGACATTGATTGGGCGGTGACTGCCACCTATAAATTGGCCACCAGTCAGACATGGGATAATAGCCAGAACCAGCTCTGGGGCAATACGGATTATCTGATTGGTACAAACGGGCAGATTTCCATAACTGCGGCAGACGGAGTGACCGCTGATTTGAGTGTATCTGGGGCCAATTGCTTCCTGTTTAACAGAGAGGACGCTATCACCAAGATTACCGGGCTGCAGGATGTCCATTTCAGCGATATGGGGCTGAACAGGGTGAACCCCACTACTGCCGCCTCCCATGATGTTGAGCACGCCGCTATCGTCCTTGCTACCGGTTCCTCCTTGTCCATCAGCGATAACAGCGGTAAGGTCAGTTTCACAGATTATGACATCACCACCGAGACAACCGGCAAGGCTGTCAATGGCGGCGTATTCTGGCTGGGCGCCAACACAGCTATGCTGGAAATCTCCCGCAATGCTGGTGGAGTCGTCTTCCAGAATCTGGCGATAACCCGAGAATCCGGCACGGGGGCTATCTCTGGTGGTGTCATTTACGACAGCAGCAGCTCAACCTCAACAACACCCAATAATGACATCCGAATCAACGCCAACGGGTGTAACGATGAGGGCGTGAGTGTCTTGTTCGACAAAGTTTCAATCTCGTCCTCCGCTAATATTTCCGGTGGTGTGGCGTATATGAAGATGGGGCACCTGCAAATAGCCGAAAACAAGGGTGATGTAGTGTTCTCCTCCAACTGTATATCAACTGTCGGGAGCAAGACCTTGAATGGTGGTGCCATTTACTTGGGTACTGGTGCCACTGCTCATCTGGATAACAACCAAGGCGATGTTATCTTCAGCGGTAATACCGCAACAGGCGAAACAGGCTCCAGCCTTGGTGCTGCCGTGTACGGCACGGGTGGTGCGGCTACAGCATTCTCTGCCAGCGGCAATAGCGGACAAGTAGCATTCACCAATAACGCAGCTGCCGGTAAAAAGGCAAATGGTGCTGCAATCTGGATGGATAAGGGTTCCATAACCATGGATGGCAATGGTTCCGTGCTGATTTCCGGTAACCATGCAGACAATACCACGACGAGCATTTCCCAAATGTATGGTGGTGCCATTTACTCTACTGGAGTGCTGAGCATTTCCGGCAACACTGGTACAGTTACCATACAGGATAACTATCTGAGCACTAATGCCACAGGAACAGCAGCAGGAAACTCAGTCATGGGTGGTGCAATTTACTCCACTCTCAAGGCCATGACCATTTCGAACAATGCCGGAGGAGTCAGCATTATCGGTAACCATGTGGATGCCACAGGCGTAGCAGCCTCTTCCTATGTAGGCGGTGGTGCCATTTATGGCACCAATGCGCCGCTGGTTATGGTGGGTAATGGCGATGTGGAGTTCAGCGGAAACTATGTGCGGCTGCAGGACAGCTTGTCATTCAATGCTGTTACTTTGAAGCCCACTAAGGCAACCTCCGATGCTGCCCCCATCATGACACTGGCCGCAGGTGAGGGTAAAAGCATTGTCTTCCGTGACTCCGTTAACATCAACGCCGGTACAAGCCAGGTTGTCAGCCTGAATGCAGATTATACAGATGCTGAGGGTAAGACCTGCCGGGCTACCGGTGATATCGTATTTACCGGCAAGGATGCCGAAGGAAATGGTACCGCCCAGCGCATTGCGAACCTCAAGAGCGCCCTCGGCATGGCCGATACAACGACAACAGATGCCGAAGTGAACGCCTCCCGGACTAGCAATCTGAATGCTGACGTGAAACTGCATAACGGCACCCTGCGTGTGGAAGATGGCGCCCATCTTCAAGGCACAAGCCTCTCGATTGCAGCAGATGCCGCCGTAAAATTGACAAACGGTACTGTGACGCTGGGCGAAAGTGTCACGCTGCAGTCAGGCTCAACAACAGGTTTAGTTTCCGGCGTACTTCTCGAAAGTAGTAAAATCGCAGGTGGAGCTCCCCTTGCAGCTATGTCTGATGTTCACATCAGCACAACGAGCTTGTCATTTACCATTTCCGATTTAGCCATGGTAAATGTACACTTTGAGTCCGAGCTCACCACCTTGACGCTGGACAATGTTAGCTTTGACAATGGCAGCAGCATCTCAGTAGGCGAAACCGGTACCATTATTCTGAATAATGCCGTAGTGAATTACTCGCTGGATAATCTTACAATCGGCAGTGGTATCTTCACCGCAGATTTGACGAATCTTTTCCATTGCTCAACAGTGGGACAACTGGAGCTGAATATTGATACAAACACACTTGCTCAATATGGATATACCGGACTCGCTGTACAGTTCAGTGAAGACGTAAATGCGGATTCTCTGGTGCTTAAGCTCGACGATATTACCTATGATTATACCGGCGCTGTAAGTTCAAGCGGCTCACCGACTTTCAACATTAATCTCATCCCCGAGCCCACCACCGCCACGCTGAGCCTGTTGGCTTTGGTTGGCTTTGCTGCCCGCCGCCGCAGGAAGTAAAACGGAACTGGTTCGAGTGGGGTAACCATGCCCCGAATTGCGCACCCGCCCTCGATTTCATAGCCGAGGGCGGGATTTTCTTTATTCTAGCAAGGAGTCATATTTCACCTGATTCATTTTCCTGAATGCCGGTGAAAAACGGTCGTTCCGAGGGCAATATAGCAAGAAGGGCGCCGATAATCGACGCCCTTCGTTTACTTTCGCTGTTACGTATTTTTCACTTTAAACCGTATCGAGAGCCTCAACGAGAGGCACGACGGCGGCGCATGGCCAAGCCGGCAAGTGCCAGTATGCTCAGTGTTGCGGTGGTCGGCTCCCGTCTTCGCGTCTCGCTTCGCTCGCTTGCTTCGCCGAGGCGGGACGCCGACCAAATACCGTTTTACTTTCTACGACGGCGGGCGGCCAAGCCGGCAAGCGCAAGCAAGCTCAGCGTCGCCGTGGTCGGCTCAGGTATCATGGCGATGCTCAGCTCACCCTGACCTACTCCGGCGGTGGTATCAAACACCAAGAAATAGTTGCTCGACAAGTTGCTGAAGTACTCGTTTGCCAGCACGCGGTCATCCAACGTGATAGAGTCGCTTGCCACAGTGCTGTTGCTCAGGAAGAGAGAATCCACACCGCTGAAGAGTGTCACCTTCTCCCCGACTTTCAGCGAGCTGAGGGTATCATACTGAGCGCCGGCAAGTTTCAGGCCACTTTCCAAGCGCACATCGCTGCCCATCTGCACCGTGTCAGCAACCTTCAACGTAGCGCCGCTCTTCATCACGAGGTCGGCATTCAGCGTGACTCCCATACCGAAGTTGGCAGTTCCGCTCACGTTGATGCGAGCTTCTTCCGACACGCTCTCGTTCAGCTGAGAATAGGCCGATACGGACAGGCTGGTAGCGATTTCCAGTTCCTGCAGGTCGAGCTCGGCATCGGCAAACAACTTAACGCTGCCACCCGTGGCATATACCCCGTTAAGCGTATTCCCGGCATTATCCACCGTCAGGGTGCCGCTGCCGGCATTCTCGATGGAGGAGTTTGTGAGCTTGTTGCTGATGGTCGCATCTCCACCGGTGTAGGTGACATGGGCATCTGTCAGTTCAACGTCCGTGGAAGATACGGAATAAGTGGCAGAATTGGCTGTGGTCGTAATAGCAGCGGTACCGGTACGGCCGCTGATTTCCACGGAGCTGTTGCTGATATTCAGGGCAGCGCCTTCAGCCACACGCAGTTCTGCACCATTGGAAAGAACTACGGACTTAACGGTATTGCCACCCTCACCAGTGTAAGCCACGGTAATATCACCGGCATTAGCTGTAATCTTACCCAGCATTACCTGAGAAGAGATAGTGGCCGAACCGGCGCCGTTCTTCACCACATTACCCACCGTAGCGGTTGCGCTGTCGGAGTGCATGCGGCCGCTGACATCCAACGAGGCGCCTTCGCTTACATTGAAGGTAAGCTGGCGGTTATCACCACCGCGCAAGCGCATGTTAGCCGCGATGCTGTTTGCACCGGAGGTCACGTTGATGGTGGAATTGTTATTGAAGTCCAAAGCTGCGGTATAAGCAGCGCCGTAGCTGCCTCCACCACCCAGCAACTGAGCACCGTTCTTGAGCGTCAGGGACCACCCGGCAATCGTCTGGCGAGTGTTACCGAAGTCAATCGTACCGCCGTCAACGGTTATAGGATTACCGGTATTCCAATCCAAGGTATCAGAGCCGTTACCGATGAAGGTAAGCACAGCGCCGTTGTTCACGGTGATAGCGCCCTTCAATACGCATTCACCATTCATTTCAGCAGCAGAGCCAGCAGCCAGCACCAGTGTGGATGTAATCTGCTTGCCATTGTTCACCAGCGTTGTGCCATTTGCCACCTCCAGAGTGCCTTCTGAGACAGAGTTGAGCAAGGTGTAATCGCCACCATTGGCAAGAATAAGCTTGCCGCCGCTGATGGTGGTGGTGCCTGTGTAGGTATTCTGAGCAGCAAAGGTCAGCGTACCGGCACCGGCCTTTGTGAAGCTGGCATTACCGCTGATGACACCGGCGATGGTGCCACTGCACCCTTTGTTGGCGTGAGTGGTGTTATTTGCACCAAGTACAATATCATTATTCAGAACGGTGCCATTACCATTGAATACCAACTGACTATCAGAGGTGGCCAAGTAGATGGTGGAGGCATCATTGAAGGCGCTCTGATTCACCTGCAAGCGCCCGGTAGCCACGGTGATATCACCGGAAATGCCGCTGAGGTCAAAGCCGACGCCATTATCCATACCCAGATTCAGCACCACATTGCCGGTACCGCTTACATTATCAAATGCAGTGGAGCTGTTGTTCTGCATTGTCGTCTTATCCGTCATGATAAGCGTGGCGCCATCACCCACAACAATGGATTTGGCAGCTTTCAGCTCACCTTCCGTAAAGCTCAGGGAAGTGTCACCGGAGAAGTCCCAGCTGATGCCGTTACCCACAGTCAAATCGCCGGCCACGCTCAAGCTACCTTTGGTCACAAGGCTTACATTGTCAGCAACTGTCATGTTGTTAACGATGATATTGCCCTCCAGCTCCAAGTTGGCATCGCTGTTGAACAGCACGTTATCATTGTTCGTGAAACGCGTGTTGAAGGTTTCTTCCGTACCCATCATCTCATTCATGCGGGTCGTCTGCCATACCTCGTTGCTGCTCACATCATTCCATGTGCCGGTTTCGCCGCCATCCCAGACAAGATCCCAGCTATCCTCCAGCGTGTAGGAGAAGGAGCCGTCCATGCCCAGAGTGAGGGTTACACGCCCCATGTCGGAAAGGGAGGTGCCATTGATGGAGAAGTTATCCGTCGTCAGGGTGACCCAGTTTTCCAACGCACCGTTTGAATTGTCGAAGAAGTTGTAAACGGTATCAGCCTGCAAATTGCCGAGTGCAAGCACGGAGGCCTCCGTAAAGGACAGGTTATTAACCGCAAGGGAACCGGTGCTGAAATCAAAACCGGTGACATCCAGCGTACCACCGTTCACCGCCACAGAGGAGGCAGAACTCAGCATATTCAGAGCCTGACCGGAGAAAGCGAGGGTACCTTCCAAGATTTCAATACTGCCGTTAAAGGCTGTTGAATTACCGGCAAAGGTCTGCATGCCCTCTCCATCTTTCACGATGCTCAGCATCTCACGCACCTGACCGTAGTAGGTGAATGCAGCGCCGGCCTCCGTGTCAATAACAAGTGTGCGAGCAACCTCATCGGCGTTTTTATCGGGACCGTCACCGGTATTCCAGCCGATATTCTGCGGTGCATAACCGGAGAACAGCAGAGCACGGGTACCCAAGGCCGAGGATGACTCAAGACCGCCAATTCTGGCATTATTCACATTCACACCAAGCCCCAGATAAGCCTGGCTATCCTTCTGCTCATTCATCCTCACTGCTGCATTGGCCAAAATGTCCTGACCAAACAGATTAATGAATACAGAATGCTTGGGATTACCGGAGTGGGTCGCCGTATTAGCGAGAACAACATCACCCACGAAGTTCCCGGCAGCAGCCATGGAGGAACCCAAGTCAAACATAGCGGTATAAGAAGCACCTCCATTGGAGGAGGACTTGTACAGGTTCAGGGTACCGGATGTCGTGCCCTCAGCCAGAGTCAGTGTACCGATAGTAAGGTGACCGGAACCGTACACCTCCTGAATAGTACCTGTACCAGCAACCTGCACCGTACCAATCACGCCGGATTCAGACGTGGTATTAGCACGGTTATCAATCTTCAGCGTTGCGCCATCAGCCAGAGCCAGCGTGGAGATATTCTTCTTGGAACCATCATTTTCCGCGGCGTTATACAGAGTGGCCGACTGGCCGCCGGTCACCGCGAGCGTCTCAATGGTGGACGTTCCCTTAAGGGTGACAGAACCACCGGCCGCAGTAACAGAATCGGCCTGCAGGCTAGCGGTGGATTCAAAAGAACCACCGGCTACGGTAATGGAACCAGCCTGCAAGTTAGCGGCAGAGCCGATAGAACCTCCATTCAGTTCGATATTGTCAGCCTTCAGCGTCGCCATGTCGGAATCCGCATAGAACGAACCGGACATCTGAGCGGAGTTGAGCGTTACATTCCCGGAGCCCGAGCCCTTTGTGCTCACAGTGCCGGTGACCGTAGCACCATCCATATTCATGGCAGCCTGCTCACTAAGGGTTACATTAGCGTTAAGGGCGGCGTCTTGCACAGTCAGGGCGCCTCTGGTAATCTGCACACCTTCAGAGAAGTTGGCATTCACCCCCAGCAGCATATCACCACCATCACCAACCACTAATGTGGTACCAGCGATAGCCCCTGCTCCCTCAAGACCATAAGTAGAGGAAACATTCACACGACCGGCAGTCACAGCGCCATCCACCGCAATCATCTCCCGGCTGTCAGCAGAGCTAAGCCCGGTGACCCCCAGCACAACCTCTTGGCCGCTACCGTAGGATACCAGATTTCCCTGCCCACCTACCTGCCAGTTGGCGCCATTCCAATCTTGTGCAGTGCCATTAGCAGAGGACCAGTAAAGGCGGGTATCACCACCCACAATCAGAATCAACTTACCATCTTCCTGACGATAGCTGAAGCGGTCACCCAAGCTTGCATCCAACGCGAAAGAACCTGTACCCAGATTACCGCTGATGAGCGTGTACTCACCGCTGGCAATCTCGTTGAACATGTTCAGATTAAGCGCAATCGTGGTAGTACCGGCTGAAATGGAAGAATACAAGGTTGTTCTATCCTCAGCAGTGGGGTTAGTGAAGTCGAAACTCAGAGTCAGAGAGGAGCTGGCCACTCCTTCAGACGTACCCAGAGCAATTCCGCCCAAAGTATAGTCAGACGTCCCGCTCAAGTTCAGAGAGAACGAATCCGTACCAGTAATACTTGTGGTGGTGGCAACTGCTGCAGAAGAATCCAAGGTAAGAGCAGCCCCGACACCGGCAACGATATTACCGTTGAAAGAAGCGCCATTGGCAGAGCCGAGTATCACCTGAGAACCGGCAGCCAAATTCAACGCACCGCTACCGGCCACACCACCGGCCAAGTGCAGCACACCGCCGTTGGCCGTAGCCAGGTTCAGGTCACCGGCAGCCGTCACCGTACCGGTCAGCTTGTTGGTGATATTGTAGCTCTGAAGCGTGGCACCATTGCCGGCGTTAATATTGTTGGCATAGGTGTATTCTATCGAGGTCTGGTTGCCCGTTCCCGTACCGGCCAAGCGCAGAATCAGACCGTCATTCAAGGTTACCTCGCCCATACCGAGCGCAGTAGAAACTTGGCTTACCGCCTTACCGCCATTCAAGCGCAGGGCGAACTTCTCGGAGTTATTGCCGTTGCCGTTTGCAATCACCAAGTCACCATAGGTATTGGCGGAATCCGCCGTGAGGGTCATGCCTTCATTACCCTTAATAGAGAGAGTCATCCCCTCACCCAATATCTGGCCACGAAGGGTGCCGCCCAGTGAGCCAATTACACCATAGCTGGAGGAACAAGCTACCTTACTTGACGACGTCGTGGGGTTAGATGAACTGGAGGAAATGGAAGCATCCGCTGCCAAAGTAACATTCCCCCACACGGTAGCACCGCAATCAATAGCCAGAGCACCGGCATTCAGGCTGCTCTGCTTCAAGCCCCAGTCAGAACCGCGGAAACCGTCCCCAGAGATGATAAAGTCAGAGTAGGAGTTAATTTTCGCCGTGGTGGTATAGCGCAGGGACGGAGTCAAACGCACCTGGCTACCGGCATCCACCTTAATGGTTGCGGAGTTCAGAGCCGTCAGGTTTTCAAAAAGTTCACTATTACCCTCGAAAGCACCGCCGGCAAGGTACAGACGCGTATTGTTAATTACATGCACTGTACCTTCAAACGCAGCCTTTTGTCTGGTCAGCAGGGTGGAACCACCGGAAGAAATTTCAATGGTACCGGTGCCGGTTACGGTCTGCTGAAGGTAGGTACCGTACATATTCCAGCCTTGGGCATAATCACTATGCGCAAGGTGATGCTCGGCATTGACACGCAGGGTACCGTTTTCGCCAACATAGATAGTGTTCTTACTGGAACCAACACCACCGGACGGTGTATACCAAGTACCACCTTGAATAGCAGTACTTACAACCACCTTACCGTCTTCGATAACAAGGCCACCGGTCCAGTTGGCATTAGCGGCCATTTCTACCGTACCGGCTCCGGCCTTCACAATACCCAAGCTCGTGCCGGAAGTATTGTTGGCATCATTCAACACCCCATTTGCAATAGAGGTCGTCGTGCCCTCCGTCACATAAAGCACTATGGTGGAGTTTGTCGTACCATTATTGACCATGGAAGAACCACTCTTGGCACTCAGGTTCTGAACAATCAGGCTCTGGCCATCGGTATAAAGGCTGGCGCCCTTCTGCAAATCTACTGAATTGGCAGCAGCCAATGCGGAAGAATGACCAACGTGCAATGCGATGTCGCCCTGAGAATTGGCAGAAGCCAAGTTGAGACCGGCGCCCACTTTAATATCTCCGTCAAACGCCTTCTCGCGAGCCAAAGTCACACTGCTACCGGAGGTCCCCTGACCGTCAATGTACATCATATTAGAGCCTGCCAACTCAGTATCCACGGTCAGGTTGCCGCTACCACCGAAACGATAGGCCTCACCTTCGCCCAAAGTGAGGGTACCCTGATAAACAAAATCCCCCAGTGCACCAATGGAAAGTACGCGGCCCGTCATATCCAAATCAACGGAAGAAGTCAAAGCCAGCACACCGTCAGCACTCGGGTTGATTACCTCGAGCAGAGAGGCATCACGCAAAGCTACAGCATTTCCGTACGACAGGGAAATGGTTGCACCGCCCAATGCCTCCACGTTATCGTAGACGAGCTTGTTGCCCGTACCCTTGATGTAAATATCTTTGATATCGTTATGCGTGTTAGTCAGGCGAACCGTACCGCTAGAGTTTTCATTACCGATAATCAGGTCGTTGCTGCCCGTCAGTTTGAAATCCACAATAAGTGTGCCCGTGCCGCCACCCAGAAGCCAATTTCCATCATTGTTTGCGGACAATGTGGCATTTGCGGCACCATAGTGCACCTCACCCCAAGCGCCGATGTAGAGCCCCTGCTTATCGGAAAGATTCAATGCGGATTCCTGGTCATAAGTCAACGCAAATACACCGTTTGAAGAATCCGCGATGTAATAATCCAGCGCAACGGAATGATTCACGCCAATTGCAGCCAAGAAACCGTCCTTACCGATAGTCCACTGATACCAATCCAGCGCGTTGGCTTGTTCAATCACCAAACCACCGGCGTTAATCTGCACCATGGGCACGCCCACATTACCGGTCACGGTCAGAATACCGTTCCCGTTTTTCACCAATTGAAGCGTGGGGATGGAGTCCCAATCATAGTCGGCCACCGTTATGTTACCCTCAATCTTTGTGATAGCAGAAGACTGCACATCTGCGGTCATGGTAGAGGAATTGCCATGCAATTTCACATCACCAACCAGCGAAGTGAGTTCACGGCCTACCATGTTTATCTTGGCACTACCGGAAATAGATTCCGAATCGGCATTCACCGCCTGATTCATGATGAAGGAGCCACCGTTCTCGACATGCACGTCACCTACCAACTGAGCATGGTGAGAAAGCTGGAAGGTTGCGCCGTTCTTCACGGTCACATCAGAACCATCAATGGAAGCATAGTTCCAGTCGTTAGTGTCGCGGCCATTTACATGGTGTACGTTGGAACCCTCCAGCACCATAGTGCCGGACTGCACGGTGTAACCGCCTACGTTCGTACTGTTGCCGGTCAGCTTCCAAGAATCGTTAGCAGCCCCCTTGTAAACAACTGCCAACTGAGCCTTGCCATCGCCGGCGGCGGTGCTTTCATCCACAAAGCAACCACCAAATGAATCGCTGCCTGTATAGGTGAATGTTGCATGCCCCGGGGTAGCTTCGTTAAGCGGGGTAAAGTTGCCGATGCGGGCACCGGTACCGGAAGCATCCTGCTGAATTACCCCCCATTCGAGATTATGACCATTCAGGTTCAGCAAGCCGCCATCGTTGCCGAAAGTGAAGGTATCACCGGCTACGGAATTGGTCTTGAACTGATTATCGTCCATGAGCACAATAATGGCCACGCCACCCTCCAAGCGTACGGAGCCGGCGGCATAACCATCCTGACGGTTCAGGCGAGTCTCGCCGGCATTGCCCAATGTGCAGCCGACAATCTCCCCATCTTCGTTGTACTTGATATCGTAAACCATTGTACCGCCACCCACAACGAGAGAGGCCTCGTTTCTGCCGGAACCGGCGATAGTCAGGGTACCCTCACCGACCTTACGGATTTCTTCAGAGGCAGAACCAGTCAGCTCCAGCGTCAGGTTAGCGCCGGACTTCACCTCGAAACCGGCACTGGCGAGCGTGTAATCAGCCTCTTCCGTGATTTTCCAGTCACCATTAGCGAATGTGAGCGCACCGGCGCCCATATTGATATTACCTTTCAGCTGAATCTCCTGCTGCTGCTCGGACTCCGTGGCAAAGGAGAGCCCCTTCGTGGCAGCCATGGTATTGCCGGTACCCTTACCGGTATAGTTAACGATAGTTTCACCCTGCTGCAGGGTACCCTCGCCGGTAGTGGCATTCTGAGCATTCCACGCAATCGTATCCGTACCGGAGAAGGTGGCATTCACCGTGTACTTATCCATCGCGGCCTGTGCCAGCTTAGGATTGAAACGCGCGTACACATCGTTACCAAAGGATTTGGAAAGGTTGGATGCCCACAGTGCACCCACAAAAACGAACTGTTCATTTTCAGCATCCCAAGCATAAAGCGGGCTACCGCTATCGCCCGAATACACACCGGTATCCAAGGGGGTCTTGGGGTCGCTTCCCGTACTGTTTTGACGGAACACACCGTACAAATACCAGTCACCATTCGACTGTTGTTTGTACGAGTCCATGTTAATGATACCGCCAATGGCATTGTTACCCGTTGAAATAGTCGTACCCGTCGAATCCAAGTAACGACCGTTACCCAAACGGAACAACCAAGAGTTTGAGTTCAGCGAAGACATGAACTCATTCGTAGCCATTGGGGTATAGGCAACAGCTGTTACCAGCTTATCTGTTCGGGAAATAGCTCCATCGTGCCCGAACTTATCGACGTTAACAGCCCCATACGTATCCCCGGAATTGGGGTTACCATTTTCATCGTTGAACGAGAATCGCATCTGCCCTTTCGAGAAAATATCAGAGAAACGATCAAATACGTGAGCAGCACCGTACATGAACTGAGACGACACCAAAGAAGAACCGCCATAGGTCACTATGGAGCCCTGAACGGCAAACGTGTTATCAATCGACTGCGCATAGCTCCCCATGTACGGCATAACGGGAATGGTGTATGTAGCAGAGCCATCCTTATACCCCACAGTCACATTAGTGGCACCGGCCGAGAACATACCGGCGTTGCGACTGAAATCAATATAATACTGCAAATCGTAGCGAGTATCTACAATGCCGGCAGTTGCCGATGAGGCAAACGCAGCAACGGCCACCATGGATGCCAATACCGCGCGGCGGAGTGAAAGATTGAGATGAAGTTTCATACGTAAAAGATTATAGTGCTCCTTACAACACTTTTGTTCGACAGTCGCATTGTAGCAAAATGAACCCGCCTGTCAAGCTGGAAAATCCACACTTGCCCCAAATACGGCAAATGACAAATCAAATGCCCATAAAGATTAGGTACTTTCCGCCATCACGGGCAATATGATGGCGCCCCTACACATATATTATATACAGTAACGGCAACAATTACTGCGCCAACATCACGCTGCGCTGCGTGGCACTCACATGCCTCAGCACCAGCCAGCGCGTATCCGCCGGCATCAGCACCCCGTCAAAACGATCCGCCCACTCCACCAACAGCACAGCACCGCCGGCCAAGTATTCATCCCAGCCCATACCCAGCGCCTCATCCTCCGACTTCATGCGGTAAAAATCAAAATGCGCCACAGGCAACCGGCCGTCATTGTGCTCATGTACCAATGAGAAAGTCGGGCTCGCCGCAGGGTTACCGGCCCCCAGCCCCTCCAATATACCGCGCACCAAATGAGTCTTTCCCGCCCCCAAATCACCTACCAAGCCCAGCACCTCACCACCACTCAACGCATGCGAAATATCGCGCCCAAGCTCAACCATCGACTCCGCGCTACTTACCAAAACAGGGCCATTTTCGAAAATTTTATGCATAAATTGCAACTTTTTAAAAAATTTTTAATTTTAGACTTGCCAAACGCGGCTGCATGTATATAATGTGCCAGCCCGCATGCGCGGGTGCAATCCTAAAATTCAGAAAATTATGGCATACGCAGTTTTCACATCCGGCAGCAAGCAGTACCGTGTGACGGTCGGTGACGTGCTCACCGTTGACCGCATCTCCGGTCTGGAGAATGACGGCGAGACCACCTTCAGCCAGGTAGTGCTGGTGGAAGATGGCGACACAACCAAGGTTGGCACTCCCTTCGTAGAGGGCGCTACCGTAACCGCCAAGGTACTGGACGCTGAGGCACGTGGTGCCAAGGGCATCGCCTTCAAATTCAAGCGCCGCAAGGGCTTCCACAAGAAGAAGGGCTTCCGCGCCGCTCTCACCAAGGTAGAGATCACCGCCATCAACGCCTGATTATTAACCACTAACACCAAACATTTTTACTAGTTATGGCACATAAGAAAGGTCAGGGTTCCGTTCGTAACGGTCGCGATTCCCGCAGCAAGCGCCTCGGCGTTAAGAAGTTCGGCGGTCAGGCTGTTATCGCCGGCAACATCATCATTCGTCAGCGTGGCACCAAGTTCCACCCCGGCAAGAACGTGGGTATGGGCCGCGACTACACCATCTTCTCCCTCGTTGATGGTCGCGTATTCTTCGACCGCGAAGGTCGTCGCGTGAACGTCGCCCCCGAGGAGGCCTAAATCGCCCCTCTCATTAACGTACAAGTTAGTCTTTTTCATACCAAAAGCCGCAGCTCGCGCTGCGGCTTTTTTGTACTCCTGCAAGGAATAGTCAGCGCCATATACATTCTTGTTGAATAAATAACAGGTAACGACAAAAGCGCAGTGTGTCAACCTATTCCTTTTTCTTTGACAACTTTCGCAAAATATGTCCATATAATGCCCGTCATGCAACACACACTATCGACAGCATCTGTAGCTTTTTGAGTTGTCTGGCGAATATATATGCCGCCACTACAGCTGACTTTTATAATACATGGGCAGTCTACGATGAAGAAAGCGGCGAGGAGATTGGAGTAACAGTCAGCAATGCGTTCCGAGAGTGCGCATCGTTAACGTTTCAATTAAGCGATCGGCCGGAAGGCGGTTACCAAGTCGACATCAATGTAGACTACGATGACGAGCAGCCTCCCCCATCTCGATACAAGCTGTCGATGTTTACGCTGGTATCTTGCAATGCTGTGGCGGATACTAAGCTGTGGGGTGTACTGACGGATGGCACCGGCACCATTGTTGCAGCAAGCCGAACAACCGCCACCGGCGTAGGGGAGGCTGTGGAGTTCGACTTTACCGGGGATTCGCCGGTGCTGCAAGCTGCAACCAGCTACTCCATTTATTTCGTGGATGACAAGGAGTTACCCCGAAAGTGTAGAATTGAGCTATGGCGACAATGAAGGCGACAGCGACGGTAACGCCCCAGCCATCTACATTTCGGCAGAAGTCGTGCCGGAACCCACTACAGCCACTCTCAGTCTATTGGCTCTTGCCGGGTTGGCAATTCGCCGCCGCAGGGGCTGATTTCCTCTTTACTTTTCAAAAAAAAGCCACAGCATGCAACGCTGTGGCTTTTTTTGTGTTTCGTTTTTGCGTGTATTCCTCATCTTACCTGCCCTTCAGGTTGTAAATCTCGGGCAGGACTTCGTGCATATCAACCGCCGGAGCGATAGCCGAGCGAATGAGCTCCATGGGTTTGTAGGCATCGGGGGCTTCATCTATGGCGTAGTCGAGGCTGGTGGTGAACACGCCGTGGGCGGCCATGTCGGCAGCAGCGGCGGCGGGGTCTATGCAGGCACGAGCCTCCGACCGGGTAAGGATTCGCCCGGCGCCGTGGGGTGCGCTGTTGTTCCACTCGGCATTGCCCAGACCGGTACCGATGCCTATACCGTCGCGCATGTTGAAGGGAATGACAACGGGCTCACCGGCAGCGGCGCGAATAGCCCCCTTGCGCAGCACCATTCCCTCGAGGTCGAGGTAGTTGTGCATGCTCACCATGGCAGGACCTTCCGTATCTTTGAGCACGGGCAGCTTGTGCACCTCTGCAAAGTAGCGCGCCACGGCCTCTCGGATGATGAGATGATTGAGCCGCGCGAACTGCTGGCAGGCATGCACACAGGTGAGGTAGTGCTCGTAGTGAGCACCACAGGCTCGATCGAGATAAGCCATCTCAGGGGTACCGCCATAGCCTTGCTGCGCGCGATACTCGACCGCGAGGTGCTGGTAGAGCTTATTGACCCGCAGCCCGAAGTTACGCGAGCCGCAGTGTACGCCCAGGTACACTACCCCGCTATTCCTCGATTGGTTAAGCGAGATGAAATGGTTGCCACCACCCAGCGAGCCAAGCTGTGTAAGCGGGGAGATACCACGGCCTTTCTCGCCGTCTTCGGCCAGCAGACGCTCCGCGTCTTCTATAAGCTGTACGGTGTCTTTGAACCGGTTGCGAATGCTGCGCAGCGGGAGAGTGGCACGGTATTCACCCACACCCACCGCTACGTTGCTGCGTATGTAAGCATCGAGCGCAGCGAAGTCTATCTCCCCGGGGGCACCCAACGGGAACAGAGATACGGTGCAACCGATGTCAACCCCGAGCATATTCGGAGAGACGGCTCCCGCACTGTTGAGCTGTTGGGTAAAGCCCACCACACAGTTGTTGCCGGCGTGCGTATCGGGCATGATGGCAATGGTACTACCCTCACTCACCGGAGCAGCCAAGATGTGGTAAATTTGGCGGCGGGTGTCAGCATCGATTTCGTCGATCATCACACGAGCCGTCGCGTATTGTCCTTGAATAGTAATCATAATTATGGATTTTCTTTTGTTTGTGCTTTATATTTTTATAGATATAGGGCGGGTTGCTCCCGGGGTAGTATTCTGAGGCACAAAATGTGGGCAAAAAAACACCGGGAGCCACTGGGTAGCTACCGGATTGTCTGAAAATCCTGCGGGCTGAGTTCACCCGCCGCGTCTATCGGTTTGTCCGACTCATAACGGTGTGCAGAGTTGCACACCGTGCGGACGGTAACGGGGTGTTGCTCAGCGCAGCTCCGTCACGGGACCCTCCCAAGTGGGGGGCAGTGTATTGGCAGTGGCGGTTACAGCGGTAAGACCCAGAATTACGGCGATTGTCTTGATCATGTTGCTAGTGTTCCTTTCTATCCTTTTCACCCGGTCTCGTTCGGGTGCGCAAATAATACTCTTTTTCAACGAGACGTCAAGCGTAATTTTTCAAAAAAATGATTTTTTTTAAAATTTTATTTCATGCCCCTATTTCCACCCCCTAAATGAGCCCGAATTCCCCCTCGATATCGAGCTGAGCCAATAACAAACTCCGGGAGCAAAAAAGCAAGCGCAATTAGCTCTGTAAGACACGCAGAAGTCGCTCAGCACACGGGAATTGACTTGACGAAAGAATGGCAGGGGAGTATATTTTCCCGCGAACAAATTATGAAAGACCAGATAGCAAGCGTACAAGCCGCCGCTCTGGACCGGATTGCCGGCATAACCGACATGAAGGGTCTGGAGGATGCCCGCGTGGGTATTCTCGGCAAAAAAGGAAGCCTGACCCAGGTACAGCAGGGCATGCGAGACGTGCCGAAGGAAGATAAGCCGGCCGTTGGTGCCATGCTGAACGAGGCCCGCGCCATTATCACCGCCGCGTTGGATGACCGCAAGGCCGCCCTGCAGGCAGAGCTGGATGCCGCCGCCGTAGCCGGTGTAGACTTTACCATGCCCGGTGCCACCCTGCCCGCCGGTGGGTTGCACCCCATCTCCATTGTGAGAGATGAAGCCGTTCGCGTGCTGCGCCGCATGGGATTCACACTGGCAGACGGCCCCGATATTGAGGATGAGTGGCACTGCTTCGATGCCCTGAACACGCCGGATGATCACCCCGCCCGCAATGAAAAAGATACCTTCTACTTCGACAGCGGCAAACTGCTGCGCACCCAAACCAGTACCGTGCAGGCTCGTGTGATGGAGAAGCAAGCTCCGCCCGTGCGCATTTTCTGCCCCGGCTCCGCCTTCCGTCGAGATGCTATCGATGCCACCCACCTCTCCGCCTTCAACCAGATTGAAGGTCTGTATGTGGACAAGAACGTGAGCGTTGGCGACCTGAAGGGAACGCTGGAATACTTCCTGAAAGCCCTTTTCGGCAGCGAGACAGCCGTGCGATTCCGCCCGCACTTCTTCCCCTTCACCGAACCGAGCTTTGAAATCGACGTGCTGCTGCAGGCCGCCGGTCAGGCACCACGCTGGATTGAGATTGCCGGCTGCGGCATGGTGAACCCGGCCGTGTTCGAGAACATCGACAAGGCTACCGGCAAGACCCAGTACACGGGCTGCACGGGCTTCGCCTTCGGCATTGGCCTGGAACGTCTGGCCATGATTCGCTGGGGTATTCGCGACATTCGCCTGCTCATCGAGAACGATGTTCGCTTCCTCGCCCAGTTCCAATAAACCACTAACCCCTTTATATAGATACAATGAACGTTTCTCTTAACTGGCTTGCAAGCTACATCGATTTGGAGGGGCTCGGCACCCAACAGATGGCCGACATGCTCACCTTCGCCGGCATTGAGGTAGAGGGTATACAAGAGCGCGGCGTCACCACCGATTTGGTAGTGGTAGCACAAGTAATGGAAAAAACACCCGTCGAAGGCAGCGACCACCTCAACGTCTGCATGGTAGACGCCGGCGAGGGCGCACTGCGCCAGATTGTCTGCGGCGCTCAGAACTACAAGGTAGGCGACAAAGTTCCCTGCGCCCTGCCCGGTGCCGTACTGCCCGGCGGCTGGGAGATTAAGGACGGCAAACTGCGCGGCGTAGAAAGCCGCGGCATGCTGTGCTCCGCCTCCGAACTGGGGCTGCCCGACAAGGAACACGGGCTGTGGATACTGCCGGCCGATTATGAAATCGGCACCCCCGTGCGCAACTTCGTGGGTACAGATACCATCTTTGAGCTCGAAATCACCCCCAATCGCCCCGACCTGCTCAGCCACTGGGGCATGGCACGCGAGCTCGCCGGCATCACCGGTCGCAAGCTGAAAGCCGATCCGGCCTCTGCCCCCATGGGTGCAGTAGAAACCCGCCCGGCCGGGGACTTCATCACCCTCTCCGCACCCGATATCTGCCCGCTCTACACCGCAACCCGCATCAGCGGCGTAAAAATCGGCCCCTCCCCCGAGTGGCTGGCCGACCGACTGGTCGCCATCGGTCTGCGCCCCATCAACAACGTGGTAGACATCACCAACTACTGCCTGTTTGAACTGGGTCACCCGCTGCACGCCTTCGACGCAGCCAAACTTACCGGCAACCTCAACATTCGCCGTGCTACGGAAGGCGAGCAGTTCGAAAGCCTGATGGGCGACACCTACAGCCTGAAGAGCGACGATGTGGTCATCTCCGACGCCTCGGGCACAGCCCTTGCGCTGGGCGGTGTCATGGGCGGTCTGAACTCCGGCGTAACCGAGCAGACAACTGACATCGTGCTGGAAAGTGCATGGTTTGCCCGCAGCAACATCCGCTTCACCAGCCGCAGACTGGGGCTGGGTTCCGACTCCTCTTACCGCTTTGAGCGCGGCACCTCGCCGTGGAACGTACTGCGTGCCGCAGCCCGCGCCACCGAGCTGATACTGGCCTGCGCCGGCGGCACCGCCGAACCCGTGCTGGTAGCCGGTCAGGCTCCCTGCCTTGTACCCGAGGAGAACGCCCCCAACGCCACCGTCGTGGAGCAAGGCAGCGAAGCTAAGATTTACTACGCACTCGACCAAGTGCAGCTCGACTGGAAAGAGCTCGACGTCATGACCAACGGCTCTATCCCCCACACGGAGGCTACCACCATCCTGAAAAACCTCGGGCTGAAGAACATCGACGGCCGCGGCACTTGGGATTGCCCGCCCTGGCGCTTGGATCTGAAGCGCAGCTGCGACCTGCTGGAGGAAATCGTGCGTGTATACGGCATCGACAACATCCCCGCCACCAACACCGCCATCTACGTCGAGGAAAGCGCACACGACCGCGCCAGCGACTACCGCATGGCCCTGAGCCGCAAACTCGCCGGTGCCGGGTTCTGGGAGGCACAGACCTTCAAACTCATTGCTGCAGAAAGCATCGACCCCACCATTGCCAGTGTAGAAAACGCCCTGCCCATCAAACCGCTGATGGACGGCGACCTCATTCGCGTAGCACTCCCCATCTCCGAGGATCACTCTACCCTGCGCCCCTCGCTGGCTCCCGGTCTCATCTCCGTAGCTGCCCGCAACATCAACCAGGGGCTCGAATCCCTGCGCTTCTTCGAGTGCGGCCGTGTGTTCCGCAACACCGGCGGCGGCAAGGGTAAGGACATCGAAAACGAGGTGCTGGGCATATTCATGGCCGGCAAGGTAGGCCCCGCCAGCTGGGCAGATACCAAGCCTGCCACAGCCGGCTTCGAGCACATTCGCGCCGTGCTCGACATCCTGGTACCCAAGGCCACTATCGCCCTCATCCCCGCCAAGCAGGAGCGCGAGAACGCCGCCGTGGGTGCAGATATCCAAATCAACAACCAAGCCTGCGGTTACTTCGCCCGCCTGTCGCTCGCCAAGTGCCGCGCCCTCGGCCTGCCCATGGAGAGCTACTACGCTGAGCTCGACCTTCGCAAGCTGCAGCAGGTAGCCACCGCGCCTTACAAGGCCGCCGACCTGCCCCAGTTCCCCGGCTCCTCTCGCGACGCCTCCCTCGATGTCCCCGCAGCCACACGCCACGCCGACATCATGAAGGCTATCGAAGCCGCCAAGCAGAAGCTGCTGGTCAGCACCGGCCTGAAGGATGTATTCTGCGACCCCACCGGCGAAAAACTCGCCGCTGACCGCAAGGCCATGACCTACACATTCCTCTATCGAGACGCCAAGAAGACCCTGACAGCCGCCGAGGTAGACGCCGCACACAAGTGCGTGCTCGACTCCCTCGCAGCCAAGGTCAAAGGGCTGAGCTTCCGCTGATAAATCGGGCTCCATCATTTCACCGCTCTGCCATACCCCGCGTATGGCAGAGCGTTTTTTTACCCGCCATTCACAATACACTATACCCACATATCGCCAAAATCGCCGGCCCATACTTTTAGGCTTGACAAAGCCGCCTATCCGAGTATAGTTGCGGTGAGGTGTAATCACAAACCCTCACATATATATCATGGAACCGATTTACGAAGGCAAAGCCAAGAGGCTGTTCACGACAGATAATCCCAATGTTCTGCGTATGGAGTACAAGGACTCCGCCACCGCATTCAACGGTGAAAAGAAGGAGGATTTCGAGAACAAGGGCCGCTTCAACAAGGCCATTACCCTCATCATCTACCGCATGCTCGAAGCCAAGGGTGTAGCCACCCACCTGGTAGACGATGTAGATGACATTAACCTGCTGGTAAAGAAGGTATCCATCATTCCGCTCGAGGTTATCGTGCGCAATGTTGCCGCCGGCAGCTTCTCCAAGCGCATGGGCGTGCCTGAGGGTACAGCATTCAAAAAGCCGATTGTAGAGTTCTCTTACAAGGATGACTCCTTGGGTGACCCCTTCATCAACGATGACTACGCCCGCGAGATGGGTGCAGCCAGCGAGGAGGAGTGCGCCGCCATTAAGAAAATGGCTCTGGCTGTGAACGAAACACTGTGCGAGTTCTTCCTGAAGTCCAACCTGCGCCTCATCGACTTTAAGATTGAGCTGGGTCGCCTGGCTGAAGATCCCTCCCAGATTGTGCTGGCCGACGAAATCTCCCCCGACACCTGCCGCCTGTGGGATGTTACCACCGGCAAGAAGATGGACAAAGACCGCTTCCGCCAAGGGCTGGGCGAGTTCATGGAATCCTACGCCGAGGTGCTGGAGCGCCTGAGCAAGTAACCGAATAACCCCTTATGGCCACCGTGCACCAGTGTGCGGTGGCCCTTTTCAACTTTATGGCAACACTTACATTCGAGGTATTCAGCCGCTTTCAATCCGCTACGGATGCGAACAAGCTGCTCTACACCCCCATCAGCGACAAACTGACCTACAATCACACTCGCCTGTACACCGTTGAATGCGAGGGTGACATTGAGGCTGCGGCCGACTACATGCGCCGCGTACTGGTTGACCCCATCTCCCAGAAGGTAGAAGAAGGCGGCACCCCCGCACTGGAGGGTGAGCTCTTCTGCATTTCCTACGGCATTAAGAAAGGTGCACTCGATTTGGAAAAAGAGGCAATCCTGACCAACTATGCCGGCCGCAAGGGGCTGCCTTTCACCATTTCAGCCCTCACCATCACGCAGAAAATCTACATTTTCGGCGAAGGGGACAAAGAAGCCCTTGCCGCTCGATTCTGCAACGATGTGTGCAACCCCGCCATTCACACTTGGAGCGTGAAATAAAGCAGAACCCCGACCTTATATTCAACCATGGCAACATATCGTCACATACCTGTTCGCAACCTGAGCGTGGCCGAACTTACCAAGCTGAGCCAGGACATGAAGCTCTCCCTCTCAACGGAGGACATGCTGGTCGTGCAGCAGATTTTCAACGAGATTGACCGCGAGCCTACCGATGTAGAGCTCGAGGTAATCGCCCAAACTTGGTCGGAGCACTGCAAGCACCGCATCTTCGCCGCCACCATTCAGCACACCGTGAATGGCGAAACGGAGGAGATTAACAGCATGTACAAAACCTTCATTCAGCGCCCCTCCAAGGAAATCATGGCGCAGAAGCCCGGTTTCGTGCTCAGCTGCTTTGTGGACAACGCCGGCTTCATTAAACTCGACGACAAGCTCTCCGTGTGCCTGAAGGCAGAGACCCACAACCACCCCAGCGCCATCGAACCCTACGCCGGAGCCAACACCGGTTTGGGCGGTGTAATTCGCGACATTCTGGGTGCCGGTAAGGGTGCCAAGCCCATTGCCAACCTCGATGTATTCTGCTTCGGTGCTCCCGATACCCCGCAGAGCATGGTGGAAGGGCACAACATCATTCACCCGCTGGGCATCATGCGCGGCGTGGTTCACGGCGTGCGCGACTACGGTAACCGCATGGGTATTCCCACCACCAGCGGTGCCATTCAGTTCGACCCCACCTACATTTACAACCCGCTTGTATTCTGCGGTACCGCCGGCGTCATTCCCCAGCAGGACATTGCAAAAGAAATGAAGCCCGGCTTGGCCGTGGTAGTTATCGGCGGTCGTACCGGTAAGGACGGCCTGCACGGCGCCACCTTCTCCTCCGCCGCCATGGGTGAAGAATCCGCCACGGAGGATCAGCAGGCTGTACAGATTGGTAACCCGATTGAAGAGAAAAAGACCCTCGACGTCATTCTCGAAGCCCGCGAGCGCGGCCTCATTGAATTCGTGACCGACTGCGGTGCCGGTGGTTTCTCCTCCGCCGCAGGTGAAATGCTTTCCGAGACAGGTGGCAACCTGTACCTGGAGCGCGCTCCGCTGAAGGAGACCGGCATGCTCTCATGGCAGATTTTCCTTTCTGAGTCTCAGGAGCGCATGGTGCTGGCTGTAAAACCCGAGAATTTGGAAGAGCTGCAGAGCTTGGCCGACACATTCCAGACGGAGATGACCGTGCTGGGCGAGTCGAACGACAGCGGCGTGCTGCGCGTATGGCACAACGGTGAGCTCGTGGTAGAGATGGACAACTCCAAACTGCACGACGCTCCCACCAAGTACCTCACCTCGACCTTCACCCCCTGCCCCGCTATGCAGGGTGTAGCCCTCGACGACAGCAACCTGACAGCCGACCTCAAGCAGGTATTCGGCGACTTCGCCATCGTTTCCCGCGAACCCATTATCCGCGAGTACGACCACGAAGTACAGGGCAACACGGTGCTTAAGCCCCTTGCCGGTGCCTCCGCCGACGCCCCGCAAGACGCCTCCGTCATCGACATCGACGGTTCCGACAAGCTCATGTCGCTTGCTCTGGCTATTCTGCCCGAGTGGGGCAAGACTGACCCCTACGCCATGGGTACCGGCACGGTGGATGAAACGGTGCGCCAGCTGGTGCTTGCCGGCACAAACCCCGACAAGATTGCACTGCTCGACAACTTCTGCATGGGCAACCCCGAGTGCCCGACCGAGTTGGGTCGCATCGTAGAATGCGCCAAGGGTATCCGCACGGCAGCCCTTGCCTACGGCGCCCCCTATGTGTCCGGCAAAGACAGCTTCTACAACTACTTCGAGACGGAAGAAGGCCCGGTAAACATTCCCGTCACCTTCCTTTGCTCCGGTTTCGGTGTGGTAGAGGCTCCCGAGCACGTACGCGGTGCCAGCCTGCGCCGCAACAATAGCGCCATCTTCATCGTGGGTAACACGGAAGATGAAATGGGCGCCAGCGTCTACGCCCGCATCAAGGGTGTGAAAGACTGCAAGGTACCCCAGACCGACTGCGCCGCCAACTTCGAGGTGTACAAGCAGTACTACAGCCGCGCCCTCACACAGGGGCTTGTGCTCTCAGCCCACGACCTTTCCGAAGGTGGTCTGGCCGTAGCAGCTGCCGAGATGGCCTTCTCCGGCAAGGGTGGTATCAGCATCGAGCTCGACAAGCTGCCCACCGTTGGTGGCTGGCAGAACAATGTGGTGCCCTGCTTCGCAGAAAGCACCGGTCGATTCCTGGTCGAGGTAGATGAAGATTTGGCAGATGATTTTGCAGCTGCAATGGCCGGCACGCCCTGCGCCCGCATCGGCTCCGCCACAGCAGACGGCAAGCTCACCATCACCGCTAAGGGCAGCACCGTGCTGCAGGCTGAGGTGGCAGAGCTCAAGAGCATCTGGAAGAATGGTCTTACCCCCTTCTATTAATCCTTGCAACCCGTAACTTGTAACTCGCAATTTTATTATGCCTCACGCATTACTCCTCAAATACCCCGGCACTAACTGCGACGTAGAAACCGAGCGCGCGCTCATGGCCGCCGGCTTCTCCACCCAGGTGCAGCCCATTGCCACCGCCACCCCGCAGCACGTTGCCAAGGCTCAGCTCGTTGTATTCTCCGGCGGTTTCTCCTACGGCGACTATGTAATGAGCGGCCGTCTGGCTCAGCTGGAAACCGAGCGATTCCTGGGCGACGCCCTCCACAAGCACCACGCCAACGGTGGGTTCCTCTTCGGCATCTGCAACGGGTTCCAAATCCTCACCAAACTCGGCATTCTGCCCAAGGCCTCGCTCATTTGGAACAAGAGCGAGCGCTTTGAGTGCATGTGGGACAAACTGGTGAAAGTGGCTCCGAACTGCCCCTTCACCACCTACCTGCCCGAGAACTTTGAGCTTCCCTCAGCCCACGCCGAAGGGCGCTTGGTCTGCGACCCCGGCGACGCTCAAAAGTACCTCGACAACGGCTGCGTAGCACTGCAATATGCCGATAACCACAACGGCTCCGAGCTGCGAATCGCCGGCTTGCAAGACCCCACCGGTCGCGCCATGGGGCTTATGCCCCACCCCGAGCGATTCCTCAAGCCCCGCCATCACTACGACCCCGATTGGTCCGGTGATTCCGAATGGGGCTGGGGGTATTACTTCTTCAAAGGCGCCTATGACGCGCTGAAGTAAAAATACCCACCGGCAAACTTACCACCCCGCCTGCACCACGCAGGCGGGGCTTTTTTGCGCTTGACTTACAACGAATCGGGGCGTACAATGCGGCTCATGTCACGCTACAATGGAGAACAGGTATTGGTAGTACCCAGAGAAGCTTTCGAGGCTGTGGGCGCATTTAACGGAGTAAGACTCAACCCGCAGGAATATCTGGCCGCCTTCCTTCAACCGGGAGTAGCGCGCTATATGGATCGCGATATCGCGGAGGAAAGCCCGCAGTTCAAACAGATTATCGCCTACGCTATTTTCTGCTACCAAGGCAAGGTGCTTGCCTACGCTCGCACCAAAAAAGGCGGCGAGAGCCGACTGCACGATAAAATGAGCTTGGGCATCGGCGGGCATATTAACCCTGTAGATGGTCTCGCCGAAAACCTCTCCACCTACCTTGCCGGTGTGGAGCGCGAAATACGCGAGGAGATTGCCTTCTCCGGCAATGCTACTCAGCAGCTCTACGCCGTCATTAACGACGATACGAACGAAGTAGGCTCCGTACACCTCGGAATTGTGCACCGTTTTGAACTGGATAACGACGAGGTAACCCCCTTGGAAAAGAAACTCACCGACATGCGATTCTGCACGCTCGAAGAGCTGGCCGGCCCGCTGTACGAGCGGCTTGAAACATGGTCAGCCATTTGCGTGGATGCGCTGAAAAACGCCTGAATCACAATCCACATCATTCACGAGCCCCGCTGTGCAAACTGCGGGGCTTTTTTGGTGCACACTTGCTCAATGGAAAATAGAACTGCAAAAAATCAGTCTCTAACGCAAGGGACCGAATTTCTACCTTGACAGCTCGTGTACGCGCGCGTATAATATCCGCCATTACCGTGAGCAAGAAAACTAAAAACGAAAATTGGAGCAGTAACTTGGGTGTAGTGCTGGCTGTAGCCGGCAGCGCCATCGGTTTCGGCAATTTCCTGCGTTTCCCCGGGCTGGCAGCCCAATATGGTGGCGGCGCATTCATGATAGCGTATTTCTGCGCCTTTTTGCTGATGGGCATACCGCTCAGCTGGGTAGAATGGGCCATCGGCCGCAAAGGCGGGCGCTTGGGGGGGCACAGCTCGGCATCTGTGTTCTACCTCATTTCGCAGACTAAGTGTTGGAAATACCTTGGTTTGGTCAGCGTCATTGTACCGCTCTCCATCAGCATGTACTACATCGCCCTCGAAGGGTGGACCCTGGGCTATGCCTGGCACACCGCTGTAGGCGATTTGGACTTGGCCAGCACAAAAGAATACGGCGACTTTTTCACGACGTTCACCGGCATCAGTAGCGATGGTGCAGTATTCTTCGGCGGGCAAAGTTCGCTGCTGATTTTCTTTATCTTAGCCATTGCAGCCAACTTCTATTTGATTTATCGTGGTGTTAACAAAGGCATTGAGTGGTTCAGCAAAGTGAGCATGCCTATTTTGGTTGTAACCGCCATTATCATTTTGGTACGCGTGCTGACCATGGGCACGCCCGATGCCACCCGCCCCGAGCGCAATGTCAACGAAGGTTTGGGCTACATGTGGAACCCCAACAAGGTAATGCTGGTTGACAGCGTTACAAAGAAAACCATCGGCATGGTGCCGGCCGGCGCCACCGAAGAGGAAAAAGCAGCTCTTACTGAGCGCCTGCAGCAGGAATACCCTGAAGCCAAGATTGAAAAGGAGGAAATCACCCTGATTAAGGGCTTGTTGAACCCCGATTTGTGGATTACGGCAGCCGGGCAGATTTTCTACTCACTCTCCATCGGTTTCGGTATCGTCTGCACATACGCCAGCTATGTACGCCGCCGCAAGGACATAGCGCTCGGCTCATTGACTGCCAATGCAGCCAATGAAGTTGCCGAGGTAGGTCTGGCAGGCATGATGATTATCCCCGCAGCGGTATCTCTGCTGGGTGTAGCCGCAGCAGCCGGCACCAGCACGTTCGGCTTAGGCTTCAACGTGCTTCCTCAGGTATTCAACAGCATGCCGGGCGGCCAATTCTTCGGCACACTCTTCTTCCTACTGCTTTCGATTGGAGCCATCACCAGCGCGATTTCCATTACCCAACCGGCCGTGGCATTCGTGGAGGAGTTCTGGAATCTGAGCCGCGCTCAGAGCGTGAGCCTGATTGCCATGCTGCTGGGTGTAGGCTCACTCATCGTCATCTGGTTTACGGAGGATTTGCTTGCGCTCGATACGCTGGACTTCTGGTTAGGTACCATGAGCCTGTATGTCAGCTCATCTCTCTTCCTCATCATATTCCGTTTCGTGTGGGGAACCCCTGCCGGCTTAGCCGAGTTGCGCAGCGGTGCGCTCCTTCCCATTAACCGTGGCATTGCCTTTGTTATCAACTGGATTACGCCGGCAATCATGGTGGCCATCTTCGTTGCCTGGCTTTATCAAAACCTTTTTGTGAAGCAAAGCTACCACATCACAAACCTGTTGGAAGGTAAAATCGGTGCCATACTGCCCCTGCTGTGGGTTGGTGTGATAACCCTCTTCTTCTGCTTTGTGGCACATACCTCTCGCCGTTTCCGCCACGGCAACAAAGAACTCGAAACAAAATACGAACGCGAGCCATTCTCTTAATAACCCTTCACCCCACCCCCGACAACCGTGTCAAAACAAACAAAAACCGAAAGTTGGAATACCAATCTGGGTGTTATGCTGGCAGTAGCCGGCAGCGCCATCGGGTTCGGTAACTTCCTGCGTTTCCCCGGACTGGCAGCCCAGTACGGCGGTGGCGCATTTATGATAGCCTACTTCTGCGCATTCCTGCTGCTGGGTATCCCCATCAGCTGGGTAGAGTGGAGTATCGGCCGCCGTGGTGGCAGCTTGGGCGGCCACAGTACGGCAGCGATATTCTACCGCCTGTCGGGTTCTCGCGCTTGGAAATATTTAGGTATTATGGGTGTCATTGCCCCCTTGGCACTGGCCATGTACTACCTGTATCTCGAGGCTTGGACCTTGGGTTATGCCTGGCACACAGCCGTGGGCGATTTAAACCTGAGCAACAGCGACGAATACGGCGCTTTCTTTGTCAATTTCGTAGGTCTGACCGGTGACGGCCACATCTTCTCCGGCCAAAGCAGCGCGCTCATTTTCTTCCTCATCGTTCTGCTTGTAAACTTCTACCTGATTTTCAGGGGAATCAGCAAGGGAATCGAGTGGTTCTGCAAATGGAGCATGCCGATACTGCTGGTGACCTGCCTGCTTATCCTGCTGCGAGTGCTCACCATGGGCACGCCGAATGCGGAGCATCCGGAGCGCAGTATCAGCCAGGGTCTCGGTTACATGTGGAACCCCGACAAAGTAGTGCTGGTCGATAGCGCCAACGGTGCCACTCTCGATATGGTACCCGCAAATATAACCGCTGAACAAAAAGAAACTTTTGTGGCTAAGGTACAAGCAGCCAACCCGAATGCTAAGGTCGAAGAGCGCCACATCTCCCTGTTGCGCGGTCTGCTTAACCCCGAGCTGTGGTTAGCAGCTGCCGGTCAGGTATTCTTCTCGCTTTCTGTGGGATTCGGCACAGTATGTACCTATGCCAGTTATGTACGCCGCAGTAAAGATGTAGCCCTGAGCTCCCTTACCGCGAATTCAGCCAATGCTGCCACGGAAGTTGGCTTGGCAGGCATCATGATTATCCCGGCAGCTGTAGGCTTCTTAGGCGTTGCTGCTGCTGCAGGAGCCAACATCTTCGGCTTGGGCTTCAATGTACTGCCCCAGGTATTCAACAGCATGCCCTGCGGCCAGCTCTTCGGCACACTCTTCTTCCTGCTTCTCTTCATTGCAGCCGTAACGAGTGCCATTTCCATGTTGCAACCCGGTATAGCTTTCCTCGAAGAGTTCTGGGGGCTGCGTCGCATACAGAGCGTCTCACTACTGGCACTACTGATAACCTGCGGCACCCTGCTGGTAGCGTGGTTTACCAGCGACCTGTTGGCACTCGACACGCTCGACTTCTGGTTCGGCAACATTTGCCTGTACTTCACCACAGGGCTTTACCTCTACATCTTCAATGTAGTATGGGGCAGCAAAAAGGGCTTGGCCGAGCTTCGCCACGGCTCATGTCTGCGCCTGCCCAAGGCTATTCGCCTGCTCATTAACTGGATTACGCCCGTCCTTATGGCCGCCATCTTCGTGGCATGGATTTCTCAGAATATCATCGGCAAACCCTGCAGCTATATTACCAACATTATAGAGCTGCGCCCCGGTGCGGTTATACCGCTGACGTGGGTTGTACTTGTAGCGATTTTCTGCGGTTTCGTCATCCGCACTTCCAACAAGTTCCACCACAACGGCAAAAAGCCGAACTAACCTTTAACCCAATCTGAACTAACAATATGACTATAGCCGGTATCATCACCATGCTGCTTTCCTGCGGCATCGTATGGGGACTCTTTATCGTATGCTGCTCCAAGCTGGTGCAAAGCGATAAGAAAGAAGACTAATCTCCAACGGCTTCTTTTCCCCTTTCCCCTGCTGAGCGGTGCATGCCGCTCGGCAGTTTTTTTCTGTACAACATAGGGAAGTCTGCTATACTTTAGAGCATGTTAAAGCACCTATTTTGCCTGCTTATACCGGCTCTGCCGCTGATTGCAGCTGTAGAAAAACCACGTGCTATCGTTATTTTTTATACCGATGATTTAGGCTACCACGACACCTCGACCTACGGCTGCGATAAACTCCCCTGCCCGAACCTCGACAAACTTGCAAATGAAGGGCTGCGCTTTACAGATGCGCACAGCACACACTCCGTTTGCACCCCTTCGCGCTATTCACTGCTAACCGGAGAATACGCTTGGCGACGCCCCGGAACAGGCATATTGCCGGGAGACGCCAAACTCATTCTCCCTACGCAAAGCGAGCGTGCCACCCTCCCCACACTCATGCAACAGGCCGGATATCGCACAGCCGTCATTGGCAAATGGCACTTAGGGCTGGGTCGCAGCAATGAACCGACCAACTGGAATTGCCCCATCGAGCCCGGCCCGAAAGAGGTAGGATTCGAGCACTCTTTTATTCTCGCGGCCACTGGTGACCGAGTACCCTGTGTTTATTTGCAGAATGGCAATGTTGTGGGGCTCGACCCCAAAGACCCCATTTATGTGAGCTACAAAACCCCCTTTCCGGGCGAGCCCTTGGGGCGCACTCACCCGCAGCTAATCAAGCCGAACGCTCGCAGCAACGGCCCGCAACACAATTGTGCAGTCATCAATGGCATACCCCGCATCGGCTATATGCAGGGTGGACATGCCGCCCGGTGGGTGGATGAAGATATGGCCGATCGATTAACGGAAGAAGCCATCCGATTTATCGCAGATAGCGCGGCGCTGAACAAGCCCATATTCCTGTACTTTGCAACAAACGACATACACGTACCGCGCGCTCCGCATGGGCGATTCAGCGGCAAAAGCAGCATGGGTATACGCGGCGATGTCACCTTACAAATGGACGACAGCTTAGGGCGCCTGCGCGCGGCACTCACCGAGCACGGGTACAGCGACTGCCTATTCATCTTCAGCAGCGACAACGGACCGGTCATTAACGACGGCTATTTCGATGGTTCCATACGCGACTGCAAAGGCCATAACCCCGTAGCCCCCATGAGTGCAGGCAAGTGGCGCGACGGCAAGCTTACGGGCGGAAAGTACGGAATAATGGAAGGTAGCACCCGAGTGCCCTTTATTGTGAACTGGCCCGGGCACACCCGTATAGGTGATAGTTCAGCCCTTATCAGCCAAGTTGATTTGGCCCGTAGTTTGGCAAATCTCGTAGGGGCGGAAATACCGAACGATGCTCTGCCGGACAGCCGAGACCAACTACCGGCTTTGCTCGGTTCAGACCCCGTGGGGGCTCCCCATATCATTGAGAGCAACAATGGCGGAACCCTTGCCCTGCGATGCGGCAATTTTAAGTACTACCGCGTCGGCAACACGGACCACCTCTACGACCTTTCTTCAGATTTACAAGAGCAACACAACCTCGCCGCACAACGTCCAAAAATCGTTAATCAAATGAGCACACTGCTCCGCCAACTACAAAGGCGAGGCTCCAAATAACCGCAGCAGCATACAAAAAAAATCCCCTTAGCAAACTCCGCTGCCAAGGGGATTTTTGTAAAACAAGCTTTAGTATTTATAATCTACATAGAACTGGAACTGGCCACTGCGGTCGATAGCCTGCCCGGTCTTAACAGGTATTGCATAGTCAACAGCAATGGGACCCATCGGCAGGTTGAGGCGCAAACCGATACCCACATCGGCCGAGTAGTTCGAAGTGGAGAAGTCGCAGGCATCCGCATTCACGAAACCGGCATCGGCAAAGACGGCAAAGCGCATCGAATCCACCAGCGGCAGGGACATTTCGAGCTGCACAAAGGCGGAACTCTTGCCGCCCATAGATTCATCGCCGGCGTACTTCTCATCAATCATGCCCACATCGCGATAGCGGAAACCGCGCAGGTTGTTCGGCCCACCGAGATAGCAGCGCTCGAAAATCGGCACTTCTTTATCACTATCCACAGTATCGATAGTCTCGACACCGAAGTTGATGCTGAAGATGGAATCCCAGAAGGAATTGTAGTAATAAGAACCGGCGATACCGCCGCTGATAGTCTCCACCGTGCTGCCGGGGCCGGACCAAGCGCCGAACAGTTCGAGGTGACCGCCCTTGCGCGGGGTTATCTGAGCATCTCGTGAGTCATATTCGTAAGCCAGTCGAATATTGCTGCGAGTGAAATCGCCGCTGTTGTCGACGAAGTAGTCAGGAGCGTAAGCCTCGGGGTCGAGTTCGTATTTTTCGATACGATATTGGAGCTTGAAGCTATTGTAGTCATCCAGAGCCTTGCGCAAAGTCAGGCAATAGCCATAGTTTGACTGCACATAGTAATCGCTCATGTATGTTGACTTGGAGTAGTACAGCTCGTTGCCCAGCGAAATCTTACGATCCAGGAACCAGGGTTCGAGCAAGTAGAGACTGGCACTCTGGGTCTCGGTACCCAGACGACCGGATATCGACAAGCGCTGACCACCACCCACGAATGTGCCATCCGTAAAGCCGCCCAAATCAAAGTTCGACTGAGTTATAGTAGCATACAAATAGACGCTTTCGATGGAGGAGAAAGCGACACCCACACTGAAGCTACCGGTCATCTTCTCCTGCACATTAACGTTGATATCGCGATAACCGGCGGTGGAAGAAGCAGTCTGAGAGACCTCAACATTCCCGAAGTAGTTGAGATTTGCCAAACGCTTGCGTGCGGTTTCGAGGTCGACGGAGTTCAGCGGCTGGCCGGGTTTAAGGGGAAGTTCGCGCAAAATAACGTGAGGCTTCGTCTTGGTATTTCCCAGCACATTGATACGCCCCACGGAATAGGGTTCGCCCTCGGTAACTTGATAGTCAATATCAACCAAACGGCGCCCGCTCTCGTCCTCCCCAACTTCCGTAATATCGGGACGTACGCCGGCATCAGCATATCCTTTAGCGCCGTAGTAACGACGAATCATAACCGCGTCGTCAGAGACTTTCTGCAGGGAATAAATATCACCGCCAATCATGCTCATACCCTTCATGAGCTGGTCAGCCGAGTAAATCTTATTGCCGGAGAACGCAACATTTCGCACCTTGTACATGGGACCTTCTTCGATAGTCACACGCATGGTGAGATTCTGGGGGCCATCGGCCGTGCCTTTGTCAAAGTACTCTACCTTACTCACCTTTGCACGCAGGTAACCATAGTTGCGGTACAGGCGAATCACCTCAGCAAGATCATCCTCTACCTGTTCGCGGTCTACTCGACCGGACTTAGTGAACCAAGTGAAGAGACCGCGCTCCTTCGTTTTCATAATCTGGCGAAGCTGCACATCATCGAATGCGGTATTACCGTCAAACTCGATGTTCTGCATGCGCACCTCACGCCCCTCCTCTATATTGAAGACTACATCACTGTACCCCTCACGAGCAGTCGCGGTGGAAGTCCAGCTTACTTTAGTGTCGGGATACCCGGCCTCTTTGTACATCTGAATAATGCGGGCACGGGCATTTGCCAGTTTCTGGTCGTTGAAAGCCGTACCGGAACGCAGAGATTCAGCCCCAGTGGCGGACTTCGCCTCCCCGAGTTGGCCGGCCATCAGCAATCCCTCGCGCAGTTCCTTATCATCAAAACGGGTATTGCCGGTAAAACCGACACCACCCATCACACTGGTGGGACGCACTTCAAAGATCACACGCACGCCTTTACCGGCGGGTTCAACAGCCACTCGGGCATCGCCATCCACAAATCCATTCTTTATCAGTCGCTCCAAATCCTCACTGATTCGCATCGAGCTGTACTTGGTACCGGCGCGAGTCTGAACCACGTCAAGCAAACGGCGCTCAGGCAGCACGGCCTTGCCGGAGATGTAACGCACATGCACAGAATCAACCGTCTTGCCATCGTACACATGATCATTGGCAAACACGGCGGTGCTATCACCGAACTCACGCTCCATCACGTCATTACCAACCCCCAACAAATCCTCAGTCGGTTTAGTCAGACGAGATTCAACTTTGGCAGCAGCAGTTTCGGCAGAATCCTGCTCGGCAGCACCTTTATCGGCAGCATCGGAATCTGACCCTGCACCCTGTTCATCAGCTTCTTGCGCAGCCTGCTGATCACTCAGCATAGCATCGAGGAATGGGTCACCCGTCGACTCTTGCGCGCGGGCAGACGAAGAAATGGACATGGCTAAAGCCATCAGAGTAGCGGACCAGCTGAGCGTGCGTGCATTCATACCCCAGTAATTTACCCGAGTGCCCTTGCTCTGTCAAGCATTTATCCGTGCATTTATTTTGTAACACAGGAACAAAACAAAAGAGGATTTGGACGTAAAGTTAATGCACAGCGCAAATTTGGCTTGCGCGACAGCCAAAAATAAGGTAATATACCCCCCGGCAGGGTAGCATGATTCACCCCCTGCACTGTACGTTATGGCAAGTAACAATCTTCAGGAAATCGAGCAGAATTACATGTGTGACCCGGATGCCGACGGCGGCTTCCTTTACACCACGGCAGAGGCTGCCATCAACTGGGTTCAACAGCACTCATTGTGGCCCATGCCCATGGGCACATCATGCTGCGCCATTGAGTATATGGCTGCCTCTTGCTCACGCTATGACATTTCTCGTTTCGGTTCCGAAGTGAACCGCTACACCCCCCACCAAGCAGACTTCATGTTCATCTGCGGCACCATCACATACAAGATGGCCATGCAGGTACGCCGTATATGGGATCAGATGCCTGAACCCAAGTGGTGCATAGCCTGCGGTGCCTGCGCTTGCTCCGGCGGCATGTTCCGCTCCTATTCCGTGCTTCAGGGTGTAGACAAAATTGTACCCGTTGATGTGTATATCTCCGGCTGTCCTCCCCGTCCCGAGGCACTGTTGCAGGGTTTGATGACCCTCAAAGAAAAAATTATGGACACCGAGCATCCGCTCAAAGGCTTCTTCAAGACTCACGAGCCCCGTGTTGCGCAGAATGCCGACACTATTACGGCTAAGATGCCCATCACCGACTGATTATTTTACAAGAAGAGATAACAGAAAGGCCCTGAACCATGACAAATCTCACCGAACTTCAGAGCAGCGCCGCCGAGCGCATCTGCACACGATTCCCGAAAGTCAGCCGCAAGGAATTCCGTGGCGACATTACCCTTACAGTAGCAGCCGACGAACTGGCGGAAGTCATGAACTTCGCCAAGGAAAGCTGCGGGTTCGATATGCTGGTGTGCGTATCCTCCGTAGACAATCTGGGGGAAGAGCCGCGTTATGAGGTAAACTACACCATCACCCAGGCAGAAAGCGGGGCAAACCTGCTGGTACGCTGCCCGGTGAGCGAAAGCGACTGCTCCGTACCGAGCTTGTGCAAGGTATGGCGCTCTGCCAACTGGCTGGAGCGCGAACAGTACGATTTGATGGGTATCGAGTTCGTGGGGCACCCTGACCTGCGCCGCATTCTGATGTGGGACGGCTACCCCTACCACCCGCTGCGCAAGGACTTCCCCGTTGCGGGCAAACCGACAGAATTGCCCGGGGTTGCCTTCACCGAAAAAGCCCCGACCGGTGGTGGTCCCTTCACGACCCGCCCGGGTGTGATGACAGCCGGTGAGCGCGAGCCCCGCGCCCACGATTAAAGTGGCAGTTAACAAAAATCGTGAAATTACTCACCACCAGATTTTTTAGCCGGGCGGCAGCCGCGATTGTGGCAGCCGCCGCGGTGTTTTGTTCGTGTCAGCAGCTCGGACCACGCATAGTGAACGATATTGACCTGACCCGAGCTAAAATTGCTCCCAATTTGCTGCAACTGGGAGCTCGCAACTGGGTGGTGGTAGCAGACCCGGCATGTCCGCTTCCGGCCGGCACGGGGATTGTAAGCATCACCGTACCGGCGAACACGGTCGACTCCTTTCGCGAGGTACTGGATTTGCTCGAAATCGAGGGAGCCGTTGTTCCCCGAATATGGATAAGCCACGAGCTATCAGCCATTAGCGAGGAACGAGCACCCGGCATTACCGAACACCGCGAAAATCTGGAAAAACTCTTACTCGGGCGCTTTCATTATGCTGTAAACAGCCGGGTGATTGATATGCAGCTTAACCAAGCGGCAAAGGATTTCCGTATCCTCTACATCCGCACCTCTACCCGCCTGCCCTATAGCAGCATTGCTATCGAGCTCGATTCCGGCTACTGGAATTCCGATGCAGAAACCGAACTACAAGAGCGACTGCAGAAGTTCCAGCCTCAATATTACCTTCCCCCGAGCCCACCTTTGCGGGAAAACGCAACAACCACAAATGACGCTTCAGGACTCATAACCGCCTGAAACCACCACTACGCACCATGTCAACACTCCCCCCCGATCTCGACCCTAAAACCCGAGCCCAAGCATGGGTAGGTGATGCCATACTTGCCCTTTATGTGCGTGAGTGGATTCTCTCATTTCGCGGGCAGATAGACGGCAAACTCTTCATCGAGTTCACCAGCAATGACTTCCTTCGCCTAACCGGCAATGCAACCGGGGTAGAGGCGCAGATTGGTCGCATCTTTAAATCAGATGGTCTCGAAGCCGCTTACGCATGGATTGAGCGCCACCTGCGCCCCAAAATGGAGCAACGCCTCCACAACCTGCGCAAAAAGCACTGATAATTCAATTTCCAAATTACTAAAAAGCCACAACGCCTTCAACGTTGTGGCTTTTTTTGATAATGATTGTCAGAAGAGTTTAGAACAACTGCTTCAGGAAACCGATTTCGTCAAGGTACAATTTAGAGGAGCAGGTATAAAGCCCACTTAAGCTAGGCCCGGAAAGCACCACGGACTCCTCAGCCCCACCGGCGCGCTGAACACGGAAGCAGGGCAACAGCAAGCCACGGGTACGCGGACGCACACCGAGCTGTATAGTACCGTCTGAAAGTTTAAACACGCTGTTTACCGTACTCATGGATATAATAATGCCATCGTTGGTAGCGTGGCAGGGGCGCCAGCGCATATTGGGTGTGGCAATATCCGGACCATTACTGAAATCGTAGAACGGCATCTGGCGCGGCGGAATAGCTTTCAGAAGAATGCGGCGCATGTGAGCACTGCCCACAATCTGCGAAATTCGGTTTTCAATCTGCTCATCTGCCGAATCAATCAGGCAAACAAGGGTACGAGTGATAATGGGCCAGAGCACGCCCAGCACCATCTCGTGAGGCTCACCATGGCCAACTGTAGTCAGCAGACGGTGGCGCCCCTCTTTAAGCGCGTTCACGCGGCGCACCTGCTCAACATTGAGCCACAAGCGGTGCAATTGCTCCAAGTCAGCCGTAGCTGCAAGCAATGTCTCAATCCACTTCGCGGCAATAGGCGGGCAATTCTCAGGAACTTTGCGAGATATAACCGACCCGGCCACCTGAAAACCACTCAATGACCCACCGCTCCATGCCACCACAGCGCGACGACCACGAGCCTCCAGCAAGCGCAACAGTTCATCCCGACTGCCACCGCCGGAAACATCCAAGCAATCCGACGACAACCTGCGGAACGCAGCCAGCACAGCATCCGAATTGAAATCCTCGTGCATAGGTTCACCCACCATGACCGTATAACTATAAGGCAAATGGCGCGGCAGCTTGAAAGGCAAGGTGAAGAAGAATCTATTTCGGTAGAACGAGAAGATACTCCCCCAGAGTCCATCCATGTAAATGGGAATAATTGGGGCATGCGCGCGGCGAGCAATGAGCTC
Organism: Akkermansia sp.; assembly: GCA_017555205.1. Taxonomy (GTDB): domain Bacteria; phylum Verrucomicrobiota; class Verrucomicrobiia; order Verrucomicrobiales; family Akkermansiaceae; genus Akkermansia. The sequence goes on along the minus strand of JAFZGW010000032.1, from coordinate 17,460 downwards.
CATACCGCGGCGGATGGGAGTCAGGCAACCTGTTCTTGTAAGTTGTCCTTCCGGGAATATGCAAATCAAATCACCATTCTCTATACCGCGTGCTGCCTTGGTAATAGCCTCCCTCGGCTTCTCGCTGGATATGGACAGCGAATTAAATATCTCCAACAGCCAACCCAGTAATTTGGCGGCCATGAATTCCTCAGCCACTACAAAGCGGATGGGGCGCGGGCAAACCATGGTCAGGAACAAAGCATCCGCATAGGTCACGTGATTACACACGATAAGAGCACCACCCACCGGGGGTATGCGCTCTATACCTATCACTCGTGGACGGTAGAACAACTTCATGCACCATATACCCACCATTCGAATGAACTCCTGCGGAATGAGGCGCAGTGACGTTACCATGATGAAGGCGCTGAGCAGGAATAGCACAAGGAACTGGTCGCGCGGACCGGCTCCGTAGTTATTCATCAACCACATGATAACCACAGCCACCAAGCCCATGAGGTTATCAATAAGATTACCGGCGGCAATAATGTTGCCACGGTTAGCCGGGTCGCAGTTATCCTGCAAGAAGGCATTGAGAGGCACCAGGTAAGCTGCGCCGAAAGCGCCTGTAAGAGTCAGGAAAATGTTGCTTGCCAAGCTATCCACCTCAAGCATGGTAAGCATAAACGTACTGATTGTGATACCAATGGCACCGAACGGTATAAGCCCCAGTTCATTTTTACCGCGGCACAGCAACGATGCCACAGCACCACCCAGCACAACACCACCACCCAGCCAAGCCATCAATATACCACACTGCATCGAGAAATCCACCGACGGGTCGACGGCAGACATCTCTTTAGCTATCTGAATGAGAATCAGGAACAGTGAACCGGCCAAGCTCCAGAAATAGGCAATACCTATTTCACTGAGTCTCAGCTCACGGTCTTTCCACAGGTACTTAACCTGCACAAAGTGCTCATAGAACAAGCTCCACGCAAAAGGCTTATTCGGTTTCACAGGGTAACGCGGCAACAGGAATGAACACAAAGCCACCACACCGGCGATGCAAATAAACACCATCGTAGGCAGTTTAACCGCGCTCCAGCCCGATTCCTGGTCCCCTGCTTCGCTGCCATGCAAAGCAATATATTCACCGGTGTAGACATCCAACAGATAACTGAACCAGAAGAACACACCAATCTGTGCCAACAGCAATACAAATACCAAACTAATCTCAATAATTCCCGAGCCGAAGCCTATATACCGAGAACCCAGCAGGTCTTTCACAATCCCCTTCTTAGCCGGGCTCAATATCGTGGCCTGAGTAGCAAACACGGCAAACCAGATAATCGCGCCGCGCATGTCGGTCTTATAAAAACAGAACAACATGCAACTCATCACCACTATCTGCAACAAGCTCATCACCTGTATGATGCGAGTCTTGCAGAAACAGTCAGCCAACCAACCCACCAACGGGGAGAACAAAATATAGGGCAACACAAATATGGCACCCAAAAAATACTCCAAATCGCTACCTGCCGTACCCCACAGCCACACACCCAGCGGAATGAGCAAAAACTGCACCGCTTTTTCATTGAAGGCGTTTACCGCCTGCACGGCCACGAGCGTCCAGAAACCGCCCCACTCTTTGCGCGACGGCTCTTTGTAAAAACTTTCAGCTTCCTCTTGCATAGCTTCTACACTCAGTATCTCACACTTTGAGCAATATGCAAGAAAAAAACTCTCCGCAAATTGATAATACCCAAATTAGCACAATCAAAAATTGAATCTTGTTCGAAATAAGGCATGTGCTGCCTTGAATACCCGCTACACAGAGAGCCAATTAACAAAAAAACCCGCAGTGCCGAGCGGCACTGCGAGCGAGAATAAAATCTGACGGGAAACCGTTCTTTAGCCCAAAGAGGGCTTCTTGGCGCGACGAACAGCGCCGAAACGCTTCTGGAACTTGTCGATACGACCCTCGGTGTCAACGAACTGATTCTTACCGGTGAAGAAGGGGTGAGAGTCAGAGGTGATACCGCAGGAAATTACATAGTGCTCAACACCATCGATTTCCTCCTTCTTGGCGGAGGTAGCAGTGGAGCGTGTGATGAAGCGGCGGCCCGTGGTGATGTCCACGAACACAACGGGGTTGTACTTGGGATGCAGATCAGCTTTCATAGTCTTATAGGCTGCGTTACCGTCGCAGCGCGGAGGGGATTATACAGATATCACCCGGTGAGTCAAGCACAAATGCGAGAAAAAGTCATATTGTTCCGATTTTCTACACAAAGCGGCTTGTACAAAATGCTATAGTGTGGTACTATACCCTCGCAAGATTATAACTCACGCTTATGGCAACACAACTTGAGCAACTGAAGCAATATACCACCGTGGTGGCCGATACAGGTGATTTCCGTCAGATGGAGGAGTTCGCCCCGCAGGATGCCACCACCAATCCTTCCCTCATTCTTGCTGCGGCAGCCAAGCCGGAATACCGCAGTATCGTGGAAGAAGCCGTGGCCCCCTACAAGGGTCGTGAAATTACCCCCGCACTGATGGATGAGATTGTCGACAAGGTTGTAGTAGCCTTTGGTCTGGAAATTCTCAAGCGCGTGCCGGGTCGCGTGTCCAGCGAGGTAGATGCCCGACTTTCCTTCGACACCGAGGCCACGGTAACCCGCGCCCGCAGCATCATGGGCATGTACGAGGCCGCCGGCATCCCCCGCGAGCGCGTGCTTATCAAGATTGCCTCCACTTGGGAAGGCATTCAGGCAGCTCGCATACTGGAGCAAGAGGGCATTCACACCAACCTTACCCTGCTCTTCAGCTTGGTTCAGGCCGTAGCATGTGCCGAGGCCGGCGTGCGCCTCATTTCCCCCTTTGTAGGCCGTATTCTCGACTGGTTCAAGGCCAACACCAAGGAGGAATACACCGCCGAGACCGATCCCGGTGTTGTTTCCGTACGCACCATTTACAACTACTACAAGAAGTTCGGTTACCCGGTACAGATTATGGGAGCCTCCTTCCGCAACAAGGGCGAGGTACTGGCACTGGCCGGCTGCGACCTGCTGACCATCTCCCCCAACCTGTTGGCTGAGCTTGCCGCCAGCGAGGAGCCCGTAACCCCCTGCCTGAATGTAGAGGCTGCTCAGGCCAGCGACATTGAGCGTATTCCGGCGGACGAGAAGAGCTTCCGCTTCCTCTTCAACGAGGACGCCATGGCTACCGAGAAGACAGCCGACGGCATTCGCCGCTTTGCTGCCGACATTCGCAAGCTGGAGGCTATGCTGGCCGCCATGATTTAATCTCTTAACAATACCATCATCATATCATGAAAGTACTTGTAACAGGTGGTTGCGGCTATATCGGCTCGCACACTGTACGTCAGTTGGTAAAAGCCGGGGCAGATGTAACCGTGCTCGACAGCATGGTTTATGGCCACCCCGCTGCTATTGTAGACAAAGAAGTTAAGCTCGTGAAGGGCGACTTGGGCGACCCCGCCGTAGTGTACCCCCTGCTGGTAAACGGCAAGTTCGATGCCGTGGTTCACTTCGCCGCTTTCATTCAGGTTGGTGAGTCCGTAACAGACCCGCTGAAATACTATGAAAACAACATTGCCAAGCCCCTGGTGCTGCTGCGCGCCATGATGCTGGGCGGCTGCAAGCGCTTTGTATTCTCCTCCACCTGCGCTACTTACGGCGAACCCACTCAGGTACCGATTCCCGAGACGGAGAAGCAAGACCCCATCAATCCCTACGGCGGCTCCAAGTTCATGCTCGAGAAGGTATGCAAGGACTGTGAGCGCGCCTACGGCCTGAAGAGCGTATTCCTGCGTTACTTCAACGCTTCCGGTGCCTCGGTGGACGGCCTTATCGGCGAAGACCACGAGCCGGAGAGCCACCTTATCCCGGTGATTCTGCAGGCAATCAAGGGCGAGCGCCCGGCCATCACCGTATTCGGCACCGACTACGACACCCCCGATGGCACCTGCATCCGCGACTACATCCATGTGGACGACTTGGCCGATGCTCACCTGCGCGCCCTCGATTACCTGATGAAGGGTGGCGACACCAACTGGTTCAACCTCGGCACCGGCAACGGTTTCTCCGTGAAGGAAATTATCGATGCCGCTGAAAAAGTGACCGGCTTGAAAGTTCCCGTAGAGTACGGTCCGCGCCGCGAGGGTGACCCGCCCCGCCTCATAGCAGACTCCCGCAAGGCTGCTGAGATTTTGGGCTGGATTCCCAAATACCAGGACGTCACCCAGATTGTGGAAACCGCTTGGAAGTGGCACAACGGCCCCCGTGGCGGTCACTATTAATTAAACCGCTGTACCTCAAAGGTACAGAAACAATGCAACACCCCGGCAAAATTGCCGGGGTGCTTTACCTTAACAAACAACACATGATTGAGCTCCTCATTATCGCCCTTGTACTGGCAGTAGACGCAACCGTGTATTCCTTCTCATACGGTCTGGTCTTGCGCTGCTGCCGCATGCGCAACTCACTGTGGTTGGCTCTCACAGTGGGTATATTTCAGGCCGGCATGCCGCTACTGGGGTATTTGGGGGGTGAAAGTGTGCGCGACTGTGTAGCACAATGGCAGAGCGGAATTGTGGCCACTGTTTTTTGCGGTCTTGGCGCATACGTCATCTACGAAGCATGGAAGGGCGACGAAGATGAGGGCGATTGTTGCAGTAAAGACTGCAACCCCTTAGGGCTGATTGCCCTGCTCTTGGTAGGTATTGCGACAGCCATCGATGCGCTCGCCGTCGGTGTGGCCATGGCGTTGGGCGACATCGGCGGTACCAACCTCACCCTGTCGCAATTATTCGCCAATGTCAGCGTCATTGGCATTGTTACTTTCATTTGCTCGCTGGCAGCGTTCCACTCGGCTCGCCTACTGCACCACCTACCTACCCGTTGGCTCGAAACCACCGCAGGGTTACTTCTCGTTGGTCTTGGCGTCAAAAGTTTGTTTTAACGCCAGCATATATAACAGGCGGCCAACAGCTGTGTGATTACGCACCCACGACAAACGGCCACATAAATCCCTGCAATCGTGAGGTTCTGTAAAGTAAAATGAGGCCGTACCATCCGGCGATAAAACCTTCATGAGGGGATAACATTGAGACAAAGGATGCGGTGCAAACGCTTCACTATATACGTTCTCAGAACCCACAACGAAGGGCAACCACTCTTCCTTATATTGACAGTACTGACGGTGAACTGCCACCAATAAGCCAAGAGCCAGCACAAAGACAAGCCCACATACACACCAAGGCACCCAAGTGCAATCTGTAGGAGGATTCTGCCACGCAGTAACCAACACCGTACCGCACCAAATAGCCCAGAACAGTAACCAACGCCTCCACCCCGGCTCCTCGCGTGGCCATGAAAGCTGTTCACCGACTCCATATAACTGCTCACCCTGCAGCAGCAAAGAATGAGCCTGAGCAAGAGGTTCGGGAACGGGCAATTCTACGGAAGCGACCCGGGCTCGCTGAAACTCCGCCAAAAAGGAAGTTGCGTCCTTGCCAGAAGCCACGACCATTTTATCCTTCCACATGTACGTATAGGGAGCAGCCAGGTGCAGCACAACAATCCCCTGCTCCTGCTCGGGAATAATGGCTACAAGGGGCAGCGACCACAAACAATACTCGCCCGCGTGTCGCTCGGCTCTTATCATGCGATAATTGGTCAACACATCAAAACTCCACAGGGAATCCGCCACCACGCGATAGACATAACGCATAGCGCGCCACCCCAACACCAGCACTAGCAAGCAAAATACGTATGGAGTGACGACCGGAGCCAACACATCAGATACTCGGCCGGCAAATGCAGCAAAGACAACAACGCAGAATAGCGACCAAATCAGAACTCCGAAAAACTGACTACAAGCACGGTGAGACAACAACCGGGCACTGCTCCGCGACCAGAGTATGCGCTCACCGGGCAAAAGCTCATGCTCAATCCACTTTTTCGCACTCATCCGATTAAGCCTTCAGCCCTTGGGCGCAGGCGCGACGCCCATGAGCATTTGCTCCACACGGCGCAGTTCAGGCAAATTGAAAAAACCTTGTGCAACAGTGGTGGTATCACCCTCGGCATCGCGCGAGGTTTCGAACCCCAAAATCAAATCGCCACTACCATCGGCACGCAGCACCCGCTCCTTCACCAGCCCGGCGGAGAGAGGCCAAGAGAGAGTCTGCCAACCTTTCCCAAAGGTCGCACGCACCACAAGAGCCCGGCGTTCGGTGATGATGTATACCGTGCGCTGCATCTGCCAATATATGTACCATATACCCCCCATTGGCACAGCAATAAACAGCAACAGAAATGGCAACGCTGAAAATCCACTGCACAAGACAAACAGGGCATCAAAAAAAATAGCAAATATAAGAAAGAAGATGTAGGGCTGCGATACACGATTCACCACAGTAGGTATGGGACGCGCAACCAGCACAGGTTCCTCCCCGGGCTGCATAGCACGCAACACCTGCTCGTGCAGTTTTTCGGGCAGTGACGCCAGAGATACCATAGAGCTTATAGCAGAAAAGCCCGCAGGTACCGAAAGCACCTGCGGGCTGTGAGGTTATCAGTGAATCTTTTTAAGCAGCCAGGGCAGCAGGTCCTTAATAGCCACTCGCTCCTGCTCCATGGAGTCACGGTGACGGATAGTGACCGTATCCTTCAGTGCGGGATCACCCTCCTCGCCCAGTGTCTCGAAGTCCACGGTGATACAGAAGGGAGTACCCACTTCGTCCTGACGGCGGTAGCGGCGGCCTACAGCGCCGCTCTCATCGTAGAACACGTTCATGAACGGACGAAGCTCGGCCTCAATCTCGCGGGCGATGCGCACCTGCTCGGCGTTCTTCTTCAGCAGCGGGAAGATAGCTGCCTTGATGGGAGCCATGCGGGGGTGGAAGCGCATGACGGTGCGGATATCGCTCTTGCCGTCCTTGCCCAACTCTTCCTCGTCGAAGGCCTCGCAGATAACGGCCAGTACGGAGCGGTCGCAACCGGCAGAGGGCTCTACCACGTGGGGGATGAACTTCTCGCGGGTCGCCTCGTCGAAGTACTCCATCGGCTTGCCGGAGCCCTCTTGGTGGCGGCCCAGGTCATAATCTGTACGATAGGCGATACCCATGAGCTCCTGAATACCGAAGGGGAACTCATACTCGAGGTCGTAGGTCTTCTTGGAGTAGAAGGCGCGCTCATCCTCCGGCACGTCGAGGATGTGAATCTTATCGCGGGAGATACCGATGTTCTCGTAGAACTGCAGGCTCTTCTCCAGCCACTCATCGGTCAGGCGGAAACCATCCTCAGCGCGGCAGAAGTACTCCACCTCCATCTGCTCGAACTCACGGGAGCGGAAGGTGAAGTTGCGGGGGTTAATCTCATTGCGGAAAGACTTACCAATCTGAGCGATACCGAAGGGAATCTTAGTACGGGAAGAATCAAGGATATTCTTGTACTGGCAGAAGATGCTCTGAGCGGTCTCCGGGCGCAGCCAGCCAATGCTGGAGGGGTCATTCTCATCGGATGTAGCACCGATGGTGGTCTTGAACATGAGGTTGAAAGAACGTGCCTCGGTCACCAGGGAACCGTTAGCGGGGTTGTAGCGTACGCTGTCGGTCACGGTCTCGGTGCTTTCCTCCAGCAGCTCAAGCTCAGCTACAGGAAGGTTCTTGCCGGAAATCTGGCTGTAGTACTGCTGAGCACTGCGGCGGGCGGCCTTCACCTCCTTCTCGCTACCCTCGGCGGTCAACATGGAGAACTCCTTCTTGGAGCTCCAGGAACCATCCTTGGTAGTAGCACCCTTCCACCAGAGAGCCACACCACTCTGGGCGGGAATCTGGTCGGCGCGAAGGCGTTCCTTGCTCAGCAGGCAATCACACAGCGGGTCGGAGAAACCACCCACGTGACCGGAGGCCACCAGCACAGAGTTGTGGGTGAGAATGGAGCCATCCATGCCGAGAATGTCGGGGCGCTCCTGCACATGAACACGCCACCAATAATCCTTCAGGTTGCGCTTGAGCTCTACACCCAAGGGACCGTAGTCCCAGCAACCGTTGAGGCCGCCATAAATCTCAGCTGCCTGAAAGATGAAACCCTTGCGCTTGCAAAGGCTGACGATTTTCTCCATCCGAACGGGGTCTGTATAGGTACGGTCTGCCATAACGCGGGTTATTTTACAGTATTTCTCGCTCATTGCAAGCCAAATCAGAAGTAGCTACCGGCATTTGCCCGTTTTTTCTTCATGACGGAGTTAGCTCTCGCGCTGTTCTACATGCGGCTTGACACCCGCAGTCAATTGTGGTATCAACGTCATATATATTCAACTATAATAGCTTCCAGCTCGGCACATACTCCGCGCCGTCATGCGGAAACATACAGACAATTTATTGAATGAAAACGGTATACATCGGCATGAGCGCAGATTTGCTCCACCCGGGGCATCTGAACATCATAGAAAAAGCTCGCGAAATTGGTGACGAGATTATCGTTGGACTTTTGACGGACAAAGCTATTGCCAGCTACAAAAGGTTGCCTTACATGAGCTGGGAGCAGCGAAAAATAGTTGTTGAAAATGTTAAGGGTGTAACCAAAGTCGTTCCCCAAGAAACCTTGGATTACGTTCCCAACCTGCTGAGATTAAAGCCGGATTACGTACTGCACGGGGACGACTGGAAAACAGGTCCCCAGCAGGAAACACGCCAACGAGTCATCGAAGTCATGAAGCAATGGGGAGGGCAAGTCATTGATATTCCCTACACCGAAGGCATATCTTCCAGCGCGCTCAATCAAGCACTCAAGAGCATTGGTACAACCCCGGCCATTCGCGCCATGCGCCTTAAGCGCCTTATCGAAAATAAGGAAATTGTCACTATCTGCGAAGCTCACAACGGCCTGAGCGCCCTCATTGTAGAAAATGCCTCAGTCAAAGAAAATGGCAAAAAACTTGAATTTGACGGCATTTGGCTTTCCTCGCTCACACAATCCGCAGCCAAAGCAAAGCCGGACATCGGCTATTTAGACACCACAAGCCGCACCGATGTACTCAATGATATACTGGAGGTAACGACAAAACCCATCATTTACGATGCCGACAGCGGCGGTCCGACGGAGCACTTCGTCTTTACCGTTCGTTCACTGGAACGCTTAGGGGTATCAGCAGTTATCATCGAAGATAAAATCGGGTTGAAAAGGAACTCGCTCTTCGGTACGGAGGTAGAACAAACCCAAGACACTATACCCAATTTCTGCCAAAAAATTAAGGCCGGGCATGCCGCGAGAGTGACAGACACCTTCATGATTATTGCCAGAATCGAAAGTCTGATTCTGAATGCCGGGATGGAGGATGCTATCGCGCGTGCGAAAGCCTACTTGGAGGCCGGCGCCGACGGCATCATGATTCACTCCCGCAAAACAGATGGTGAAGAAATTAAGGAATTCTGCCGCCTGTATAATCAATTACCTAACCGTAAACCTTTGGTTGTAGTTCCTTCAGCGTACAATCACATATATGAATCCGAACTGGCAGAGCTGGGGGTCAATATCGTCATCTATGCCAACCAATTGCTGCGAGCAGCCTACCCAGCTATGATGAATGCCGCTACCAGCATTCTCCAACACCACCGAGCCAAGGAAGCCTCGGACGATTTCTGCATGAAATTGAAAGATATCATCACACTCATACCCGGCTCCTGCTGATTCCCCACCATGGAAGCGTCTACTTTCGTCGACACCCTTCGCCGACAGGGCATCGATTCATTTTACGGTGTACCTGATAGCCTGCTCAAAAGCCTGTGCGCCTATGTAACCGACCATGCATCGCCCGAGCACCACATCATTGCCGCCAATGAAGGCAACGCCATCGGCTTAGCCTGTGGGCACTACCTTGCCACGGCACGACCGGCACTGGTTTATATGCAGAATTCCGGGCAGGGCAACTGCGTGAATCCCCTGCTCTCGCTCATGGATGAGGAAGTGTACGGCATTCCGGTGCTACTGCTCATTGGCTGGCGTGGTGAACCCGGGGTAAAAGATGAACCCCAGCACGTCAAACAGGGCAAGTTAACCCTGCAACTGCTCGAAACCATGGGCATTGAATATGCGGTGCTCGCCGCCGATGAAGAGGTTGCCAAGAACCAAATAATTGAGGCTTGTGCTTACATGCAACAGCACAAGAAACCCTACGCCCTGATTGCAGAAAAAAACACCTTCGCGCCCTACACTCTACAGAAAAAAAGCACCACAGCGGCAGAAATAAGCCGAGAAGGCGCCATCTGTACTGTAGCTACCAAACTGGCGGAAGACGATATTATCATCTCCACGACCGGGCAGATTTCCAGAGAGCTGTACGAATACCGAGAACGCAGCGGCGGCAATCACCAAGCAGATTTCCTGACGGTGGGCGCCATGGGACACGCCTCCTCCATCGCCATGGGAGTTGCGCTGAATAAACCGGAAAGACGAGTCATTTGCATGGATGGCGATGGAGCCATGCTCATGCACATGGGAGCGGTGAGCATCATCGGCAATTCAGGGCTTACAAACCTGCACCACATTGTATTCAACAATGCAGCTCACGACTCCGTTGGCGGGCAACCGACAGTTGCCGGCAAAATCAAACTCGGCGCCATAGCCGCTGCCTGTGGGTACACAGCCTGTTACCAAGCCACTACGAATGAGGAACTCGAGAAATACCTCCCAGAGTTCCTTGCGACCCCGGGTCCCACATTCCTGGAAATCAGCGTTTCATGCGGTTCCCGCAGCGATTTGGGACGCCCCAAAGAAAAACCGGCCGAAAATAAGGAAATTTTCATGCGATTTGTAGAGGAAGGCAACGCCCGCATTTACCCCGGTGCTTTTTCGGAACTTAGTGGACTCATCCGCCAACATGACTGGAAAAAAATCTTGCTCTTCTGCACCGAACGCTGCCAAAAAGAACTCAGCAAACAATTGGCAGAACAGCTGAAGGATTGCTCCGTGGCATACTACTCCGCCATAACACCCAACCCAACAGTTCAGCAAGTAGCCGTTGCCGTGGCAAACGTGCAAGAACAGACAGATGCTATCATTGCCATCGGGGGTGGCTCTGTTATCGATTTTGCCAAGCTCTACCGCGCTGCTGTCGATAACGACGTCGATATCACTCGATATTTCGAAAAACAGCCACCACTTGCCCGCCGCACTCCGCTCGTAGCAGTTCCCACCACCGCCGGAACCGGCAGTGAATCCACAAGATTCGCCGTTGTCTATATCGGTCAAGAGAAATATTCGCTGGACGCCGCAGCGGTTATGCCGGATTACGCGCTAGTTGACAGCGAGCTCATGGCGGCTGCACCGGCATACTTAAAAGCCTCCTGCGGTATGGACGCACTCTGCCAGGCCATCGAAGGATTCTGGGCTTGCGGGGCGACCCCGGAGAGCGACATTTATGCGCTTCAGGCCATCCGCCTCTGCCGCAACTCGCTTACGGATTTCGTCAACACCCGGAATATCGAACCGGCCACCGACATGGCAAAAGCCTCGTACCTTGCCGGGAAATGTATCAGCATCACCCGCACAACGGCAGCCCACGCTCTTTCGTACAAAATCACCCAGCAGTACGGCATACCGCACGGTCACGCAGTTGCACTCAGCTTGCCGGGGCTTGCTGAGCTCCACTACTTCAACTCAGAAGAGAACTCACCTCTTCGTAAAAAGATGGAACAGCTGGCTGATATACTCGGTATCAGCAACGGTGATTTCCGAAATTGGTTTGCTGAATTATATCGCAATATCGGCCTGACCTATAGCCTGAGCCAACTTCATATTCCCACTGCCGAACCAATTGCAAAAGCAGTCAATACAGACCGATTGGCCAATAACCCATTGAAGCTGACCTCAACTCAACTTCAACAAGTATTCTTTGCCTGATTTTAAAGCAATAAGCACATAAACACCGAGTAGGGAGCTATTTTATCTTGCAAAACGGCCGTTTTGCAGGTATGCTGTTGTCAGCAAATATAACTAACACTTTCGGAATATGCTCATTGCCCCATCCATGCTTGCCTGTGATTTCCGTAGCATCGGAGCGGAGGCAGCCCGCGCCCTGACTGCCGGGGCCGACTGGCTGCACCTCGATGTCATGGACGGTTCCTTTGTGGACAACATCTCCTTCGGGCCGGATATCTGCGCCGCCATCCGCAACAGCGTGCCCGCAGATGCTTATCTGGACGCCCACCTCATGATTGATGCCCCCGATCATTACCTGCCCCGATTCCTGAAAGCCGGCATGAACATGATTACCATTCACGTAGAGCGCGAAGGGCATGTTGACCTGCACGCTACACTGGCAGCCATTCGTGAGGGCGGTGCCCATGCCGGCCTGGCAATCAACCCCGCTACACCGGTAGAGAAGGTACTGCCCTACCTCAGTGAGCTCGATATGGTGCTGGTAATGAGCGTGGTGCCGGGCTTCGGTGGCCAGAGCTTCATGGGTGAAGTGCTGGAAAAAGTTCGAGTGCTGGATACAGCTCGAAAGGAGCAAGGCCTTAAATTCATCATTCAGATGGATGGCGGTATCGGCGCTACCCAAGCCCCCCTCTGTGCAGAAGCCGGGGCAGACTGCTTGGTTGCCGGTAGCAGCACCTTCCGTGCAGCTGATATGGCTGCAGCTATTGCAAGCATGAAATAACCCCCATGGACAAAGCAACAAAAAGCCTGCTGAACGTACTGCTTAGCGTTCTGGCGCCCGTACTCATACTGGACCACTGCTCCGCTGATGGCGACAAAATATGGCACTTGGGCACCACTTGGGCCATGGTAGTGGCACTGGCTCTGCCCATAGGCTGCGGCATCTACAGCCTGGTGACGGAGCGTAAAATTGAAGCCATGACAGCATTCGGCCTGCTGGGCACCATTTTAACCGGCGTGGTCACCATCTACGCCAACACGGGAGATGCCCTTGCCATACGCCCCGACACGCCGTGGTGGTATGCCGCGAAAGAAGCCATCATCGCCCTGCTGCTTGCAGGTGCCATGCTGGTAGGCGGCGGTAAAGAAGGCTCCCTGTTGCGCGCCTGCGTGTATTCGGATGCTCTCTTCGACATTCGCCGCATCGAAGGCACCGTACGCGAAAAAAAACAGCAGTCGGCCTACAACGGCGTGCTTAACCGCGCAGCACTCATGACAGCCGCGTCTCTGCTCTTCTCCGCAGCCATGAACTTTGGTCTGGCGCTCTACTTCCTGCTGCCCGTGCCTGATATGCCCGCAGCCGAGCAAGCAGTGCAGTACAACTATGCCGTCAGCAAAATGACGTGGATGGGCTACCTTATCATCGGCATTCCGCTGCTCGCCACCCTCTTCCTCGTCATTCGCTACCTCGGTCGCGCCCTACAGCAACTCACAGCCTTGCCGGAAGAGCAGGTTTATATGAAATAACTCAAAATCAAGGGCTCATTATACAAATTACACAGTAGCGACAAGCATCAGCCTTGCTAACAATTATCCCATGAGCGTATTTTCGCATCTTCGATTTAGGATAACCTGCTTACTACCGAACTGCTTAAGGCAGGTAGCAAGACGGTATCTGGCAGCCCAACGGAAAAGAAAAAATTCCGGCATTGAGGCAAAATTAAACGAAATCCGTACACTGCTGACATATTGCACACCGATTTCACAACTTCCTCCGACAACCGGCAAACTGCGTTTGCTGCAAGATGGCAATACAGTGCTGTTGGCGCTTTTTGCGCGAAAGTGCGAGGAAAACGGATTGAGCTACTGGATGGAGTACGGCACGCTGCTGGGGGCCGTGCGCCACAAGGGCTTTATTCCTTGGGATGATGATTTAGACGTGAGCATGATGCGAGCAGATTACGAGAAATTGCTTAAAATGCTCCCTGCTCTCTTTCCTAAAGAAGAAGGGTTCACATGGGTGACGCACGCTTTCCTCCAAATTGGATTCAAAGGCACACCATTGAATCTGGATATCTATCCCTACCACTTCCACTCAGCCCCCATTTCTAAGGAAAATCAAGAGGAGATAACTCACCGCATTGCTCAATTCAAGAAGTCTGTAGTTCTTCAACCTCCCTATATCAACTACACGGACGAGCAAATTCAGCAAAAAATACAAACTGAAATTCGGAAGGGCAACGAAGCCGGAACGGAAAAAGAAACCCCGGGCATATTTTTCTCGCCGGCTGTTACCTTTGCGCCGAATACAGCTTTTGCATACGACCACATCTTCCCGCTCCGCAAGATATCGTTTGAAGGGCATGAACTCTACGCCCCGAATAAAACTCGGGAACACTTGCAATTTTTTTATGGGGACTACATGTCCTACCCCGAGGTTGTTGGATTTAAACACCCTGCCATCGAGCACATGGTCAAAACCATGGCCTTCGAAGATGGGGTCAACCACTTCATCGATACCTACAGTAGGTAATTTCTTTGTTCAAACCACTAAAATCCCCCGCACGGCACACAAGCCGACGGGGGTTTTAAGTGGTTTGAAATATCAATCTATTTTACATAGACCACATATCATAGCGAGTGCCGTCCCACTGCACAGCTTTTATAGCAACAGTACCGGCGGGACAAATGAGATCGGTGGTAGCATTATCCTTGTGATTGAGGCCGCGCAGAGCAATGCGCAACAAGTTTCCCTCCTCATCATAGGCCTCGAATGCGACAGAATTTTGCCACACGGTTGCAGGAATAGTCACGCGCCCCTTGCGGAATTCGGGAACATAATCGGGTGAGGGTTGCACGGCCAAACGCTCCCGATATATGTGCACATTATTCGCGTTGATGTAATAAATAACCGAGCTGTCCGGTTTGGGGTATTTTCTGGCATGCTCGATTGCCTTTTTACACATTTCGGGAGTAATAGTAACCATGTGCGACTGGTAGTCCTCAACATAGCGATTCATGGGCGCAACAATGCCGACCTTTACAAAAAAGTCCGATAAGTCCCAGCCTGTCACATCACATGCCCGTGTGAAAAACTGCAAACGTAGTTTACCATGTGGTGAATCCGCAGCATCTGTGCGCGCCAGGTGGTGAATATCTGCGTAAAAGTCTTTTTTGTCGCGTGCAACAGCCATATAAAGCTGCAGCTGCCACAAGGGAGAAAGGCTCACAAAATGGTCGCCTGTTCGTGCGCCGGGTACATTGCGCAAACCATTATCCGGGCCTGACTGGAACTGCCAGAGCTGGCGATTGACAATCGCATTGTTCACATAACAGTCCATTCGTCCGCCGCGCATAGGAGTACGCGAACCGATAACAGGTGTAACCTCGTGCTCCAATCGGCAATTATTGGGGTTGATGCTATAGCAACACCACGCCGAAAATATGTTATTAGTAACCTCCTGAGAACCTGCCCACATCATACCGGGGCGGCACTGGTTAATGTGGCCGAACTCGTGAGCTATTGCCCAAACGGATTGATGCAGGGAATCAGGGTTGGCAACCTCGTTCATCGCACTATATACGTAGGCGGAACCAATACCATCTGCATGCATAAAACCGCCCCATTGCACACGACCGTGAATGTGATTGCCGGGGTGAACTCCGTACTTATCCCACCCGAGCATCTCCTGCTCCATGCGGATAACACTATCATAGATAGCCAGAAGTTCAGGCCCACGCTCCGGGCAATGCTCACGCAGACCATCTACATTGTATGCCAGCTGTACTCGCTCACCAACTATATCAAGTATATTGCACTTAGCACCGGCAAGCAGTTTTTTCCAAGTAGCAGCATCATCATGCCGGGTAAACACACCATTCACCAGCCCTCCTTCTACTCGCACTCGCAGTGCGGGTGCCTGCGCGGGTTCCTCGGCACGGTACTCCAAATAACTAAGCCCATGAGCCGGTGCTGAAAAGCGGTTCACCCCGCTCTGTAACTTCACAACTGCGTGGTCACCGTCGCGCCCGAAATCATGTATAATAAGAGCAAGGCCTCGAGGGGCATCCCCCTCTACAGTAACTGTTACCTGTTCCCCACGGCGGAAATAAATCCCCGTCGGATTCTCAAAGTGTGAGTAGTTGTTGCAATGCAATTGCTCACGAAGCTGCGAAATTGGGCGGTAGGCGCAATATGTACGATTGCGGTAGGCACTCTCCATATCACCCGCACTGTTCAGGGTGCTAAAGTCGGTGCCTACGGGCACCGCAGCTTGCACGGGCAACAGCCCCAAAAACAGCATCGCTATCAGGCATTTAATTTTCTTCATTTTTAATAAAGCTTAATTTATTATTTAAAAAGATTCAACTTTTTGAGCTCAGCATAATCGCGGGCAGACTTGCCCTTATCATCTCGAGCGTCAGGGTCTGCACCGGCAGCAATCAACAAACGGGCAATTTCCTCTCTACTATAAAGCACGGCTTCTATCAAGGGAGACTGTTTAATAAATTGCTCATGTCGCAGGTTAGTTCCGGCGGCAAGAAACAATTGAACAATGGGCTGATTGCCGTCTCTCACAGCCATAACTATAGGAAAGCCATTTCGCTGGCCATCCGGGTTAAAGTTCTGAGCACGATAAGCAGGCAGCAAAGCTTTCACCGTTTCTGTATTATGTGACCACACGGCATCGTGCAAAGGTGTTGCACCATTGCTCCCCTGCACCATAGGTTCCGCCCCGGCAGCGAGCAGTCTAGTAACGACATCGGCACTTCCGTATGCTGCAGCGATATGCAGCACTGACTTGCTCTGGGTGTTCACATAGTTAGGATCAGCTCCATTTTCGAGCAATATATTCACCATGTCAATTTTAGCATCGCCGGCGGCCATCATGAGCACCGACATCTGATGGTCATAAGTAAGAGCATTGGGGCTCACCCCCATGGCTAATAATTTACGCACTTCGGTCACATTTCGGCTTGCCACACCTTCACAAAGTTGCAATTCCAATCGGCGCTTCATCACCGAGCCCATCACCAACTCTCTGATTGCAGGAGTAGCAGCGACTGAAAGAGTGTGCTCCGTTGCTGCAGCTCCGGCTCCTATCAGATACTGTACCGCCACCACATGACCGGCAGCGGCGGCGATATCCAGCGCAGTATTACCCATTTCATCGGGCATATTTAACATGGACTTATCCACGGCGGCTATTCTCAAGGCATTCATATCAGCAGCAGCGGCGGCCTCATGTACCGAAAATACTGCATTACTGCGCTCCAACCAGGGCAGCAGCTCATCGGCCGCTACGGCAGGAATTGCCAGCGCTCCAAGCACCCATATTTGCAGGAGATTCATTTTCATCATCACTTATTCTACCTTTTTTTATTTTTTTTTGCAAGCGTAAAATATCGACTTATTTTATCAAAGGGTCTGTTTCAAATCTGCTGGTAGTAGAAATGACCAATTTTGTGTTTCCGTTGGAGTCTCAGGAAGTATATTTGGCGCAGTTTCAAGAACAGGTACCTCACATCAAACAACCCGCACGCTTTGGCTTGTATCCGTTTG
>JAFZGW010000005.1 GCA_017555205.1 Akkermansia sp. | reverse complement strand
TGAATCGAGATTTGTACATAGGCTATTTGCTCAAAGAACAATTCAGACAGATTTTTCAAACCAGAGATGTAAACACCGCTACGCTACGATTAATTCTCTGGATAAAGATGTGTATGAAAAGCAAAGTGAAGATATTACGCATCTTTGCAAAGAGGATCAGTGAACAATTTAACGAGGTAATAAATGGTATTTGTTACAGGATAAACTCGGCTCGTATAGAATCGGTCAATGCCGCAATCAAACGGATAGAAGCCAAAGCGTGCGGGTTGTTTGATGTGAGGAACCTGTTCTTGTAACTGCGCCAAATATACTTCCTGAGACTCCAACGGAAACACAAAATTGGTCATTTCTACTACCAGCAGATTTGAAACAGACCCAGAAAATGCAGTATGGCTTATCAAATCATTGACAAGTTGTGCACACAATGGTAGGTTCATGTTCGGAGATTGGTTCATTTTTTTTTGCACCGCCAGTTTAGTAGCTGGCACCCCAGAACTCAATCTCCATTTTTGTTTTCTTTTATTTCGTTGATATTTTTCTCCTCATCCCCCCCTCTTTCTTTAGATCGCTTTTTGGACAGCTATACTCAAAAAGTTCGGGAAGCCTCTTTTCATCTTGACTCTGTATTCTCAATGCTGTAAGATAGTCCGCAAGGTTCACTCTCTAACCTTTGTTACTTGCATATTTAACATAGAAATACCGAAATGAAAAGTAAACTCTTAGTCGGGGTTGCTCTTAGCAGCACCATGTTGATAAATAGCTGCTATTTTAACTCTGCCGGCCACATTTTCGACAAAGCCTCCTACCAAGCAACGTCTGTCACTCGTGAATTGGGGGCAAATAAGAACCAAGTGGTCTACACTGATGGTGAGGATTATTATGTGGAGCTGACTCGTTTCCGCATGGGGGATCCGGTGAAGACTCAGTACTCTGCATTTGATCAAGAATCCGATGATTCTGAGCCCAAATTACAGGCGCGAGGTAAAGACTTGTTCGAAATTCCGAAGGACTTTGCTATGTACCTTACCGGTAAAGCCAAAGGACCTGACGCACCAACCGAAATGACTAGAATCAGGAAGGCCGAGACTGCGGAGAGAATCAAAAGCAGATGCACCACGATGCCCATCGTTAAAGATGCAGGTAAATATGCCGAGGTGTGGCAGCAGAAATCATCTGCAGCGCCTTAGTTGTATATCGCCGGTGGCTTTGACTGGCTGTGCGTGGATTTGCCCGTCACCTTGGTGGAGAACTCATTGGTAATTGCCGGCATTGCCGTTGCCGTTCCTGTTTCGCTGTTTGTGGAAAGTCAGCAAAAGACGAGTAGTGCCTATCGAAACCGCGGCAATCATGGGTCAGATTCCTGCTCCCATTGCGGTGGCGATGGTAGCAATACCGAAACATACAAGCATTATGTGGGCGAAGATGCAACCACGCGCTACTATGAAACTCGCACGCGAGAGGTAACCTGCCCGGCTTGCAATGGTTCCGGCAGTAAATCGCACGCCAATCGCCGTGCCGCCGGCCAGCTCTTGGATGCCGCCATCTTCGGCCGCACCAGCAGCAATGGCTCGTTCTCGGGCAACTTCCTCTAATATATATAGCCCGCTCTTCGGGCGCCGAATGTGCCGGATTTGACTAAAAGCAACAAAAGCACGTCCCCATACATTCGGATACACTTCAAGAAAAATCCGCTGCTCCGTGAAAAGAGCAGCGGATTTTGAATTTACCAGTGCTTAGCTTTACTTACGGCGACGGCGAGCGGCCAAGCCGGCGAGAGCCAGCAGGGAAAGCGTGGCAGTCGTGGGCTCGGGAACAACCGGGGCGGTGTAGGCCTTCGTAATGCTGATGAAGGTCTCAGCATTCGGCATGGAAGCAGCACCCGTATTGGTCAGTGTTGAGAAATTGAAAGAGCTCACGATATGGTTTTCGTTGATAGCAAACTTCACCTGACTGTTCTCAGAATTGGTAACCACGACCTTAGAGCCATCATAGGTGAAAATCATACCCAGAGTCAGCGGTGTATCCTGAGAGGGAGCAACCGGAGCTGCAGTCATATCTACACCTGTCAGTTTACCTTCTCTGCTATTATACTCCCAGTTATTGAAACCGAAAACAACCGGCTCGTTATTGTGCCCGGGGCGACCGAAATACATGCGGAAGTTATCGGCACCGTTGGAGCCGCCATAAGGATTTGAAGTGGAAACCAGCCCGGTACCGTACTGATTTGCCCAGCCGGATGCCGTTGTTTCAACAATCATCGTGAAGGACTCGCCGTTCTTGATAGCGGCATCGCCCAATTCGATATTGTAGTCACCTGTCAAGGTAATGCTGTAAGTAGCAGTGCCATTGCCGTTGTCTACGAAGATTACCCCAAAGGTATGATAAATCGAAATTATAAAAAAACTTTAAGCTCGCTTTTACTCAAAAAGCTCGGGGTAATCCTTCTTCACCATGGGCAGGTGTCGAAGTGCGTTGGGATTGAGCTTGGAGAAGCTTAAATCGCCGGCGTGGCGGATATCGGGTGAAATATTTGTGTTGAGATTTTGGCGATTGAACCCAAGCAGCAACTGCCCGCTCAGGGGATAGGTACCGGGGTGCTTGGTCGGCTTTTTGTCAACCTCCAGCACCACGGTATAGAGCAAGTATGTATCCGGGAGCGGTGCGCCCTTAATCGTCTTCAGCACACGCACCTTGATGGTGTGCGGCTCATATAGTCCCCGCTGCACCGGTTGTACCGTTTCTTCCATCAATTCGGCAAGCACAATAGTATCATTCCAACGAGCAAGCAACCAAAGAAGATAGGGGGCGCCCTTGTAGCTCATCGGCGGTTCTTGCACGTCCGCCACTGTAGGCGTAGCGGCTTCCGTAAGCCCGCTCAGGGCTGCGACAGCAATAAGCAGCGGCTGCAAAAAAAATCTCAGGTTCATAGTGCGAGGAATTGTATTTGCTACGCTGCCATGCTAGCAAAAATAAGCCGGGTATTCAAGGGCTAAGTTCAAAAAGTACCGGCTTGTGTAGTATTTAACATGCTCAGAGCGCACCGGATTGTTGTCAATGGTACCGCTGTAAGCATTTGCACTGCACAGGGTAGCAGTGACGGAAACACCACCGACGAACAAAGTCAGCTCAGTACCGATCTTAATAAAGGCAATCTGATGAGAGTTCCCTTGGTTGAACAACCAAACGGGCTATCCGACGGCAAGAAAGAAGCTGAAAAGACAAAAAAGCTCAAAAAAAATGACAAAAGGATGATAAAAAACTTGACAGAGCGAGTGGAATACTGTATGCTGCCTGCCCGTTCCCGGACAATTATCAACAACAACAACACACATCATGCGTTCCGTTATCGTACGTAAAGGAGAACCGATCGACCGCGCTCTTAAGCGCCTGAAGACAAAGCTCGACACCGAGGGTATCCTCGAAGAAATGCGCCGCCGCCGCGCTTTCGAGAGCCCCATGGATGAGAAGCGCCGCAAGGCTCGCTCCGCCGGCAAGCGCAACAAGGTAAAGTGGCGCTTCACCAACAAGGAAGAGATTCCCGCTGCTGCCGTAACCCCCGCTGTAGAGGCTTAACACTGCTTCGTCTGGGAAGTTTTTAAAGAAAAGGCGCGCCGAAATGGTGCGCCTTTTCGTTTTTAGATGCAGGAAGGAAATAATTTTATGATTTTAGACTTGCACGGTGAGCAGGCGTGTGCTAGGCTCATGCCTGCTATGGAACCGGATTCACCTCACCTAAGGGGCTGCCTGGTCGTCTTTGAAGGCATAGACGGCACGGGCAAGTCAACCCAAATTAAGCTGTTGGCCGAGTACCTGCGTGAGCGGGGAAAAGAAGTTGTAACAGATTTTGAACCAACTCGCGGCGAGTGGGGAATGAAGGTACGCCATGCGGCGCTGAGCGGTGAGCGACTGGGGATTGAAGAAGAAATCAATTGCCTGCTGCAAGACAGGCGCGAACATGTGCGGGAGTTTATTGAGCCGGCGTTGGAGCGCGGTGCTTGGGTACTGCTGGATCGCTACTACCTGTCGATGATGGCATACCAGGGTGCCAGCGGTGTGAATGTGGAAGACATACGCGAGATGAACGAAGAGTTCGCCACGATACCGGATGTTGCCTTCTGGCTTGATATACCGGTCGAAACTGCCATGGAGCGCATGAACGCCCGAGGTAACGGCAAAGACGCCTTCGAAAACGAACCCTTTTTGCAGGCCTGCGCAGCCATTTATTCGGCGATGGAGATGCCTTGGTTCTTCCGCATAGAAGCCGATGGCAGTATAGAAGAAACACAAGCAGCGATTCAACAAGTTATCCGCACCGAACTCGGGGTATAACACCCCACGATATTGAAGATGGCTGGCGCTATGCGGCCTTGAATTTCAATAGGAGTTTCCAATAAAAGCGACGCGGCGCGGCAAAGCCCGCGCCGCTCTTTTTTACACTTTTCGCCGAGCCCATTTGAGCCCGCAGAGCAAGCGGTCGAGTATGCAGTATTCCACAGCCATATCCACAGTGAAAAGCAGCCATATACCCACCAGGGAGAGCGAATCGGGCCAGAAGGTAGTCCACAGGAACAGGCAGCCCACGCGGAAGAAGCCCATACAGCCGTAGGAGACATACATCACCCGCCGGGTATCACCGGCACCGCGCAGGCACATCTTAAGCATGAGCATGGCGGCATAAAACGGCTCGGCCAACAGGAACACCTGCACCACCGGGATGGTTGCGCGCATGAGCCCCTCCGAATTCGAGGCAAAAATCTCGACAAACACACCGGGCACGCAGTAAAACACCACGCCCATCAGGCTCATGAACACCACACTGTAAAGCACGCACTTGCGGATAGTGCTCAGCGCCATGCGCACACTCCCCGTGCCAAGGTATTGCCCCACCAGTGTGGCTCCGGCCATACCTATGGCAAAACCGGGCAAAAAGCTCATGCTCTCTATACGAATGGCAATATTGTGCGCCCCCACGTAGGCATCCCCCAAGCCGGAAATCACACGCAAAACGTAAATCTGAATCAACCATATACCGCCAATTTCAAGCGCCTGCGGCAGACCAATGCTGAGAATGCGGTACATGCTGCGCAGGTCGGGCAGCAGCGAACACAAGCTCAGGTAAAGCGGCGGCACATAGGTGGGTTCCTGGGTGGCGGCGTAAGCATCCGGCCCGTCGGCAGCAGCGGCGGACATCAGTCGCGTCATCTTTACCGAACGGCGAATCAATATAGCCACCAGTATGGATGCAGCAACTGCCATGCCGGCAATCATACCCAGTGCCAAGCCCTCAATGAACAAGCCCAGCACACGCACGAAAAATATACTGAAGATGATATTGAGCCCATCCACAGCCAGCATAATAAGGAACGGGGTGCGGGTATCCCCTGCACCGCGCAGTGCAGCATTCACCGCAAATACCACGCCCGAGAAAATAGCCACCCAGCAGCCGGTGTGCATGTAGGTAAGCGCGACCTCCTGCGCATAAGGGCTCAACGTCAGCGCGCGCGTAACCAGAAAATCAGCCGTCAGGTACATGAGCACAGCCGAAAGCACGCCGGCCAAGAACCCCAGCACGGCTGCCTGATTGGCCGCATAGTTGGCCTCGCCGAACTTACGGGCACCCGTCATACGGCTCACAATAGCCGTGGCACCCATACCCACCGCACCCTGCATAAGAAAGCCCAGCCACATCACATAGCCGGTCACACCTATACCACTGGCAATCTGCTCGGTAACCTCCCCGGCAGTGCCCATGTGCGTAGCAAGGAACAACGAGGTAGAGGCACAGATGAAGCTGAGCACCTGCTCCAACAACGGCCAAAGCGCAATATGCACAATCTGCCGGGGCAGACTGAGCCCGGCCAAGCTACCACCGAGCTGCCCCTTACCGTGCAGCGCGGCGCGCACTTTTCCCTCTCGCCCATCTCCAACACTCATACTGCCGCCATTAAAGCATATTTTGCTGACGATGTGAAGTCAAAAGTGGCACTAAGTTCGGCTTGACTGAAAAGTAGGACTGTGGTATATAGGCGCGCGTTATGAAGAAACTGATTCCCGTCATGATTCTTGCCTTGGCACTGAGCTCTTGCGCAGTGAAAACCGTGAGCCGCACCGAGCTGTTCACCCCCACCACAGCCACCCTCATCAACTCCGACGAGCTGACCGAGATGAAATATTACGGTGCAGATGATCAGTACGATTACTTCTCCCGCGGTTTCCAGCGCCTGCGTGTAGCGAAGAGCGAGAACGCCGTTCCTTCCTATGCCCGCTTCACCTTCAACAACTGGCAGGGCGGTAAGAAATACACAGAATGCCTGGCTCAGAGCACCGTCAGCAAACTGCAGAGCCTGCTCACCGGCAGCACCACTTACAATGCCGAGACTCTCTCCACCGGCACCAGCACTACAAACACCACCCGCCAGCAGCAAGTGCAGGCCCTGCAGACCCTGCTGCAGAGCTTCTCCAAGCAGTAAAGGCCCCACACACCATGGCCACCCACCCGCACTTCCCCACGGTTGACTTTGCCGAGCGCCCGTTTATCCTCTTTTGGGAGGTCACACGGGCTTGCGCACTGGCTTGCAAGCACTGCCGAGCCGTGGCTCAGCCGCAAGCTCACCCGCAAGAGCTTAACCATGAGGAAGCGCTGGCCCTGGTGGATAAAATCGCGGAACTGGCGCCGCCCATGCTGGTGCTCACCGGTGGTGACCCCATGATGCGCCCCGACATCTGCGACCTCATAACCCGCGCCACCGAGCGCGGACTGCGCGTGGCCCTGAGCCCCGCAGCCACTAACCGGCTGGTACATGCTGACTTTAACGCCCTGCGAAAAGCCGGCGTAGTCAGCATGAGCCTGAGCCTCGACGGCGCAACCCGCGAAAGCCATGATAGATTCCGCGGTGTGCCGCACACCTTCGACCGCACTTTGCAGGCAGCCCGTGCGGCCATGGAGGCCGGCATACAGCTTCAAATCAATACCACACTGGCCAAGAGCACCTTGTGCGAGCTGAACGGGTTCGTTGACCTCATGCGCGAACTTAAGCCCGATGTGTGGAGCGTTTTTGTGCTGGTACCCACCGGGAGAGCCACAGCTGATGATTTGCCCACGGCAGACGAGCTGGAGAACGTGTGGCAACGCCTGCAAAACCTGCGCAGCGAGCTGCCCTTCGCCATCAAAACCACAGAGGGGCACCACTACCGCCGCGTGCTCATGCAGGCAGCCCGCCAGGGCGGGCAAGCCCCGCGCCACCTAATACCCACCCGCGATGGCAAAGGAGTGCTCTTCATATCCCACACCGGCGATGTACAACCCAGCGGATTCCTACCCCTGACTGCCGGTAACGTGCGCACAGACGATTTGACCACCTTGTACCGCGAGCACCCCCTGTTCGTACAATTGCGCAATGATGATGCCCTAGGCGGCAAATGCGGCAAGTGCGAATACCGCCGGCTTTGCGGTGGCTCCCGCGCCCGAGCCTTCGGCACCTGTGGCGACATGATGGCCGCCGAGCCCCTGTGCAACTATATCCCCGTTGCCCTGCGCAACTCATAACCCCCACATTGGCCACCTTCACCTTTTTCCAAGCTCATGATTAACATCACTCGCTTATGGTGCGGAGCCGAGCAGCCCGCAGACCACATACGCTACGGCCTGGGGCATGGCTCGCATGCCCCGCACTCCAGCACAGCAGCCTGCACGCCCACGTCATCCCGCACGCGCAAACCCATCGTAGTGTGGAACATCACCCGCACATGTAACCTGCGCTGCGTGCACTGCTACGCAGACTCCCACGCGCAGCAGTACCCCGGCGAACTCGATTTAGCCCAGTGCCATGCCGTCATCGATGACTTAGCAGACTATCAGGTGAACGCCCTGTTGCTCTCCGGCGGTGAGCCCCTGTTGCACCCCCACCTGCCCGAACTACTTGAGCACGCCACCAATCGCGGACTCAAAGTAACAATTTCGACCAACGGCACCCGAATCACCCCGGAATATGCCGCACTCTTCAAACGCCTCGGCGTTGCCTACGTCGGCATCTCCCTCGACGGCATCGGTGCCGTGCACGACTCCTTCCGCGGTGTGCAGGGGGCATTCGATGGTGCCATCCGAGGGTTCCGCCGCTGCGAGGAAGTAGGGCAAAAAACCGGTCTGCGCCTTACCCTTACCCGCAACAACGTGCAGAGCATGGAGCAGATACTCGACTTCATTGAGCGCGAGCGCATACAGCGAGTCTGCTTCTACCACCTGGTACCGACCGGTCGCGGGGTAGATGTAGCCGCCCTGAAACCTGCCGAAGCACGCACCGCGCTCGACATGCTCATAGCCCGCGCACAAGCATGGCACGACAGCGGCAACACCCGCGAACTACTCACGGTCACTCAACCGGCAGACGGCATCTACATATTGCTGCGCCAGCTGCGCGAGGGCAACCCGCTGGCAGCCAAAACCCTACAGCTACTCAGTTGGAACGGCGGCGGTGCGAACTCCTCCGGCCGAGGTATCGCCAACATCGACACCCAGGGCAACATTCACCCCGACCAATTCTGGCAATCCGTCACCCTCGGTAACGTCAAGACTCAAAAATTCTCCGATGTATGGGAGGCCTCGCTCGAGCCCTCAGCCGCAGAACTTCAAAAGCTTCGCGGCTCGGATGACCCGCAGGAGCGCCAAAAACTCATCAGCGGCCCCTGCTCCACCTGCCGGCACTTCGCCCTGTGCGGCGGCGGTTTCCGCACCCGCGCAGCCTTCGCCAACGGGCACTGGTATGGCAGCGACCCCGCCTGCTACCTGACCGACGAAGAGCGACAAATGGAAATCCCCCGCTAATCGCCAAATAGACATCCATTTTACAAGCCGCAGCATTAGTTGCGGCTTTTTTGTGCAGAAATCAAAAAAAATAGCACCAAAGCAATAAAAAATTAGCCTTTTTGCTTGCAACACGTGCGACAATGTGCTATCACTATTTATGTCATGAAGCGCTTACTCCTTTCTACACTTCTTCTCGCTATGGTCGGCACGACGTATGCCGACATCCAGGCGCCCCCCGCGTCTGAATACACCGCAACCCGCAAACTCGGTCGCGCCCTCGGTAACATCATTTACGGCATCGAGGAACTGCCCCTGACCGTCATCCGCTGGAACAGCGAAGAGGGCAACTATGCCGGTTACTCCGTGGGTCTGGTTGAGGGTGTTACCCGAACCTTTACACGCATGGGCTACGGCTTCTACGAGCTCGTTACCTTCTGGGCACCCACCTACAAGTGCACCTATCGTCCTCCCTACCAGGGCAGCTGCGGTCGCAGCGGTCTTAAGGAGTACAACACTTGGTCCGGTTTCTCCGAATTCCCCGAAGAGCTCGGCTTCCAGTCCAAGATGCCCTACACCCAGATTAGCGGCAAGTAAAACAGCCCCGGCAACCTGAGAGGTTAAGGGTCGCAACCTGACTCCCGAGTTCGCCATAAAATTCTTTCTCCTCACCCCTTGGTGCGCACCAAGGGGTGATTCCTTTTTTTGGAAAATAGGCGCCAAGGGAGCAGCTCACCCTTAAAATAAATCTCCGCAGCAAGCCGGCAAATAATCCTTGCATCCCCCTCTACAGACCCTGAAAATCCACGTACTGAAACAGTTTCTCAGCAGCTACAGTCCTCCGTGGTGTCTCTACGTATATGCCCCCAAAATATCTCCCTTTAGCCATAGCTGCCCTCATCGCCGCAGAGCCAATTCTGCCCGCAGCAGAACAGAACTCCACCCTTAACACTATTCTCGAAGCCGGCCGGGATTACGGTGAATACAAAGCGCGCGAAAAAGAAAGAGAAAAACGTGAAGAACGTCGCGAGCGCGATAAAGCCAGACAGCGCCGTGATAACCATTACGAGCGTTATAGAGGCCGCAATCACCATGACAGAAATGAGCATCCTTACCGCTACAACCAGTAACTGTAAATTGCTCTGCCCCGCATATTCAACGCAAGCGGCAATATCACCGAGCCCTCAGTAAAGAGCGAAGAAGGCCGGCTGTTATCTTATCTACTCCCTCCGCCTGCACAGCAGGCGGAGGGGTCAGCGACCAGTCTGGGTGTAGACGAAGCCAGAAGCAGGCGTGCGCAGCGAGATACAGTAAATGCGCTGAGAGCCGCCACAACACCGCCCCGGCAGATATTAACCCAGCGCGGACATCTCGCAAGCGGCGCCGCGCAAATGGCGCAGATTCCGGAATACATCCACCATCGCCGTAATGGGGGCAGTGATACCCTCCTGCGCTACCAACACATTATCTGCACTTCAAGGCTCGTAGCGGCCATCCACACAGCGTTCAGGGAACAGCCATACATGCCCGCGCACATCGGGATGTAACCGAGCATGACCTGAGCGACAGTAAGCCGTCTATTCTGCGTGCCATTCGCGTAGAACTACCTGAATTCTTCCGAGCTCGCTCTAATCTCGGCACAGCAAGCGCCCCCCGACAAACCGCCTCAATGCACCCACCCGGCAGTGTATGACACAAATATGAAACGGCTCCAACTGTGAACTAAGCACCCCAAGTAGCAAAAAAAGCAAATAACGAGAGCTACTCTGCAAGACACACAGACTACCTCGGCTACAAAATCGCGCCACAGCTTGAAATGGAGAAGCCCGCCAAGCGTTAGCTTAGCGGGCTTCGTGGATCCTGGCAGCTATCTACTCTCGCGGGACCTATCGTCCGACTACCATCGACGTGCTAATGTTTCACTTCCGGGTTCGGAATGGGACCGGGTGGGACCATCAGGCTATGACCACCAGGCTTCAGGAAGCTTTGCTTGCTGCTT